>NZ_CP197465.1:0-1785000 GCF_052180275.1 Mesorhizobium sp. KACC 23794
CGCCGAGGCCGGTGCCCGGTCCCAGCACGACGCGGGCGGCATCCGTCTCCGGCGTGCCGCCGCCGATCTTCTCCATATGCTCGACGCCCAGCGCGATCACGGCCAGCGCCTGCGCCTCGAAATCGTTGAGTACCACGACATCGGACAGGCCGAGGCTGTTGAACATGCCTTTCGGCCGCACCACCCAGGGACAGTTGGTCAGCGCTATGGCGTCGCCATCGACCGGGCCGGCGACGGCGATGACCGCGGAATTGGGGAGGACCGGGGCGTCGCGCAGGATGGAGCCGGCAATGGCCTCGTCGATGGTCGCGAACTCGGCGGTGCGAACGATTCGGGGCTCGCCCGCCTCGGAATCCGGCGAATCGACGATGGCGAAGCGTGCATTGGTGCCGCCGACGTCGCCGATCAGAATGGGAAACCGCAGGCCTTCTTCCTCAGACGTCATTCGATTCCGTCCCCGAACTGCGGCTTCAGCCGTTCTCATGGTCGCGAAGGAGCACCTCCGCCGTGGCCAGGTTGAGCGCCATCGGAATGTCGTAGACGATGGCCAGCCGCATCAGAGCCTTCACGTCAACGTCATGCGGCATCGGCGTCAGCGGATCAACGAAGAAAATCAGCGCGTCCACCTTTCCCTCTGCGATCAGCGCGCCGATCTGCTGGTCGCCGCCGAGCGGGCCGCTCTTCATGCGCCTGAGCGTCAGACCGGGACAGGCGTCGAGGATGCGCTGGCCGGTGGTACCGGTTGCGACAAGGTCGCAGCCGGTGAGATAGGCGGCATGCGCCTCGGCGAAAGCGACCAGATCGTTCTTCTTCTCGTCATGGGCGATGAGAGCCAGCCGGGGCCGTTGTATCATAGGGTCGACATCGCCTTAAACCGATTGAAACCTCCATAGACGAGAAGGCTGGACAAGAAAAGCGGTGCCGGGAGCCGATTTGATTGCTGAACCACGGTGCCACGAACCCATCAATCGAGGTGTTCGCGGTCACCCCCTGGCGAAACGCAGGAAGGCTCGCGGCAGCCTTACGGGCGCGGGCGTGGCAGGGGAACGCCCAATTCGGGCGTCGCGGCGAATGCGCTGATCGGCGCGGATTCCGGCATGGCCGGCTCGCTTGTCGCAGGCGCGGCCGCAACTGACGTCGATTCCGGGATGGTCGCGCCGGTCGCCTCGGCGTGCGACACCGCCATGGCGTCGACCCCGGGACCGACGGTCACGGAAGCCTCCGAGGCCGGCGCCGGGGCCTGGAGCACCGCGCGGCACTCCTTCGGCAGGCTGGCCATGGTCATCAGGTCGCGGGCTTTCGGCGCGTCCGGGTTCTTGTTGGGGCGCCACGGCTCCTCGGTGAACCACCAGGCCAGCGACTTGTCGCAACCCTCTCCGGCCGCCGTCGTCTCCTGCCGCTTGCAGCCGGGCGAACCGGGCTGGCAGCCGATGCGGATATGAAAATGATAGTCGTGGCCCCAGAACGGCCGGATCTTGCGCAGCCATGCGCGGTCGCCGGTGACGGTGTCGCAGAGCTTCTTCTTGATGCCGGGATTGACCAGGATGCGCTCCACCTGGCTGTAGCTGGCGGCGCGCTTCAGCAGTCGCTCATGGGCGGGCGTCCAGAACTTGTCGATCACGAGATGGGTCTTCTCGTTGACCAGCGATCTCGGGCTCATGTTCTCGCGCTCGCTGGCCGTCAGCCGGCGGTCGGGCATCTGCGTGAACCATATATCGGCATCGAGGCCGATCTGGTGGGAAGCGTGGCCGGTCATCATCGGGCCGCCGCGCGGCTGCGAGATGTCGCCGATGAGCAGGCCGTTCCAGCCGTCGGCGGTGGCGTCGCGCGACAGTCTTTCGATCAGGTTGATCATGGCCGGGTGTCCCCAGCGACGATTGCGCGATAGGCGCATCGCTTGCCAGGTCGGACCGTCGGTGGCGATGGCGACGCCGCCGGCGAAGCAGCCTTTCGAATAGAAGCCGAACGACTGTGGCTGGGTGGCGGCCGGCAACTCCTTGGAACCAAAGAGGTTTTTGGCGAGCTCCGCCGACTGGGCAAGTTCCGTCGCAGGCATGACGATCGTCAGCGCCAAGGCGAGGAGGGCGGCGATCCGCGCCGCGCGTGCAAAAATCGTCATGCGCTTGTCCCCGGCACCCGCCCCGGCTTCCAACCTGACGCCGGCTGGTTAACGGAGGGTGAATCAACGGCGTGGCGAAATTTAGCACGCGATGAGCGGAGCCCGCGATCACGAAGCCCTGATCGGGCTGCGGGCGCCGGCCGAATCGCCCGTCCAGCTGCCATCCGCCCACATGGCGTCGAAGGCCGAACGGTAATCCGGATAGCGGAAGGAATATCCCACTTCGCGGATCAAGCCGTTGGAAACACGCTTGTTTTCGCCGTAGAAACTGCGCGCCATCGGCGACAAGTCGGCCGTCTCGAACGGCGTTTCCGGCGGCGGCTCGACGCCCATTCTGCCGGCGGCGTAAGTCACGACGTCCTGCGGCGGGGCGGGCAGGTCGTCGGTGACGTTGAAGACGCCGCCGAGGTTGCGCCCGGCCAGGTGCCAAAGCGCGCCAGCGATGTCGGCGACGTGGATGCGGTTGAAAACCTGGTCCTTCTTTATCAGGCGCTTGGCGGTGCCGTCGCGCAGATTGACGAAGGCGTTTCGGCCCGGGCCGTAAATGCCGGAAAGGCGCAGCACCGCCACCGGCACGCCGATCTCGTCGCCGAGGCCAAGCCATTGTTTTTCCGCCTCAAAACGGCGGCGGGACCGCGAGGAGGAGGGTCGGCATTCGGCCGTCTCGTCGATCCAGGCGCCCTTGTAGTCACCGTAGACTCCGACGGTCGACAGGTAGCCGATCCAGGCCAGGCGCGGCATCGAAGCGGCGATCGTCTGTCGCGCCACGGCAAGCACAGGGTCTGCCGCATCATCCGGCGCGATCGAGACGACAAGATGGGTCGTATCCGCCAACGCATTGATAATGTTGGCAGAAGGAACGCCGCCGTCGAATGCCAGCGGCGCGATGCCGGCAGCCTGCAGGGCGGGGAACTTCGCTTCGGTGCGAGTCGTGCCGACGATGCGGACTGCGCCGTCCGAGCGGGTGGCGGCAAAGGCTTGTCCGGAATAGCCGGCACCGAAGATGAAAACCTGCATGTCGAAGGGTCCGGGGCTGTGTCTGTGACGCGATAACGCCATGATTCCGTGGCAGTTTTATCTCTCTCGCATGGCTCGCGTCTCGCCTAAAAATGCCGGCCGGAAACCCTTGTTCCGGAAATGCGTGAAGTCCCGAAGAATCCGCTATTTCAAGGGCTTGGTCGGACGCACGGCAGAATCCGCCGGTTTGGGCTTCAAAAAACGGCCTGCCATTCGTCGAGAACGGTGTCGTCGGCCTCGTTGCGCTTGTCGAAAAGCGCCTTCAGCTTGTTTCGCTCCGCCAGTTTCGACAGCGCCCACACCGCCGCTCCGCGCACCAGCGGCGAAGGGTCGTCGAGCAGCCGGATACAGGGGTCGGCCAGCGACGGGTCGGACGAATTGCCGGCGGCGATGAGCACGTTGCGCAGGAACCGGTCGCGGCCGATGCGCTTGATCGGCGAGCCGGAGAATTTTTCGCGAAACGCCGCGTCGTCAAGGCCGAGCAGGTCGGCCAGCGGCGGGGCGCGCAGGTCGTCGCGGGCTTTCAGTTTTGCTTCGGAAGCCTCGCTGGCGAACTTGTTCCACGGGCAGGCGGCAAGGCAGTCATCGCAACCGTAGATACGGTTGCCCATCGCCTCGCGGAATTCGTGCGGGATCGGCCCCTTGTTCTCGATGGTGAGGTAGGAGATGCAGCGGCGGGCGTCGAGCCTATAGGGCGCCGGGAAGGCATTGGTCGGACAAGCGTCGAGGCAGGCCCGGCAGGAGCCGCAACGGTCGCTGTCGGGCCGGTCGGGATCGAGTTCGGCGGTCGTGAAGATCGTGCCGAGGAAAAGCCAGGAGCCGTGCGTCCGGCTGACGAGGTTGGTATGCTTGCCCTGCCAGCCGATGCCGGCCGCCTCGGCCAGCGGCTTTTCCATGACCGGCGCGGTGTCGACGAAAACTTTCACGTCGCAACCGGTCCTAGCCGCGAGTTTTCCGGCGAGGCCTTTCAGCCGGCCCTTGATCAAATCATGGTAGTCGCGGTTCTGGGCGTAGACGGAGATCGCGGCCCGGTCTTTCCGCTCCAGGATCGCGCGCGGATCGCCGGACGGGCCGTAATTCATGGCGAGCACGATGACGGAGCGCACGTCCGGCCACAGCGCCCGCGGGTCGCCGCGACGGGCAAGGGTCTCCTCCATCCAGGCCATCGAGCCATGGAAGTTTTCAGCGACGAATTCGGAAAGGCGTGCGCCGGCGAGCGGGATCGTGTCCGGCGCAGTCACCGCTACCGCGTCGAAGCCGGCGAGGCTTGCCTCGCGGTCGAGGAAGGCCCGGAGTTTGGAGCCCGTGGGCGCCTTCTCAGAAATCGAGGTCCGCATAGTGGGAGACCGGCGACAGGCCGCGCACCCGGTCGTTGAGCAGCGGGCGGAAGGAGGGCCGTGACTTCACCCGCACATACCATTCGCGTGCCGCGCCGTGCTCGCGCCAGTCGATCTCGCCGAGGTAGTCGAGCACGGAGATCGCCGAGGCGGCGGCGAGGTCGGCGTAGCTTATGCGGGCACCGGCCAGCCAGTGGCGGGTGCCGGCCATCCAGTTGATGTATTTGAGGTGCTGGCGGATGTTGGCGCGGGCGGCGCGGATCGCCGACGAATCGGGCGAGCCGCCGCCGAGGTCAGACGGCATGATCGGCTTGAGCACGCGCTCACGCACCATGTGGCGCGTCACCTCGCTCTCCATCTTGGTGAGGAACCAGTCGACGAGGCGGCGGATCTCGGCGCGCTGCATCGGGTCCTCGGCGAACAGCCGGCGTTCGCGCTTCAAAACGCCGCGCGTCTCGTCGACATATTCGCCGATGACCTGCGCGCCGACGATCGGCACGTCGCCCTCCGCCAGAAGCACCGGCAGCGTGCCGGCGGCATTCAGCGCCAAAAACTCCTTGCGGCGGTTCCAGGGCTTTTCCTCGATCAGCGCCAGCTCCTCGCCATATTCGCCGAAGGCGAGGCGGACGAAACGGCAGGAGGCGAGCATCGGGTGGTGGAAGAGCGTCAGCATGGTCCTGCGCGAATTTAATGGCACTGCCAAAAATCAGAGCCGCGCGTCTAGAATCACGGCCGGCCACCGTCAACGGGCGGTTAAGGCGCTAGACCTATAGGAGGGTTCCCACGCCGTGACAAGCAAGCCGGTTCGCTTGATGCCGGGAGCGCGACTCAGATAGGGGTGGGCGACTTGCCGCCCATTCAAAATTCTTCCCGTTCGGTGCCAAGCTGGAACACCCCTCATCCGACCTCGATTCGCTTGGCCACCTTCTCCCACAAGGGGAGAAGGTGGAGCCTGGCATTTCCGCTACCGCCAATCGCCAATGGTGGAGACTGGCGGAGACGAAGGCGCGAAACTCCACCTTCTCCCCTTGTGGGAGAAGGTGGCCTCGCGAAGCGAGGTCGGATGAGGGATGTTCCAGCCTGGCACAAAGCCTCGCGAGACCCCCATGGACCACCAGACGATCGTAGAAGCCCTGCTGCTCGGCCTGCTTGAGGGGCTGACCGAGTTCATTCCCGTCTCTTCTACCGGCCACATCCTCCTGGCCGGACACTTCCTCGGCTTCGAATCGACGGGCAAGGCGTTCGAGGTGCTGATCCAGCTGGGTGCGATCCTCGCCATCCTGTCGGTCTATTCGGCGCGGCTGCTGAAGATCGTAACTGACCTGCCCAGCGACCCGCGCACAAGGCGGTTCGTGGCCGGCATCCTGCTCGCCTTCCTGCCGGCCGCGATCATCGGCGCGCTGGCGCACGATTTCATCAAGACCGTGCTGTTCGAGACGCCGAAGCTGATCTGCATCATGCTCATCCTCGGCGGCTTCGTGCTGCTTGCCATCGACCGCATGACGCTGAAGCCGCGCTACCATGACGTGATGGATTTTCCGCTGTCGCTGTGTCTCAAGATCGGCTTCTTCCAGTGCCTCGCCATGATTCCCGGCACGTCGCGTTCGGGCGCGACCATCGTCGGCGCGCTGCTGATGGGCACCGACAAGCGCTCGGCAGCCGAATTCTCGTTCTTCCTCGCAATGCCGACCATGGCCGGGGCCTTCGCGCTCGACCTTTTGAAGAACCATGACGCGCTGTCGTCCGGCGACTGGGGGATCATCGCGGTCGGTTTCGTGGCGGCGTTCATTTCGGCGGTGATCGTCGTGCGCGGTCTGCTCGGCTATGTATCGCGCCACGGCTTTGCGCTGTTCGCGTGGTGGCGGCTTATCGTCGGCTCGGTCGGGTTGATCGCACTCTACACGGTCGGCTAGGCGGCCAGAAGCGAACCGACACCTCGGCGCAGCATGTCGAGCGCCAGCACCGTGAGTGCGATGCGGAACCATAGCTGAAACGTCTTTTCCGGCATGCGTTCGAGCAGTTTCGTGCCGTAGTGGGTGCCGAGGAACCCCGAAAAAATCATCGCCGCCAGCAGCGGCAGCCACTCGCGGAATGCGAAGCCGGCCAGCCCGAACACCACGATCTTCAGCCTGTGCTGGGCGACCATGGCGGCGGCGTGGGTGGCGACAAGCCCCTTGCGGTCGTTCTCCAGGAATTTCGCCAGCACCGGCGAGACCAGCGGGCCGGTGGCGCCGACGAACATGGTGACGACGGCGAGGATCATGCTGAGCACCGCCAGTCCTGAATGCGAAAGCCGGCCGATGCCGGGCAGTTCATCCAGGTGATGACGATGATGAAGCTGCCGAGCACCAGCTTCAGCAGCGCGTCGGGTAGCTGCACGACGAGGAAGGCTCCGGCGAAGGCGCCAACGATGCTGCCGGCGATGAACGGCTTTGCCACCGCCATGCGGATGTTGGCGCGCTGACGGACGGCGCGGCCGACATTCGAGCCGAGCTGGACCACGCCGTGCAGCGGAACGAGGGCCGCGACCGGCACATGCATGCCCATCAGCGCCAGCATGGCGACCCCGCCGCCGACACCGAAGGAAGCGGTCAGCGCCGAGGTGAAGGCGCTGGCGACGACAAGCAGGATGGCAGCGGTGAGGTCAATGCCGGGTGGGAGGAAGGCGGCTAGGTCGGGCAGCGACATACCGCCCGGTGCCTAAACCTCAAGCCTCCGTCCGGCGCGTGAACTGGCCGGCGGGGCGGTAGCGCCAGAGATAGGAGGGCAGCACCGAGGCGATGGACTGCGGGTGCAGGCCCAGACCGGCGAGGGTGCGGCCGGCTTTTTCCGCATCGGCGGAGACGACGTTGTGGCTCTTCAGCAGCGTCACCTGGTCGGTGGTGAGCAGCGGATTGGGCAGCATGCCGAGGATCGAGGCCTGCATGTAGGCGAGGCCCCAGGGGAGCGGCACCAGCATGCGCTTGCGGTCGATGATCGTCAGCATCTCTTCCATGCACTGGCGGAAGGAAAGCACCTGAGGCCCGCCGAGTTCGTAGATTTTTCCGCCCTCGACCTTGCCGTCGACCGAGCGCGCGACGGCCTCCGCCACGTCGCCGACGAAGACCGGCTGGAATTTTGTGTCGCCGCCGCCGATCAGCGGCAGGACGGGCGAAAAACGCGCCATGTTGGCAAAGCGGTTGAAGAAACCGTCCTCCGGGCCGAAGACGATGGAGGGGCGGACGACGACCGCGCCGGGCACAGTCTGCAGCACCGCTGCTTCACCCCTTGCCTTGGTCCGGGCATAGACGGATTCGGAATCGGGATCGGCGCCGATCGCCGAACCATGGGTGAGGCCGGCGCCGACCGAGCGGGCGGCTTCCGCGACGGCGCGGGCGCCAAAATCCTGGACGGCGTTGAATGTCTGGCGGCCGGTCTCGTGCAGGATGCCGACGAGGTTGACGACATGGGCGGCGTCCTGCACGGCACGGTCGACCGACCAGCGCACGCGCAGATTGGCCTGCACAGCCTGGATCTGGCCGACATTGCCGAGCGGCTGGAGATGGCCGGCGAGGTCTGGGCGGCGGCAGGCGACGCGCACCTGGTAGCCGCGCTTGGCCAGCGCCCGCACCACATGCCGCCCGACGAAACCCGAACCGCCGAAAACCGTGATGAGTTTTGGGGTCTGGAGAATCTCGGTCATGGCTGGCTCCGCTGGCTACCGGTCTGTCGGCAGCCAGACCTCTGCCCGTCTCATAATCGGTTTCGGGCGAAAGGCAAAGCGGCGGACGCGCAGCAAAAGGCGGGATCCGCGGCCTGGACCCGGCAGGCTGGGACGCCCAGCCGAGCCGCCCTCGTCAGGTGCGGGTCATGCAGACCGGCGCGTGGCCGGAACTGACCATGCCGATGCTCTGGGCGGCGGCGCGCGACAGGTCGATGATGCGGCCGCGGATGAACGGGCCACGGTCGTTGATGCGCACGACGACGCTTTTTCCGGTGCGGCTGTTGGTCACCTTCACCTTCGTTCCGAAGGGAAGCGTGCGGTGGGCGGCCGTCATGGCCGAGGGGTTCATGCGTTCGCCCGACGCTGTTCGGGAACCGAGGGCATACCAGGAGGCCCTGCCGCACTGGGCGTAGGCGCCGATATTCGAGGACACAAGCGTCGCACCCGCGGCAAAGACTATTGCCGCGGTTCTTCCGGTACTGAATTTCATCTTGGGGGTATCGCTCCGTAGACGTTAACGGGCGCGACAAGCGAGACGAATGAGGCGGCGAAAGCGGCACGTTCTGGGCGATTCCAAGGCGATCGGTAACGTCTCATATTTTCCCGAAATCATTCGTGATCAGGAATCGTGACGGAAACGCCGAGTAGAGACCCTTGGCTGCAAGCAATTCCGGGCGGTCCGCGAGGCACGGTGAGTCGAGTCCAAGCTGTTCGCACAGAAGAATCCGACTGAAGCCGCCGGATGCTTTCGGAGAGGGACGGATGGCGCGAAGGCCTGCCACCGCGATGGCGTCGCTGCGGTCACAGGCGAGGTCGGATGGACGATGCGCCGACGGCGGGCGGGATTCTACGACATGCTTTCACGCGCCCTGGGCGCGAAGCCAAGGGGCGATGCATGAAAAGGCCACTGCGGATTCCGCGGGACAGGACGGCGCTGCTGTCGATCGACATGCAGGAGGAACACCGGCGCGATCCGCGCTATCTGGTGGACAGTTTTGACCGCGTGCTGGCCAATGTCGGGCTGATGCAACAGGCGGCGCGGCGGAACGGCGTCATGCTGCAGCATTGCGCCTATATCGTGGACACCGCGGCGAAGCGGCCGTTTCATCCGGTTATGGCGGATGGCCGATCGGCCTTCAGCGACAAGGACGATCCGCTGACGGCGATCTGCTCGGAAGTGGCGCCAAGGGATGGCGAGGCGCTGGCGATCAAGGCGGAGGCCGGCGCGTTCGGCGGAGCGCTTGGCGGCCAGTTGAAGGCGCAAGGCATCGAATGGCTGGTGGTGGCGGGTGTCTGGACGGAGGCCTGCGTCGACGCCACGGTACGGCAGGCCGTCGATCTCGGTTTCCGGGTGCTGCTGGTCAAGGACGCCTGCGGCAGCGGCACGCGGGCCATGCACCAGACCGCCATCCTCAACCTGGCGAACCGGCTCTATGGCGGCGCCGTGACCGACACGGCGGGCGCCTGCCGGCTGATCGCCGGCGAGGCGGTCGACGCCTGGATGACCGAAGGCGCCGTGCCGCTGCGCTACGATTTCGACAATGCGGCCGCGCTGTACGAGGCGCTCTGACGACGCCCGATGCGGCTGCGGGCGCCTAGAGTTTCGTCCAGGCGCCGTTTTTCTTCGACGATTTCACGCAGGCCTCGACGAAGGCGACGCCCTCGACGCCGTCCTGGACCGTCGGGAAGATGACGTCCTTGGCGAGCTTGCCGCCGCCCTTGCGCGCCGCGCGGATGGCGCGCGCCGCCTCGGCATAGATGTTGGCGAAACCTTCGAGATAGCCCTCCGGGTGGCCGGGCGGCACGCGGGTGACACGTGCCGAGGCGGGGCCGGAGCCGGCGCCGCCGCGGGTGATCAGCTGCTTCGGCTGGCCGAAGGGCGAGTACCAGAGATAGTTCGGGTCGGCCTGCACCCATTCCAGCCCGCCCTTGGTGCCGTAGACGCGCAGCTTCAGTCCGTTCTCGTGGCCGGGCGCGACCTGGCTCGCCCAGATCATGCCCTTGGCCGGATGTTCGCCGCCCCTGGCCTTGAAACGCAGCATGATGTGCGCGTTGTCGTCGAGCAGCCGGCCGGGCACGAAGGAGTCGAGGTCGGCGGCGAGGCTGTCGAGTTCCAGCCCGGAGACGAAACGGGCGAGGTTATAGGCGTGGGTGCCGATGTCGCCGGTGGAGCCGCCGACGCCCGACTGTTTCGGATCGACGCGCCAGGCCGCCTGTTTCGAGCCGTTGTCCTCGGCCTTCTCGGTCAGCCAGTCCTGCGGGTATTCGGCCTGAACGACGCGGATGTCGCCCAGCTTGCCGGAAGCCACCATCTCGCGGGCCTGCCGCACCATCGGGTAGCCGGTATAGTTGTGGGTGAGCACAAAAAGCTTGCCGCTCTTTTCCACCAGCGCCGCCAGTTTTTTGGCGTCGGCGAGGTTCGAGGTCAGCGGCTTGTCGCAGATGACATGGATGCCGGCGTCGAGGAATGCTTTCGCCGCCGGCCAGTGCATGTGGTTGGGCGTGACGATGGCCACTACCTCGATGCCGTCCGGGCGTTTCGCCTCGGCCTTGGCCATCTCGGCGAAGCTGCCGTAGCTGCGTTCCGGGTCGAGACCGAGATCGGCGGCGGACGCTTTTGCGCGCGCAGGGTCCGAGGAGAGGGCGCCGGCGACCAATTCGAACTCGCCGTCGATGCGCGCCGCGATGCGGTGCACCGCGCCAATGAAGGCGCCCTGTCCGCCGCCAACCATGCCGTAGCGGATGGGGCCGGAACCCGATTCAACCTGCCTGCCGGATACCATTTTGTCCTCCCTGACTGGCGCGACTCCCCCCTCCCCCTTGAGGGGAGGGTCGGACGGCGAAGCCGTCCGGGGTGGGGTCGTCGATGAAAATCTCGACCTCGTCTTAGTCACTGTGCTGCCGTAAAAAAGGATGTCGCGCACTGCCGCACCGACCCCTCCCGGCGGCTTCGCCGCCACCCTCCCCTCAAGGGGGAGGGGAAGACGGCGCCTAAATTCCCATCATCTTCCTGAGCGCCGCCTTGTCCGAATTGCCTTCGGCAAAATCATCGAAGGCGCGCTCGGTGACGCGGATGATGTGGTGCTGGATGAAGGGCGCGCCCTCGGCCGCGCCGTCCTCCGGGTGCTTCAGGCAGCATTCCCACTCCAGCACCGCCCAGGAATCGTAATCGTAGGCTGCGAGCTTGGAGAAGATGCCGGAGAAATCGACCTGGCCGTCGCCCAGCGAGCGGAAGCGGCCGGCGCGGTTTACCCAGCCCTGGTAGCCGGAATAGACGCCCTGGCGGCCGGTCGGGTTGAACTCGGCATCCTTGACGTGGAACGCCTTGATGCGCTCGTGATAGATGTCGATGAATTCGAGATAGTCGAGATGCTGCAACAGGAAATGCGACGGGTCGTAGTTGATGTTGCAGCGCTTGTGGCCGCCGACCGCGTCCAGGAACATCTCGAAGGTGGCGCCGTCGAAGACGTCCTCGCCGGGATGGATCTCGTAGCCGACATCGACGCCGGCATCCTCGTATTTGTCGAGGATCGGCTTCCATCGTTTTCCGAGTTCGGCGAAGGCCTCCTCGATCAGGCCGGCGGGACGCTGCGGCCACGGATAGAGATAGGGGAAAGCGAGCGCGCCGGAGAAGGAGACCGAGGCCTTCAGACCGAGATTCTGGGAGGCTTTCGCGCCGAACTCCATCTGCTCGACCGCCCAGGCCTGACGCGCCTTCGGGTTGTTGTGGACCGCGGGCGGCGCAAAGCCGTCAAACTGTGTGTCGTAGGCGGGATGGACGGCGACGAGCTGGCCCTGCAGATGGGTGGAGAGTTCGGTGATCTCGACGCCGGCATCGGCACAGATGTCCTTGACCTCGTCGCAATAGGTCTTCGAGGAGGCCGCCTTCTTCAGATCGAAGAGCCGTGCATCCCAGGTCGGGATCTGCACACCCTTGTAGCCCAGGCCGGCCGCCCATTTGGCGATCGAGGGCAGCGAGTTGAACGGGGCCGCGTCGCCCGCGAACTGGGCCAGGAATATCGCCGGCCCCTTCATTGTCTTTGCCATTCGTCTCCTCCCGATTGCGGCCGCATCGTAGGCAATTCCAGCACGACCGCAAGGCGATGCCGGAAAACCCGCGACCAGACCCTTCCTTTGTTCTGGTCATACCAAATCCGGCCCGCAGGTCAAGACGCGACGCGCAGACCCAAAGAACCTGTGCTTTCCGGCATTTCAGATTTTTTCTCAGTCTTTTCAGATGTTTAATAGATGAACAGCAAAGACATGCATGACTTCTTGCGGCAAGAGGGCAAATGGGCTAGAAAACCTCATATACCCAATTGGTAGAACCAGTTTGCTGAAAACGCTGGAGCGCCTTGCGGGAGGAAACCGGTTCCGCATGCGGCGGGGCAATTGCAAGGCGAATTGGGAGACGGAAACGATGCACCTTTCGACGCACAACTGGATGCGCGCCGAGCCGCTTGAGACCACGCTGCGGCGGATCAAGCAGTATGGCTACGAGTCGATCGAGATTTCCGGTGAGCCCACGCAATACGACATCAAGGACACCCGCCGCCTGCTGAAGGAACATGGCATCCGCTGCTGGGGCGCCGTGACGCTGACGCTGGGAGAGCGCAACCTCGCCGCCAAGGACGAAGGCCAGCGCGCCCGCTCAGTGCAATATGTCAAGGACGTGCTGACCATGGTCAGCGAACTCGAAGGCGAGATCATCACGCTGGTGCCGGCCACCGTCGGCAAGGTCGTGCCGGACGCCTCCCCCGAGGAGGAATGGAAATGGGTGGTCGACGCCACCAAGGAGTGTTTCGCGCATGCCCAGAAGGTTGGCGTTCGGGTGGCGATCGAGCCGCTGAACCGGTTCGAAACCTACTTCTTCAACCGCGCGTCGCAGGCGCTGGCCCTTGCCGACGCGGTCAGCCCGGAATGCGGCGTCTGCCTCGACGCCTTCCACCTGAACATCGAGGAATCCGACATGTATGAGGCGATCCGGCTGGCCGGAAAGCGCCTGTTCGACTTCCATGTCGCCGACAACGACCGCTTTGCCGCCGGCCTCGGCCATCTCGACTGGAAGAAGATCATCGGCACGTTGAAGGAGATCGGTTACGACGGCGCGGTCACCAACGAGTTCGTCGCGCCCGTCGACCGCACGCCCGCCAACCGCTACGCCGACATGGTCGAGAAGAACCCTGTCGACATCTCGCCCGAGCAGCTCAAGTTCATCCAGGACCACGGATCGAGCCTGCTGACGGAAAAGTTCTACGCCGACCAGATGCGGATCACCGCAGAGACGATCCTGCCGCTGATCAAGTAACTCGGCGTCCTGCTGCGCCGGCCGTCTCCGGGGGGCGACGGCTGGCGCAGCCTCTTTATTTGAAGAATGACAGGCAATCGATGCGCATCAAGACTACCCAGGCCTGGTGGGTCCGGATTCCAATCGAAACCGCGCGCCAGCACCGCAGCGATTTCGGTCAGGTGCAGACGTTCGACGCGGCAATCGTCCGCATCGAAACCGACGACGGGCTGGTCGGCTGGGGCGAAGGCAAGAACGCCGCCGGCAGCGCCGGCTCCTACGGCGCCCTGGTCCATATGATCAACCACGAGGTTGGCCCTATGCTCACCGGCCGCAATGCCGGCGATATCGGCCCGATCTGGGAAATGCTCTACAACGGCGTGCGCTCCGACTCCGCCGTGAAACACGGCCACGCCATGCCGCAGATCGCGCGGCGCGGCATGTCGATCGCCGCGATCAGCGCCATCGACATCGCGCTGTGGGACATATTGGGAAAACATCTCGGCCAGCCTGTCTGGCAGTTGCTCGGCGGCCGCAAGGCCGACCGCCTGCCGGCCTACGCATCCGGCGGCTGGGCGCCGGCCGAGACGATCGGCGACCAATTGAAATCCTACATCGATACCGGGGGCTTCAGGGCGGTGAAGATGAGGGTGGGGGCGATGGACGGCGCGCCGCATCTTTCCGCGACGCGCGTCCGCGCCGCTCGAAAGGCGCTGGGCGACGGCGTCGACATCAGCGTCGACGCACACGGCACCTACACGGTCGCCGAGGCAAAGCGCTTCGCCGCGCTGGTTTCCGACTGCGACCTCGCCTGGTTCGAGGAGCCGGTCATCGGCGACGACAAGGCGGGGATGGCCGAGGTGCGCGCCTCCGGTCCCGTGCCGGTTGCCGCCGGCGAAAGCGAGGCCACCCGCTACGATTTCCGCGATCTGGCTGTGATGAAGGCCGCCGACATTTTTCAACCGGACCCGGCCTTCTGCGGCGGCATTTCGGAAGCGATGAAGATCAGCACCATCGCCAGCGCCTTCAACCTGCGCTTCGCGCCGCATCTGTGGGCCGGCGCGCCTTGCTTTTTCTCCGGCCTGCACCTATGCGCGGCGTCGCCGGCGAGTTTTACCGTCGAATATTCGCTAGGCGCCAATCCGATGATCCACGACCTGGTCGAGGAAACCGTCGAGGCAAAGGACGGAATGGTCGCCATTCCCGAAAAGCCCGGCCTCGGTTTCACCGTGTCGGAAAAGTTCCTGGAGGCTCACGCGCAAGGCAGCTGACATGAAGGAAAAGGATCTTCTCGCCGAGCTTGCGGCGTATCTCTACGCCTGCTCCAACAGCGAGACGGGCCGCACACCCTCGGAACGCGAGCTGGCCGAGCATTTTTCCGTGAGCCGCGGCCAGATCCGCGAGACGCTGGCGATCCTGGAAGCCATGCGCATCGTCGAACGCAGGGCGAAATCCGGCATCTACCTGACCACGCACCAGGCGAGCGTCGAGGCCATGGCGTTGTTCGCCAAGGCGGGCGTGCCGCTCGATCCCATCCAGATCTACGAGACGGTGGAACTCAGGAAAATCCACGAGATCAAGGCGGCGGAACTCGCCTGCTCGCGCGCCACCGACGAGAATTTCGAACGGTTGCGCGGGATCCTGGCCGCCTCCGAGGCGCGGCTGGCCGCCGGCGAGGGCCTGGCGCGCCAGGACCGCGATTTCCACCTGGAGATCGTACGGGCGACGCAGAACAGCGTGTTCCACAAGATCTGCAGCATCTACTACGTCATGGGCGAGCGCCGCCTGCCGATCTATTTCAACGACCCGGCGCGCGGCCAGCGCTCGCATGCCGAACACCTGCAGATTTTCGACGCGCTGGTGCGCCGCGACGGCAATCTGGCCCAGGCGCTGATGAGCGCCCATCTGCAAGGCGCGGAGAGTTACTGGAAGGGGCTCATCGCGGGCGGCGAGGAGGCGACCAAGGCGCTGGAGAAGGCTTGAGGCTGGACGGTTTTGCTTGGTGGGTGTTTCAGATGCGTCCTTCGAGGCTCGCCCTTCAAAGTCTTCGCCGTATTTGAACGCCTTGCGGGCTCGCACCTCAGGATGAGGACCGAGTACCCACAACGCTAATGGCCCACGCCACATCCTTGGGACAAATGGCTCAAGCACAGTGTTCATAATGCAGGCAAACATGGGCCGACGTTGATGATCGAGTTGCAGGCACAACGGTCCTGATCCTGAGGTGCTAGCCCGCGAAAGGCTGAACAATTGGAAAAAGTCCTTCGTGGGCGAGCCTCGAAGGACGCACCGGACAGGTATCAGCATGCCGATTATCTATTCCACCCACGCCCTCCATCCGAGCGCGGCAAAGCTGCTGGACGGCGCCGCCGAACTGCGGATCGCCTCCGCGCTGGACGGCGCGACGCTGGTGAAGGAATCGCGGGATGTCGATGTCGTGATCGTGCGCGCCGTGCTGCCGCCGGAGATGTTTGCCGGCTCACATATGATCCGCGCCGCGATCCGTCACGGCGCCGGGCTGGACATGATCCCGGTGGAAGCGGCGACCGCAGCCGGCGTGCTGGTCGCCAATCTGCCGGGCGCCAATGCGCGATCCGTCGCGGAGCATGCGATCTTCACCGCGCTGGCGCTGCTTCGGCAGTTCCGCGCCATCGACCGCGACCTCAGGGCCGAAGGATGGTTCGCCGGCCGCGAGCACGCCAACGCGGCGCGCGAACTCGCCGGGCGGACCGTCGGCATCGTCGGCATGGGAGCCATCGGCCGCGAAGTCGCGGCAATCGGTCATAGCGGTTTCGGCCTGACAGTGCTGGGCGCCAGCCGCAGCGGCGCGGGTTTTCCGGATTATGTGCGCCCGGCGCCGGTCGATGTGCTGGTGGCGAAGAGCGACATCGTGGTGCTCGCCTGCCCGCTGACGGCGGACACGATCGGCTTGATAAGCCGGCAAAGGATCGCCTCGATGAGGCCGGGGTCGATCCTGGTCAACGTGTCGCGCGGGCCGGTGATCGACGACGAGGCGCTGATCGAGGCGCTGCGCGAGAGCCGCATCGGCGGCGCGGCGCTCGATGTGTTCACGAAGCAGCCGCTGGTACCGGACCATCCCTATCTGTCCTTCGACAATGTGATCGTCACACCGCATCTGGCGGGCATCACCGAGGAGAGCATGATGCGCATGGGCGTCGGCGCCGCCGCGGAGGCGCTGCGCGTGCTCGGGGATGAGCTGCCGCTCAACCTGCGCAATGCGGAAGCGGTCGAGCGGTATCGCCAACGGTTCGGCGAGCGGTAGAACCTGCCGCCGCGTTGCAGCACCTGCCGGGACAAGGCGGGATTGATCGAAGCGGCTGGCGCGATGACAGTGTGGTGAATGGCGGGGCGAAGCGGCGATGACCGCAAGGCGGCTGTCAGTCACCTATTGCGCCATGGTCACTACTGGTTACATAAGGCCGGAACCCTCCCGGAGCCCTCCCATGACAGACCTGTTCTCTCCCATCACGATCGGCGGGCTTGAGATCCCCAACCGCATCGCCGTCGCGCCGATGTGCCAGTATTCGGCCAATGACGGCTCGGCGAGCGACTGGCATCTCCAGCAATGGATGACCTACGCCATGTCCGGCGCCGGCATGATCACCATAGAGATGACCGATGTCGAGCGGCGCGGCCGCATCAGCCATGGCTGCATGGGGCTCTATTCGGACGCCAACGAGGACGCCGCCAGGCGCGCGCTCGACGCGGCGAAGCGGGTCGCGGCGCCGGGCACCAGGTTCGGCGTCCAACTGGCTCATGCCGGCCGAAAGGCCTCCTGCCGGCGCGGATGGGAGCGTAGCGGGCCGCTCGGCGCCGACGAGGATCCCTGGCCGACCGTGTCGGCGTCGGCGCTGCCTTTCAACGCGAATTACCCGACGCCGCAGGCGCTTACGGAAGCCGGGATCGAAAAACTGGTCGAGCATTTCGCGGCGTCCGCCAGGCGCGCCGAGCGCGCAGGCTTCGATTTCATAGAGTTGCATTCCGCCCATGGCTACCTGCTGCACCAGTTCATCTCGCCGCTTTCCAACCACCGAGAGGATGCCTATGGCGGGTCGCTGGAGAACCGGCTGCGCTTCCCGCTGGCCGTGGCGAATGCGGTGAAGGAGGCCGTGCCGGGCCTGATGGTCGGCGCACGCATCTCCGTGACCGACTGGGTCGACGGCGGGCTCAGCGTCGAGGAAGGGGTGGAGGTGGCCAAGGCCTACAAGGCGGCGGGGCTTGCCTATATCTGCTGCTCCAGCGGCGGCAACTCGCCCCTGCAGAAGATCCCGTCCGGCCCCGGCTACCAGGTGCATCTGGCGGAAGCCGTGCGCAAGGGCGCCGGCATACCGGTGCGCGCCGTCGGCATGATCGACGAACCGCTTCAGGCGAACCAGATCGTCGGCAGCGGGCGCGCCGACATGGTGGCGCTGGGGCGCGCCATCCTCGCCGATCCGCGCTGGCCCTGGCGGGCCGCAGCCGCCCTCGGCCACGAGCTTGCGGTTGCGCCGCAGCTTGCCCGAGCCGCGCATCTGCCGCGAAAGTGGGAGCAGGCGGCGTAGGCCGTCGCCGACCGAAATTGGGACCGGCACGCGACCCGGCGCGCCTGGTCAAGCGTTGCGGGCGATCAGCCAGTAGGTGCCGGTGCGCGGGTCGCGGCCGAGCCGGCCGCTTTCGAACAGTTCGCGCCTGAGCAGCGCATGGTCGCCGAAGCCATGCCAGGCGCGGAGGATGGCGGTGACTTCCGTCTCCTTGTAGATGCGGGCGGGTTCGAATTTCGATGCGAGGTGGTCGAGCACGTCGCCACGCTCCCGGCTCTTGCGCGGCCAGCGGGTGACGACGCCGTGGCGGTCGAACGAGGCGGTCATGTCGACCGCCCTGCCTCATGGCTGGGCGCGAGCAACTTGATCGCGCCGCGGCGTTTCAACGTTCAGGCTCCTTGTTCACACATAGTTCCGCCAATCGTGCTCCTCCTTGAAGCCCAGCACTTCACGGATCTTGCGGTTCGACAGCGGCGCCTCGAAGCCTGGCATCGGCCGGGTGACCGGCGTGTTCGGCGCCCAGCGTTTCAGGAACTCCTCGGTCGGCTCGTTGGCGGTGATCGTGTCGTTGGTGGCGTTGAAGACCTGGAACCCGAGCCCGTCCTTCTCCAGGCACAGATGCACGATCTGGCCAAGGTCGCGCGCGTCGATGTAGCTCCAGGCGTTGCGCTTGCGCATCGGCGGGTTCTCGGCGTAGGTCTTGAACGGCCCGTATTCGTGCGGCTCGATGACGTTGCCGATGCGCAGCGCATAGATGTCGGCGCCGGTCCGGTCGGCAAAGGCGCGGGCGGTGTGCTCGTTGAGCTGCTTGGACAGGCCATAGCTGTCCATCGGGTCGATCGGATAGTCCTCCTCCAGCGGGAAGTGCTTGAAATCCTTGTCACCCTCGGCGAAGCAGACGCCGTAGGTGGTCTCGCTGGAGGCGATGATGACCTTGCGGATGCCGAGCTTCACCGCCGCCTCGATGACGTTGTAGGTGCTGATCACGTTGTCGGAGAAGGTCTTGTTGTCCGGGTTGATCAGGACGCGCGGGACCGCCGCGAAATGGACGACCGCGTCGACCTTCTTCGGCCCGCCGGGCTTCTCGTAGCCGTCGAAGCCGAAATGCATGGAGAGCGCGTTGAACACCTGGCCGCTGTCGGTCACGTCGGTGATCAGCGTGTTGACGCCGGGACAGTCGAGCGGTTTCAGGTCGACATTGAGGATCTCGTAGTCGCCGCGCTCCTTGAGCCACGGCACGACATGTTTTCCCGCCTTGCCCGACCCGCCGGTGAACACGATACGTTTTGTCATTTTTGCGGTTTCCCTAGACTGTCATCGATCTTCGTCGGGGATCGACTATGGCGCGGGAAGCGGGCCTCGTCCACGAGGCGGACGGCGGACGAAGCCCTATTTTCACGCGGTGCAAAGCCGCGAGCGTGTCGATCAGCCGGCGTGGCGGAGGCTGACCCCGGTGCCGCGATCGAACAGTGAAACCTTTTTCGGATTCCATCCGAAGCGCACGGTCTGCTCCATGGCGAGATCGGTTCGTGCGGGGGCTGTGGCGTGGAGCATGGTGTCGCCGACGCGCAAGGTAACGATCTTCTCGACGCCGTGGTTCTCGACATCGTGGACCGTCGCCGAGACCGGGGCGCCGCTCTCGAGCACGATATCCTCGGGGCGGATTCCGAAGGTGAGGGGCCGGCCGTCGGCGCGCGCGCCGGCAGGCACGAGGCCTTCGTAAGGCAGTTCGAAGGTCTGCGGCGCCACGACGGCCCGGCCGGCGACCAGACTGCCGTCGACAAGGTTCATCGGCGGCGAGCCGACGGCACGCGCCACGAAGGTGTTGAGCGGATTGTTGTAGATCTCGCTGGGCGTGCCGACCTGGACGAGATGGCCGTGGTTGAGCACGCCGATCTTGTCGCCCATCGACATCGCCTCGATCTGGTCGTGGGTGACGAACAGGAAGGTCGCGCCGAGGTTCATCTGCAGATTCTTCAGTTCGGTGCGCAGCGCCTCGCGCAGTTTTGCGTCGAGCGCCGACAGCGGCTCGTCCATCAGGAAGACGCGCGGCTTGCGCACGATGGCGCGCCCGATCGAGACACGCTGCATCTCGCCGCCGGACAGGCGGTCGGTCTTGCGTTCCAGCAGGTGCTCGATGCGCAGCGTCTTGGCGACCCGCGCGACCCGCTCGGCGATCTCGGCCGGCTCGAGGCGGCGGATCTTCGACTTCAGCGGGAATTCGAGATTCTCCCGCACCGTATAGCGCGGGTAGAGCGAATATTGCTGCAGCACCAGCGCGACGTCGCGCTCAGCCGCGCCCCAGTCGCCGACATCGGCGCCGTCGATAAAGATCTTTCCCTCGGTCGGCTTTTCAAGGCCGGCGATGAGCCGCAGCGTCGTGGTCTTTCCCGCCCCGGTCTCGCCGAGCAGGACGAAGAACTCGCCATCCCCGATCTCCAGGTCGAGACCGCTGAGCGCGGTGTGCGCGCCGAATTTTTTCGAAATGTTCTTGAGCTGGATATGGGCCATTGGAGCGCTCCTTACCCTCCCCCTTGTGGGGAGGGTCGGCGAGATTGTTGAGCACGGCGAAACAATCGAGACGGGGTGGGGGTATAGACGGGCTCTAGAAGAGAGGGCCCGAGACCCCCACCCCGATCCGCTGCGCGGATCGACCCTCCCCACGAGGGGGAGGGTGAGGCGCTACGAGCCATCACAACCGCACCCCCAGAGACTGTCCGCCCGCGTCGAAGAAATGCGCCTGCGACGGGTCGATGCGGGCAAAGACCTGGTCGCCGGGTCTGGAAACATAGCCGGCGCGGGTGCGGGCGCGCAGCATCTGGTCGCCGACCTTCAGGTCGACGATGTCGTAGGAGCCGAGCGGCTCGATGATGCTGGCCTCGACGGGCAGATAACCGTCGGCCGCGTCGTGGCTGACCAGCACGCCTTCCGGGCGGATGCCGAGCGAGACGCCCGACGCTGCCTTGCCGTTGAGCTTCGACAGAAGTTCGCGCGGAAAGGCAAAACCCTGCGGCGCGCCGTTTACGGTGACCGATGCCGCGCCCTTGTCCTCGGAGACCGCCGCGCCGGCGACATTCATCACCGGGCTCCCGACAAACTGCGCGACGAACAGATTGGAAGGGTATTTATAGACCTCTTCCGGGCTTCCGACCTGCTGCAGCACGCCTTCATGCATGATGACGATGCGGTCGGCGAGGCTCATCGCCTCGATCTGGTCGTGGGTGACGTAGATGGTGGTCGAGCCCTGCTTGATGTGCAGGCGCTTGATCTCAGCGCGCATCTCCTCGCGCAGCTTTGCATCGAGCGCGCCGATCGGCTCATCCATCAGCATCGCCTTCGGCCGCCGGACCAGGGCGCGACCGATGGCGACGCGCTGCATGTCGCCGCCCGACAGCGCAGACGGTTTCCTGTCGAGCAGGTCGGTGATCCTCAGCACCCGGGCGATCTCGCGGACAGCCTTGTCGACCTCGACCTTGCTCATGCGCGTGGCACGCAGAGGGAAGGCGATGTTCTCGTAGACCGACATATGCGGGTAGAGCGAGAAGGACTGGAACACCATGGCGATGTCGCGGTCCGAGGCCTTCAAATGCTGGACGGGCTGGCCGTCGATGAGGATGTCGCCCTCGTCGACGGTTTCCAGGCCGGCGACGGCGCGCAGCGTCGTGGTCTTGCCGCAGCCCGACTGCCCGAGCAGCACGATGAACTCGTTGTCCTCGATCTTCAGGTTGAGGTCCTTGATGACCTGCACCGTGCCGAAGAATTTTTGCAGTCCGCGAAGCTCGATCTGGGTCATCAGTGACCTTCCTTGCCGGGCTGCGCGGGCGGTGCTGCATCGCCCTTCGGGCCGAACCAGCCGGTCAGCATGAACGTGATAAGGCCGACGAGCACGATGGTCAGCCCGTAACGGTGCAGGAACAGGTTCCAGGGCTGGCAGAGCGCGATGATGCCGAAGATCATCACCACTTCGGCCGTACGCTGAAGGGTCGCGTGCCGGATCATTTACGGATCGCTCCGAAGGACATGCCGCGCAGCAGATGGTTGCGGAGCAGGAAGGTGAAGATGGCGACCGGCAGCAGGAACAGGAACGTGCCCGCGGCGATCACCGTCCAATCGGGCAAGCCGGAGCCGACCTGGCTGGGGATGAAAGGCGGCGCGGTCTGGGCGCGGCGGTTGGTCATGATCAGCGCGAAAGCGTATTCGTTCCATGCGGTGATGAAGCAGAACACGGCGGTCGCCGCGATGCCGGTAGCCGCCTCGGGCAGCACGACCTTGAAGAAGGCCTGCATGCGCGTGTAGCCGTCGACGAGGGCCGCCTCCTCGTATTCCTTCGGGATCTCGTCGATGAAACCCTTCATCAGCCAGACGGAGAAGGACAGGTTGAAGGCGGTGTAGAGGATGATCAGCCCCCAATGGGTGTCGTTGAGGCCGACGACACGGTACATCAGGAACATCGGGATCGCCACGACCACGGGCGGCAGCATACGGGTCGACAGGATGAAGAAGAGAAGGTCCTGCTCGCCTTTCACCTTGAAGCGGGAGAACCCGTACGCCGTGAAGGTTCCCATGCCGACGGCAAGCACGGTCGACGTGATCGCCACTATCAGCGAGTTCATGAAGCGGTTGGGATAGGCCGACCACTGTACGTTGCCCTTGCCGTCGCGCACGACCTTCTCGCCGCCGTCGAACACCATGCGCTCCCACCACGGGGCGGCGGCATATTCCTCCGGCGTCGGCGGCGCGCGCAATTGCGAGCGCTTGGTGAAGAGTTTTACGAAGGGCGAGATCTCCGGTTCGAACAGCACGGTCGGCGGCACAGTCGTCGACAGGTTGCGCGGCTTGAACGAAGTCGAGACGATCCAGTAAATCGGTGCCAGGAAGATCAGCGTGATCAGCAGCACCGTCACAATGGCGACGCGGTTGAGCGCGACTTCGGTGGATGTGCGTACGGCCGCCATCTCAGCGCTCCTTCACCTTGTTCAGATATTTCACGTAGATGTTGGTGATGGCGAGCACCATGATCAGCACAATGTAGGCGAGCGCGCAGGAGCGGCCGGTCTGCCATTCCTGGAACGCCATCTTATAGAGCCGGATCGAGATGACCTCGGTTGTGGGCTGGCTGCTCAGGATGTATGCGAGGTCGAAGGTCTTGAAGGCCTCCATGGTGCGGAAGATGATGGCGATCATCAGGATCGGCGCGACCAGCGGCAAGGTGATGCGGAAGAAGGTGTAGAGCGGGCCGGCGCGGTCGATCGCGGCGGCCTCGTAGAGATGCTTCGGCACGGCCGACAGGCCCGCCAGCGACAAGAGCATGACGAAGGGCGACCACATCCAGATGTCGGTCAGCGCCACGGCGTAGAGCGCCATGTCCGGATTGGACAGCCATTCGAAAGTGCCCAGCCCGAGCGCGTAGTTGATGATGCCGAAGGACGGATCGTAGAGCAGCTTCCAGAACAAGCCGACGACGGCCATGGACAGCATCATCGGCAGCAGCAGCAGCGTCGTCAGCAAGCCCTTCAGCGGAATGTCGCGGTTGAGCAGCAGCGCCGTGCCGAAGCCGACGATCACCTGGCCGGTCACCGAGACGAGCACGTACTTGGCCGTGACGATGAAGTTGTTCCAGATGTAGGGGTCGTTCAGCAGGTCGCGGTAATTCTGCAGCCCGACGAAGTTCGCCGGCGCACTGGTCGAGGCGCGGAAATCGGTGAAGGAATAGCCGAGCGAATAGATCAGCGGGAAGATGTTGAAGATGATCAGGAAGAGGATTGTCGGGATGATGAAGAGATTGCGGATCGCGATATCGCTCATGCCGCGGGAGGCGGCGCGCGACTTCGGATCCAGCGTGGTCATGACGGCTGTTGCCAAAACTCTCCTCCTGCGGGGAGTCCAATGAAAAAGGAGAGGGCGGGCTACGCCCTCTCCAGCTTTTTGTAGGCCGGATTACTTGATCCGGTTGTATTTCTTGAAGGTCGCGTTCCAATCGCCGGCAAGGCCGTCGAGCACTTCCTTGGCCGTACCCTGATCGCCGGTGATGTAGGGATAGACGCGCTGGTTCATCTGGATCAGCAGTTCGGCGTATTCCGGCGTCGCCCAGAAGTCCTTCACCTTGAACATGGTGTCGTAGAACGCCTTGTTGTAAGGCGTAGCGTTCTGGAACTCAGGCGATTCAAGCACCGCCTTGTTGCAGGTGTAGCCGCCAAGCGCCGCCCACTTCTTCTGGGTCTCGTCCTTGACGAACCATTCGAGGAACTTGAAGGCCTCTTCCTTGTTCTCGGAATAATTGACGATCGAGATGCCCTGGCCGCCGAGCGCGGCGAACTGTTCGCCAGTCGGACCAGCCGGGTTGGCGAAGAAGCCGGTGTTCTTGGCGTTGGGGTTGGACGATTCGTTGACCAGCGCAGGGAAGAAGGCGAAGTAGTTCATGCTCATCGCCGCCAGGTTCTCGGTGATGGCCTGGTTGTCCTCGATGAAGAAAGACTTGGCCCAGCCCGGAGGCGTGAACTTGTAGAGCTCCCTGTAGGCCTCCAGCGCGGCTACGTTCTTGTCCGAGTTGATGATGCCGTCGACCTTATAGGTGGCGTAGTCGCCGAGCTCTCCGCCCCATGAGAAGATGGCGTTCTCGACGCCCATCACAAGCGCATCGTAGGAGTTGTCGGTGTAGATGGCGACGCCGTAGCGCTTCTCGTCGGGACGGTGGAAGAACTCCGCGATATCGCGCAGCGCCTTCCAGTCCTTCGGCACGTCAAGATCGTAGCCGTACTTCGCCTTGAAGGCTTCCTTCTCCTTCGGATCCTCGAACCAGTCCTTGCGGTACGACCAGCCGACGGCGTCACCCTCCGCCGGGATCGACCAGTATTTGCCGGAAGCCGCGGGATATTCCGAATAATATTTGACCGTGGCGGGCGCCATTGTCTCGGCAAGCTTGTGCTTGGCGAAGAACTCGGTCAGGTCGACATAGTGCCCGGCCTCCGAAGCAGCCCCGATCCACTGCGAGTCGCCGACGACCATGTCGTAGGCGCTGCCCTTGGCGTTGAATTCGGTGAAGGTCTTGGTCTGGAAGTCCGACCACGGCGTGGTCTCGACAGTGACCTTGACGCCGGTCTCCTTCTCATACTCGTTGACGAGTTCCTGCAGGTAGTTCGCAGGGTCCCATTCCGCCCAGAAGATGGTCAGTTCCTGCGCGAACGCCGACGTTCCGCAGGCAAGCGAGAATCCGATACCGGCAAGAATGCCGGTCATTGTCTTTCGCATTACAAGTTCCTCCCTTGTGCATATACGTTCGCGGACCTTCGGACGATCCTCCGGTCCGTTTGCCTTTTCGCCGCCGCGTCGCGGTGCCGACCCTCCCCGGCCGGTTTTCGAACCGCATGGCCTGCCGGCCGATGCCGTTCCTCTTCGCAATCTGGTAGTACCAACAAGAGTTGGTCGTCAAGGGCTTTCTTAGCGATCTAAAACCATTGAAGGTATCCCACCTGTGCGAAAATTCTTCATTCTCCTTCGTTTTTGTTCATGTTCGGCCGGTTTTGCGATTTATCCGCAAAGAAAAGCAAAATCGTCTCCTCACGCGGCTTCCCCATCTGGTAGAACCAGATTGGCGCGAAGGAGCTTCCGCGCTTCACAATTCCGCGGCCGACGCCGCCTTCACCAAAGCTGCCGCGGCCCAGCGGGCGACAGACTGCGTTTCCTCCCCATCCAGCCCCCATATGTCCTTGAGCACGATCAGGACCTCCACACCGAACACCAGAGACAGCGCCTGCGCAAGCCGTTCGAACTGTGCCGCCGGAAGCTTGCCGCGCAGCGGCGCAATGGCGTCCTCGAGCAGGTCGACGCGATGGCCGCGGGTGAAGCGCGGCTCGTCGCCCAGCGTGCCCGCCTGCCGTCGCGCCCACTGGTCGAGCGAGAGTTTCAGCGCCGCCTTGAAGGTCGCCTCATAGGCCTCGATGCGCGGCAGCGATATGCCGATGAGATCGTCGACGCGGGTCTCGGCGTCCTTTGCGTCCGACTTCCAGGTGAGGATCGGGCCGAGCCCCTCGTCGACCACGGCCTGCACGAGCGCTGCCTGGCTTGGGAAATAACGATAGGCCGTGGCGCGCGACACGCCCGCCGCCTCCGCCGCCTCGGTCACCGAAGGCGTCACGCCCGACTGCATCAGCCGGCTCGCCGTCTCCAGCATCAGCCGGCGCGTGCGGGCGCGGGGGCCACGCTCGATCTCGTCTGGGCTCGATTGACGCGAGATATCCATATCAATATGATACGCTCGTCTCAAAAAATTACAACAGCCGCATGAGGGGGAAATGGCCGCCATTCCGCGCAAGAAGATCCTGGAAAAATTCCGCAAGATGATCGCCGACGGCGTTCCGATCGTCGGCGGCGGCGCGGGCACCGGCCTGTCGGCGAAATCCGAGGAGGCCGGTGGTATCGACCTGATCATCATCTACAACTCCGGCCGCTACCGCATGGCGGGCCGCGGTTCGGCCGCCGGACTGCTCGCCTATGGCAACGCCAACGAGATCGTGAAGGAAATGGCGGTGGAGGTGCTTCCCGTCGTCAAGCGCACGCCGGTGCTGGCGGGCGTCAACGGCACCGACCCGTTCGTGATCATGCCGCGCTTCCTCGCTGAACTGAAGGATATCGGCTTCTCCGGCGTGCAGAATTTTCCGACCATCGGCCTGTTCGACGGCACCATGCGGCAGAGTTTCGAGGAAACCGGCATGGGTTACGGGTTGGAGGTCGACATGATCGGCGAGGCCCACAAGCTCGACCTGCTGACCACGCCCTACGTCTTCAACCCCGACGAGGCCAGGGCGATGACCAAGGCCGGCGCCGACATCGTCGTGGCGCATATGGGCGTGACCACCGGCGGCACGATCGGCGCCACGTCGGCCAAGTCGCTGGACGACTGCATCAAGGAGATCGAGGCGATCGCCGATGCCGCTCGCTCGGTGCGCAAGGACGTGATCCTGCTCTGCCATGGCGGGCCGATCTCGATGCCCGACGACGCCCGCTATGTGCTGGAGCGGGTCGAAGGGCTGCACGGCTTCTACGGCGCCTCCTCGATGGAGCGCCTGCCGGCCGAAGCGGCGATCGCCCGGCAGACGGCCGACTTCAAGGCGCTCGCGGTCGGCAAGACCGCGAAGCCGGCAAAGAAAAAGAAGGGATGAGGCGATGAGCGATAAGTCGAAGGTGTTTGTCTATCCGAAGGACGTGACGGCGTTTGGTTTCGACTGGGGAAGGCTGGCTCTGACCGTCGCGCCGGAGGTCAACGGCGCAAAACGCTTTTCCGGCGGTGTCGTCGACCTGCCCTCGGGCCAGGGCCATTCGCGCCACAACCATCCGGGCGCGGAAGAGATCATCTTCGTGATCTCCGGAAACGGCGAGCAGATGGTCGAGGACGAGCAGGGCAATCCGGTCACGCAGAGGGTTGGCCCCGGCTGCACGATCTTCGTGCCGGAAAGCCGTTTCCATTCGACGCTGAACACCAGCGACGGACCGATGCAATTGTTCGTCGTCTATTCGCCGGCCGGGCCGGAACTCGCGCTGCGC
The DNA here is from genome assembly GCF_052180275.1 of Mesorhizobium sp. KACC 23794. Classification (NCBI taxonomy): domain Bacteria; kingdom Pseudomonadati; phylum Pseudomonadota; class Alphaproteobacteria; order Hyphomicrobiales; family Phyllobacteriaceae; genus Mesorhizobium; species Mesorhizobium sp. KACC 23794. The sequence goes on from NZ_CP197465.1 coordinate 27,545, forward strand.
GACCTGCCGGATTTCCGGCTGATTCCGCCCGGAACCGCGTAACGCCCGGCAACAAAAGTTCATGGTTTATGCGCGGCTGACACGAGCATCGCGCGGGGCGAAGCGGTAAACTTCGCTGCCTGTCCGATTCGCCGGATGGCGCGTCGCGAAAGTACATCCGTGAACAATGGTATCCTGCTGGCGCTCATCGCCTATGCCACCTACTCGTGGAGCGACGCCGCGATCAAGGCGCTGGGCGGTGAACTTTCGGTGTTCGAGATCGGCTTCTTCCTGACGCTCGTTTCCGGCGCCTGCATCTTCCTTGCCAAGCCTAGACACGAGCGATGGGCCGAGTTCTGGCGGATGCGGCGCCCTTGGGCGGTGCAAGGGCGCGCCGTCCTCGGTGTCGTTTCCAGCGTTCTCAGCGTCGTCGCATTCACCTCGATCCCGCTGGCCGAGGTCTATGCGATCATCTTCCTGGCCCCGCTGTTCGTGACGGTGCTGTCGATCGTCTTCCTCAAGGAGCAGGTCGGCCCGTGGCGCTGGTTCGCCGTGGTCGCCGGTTTCGCCGGGGTCCTGCTGGTGGTGAGGCCGGGTTTCCGAGCCCTGGAATTCGGGCACTTCGCCTCGATCGTTCTGGCGCTTCTCGGGGCCGTCACCGTCGTCCTGATGCGTTCGCTCGCCAACCACGAGAAACAGACGACGATGCTGGGTTACCTGATCGTCTATGTGCTCGTGTTCAACGCCGCGGCGATGGCCGTCACCTCCGTCACCCTGCCGACGCTGGAGCAGGCGGCCGTCCTGATCGTGGCCGGCGTATTCTCGGCGAGCGGCCACATCGTGCTGCTGCGCGCCACGCGGTTCGCGCCGGCCAACCAACTCGCTTCCACGCAGTATTCCCAGATCGTCTGGGCGGTCGTCATCGGCGCGCTGCTTTTCAGCGAAGAGCCCGATGCCTGGACGGTCGCGGGGCTCGCCGTGATCGCTGGCTCGGGATTGCTGACGGTTGCGCGCGAACGCATCCGGCTCGGCAAGGTGCGGTGGAATCCCTTGAACCGGAACCGCGTCTAGGATCGGGTCAGCGCCCGCCCCGGTTCCAGCCGCGGCCGCGCTCGCCGAACATCTCGTAGCCGGTTTCGGTGACGGCCAGCGTATCCTCGAGCTTGATGAAACCGCGCGACGGATGGAGCATGGTGGTCTCCACCGAAAGCACCATGCCCGCCTCCAGCGGGTTGCCCGAATCGACGCCCTCATAGGCGACCGGATGGTTGGTCATCAGGAACGGCGCTTCATGGCTGATGACGCCCATGCCATGGGCGAAGAAATCGGTGAAGGCAGCACTCGGCGAAGCCTTGAGCGCGGTCTCACCGGCGGCGACCAGGTCGCCGCCCAGAGCCCCGGCCCGGATTTTTGCGAAGGCGGCCTGCTGGACGGCATCGATCTCCGACAGCAGGTCTTCCAGTTCGGCATCGGGCTCCCCCAGCACGCCCATGCGGCAGAGGTCGCCGATATAACCGTGATAGTTGCCGCCGGAATCGATCGACAGCACCTCGCCCTTCTTCCACGCCTGCGGCGAGGCGGCGCGATTGTGGCTGGAGCCCAGCGTCAGCAGGCAATATTCGAAATGCAGGCCGCGCTTCGTTTCTTCCCGGCGCAGCCGCTCGATGATCTCGGTCTTGGTCGTTCCCTCATGCGCCGCCTCGATGGTGGCGAGCATGGAATCGGTGATGAGTTCCGAAGCCGCCCGCAGCTTGTCCAGTTCCTCCGCGGTCTTCACGGCGCGCAGCCGTTCGAACACAGCCGTCGCGTCGGCCAGCACGATGCTGTTGCCGAGCTGTTCCAGAACGGCATGCGCGTCGGACGGCATGAAGGGCGGCTCGAAGCCGATGCGCGCGCCGGGCTTGGCGACCTTGCTTATATGCTCGGCGGCGAGCTTCGCGGCATCGACCGAACCCCAGGTCGCAGTCTGTACGGCAGGCGTCCAGAAAGGACGGTTGGCGTGTTCGCCGCCTTCCATTTTGTTGCCGATATAAGCGGCGTTCTCCGGCCGGCCCTTCTCGTAGACGACGAAAGGCAGGTAGCGGCTGTGGCCGATCGCATCCATAGCCGCGAAGAAGATGAACTTGTAGCCGCCGAGCAGGTACTGGACGTTGTGCTTGGAGGTGGCCACCAAGACGTCGATGCCGGCCGCATCCATCAGGCGGTCGAGTTTTTCGTGGTCGAACGGAATGGCCGATACGGCCGAAGCCTGCGATTTGATGTTCATGATATCTCTCCCTGCCCACAAGGTAGCGCGGGCGGGTGGCTTTCCGCAACGGCGCGGCTTATCCGGTCGTCGTTTTACGGCGAATCCACGCGATACCGCTTCCCTATCAATGGGTAAGCTCGTCGGGCAGGCATGGCGCATGCTCAAGACCCGCGGCCGGGACCGGCTCCTCTGTTGCGAAGACGCCGCCTGGATGCCGAAATTCTCGTTGCCGGTGCGCATCACCAATTCGAAGCGCGAACCGGCGGCATGAGATGGAGGCCTGCGTGGCGGTGGCGCGGCTGTTCGAGCGCGCCGGGATCGACAGCTTCGACCCACGCCTCGGCTTCCTGCATGACAGCGCCTATCTGACGCTGGATTTCCCCGGACAGGCCGAAAGCGGCTTCGAGGTGATCTTGCGCGAGAACCCGTTCCAGGGCCGGGCCGACGACCCGGTCATCACCGTTTCGGCGCTGACGGCCGAGCCGCTTCCCGGCGACGGCGCGGGTCGCTCCCGCGCCGGCCTTTTCGATGTCAGAACCGCGCCGTGGCAGTCAGACGGAACGAGCGGCCCGGGTCGTAGTGTGGATTCACGCCGTCGAAATCCTGCCCAAAGGCAGCGCGGTCGGTGTAGTTCTCGTCAAAGATGTTGAGGGCTTCGAGACGCAGGGTGAAGTCCGGCTTGGACGGCGGCGTCCATTCAAGGTAGGCGTTCACCGAGGCGGCGGCCGGGCCGCGCCATGACATCCCGGATCGCGGCTTCAGCCATTGCTGTCCCGGCGAGACAGCAGGACGAGGAAAAGCAGCGCGCCGACGACACCGAGCACCGTGCCGACCGGAACCTCGTAGGGGAAGCGGATCAGCCTGCCGACGATGTCGCAGGCGAGCACGAGCGCGGCGCCGCCCCCCTCGACCCACGGCAAGGTGAGGCGCAGGTTTTCACCGGCGAAGCGCGACATGACGTTCGGCGCGACAAGGCCGACGAACAGGCTGGCGGCAAAGAGCGCCAGCAGTGTCGCCATGCCGATTGCCCCATAGGCGAAACTTGGCGGACCGATGGGCGCCGCCGTCATGGTTTCCGCGAGAAGGCGTCGCGGATCGTCTCGAGCACACGCATCGTCGACCGGACGCCGCCCGCGGCGATGTAGAAATCGGCGGCAGGCATGTAGACGACCTGCTTGTTCTTCCAGGCCTTGGTCTCGGCGACCAGTTCGTTGTCGAGCGCCGCCGTGGCGTTCTGTTCGCCCGAACCGATCGCCGCGGAACGGTCGACGACGGTCAGCCAGTCGGGATCGGCGTCGCGGACGAATTCGAAGGAGACCGCCTCGCCATGGGTGGCTGCCTCGACATCCTCGACCGCCGGCGGCAGGCCCAGCACCGAATGCACCCAGCCGAAGCGTGAGTTCGTTCCGTAGGCCGTGACCTTCGGGCCACTGGTCATCCGGATCAGCGCCTTGCCCTTGCCGGCCACCGCGTCGCGTGTCGACGACAGCGCGCTATCAAGCTCCGCGGCAAGCGCGGCCGCTTCCGCCTGCCGGCCGACGAGGTCGCCGTATGCGGCCAGCCTCTGCTTGGCCTGGGCGAACAGGTCGTCGCCGTCCATCGTCATATCGATGGTTTTTGCGACCCGGCTCGCCGCCGCCAACTGCGGCGAGGAGCGTCCGCCGACGATGATGAGGTCCGGCGCCAGCGCGCTCAAGGCTTCCAGGTCGGGCTCGAAGATGGTGCCGACGATATGCGCGCCGGCCTTCAGTCCGGCGAGTTCGGGCACGAAGAGATTTTCCGGCAGGCCGGCGATCGTGACGCCGAGGCTGTCCAGCGTGTCGACGGCGGCAATGTCGAAGACGGCGAGCGTCCGCGGCATCTCTCCGATCTCCACCGGCCCCTTCGCTGTCTCGATCTCGGCAGCCGAAGCCTGGGCGAGGAAAAGAGCCAGTACCGGCATCGCCAGGACAGGGCTGAGCCATCTCATGAGTATGCTTCCGGACCGGGGCGACGCTTCAGCCGTGCCAGACCAACGGCTGGAGATTCTCGCGGAAGGCGAAGCGGATCAGGTGCGATTCGATGACGTGCTTGGTGTCTTTCAACCCCTCGGCGTCGGCGGCCTTCACCTTGATGTCGAGATTTTCAGTGCCGGCGTCCATCGTCGCCGTGCCGCAGGAAAAGCGGCATTCGCCATGCCCGTCTGCATAAGCGGCCTCGATCTTGTGGCCGAAATGTTTGCAGAGCTGCTGGATGTATTTGTCTGCGTTCGGCGTTTCGCAGCGCGCGGTCGCGGTCAGCATGGCTACCTCTTAACATGATAAGTTTGCTCCACTTATCGCAAGTGCCACCCAGGGGCAAGGTTGCTACCGACCCTGGTTCGGCCGCCGTTTTACGAATCCCGCATGCCGGCAGCGTCCACGCTTCACAGACGAGGCGGCCACCAGCCTCGCGTCTCGCTGTCGACCCCGCGAGAATCCGGCGTCAAAGCCGGTAGTGGCGGAGCGCGTTGGCGCGGAACATCCTGTCCTGCTCGTCCTCGCTGAAGTCCGCGACGATCGCCCCGAACGCGGCGTAGAGCGAGGCGAAGGAGCCATAGAGCCTGTCGACCGGGAAATTGCTGCCGAACATGACGCGGTCGGTGCCGAAGGAGTCGATGGCATGAAGTACGAAGGGGCGGATGCTGTCGGTGGTCCAGTGATGATCGACCATGCCGAGGCCCGAAATCTTGGCGACGACGTTTTCGGCCGAGGCAAGCTGCTTCATGCCGTCTCGCCACAAGGCGATGCCATGCGGGTCGCGGTCGGCCGGCATGCCGGTGTGGTTGATGACGATCAAAGTCCCCGGGTGCCGCACGGCAAGGCGATGCGCGGCGTCCATCTGGCCGGGATAAAGCTGCATGTCGAAGCTCAGGTCGTATTTGCCGAGCAGACGATAGCCGGAGAGCCAGGCGGGATCGGCAAGGAGGTCGTGCGGTGTGAAGGTCAGGCGAGGGTTCTGATGCCAGTTTACGATCTGGCGGATGCCCTTGACCTTGGCGAAGCCTGCCTGGGCGGCAATCATCCGCTCGGCGTCCGGGCCGTTGAGGGCGGCGAAGCCGACGATGCCGGTCGGGATATCGCCGTCGAGACTGGTCAGCCAGCGGGTTTCCTCCAGCGGATCACGCGGCACCGCCTCGATATGGACCGACGCGACGATCTCATACTCGGCCGTGTCGGCAAGATAATCGGCGACGCCGTAGTCGCGCACGATCGGCGACAGGTCGCCGAGCATGCCTTCGCCGGAGGGCTTGTCCTGCAGCCAGGGGTAATTATAGCCGCGGCCGAGATCCCAGAAATGATGGTGCGCGTCGACGATCTTTCGCCTGGCCATGGTTCATCTCCTCCGGCCCGGTTGCGGGCGCTCTCACGTTTCACGGTCCTCGCCGCGCATCAGAAGGCGCTGCGCGATGATGGCGGCAAGCACGGCGACACCGAAGACGATGCTGCGTACGCCAGCCGAAATGTTGCCGATGACCAGCACCGTGCTCACGATGGTGGTGAACAGGACGGCGGCGATCGTGCCGCCATAACCGCCGCGCCCGCCGAACATCGACGTGCCGCCGAGCACCACCGCGGCAATCGCCGGCAGCACGAACTGGTCCCCCATGCCGAGGAAGCTGGCGCCCGAGAAGGCGGCGAACAGGATGCCTGTGATCGAGGCGGTGGCGCCGCACAGCACGTAGGCGCCGATCACCACGGCGTCATTGTCGATGCCGGCGAGAAAGCTGACGCGCGCATTCTCGCCGACAGCCAGCAGCCGCCGGCCCCAGCGCGAATAGCGGATGGCGACGATGGCCAGCACCGCGACCAGCGCCCAGGCCAGCACCATCCACGGAATGCCTGCAATCGAGCCTGTGGCCAGCGCCCGGACCGCCGGGCTGATCGCCCCGCCGGGATTGCCGCCCGTATAGACCAAGGTCGCGCCGAGCATGATGTTGTTCATCGCCAGTGTCATGACGATCGGCGCGATGCCGAGTTTTACGATGCCGAAGCCGTTGAGGAACCCCACGCCAAGGCCGACGCCGAGCGCCGCAGCAATAGCGAGCGGCAGGTTGGCGTCCTGGCCGGCGCAGATCCCGGTAAAAACCACCGCCGAACCCGTCAGCACCCAGGCGATCGAGAGGTCGATGCCGCCGACCAGCATGACCAGCGTCTGTCCCAGCGCGACGATGCCGAGGAACGAGGCGAGTTTCAGCAGTTGCAGCAGGTTTGTCGATGACGCGAAGCCGGGGGCAAGCCGCTCCGCCAGGATGATGAGACCGATCGAGACGATGACCAGGAAGGCGGGCATCGCGGCGCGCAGGTCGGGGATGCGGCGAGGTGAGGGCGCCATGCCCGTCATGTCACGTCCCTCGGCCGCGCTCATCGTCTCACCTGGCCTTGCAGGAAGCCACGCGCGCCGGCGCTTCCGACCACCAGCAGCAGGATGAGGCCGTCGATCAGGCTCTGGTAGAAGGAGGAGACCTCAGCGAAGTAGAGCAGGCTCGCCGTGACCGTGAGGATCAGCGCCCCCATCACTACGGAAAGCGGCGATCCGCGGCCGCCGGTCAGCGGAATGCCGCCGACCACGACGGCGGCGATCGACGTCAGTATGTAGCCGTCGCCGACGGTCGGCGAGCCTGACGACATGGACACCGCCATGTACATGCCGCCCAAAGCGGCCAGGACCGCGCCCAGCACGTAGGCGGCGATCTTGACGCCGCGCACCCGGATGCCGCTCATCGCCGCCGCCGTTTCGTCCCCGCCGATGGCGCGCAGCTTTAGCCCGAAGCGCGTGCCGAGCAGCCATGTGACCAGCGTCCCCCAGGCAAACAGAGAGAACAGCCCGATATAGGGCGAAGAGAAACCGCCGATGAACAGCGCCTGGTAGAGCGCGGGCACGCTTCCGCCGGGGTCGGGAAGCACGATCAGCGCGATGCCTTGCCAGATCGACATGGTTGCAAGCGTGACGATGATCGGCGGCAGGCCGATGCCGACGATCAGAGTGCCGTTGAGCAGCCCCGCAACCAGTCCGATCGCGATCGACAGCAGCAGGCCGAGCGCCGGACTGGAGGTGACGAAGATCGCCATCACCGCGCCGGCGACGCTGGCCACCGGCCCCAGCGACAGGTCGATGCCGCGTGTCAGGATGATCAGGAACTGGCCGAGCGCGATCAGCGCCAGCGGCAGGGCGGCCACGCAGAGCGAGCGCAGGTCGAACGCATTGAAGCGGCCCTTGAGCCCGATGAGCAGCAGCAGGAGCGCGAGGAACACCAGCGTCGGCCATTTGTCGCCGATATGCAGGCTGCGTCGACGGATTGCGCCAATCACGGGCGGCGCTCCGCAGGCTTCGCCGAACCCATGACGGCGGCGTGGACGATACGGTCGACCGTCACGTCTGCGCCCTTGAGTTCGGCGCTGACGCGGCCTCCGAGCATGACCAGCACGCGATGGGCGACGCCGACCAGTTCGCGGGCGTCGGTCGAATACCAGATCACGCCGACCCCTTGCCTCGCGATAGCGGCGATGGTCTCGTAGATCTGCCGCTTGGTGCCGATGTCGATGCCGCGCGTCACATCGTTGAGCAGCAGAATGGACGGCTTTGCCAACAGCCAGCGCTCCAGCAGCACCTTTTGCTGGTTGCCGCCGCTGAGGTTGCGGATAGGCTCGCTGCCGCCTCTTGTGCGGATGCGCGCGCCTTCGATTGCCTCGCGCGTCAGCCTCGCCTCTCTGCGGGGTTCAATGATGCCGAAGAGGCAGGGCAACCGGTCGAGGATCGCCAGCGTCAGGTTGCGGCCGACGCTCTTCGACAGCAGCAGGCCTTCGGTCTTGCGTTCCTGCGGCACATAGGCGAGGCCGGCGCGGATGACGCGGCGCGGCGTTGGCCGATCCAGCGGCTTGCCGTCGACGCGGATGGAGCCCGCCGTCAGGCGGTGAGCGCCGAAAAGCGATTCGAGGAGGTGCCCCTGGCCTTCGCCCACCAATCCGCCAAGGCCGAGGATCTCGCCGCGACGGAGTTCAAACCCGACGCCGCGCAGCGTGTCGCTGCGCAGATCGTCCGCCGACAGCGCCACGCCACCGTGCAATGTCGGTTTATGCGGAAAGGATTCTTCGCCGGTAGCCCTGCCAGTCATCAGACGGACGGCCTCGGTTTCCGGCAGTTCGGCCGTATCTGCCATTCCGACGAGCTCGCCGTTGCGCAGCACTGCGACGCGGTTGGAGAAGCGCACGATCTCGTCCCAACGATGCGAGATGAAGAGGACGATCTTGCCCTCTCGCCGAAGCCGGACAACCAGTTCCCAAAGCCATTCGACTTCGCTGGCGCCGAGCGCTGCCGTCGCCTCGTCGAGCAGCAGCACATGAGGATTACGCTCTACGGCTCGCACGATCTCGATCATCTGCTGCCGGCCGAGGGGCAGGTCGCCAACCCGCGTCTTGGGCGCGATATCCAGCCGATACCGACCAAGAATGTCCTTCGTCATGGCGCGTGCGCTTGCGGTCGATGCTTAGCCACGGTTTCACCGGCGCGCTGGTCAAAAGCAGATTCTGCTCAACCGTCAATTCGCGCACCAGTGTCAGTTCCTGAAACACGGCGACGATGCCGTGCGCCAACGCCGCATGAGTGTTGCGCGGCGCGATTGGTTGAGCGTTGAGCCACAGCTCGCCCGCGTCGGGCAATACCGCGCCGCCGACGATCTTGATCAGCGTCGATTTTCCCGCACCGTTCTCGCCCACCAAACCGAGCACGGTGCCCGGCGCGGCGTCGAGGCTGACGGAGCGCACCGCTCGCGTCGCCCCGAACGACTTGTCGATTTTCGTGAGACGGAGCATGTCGCGCCGATCCATCCTGTGCTGCGCAATCGGTGACGGGTGAAGGACCGGGCGGGTTGAAAAAAGCCGCCCGGCATCATGCGCCGCGACGGCTACTTGGCGATGCCGTCCTGGATGGTCAGGCCGAGATTGGCGCCGGGAATGTCGGTGTCGGCGTCGAGCGTCGGCGACAGGTCCGGGAAGACGTTGACGCCGGCCTGCAACTGGTCGGTGGCGACGGTCGGCACCGGAACCGCGACGTGCTTGTCGGCCGGCGCCTTGCCGTCGAGAATCTCGACCGCGACTTTCAGCGCGTAGGCGCCGATCACGGCAGGGTCGCCGGCCGAGACGCCCTTCAGGCCCTTGTCCTTGTATTGCAGCATGGCCTGCCGCCAGCCATTCTCGCCCTGGCCGGACATGGCGACCAGCGGGCGGTTGAGGTTGAGCAGCGCCTGCAGCGCGCCGTAGGTGCCGTACTGGTTCAATATGCCGTCGACCTGCGGGTTGGCGGTCAGCACCTTGGTCAGTTCCTGCTGGCTGACCGCGTTGTCCCACTTGCCGTAGACCTCGCCGACCACCTTGATGTCCGGATATTTGGCGAGCACGCCGGTCATGCCGGCATTCATGTTGGTGTCGGCCGGGAAACCGGAGACGCCGCGATTGATCACCACATTACCCTTGCCGCCGAGCGAGTCGGCCAGCCATTGCGCATGGATACGGCCGATTTCGGTGAAGTCGACGGCGACGACGTAGGCGCAGGGCGCAGTCACCGGCTGGTCGAAGGCGATGACGAGGATGTTCTGCTTGCAGGCCTCCTCGATCACCGCGTCGAGCGCAGTGTCGGAAGCCGGGTTGACGAGGATGGCGTTGACGCCGTCCGAGATCATGTCCGACAGCACGGCAATCTGCTTCTGCGCGTCCGTGCCGGAGTTGTTGACGGTCAGCTCGACCTTGTCCTTCAGGTTCTTGGCGGCATAAGCCTGCATGAAGTTGATCATCTGCACGCGCCATTCGTTGCCGATATACGAATTGCTGACCGCGATGCGGAATGGCTCGGCATAGGCCGCGGTCGACGCCAGGACTGTGGCTGCGGCAAGTGCGGCCAGCGCCGTCAGACGGTATCTCATCGTTCTCTCTCCCATGGTTTCCTCCTCCTTACGCGCCGCCTTGATGGCGGCGTCGATTTCCAGCTAGCCGGTGATGCGCATCGACATGCCGCCGTCGATGGCCTGCACCTCCCCGGTGATGAACTCGTTGCGGATCAGCGCGAGCGCGGCCTCGGCGACGTCGTCGACGCTGCCCTCGCGGCGTAATGGAATGCGATTGGCGAGGTTGTGTGCCTTGGCGGTCTCGCTCATGGCGTCGTGGAAACGCGTGCGGATGATGCCGGGCGCCAGCACGTTGACCCTGATGCCCTCGGCGGCGTGGTCGAAAGCCAGGGCCTTGGCCATCGGAATCAGCGCGCCCTTGACGGTCTGGTAGGCGACGGTCCCCGGGCAGCCGCGCAGGCCGGCGACCGACGAGACCAGCAGCACAGCGCCGCCCTCCCTCGCCAGATGCGGATGCGCCGCCCGGAACAAATGGAAGACCGGATGCACATGGATCGCGAAGGCTTGCATCCACGCCTCCGGCGACAGCGCCACGACGGTGCCGGGGACAGGCCCGCCGGCGGAATGGACCAGGATGTCCAGCCGCCCGAACCGTGATGCGGCGCGGTCGACGAGGCGGGTCGCCTGATCGGGAACGGAGACGTCGCCGAACTCGATCGCGACACGGTCCGGCCCGTGGTCGCGCAGCAGCGCCTCCGACTCCTCCGTCGAGGCGCGGCCGTTGATGGCGACCTTGCCGCCGGCATCCAGCAACTGCCGCGCGACGGCTAGGCCGATGCCGCGCGTTCCGCCGGTGATGACCGCGACCTTGTCTCTTATCTCGTACATTTCACGCCCCTCCCGGCCGGTCATTGCCTTCGTCTTTTATTTTGTCATATTGTATGACTAGAATAATCGCAAGAGAGGATGAAGCGTGATTTTCCTGTCGGTTGGATGCGAGGAGTGCGCGCCTTGCGGTGGCCGGCTCGGGAGGATTGTGGTGCAAGAAACGAGCGCGTCTTTCAGGAGGCCGTGCCGCGTGATATGGAGCCGCCATGCTGGGAAACGGCCGGCTTGAGTGACAGCGAGCGCTCAGGTCTGTTCGGTTCGCCAAGCGTCAGAAGGGCGGGCCGCGCCGTGTGGCGCCTTGATGCAACAATTCGGAGCGCCTGCCGCCGTATGAAAATCTGCTCAATTGTCCGCTGGTGCGCCGCGTGAGGGATTCCGAGAACCTGACCGAAGCCACGGTATTCCAGGATCCAGGCGCGCTGGTCCGGAACGTCCATGGACAGATCGCCGAACGCATCGGGCTCAGCATCGTGCGCGGCGACATCGCGCCCGGAGATCCGCTGCCGTCGGAAGTGCGCCTCTGCGAGATGATGGGCGTGAGCCGCACGGTGATCCGCGAGGCGGTGCGCGGGCTGGTCGCCAAGGGGCTGGTCGATTCCAAACCCAAGCGGGGAACGCGGGTGCGCGATCCGGCCCATTGGAACCACCTCGACCCCGACGTGCTGCGCTGGCGCGTCGACGTCACCGACACCGAGACCTATCTGAAGAAGATGTTCCAGCTCAGGCGGGCGACCGAGCCGGAAGCCTGTGCGCTCGCGGCCTCCGAGGCCAATGCCGAGGACCATGTCCGGCTGTCGCGCGACTTCCAGGCGATGGTCGACGCCGGCGCCGACAATGCCGCGTGGGTGGAAGCCGACCTCGCCTTCCACAGGTCCATCTATCTCGCTACACACAACGAGTTCTTCTGGCCGATCGGCCAGCTCTTCAGCTTCGGCCTCAGGCAGATGTTCGCCATCGCCGCCCAGGGCTCGCACCGCCCCCGCGCCGTGGTCGAGCATCGCGACGTGCTCGACGCGATCCTGGCCCGCAAGCCGGACCTGGCCCGCGCCGCGGCGCTGACCCTGCTCGGCAACGCCACCAGCGACATCGATCGCATCCGGCAGGCGCTGGCTTCCGCGCAGTCCTGATCCCTTCTCCCGCTTTTCCACGACCGGCTTGGCCTGCCGCGAAGCGCGGCCGGTTGCGTTTTGACGTGCGATTGTCCGGCTGTTGCGCGCTCTCCCGGCGTTGACACTTTCTGCACATATGGTATGACAAATAGAACGGTGAGCGACGGGAGCGAGCGCTCATTCGCGACGGCCGGGCCAGCGCGATGAAGCTGTTTTCGCGGACGACGCAAGCCGAGGGAGGACGACCGAAGAGACCTTCGGCCGAGGGAACCGCTATCGGACACAAGATGCCGGGCGGCAGACAGGAGGAACCATGAACATGACCCGTTTTCGGAGGGTGTTCGCCGCTATCGGCTTGATGGCTGCAGCACTCACCGCCGTACCCGCGTTCGCGCAGAGCAAGGGCGTCGCCGCCTTCTCGCAGGCCGAGATGACCAATGAGTGGCGCGTCATGAACACCAAGGAGATGGAGAAGGCCTGGAAGGACGCCGGCTACGACTTCGTCTGGACCAATGCCGAATCCGATCCGGCCAAGCAGCTTGCCGATGTCGAGGATTTGCTGGCCCGCAAGCCCGACATCCTGATCATCGCGCCGATCGAATACGAAGCGCTGGCGCCGGTGCCGGGCCTTGCCAAGGCCGCCGGCGTGCCGCTGCTGGTGGTCGACCGCAACCTGCCGGGCGAAGCCGGCAAGGATGGCTGGATCTCGGTCATCACTACCGACTTCGTCGATTCCGGCAAGCGCGCCGCGGAAGACGTGGTCGCCCAGCTCCAGGCCAAGAAGGGCGGGGCCAAGGGCAACTGGCTGCACATCACCGGCAACGTCGGCGCCTCGCCCGTGATCGACCAGGGCAAAGGCATGGAACAGGTTTTCGCCGGCCATCCCGACATCAAGCTGCTCACCAACTGCGACAGCGGCAATTCGCGCGAAGGCGGCCGCAAGTGCATGGAAGACATGCTGCAGGCCTTCCCGTCGGGCGTCGACGTGGTGATCGCCGACAATGACGACGCCGCGCTCGGCGCCATCGCCGCCATCAAGTCCGCCGGCCGCAACGAACTGCTCGGCTGGGTCTGGGGAAAGGACGGCACGGTCGACGGCCTGAACGCCATCCTTACGGGCGAGATGGTCCAGACGGTGCAGACCCCGCCCTTCTTCGGCGCCGATTCGGTCAAGGCTTTCGAGGACTTCAAGGCCGGCAAGCCCGTCGCGCCATTGGTCTTCGTACCGAAGGAGACCTTCGACGCCCATTCGCCGGAGGGTAAGACGCGCGTCGAGCAGCGCATCGGCGAATTGAAGAAACTCGGCGTCGGCTGCTGCTGAACCCTCTCCATTTTTCCGGCGGCAGGCTGTAGCCTCGCCGCTCCCGGAGGCGCGCAGTCATGCAGGCATCGACCGACGCCGGAAACGAGGGCGGAAGGGAGCACATCCCTTCCGTTCCGCTTCTCAGGATGCGCGGCATCACAAAAACCTTTCCCGGCGTGAAGGCATTGCAGTCGGTCGATTTCGAGCTCATGCGAGGCGAGATCCACTGCCTGATCGGCGAGAACGGCGCCGGCAAATCGACATTGATGCGTGTGCTCGCCGGCGCACAGCGCCCCGATGCAGGCGAGATCGAGATCGGTGGCGAGGTCTTTTCCGCGCTCAGCCCGACACTGGGCCACCGGCTCGGCATAGGCATGATCTATCAAGAGGCGGACCTCGTGCCTACGCTGTCAGCCGGCGACAACATCTTCCTCGGCCACGAGCCGGTGGCCGGCGGCACGCTGCTGCGCAAGCGTGCGATGCAGGCCGAACTGCAGCGCCTGTTTGCCGACCTAAACCTGAAATTCTCGCCCGACACCATCGTGCGCGACCTCGCGCCGGCGCAGCGGCAGCTCGTGCAGATCGCCAAGTCCCTTTCGCGGCGAATCCGCGTGCTGGTGCTCGACGAGCCGACAGCCGCGCTGACCGACAACGAGATCGGCTATCTGTTCGACCTGCTCAAGGATCTGAAGCGGCGCGGCATCGGCATGGTCTATGTCTCGCACCGGCTGAACGAGGTCATGTCGATCGCCGACCGCGTGACCGTGCTGCGGGACGGCAGGCACGTCCAGACTCGGCCGGTTTCCGAAGTCACCAAGGAGAGCCTGATCGAGGCGATGGTGGGCCGCCATGTCGATGCCGAGATGCGGACGGCAGGAAGGAGCACCGGGGACGTCGTGCTGTCGGTGCGCGGCCTCTCGGTAAAGGGCCAGTTCGACGATATCGGCTTCGACCTGCATCGCGGCGAGATCCTCGGCCTTGCCGGCCTGGTCGGCGCCGGACGCAGCGAGGTGCTCGAATGCCTGTTCGGTGTCACCCCGCCCGATGCAGGGTCGGTGACGCTCGACGGACGCGCCTTGCGCCTGAAATCCCCGGTCGAGGCGATCGGCCACGGCTTCGGCCTGGTACCCGAGGAGCGGCGGGAAAGCGGCCTGGTGCTCGGGCGCCCGGTCGCCGAGAACATCGCTTTTCCGGTTCTTGGCCGGCTGTCGCGCGCCTCCATCGTGTCGCGCCGCAAGCTCGACGCGCTGGCTTCCGGCCTGGTCGAGCGGCTGTCGATCAAGACACCGTCGCTGCGGCAGCTTGTGCGCACGCTCTCCGGCGGCAACCAGCAGAAGGTGGTGATCGGCAAGTGGCTGGCCGCCGACACGCGCATCCTGCTACTGGACGAGCCGACACGCGGCATCGACGTCAATGCCAAGTTCGAACTCTACCAGTTGATCCGCGACCTTGTCGGCAGGGGAATGTCGGTCGTAATGGCCTCTTCCGACCTTCCCGAACTGCTGGCCCTGAGCGACCGCATCCTGGTCATGGCCGAGGGGCGGCTGGTGGCCGAGCTGGATGCCGCATCGACCGGCCAGGTCGAGATCATGCGCCATGCCGTCGCCCGGCCGCGTGCTGTCCTGGATGCGGTGGCATGAGCATAGAGGTGCAGGAAACGCCGGCGCAACCCGGCACGGCACGCCGCGTGCCGGATTGGCGCGGATGGCTCGCCCGCTACGATGTCTTTGTCATCCTGGGCGGTTTCGCGATGCTCGCCTCGCTGATCAGCCCGACCTTCCTCACCGTCGGCAATCTTGGCAATCTGCTGACCCAGTCGGCGCTGCTCGGCATATTGGCCGTGGCGCAGTTCCTGGTCGTCGTCAGCGGCGGCTTCGATCTTTCGGTCGCCGCTGTCATGGCGCTGTCCTCGCTGGTCTTCGCCAGCACCATCGGCTACGGGGCAGTTCCCGCGGCGATGCTCGCCATCCTGACCGGCGGTGCCTGTGGCCTGTTCAGCGGCGTGGTCATCGCCAAGGGCCGGGTGCAGCCCCTGCTCGCGACACTGGCGATGATGGGCATCGCGCGCGGCCTGGCTCTCTCCATCTCGGAACGCAGCATCCTGGTGAACGACCCGACCGTCGCCGCACTGCGTGGCCTGGGCGGCATGATCTCCGTTCCGACTTTGGTGTGGATCGTCGTCATGACACTTGCCGCGCTCTGGTTCGCCTGCACGCGCCAGGCGCTGCACATCTATGCGATCGGCGGCAACGAGGCGACCGCGCGGCTCGCGGGGGTGCATGTGCAACGCATGAAGATCGGCGTCTACACGGCGTCCGGCCTGCTCGCCGGCCTGACCGGCGTGGTGCTGGTCATCCGCTCATCGAGCGGCGTGCCGCTGGGCGGCATGGGCTGGGAACTCGACACCATCGCGGCAATCGTCATCGGCGGCACCAACCTTTTCGGTGGCGAGGGCAGGCTGCTGCGCGCCATGGCCGGCGTGCTGATCTACCAGATGATCGCCAATGCGATGAACCTCAGCGGCCTCGATCCGTTCTACCAGGATATCGTGCGGGCCGGCGTCATCGTCGCGGCTGTAGGGCTCAGCATCTACCGTCAGCGGCGCGCCGGACGTCGGGTTGCGCAAGGGAGGGCGGCATGACGGCGCGTGCCGTGATTTCGACCGAGGACGGCGGCTGGAGACGGATACTGGCGCAGAACGCCATCATCGTCGCCTTCCTGGTGTTCGTCGTGCTGGCCGGCATCGTCTCCGGCGGGCGTTTCCTGCAGCCGGGCAACCTTTCCGTCATCCTGTTCCAGAGCTCGGTCATCGGCGTGCTGGTGCTCGGCCAGACCCTGGTGATGCTGGTCGCCGGCATCGACCTTTCGGTCGCCGCCATTGCCATCCTCGCCGCCATCATCATGGGAGCCGGCGGGTCGGAGCGCCAGCAGATGATGAACCTCTCCGGCATCCTGCCCTATCTCGGTTTCCTGCCTTCGATCGTCGTCGCCATGCTCGCCGCGGTATTGATCGGCTTCGTCAACGGCATCGCGGTGGTGAAATTCCGCATTCCGGCCTTCATCGCGACGCTGGCGATGTCACTGGCCTTGACCGGCCTCGCCATGCTGATGACCGGCGGCTCGCCGGTCCATTACCCCGATCCGTTCTACGAGGCGTTCGGGCAGGCAAAGCTGTTCGCGCTGCCGCTGCCGGTCTGCGTGTTCCTGCTGCTGGCGCTTCTCTTCGGGCTGCTGCTGTCGCGCAGCACGTTCGGCGTGCGCATCTACGCGATCGGCGGCAGTCCGCGCGCCGCCGCGTTGTCCGGCATCCCGGTCGGCCGGATGACCGTGCTTGCCTACACGCTCTGCGGGCTGCTTGCCGGCATAGCCGGCTTCCTGTTCCTCGCCCGCACCGGCTCGGTCGCGCCGACATCCGGCGGCAGCCTGCTGCTGTCCACCATCGCGGCGGCCGTGGTCGGCGGGGTCAGCCTGTCCGGCGGCAAGGGCTCGATCCTCAACGCCGCCGTCGGCACGCTCTTCCTGGCGGGCCTGTCGAACCTGATGAACATCATGCTGGTGTCGCCGCATATGCAGGCCGCCGTCGGCGGCATCGTCATCGTGCTCGCCATCATGATGAACGCCCGGCTCGACCCGGACTGACTTCTATCGACGCCGAGAATTGCCGGCGGCTCAATCGGAAAACAGCTCGAAGTGACGTTCCGCCAGTATCGGTTGGCGGGACGTGCCCATCCGGCGGGCGATGCCGGCTTCCGAGAGCAAAACGCCGGGCTTGGGCTGCATTGAGATGATAGCCTCCAGCAGGATCTTGTGGCCCCGCCCGGAAATGGTCGACGGCTCGCTCGGGCTCCTTTTCACGATGGGCAAGGCCCTATCCCGTTCGAGGACTGCAGTGACGTCCGCTTTCGATTTCGTCATACTGCCATGCCAATATGTTGCGACACGTCGCGAACCTGGGGAGGTTTCCATGATATCGAACGGTTCGAATATCAGCCGCCGCGATTTCCTGCGGACATCCGGCGCCGTTGCCGCCGGCACGGCGGCAATCAGCTCCCTCACATCGGCGGCAGGGCGTGAACGGCGGCCATGACCGCGCTGATACCCATACTACCCTACCAATTCTTCGTACTTTCCGGCGCGTCGAGACAGTTGCGGCAGCGTCCACACCAATCATCCTGAAAGCAGAACCTTTGGCGTCACCTGTTGCTGATAGACCCCTGAGGCTGGGGATCGTGGGCCTCGGCATGGTGTCGGGCGTGCACGGACGCGCCTTGACCGAATTGCGGGACAGGATCGAAGTGCGGGGCGTGTTCTCGCGCGATCCGGAGAAACGGGCGGCGTTCGGCGAGAAATTCGGCTTTCCGGTGGCGGGAAGCCTCGATGCGATGCTGTCGGACCCTGCCATCGACGCCGTCCTGGTCCTGACGCCACCCAACGCCAGGGCGGAAATTGTCGCGGCGGCGGCGAGAGTTGGCAAGCACGTGCTGCTGGAAAAGCCGGTCGAGCGGAACAGCGGGAATGCGCTGGACATCGTCGAGACATGCGAGCGGGCTGGCGTGACGCTCGGCATCGTCTTCCAGCACCGGTTCCGGGTGGCATCGATCGCGCTGAAGAAACTAATCGAGAGCCAGCATTTCGGCGAGGTCACCAGCGTGCAGGTGGTCGTGCCCTGGTGGCGGCCGCAATCCTATTATGACGAGCCCGGCCGCGGCACCTATGCGCGCGATGGCGGTGGCGTGCTCATCAGCCAGGCGATCCACACGCTCGACCTGCTGCTCTGGCTGATCGGGCCTCCCGAAGAGGTGCAGGCCGTTGCCGCCACGACACGGCTCCACCGCATGGAGGCCGAGGATTTCGTCGGTGCGGGGCTCCGCTTCGCCAATGGCGCGCCCGGCGCGCTGATGGCGACGACCGCCGCCTTTCCCGGTTCGTCCGAGCACATCGTGATCGGCCTCGAGAAGGCTTCGGTGCGCCTGCAAGGCGGCGAACTGACGATCCACCACCACACCGGCGAGGTCGAGACGATCGGCGAGCCGGCCGCCACCGGCGGCGGCGCCGACCCGATGGCGTTCTCGCATGAGTGGCACCAGGCACTGATCGCCGATTACGCCCAGTCCATCCGCGAGGGCCGCGCGCCGGTGGTGACCGGACGGCAGGCGCTGGCTGTCCACCGGCTGATCGACGCGCTGATCCTGTCCTCCGCCGAGAAGCGGGCGGTGCGTGTCCAGGACGCCGAACCAGCATGAAAGAACTGCAATGACAGGGGTTCTGTCGCAAACTCTTCTGTAATGACGGCGAGGGCATGAAGGCTCTTTGTTTTCGGGAGTTGTCATGTTCAAGGGCCGTCATTTCGACCAGTCGGTGATCCTGCTTTGCGTACGCTGGTACCTTGCCTGCAATCTGAGCCTGCGTGATCTGGAAGAAATGATGGCTGAACGTGGCCTGAGCCTCGATCACTCCACCGTGCATCGCTGGGTCGTGTGCTTCGCGCCGCAACTGCTGGAGCGCTTCAACCGGCGCAAGCGGACCGTCACCGGCAAGTGGCGCCTGGACGAGACCTATATCAAGGTCCGCGGTCAAGGGATGTATCTCTACCGTGCTATCGACAGCGTCGGCGACACGGTCGAGTTTTTCTTCAGTGAACACCGTGACCTGGTGGCTGCCAGACGCTTCCTGCGCAAAGCGTTTCAGCGTCATGGCCGCCCCGAGCGCATCGTCATAGACGGCAGCCAGACCAATCGCGAGGCAATCATTGCCTGCGACGGTGAAAGCCGGCTACGGGACCGCTCGCGGCGGCTCAAGCCGATCCGCATCCGCCGGAGCCGATACCTCAACAACCGGCTCGAGCAGGATCACCGGCGCATCAAGCGCCGCATCCGATCCATGCTCGGCTTCAAGTCGCAGACGAGCGCCGCCATGATTTTATCCGGCATCGAGATGATCCACATGATGCGCAAACGACAGGCGAGGTATGCCTACAATCCCAGGCCGTCGATCGCCGAACAGTTCGAAATCCTCGCCGCCTGAACGGCCCAAGTCTGCGCCGAGCGCATCTCTCGCGTGGGTTTGCGACAGGACCCGCAAGGCTGGTCCGCAAAACCGCCTTGCAACCCAAACCAGCCGGCGATCTTGCGGACCAGCAGCGGGGAGAACCGTAACCCATGTATCCGGTTCATTCCGTTACCCATCCATCGACTGGACATGGCCGCAACGTTGCCGCTTGTCCCTTCTCCCCGTCCTTCACGGGGAGAAGGTGCCCGAAGGGCGGATGAGGGGCGGCGCGGACAGTCAAAGGAAGCAGCCACTGGCCTGATATGCGCGTCGCCAGAACGAGCAGGCGATGAGATACGCAGGGTTGAACCAATTGCCACCGAATCTTCATCCAGCGCCTTCATGCGGGCCTCCGCGACTACCGACCCTTTTCCTCCACCCGACGCGATCGCCGAAAACCGCCGATCACGGCGCGACCCGTTGCCGTAGCAGGCGTTCCAGCCAATCCGCAAACACCTGCAAGCGCCGCGAGAGATGCTGGCGATGCGGATAGAGCAGCGTCATCGGCATGGGTTCCGCTTGATGGCGCGGCATCATTTCCACGAGTTCGCCCGCCTCGACATGGCGCCTGACATCGTAGGCCGGGATCTGGATGAGGCCGAGCCCCGCGAGGCAGCAGGCGATATAGGCTTCGGCGCTGTTGACGGTGACACGGCCACGCAGCGGCATCGTGCGCAAGGTACCGTCCTCGACCCATTCCCACTCTTCGATTCGGCCACTGGAAGGCGATGCGTAATTGACAGCCCAGTGACCCGCCAGATCGTCAGGCGATTGCGGCGTTCCGTGGCGCTCCACATAGGCAGGGCTCGCGACATTGATCAGCGGTAGCTTGCCGATCGGCCGGGCGATCAGGCCGGAATCGCTGAGTGGGCCGACGCGCAGCACGCAATCCACACTGTCCTCCACCAGGTTGACCGCCCGATCGGTGACGCCGAGGTCGATGTCGATCTGCGGGTGGAGATCGAGGAACTCCAGCAGCGCCGGCGCGATGATCAGCCGTCCGATCCGGCCCGGAACGTCGATCCGCAGCCTGCCCGCCGGCTCGGCCCCCGTCTGCCGGAACAGGTTCTCCGTATCCTCGACGTCGGCGATGAGCCGCTGGCACCGCTCGTAGAAGGCGGCGCCGTCCTGCGTCGGCGAGACCTTGCGCGTGGTGCGATGCAGCAGGCGTGCGCCGACACGCCCTTCCAGTTCCTGGACCGCCGCCGAGACCGACGAGCGCGGGATGCCGAGCGTGTCGGCGGCGCGGGTGAAACTCGCGCATTCGACGACGCGGCTGAAGATACGGAACAGGTCGATGCGATCCAAGGCCGTGAGAACTCCATTGTACGGGCTTCCTGACAAGTGATGTCAGAATGATCGCCTTTATCTTGCAATTCTAGACGATATCTCTTTCCCAAGGCGGCCATCGATGTCGATGTTGTCGCGGACTGGCAAAGGAGACCGACCATGACCGACCACAACATCAAGGGCAAAACCGTCATCATCGCCGGCGGCGCGAAGAACCTTGGCGGGCTGATCGCCCGCGATCTCGCCGCCCAGGGGGCCAAGGCGATCGCCATCCACTACAACAGCCCCGCCACTCGGGCGGATGCGGATGCGACGGTGGCCGCGGTGAAAGTCGCCGGCGCCGAGGCCGCCGCATTCCAGGCGGACCTGACCACGGCGGGCGCTGTCGAAAAATTCTTCGCCGATGCGGTCGCCACCCTTGGCCGCCCGGACATCGCCATCAATACCGTCGGCAAGGTGCTGAAGAAGCCGATTGCCGACATCTCGGAGGCCGAATATGACGAGATGAGCGCGGTCAATGCCAAGAGCGCTTTCTTCTTCATCAAGGAGGCCGGCAGGCATCTTAACGACAACGGCAAGCTGGTGACGCTCGTCACCTCGCTGCTCGGCGCCTTCACGCCCTTCTATTCGACCTATGCCGGCACCAAGGCGCCGGTCGAACATTTTACGCGGGCGGCGTCGAAGGAGTTCGGTGAGCGCGGCATTTCGGTGACGGCGATCGGCCCCGGCCCCATGGACACGCCCTTCTTCTACGGCCAGGAAGGCGCCGATGCACAAGCCTATCACAAGTCGGCGGCGGCGCTGTCCTCCTTCTCGAAGACCGGCCTGACCGACATCGAGGACATTGTCCCCTATATCCGCTTCCTCGTCTCGGACGGCTGGTGGATGACCGGCCAGACCATCCTCGTCAACGGCGGATATACCACGAAGTGACCCGCGAGAGCGGCCTGCCTTTCCGGCAGGCCGCTCTCGCTTTAGGGTCTGTTGAGATTCAGGTGAGGGCGAGGCGAAAATGGTGCTTTTCGGGGTCGCGAAGCGACGAGCAGAGTGTACGTGGAGGTACATGAGCACCGGAAGCCCAGAAAAGTGCCATTTGCAGCCCGCTCTGACCTGAATATCAACAGACCCTAAGTCGGCTGAACGGGGGACCGCTCGTGCATATGCTGCTGGTCATCGTCGGAGGCGCCGTCCTGCTCGGCGTGTTCGCACTGTTCGGAAAACTCTGGGGTGGCGACATCGCCGGTATCGCCGCCGGAGCGAAACTCTTCATCCCTGTCTGGCTGGCCGTCGCATCGGTCAAAATGTGGGTCGGCGTCACGAAGGCGGGCTACACGGTCGCTCAGGAGCTGCCGGTCCTGCTCCTTGTCCTTGCCGTGCCCTGCGCGCTTGCCGCCCTCGTGGCATGGCAGCTGGCGCGAGGCTAGTTCGAGGCCGCCGAGCCAGCAGGTCGAGACGGGCAGCGGCGCCGGATCACCCTCTGGCCCCGCCAGCCCAGCAGTTCCCCTCGAATCCGGCCGGACATCACCGACGGGCGACATCGGCGTCACACCGCTTGCGCGCCACCATCGACCGGCACCATGATGCCGGTGACGTAGTCGGACATCGGCGACGCCAGGAACAGCAGAGCGCCCGAGAGATCGTTGACCGAACCGACCCGGCCCATCGGGATACGGGCATGCGTGCGTTCGACCCAGGCCTCGTCCTCGAACAGCATTTCGGTCATGTCCGTCCTGAACCAGCCCGGCTCGATGCCGTTGACCTGGATGCCGAGCGGAGCGAACTCGATCGCCAGCGACTTCGTCATCTGCCGCACGCCGCCCTTGCTGGAGGCGTAGGCGACGCTGCGTGGCAGGCCATTCGCGCTTCCGTAGGAACAGTAGTTCACGATCTTTCCAGCGCCTTTGCCGCGCATGATCCGCGCGACCTCCACCGAGGTGATGAAGCTGCCCCGGCAGTTGACGGCGTGGACCTTGTCCCAGTCGCGGTCGTCGAAATCGAAGGAGTCCCCACGCAGGTTGAGGCCGGCGGCGTTGACCAGGATGTCGAGGCGGCCGTGCCTGTCGCTGATCGCCGCGAAAGCTGCGAAAACCTGGCCGCGATCCGTGATGTCGCAGACGGCGCTCTCGCAGCCCATTTCGGCCTAGGCGCTCTCGAGGACATCCTTGCGGCGGCCGATGATGACGACTTTGGCGCCGGCGGCGACAAGCGCCTGCGCCGCCCCCCTACCCAACCCGGTGGCGCCGCCTGTGACGATCGCCACCCGGCCTGTGAGATCGATGCCGTGTCCCGCTGCCGTCACGCGGCTGAAACGGCGTCTGTCAGCCTGACGAAGGCGAGCATGCCGGGGTCGTCCAGCCCCCTGCTCTTGTCGCCGAACATGCGGGCGCGGCCGATCTTGCACGGCCTGTCGTTGAACTCGGCCAACACGGCCCTGGCGCCGCGGCCGGCCGCGGCGGACAATGCGGCCCAGTCGTTGATGCCTGCGGTTGCCCGGGCGACGGCATCGATCGCATCGATCACCGTCTTGTCGCCAAGCTCTGACTGGCCGCGCTTGAGCATCGCATCGCGGGCGTCGCCGAGCAGACGGCCGAGGTCGGAGGGAGCAAGTTCGGTCGTCCCCTTGGTGGCCCGCCCGAACACCAGCAGCGCGGTGGCAAACAGCGTGCCCAGGCTGGAGCCCGTGGCCGCCGTGGCCGCCTGCGCATAGGCGCCGAACGCCTTGCCGAGGTCGTCCCCTGCCTTCGCCTCGACGGCGGCAAGGCGCTCGATCACGCGGGCGAGCATGCCGCCCGTGTCGCCGTCGCCGAGCTTGGCGTCGGCGGCGTTCAGTTCCTGCTCGAGCGTCGCCATCGCGGCGTGCGAGCGGGCGGCGGCTATGGCGAGATCGGCGGCCGACAGCATCAGCCGACCCTCCAGAAGGGGCAGGATGCCGGCGCGGCAAGAAGCGTTTCCAGTTCGTCGTCGAGGAAGCACAGGCTTATCGAGGCGCCCGCCATTTCCATCGACGTGACATAGGGACCGACCAGCGGCTGGACGATCGTCAGTCCCTGCGCCTCCAGCAAGGCGGCCGCCTTGCGGTACAGGATGAAAAGCTCCTCGATCGGCGTGGCGCCAAGGCTGTTGACCAGGATCGACACGCGGTTGCCGCTTCCTTCCGGCTTCTCCGCCAGCAGACGCTCGATCATCTCGGCAGCGATGGCGTCGGCCGGCTTCAGCCTGTCGCGCCAGATGCCCGGCTCGCCATGGATGCCGATGCCCATCTCCATCTCGTCCTCGCCGATGGCGAAGGTCGGCTTGTCGGCGCCCGGCACCTGGCAGGGTGCGATGGCGAAGCCGATCGTGCGGGTCGCGGCGACCGCCTTGCGGGCTGTCTCGGCCACCTCGTCGAGCGAAGCGCCGGTCTCGGCCTTGGCGCCGGCGATCTTGTAGGCATAGACGATGCCCGCGACGCCGCGGCGTTTCTTCATTTCGGCGGGGGAGGCGCTGGCAATGTCGTCATTGCCGAGGACGGTGCGGGTCTCGATGTCGTCGAGTTCGAGCATCTCGGCGGCCATGTCGAAGTTCATGCGGTCGCCGCCATAATTGCCATAGAGCAGCAGCACGCCCGCGCCGCCATCGGCCAGCCTGATCGCATCCGTGCAGGACGCGGCGTTCGGCCCTTCGAAGACATTGCCGACCGAGCAGGTGTCGAGCAGGCCGTTGCCGACATAGCCTGTGAACAGCGGCAGGTGGCCGGAGCCGCCGCCCGAGGCGATGCCCACCTTGCCCTTGCGCACGCCTTCGCTGCGGCGGACGACGCGCCTGGATTCGCCGTCCAGCATCATCGAGGGGTTGGCGGCGACGAGGCCGGCCAGCATCTCGTCGACATAGTCGGACGGATTGTTGATGAGCTTCTTCATGGTCGGTTCCCGGATGCAGCAGGCGGTCAGGCGTCGATGCGCTTTTCGCTCTGCGGATCGAACAGATGGGTTACGGCATCGAAACGGAGCCGGATGGTCTCGCCCGGACGGGCCAGCACGCGCTGGCGCACGACGGCGGTGATCTCGCTGACGCCCAGGCGCAGTTGCAGCACGGTTTCCGCGCCGGTCGGCTCAACCAGCAGGACGGTCGCTTCCACGCCCTCGGCCTCGACATGGATATGCTCGGGGCGCAGGCCGAAGATGACTTTTCGCCCGTCCTTCAGCGAAGCGGGCGCGTCCGCCAGCGCCGAGCCGCCATCGGCGACGATCCGGCCGCCCGACACGGTCGAGGGCACGAAGTTCATCGACGGCGAGCCGATGAAGCCGGCGACGAAGAGGTTGGCCGGGCGGTCATACAGGTCAAGCGGACGACCCACCTGCTCGACGATGCCGTTGCGCAGCACGACGATCTTGTCGGCCATGGTCATCGCCTCGATCTGGTCGTGCGTGACGTAGATCGTCGTGGTCTTCAGCCGCTGATGCATGTTCTTGATCTCGGAACGCATCTGCACGCGCAGCTTGGCGTCGAGATTGGACAGCGGCTCGTCGAACAGGAACACCTGCGGGTTGCGCACGATGGCGCGGCCCATGGCCACACGCTGGCGCTGGCCGCCGGAAAGCTGGCGCGGATAGCGTTCCAGATAGGTCTCGAGGCCGAGAATGGCGGCCGCCGCCTTCACCTTTTCCACGATTTCCGCCTTCGGCCGCCGTTGCAGGCGCAGCGAGAAGCCCATGTTCTGGGCGACGTTCATGTGCGGGTACAGCGCGTAGTTCTGGAACACCATAGCGATGTCGCGATCCTTCGGCGCGACGTCGTTGACGATCTTGGGACCGATGCCGATCGTGCCGCCGCTGACCAGTTCCAGCCCGGCGATCATGCGCAGCAATGTCGACTTGCCGCAGCCGGACGGGCCGACCAGCGTGACGAACTCGCCATCCTCGATGTCGATCGACACACCATGGATGACCTCGGTCGAGCCATAGCGCTTGCGCAGGTCTCTTATCTGTACGTTGCTCATCGGAGTAATCCTTGCTGGGAGGATTGAAGCCGCTTCGGCGGCCTCAGCCCTTCACCGCGCCGGACGTCATGCCGGCGACCAGGTATTTGCGCATCAGGAGCGAGAAGATCAGCACCGGCATCATGATCAGCGTGCCGCCGGCCGCGATCTTGCCCCACTCCCAGCCCTCGTAGTTCATGAAGTTCACGACCTCGACCGGCGCCGTCATCGCGCTGTTGCGGGTCAGCGTCAGGGCGAAGAAGAAGTCGTTCCACGAATAGAGGAAGCAGAGCATCGCCGTGGTGACGATGGCCGGCCCGGACATCGGCAGAACGATCAGCACGAAGGTCTTCCAGAGGCTGGCGCCGTCGATCCAGGCCGCCTCTTCCAGCGCGCGCGGCGTGCCGTCGAAGAAGTTGCGCATCAGCCAGACGACGAGCGCCAGGTTGAAGGTCAGGTAGACCAGGATCAGGCCCGTCTTGGTGTCGAGCAGGCCGATATGGCGATAGACGAGGAAGTAGGGGATGGCGAAGGCTACCGGCGGCGCCATGCGCGACGCCAGGATCAGCAGCGAGAAGGTCCGCTCGCGGCGCATCGAGGCGCGCGACAGGGCATAGGCGCCGGGCGTGCCGATGACGAGCGCCAGAACGGTCGACACCGAGCTGGTGACGATGCTGTTCCAGATCGACGTCGAGAAACGGCCATCCCACAGGCCCTTGTAGTTCTCCAGCGTCGGCGTGAAGAACAGGCCCTCGACGCCGGTGAAGAATTCGCTGGACGGCTTGAAGCTCATCACCACGAACCACAGGAACGGCGCCAGCGTCAGAAGCGCCAGGACGATCACCACGGTGTTGGCGATGATGCGGTCGCGCAGCGGCAGGTAGGTCGGTGCACTAGTCGACACGGGAATCTCCTGCAACGACGCGGATGATCACCCAGCTCAGCACCAGCGTGATGGCCAGCAGCACGATCGTGACGGCCGACGAGTAACCGATGTAGCTGAAATTGAACGACTGCGAGAAGATGTAGTAGTTCGACACTTCGGTGACCGTTCCCGGCCCGCCATCCGTGAGGATGTAGATCAGGGGGAACGTCTTGATGCTGTCGATCAGGCGGAACAGGCCGGCCACCAGCAGCGTGTTGCGCAGATAGGGCAAGGTGATGAACCACGTCAGCTGCCAGCTGCTCGCGCCGTCGATGCGCGCGGCTTCCCGCTGCTCTTCCGGCATCAGCGACAGCGCGGCCAGGATGATCAGCATGGTGAAGGGGAACCATTCCCAGGTATCGGCGATGATGATCGCGGTGAGCGCCCAGTCGGCGCTGGTGATCGGCGTCTGTACGGACCAGCCGAGCGCCTGGAACAGCCACCAGGCCGGGCTGATGTCCGGCGAATAGAGCACCTTCCAGATGATCGCCACGACGATCGGCGGCAGGACCATGGGCACCAGGAACGCTGATCGCAGGGCTTCCATCAGGGGCGTGCGCATGTTGAGCAGCAGCGCGACGACGAGGCCGAACAGCAGTTGCAGGATGACCGTGAAGAAGGAAAGCTTCGCCTGGACCCACAGGCTGTTGTGCAGCCGGGCATCGCTGAGAAGCAGTTCGTAATTGGCGAAGGGCGCCGAGAAATTCCAGGCCGTGCCGGGTGTGGCCAGGCTCAAGGGCGTAAAGCTGGTGATCAGCAGATAGATGGTCGGCAGCAGCGTGACCACCGCGAGGATCGCCAGGACGGGCGACAGCAGCAGCCAGAAAAAGCGCACGCGCTGCCGCTCGAACTGCGGCAGCGGCGGCTCAGCGGTGCCGTGGCTTGCAGCCACGGCACCAGTCGCCCTGGGAGGATGCGACGTCAAAGCTTCACGCCCGCCTTGCGCAGGTCGTCGACGGCTTCGCTCTGGGCAGCGGCCATCGACGCCGCCGCCTCCTGCTGGCCGGTCGCGATGCGCTCGATCGCCTTGTTGATCTTGTCGCCGACCTGCGGGAACACCGGCACGGTGCGATACTTCATGTAGCCGCCGTCGCCCGCGCGCTCGAGGATCTGCAGGTAGAGAGCCGCGACATCCTGGCCGTTGATGTTGAGAGCGGCGCGGTATTCCGGATCGTCGATGATCGAGCGGCGCGGAACCGCCAGGCCGCCGCGCTCCAGCGCGATGCGGCGGAAGGTCTCCTTCGACGTCGCCCACTGGATGAACGCCCAGGCGGCTTCCTTCTGCTGGGCACCGACGGGAATACCGTAGCCATTGGCGTTGGAACCCGGAAAACTGCCGCCGGGGCCGCTCGGGATCATGCCGAAACGGGTGGTCTCCTTGACCTTCGAGTCCGGCGACTTGGCCAGCGGCAGGACCCAGGCCATGGCGTTGGTGCGGATGTTGGCGCGGCCTTCGAACTGGTTGCGCATCGCCTGGTCGTCGGTGAACGACAGGACGCCCTGCGGGGAATACTTGCTGAGCAGGTCGGCATAATACTGCGCCGCCTTGGCCGCCTCGGGCGTATCCAGCGTCGGCATCAGGTCGTCAGGCGCCCCGCGGAACACCTTGCCGCCCATGTTCATCAGGTAGGGAGGGAAGTTCCAGTGATGCAGCTTGTCGTTGACGAAGGCCGAGACACCATCCTGGCCATGCGTCGCGGCGCAGACCGCGGCCAGTTCGTCGAGCGTCTCGGGAATCTTCAGCCCGGCCTTTTCAAGGATGTCGTAACGGGCCATGCCCATCATCATCGCGCCGGCTTCCCAGGCGAAGCCGTAGGTGTTGCCGTCGACGCCCTTGTATGGGGTCTGCGTGCCGCTGACGAAATCGTCGGGATTCCAGTCTTCCGGCGTCTGGTTGCGATCGTCCATGAACTCGTTGAGCGGCGAGACCCAGCCGGCGCCGACCCAGCGGCCGGAATAGGGGAAGGTGATGTTGATGAAATCGTAGCTCGAACCCTGCGTGGAAAGCTCGAGGTCCATGCGCTGGTTGTAGACCGGGAACGCCTGGAGATCGATCTCGACCTTCATGCCTGTCGCTGCCTCGAACTCCGGCAGGTAGGCCTTCACGTTTTCATGGAAGACGTGCTGGAAGCAGGCGCCGCGCAGCGTGACACCGTCGAATTTCTTGGTCTGCGCGAGGACCGCCGGCGAGCGGAGGCCGAAGGCCGCGCCCGCCGATACGGCAGCAAAGGCCTGAAGCAGATGCCGGCGATGCAGTCTTGCTGCACCGACGGTCAGGGAGGCGGCATTCGCCGCCTTGGTATGGTCAGACATGGTTTCCTCCCGGAATTGTACGCCTGCTGGCGTCTGGCTAAGGGACAGGCTGCGATTTCAGCGGCTGGGATCGAATTCCAGCAGGGCTTCGAGAGCGGGCCGGATGATCTTCTTCTGCTCTTCCGAGGCCGGCGGCATCGGATGGCGGGGAGCGAGGCCGACATGGTCGCCCTGCACTTCAAGGCAGTACTTGACCAGCGCCGGCAGGTTCTCGTGGCCCATCAGGTTCCAGAACGGCACGAGCCTGTTGTGGATCTTGAGGGCGAGATCGTGGTCGTTGTTCTGGACGGCGTCCCACAGCGCCACGCAAGGCCCCGGCGCGGCAGTCGGCGACGCAGCGAGCGTGCCCTGCGCGCCCATCATGAAGCACGGATAGAGCAGATCGTCGATCGCGGCGAGGATCGCCTTGCCCTTGGGGGCGCGGATGACGAGCTCGGCGGCGCGCCTGATGTTGCCCTGGCTCTGCTTGATGCCGATGATGCCGGGGATCTCCTCCAGCAGGCGAAGCACGAGGTCTGTGCTGAGCAGGTTCCAAGGAATGACGTTGTAGATGACCAGCGGCGTGCCGACCTCTTCCCAGATGCGCTTGAAGTAGTCGAACATCGCCTGTTCGCCGTAGTCGAAGACATAGAAGGTGGGGGTGACCTGCAGCGCGGCGACATTGAGACCTGCCAGCGCCTTCGCCTTTTTCACCACATCGCGGGTGCTGTTCGAGATGATGCCGGCGACGACCGGAACCTTGCCGTCGACTTCCTCGACCGTGGCGGCGGTGAGCTGGCGCAGCTCGTCGGTCTCCATCGTGAAGCCCTCGCCCGTCGAGCCGCCGAGGCAGACGCCATGCACCTTCTTGCCGAGGATGAACTGGACGTGGGCGCGAAACCGCTTCTCGTCGATGTTGCCGTCACCGTCGAACGGCGTGACGAGCGCGGGGATTATCCCCTTCAAGGTCGTGGTCATTTTATGAGAACTCCGTATGCCGATCTGCAATCCTGATATATGGGCCTATTAGAGGGCAAATCGCCGTTTGTCAAAAATGACTATCTATCTGTTTAATATCGATATATTGCATTGCAGCATAAATTTCTGTCCCGATATATGGGATTAGCAAAAGTTTTTTGACCCTTTTTTTTCACTGGATAATCCCATATATGTGGATTCAATGACAGTCAGCCACCGAGGCTGCGGCATACCAACGCGGGAACGAAATGGTGGATACGGAACTCCCCGCCTCAAGGAAGGCAAGCGCCGAAGCGGAGACGTCCGCGCAGAAGATGAAACGCATCCTCGAATGTTTCTCGATCTTCGACCGTGGCCTGACGGTCTCGGAGATCGCGGCGCGGACCGACATGCCGCGCAGCACCGCGCATCGCTGGTGCCTGTCACTGCGCGAGATCGGCTTCCTCGATCAGGATCACGCGCGGGAGGAATACCGGCTGGGCATGAACCTGTTCCAGCTCGGCAACATCGTGCTTTCCAGCATGGACCTCCACAAGGAGGCCCGCCCCATCGTCGAGTCCTTGACGCAGGCCGCGCAGGACGGCGTCCATCTGTGCGTCTTCGACGGCATCCGCATGGTCTTCGTGTCGCATTCGGCCGGCGGCCGCTCGGGCCGCAACAACCAGACCACCGTCATGGAAGCCTCGCCCTGCTACTGCACCAGCGTCGGCAAGGCCGCCCTCGCGTTCCAGTCGGATGCGGTTATCCAGCGCACGATCGACATGGGCCTTCAGGCCTACACGCGCAACACGCTCACCGACCCGGACAAGTTGCGGGCGGAACTGCGCGAGATCCGCGAGCGCGGCTACTCCGTCGACAATGGCGAGATGGAGCCGCATGTGCGCTGCGTCGGCGCGCCGATCCGCAACGCCAGCGGCAGCGTCATTGCCGCCATCAGCGTTTCGAGCACCTTCAAGCGGCTGCCGGACGAGCGGCTGAAGCGCATCGCCCCGCTGGTCATCAAGCATGCGGACGCCTTGTCCATCCAGCTTGGCTTCCGGCTCACCGCCGCGCGCGTCTGAACGTCCCGAGCCGGCGAACTGCTGGCGGTGGGACGGCCCGAGCCCGGCCTGCGGCTGACCCATGGAGACGGATGGTAGAGTCCATCGTGGACTTCAGGTTCGGGGCGGTTGCTCGAAAAGCTTCAGCCCCGTGGCTATCGGCAAAAACAGGGACATTCGACGGCTTTCAAGCGGGATGAAGCCGTGCCGGCGATAGAATGCAGCGGCCTGCTCGTCTTTTGCATCCACCAGCAGGGTGAACGCCGCCGGCGCGGCGTCGGCGCTTCGACGTATCGCATCGATGAGCAGCGCCGATCCGACGCGCCGTGCCTGATAGGCGGCGTCGACGGCCAGCCGCGCGATCAGCGTTGCCGGCAGCACCGGATAACGCGGCAGTTTTTTCGTTTCGGCCGGGGGCAGCGCGTCGAGCGGTATGCTGGACGCCGACAGGGTGTAGTAGGCGGCGACCGTTCCCGTGTCGCGATCCACGGCAACAAAGCAGTTTCCGATCCTTCGCTTGATGTCTTGTCCGGCCTGCTCGCGGAGATATCGGTCGAGTGCCGGCACGCCGCATGAAAACACCTGCCGGTCGTGTGACGCGCTCAGCGGCTCGATGACGAGTGCCAGGCTCACCGGGAAGCGACGACAAGTTCTCTGTAGGCCTCGGCCGCTTTCCGGAGCGCTTCGTTCGGGTCCGGCGGCTCCAGCAGAGCGTCCATGATGCGCCGTTGATCTTCGACCGACACACGGACGATGGAAGTATCCTCGATCGTGCGCAAAGCCGCGTCCTGGGCCGCGGCGACGACAAAATCGCTGACGCTCCGGCCCTGGATCTCGGCCGCGCGCTTCACCACCGTCAGCATCTCCGGCGTGATGCGCGCTTCAAGTCGGGCAGTCCGTGACTGGGAAGAAGACATGGTACAAAATGTACGGCGTTCTCCCGTACAATTCAAGGAGCCGATTATCTTACCCCGCCCGTCCGCTCTCGGCGTCGAGCATGGTGATCTTCTGCCAGATCTTTCGCGACAGGTTGGAGCCGAGGTTCTCGACGTCGTTGACCGCCTCGATCACCACCTCGTCATTGACCGACTGCGCGAACAGCGCTGCCAGCTTGCCGGTGATCGACAGCATCTCCGAGCAATAGTCGAGGTAGCGCAGCAGGTCGCCCCGGCTCATCGTGCGCACCGGCGAATGCGGCGCCGGCTTGAAGCTCGACGACAGCGCGGCGGGATCCTTCGTCAACTGGTGCATGTCGATGACATGGATCAGCGAGCGCAGCGCATGCACCTCATGGAAGACGCGCTGCCGCTTGATGGTCACCTCGGCGCGCACCAGCGCCAGCAGGCCGAGGCCGGCGAGGATGACGGTGTTCAGCGACGCCTCGATGCCCTGCACCGATTCGACCACGTCGCCGCCGCTGGAAAACCGGTCGAACGGCAGGATCGTGCCGACGAACAGGAACATGCAGGCGCCGGCGGCGATGACCAGCCCGACGACGACGCGCAGCCACAGGATCGGCTTTTCCAGTTCGGCCGCGGCCTGCCTTATGTCGCGCGCCAGCGACACCAGTTCCTGGCTCACCTTGCGCAGGCCGGAGTCCGGAAACCGATCGGCGATGCGCGTCTCCAGCCGCTGGGCGGTGTCGATGATCAGCTGGGGGTCGAGCGAACGGTACGACATTTCCCGATCCTCTCCCCCTCGATCCTATTTCGGCTGGTTGGTGGCCGCGCCGAAACGGTTCGGGCCCGGATCGCTCGGGATGAAGCAGAGCGGCAGGTACATCAATATGTCCAGCAGGATGCACAGGAACGCCAGCGGCGCAGGCTTGCCGAAATCCTGCAGGCGCTTCACCGTCAGCGGGATCAGCACGACGAACGAGCCGAGCGCCGTTAGCAGGAAGATGCTGCCCCAATAGGCCACGGTCGCCTCGTCGGGCGCGATGATGATCCGGTAGACCGGAAACAGCCGCGCCAGATAGCAGAACAAGCCCCCCAGCGCATAAGGCTGCCGGCCGAGCCTTCCGGAAAAACTGAAGAACAGCCACGGCAATGTCGGTCGGCCCTGCAAACGATACGCTCCCAATCTGGCGGGCCACGCCTATCACCTCCCGCGCCGGATCGGAAGGCGCCAGGCCCCAGGGAGAAAAACTGCCGCACGCTAGTGCGGCCGAGAAGCGCGCCATGCGTCAAAGAGAGCAGGCACTTGGCAGCGATCCTCCGGACATCTGTTGCGGGCCGAGTGCGCTTTCGGCTCAGGATGGTCTTGAAACCCGATGTCCGGCGGTTCTCACGGAGACGCCCCGGTGGCATTTGCAGCCTTCGCGGATACGTATTTCTCCCGCTGATCGTAGGGAACCTCGACCGCCGCGTCCCGCTTCGCGGAAAGCCGGTTCAGGTAGTTGTCCATGTGGTGATCGGCGAGATCGGCGAATCGCATCGAACGCCACAATTCCCCGATGGAGATGCGGCCGGCGTCGTGACTGGACAGATAGGAATAACGCGTGCCGTCGAGCAGGACGACCTCCGGGCCGACATGTTCGTATTTGTCGTTCCGCCTGAAGGACGTCACCGGTGGCAACATTGGAATCATGTCGTTTTCATCGACGACGCGGATCAGCGGGATGGTCCCGATCCGCTCCACGCCGGCCGTCGTCGTGAATTTGGGCTGGCCGAAAGTGACGATCCTCTCCACCTGGTAGCCATCCTTTATCAGATAGACAGCCAGGAGCACCGCGACCGCCCCTCCAAGCGAATGCCCGGACACATAGGTCTTGTAGTTCTTCTTCAGGTATGGCTTGACGTCGGCGAATATCGCCTTCGTCGACTTGTCAAAACCGGAATCGACCGGAATGTCGATCTGAAGATCCGCCAGTATCCTGATCTCCAGGTCTTCAAGGAGGTTCTTTTTGTTCGCCGTACCGCGTATAGTGATGAACTGGATCTTGAGCTTGTCGTCCTGCTCGATAAAATACTGTATGTCCGAATTGCCCGGCGAACGAACACCCAGTGTCTTGGGGTAGTGTGTTCGAATTGTCGCCTCGTCTGCATAGGCGAGCTTCGCCCTGTCGGCATATCCGTATATTTCCACGAAATCGACCTTTTGGGCGGAAATCGACGAGCCGAGCGTCGCTAGGCCCAGCGACGATGCGCTGACGCAGGCCGACAGTGCGACGCAGGCCAGAACCATCGCCAGGGTGCCGAGACGCCGGATCATCAACGACATATCCTCTCGACCCCAGGCTGCCGACGCCATCAACTCACCCTATGGCCAGTGCCGACAAGCCGCCGTCAGAAGCGCCAGCTGAGGTTCGCCTGGACCGCGTTCTGGCTGGTGTCGTCGGCGAACTGGCCAAGATAGGACAGCCCGATGCGCGCTTGCGGGCTGACGAGCAGGTCGGCGCCGAGCTCGACGAGCGCCGTGTTCTCGGCGATCGGCACGCCCGAGACGGTGAAATTCGCGGACGGAGCGCTGATGAAGGCAAGTCGGGCTTCGGGCGAGGTGTCGCCGAATGCCGCCTGCCAGGCGATCGAAGCATGTGGCTGCAGTACCATGCTGCCGACCGGCATGGTGGTTGCCGCGCGAATTCCAAGCGAACTGTAGCCGACATTCGACGACGTCGACGATCCCGCCAGGCCGGCGGATGCGCCGCTCTCATTGATGTCGTCGGTATGCAGATTGACCCAGGCCAGGCCGGCGAAGGGTTCGATCGCCACGGATTGGACCGCGAAGCCGTAACCGACTTCGGCAAACGCCTGCGCTGTGCCGGCATCGTAGTCCGCCTGCGCACGCTCCGAATAGCCGGGATAGGCGATCCTTCTGTCGGCATCGACCTTGCTGAAGGCGTAGCTCGCGCCGAGACGCAGATTCCACGGGCCGGCACTGGTGCCGCCATAGAGCGCCAGCGACAGGCTGTCCGCCTGGAACGAGGATCCCAGATCGTCGATATCGGCGTTGGACTGGGAATAGCCGATGGCTCCGCCGACCAGCCAGTTGTCGACCCGCAGATCGCCGCCGGTAATGATCCCGCCGATGCTCTGGCTAACGCTCGATGCGCCATTGCCGTCCAGATCCGTCCAGCCGCCAAAGGCCTGTCCCCATATCGTGCCGGTGGAGGGAGCGGCGTCAACGGCGGGAGCCAGCGCTGGCCCGCCCTGGGCAAGCGAGCCGACGGGGCCGGCGCTTCCGGCATAGGCGCCCTGGCGCAGGCGGGCGAGGATCGCCTGACGGCCGTAAAGGCTGTCGCCGATCAGCACCGACTGTTCGCTGGCGTAGCCTTCGCCCGACAGGGCGCTGAGCGCGCCCGGCAACTGGTTCGCTTGCAGCCCATAGAGCGGGCTGAGCGCCGTTGGCAGTTCGGCCAGTTCGTTGCCGGTGGTCGTGTTGATGATGCCGTCGATGGCGCCGCCGACCGCACTCTGGTTGGAGGTGGTGCCGGGCAATTGCGCCAGCCCTGACGCGACATTCAGCGTGACCGCGGTCGGCGTATAGCCGAGCGAGGTGGCGAACAGCGCCGGCAGTCCGGCAGTGGTCAGCGTGCCGAACGTACCGGTGATTTCCTGCGTTGCGGCAAGGATGGTGTAGGTCTTTTGGAGGTCCGTGGTCTGGAAATTGGCCGCCAGCGTGCCCGCCAGTCGCGCCGTGCCCGTCACCTCCAATGCATCATTGCCGTCGTCGGTCATCCGAACGGCCATGGTGCCTGCAGAGGTCTGCACGAAAGTGCCGCTGATGAGGCTCTTGATCGGCACGCCGGTGCCGGTGACGCCGATCCAGCCGCTGTTCTCGAAGCGCTTCTCCGGTCCCGCTGTCGCCGCTATCCGGCCGTCGATGATGCCGGTGTTCACGATTATGCTGCCGTAGCTATCGGGACCGGTGCGCAAGGCATCGGCGACGGCGGTTGCGGCGCGCAAGGTTCCGGAATTCAGCAACGTGCCGTAGAGCCCGTGCATCTCCACCGCCGCACCGACCAGCCCGCTGGCCGTGACGGTGCCGGAATTGGTCAGCACGCCATAGGTTTCGCCGCGAATGCCCACGCCGGCCTGGCCGGTAACCTCGACGGTGCCGCTGTTGACGATGTCGTCGCCCTTGAGCCCGGAGAGCGCGGCGTCGTTGTCCGCGCCGGACGTGAGCGTGCCGGTGTTGCGAATCGGGTTATAGATGCCTTCAATGGTGGCGACATAACCGTTGGTCTTGCCATCGGCGACATAGATGCCGACGACCTTGTCGCCATAGGCCGAATTGGACGAGACGACCTCGCCCGGTATGTCGATTTCGTACCAGGTCGCGATGCCGAGCGCGTTGACATGCATGACCGCCGGATGCACCGCGCCGTCGGCCGAAATCCAGTTGGCGACCATATTGTACTCGCCGGAGCGGCCGGCGCTGGTGATGCCCTCGAAATGGGTGGCGATCGCACCGGGATGGTCGTAGGTCCGATGGGTTCCGGTGGTCAGGTCGTAGATATAGCCGTGTTCCGGCCCAAGGCCGCCGCCGATCCGCGCCTCGGCATAGCCGCCGGCGATCTTGTCGCCATAGATGCCGTAAACGGTCGTGCTGATGGCGCCGGGAATATTGTTGGTCGTGTAGGTTCCGGTGTTGATGTCGTAGATGAAGGCGTTTCCGGTCGCCAGATCGGTGTCGTAGTTGCCGACAACCTGATGGCCAAAGGTGCTGTGGGCGATGGTGAACAAGGTCTCGGCGCCGTTCTCGCTGGGATAGACGAGATTGGTGATCTGCTGACCTGGTGCCGCGGCGCCGTCATAGAGATAGCTGAGGTCGTAAGGTGCCGAAGCCTCGGTCTGGTAGCTGCCGACGACGCGCATGACACCCGACGGCGTGCCAAAATTCGGACCGTAGGGCGACGACCCGATGGCTCCGGGAAAGTTGGCGCCGTTCTCGGTGGCCACCGGCAGTGGCGACCACGCCTTCGTCGCCAGATTGTAGTAGATACCGCCGGTATCGGTCGTGCCGGGGATGACATAGTTGCCGACGATGTTGTCGCCGCGAATGCCGGTCAGGAAGGTGCTGGACGTGCCGAAGTTCAGGGTCTCGTAGGAGGTCTGCGCATGAACCGCGGTGGCAAAGGCCGACGCGCCCAGACACACGGTTATGAATTCCCCCGCGCGTGTGCGAGGTGCGACGCGCGAGCGAGGTCGGATTTTCATGATGAGGCTCCCCGGGCGGATCCCCGATTCGGGTCCGTGCATGTCAGGCTATATGCAGTTGATTCGCCAGACCATGCCCCAACGGAATAATACTGAACAGCTCGTTAAGTCACTGCGGACGCTGACGCTTTGGCCACTCTTCGGCAGGCCCTGAACCGGCTGCCACCCTCTACGAAAATGAGCCGTTCCACGCGCCCCTGAGCGTCCGCCTTCAGGACGCAGCCGAGCCAGTCCGACGCGCGTGCCGATCGTCTTGTGGGCGGCCGACGGCTGAAAAGGGTGACAGGCAGACGACCGAAGCCGGAAGGCCTGGGCCTTCCGGCGAGCCCTCAATCCCTCAGCAACTCATTGATCGACGTCTTCGACCGCGTCCTCTCGTCCACCCGCTTGACGATGACGGCGCAATAGAGGCTCGGGCCGGGCTCGCCGTTGGGGAAGGGTTTTCCGGGCAGCGTGCCGGCGACGACGACCGAATTGGCGGGAACCTCGCCGTAAAAGATCTCGCCGGTGGCGCGGTCGACGATTTTTGTCGACTTGCCGATGAACACGCCCATGCCGAGCACGGCGCCCTCGCGCACGATGCAGCCCTCGACGACTTCCGAACGGGCGCCGATGAAACAATTGTCCTCGATGATCGTCGGGCCGGCCTGCAAGGGCTCCAGCACGCCGCCGATGCCGACGCCGCCGCTGAGATGCACGTTCTTGCCGATCTGCGCGCAGGAGCCGACCGTCGCCCAGGTGTCCACCATGGTGCCGCTGTCGACATAGGCGCCGAGATTGACGAAGGACGGCATCAGCACGACGCCGGGCGCGACGTAGGCCGAGCGGCGGACCACGGCCGACGGCACGGCGCGAAAGCCCGCCTTCTCGAAATCGACGCCGCTCCAGCCGTCGAATTTCGATGGCACCTTGTCCCACCAGACCGCCTTGCCCGGACCGCCGGAGATCACCTCCATCGCGTTCAGCCGGAAGGACAGGAGCACGGCCTTCTTCAGCCACTGGTTCACCTTCCACTGGCCGTCCGCCTGGCGCTCGGCGACACGCGCCTCGCCATGGTCGAGCAGCACCAGCGCTTCCTCGACCGCCTCGCGCACCGCGCCGCGGGTGGCGGTGGAAATGCCCTCGCGCGCCTCGAAAGCGTCTTCGATGGTCTTTTCGAGGCTCGTCAGGTCTGGTCTGGCCATCTAATGCTCCGCTATATCAGATGTTAAGGCTGGGGCTTCCATTCTGCCCGCAAGAGCCCGAATCAAAAGCCGTCGCTGCGTGGCGGCTTGTGGATCGGGCTCGGGGAGTCCACAGGACTCTTGGGCGGGCGGACCCTATTTCACGCGATAAATCGGGTCAATCGCGCTTGCACCTGGCGGACGTGATAGAATTGGAACTGTGATGAATTCGAACGAACCCACCGGCTGGACGCCGCTTTCCCACGCCGATGAGGATCTGGAGCGCGCGAAGGTCGTGCCCGACACGCCGCAGACCCGCGCGCCGACCTACAAGCTGGCCTGGGCCGACGAGGACTTCATGACAAGACGCGAACTGCGCGCCGTGCGCCTGCAGCTCGAATTGCTGAAGCCGGAAATGACGCTGGCCGAGCGCGGCATCCGTTCCACCGTCATCCTGTTCGGCGGCGCCCGCCTGCCGGAACCGGGCGGCGAGGCCTGGGCGGCCAAGAACGAGACGCAGAAGCGGAACCTGCTGAAGAACAGCATCTATTACGACGAGGCGCGAAAATTCGCGCGGCTCTGCTCGCAGCAGTCGGCGCTTTCCTATTATCGCGAGTTCGTTGTGGTCACCGGCGGCGGGCCGGGCGTCATGGAGGCGGGCAACCGCGGTGCCGACGACGTCGGCGCGCCGTCGATCGGGCTCAACATCGTGCTCCCTCACGAGCAGGCGCCCAACCCCTACGTCACCCCGGAACTCTGCTTCAACTTCCACTATTTCGCGATCCGCAAGATGCACTTCGTCATGCGCGCCAAGGCGGTGGCGGTGTTCCCCGGCGGCTTCGGCACGCTCGACGAGTTCTTCGAAACGTTGACTCTGATCCAGACCGGCCGCATGGAGCGCGTGCCGATCATCCTGTTCGGCACCGAGTTCTGGAAGCGCGCCGTCGACCTCGACTATCTCGCCGAGCAGGGAACCATCTCGCCCGGCGACCAGGACATCATCGATTTCGTCGACACCGCCGAAGACGCGTGGGGCATCATCGCCCGGTTCTACGATCTGCGCTAACGGACCGGCATTTTGCGTGCCCGCCGGAGGTCGGAAGGGTTGGCGCGCGGGATCGGGAAAGGCCGACGCCGGGAATGAACGCGATCACGACAGCCGGCACGGCAAAACGCGTCGCGCGTGAACGGCAAACCCCGGTTTTGGGGCCTCCCGTCAAGCGATTCAGCGCTACGTGCCGTCCATGTATCGATAAACCCTTGATATAAAGAATTATTCCGAGCTTCACGCACCGCGCCTGCAATCCGCTCCAAAAAACTTGTCGTGTAAAATCAGGTGCTTGCCATCGCCTTGGTCAGGAAGCCGACGAGATCGTCGGTCACGTAGTCGACCGCGTCGTCGAAGGCCGGATCCTTCTCCCATATCTCCGAAAAGGTCGGCTCGAAGTTGCGCGGCACGATCAGCACGGTGGTCATGCCCAGCGCCTTCGGCACCACCAGGTTGCGCCCCAGATCTTCGAACATCGCCGCATCCGACCCCACGATCTTGTGCAATTCGACGAACCGGTCATAGGTGCCCTGCGCTGGCTTCGGCGTCAGCCCGGCGGCGACGATGTCAAAAATATCGTCGAAATGATCAAGGATTCCAAGCTGTTGCGCTGTCCGCTCGGCATGGCCGCGATTGCCGTTGGTGAAGATGAATTTGCGGCCCGGCAGGGCCTTGATCGCCTCGCCGAGGGCGGGGTCCGGCGCCAGCCACGAATAGTCTATGTCGTGGACCTTCTGGAGGAAGTCGTCGGAATCGATCTGGTGCCGCGCCATCAGCCCGGCAAGCGTCGTACCGTATTGAAGATAAAGCTCTTTCTGCAGTTTGCGGGCTTCCTCGCGCGGCAGCGTCAGCAGTTCCGAGACATACCCGGTCATCTTCACGTCGATCTGCGAGAACAGGTTCGTGTGGTGCGGATAGAGCGTGTTGTCGAGGTCGAACACCCAGTCCTTGACATGTGCAAAGCGAGCGGGATCGGGCAGGTCGGTCATGGTTTTCCTTGGAACGGTTTTGCCGCTTTTCTATTGTTTTTCAATCTATTACTCATTCGGCCAACGTCCATGCAACGACCGGTCTTCGGCCCTGGTACTACGCTGGGCGCTTGCTTCCGACGATCTCTACCACGCCGCCCGGTAGATGGCGCGGGCGTCTTCCAGCGCAAGGGGCCGCGGATTGTTCACCAGCAGCCGCGTCTGCTTCATGGCATCGCTGGCGAGCAGGTCGATCGCATCTTCCGGGATGCCGACATCGCGCAGCCGCGCCTGCAGCCCGCACCGTCGCGACAGTTGCGCGAGGCTTTCGGCAAAGGCGAAACCCCTCTCCTCGACGGCCATGTCAGCCAGTTCGGGAAACACGATCGGTGCGATCCCGGCATAGAGATCGCCGGCCTTTTCTGCATTGAAATGAAGCACATGCGGCAGCACGAGCGCATTCGACAGCCCGTGCGGGACATGGAAATGCCCGCCGATCGGATAGGCCAGCGCGTGCACCGCCGCCACCGGCGAATTGGCGAAAGCCTGCCCCGCCAGCATCGATCCGAGCAGCATGTCGGCCCGTGCCCCGCGGTCCGATCCGTCGTTCACCGCGCGCTCGAGCGCACCTCCCATCAGCCGCAAAGCCTCGCGCGCCAGCGCCTGCGAGACGGGATTGTTGTTGGCGCCGGCCGAGGCATGCGCCTCGATGGCGTGCACCATCGCATCGATGCCGGTGGCCGCCGTCACCGCCGCCGGCAGACCGAATGTCAACTCCGGATCGAGCAAGGCGACATCCGGCAGCAGCACTGGCGAGACGACGCCCATCTTCTCGCTGGCGCCAGTGGTGACGATCGAGATCGGCGTCACTTCCGAGCCCGTGCCGGCGGTGGTCGGCACCAGCATCAGCGGCAGGCGCGGCCCCTTGGCATTGCCTATGCCATAGATTTCCTTCAGCTTTTCCTGCCCTCCGGCCAGCAGCGCCGCGAGCTTGGCGACGTCCAGCGACGAACCTCCACCAAGCCCGATCACCGCATCGGCGCCGAAGCTCACCGCCAGTTCCGCCGCCGCCAGGACGACGCTTTCCGGCGGATCGGCCTGCACGTCCGAAAACACCGCCACGGCGACGCCGGTCGCCTCCAGGGCCTTGACCGGCGCGTCGACCAGGCCGATCCGCGCCAGGCCGGGATCGGTGACGAGCAGCGTTTTGCGCCAGTTCCGCCCGGCCGCCAACGCGCCGATGCGCGAGACCGCGCCTTCGCCGAAGACGATGCTGCCGACCGTGTTGAAGGTGAAGGGAGGCATGTCGATCTCCGTGCAAACAACCGTCGGCGCGTCCGCAGCTTAGAGGCGCCTCGCCAGGGCCGGCAAGCAACCTCACCCGAGCCGCCAACGCAAGGACGCGGCATAGCACAGGCATCGGCAAATGAAATGTACCGCTGCTTGCGCCAGCAGCCATGTGCAGGGTCATTCCTGCCAACGCCCGCCTTGACCGCGGTCGTTCCCGGCGTTTCACTGGCAACGGGTCGAGGCGAGGAGTGCCGGCCGCATCATGCGCGTCGGAACGGTGCGAAGCAGGAAAGGTCGAGCATGATCGTCGCTTCCCTTACAACGATCCGAAACCTTGCGCTTGCGATGCTTGCTGCGTTGGCTTCGCCGTCCGGCTCGCTTGCGCAGGAACTCGGAATGCCGGCGCAATGCGCTCCCGGCAAGGACTGCTTCCTCCAGAACTTTGTGGACACGCTGCCGGGCGAGGGCGTGTCCGATTCGTTTTGCGGCACAGCCACTTATGACGGGCATGACGGCATCGACCTGCGCATCCGCTCAATGGCCGATGTCCGGCGCGGTGTCGCGGTGACTGCCGTCGCCGATGGCGTGGTCAACGGCCTTCGCGATGGCGTGCCGGACCGCCTCGTGGAGACGGAATCGGATGCCGCGGCCGTCGCCGGCATCGACTGCGGCAACGGCGTGCTGCTCGACCACGGCAACGGCATGCAGACCCAGTACTGCCATATGCGGCAGGGCAGCGTGGTCGTGAAGAAGGGCGACCAGGTCAAGCGCGGCGACAAGCTGGGCGAGATCGGCGCCTCCGGCATGGCGGCATTTCCACATGTCCATCTGACGGTCCGCAAAGATGGCAAGCCCCTCGATCCGATGACCGGCCGGCCGCTGTCCGAGGGCTGTCTGAAGGACGGCGCTTCGGCCACGCCGCTGTTCGAACCGGGAATAGCCGAGGCGCTGGGCAAGGGCGGCCCCAAACTGCTCGGCCTGGGGCTGGCTGGCGGTCCTGTCGACTACGACGCGCTGGTAGCCGACGGTGCGCCGCCGGCCGCCACCGCCGGCTCCGCCAATCTGGTCGGCTGGGGCTGGTTCGTCAACCTGCGCCGGGGCGACCGCATCTACATTTCCATCGTCGGTCCCAACGGCGATATCTTTGCCGAAACGATGTCGGAAGCGCTCGACCGCAGCAAGGCGGCCTATTCGTCCTTCACCGGCAAGCGCGGCAGCCCGAAACCAGGGCGCTACGAAATGACGATCAAGGTGCTGGAGAACATGACGCCGGTGCTTCAACAGAGCCAGGATTTTACCGTCGAATGATTTGGCCGGGCTGCGCCGGACCTTCCTAAGAGCAACCTACGCCGCCTCGCGCACCTGATAATCCTTGATCGCGTCGAATTTGATCGCCTTCCAGCGCTCGGCCTCGTAGTTCAGCGAAAAGCCGTGCTGGGCCAGGAACACCGGGTCGCCGTCGAGGTCGCGGGCAATGTCGCCGCGATGCACGTCGATGAAACGCTGCACCTCTGTCCGGTCGGCGGCCGAAATCCAGCGGCAGACGGAAAAGCGCGACATCTCGAAATCGACCGGCAGCGAATATTCGAAGGCGAGCCGCTCCTTCAGCACGTCGAGCTGCAGCGCGCCGACCACGCCGACGATCGCCGGCGAGCCGTCCTCGGGCTGGAAAAGCTGCACGACGCCTTCCTCGGCCATCTGCTGCAAAGCTTCCTTCAGCTTTTTTGCTTTCATGGCATCGCCGAGCCGGACGCGGCGCAGGATTTCCGGCGCAAAGTTCGGCACGCCGCGGAAAATGATGTTTTCGCCCTCGGTCAGCGTGTCGCCGATGCGCAACGTACCGTGGTTGGGGATGCCGACCACGTCGCCGGCATAGGCTTCGTCGGCGGTGATGCGGCTGCGGGCGAAGAAGAACTGCGGCGCCGACAGGCTCATCGGCTTGCCGGTGCGAACCAGTTTCGCCTTCATGCCGCGTTCCAGCGTGCCGGAACACACCCGCACGAAGGCTATGCGGTCGCGGTGGTTGGGATCCATGTTGGCCTGGATCTTGAAGACGAAGGCGCTCATCTCCGGCTCGGTGGCGTGGATGGTCCTGATATCGGCCTCCTGGTCGCGCGGCGGCGGCGCAAAGGCGCCGAGCCCTTCGATCAGGTCGCGCACGCCAAAATTGCGCAGCGCCGAGCCGAAATAGACCGGCGTCAAATGGCCCTCACGGAACGCGGCGAGATCGAACGGACGGCAGGCCTCGCGCGCCAGGTTCAGTTCCTCGATGAAGGTTTCGCGGTCGTTGTCGGGCAGCAGCCCGGCGACCCGGTTGGAATCCGGGCCGTTGACCTTGGTACGCTCGGTTTCCGTGTCGCTGCGGCGCACGGCGTTTTCGGCGAGATGGTAGGTGCCGGCAAAGGTCTTGCCCTGGCCGATCGGCCAGGTGATCGGCGCGGTGTCGAGCGCCAGCTTCTGCTCGATCTCGTCGAGGATCTCGAACGTGTCGCGCGCCTCGCGGTCCATCTTGTTGACGAAGGTGACGATCGGGATGTCGCGCAGCCGGCATACCTCGAATAGTTTCAGCGTCCGCGGCTCAATGCCTTTGGCGGCGTCGATAACCATCACCGCCGAGTCGACGGCCGAGAGTGTGCGATACGTGTCGTCCGCAAAATCCTCGTGGCCGGGCGTATCGAGGAGGTTGAAGACGTTGTCGCCATATTCGAAGGTCATCACCGAGGTGACGACCGAAATGCCGCGCTCGCGCTCGATCTTCATCCAGTCGGAACGCGTGTTCATGCGGTCCTTCTTGGCCTTCACCTCGCCGGCAAGCTGGATGGCGCCGCCGAACAGCAACAGCTTTTCGGTGAGCGTCGTCTTGCCGGCGTCCGGGTGGGCGATGATCGCGAAGGTACGGCGGCGCGCCACCGCCTGTTCAATCGTCTCGGTCATGTCGAGGAATCCGTTGGATGCGGCGGCTTATAACCGCGCAAAAACCGGGTGTCGAACGGAAAGACAGGGAAGATCAGTTGCTGGCGCAGGGCCAGTTGGCCGGCGCCTTCAAATCCGCCGGCAATTTGGTGTTCTGGTCGCCGCAAGCCTGGTCTATCTGCCACTGCTGCAGGCCGGTCGCCTGGCTCAAGTCCATGCCCTCGATATGGGTAAGGAAGAGGAAGGCGCCGTCGAAGGCGAGCGGCCCTTCGAACTTCGCCTGATGCAACTGGGCGCGGGCCAGATTGGCCATCGGGA
Organism: Mesorhizobium sp. KACC 23794; assembly: GCF_052180275.1. Taxonomy (NCBI): domain Bacteria; kingdom Pseudomonadati; phylum Pseudomonadota; class Alphaproteobacteria; order Hyphomicrobiales; family Phyllobacteriaceae; genus Mesorhizobium; species Mesorhizobium sp. KACC 23794. The sequence goes on from NZ_CP197465.1 coordinate 72,321, forward strand.
AACCAACGCCCGTTATCGTCGCATCGGTGAAATTGGCACGGCCGAGTTCGGCCTTCTCGAAGTCCGCGCCGGTCAGGTCGGCGCCGGTGAAATCAGCGCGCTGCAACTCGGCGCTGTTGAAGGAAGCGCCCGGCGCCGAAATCTGCGAGAACACCGTGCGGTAGCCTTCGACACGCGTGAAATTCGCCTTTTCGGCCTTGGAGCCGGCGAGCGAGGAACGGATCAGCGTGGCCTTTTCGAAATTCGCGCCGGAGAGGTTCGAATTGCGCAGGTCGGTGTAGCTGAAATCCGTGCTGAACAGATTGGCGCTTTCGAGTTGGCTTTCCTGCAGCACGAGGCTGGCCTTGTTACAGTCCTGCCAGTCGATCGAGGGCGCCGGCTCCGACTTGCAGCTTGCGGCCTGAGCCTCGGAGGGCAGGAGCAGAGCGGAACAAAACCCGGCGCCTATGGCCGCCGCGACGGCGAGGCCGCCGGTGTTTTTCACGGCTCGCCGCAAGACGCGTCCCGCCAGACTCTTTGACATATCCAACCTCTCCGAGACCCGCGACGCGCGAAAACCCTTGTGCGGGTAATATACCGAAGGCCTTCCGTGAGGAAGATGACGCTTTCGTGTCCATGTCCGGTGGCCTGTCAACCCAAACCGATCGCTCTACTTCACAATGACAAGGTAATCGAGGAACGGCCGCATGGGCGAATTCCACGATCCGAAACCGCTGACGCCACTGCAATGGGCGGCCTATTCGGTGAGCATTCCACTGGTGATGGCGGTGCTTGTCTTCTGGCCGGCCGGCACGCTGCGCTGGGCGCCGGGCTGGCTTTTCCTCGCGGTGTTCATCGCGGCGACGGTGGTTGCCGGCCTGGTTCTCTGGCGGGTCAACCCGGTCATCTTCGCCGCCCGCAGCCGGGTGCAGGAAGGCACGAAAGCGTGGGATCGGATGCTGCTCGCGGTGTTCCTGCCGCTTCTGGTGGCGATCCTGCCTGTCGCGGGCTTGGACGCCGGCCGCTTTCATTGGCTGCCGGCGCCGCCATGGGCGGTGACGCTCGGCTATGCCCTGATCCTCGCCGGCATTGCCCTGGTCACCTCTGCGCAGGTGGTCAACCGCTTCTTCGAACCCGGCGTCCGCATCCAGAGCGAGCGCGGGCATCGCGTGATCGACACCGGGCCATATGTCTATGTCCGGCACCCGGGATATGTCGGGGCGATCGCCATGTTCTTCGGCATCGCGCTGTCGCTGGGTTCGCTCGTGGCGCTGGTCCCGGCCGCGGCAACAACGGCGTTGCTGGTGCTGCGCACGGCCTGGGAAGACGAGACGCTGCGCCGGCAACTGCCCGGCTACAGCGATTTCGCGGCAAAAACCCGCTATCGGCTGCTGCCGGGCGTCTGGTAGCAGCGCTCAGGCGAATCCTTCGGCCTTGAGCGTCGCCTGCACCGCGGACCGCGCAGCCACGCGTGCGTGATACGCTTCGAGCGCCGCCGGCGGTTTCACATCGAAGAAACCGCGACCCCAGCTCACCATGACGAAAAGAAAGGCGTCAGCCGCGCTGAAAGCATCGCCGAACAGGTAGGCGCCCTTCAATTGGCCGGCGAGATAGTCGAAACGCTCGCCAAGCACCCGCCGGTTGATCGCCTTCATCTCGTCCCCCGGCAGGAACATGTAGGTGAGGAAAGGCTTGTGAAGCTCCTCGGTCATGAAACCGAGCGCCTCGATCATGCGGATGCGGCCTAGCGTGCCGGAGGGGATCAGGTGCGGCGCCTGCTCGGCGATCCAGGCGATGATCGCGACGTTCTCGGTCAGCACCTCGCCGTCGTCCAGCACCAGCGCCGGCACATAGCCCTTCGGATTGATTTCGGTGAAGTCGCCGCCGATTTCGGTGGTGCGGGTGGGGATATCGACCTTGATGCGGTCGAAGGAAAGGCCGGCCTCGTTGAGCGCGATGTGCGGCGCCTGACTGCAGGAGCCCGGGGCGTGATAGAGTTTCATTTCGCAAGATACTCCGCAAGGTTGTCGAGGGTTTCGGTCCAGCCTTCGCGATGGCCATCGCGCGAGGCTTCAGACAGGAAGAAGGCCTGGTGAAGGGTAAGCAGCGTCTTGCCGTCCTGTTCCCTCAGCGTGATGGTGACGACGGTTTCGTGCTCGTGCTCGCCCTTGTCGTTGAGCCAGCGGTGCGAGAACACCAGCCGTTCCGGCGGCGCGATCTCCCGGTAGGTGCCTGAAAGCCAATGGTCGGTGCCATCAGGCGCGCGCATACACGTTTTGAAGGAGCCGCCGGGGCGGATGTCGCCCTCAGAGAAGGGCAGCGTAAAGCCTTTCGGGCAGCACCAGCGGTTCAGCCGCTCCGGGTCGGTCCAGCACTGGAATACGAGATCGCGCGGCGCGTCAAAACTGCGCCGGATCGTCAGTTCGGGGCGGGTTTCAGCATGAACGTTCATTTCTTTTCTCCCTTTCCGCCATTGGCCGCGTCCGCTTGCTGAAGCTCCTTCAGATAGGCGTCGAGCCGGTCAAAACTTTCGTCCCAGAAGCGCCGATAATTCTCCAGCCAGCCGGCGAGGTCGCGCAGAGGCTCGGGCCGCAGGCGCCGCGGCCTGAACTGCGCTTCACGGCCCTGCTCGACCAGCCCGGCGCGCTCCAGCACTTTCAGATGCTTGGAAACCGCGGGAAAGCTCATGTCGAACGGCTCAGCCAGTTCAGTCACCGTCGCCTCGCCGAGCGCCAGCCGCGCCAGAATCGCCCGCCGGGTCGGGTCGGCGAGAGCCTGCAAGGTAGTGCTCAGGTGGTCGGCGGCCATTATTGAACCGGTTGGTTATTTATCCTAATGGTTAAATACATCGCACGACACCTTGTGTCAAGCCTCGGCGGTCGGCCGCCTGGTCCGATACTCCGGCATCGACTTCCCGGGCGAAGAGCGCTACGTCGGTCGCCGCCCGCTTTGCAGGGAACGCCGTCCGAAATCCGAATGCTCAAGGCCTGCCGATGAAGCCGTCGCTCGACATAGCCGATCTCAAGGAAGTCGCCCGCCGCCGGGTGCCGCGCATGTTCTTCGACTACGCCGATTCCGGCGCCTGGACGGAGAGCACCTACCGCGCCAACGAAGAGGATTTCGCCAAGATAAAATTCCGTCAGCGCGTGCTGGTCGACATGACCAACCGCTCGCTGGAATCGACGATGATCGGCGAAAAGGTGTCGATGCCGGTGGCGCTGGCGCCGACCGGGCTGACCGGCATGCAGCACGCCGACGGCGAGATGCTGGCGGCGCGCGCAGCGGAAGAATTCGGCGTTCCCTTCACGCTGTCGACCATGAGCATCTGCTCGATCGAGGACGTGGCCTCGGTGACGAAAAAGCCGTTCTGGTTCCAGCTCTACGTCATGCGCGACAAGGATTTTGTGCTGAACCTTATCGACCGCGCCAAGGCGGCGAAGTGCTCAGCTTTGGTGCTGACGCTGGACTTGCAGATTCTGGGCCAGCGCCACAAGGACATCCGCAACGGGCTGTCGGCGCCGCCGAAACTGACCTTGCTCAACATGCTCGACATGGCGATCCGACCGCGCTGGTGTCTTGCCATGCTGGGCACGAAGCGGCGCACCTTCGGTAACATCGTCGGCCACGCCAAGGGTGTCGGCGACATGTCTTCGCTGTCGTCGTGGACGGCCGAGCAGTTCGACCCGCAACTGTCGTGGAAGGATGTCGAATGGATCAAGCAGCGCTGGGGCGGCAAGCTGATCCTGAAAGGCATTCTCGACCCGGAGGACGCCCGCATTGCCGCTCAGTCGGGCGCCGACGCGATCATCGTCTCCAATCATGGCGGCCGCCAGCTCGACGGCGCGCCGTCGACCATCGCCGCGCTGCCGGAAATCGTCGAGGCGGTCGGCGACAGGATCGAGGTGCATGTCGACGGCGGCATCCGCTCCGGTCAGGACGTGCTGAAGGCGCTCTGCCTCGGCGCGAGGGGCACCCATATCGGCCGGCCTTTCCTCTACGGCCTAGGGGCCGGCGGCAAGGATGGCGTGACGCTGGCGCTCAGCATCATCCGCAAGGAGCTCGACGTGACGCTGGCGCTGTGCGGCAAGCGCCTCGTCACCGACGCCGGGCCGGAACTGCTTTACAAGCCTGCCGCGAAAACCGAATAGCTGGTCAGACGGCCAGCGCCAGCCTTGCCGGCCCGGCAGGCGCAAACGGGCGGATGCTGACGGCAGCGTCGGTTATGGTCACGAAACTCGATGGCGGGATCGCCTGCCAGTTCGGGTTCTCCCGGTCGAACGGCTCCGACACGATGCAACGCCCGCCGGATTTGCGGAACTCCGCCATGTAGAGCGTCGGCGCGAAGGCGTCGGTTGCGTAGCGCACGGCGTGCAGCGCGGCGCCGTCGCTGAAGGCTGCGGTGAGGCGCAGATGCGGCTCGATGCCGGCGGCGCGCGCCACGTCGATCACCCGCATGGCGGCCCGCTCGGCGGCCCTTTGCGGCTCGGTGTCGAGACCCTCCTCGAGCATCAGCAGGAAGAACAGCTCCGAATCGGTCGTGCCGTCTATCCGCTCATAGGCCGAGTCGGAAAGACTGGCCTCCAGATGGCGCCTCAGCCGCTCGAAGCCGCCAATCTGGCCGTTGTGCATGAAGGACCAGCGCCCGACCGCGAAGGGATGGCAATTGGCGCGGCTGGTCGAACCGCCGGTCGAGGCGCGCACATGCGCAAGAAACAGGCCGGAGCGGATCTGTCGGCACAGGCTCTTCAGATTGGGATCGGACCAGGCAGGAAGGATGTCGCGGTAGAGGCCGGGTTCTTCGCGCTCGCCGTACCAGGCGATGCCGAAGCCGTCGCCATTGGTCGGCGTCTTGGCCTCCAGCGCATTGTGGCTCTGCGCGATCAGCGAATGGCAGGGCGCGGTGACGATGTCCTCGAGAAACAGTTCCGGCCCGATATAGGCCGCCCAGCGGCACATGGTTCAGCGTCCTTCCCGCATCTCCGGGATCGCCAAGGTCCTGTGCAGTTCAAGCCTTGGCGCGCCTGTTGTTCGTCCGCTCGTACAGCTCGCGGATGATTCGGCTTGCCGTAGTTTCGAAAAGGAAGGGTAAGAAAGCATGAATGAGAGCGGCGCCGGCTGCCATGAACAGTTTCGACGAGAACCACGCGGCGAAGGCCATATGGCCGAGATAGGTCTCGTCCACCGAGGCCGGGTGGTCGACGAACAGTCTGGCGATGCGGGTGGTCATGGCTGAAGTTCCCTCGGTATTGTTCGATTGTTCGATTGTCCCGATTTTACCCTGTCTCCATGAGATTTTATCCCAATCCGTCCCTTGCAACGACCCGGCATTGGGACGATCATCCCAAAATGATCGCCGAACTCGACGCAATCGACCGCCGTATCCTCGCCGAGCTGCAGCGCAACGCGATGCTTTCCGTCGACGACGTTTCCGCGCGCGTAAACCTGTCGCGCAATGCCTGCTGGCGCCGCATCCGCCAGATGGAGGAGGCCGGCGTGATCACCGGCCGCGTCGCGCTGGTCGATGCGGAGAAGCTCGGCCTCGGCCTGTCGGTGTTCATCATGGTGCGCACCTCGAACCACGATCCCGAATGGCTGGCGCGTTTCCGGGCCGCCGTGACCAGCCTGCCGGAGATTACCGGCGTCTATCGCATGTCGGGCGACCTCGATTATGTGCTGAGGGCGCGCGTGGCCGACGTGAAGGCCTATGACCGCCTCTACCAGCGGCTTATCGCGAAAGTGCCGTTGTCCGACGTCTCGGCGTCCTTCGTCATGGAGGAGATTCGCGAGACCACCGTCGTGCCGGTGGAAATTCGGTGAACGCCGCTGGCGGCAATTGACGCCGGCCACACCGGGCCGATAGATCGCGCTCATGACCGCATCGCCATCTCATCCTGCGCCGCTCGTCGGTGTCGTCCGCCTGCCGCATGCGCATGGCCTCGATCTGCCGGCCTACGAGACCGCCGGCGCGGCGGGCCTGGACCTGCGCGCCGCCGTCGCCGACGACCGGCCGGTCCTCATCCTGCCGGGCAAGCGCGCGCTGGTGCCGACCGGCCTGGTCCTGGAGATTCCCGAAGGGTTCGAGGGCCAGGTGCGGCCGCGGTCCGGCCTGGCGTTCAAGCACGGCATCACCTGCCTCAACACCCCGGGCACCATCGACTGGGATTACCGCGGCGAGGTGAAGGTTCTGCTAGTCAATCTCGGCGACGGCGATTTCACCGTGACGCGCGGCATGCGCATCGCCCAGTTGGTCATCGCGCCCGTCGTCCGCGCCGGGATCGAGGAGCGCAGCCTGGCCGGGGAAACGCAGCGCGGCGCAGGCGGCTTCGGTTCGACGGGGACGGCTTGAGCCCCCGGCGTCTTCCATGAACGAACCGCCTGTCTGAATCGACCGGGCCACGCTTCCTTCCGTTGATCCCGCTTTGCCGCCTGGCCGACAGGCGTTAGGATTGGCCGGCGGATCAATTTCCGGTTCGACGGGTGCGATCATGGACAAGGGCAGAATTTTTCAGGATCTCCACCGGGTGGCCGGTGCCTTCGTGATGCCAAATCCGTGGGATCCCGGCACGGCGAAGCTGCTGGAATTGCTCGGCTTCAAGGCGCTGGCGACGACAAGCGCTGGCTTCGCCTTCTCACGCGGCCTGGTCGATGGCGCGGTCGGCTTCGAGGCGATGATCGCCCACTGCCGGGACATCGTCGGCTCGGTCTCGCTGCCGGTGAACGCCGACCTCGCAAAGGGCAAGGGCGACAGCCCCGACAGCGCGGCCGAGACGATCTTCGCGGCCGAAGCGGCAGGGCTGGCCGGCTGTTCGATCGAGGATCATACGGGTGACCCAGACGACCCGATCTACGAGTTCTCGCTTGCCGTCGAGCGCGTCGCCGCCGCGGCAGAGGCTGCGCGGGCGGTCAAGCATGGCTTCGTGTTCACGGCGCGGGCGGAGAATTTCCTCTGGGGTCGTAACGACCTCGACGACACCATCAGGCGGCTGCAGGCCTTCGCCGCAGCCGGTGCGAACGTCGTCTATGCGCCGGGCATATCGGGCATCGAGACCGTGCGGACCATTTGCGCAGCCGTGCCCCGTCCGGTCAATTTTCTTGCGGTGCCCGGGCTGACCGTGGCGGCTCTGGCCGACGCCGGCGTAAAGCGCATCTCGCTCGGATCGAAGCTGACCAGTTACGCCTTCGGAGCAGTCAGACGCGCCGCATACGAAATGCTGGAAAAAGGGTCGTTTGAATTTTCACGGGACGGCATGTCTTTCGCCGAACTCGAGACGCTCTTCGCTGGGCGAAGCTGAGCCGAGCGTACACAGGCTGTGCGTCCACCAGCGATGCGCCGGCTGATCGCGTCGATCTTTCAACCGGTGGCTTGCCGGAGCCCCCGCCGCCCGGCGCTGACGGCAGCCTCCCGCGCCGCCACTGCCTTGTGAAGGTGCACCATCATGGCGCAGGCGAAGAGGGACGACAGAAGGTTGAGCAACGGGACCGCCATGAACGCCGCGATCACCAATCCCGCGAGAAACACCGTGCCGGCGTTGCGGCGTCTCAGTGCCTTGGCGTCGGCTTCAGGCTGGAAGCGCATCGCCGCGAATTCGAAGAACTCGCGGCCGATCAGGTAGCCGTTGACGACAAAGAACGCGGCGATGTTGACCCCCGGCACCAGGAGCAGCAGAAGCGCCAGCAGATTGCCGATGATGACGATGCCGAGGAATTTCAGCGACAAAGCAAGGCTGGTCAGTACCGGCACAGGCCGGCCCGGCGGGTCGGAGGGATATTCGGTACGCTCGACAAGGTCGGCGACATCGTCGAGGAAGAAGCCGGCGACAACTGCCGTCACGGGCGCGATCAGCAACGCCAGCCCCAGCGCCAGCCCGATGCCGGCGACGATCGCTGCGATCACGCCAAGCCAGCCGGCCCATCCCGGCAATCCGGGCAGCAGCGCCTCCAGCCAGGGCCAGGCGAGCCATTCGAACATCTGGCTCAGCCCGAACCAGAGCGCGACCAGCGCAAGCAGCGTCAGCCCCAGTGTCTTCAGGAACACGCCACGGAACGGCGCGCTGAAGAGGTGGCCTGCGGCGGCGCGGGCGCTATCGAGGATCATGCTGTGCCGGTCTCCCTGATTTTTGGCGTGCCGATGCGATCGACATGGGGATTGCGAAGCGCACGGACAAGAAACTTGCGCGGCGCGGCAGTCCTTCTCTGGACCGGGCGTCGATCATTATGCAAGAACGCCAAGGATTTGCCCGTCGGAGTTTCTTCATGAGCCAATACGATGTGCTGTGCATCGGCAACGCGATCGTCGACATCATAGCGCAGGCCGACGAGGCGTTCCTGGCAGAGAACGGCATCATCAAGGCGGCGATGAACCTGATCGACACCGACCGCGCCAACCTGCTCTACGAACGCATGGGGCCGGCCATCGAGGCGTCCGGCGGCAGCGCCGGCAACACGGCGGCGGGAATCGCCAGTTTTGGCGGCCGCGCGGCGTTCTTCGGCAAGGTCGCGGAGGATACGCTGGGCGAGATCTACTACCACGACATCCGCGCCCAGGGCGTCGCCTTCGACACGAAACCGCTCGCGGGACCGCCGCCAACCGCGCGCTCGATGATCTTCGTGACGCCCGACGGCGAGCGCTCGATGAACACCTATCTCGGCGCCTGCGTCGAACTTGGGCCTGAGGACGTCGAGCCGGAGAAGGCCAGGGGCGCGCTGGTCACCTATTTCGAGGGGTACCTGTGGGACCCGCCGCGCGCCAAGGACGCGATCCGCCTGACCGCCCGGCTGGCGCACGAGGCCGGCCGCCAAGTGTCGATGACCTTGTCGGATTCCTTCTGCGTCGACCGCTATCGCGGCGAATTCCTCGACCTGATGCGTTCCGGTACAGTCGACATCGTCTTCGCCAACAGCCACGAGATCAAGTCGCTCTACCAGACCAGTTCCTTCGAGACCGCGCTCGACGCGATCCGCAAGGACTGCAAGATCGCGGCGGTCACCCGCTCGGAAAAAGGCTCGGTGATCGTGCGGGGCGACGAGACGATCACGATTAAGCCGATCCCGGTGTACGAGATCGTCGACACGACCGGCGCCGGCGACCTCTACGCAGCCGGTTTCCTCTACGGCTACACGGCCGGCCGCAGCCTGCAGGATTGCGGCGATCTCGGCTCGCTGGCCGCCGGGCTGGTCATCCAGCAAATCGGCCCGCGCCCGCGCCAGAATCTGCGCGTGGAGGCCGAGAAGGCCGGGCTGCTGTAGAGGTTTCGCGAAACGGTTGCCGAGGCCGAGGCGGCTCTTGTCCCGCGAGGTGTCGCTATTGAACGGTAATCCCGGGGGAGAAGGTCGCGCGTCTATCCGTGAACGATCTCGCGAAGCCTGCGCAGCATGGTTCCCATATCGGCCTGCTCGAAAACGTTGCGGCCGAACATCAGGCCTTTTGCGCCCGAGGCGATGACGCCGCGCGCATAGTCGGCGACAGCCTCGATGCCGGCGCGCGCCGGGCCGCCGGCGATCGCGATCGGCGCCAGCGACTGCGTTGCAATGCCCGCAAACCGCTCCTTGTCGGCGCACCAGTCGGCCTTGATGATGTCGGCGCCGATCTCGCCTGCCATGCGGCAGTTGAGTGAGATGACGTCCGGATCGTCATGCCGCGCGAAGCCGCCCTTGGCGGCCATCGCCTCGATGACATGGACCACGCCCCATTTGCGGCAGGCGCTAGCGACCGCGCCGCAGATTTCGAAGGATTTTGTCTCTTCCTCCGGCCGATTGTTGCAGGTGAACAGATAGGTGATGACCGCCTCCGCCCCCATCGACACCGCCTCCTCGACCGAGGAGACGAGCCGGTTGTGCGTGTCGGGATAACCGCTCGGCGTGCCGTGCCGCCACATGGTGGTCTGGTCGATGCGCAGGATGACCGCCGGGCCGCCGGCAAGGCGATGGCCGTGGCGAACCATCATGCCGGGGTTGAGGATCACCGCGTCGACGCCGGCCTCCGCCGCCGTGTCGAGCACGCGCGCGGGATCCTCCGTGCCGGGAACGGTGCCGACCTGCATGCCATGGTCGAACGCCAGGCACAGCATGCGCCCCGACCGCGCGTTGAACATGCGCGCCAGGCGGCGCGCCTTGCCAGTTTCCGACATCGTGTTTCCTTCGATTGCTAGACGAGTTGCAGTTTGACGCCGCCGTCGCGGAGGCGGGCGATGGTGGACGAATCCACCGAGTTCGAGATCAGCACCACGTCGAACACCGACAGGTCGGCAACGTGGTTGAGCGCGGAGAAGTGGAACTTGCTCTCGTCGACCAGCAGGATGCGCTTGCGCGCGATCTCGATCATCGCCTGCTTGGCGCGCAGCACCTGCTCGTCCTGCGTGAACATCGACAAGCCCTGGATGGTGGTGGTCGACATCAGCGCCACATCCACCCGGTAGGAGCGGATCGAGCGTTCGCAGGCGAGGCCGAAGAAACCGTTATAGGCGCGGTGATATTTGCCGCCGAGCGCGATCAGGTCGATCTCCGCCGCGTCGCGCAGTTTCTCCAGCACGGGCAGCGCATTGGTGATGATCGTCACCGGCGCCACCTGCTCAATGAACTCGGTGACATGGAAGGTGGTGGAACTGTCGTCCCAGACGATGGCGTTGCCGGGCTCTATATGGGCGATCGCGGCGCGCGCCAGTTTTCGCTTTTCGCTGACGTGCTGGCGGGCGCGGTAGAGATAGCTGCTCTCGAACAGCATCGACTTTTCCGCCGACACCGAACCGCGCAGCCGCCGCACCAGCCCCTGGTTCTGCAAATCGTTCAAGTCGCGGTGGATGGTCATCAGGCTGACGTCGAGGCGCGTCGCCAGATCCTTGATCTGCACAGACGGGCTTTCCATCAGCAGCCGTATGATCCCGGCACGGCGCTGGTCGGCCTTCGACAGATGCTGCATGTCGCCGTCCGGCTCGAACATGTCGGCGGCCTCCTCCGCGTTCATTGGCAGAGACCTCTAGCACGGCCGATGCATACCAGGAAGGAAAATGTTAAATTATCAAAATGGTCGTTGTGCAATGCGAATTCGCAACTGCGCTGCAAGATCGCGGAGATCCTGCTAACCAGCGGATAAATCGATATTTTTTCGAGCCGCGCGAGGGCTTTGGTGAATCCTAACATGGCATGACCCGAGTGCTTCGCCTTGTCATTCGTGATCATACGTAACAAAAAAAATGAGAAAATATAAGTTTCATGTTGATATTTTTAACGACGCTGACTAGCGTTGAGAGAGGGCAGGAGACGAGGCGAAGGGAGTTCGCCGCCGCCTCGGTTGCCCGCGAAACGCTGGAGGAGCATCATGAACAACGCCAAGCGCGCGCGCTTGCTTGCGTCCGCTGCAGTCGCCGTCACGGCGCTTGCCGCGAGCGCCGGACTGGCCCGCGCGGAGACCACGCTTACCTTCGTCTGGCATGCCGGCACCTGTGCCGACGCGCTGATGGACATCGCAAAAGACTATCCGGACAAGTCGGTGAAGATCGTGCCGGCGCTTGTGCCCTACGGCCCGCAGTGGCACGACAAGATCGCCTCTGAATTCGCGATCCAGGGCGACGCCTTCGACTTCGCCATGTGGGACAGTCAGTCGACCGCCGAATTCGCCGGCCACGCCGTCAAGCTCAACGACATCTTCGATAAGTCGAGCTACCTGAAGGCCGACATCTTCCCGCCGGCCTCGCTGTCGCGCTACGGCGAATATCCGGACGGCTCGGGCGAATTTTATGGCCTGCCGGCCAACCAGGACGCCTACGGCCTGACCTACCGCAAGGACCTGTTCGAGGATCCGAAGGAGAAGGAAGCGTTCAAGGCCAAGTACGGCAAGGAGCTTGTGGTCCCTCAGACCTACCAGGACGCCAAGGAGATCGCCGAGTTCTTCACCCGTCCCGACCAGGGTCTCTACGGCTGGGGCCAGATGGGCGGCCGCGACTACGACTTCGCCACGACCGCGTCGAACTCCTTCCTGTGGTCGTTCGGCGGCGAGCTCTACAATCCCGCTACGATGGAAGTGAAGGGTTACCTCGACTCGCCGGCTTCGATCGACGGCGTCCAGGCCTATGTCGACATGTTCAAGTTCGGCCCTCCCGGCTCCGGCAACTGGGGCTTTGACGAGGTCAACGCCGCCTTCCAGCAGGGCCAGCTCGCCATGGCCATGCAGTGGTTCTACTTCAACGGCTCCAACGCCGATCCGAAGGTGAACAAGTTCGCCGACAAGACCGCCTTCGCCGTGCTTCCGGGCGCCGTCGGCCGCGACGGAAAGTTCCGCCGCCAGTTCTCGGTCGGCGGCCAGGGCATGGGCATCAACAAATACTCCAAGAAGCTGCCCGAGCTGACCAAGTTCATGGAGTGGTACTTCCTGCCCGAGCAGCAGAAGCGCTACGCCGCCGTCTGCCAGACCGGCCTGAAATCCGTGCTGGAAAGCCCGGACTGGCAAGGCCTGAACTCCTACAACCGGCAGTTCTCGACCGCGCTCGCCTATCTCAACGACTACTGGCACCTGCCGGAGTATCCGGCGCTGCTCGACCAGCTCCAGCAGGAGGTCTCGAACGCAGTTTCCGGCACCAAGACGGTGCAGCAGGCACTTGCGGACGCCGCCGAGAAGAACGAGCGTACGCTCGAGCGCGCCGGCTACGAGATCAAGCGCAGCGAGAAGACCCCGGAAGTGCCGGACCAGGAGATTTCCCCTGTCGGCCAGGATAAGGTCGTTCCGGTGGAGTGATCCCCTTACCCTCCCCCTTGTGGGGAGGGTCGCGGAGAAAACCGAGCGGCACGCGAGGTTTTTGACGCGGGGTGGGGGTTGCTGATGAAGTGCTCGACATTCTCTTTGCGTGCGCAGTTAAGGTGACCCCCACCCCGTCTCGCGGTTCTCCGCTTCGCTACGATCGCTCGCCGACCCTCCCCACAAGGGGGAGGGTAAGGCGGCCGCACCGCCGGCTCACAATCTTCAAACCGGACTGCTTCCGATGAGCACATCCAAAACATCAGCGATCGATCTGGCCGGCCGGTGGCTTCTTCTGCTCCTGCTCGTCGCCTACACCTTCTACAATCTCGGCCCGATCTTCTGGCTGATCATCTCGTCGCTGAAGAGCCGCGTCGACCTGTTCTCGATGCCGCCGAAGCTGTTCTTCACGCCCGACTTTTCCGGCTACCAGAGCGTCTTCGGCGTCGGTGCGGCCGCCGGCAGCGCCTCGGCGGTCGGCGTGTTCGATTCGTTGGTCAACAGCGTGCTGGTCTCCACGGTCGGCACCTTCCTTGCCGTCTTCCTGGGCACGCTCGCCGGTTATGTCTGCTCGCGCTTCAATTTTCGGGGCAAGGGCGACTTCATGTTCTTCGTACTGTCGACCCGCATGCTGCCGCCTGTCGCCGTACTGGTGTTCTATCACCTGATGTTCGCGCGGCTGGGCTTGGCCGACACGCGCACTGGTCTGATCCTCGTCGCCATCTTCGCCAATGTCGGCCTCGCCACCTGGATCATGAAGGGTTTCTTCGACGGCGTGCCGCGCGAGGTCGAGCAGATCGCCATCGTCAACGGTTATTCGCGCATGTATGCCTTCACCCGCCTGGTACTGCCTATGGTGAAAGGCGGCATCGCCGCCTCCGCCGGCTTCTGCTTCATCTTCGCCTGGAACGAATTCGCCTTCGCCTCGATCCTGACCACCACCCAGGCCAAGACGCTGCCAGTCAAGATTTCATCGGCAGCCGGCGCCACCGGCATCGAGTGGACGCAAATTTGCGCGGCCGGCGTGGTGCTGATCATCCCGGTTCTGGTGTTCTTTTATCTGATCCGCAAACATTTGCTGATGGGCATGACCTTCGGCGTGCTGGGGCGGAGGTAGGACGATGAGCGCCGTTTCCCACAACCAGCGCCAGGCCGAGCTCAAGAAACGGTCTTCCGGACGGCTGATGATCTTCGGCTTCCTGTCGCCGACGCTGGCGATCCTGATCTTCATGGTCGCCTACCCGATCTTCTCGCTGATCTACTATTCCTTCTTCAACTTCTCGGCGCTGCGGCCCGCCGCCGGCATGAAGCCCGTGGGCCTGAAGAACTACACCTTCCTGCTCTCCGATCCCGAGCTCTGGGACCGTTTCATCTTCACCGGAAAATTCGTGTTCATCTGCGTGGTCATGCAGATGCTGATCGGCATCTTCGTCGGCTACCAGTTGCAGAAGAACTTTCGTGGCCGCGACGTAGTGTTCACGATGCTGATGATGCCGATGATGCTGTCGCCGGTGGTCGTGGGCTTCCTCTGGCGCTACATGCTGAACTCGGAATGGGGCGTCATCAACTATCTGCTGACCGTCGTCGGCCTGTCGAAGGTCGATTGGCTCGGCCAGACGACACCGGCCCTGTGGGCTGCGGCCATCGCCGACACCTGGATGTGGGCGCCCTTCATCATCCTGCTCGCCACGGCCGCGTTCCGCGGCATTCCGGAAACCATCTACGAGGCCGCGGAAGTCGACGGCGCCAGCCCGGCCTACAAATTCTTCCGCATCACGCTGCCGATGTCGGCGCCGGTGCTGTTCATCGCGCTGATCCTCCGGCTGATCGACAGCTTCAAGCAGTACGATTTGTTCTTCGCGCTGACTGGCGGCGGACCTGGATCGAGCACCGAGACCGTGTCGTTTGCCGTCGCGAAAACCGCCTTCAGCTATTTCTACACCGGCGAAGCGTCGGCGCTGGCGGTCATGCTGCTGTTCATCATCATCGGCCTGTCGATGATCCTGGTCCGCCATCTCGGCAAGATGGGCGAGAAATACTGATGGCCGAGATCGAGCTCAAGAACCTGACCATCGACTTCGCCGGCTTCAAGGCGGTCGACAACGTCAACCTGACGGTCAAGAGCGGCGAGTTCGTCGTTTATCTCGGCCCGTCCGGCTGCGGCAAGACGACGACCTTGCGCTGCATCGCCGGGCTGGTGAAGGCGACGTCCGGCGACGTGCTGTTCGACGGCAGGCGCGTCAACGAGATGTCGGCCAGCGAGCGCAACATTGCCATGGTGTTCCAGTTCGTCTCGCTCTACCCGCATCTGAAAATCCGCGAAAACATCGTCTTCCCGCTGAAGGCGCGGGGCGTTCCCCGCGCCGAGATCGCCCGCAAGCTTGACTGGGTCGTCGGAATCTTCGGCCTCGGGGCCGACCTCGACCGCTATCCAGCCTCGCTACCGCCCGGCGCCCGCCAAAAAGTGGCGCTGGCGCGCGCGGTTATCCGCGAACCCGCCGTGCTGCTGCTCGACGAGCCGCTGTCGGCGATCGACGAGCAGTTTCGCGAGGAAATGCGCTGGGAACTCGGCCACCTGCAGCGCGAAATCGGCGTCACCACCATCTATGTCACCCACGACCAGCGCGAGGCGATGAGCCTGGCCGACCGCATCGTGCTGATGAGCGACGGGCGCATCGTGCAGGTCGGCGACCCTGACCGCATCTTCCTCCAGCCGGAGAATGTCTTTGCCGGCCAGTTCATCGGCTCGCCGTCGATGAACCTGATCGACCTCGTGCCGGTCGATGGCGGCCTGAGGCTGGGCGACAGCGGCGTCACGCTGACGCCCGCGCGCAACCGTATCCCGCAATGGGCGGTCGCCAGCCGCCGGAAACTGAAGCTTGGCGTCCGGCCGCTCAACGTGCATCTGGTCGAACCGGGCGACCCAACAGCCTTCCCGCTTGCCGTGGACGACGTATTCTCGGTCGGCCGCGACCGCTTCTTCAATTTCTCCATCGGCGGCAACGCCTATCAGGGCGTCGACAAGCGACCCAGCCGAACGGCTCCGACCGAGGCCGTGCATTTCGTGCCGGAAGGACTTCTGTTCTTCGACGCCGAGACAGGCCGGCGCGTGACGGGAGACGCAGCATGAGCGTCCCGATGCTGAAGCTGGAAGGCTTGAAGAAATCCTACGGCGCCAAGCGGGCGCTGCGCGGCCTCGATCTCGAAGTGCCGGACAACGAAATCATGGCGCTGCTCGGCCCGACCGGCGCGGGCAAAAGCTCGACGCTGCTGTCGTCCGCCGGCTTGATCAGCCTGGAGGCCGGAAAAGTATCCCTCGCCGGCCGCGACGTCACCGACATCGATCCGTCCGGGCGTGACGTTTCCATCGTCTTCGAAGGTTTTAATCTTCTGCCGGTGCTCGACGTGAAGGACAACATCGCCTTCGCGCTGCGGTCGCCGACCTACCGGGAGGACGAGGCGGAGATCAAAGTTCGGGTTGGTCGCACCGCCGAACTCCTGCGCATTTCGCATCTGCTCGACCGCGATGTCGACACGCTTTCCGGCGGCGAGCGCCAGCGTGTGGCCATCGCCCGCGCCCTGGTGCGCCGTCCAAAAATGTTCCTGCTCGACGAACCGCTGTCGGCTCTCGACCTGAAGCTGCGCGAGGGTCTTCGCGCCGAACTCAGGCAAATCCACCGCCAGCACCGCTCGACCATGCTGTACGCCACCCACGACTATCACGGCGCGATCGCGATTGCCGACCGGCTGGCGATCATCGAAAGCGGCATCATCCAGCAGACGGGCACCATCGACGAGATCATCGCCTTGCCGGCCAATATGCGCGTCGGCAAGCTGATCGGCAGTCCGTCCATGGCCTTCTTCGAAGCGTCGATAAGCGATGGTTCCGTGCTGATCCCCGGCGGGAGGCAAAAGCTTCCGCTCGGCGCCTTCGGTGTGGTGGGCACTGCGGCCGGACGAAAGCTGCTGCTTGGCGCATGGCCCGAAGACATCGAAGTCGGGCCGGGCGGCGCGTCCGACGCCAATGAAGGTTCGGTCTACGCCGTCGACAATCGCGGCTTCGAACGGGCCGTGCAGGTCAACTCGGATGCCGGCTCGTTCCGCAAGGTCGTGCCCTCCGAGATGGTCTTCAAGCAGGGCGACGCCTGCTCGTTCCGGATAACCAGCGGCTTCCTGTTCGACGCCGAGAGCGGTGCTCGCATCTCGCATCTCGGGGGCAAGGCACGATGAGCGCTTACCTCACGAAGAACTGGTTCTACAGGCTGGCCTCGGCGCTGATCCTGATCGGCTTCGCCATGCTCTGCCAGCCTTTCCTACACGGACTTTTCGTATTCGGTTTTCCGGTGCTGCTTGCAGGCGTGGTCCTGTTCATGATCCTGGATCATGTGCCCGACGCGCGGCAGCAAGACGAGGAGGAAAAAATTGGCTAACCCGAAGAAGATCCTGAACGATCCTAAAAAAGTCGTCACCGAGATGCTGGAAGGCCTTGTGCTGGCCAATGACGGCCGCGTGCGCAAGCTGGACAAGCACGCCGCCCTGGTGCGCACCGACCTTCCCGAAAGCAAGGTCGCGCTGCTCATCGGCGGCGGCAGCGGCCACGAGCCCGTGTTCCACGGTTTCGTGGGGAAAAACATGGGCGACGGGGCGGCCTGCGGCCAAGTGTTCGCCGCGCCCTCGCCGGACATCATCTACGAGGCTGCCAAGGCCGTGCATCGCGGCAAGGGCGTGCTTTTCCTCTACGGCAACTATGCCGGCGACAACATGAATTTCGACATGGCGGTCGAACTGCTGGAAGAGGACGGCATCGAGGTGCGCACCGTGCGCGTCACCGACGACGTCGCAGCCGCTCCTCCGGAGCGCACGCACGACCGGCGCGGTATCGCCGGCGACATCTATATGATCAAGATCGCGGGCGGTGCGGCGTCCGAACTGGACACGCTGGACGAGGTCGAGCGCGTGGCGCGAAAGGCCGTCGCCAATGTCCGCTCGATCGGTGTCGCGGTGGCCGCCGGCTCCATTCCCGAGACGGGAAAACTCACCTTCGAACTCGCTGAAGACGAGATCGAGATCGGCATGGGCGCGCATGGAGAGGCCGGCGTGTCGCGCCAGAAGATGGCGCCTGCCGATGAGATCACCGATCAGTTGATGGCGAAACTCCTGTCCGACCTGCCGTTCAAGCGTGGCGACGAGGTCGCCTTGATGATCAACAATCTCGGCGCAACGACGATGATGGAGATGCTGATCGTCAACCGCCGCATCCGCCAGATCCTCGACCGCGAAGGCATCAAGGTGCACCGCTCGGATGTCGGCACCTGGCTCACGGTGCAGGAAATGGCGGGTATCTCGGTCACGCTGCTCAGGCTCGACGACGAGCTGAAACATTATCTCGACATGCCGGCCGAATCCCTCGGCTATTCCAGGATGTGAGGCGGGCAATGGCGGAAGAACTGGACGCGGCCGGCGCCCGCGACATGCTTTTGGCGGTCAGCCAGGCCCTGATCGACCAGACCGACGTTTTGACTGACGCAGACCTCGCCATCGGCGACGGCGACCACGGCATCGGCATGCGCCGCGGCTTCGAAGCGGCGCTGGAGGCGCTCAAGGCATCCGAGCCGGACAGCGCCGAAGCTGCCTTCAAGGCGACCGGCATGGCCATCCTCTCCAACACGGGCGGCGCGGCCGGCGCGGTGTTCGGCACGCTGTTCCGCTCGGGTGCGAAAGCCTTCGCCGCTGCCGGCACAGTCGATGGTCCGGGATTTGCCGGCTTCCTTGAAGAGGGTCTCGCCGCCGTCCTCAAGCGCGGCGGAGTCGTCGAGGGCCAGAAAACCATGGTCGACGCCCTAGCTCCGGCCGCCCGTGCGGCGCGGGCCGCCGCTGGCGGCGGCCTGAAAGCGGCAACCGCCGCGGCCGCCGAGGGCGCGCTGCAAGGCGTCGAAGCGTCCAAGGCGATGATCGCCACCACCGGCAAGGCGCGCTCGCTGGGCGAACGCAGCATCGGCCACCCCGATCCTGGCGCGATCTCGATCTCGCTGATCTTGAAGGCTATGCGGGACTTCGTGGCGAAGGCGTGAATTGGGGATAAGCGGCAGCGGCGCCAACTTCACCCTCCCCCTTGCGGGGATGGTCGGCGAGCAGTCGGAACGAAGTAAAGACTGCGAGACGGGGTGGGGGTCGATTTCCGCCTCCCCCACCCCGCGTCACAAACGCCGCTTTGCGGCATTTGCTCCGCGACCCTCCCCACAAGGGGGAGGGTGACGCCGGCGCCAAGCGAGGACACGACAATGGCAGATCTCGACGACATCAAGGACGGCAAGGATTGGGGCCAGGGCCGCCCGGCTGACACAAGCCGCTTCTTCCTGAAGGGCGCGGCTCACCATGATTGGGGCATGAAGGCAAAACTGTCGCGCATCTTCAACCCGGCCTCCGGCAAGACGGTGATGCTCGCCTTCGACCATGGCTATTTCCAGGGACCAACGACCGGGCTGGAGCGCATGGACCTGACCATCGCGCCGCTGGCCGAGCATGCCGACGTGCTGATGTGCACGCGCGGCGCTTTGCGCTCGACCATCCCGCCGGAGGTCAACAAGCCGGTGGTGCTGCGCTGCTCGGGCGGCAACTCGATCCTGACCGAGCTTTCCAATGAACTGGTCGCGGTCGACATCGACGACGCGATCCGGCTCGGCGCCGTCGCCATGGCCGCGCAGGTCTATGTCGGTGCGGAATACGAGCACAAATCTATCGGCAATGTCGTGAAACTCATCGACACGGGCACGCGCTACGGCATCCCGACCATGGCGGTGACCGGCGTCGGCAAGGACATGGTGCGTGACGCCCGCTACTTTGGCCTCGCCACCCGCATTGCGGCCGAGATCGGCGCGCAGTTCGTGAAGTCCTATTACGTGGATGAAGGGTTCGAGAAGATCGTGCTCGGCTGCCCCGTCCCCATCGTGATCGCCGGCGGCAAAAAACTGCCGGAGCGCGAGGCGCTGGAGATGGCATACCAGGCGATCGACCAGGGCGCGGCTGGCGTCGACATGGGCCGCAACGTGTTCCAGTCGTCGGACCCGGCGGCGATGCTGCAGGCGCTGGGCGCGGTCGTGCATCGCGGCGAGACGGCGGAGCGGGCATATGCACTGTTCCGCGACCTGTCGCTGAAGCAGGCCGCATGACCATGCAGGCCGGAGCCATGGCGCAAACGCAAGCCCCGCCGCTGCAAGGCCGCCGGGTCGCCGTGACGGGTGCGGCGAGCGGCATCGGCCGCGCCGTGGCGCGCGCCTTCGCTGGCGCGGGCGCGTCGGTTGCCGCCCTCGACATCAACGAAGCGGCGTTGGGCGACCTCGCCGCCGAGATCGGCGGCAGCGCCATACGCTGCGACGTCACCGACGAAAAAGCGGTGGCGACGGCCTTTGCAAGCATCGCCAACGTCCTGGGCGGGCTCGATATTCTCGTGTCCAATGCCGGCTCGGCCGACCAGGGGGCGATCGCCGACCTGCCGATGCATGCGCTGCGCAGAAGTTTCGACCTCAACTTCTTCGGCCACCAGAACGTCTGCCAGGCCGCCGTTCGCGCCTTCCGCGCCCAGGGTGGCGGCGGGACGATCCTGTTCAACATCTCCAACCAGTCGGTCAATCCCGGCAAGGATTTCGGCCCCTACGGCATCCCCAAGGCGGCTACCCTGGCCCTGATGAAGCAGTATGCCGTGGACCACGGCGGCGAGGGCATCCGCGTCGCCGGCGTCAATGCGGGCCGTATCCGCACCGGGCTGATGACCGACCAGATGATCGTGGAGCGGGCCGCCGCGCGCGGCATGACGCCGAAGGAATACATGTCCGGCAACCTGCTCGGCGTCGAGGTGACGGCGGAGGATGTGGCTGACGTCTTCCTGCATCTGGCGCAGATGGACAAGGTGAATGCTGCCGTTCTTACCGTCGATGGCGGGGTCATGGCGACGTCACTGCGGTAGGCAAGGCAGGGTCGATCGGGATTCTTGATCGTTGCCAAGGCGAGGTCGGGGGCATTCTTTCGCGGTGCTCGCGGCACGGCGCGGCTCCTGACAAAAACGTCGTAGCGCTGCCTCGTGTCAGGGCTGTTTTCCGCGCTTCCGGCGATACGGAGCGGCTGCAACGCCATACCTTACATGGCTTTCCGCACCATGCTCCGATGATGGGCGGCAGAATCGCCAAAGAATGCGGAGCTTCACGTGAAGTCCTGAATATCGTTTCAGCCCAACGTCTTGCGGACAATGTCAGCAGGAATCACCGTCAA
Source organism: Mesorhizobium sp. KACC 23794 (assembly GCF_052180275.1). Classification (NCBI taxonomy): domain Bacteria; kingdom Pseudomonadati; phylum Pseudomonadota; class Alphaproteobacteria; order Hyphomicrobiales; family Phyllobacteriaceae; genus Mesorhizobium; species Mesorhizobium sp. KACC 23794. The sequence goes on from NZ_CP197465.1 coordinate 93,292, forward strand.
ATGCTTCACGGCGAGGCCTTAAAGCGGGGCGAATGCTTCATTTTTGAGCGGTATGGACTTCCTGCGCCATGTTTCGCGATTCACAGGTCCGACACGCGAGACGACTTGCGTCTTGAGGTGTGGGACTCATGCCGGCGGCTGTCGGCTTCGACTGCTCGCGCCATCGAAACTGTCCTGAGGCCGGGTGGCGGCAACAGTCACGGTCACCGCAATGCCGCCGGCAAGTGTCGGCGCGCCTACCTTCACCCTTGGGCCGTCCGCACCCGTTTCACCATCCGCTCGACATTCTCCACCGGGCAGTCCGGCGTGATGCCGTGGCCGAGGTTGAAAACCAGCGGGCCGCCGCCCAGGGCTTTCAAGATCGCGTCGACGCCATCGTCCAGCGCCCGGCCGCCGGCGACCAGCCGCAGCGGGTCGAGGTTGCCTTGCACCGCTCCTTGCGCCTGCAAGTCCCTCGCCTGCGAAAGCGGCACCGACCAGTCGAGGCCGAGCGCGGTCACGCCGGTGCGCTGTCGATAGCCGGCAAAGAGACTGCCGGCGCCGCGCGGAAAACCGATGATCGGCGTGTCCGGATGCACGGCGCGGACGCGGCGGACGATGTCGGCCACCGGCTCGACGCACCAGGCTGAAAAACTCGCCTCGTCGAGCACGCCGGCCCAACTGTCGAAAATCTGGACGACATCGGCGCCGGCGTCGATCTGGCGGATGAGATAGGCGGCCGAAACCTCGGAGAGCCTGGCCAGCAGCATGGCCATCGCCTCCGGTTCGCGAAAGCCGAAGAGCCGCGACGGCGCCTGGTCCGGCGTGCCGCGTCCGGCGATCATGTAGGTGGCCACGGTCCACGGTGCGCCGCAGAAGCCGATCAGCGTGGTTTCCTTCGGCAGTTCCGTCCGCAGGCGCGACACCGTTTCGTAGACGGGAGCAAGCCTTGCATGGAAGTCGCGGCCTTCGCCGAGCCGCTCTATCTCCGCGGCCTCGATCGGGGTCATGCGCGGCCCCTCGCCTTCGGCGAAGGTCAGGTCGCGGCCGAGCGCGTGCGGCACGACAAGGATGTCGGAGAACAGGATAGAGGCATCGAAGCCGAAGCGGCGGATCGGCTGCAGCGTCACCTCGACGGCGAAATCCGGATTGTAGCAGAGGTCGAGGAAGGAGCCGGCCTGCTTGCGGGTCTCGCGGTATTCCGGGAGATAACGCCCCGCCTGCCGCATCATCCAGAGCGGTGGCGGGAAGACCGTCTCGCCGCCGAGCACCTTCAGCATCTTCTTGTCTTGCACGGGCGTCTCCGGATTTTCGCCGGAGCTATGTCATGCGGAACAGGCCGGGGCAATGCGGCAGGGTGAACGCATGGGCCTCCTCCGGCATGTTGCGCGCGGCTGCCAACGCCCCGGTCGGTGTTTCGTTCGGAATCTCACAGCGATCGTTTGCGGTCGGATACCCCCATTGCGGACGCCTCGAACCGGGAGCAATGATCTGCACGTGCTAACCCGCCCATGGCATTCGGGAGAATGGACATGCATGATTTCAGCATCGGCTTCGTGATTTTCCCAGGAATCACACAACTCGACTTCACCGGCCCGTTCGAGGTGCTGAGTCGGCTCTCGACGCCTCCATCGATCTCCGTTCCCAGCAAATTCCCGCAATCGAAAACCCATGTCGTCGCCAAGACCATGCTGCCGGTCTTGAGCGACCGTGGCCTTGGCATCATGCCGACCTGTACCTTCGGCGACTGTCCTCCCCTCGACCTGATTTGCGTGCCCGGCGGGGCGGGCGTCGCGGAAGCTCTCGCCGATGCCGAGACCGTCGACTTCATTCGCCAGCGGGGCGGGCATGCCAGATATGTCACCTCCGTGTGCATGGGCGCCTTTCTTCTTGGCGCAGCCGGCTTGCTGAACGGACGTCGCGCCGCGACGCATTGGGCCTATGTCGACATGCTGCCGCTGGTCGGCGCCATTCACGGGAAGGGGCGGGTCGTGCGCGACGGCAATGTCTTCACATCGGGCGGCGTCTCGTCCGGTATCGACTTCGCATTCGTCATCGTCGCGGAACTTGCCGGGCAGGAGGTCGCGGAAGCGATCCAGCTCGGGATCGAATACGACCCGTCTCCGCCCTTCGACACCGGCCACCCCGACAAGGCCTCCGAAGCAGCCACGACGCTGATGGTACAACGCAACGCGGCGGCCCGCGCAGCGATCGAGCAGGCGCTGGGGAAGCTTGCCATCCTCGCCAAGGCCTAAAGCGTGCCGCCCCTATCGGCCCAATTCCGCCACGCCGGTTTGACTGCCAGGGCAGCGCGGGCCCTCTCAGGAATTGTCGGGTATATTCAAGTCGACGGGGCTCTGTGCAATGTGTTCGGACTTCGCGCGCCGGGACCGGTGCCCTGCCGTCGGGCCGGGAATCACCACGACCAGCGCCTTGGCCGGCTTGTCGCCATGGGCTTCGCCCTGATGCTCGACACGCGCATCGAAGGACACGCAATCGCCCGGCTTCAGGATGTAGTCGACCCCCGCATAGCGAAACAGAAGCTCCCCCTCGAGGACATAGAGCAATTCCTCGCCGGGATGCCGATAGGTGGAGGGGTCCTTTCGAGCCGGGTAGGTCAGCACGAATGCCTCGAACTGGCGATTGGCCTTGCGGTACACGAGGGACTCGAAGACGTACCCTCGCTTGGTGCCGGGCCGGTTGAGCGCCAGGCGTTCATGCGCGCGGACGACCGAGAGCTCGTAGCCGCTGCCGTTCTCGAACATCGTCGACATCGGGACGCCGAAGGCTTCCGCAAGACGCCCCAGGACGGCGACGGACGGATCGGAGAGCCCAGTCTCGATCTTCGACAGATAGCCCTTGGTGACGCCGATCTGGCTCGCCACCTGGTCGATCGTCAGCCCAGCGACTCGGCGCAGATGGCGCAAGCGCTGTCCTAGCTCGTTCAAGGGGCAACTCCATTGTTGACGGCCTGTCGGAAACCTCCGCTCAGGCAAGGCATGTGTCGGCGATGCCATCATCACGTGCGCGGTACAGAGCCGGATAGAAAGCCGCGCATTCGCCCGATGTCAACATGCAGGAAACTTTTGCACCCTGGCGCAGCCGTGACAGGCGGACAGCGCATCCCTCAACTGCGGCGGTCGATCTCGTTCTGGGTCAGCCTCGAGACGAACTCCACGACTTCATCCGACGCCGCAACGGCGGCATGCGTGTCGCCGGCAGCAATGGCGTCCAGCAGCGCCTTGTGCAGTTCGGCGGCTTCCAGAAGCGCTGCCGGGTCGTTGAGGTAGGAATACCAGAACCAGCGCGACAGCCCGTAGATCACCCCCATGGACTGAACGAGCACCTGGTTATGGGTGGCGGCGATGCGCAGGTCGTGGATAGTGCGATTCAGCTGGAAATATCGCGAATCCATTCCCGCTGCTGCCGCCTCGACCAGCCTGGCGCCGAGCGCGCGCATCTCGGCGCGCTGCGCCGGCGTCGCGCGGCGGCAGCCGAGTTCGGTGGTCAGCGTTTCCAGCGGGCGGCGGACTTCCAGCAGTTCCAGCTGCTTGGCGATGTCGACAGGCAGGACCAGGGCGCCCCTGCGGGGGTGGATGTCGACAAACCCTTCCAGCTTAAGCCGAAGCAGCGCCTCGCGGATCGGCGTGCGTCCACAGCCCAGGCTGGCGCTCAGCTGATTCTCCGAGATCATCGAACCGGGCGGAAACCGCCGCATGACGATCATCTCCTCGATCTGCTGGTAGGCCTTCTCCGACAGGAGCGGGGAATGGTCATGTTCCGACATGCGAACTCCAAAGACTGATCGAGGTTGACGATACTGAAGTGCAACTGATATGTCACTTGCCGATTAAGGGGAGAAGGAAGATGGCGGGGGATGTGCGCCCGGTGTGGAGGCTGTCCGCGGACATCGTCGTCGTTGGCGGCGGAGCAGCCGGCGTGGCGGCGGCAACGACAGCTGCGCGGCACGGGCATTCGGTCATCCTGCTCGAACGCTACGGCTTCTGCGGCGGTGGCGCGGTGGCCGGCCTTTCGGGGACCGTATGCGGTCTGTACGAGGCGACCGAGGGCAATCGTGTTCCGGAGCAGGTCGTCTTCGGTTTTGCCGACGAGTTCGTGAAGCGGCTGGAAGGGCGCGGCGGTCTCGGTCCCGCCCTGCGCTACGGCAAGACGATGACGCGGGTGCACGAACCGCTCGCGTGGCGCGAAACGGCCGACGACTTCATTTCGGAAGCCGGCGTCAAGACGATCTACCACGCGGTCGTGACCGGCGTCCTGGGCGACGGCGAAGCGATCGAGGGCGTGACCGTCTGGACGAAACAAGGTTCCGGGGAAATTCGCGCCGGGGTCGTCGTCGACGCCAGCGGCGATGCCGACGTCGCGGCCATGGCCGGCCTGCCGACCTTCGTCGGAGACCAAGGCCGCGTGCAGAACCCCACGATGATCTTTCGCATGGGTGGGGTCGATGTCGATGCCTTCCTATCGGCCTACGGGCAGGACACGATCATGCCGCAGGCGGTCATCGCCTCGATCGGGCAGGCCAACGGGGAGGGCTACGCCCTGCCCCGCAGCAAGATATGGCTGTTCCCGACCACGCGGCCCGGCGAATTGCTGTGCAACTGCACCCGGGTGATCGGACGCGACGGGCGCGAACTGAATGCACTGTCGATGGACGACTTCACCGAGGCGGAGTTCGAAGGCCGGCGCCAGGTCCGCGAGTATGCGCGCTTCTTCCGCGACCGGCTTGCAGGCTGCGCACAGGCCTATGTCAACGACACGGGCGTCCAGGTGGGCGTGCGTCAGACAAGACAGATCAGCGGCGTCGCCCGCCTGACCAATGACGACGTGGTGGCGGCGCGCAAGAATCCAGACGGAATCGCGCGTTCGCCCTGGCCGATCGAATTGCACAGCGGCGAGAAACCGGTCGTCCGGTGGATTCTCGACGACGCCTACGAGGTTCCCTATGGCTGCCTCGTACCGGAGCGCGGCGAAGGCATCATCGCCGCCGGCCGCTGCCTCAGCGCGCAGCATGAGGCGGTCGCATCGGCGCGGGTCACCGCGCAGTGCTTCTCCTACGGCCATGCGGCGGGCATCGCCGCCTCGATATCCCTGCGGGAGAAGCTGAGGCTGAGGGAGATCCGGGGCGCCGACATCCGCCGGATCCTCAACCGGGAGGGTGCGCGCCTTGGATAGGATCGACGACGGTGTCGCGCCACGGATGTGCCGCGCCGACTGCGCTTCCGATGCCGCCCGCGCCACGCTGAGCCGCTTCGCCCCGCGGGGCTGAGCCGCCCGTGGCGCCAGGACACGCGGGCCGACCGCAATCGAGTTTCCCAGGTGTTGACATGGAGTTGTTTTTCAGGAAACAATAATAGAGACATCACGACGATGTCGGGAGGAGAAATCGATGAAATGCAAGACGATCGCCGCTCTGGCGGCGGCATTCATGGCATTGGGAAGCGGCGGCTCGTCGGCCCAGTCGCCCGAGAATTTCACGCTCGGCGGCGTCGTGCCGCTCAGCGGTCCCTATGCGCTTCTGGGCACCAGCATGCAGAAGGGGGCGGAGATCGCGATCGAGGAGCGCCAGACGGTATTGGGCGTTCCTATCCGTGCGCTGTGGGAGGACAGCGAGACCAAGCCGCAGACGTCGGTCCAGAAAGCCAACAAGCTTCTTTCCGAAGGCGTGAACATGCTGTTCGGCGACGGGGCATCCGGCCAGACGCTGGCCATCATGCCGGTGGCGGCCCAGCGCAAGACGCCGCTGATCGTGACCACCTCGGCCGCCGACCAGATCACCGGCAAGGCCCGCAACGACTACACGTTCCGCACCTCCAGCCTCGCCTTCGCCGAGACGAAGATGGCGATCGAGTTCGTCAGGAAGGCGGGCCTGAAGTCGGTCTACGGCCTGGGTGTCGACCAGCCCGTGGGGCGGGACACATGGGCGACGATGAAGGCCGGGCTCGAAGGCATGGGCGTGGCGGTCGCAGGCGAGGATTTTGCGCCGATCGGGAATCAGGACTATTCGATCATCATCGACAAGATCGCCAAGTCCGGCGCCGACGGCCTGTTCGTGACCATGACCGGCGCGGACACGATCACCTTCCTGAAGCAGGCCGGCCAGGTGAAGCTGAACGACCGCGTTCCGATCTTCGGAACCGGCTTCCTGGACGACGACGCGGCCAATGCCGTCGGACCCGACGTTGTCGGCGTGAACACGGTCGCCCGCTACCATTTCAGCTACGACACGCCGGAGAACAAAGCCTTCGTCGAGGCGTATCGCAAGAAATACAACGAGTGGCCGAACGCCTATGCGGGCCATGCCTATGACGGACTGAAATGGTTCTTCGACGTGGTCGACAAGACCGGGTCGTGGGACACCGAGGCCTGGGTCGCCGCGTTCAAGACCAGCGAGCATCCCGGCTCGGTGTTCGGCCCGCGCAAGATGCGCGCCTGCGACAACCAGGCGATCGGCGTCGGCCTATGGGCCGAGGCGGTCACCGGCGGCGATCCCTATCCGCCGCTGATGCTGAAGGTGACGGACACCTTCCCGCCGGACAACCTCTATCCCGCTTGTCCGAACTGACGCCCGACCGGCGGGGCGCGGCAACGATCGCGCCTCGCCGCCAGACAGAACCAGTCAGGGACGGGGGATCATGTCCATCATCATCATCGGCCTGAGCATCAGCATGCTGCTGTTCCTGCTCGCGGCGGGCCTGACGATCATCTTCGGGATGCTCGGAGTGGTCAATTTCGCCCATGGCGCGCTCTACATGCTGGGCGCCTATACCGGCTACCAGATGGTCCAGTGGACGGGCAGCTTCTGGCTCGCGCTGATCGTCAGCCCAATCCTCGTCGCGCTGGTCGGCGGCCTGATCGAGCGCTTCACGCTGAGGCCGCTCTACGACCGGGACCACGCCTACCAGCTGCTGATGACGTTCGGCTGCGTGCTGGTGATCGAGGAAGCCGTGCGCCTGATCTGGGGCGTCAACTTCATGGCGATGAATGCTCCCGACATCCTCTCCGGCACGGTCGAGATTTCCGGTTCCACCATCACCGTCTACCGCCTCTTCATCATCGGCGTCGGCCTCGCCCTTTCCATCGCCATGTTCCTGATCATCGAGCGCACGAGGATCGGCATGATGGTCCGCGCCACCAGTTCCAACAGCGAGATGGCCGCCTGTCTCGGCATCGACGTCGTCCAGTTGCGCACCCTGGTGTTCATGGCCGGCACTTTCCTCGCCGCGCTGGGCGGAACGATCGCCGCGCCGCTGCTGCCGCTGAAGCTCGGCATGGGCTACACGATCATCATCGACTGCTTCATCATCATCATCATCGGCGGCCTGGGCAACATCCGCGGCGCGATCATAGCGTCGCTGCTCATCGGCATGACCCGCGCCTTCGGCCAGCAGTTCGCGGCGGACTGGATCGGCCTGCTGACCTACGCGCTGCTCATCCTGACGCTCGTGGTGCGTCCCGAAGGTCTGTTCAACCGCAAGGGGCGCCAGGCATGAGAACCGTCGTCGCGCTCGTCCTGCTGGCGCTCGTGCTTGCCACGGTGCCGTTCCTGGCCAGCCAAGGCACCATCTATTTCGTCACGCTGATCCTGATCTGGTCGATCTTCGCGGTCGCCTACGATCTCGTCTTCGGCCTCACCGGGCTCCTGTCCTTCGGCCACGCGGCCTTCTTCGGCACCGGCGCATTCGTCTTCGCCCTGATGACGCAGGCGTTTCCGGACCTGTTCGCGCTGGGGCTGCTGGCCGCGATCGCCGCGGCGGCGGTAGCGGCGGCCATGGCAGGTATGCTCGCCCTACGGCTGTCGGGCATCTATTTCTCGCTGACGACGCTGGCCATCGCCGAGCTCATCTTCTTCGCGACGTCGTCCCCCCTGCGCGCCCTTTCGGGCGGCGAGGACGGCATAGCGGGCATCGTCAGGCCGAGCCTGTTCGGCATCTCGTTCTACGACGACACGAACTTCTACCTGCTTGTCCTCGTCATCTTCATGCTGGTGCTGGCGGGTTGCGCCGTCTTCCGGGAGTCCCCTTTCGGCAAGGTGCTGAGCGGCATCCGGCTCAACGAGATCCGTGCCGAGCAGGTCGGCTTCAACACAAAGCTGAGCAAGCTGATCGTGTTCGTCGTGTCCGGCGCGGTCAGCGGGCTTGCCGGGGCACTGCTCGTGTCGCTGATGATGTTCTTCAACCCTCAGCTCATGCACTGGACCGCGTCCGGCGACGTCGTGATCATGACGCTGCTGGGGGGCAAGGGCACGCTGCTCGGTCCCGTGCTGGGCGTCGCCGCCTACGAGGTCGCCCGCGAGCAGATCAGCTCCTATACGGTGCATTGGTACGGCATCCTCGGCATCTGCTTCATCCTTGCGACGCTGTACATGCCGAACGGCCTCGTCGGGCTTGTCCGGGCGATCGTGGCGCGCGTCGGCGGAGGCCGCTCATGAGCGGCGCCCAGACCCTCAGCTGCCGCGACGTGCTCGTGGCCTTCGGCGAATTCCGTGCGGTCGACGGCGTGTCGATCGATTTCGTCGCCGACGAGATCAACAGCGTCATCGGCCCGAACGGGGCCGGCAAGACCACGCTGATGAACGTCCTGTCCGGCCGGCTGACGCCACAGCGCGGCGAGGTGCGTTTCGGAGGCCGGGACATTTCGCGCGACAATGCGCACCAGCGGGCCAAGGCCGGCATCGGCCGCAGCTTCCAGATCACCAAGATCTTCCCCGAGATGACGGTGTTCGAGAATTTCCGCCTGGCCGCGCAGGCGCGGCTGTTCCGCCTGCAGCCCTTCTGGCGTCCGGCGTCCGGCTATGCGTCGCTGCGGATCGCCGCGGAGGAGATCCTCGAAGAGGTCGGCATGACCGGCCGGCGCGACCAGCTCGCCGAAACCTTGTCGCATGGCGACCAGCGGGCGCTGGAGCTTGGCATCACGCTGGCGACCCGGCCGCGCGTGCTGCTTCTCGACGAGCCGCTGGCCGGCGTCGGCGAGAAGGAGATGGAGCAGACGGTGGCGCTGATCGCACGCGTCGCCAGGGGCCGCACGGTGGTGCTCGTGGAGCACAACATCAAGGCCGTCATGGAACTGTCGAACCGCGTGTTCGTGATGAACCAGGGCAAGCTCCTGGCATCGGGCACGCCGTCGCAGATGCGGACGAACGCCGACGTGCGCGCCGCCTATCTGGGAGACGACCATGCTGCGGCTTGAGGATGCAGACGTGTTCTACGGCAAGGCGCAGGCGCTCGGCGGCGTATCGATCGAAGTGCGCGAGGGCGAGGTCGTCGGCCTCGTCGGACGCAATGGCGCCGGCAAGTCGACGATCCTGAAGACGCTGATGGGGCTGCTGACCCCGACGCGCGGCCGGCGCATCCACAAGGGCGAGGACATCACGTCGCTGCCGCCCCAGAAGATCAGCCGGCGCGGCGTCGCCTTCGTGCCGGAGAACCGGCAGATATTCCCGAACCTGACGGTGGAAGAAAACCTCCGCCTGGCGGGCGTGATGCACAAGCCAGGCTTCTGGACCTACGACCGCGCCTGCGGCCTGTTTCCACGCCTGCGCGAACGCGCCCGGTCGAACGGCTCCTCGCTGTCCGGCGGCGAACAGCAGATGCTCTCGATCGCCCGCGCGCTGATGACCAATCCGACAGTTCTCATGCTCGACGAACCGTCGGAAGGGCTCGCGCCGCTCGTGGTGCGCGACGTGCGCGACGCAATCGTCGAGATCCATCGCCAGGGCATGGCCATCCTGCTCGTCGAGCAGAAGGTGGCGATCCCCATGTCGATCGGCCAGCGCATCTACGTCGTCGACCACGGCACGGTCGGCTGGAGCGGCACGACGGCTGAGTTCGCCGCCGACCGCGCCGCCATCGAAAACAAACTCGCCATCTAGGGACAGGTCTGCGACATGCGGCTGATAGACTTCTTCGACAAGGGCGTTGCGCTGGGACCGGACAGGCCCTGCCTGGTCGACCTCGACGGCCGCTCGCTGACATTCGGCGAGACGCAGCGCCTGACGCACCGGATCGGCAACGCGCTGATCGCCGCCGGCGTGCAGCCGCAGCGGGCCGCCGCCGTGCTCAGTCCCAATGACCTCGACGCCTTCGTCTGTATCCTCGGCATCCTCAGGTCCGGCGCCGCCTGGATGCCGGCAAATGCCCGCAACGCGATGGACGACACCATCTCCATCATGGCCGACAATGACTGCGAATGGCTGTTCTACCACAGCTGCTTCGCGGAACATGCCGCGGCGATCCACGCCGGCGTGCCCTCGTTGAAGGGCATGGTCTGCATCGACCTGCCGAACGGCCCGGACCCCGATCTCGGAAGCTGGCTGGCCGATGTTTCCGACGCCGTCTGCGACGTGCCCGCCGGCCCGCACGACATCGTCTCCTTCTGGCCTTCGGGCGGGACGACCGGCCGCTCGAAGGGCGTGCTGCTGACGCATCTCAATTTCGAGACGATGATCGCGAATTTCGCCGCCGGCATGAACTACCGCGAGGCGCCGCCAGTGCATCTCATGGCCGCGCCGATGACCCATGCGGCAGGCTGCGTGGCCTTTCCGACGCTCGTCGCCGGCGGCACCCAGGTAGTCAGTCCCAACGCCGATCCGCTGACCATCATGCAGGCGATCGAGCGCCACAGGGTGACCACGCTCTTCGTGCCGCCGACCGTGATCTACATGATGCTGGCCCACCCCCGGGTGCGGGACTTCGATTATTCTTCGCTGCGGCATATCGTTTACGCGGCGGCGCCCATGTCGGCCACGAAGCTTGCCGAGGCGATCGACGTCTTCGGGCCGGTGATGGCGCAGACCTTCGGCCAGGCGGAATCGCCGATGATCTGCACCTTCATGTCGCCGCAGGAGCATATCGTCGACGACACGCCCGAGGGGCGCAAACGGCTGACCAGTTGCGGCCGCGCCTCCATGTTCACTCAGGTCGCGATCATGGATGACGAGGGGCGGCTGCTCCCCGACGGGAACGTGGGCGAGATCGTCGTGCGCGGCAATCTCGTGATGAAGGGCTACTACAAGAACCCTTCCGCCACCGAGGAAGCCTCGCGCTTCGGCTGGCACCATACCGGCGACATCGGCATGCGCGACGCCGACGGCTACTTCTACATCGTCGACCGCAAGCGCGACATGATCATCTCAGGCGGGTTCAACATCTACCCGTCGGAGATCGAGCAGGTGCTCTGGGCCCATCCGGCGGTCGAGGACTGTGCCGTCATCGGCGTGCCCGACGACAAGTGGGGAGAGGCCGTCAAGGCCGTGATCCAGCTCAAGGCCGGCATCGATGCGCAACCCGACGAATTCGAGCAGTTCTGCCGCGCACGGCTCGGCGGAATGAAAACCCCGAAATCCTTCGAGATCTGGGAGGCGCTGCCGCGCAGCCCGGTCGGCAAGGTGCTCAAGCGGACGATCCGCGACCGCTACTGGGCGGGACGGTCGCGCAGCGTGTGAGCGGGCGGCAACAGGACAAGGACAGGCAAGCGTGGGCAGACTTCAGGGAAAAGTGGCGATCGTGTTCGGAGCGGGCTCGATCGCCAAGGGCATGGGCAATGGCAAGGCCACGGCGATCGCCTTCGCCAGGGAAGGCGCCCGCATCTTCGCCGTGGACCTGAATGCCGATGCGGCTGGGGAGACCCGGGCGGAGATCGAGAAAGAAGGCGGGGTCTGCTCCGTCGCCACCGCCGACGTGACGCAGGACGTCGCGGTGAAAGCCGCGGTCGACGCCTGCGTCGCCCGCTTCGGACGCATCGACATCCTGCACAACAATGTCGGCATGGCCTATCTCGGCGGCCCCGTTGAGATGAGCGAGGCGGACTGGGACCGCTCGATCGACCTCAACCTGAAGAGCCTCTTCCTCACCTGCAAGCATGTGTTGCCGGTGATGGAGGCGCAGGGCGGCGGGTCGATCGTCAACATCTCCTCCATTGCCAGCCTGCGCTGGCTGGGCACGGCCTACATTTCCTACGCCGCGGCCAAGGCCGGCGTGAACCAGTTCACCCAGGCGATCGCGCTCCAGTATGCCCGCAAGGGGATCCGGGCCAATGCCATCCTGCCGGGCATGATGGACACGCCGACCGCGCGCGTGGCGCTCAACGCCGCGTTCGACAGCGAGGAGGAACTGGTGCGCATGCGCAACGAGGCCTGTCCGACCGGACGCATGGGCGACGCCTGGGACATCGCCTGGGCTTCGGTCTTCCTCGCCTCCGACGAGGCGAAATACATCACCGGCGTGGCGCTGCCCGTCGATGGCGGCATGACGGCCAAGGCCGTCTGACCGTGGCGATCTGGATCCAAAAAAGGAGAACGACATGACTGCGTGCATCGTAGGATGGGCCCACACACCCTTCGGCAAGTTGGATCAGGAGGACATCGAATCGCTGATGTCGGCAGTGACGGCCGGCGCGATCGCCGACGCCGGCATCGACGCAGCGGACGTCGACGAGATCGTCGTCGGACATTTCGGCAGCGGCTTCATCCCGGAGACCTTCCTGTCGTCCATGCCGATGCAGGCGGCGGACGCGCTGCGTTTCAAGCCGGCCACCCGCGTCGAGAATGCCTGCGCCACCGGATCGGCGGCAATTCAGCAGGCCATCAAATCCGTTGAGTCCGGCCGGGCCCGCATCGTTCTCGTCGTCGGCGCGGAGAAGATGACGTCCATTCCCGGCCGCGAGGTCGGGCCGATCCTGCTGAGCGCCAACTATCTGCGCGAGGAGTCCGACATCCAGTCGGGCGCGGCCGGCATGTTCGCGACGATGGCCAGCGACTATTTCGCGCGCCACGGCGACCAGTCGGATGCGCTGGCGCGGATCGCCGCGAAGAACCACCGCAACGGCGCCGCCAATCCGCTGGCGCATTTCCGCAAGGATCTCGGCTTCGAGTTCTGCCGCACGGAATCGGAGAAGAACCCGGTGATCGCCGGCCCGCTGAAGCGGACCGACTGCTCCGCCGTGTCCGACGGCGCGGCCGCGGTGATCATCACCGATGTCGAGACCGCCATGGCCATGCCGAAGGCGATCGCTTTCCGGGCGACGGCGCATGTCAACGACTTCAAGCCGATGAGCAAGCGCGACTTCGGCCTGCTCGAAGGCTGCGAGGTCGCGTGGAAACAGGCCTTCGCCCGCTCCGGCGGCATCACCCTCGACGATCTCAGCTTCGTCGAGACCCATGATTGCTTCACCATCGCCGAACTGGTCGAGTACGAAGCGATGGGGTTGACCGCGCGTGGCCGAGGCGCCGATGCGATCAACGAGGGCTGGACCGAAAAGGACGGCAGGCTGCCGGTCAATCCGTCCGGCGGGTTGAAGGCGAAGGGTCACCCGATCGGCGCGACGGGCGTCTCCATGCACGTCATGTCGTCGCTCCAGCTCATGGGCGAGGCGCGCGACATGCAGATACCCGGCGCCGAACTGGCCGGCATCTTCAACATGGGCGGTGCTGCCGTCACACACTACGTCAGCATCCTGCAGCGGCTGCGCTGAGGGAGCCCGCCTTGATCACGCAGCTTCGGATCGGGGCGACGGCGAGCTGTGAACTGGTGATCGACCGGGAGCGGACGATCGCCTTCATGGGCGAGGAGCTTCGCGTCTACGCGACGCCGGAAATCGTCTGGGACGCCGAGATGCTGTGCCGCGACCTGCTGCTGCAGCATCTCGAACCCGGCCACGATTCGGTCGGGACGCGGGTCGAGATCGATCACCTCGCGGCCGGGCTGCCCGGATCCCGCGTGCGGATCGAGGCCACCGTGGCGGAGGTGGCGGGGCGGCGCGTCACCTTCGAGTTTCAGGTGCGCGACGGGATGGAGCTGATCGCGGCGGGATGCCACCAGCGGGTCGCCGTGGCGCTGGCGCCGATGCTGGACCGCGTCGCCGCGAAACGTCGGAAGCTCGATGGATCGGACGCCTGAGCCACAGGCCGTCGCAGGAGGATGGAATGGATTTCTTGTCGTTTCGAGCCGATCTCGATGCGGCCGTGACGCGCTTCGCGCGCGACCGGCTGGCGCCCGGCATCGGCGTGCATATCGAGGACCATTCCTTCCCGACCCGCCTCGTCGCCGAGTTCGGCGACCTCGGCCTGTTCGGGACGGCCTACGACCCGGCCTTCGGCGGGGCCGGCCTCGGCGTCCGGGGTGCCGCGCTGGTGACGGAAGCCCTTGCGCGGGTCGAGCCGTCCTTCGCGGCGATCTATATCTGCCACAGTGCGCCGGCGTCGCTGCTCGACCGGTACGCCTCGGCGGAGCTCAAGGAAGAGTGGCTGCGGCCGGCGAACGAAGGACGCTTCATCGGCTCCTTCGGCGTGACCGAGCCTCACGGCGGATCGGACATCGCCAACATCCGCACCCGCGCGATCGAAGACGGCGACGACTTCGTGCTGACGGGCGCGAAGGTGTTTTCCACGAATGCCGGCACGCCTCCGCACCGCTTCACGACCGTGGTCGCGGTGACCGATCCGGACAAGGGAGGCAAGGGGCTCTCCACATTCGTCGTCCCGGTCGGAACCGCCGGCTTCTCGTTCGGCCGGCGCAAATCGAAGATCGGCTGGCGCGTCGCGGATTCGGTTGAGCTGTTCCTCGACGAGGTCAGGGTGCCGAAAGCCAACCTGATCGGCAGGCGCGGGGACGGGCTCAAGCAGGTGCTGACCGTGCTCAGCGTCGGACGCATCCTCGTCGCCGCCATAGGCCTTGGCCTGGCCCGCAAGGCACTGGACCTGGCACGCGACCATGGCCGCGAGCGAAAACTGTTCGGCGCATCGATCCTGGAGCATCAGGGCCTCGCCTTCCCGCTGGCGGACATCGCGACGGAGATACACGCGGTCGAGTTGATGATCGCCAACGCCGCGCGGCTGGCCGACGACGGCATTCCGTTTCGCACCGAGAGTTCCATGACCAAGCTGTTCGCCAGCCAGCTCGCGCTCAAGGCCGCAACGCAATCCATCCAGGTTCACGGCGGCTACGGCGTTTTCGACGAGCATGCGGTCGCCGGGCTGCTGGGCGAGGCCAAGGTGCTCGAGATCGTCGAGGGCACCAGCGAGATGCAGCGCATGGTTATCGCGCGCGAGTTGTTGCGCTAGACCCGGCCCGAAAGGATCTGTTGCCGGATAAAGATAGCGGGCGGCACTATAAATCACAGGATATTTAGGTCCTTGGCATTCGTCGGCCGAGCCGGTTCGTGGTCTCCGCCGGCATTCCGGCATGGGTCGCGAGAATCCTGCGGAAATGTCTCCAGATTGGGCACGGTCGTGCTGGAATCCGGCCGGATCGTCGGCCCCGTATGCCCCAACCGTGCCCGCATGACGGTTTAAATCGGTTAAGTCGTATCGCCGCTGCGCAGCCGCAAGTCATGGCCTCTTCGGCCGGCTCGCGGCAAACGCCATCATCCAACGCTTTCAAACATTTACCGGCAATGCTCGGCGGCACGCGCTGATTGCCGGGCCACAAAACCGAGAGGAATTCGTGTATTGCGCCGGCTCTACGCCCGGTCTATCGCGGTTCCACCGCTTTATGCGGATCGTGAGATATTGGGGATATTTTCATGTCAGAACAGAATGAACACGGATATTTGGTAAGCATGACCGCCGAGATCGTGTCGGCTTATGTTTCCAACAATGCGGTGCCAGTTCCGCAACTCGCCGGCCTTATCGGCGATGTCCACAATGCGCTCAATCGCATTTCACCAGTGGAAGCACCTCCTGTTCCGGAGGTGCTGACGCCTGCCGTTCCGATCAAGAAGTCCATCCAGGGCGACTTCCTGATCTGTCTCGAGGACGGCAAGAAGTTCACGTCGCTGAAGCGCCATCTGTCCACGGCGTTTGGTCTTTCGCCGGAAGACTACCGAAAGAAGTGGGGCCTGCCGGCCGACTATCCTATGGTGGCGCCGAACTATGCTGCCCGCCGCTCCGAACTGGCCAAGACGATGGGACTTGGCCGCAAGCCCAAGGAGGAGCCGGCCCCGGTTGCCAAGCGGGGCCGACGCAAGACGGCGGCCGCCGCTTAAGTCGGGCCGGCATCACACCGAGCGCGTGATGCCGCCATCGACACGGATGTTCTGGCCGGTGATGTAGCTCGACTTGTCACCGGCAAGAAACGCGATGAGTTCCGATACCTCGTCCATCCGTCCGTAGCGGCCCATCGGGATGCGTTCGCGGCGTTCGCCGGTTTCCGGCAGGCTGTCGATGAAACCCGGCAGCACGTTGTTCATGCGTATGTTGTCGGCCGCGTATTTGTCGGCGAAGAGTTTCGTGAAGGCGGCAAGGCCGGAGCGGAAGACGCCGGAGGTTGGAAACAGCGCTTCGGGTTCGAACGCCGCATAGGTCGAGATGTTAACGATCGATCCCGACTTCTGCGCCTGCATCACTGGCGTCACCAGCCGTGCAACGCGCACCGCGTTGAGAAAATAGATCTCCATGCCGGTGTGCCAGTCTTCGTCGGTGAGCTCCAGCACCGGCGCGCGCGGCCCGTGGGCGGCGCTGTTCACCGCCGCGTCAATGCGCCCCCATTTGGCGACCGCCAGGTCGACCAGCCGCTTCAGATCGTCGTTCGAGCGATTGGAGCCGGTGACCCCGATGCCGCCGAGTTTTTCGGCCAGCGCCTCGCCTTTGCCGGAAGACGACAGGATCGCGACATTAAAACCCTCGTCCGCCAGCTTGCGCGCCGCGTCGGCGCCCATACCGCTGCCGCCCGCCGTGATGATCGCGACTTTCTTTTCCGCCATGCTAGCCCTCCTTCATTCTTTGCTTTCTTCGCTGTAGCGCCGAACGGGGCGGCCGCCTAGCGCCAGGTCACGGCTGGAGCAGGAGCGGAGATCGCGTGGCCCACGCCAGGCTTGCCGCCCGGCATCTTGACGGCCCGGCAGGCATGACACAGAGATCGCGCGGACGTTGCGGCCTTGCGCCGGGCGCAAAGGGGAAAGCCGCGTGACTTTATCGGGATTCTTGCAACTCGCCGCATCGACCGCGGTTTTCCTGATCGCGGCGACCGTTGCCAAATCCTGGGCGCTGACGCCGGGCCTCGGCAAGCTGCTGCTGACGCTGGCGCTCTATTCGGGCGGCAACCTGATCATGCTGAGGCTGGTGCGCGAGTTCGGCATGGCCTCGGCGTTCAGCCTCTCGGCCGTCATCCAGCTTGTGGCCGTCAACGTCATCGCGATCGCCTGGTTCGGCGAGCACCTGACCTTCCTGCAAGGCACGGGCATCGTGCTTGCGATCATCGCCGTCGGGCTGATCACGCTCGGCCCCGCGCTGGGCAGGTAGACACCAGGCGCCGGCCACCGACGGGCGGCTGTTGGATGACAAAGCCGGATGCCGGCTTGCGATCCTCCCGCTCCGGCCATAGGTGAGCCTCAGCCAACGGACGAGGATTTCGGGCATGCCGCGCATCAGGGACATCGCCAGCAAGGTCGAATTCTCGGTGCTCGTCGCCGCGATCACGATCGCCGGAGGCCTCTACGGCTTCGTCGAGATGGCGGAGGTCGCCCGCGACACCCAGCCGCACGGTCTGGACACGGCGATCCTGCTGGCCTTCCGCGTGCCCGGCGATCCGGCAGCGCCCATCGGCCCGCCCTGGATGGCGGAAGCGGTCCGCGACCTCACCGCCCTCGGCAGCGGCAGCGTGCTGGTCTTCGTCACGGCGGCGACGATCGGCTACCTTCTCCTGACCGGCCGCCGCGCCGCCGCGCTGTTCGTTCTGGTCGCCGTGGCCGGCGGACAGTTGCTCAGCAGCCTGCTGAAGCTCGGCATCGACCGGCCGCGCCCCGAACTCGTGCCACACCTGGCCGAAGTCTATACGCTGAGCTTCCCCAGCGGCCACGCCATGCTGTCGGCAGTCACCTATCTGACGCTCGGCGCGCTCGCCGCCCGTGTCGCGCCGAACCGGACGGCCGGCATCTACCTGCTCTTCCTGGCGCTGCTGGCCACGTTCCTCGTCGGCGCCAGCCGCGTCTATCTCGGCGTGCACTGGCCGTCGGACGTGCTGGCGGGCTGGTGCGCGGGTGCGGCCTGGGCGATGGCCTGCTGGCTGACCGCCCAATGGGTGCTCAGCCGCCGGCCCGACAATCGCCCGTAACGCCGCCGGTTCCCGGTCATCCGTCGTCTGGCGCTAAGCCAGCAGGCCGCCGCCGTCGATCGCCAGCGTCTGGCCGGTCACATAGGTCTGGCGCATCAGATAGAGGTAGCCGGCCGCAATCTCCTGTGGCTCGCCGACGTGGCCGACCGGAAGGCGCTTCTCCTCCGCCGCGTAGAGCGCATCCCGCGCCTCCGCTGGCATGTCCCGCCAGAGCGGCGACCTGACGACGCCGGGCGAGACGATGTTGACGCGCACCGGCGCGAGTTCCAGCGCCAGGGCGCGGGTCAGCCCTTCCATCGCCGAACAAATGCTCGCCGCCACAGACCAACCCGGCCCCGGCCGCGCGCTTGCCACGCCCGACGTGAAGACAATCGACCCGCCCGGCCGGATCATGCCATGCGCATGCCTTGCCGCGTTGTAGGCACCCCAATAGCGCAGTTCGAAGAAGCGGCGCGCAGCTTCCAGGTCGGTGTCGGCCAGCCGCGCCAGTTTCAACGACTCGCCGGCCGAGTAGACGAGATGGTCGAACGCGCCGGTCTCAGCAAAGAATGCCTGCACGGCATGCGCGTCGGTGAGGTCGAGCGCCTTTCCCTCCGCACTCTCCGGCAGCGCCTCGAGCGCGGCGGCGACGCGTGCGCCGTTGCTGGAGGCGATGGTGACGCGCGCGCCTTCCTCCGCCGCTGCCTGCGCCACCGCGAACCCGATGCCTGAGCTGCCGCCGAGGATGATGATGTGCGTGTTCTGGAAGGTCATGGTCAGGGTCTCCTGTTGAAGGCCCCATTCCTGATCCGGATTTCATCTTGCCTCCAACGCATCTTTGTCCATACAAGGATGATAAGGAGTCATGATGGCATTCGACCCCCGCCTGCTTTCCGGGATAGGAGTGATGGTGGCCGTGGTCGAAAGCGGCAGCTTCGTCCGCGCCGCCGAGACCGTGGGCATCACGCAGTCCGGCGTCAGCAGGGCGATCGCCCGGCTGGAAGCCCGGGTCGGCATAAAGCTCTTCCACCGGACGCCTCGCGCGGTGTCACTCACCGAGGAGGGCCGTCGTTTTCACGAGCAGGTGGCGCCACTCCTGACGGAGATCGAGGAGGCGGCGGAAGAAGCTGCCGGTTCGAACGCAACCGTGCGGGGGCGGCTGAAGCTCAGCGCCGACCCGTGGTTCGCGCGCGGCGTGCTGGCGCCCCGGCTGCCCGAACTGCTGGAGCGGCACCCCTTGCTCACGCTGGACCTGCCGGTCACCAACCATCGCGAGGCGATGATGGCCGGCGGCGTCGATCTGGCCGTGCGCTTCGGTCCGCCCGATTCCTCAAGTCTGATCGCGCGAAAGCTGCTCGAGACGAGAATCATCACCTGCGCCGCGCCGGCTTATCTGGAGCGCCGCGGCATTCCGAAGGAACCAGCCGATGTCGCCAGCCATGAGGCGATCCTGTTCCGCGATCCGCAGTCCGGCCGACCGTTTAAATGGGAGTTCCACCGGCAACGCCGGATCGTCGAGGTTGAGGTGGCCGGAAAGCTGGTCACCGACGATCCCTCGGTGGCGCTCGCGGCTTGCGAGGCGGGAAAAGGGTTGTTCCAGAGCCTCGAACTGGGGCTAACGCCATGGCTGGCGAGCGGACGCCTGGTGCAGGTTCTGGCGGATTGGTCGGAGGAGCGGTTTCCGCTCTACGCCTATTATCCGTCGCGTCGACTGGCCCCGCTCAAAGTCAGGGCATTCCTTGATTTTCTCGAAATGATCTGCGACCCGGGACCCGGCTGAAAGGCGCCGCGCCGAAACACGTGCGCAGAAGCCGGCGCCATGCCTCTAACGTGATGTTAATCCGTCGATACTAAGTGCGTTGATGATCGAATTCGGCACCCGGGGGATGCAGATCCAGAACAAGCATAGACCGTTGACGTTTCAGGTCACCCTCGCAGTGATCGCGGCTGCCGCATTCTCTTTCGTTCTGGTCCTCGCGTTCAGCGTATATGCCGTCATCGGTGTCGACCGCATCGCCGTCGAGCGGCAGAAGACCTTCGTGCGCAGCGGTCTCGCCGAGCAGGTCGAGAATCTCATCCGAGAGCAGCAGAGCGTCACCGTCTGGGACGACGCCGTCCTCAACGCCAAGGCAGGCAACCAGGACTGGATGGCCGAGAATCTTGGCGAGTGGATGCACTCCTACTACGGCCATGACCGCGTCTATGTACTCGACGACAGGAATCGCCCCGTCCACGTCATGAAGGACGGCCACACCCTTCCGCCCGCGGCTTTCGAGGAAGAGGCGGCGGCGGTCATGCCGCTCGTCCTGAAACTGCGCGAGCAGCTCGACCGCACCGCATCCAACGCCGGTGGATCGGTAGCGCCGGCGGTCGCCGAGGATCTCGCGCTTATCGGCAAGACACCGGCGATCGTTTCCGTCCAGCCCATCGTGCCCAGCACCGACCGTGTCACCCAGGAGGCCGGCGCCGAATATGTCGACGTATCGGTGCAACTGATCGACGCCCAGTTGATCGGACAGATCGGCCAGCACTTCCTGATCGAAGGAGCCGTATTCTCCGCCGCCGACCCGCAGGTTCCGGCCAGCGTGCCGCTGGTGGATTCCGCCGGCATGACACTCGGCTATCTGACCTGGCAACCGGTCCGCCCCGGCTACACGCTGGTGAAGCAGGCGGCTCCGGCCCTCATCGCGGCGAGCCTGCTGGGCGTGGCGCTGCTCGTCTTCCTGCTGCGCAGGCTTCGGCGCACCTCGCAGCAGCTTCACAACAGCGAGAACGATGCCCAGTACCTGGCGTTCCACGACACGCTGACCGGCCTGCCCAACCGCGCCCTGTTCGAGGACCGGCTGAGCCGCGCCCTGACGGCGATCCGGCGTGGACGGGGGCGGATGGCGCTGCTCTGCGTCGACCTCGACCGTTTCAAGCATGTGAACGACACGCTCGGCCATCAGGCGGGCGACCTGCTGGTCAAGCAGGCCGCGAGGCGTCTACAGGACGCGATCCGCGACATCGACACCGTGGCGCGCGTCGGCGGCGACGAGTTCGCCATCATCCTCGTCGATATCCGCGACCTGCGGACCGCCGAAGAGGTGAGCGAGCGGATCCTCGCCGACCTGCGTGAACCGTTCGAACTGACGGGCGATCAGGCTTTCATCAGCGCCAGCATCGGCATCGCGATCGCGCCGGAATTCGGCATCGAACCGGAGGAACTGCTGCGCAAGGCCGACATCGCGCTCTACGAGGCGAAGCGCCGCGGCCGGGGCTGCTACCAGGTGTTCGCCGGCGACATGGACGACATCCTCAAGCACAAGCTGCTGATCGAGCGGGAACTGCGGCAGGCGCTCGAGGAGGAGGACGGCATAGACCTCGCCTATCAGCCGGTGTTCGCCATGGACGGGCGCACCATCGTGGGAGCGGAGGCGACGCTCGACTGGAGCCGAACAGGCCCCGGCAAACTGCCGGGCGGGCAGCTCGTCGCCATCGCCGCCGAACGCGGGCTGATCGGCGCGCTGACCGAAAAGATGCTGCGGGCGGCGGCCCGCTTTGCCGGCACGACGGAGCTGCCCTGGATCGCCATGGCGCTTTCGCCGGCCTTCCTGCTGCGGGAAACGGCGGCGCAACGCGTCCTGTCGATCCTCGCCGAGGCTGGCGTGCACCCTTCGCGCTTCCAGGTGGAAATCGGCGAGAACCTGTTCGCGGACGGCGGCGATGCCGCGCTGGCCGCCCTGGCCACCATGCGCGAGGCAGGCATCCGGATATCCCTCGACGATTTCGGCACCGGCGCTTCGTCGCTGACGACGCTGCGCCGCCATCCCGTCGACAAGCTGAAGATCGACCGCTCCTTCGTCCGATTGCTGGGCAGTTCGGACCCGGCCGCGGCGATCGTCAAGGCAGTCGCCGAGCTTGCGATCGCGCTCGGCATGCGCGTCGCCGCCGAGGGCGTCGAGACCGCCGAGCAAAAGGCGTTGCTGGAGGCTCTTGGCTGCCAGGAGATCCAGGGGGCGCTGCTCTCGCTGCCCCTGCCTGCCGCGCAACTTGCCGTCCAGACGCGCGCCGCGCGATTTCTGCCGGCCATCGCCGACAAGAAGTAGGTGCCGGCAAGGCTCCGGTCATGGGTCGGCGGCGGTCTCTCCGACCGGCGCGGGCCGTTCGTCCGACCACACGACGGTCTTGTAGTCGAAGCCGTATTCGAGCGTCGGCTTGACGATCTCGAAATAGGGCGAGAGGTCGAAATCGCGCGGCGTGTAGAGCGAATGGTGGCGGATGTGCAGGATCTCCTGCCGCGAATAGGCCGACTGCGCCGACGCCCGCCCCGGCGCGCGGGTGATCTCGGGCAGGATCGGATAGCGGATCTGCTCGTAGGCCTGGGCGATCATGGTCGAGCATATGGCGCGCGTCGGGTCGCCCGATCCGAAGGCGATCATGCGCCGCCGCCAGCGCACCGGCACCGGCGGCGCCGGCAGGAAATAGCGCAGCATGTCGATGATGTTCTTCAGATCGTATTTCAGCCCGATGCGCTCGACCATGAACCTGACGACGACATCGCGGTCCTCGGGCGTCAGGCCGCGTGGGCGGCAGATGCGCGTGTTGTAGGTGCGGTATTTGCTGAGCGGCACGGCGACGCAGCCTTCACCGAGATTGACCTCGATCATGCGCGGCCGCTCCGAGCCGTCGGCAGGGGCCGGCAGCGCGTCGCCGACATACAGCGCCGAATGCGACCAGGTCGACTGCGTCAGGTATTTGATGACCGCCGAGATGCGCTGGTTGCCTTCGACCAGCAGCACGTCGCCGGGCTCCAGCGTGCGGCGCAGCGTGTCGGCATCCGACGGCGTGTAGGGTTCGTAGCCCGACGAGGTTTCCTGCAGGCGGCCGGCGATCCACCTGCCGAAACGGTCGAGCAGCGTGTCGTCAGGCTGCGACATCGCAACGCCGCGGGGCTTTTCCGGCGCGGCGGCTGTAACGGTCGGCGATTTCGCGGGCGACCGGGGAGGGACGGGGTTCCAGCAATCTGCCGGCATCGCGCAGGCAGTGGCGCTTGAGCTTTTGCGCGCCTGCCGCGATCATTGCGCGCAATACGGCGCAGGCGTCCTCACCCACCAGACCGGCGCCTTCGGCCGCAAGCAGGGTATCCATCACATGGAGGTCGTTGAGTTCGCCCAGCCGGTCGCCGAACGCCTCCATCGCCTTGCGGTCGTTGCTGCCCATGTGCGGCCATACGGATTTGAGCAGCCTGGCCTGCATGCAGAGCGCCTTCACCGCCTTGCGCAGATCGTGAAACGCCTCGGCGTCGCCGGTCCCGCGCGCCGCCTCGAACGCCCTCATCGCTCGACGCATCCCCTTTCGCGCCCCTTGCCCAAGGATTTCCGACGCCTGTTCCGACGAGTCGGGCAGGCGCATGGCGGTGAAGTCGAGACGCGAAAAATGCGCGGTGGCATCGGCGATCGCCGGATCGAGGTTGGCTCTCGCTTCCAAAATGACGCTTCTGCGCGCCTCCAGCGCGGAGAGCAGCGTGGCAGCCGCGGCGGCTTCCTCCTCGTCATCGGCGGCGGCCGCCAGCCTTTGCGCCGTTTCGACCAGGGCCGTCGCTTCGCGTAGGCCGGCCAGCAGCCCGGCCGTGCGGCGCAAGTCCACATCCTGGACGCGGCAGTAGGGTTCGTCACCGCCGCGGATCAGCCGCCACACCGCCCTGAGCCGCTTGATCGCCTTTCGGCACTCGTGGAACCCCTTGTCGGGATCGGTGCGCGCCGTCTCCAGGGCGGCGACCGCGATGCCCGTCTCCTCCGATACGATCCGGCGGATCTCGGCGGAGAAGGGCTGGCGCGGATCGATCCGGGTGCTCATGCGGGGGGCATTCCGTTGAGGGCGAGCGAAGCGTTGGAATAGGCGTTGTCGCCGGTGATCTCGCGACCGAGCCATTGCGGCAGGAGCGTGTCGGCCACCGTATCGGGCGTTTCCAGTTCGGCGATCACCAGGCCTTGCAGCGCCGCCGCGAACACGTCGACCTCGTAGCGATAGCCCTGGTGGTCGACGAGGTAGCGTTGCTTGACGATCGGCGATCCGATGGCGAAAGTCGCCATTTCCCGCGCATCCGCCACCGGGATAGCATATTCGAACTCGTCGCGTATGTGTGTCGTCTCGCCGAACTTGGTCGTCAGCCAGGCGTCCCGCTCGTCGCTGATGCGCACCCGGATGCTGCGATCCTTTCCGACCGCCAGGTAGAACTGCCGGAACGCCCTCGGCTCGCCGGCGAATGGCCGCCACGCGCCGCCCGGAACCAGAAACCTGCGCTCTATCTCTTTCGCCATGCAGCACTGTCTGACGCTGTAAACCCTAGCGCACTGTCTAAGTCAGCTTCCCGCAGGCGGCAAGGCAGGCTTGACTTCAATCATTCGATTGATTGAGTAACATCAATGAAGAAACCGGACGCCTCCCGCCCCGCATCGCCCGCCGACCAGACCCGCGAGGCGCTGGTGATCGCGGCGCTCCGCCTGTTCGGGAGACGCGGGTTCGACGGCACGTCGACGCGCGAGATCGCTGCCGCCGCCAACGCCAATATCGGCTCCATCGCCTATCATTTCGGCGGCAAGGACGGGCTGCGCATGGCCGCCGCCGATCACATCGTCGCCACCATACAGGCGGTTGCCGGACCGGTTCTGGGGCATATCGACCAATCGCTGGAGGCCGGCATGGACGCCGAAGCCGCGCACAGGCAACTGTCCGCCGCCATCGAGCGCATGGTGGGTTTCGTCGTGGCGCGCCCGGAAGCCGGCGAGATCGTGCAGTTCATGCTGCGCGAACTGGCGCACCCGACAGCCGCCCTCGACCGCATCTATACCGGCGTGTTCGAGCCGACGCACAAGCGCCTCTGCCGCATCTGGGAAGTGGCGACCGGCGAGCCGGCCGAAAGCGAGAGCACCAGGCTCACGGTGTTCACCCTGATCGGTCAGGTCATCTACTTCCGCATCGCCCGCGAGCCGGTGATGCGCCGCATGGGCTGGAGCGACATCGGCGCGAACGAAGCGGCCTCGGTCGTCGACGTGGCCAAAAGCAACCTCGACGCCATGCTCGCGGCCCGCAAAGGCGGCCGGTCATGAGGTTTCTCCGTTCGATCCCTCTCGTCGCGCGCCTCCTGCCGGCCGGCCTTCTCGCCGAGAATGTCAGGAGGTAGAACATGACACATTCTGCAAAACTCGCCATGACCTGGCTGGCAACGCATATCGGCACGATCGACGGGTTTCTCGACGATCGGGAATGCGACGAGCTGATCGCCGACAGCGAGCGGCGCGGCTTCGAGGAAGCCACCGTCAGCAGCGGCGGTAGGGCGTCTGTCGTGAAATATCTGCGCGACAATGACCGGGTCGTCTTCGATGATGAGGATCTTGCCGACCTGTTTTTCGCACGCGCGCGCCCGCTTCTCTATGCGCGGTTCGGGGACTGGCGGATTTCCGGCTTCAACGAGCGTTTCCGCTTCTATCGCTACGGCCCCGGCCAGAAATTCGACTGGCACAATGACGGTTATTTCGAGCGCCCGGCCGGTGAGCGCAGCCAGTTCACCTTCATGATCTATCTCTCGGACGATTTCGAGGGCGGCGGCACGTCGTTTCGTGGCGAGATGCCGGGCTATTCCGGGTCAGCGCTGCAGGTGAAACCGAGGAAGGGAATGGCCCTGGCCTTCTACCATCCGCTGGATCACCGCGGCGACGAGGTGATTGCCGGCCGCAAATACGTGCTGCGCACCGATGTCATGTACCGGCGCGCCTGAGATTGGCTGGGGCGCTCGCCGCGAGCAGTCCCTTGAACGATAGGCTGAGAAAAACAAGTTCCCGCGCCCGACCTGAAGCCCCCTTCCGAGCCGAGATCGGGTAACTTACAGTTTGCCCAGCCAAAAAAAGTCCGAGGACCGCCCGATGCCCGATCCCGTACGCACCACCCGCCTGCCTTCCGGCATCGACGTGCCCGTGCTCGGTCTCGGCACCTGGAAGATGGGCGAGGACCGGCGCAGGCATGCCGACGAGGTCGCGGCGCTGAAGCTTGGGCTCGACCTCGGCATGACGCTGGTCGACACGGCGGAGATGTATGCGTCCGGCGGTTCGGAAGAGGTCGTACGCGAGGCGATTGCCGGCCGCCGCGACGCGGTTTTCCTGGTCAGCAAGGTGCTGCCCTCCAATTCCTCGCGCGCCAGCACGATGCGCGCTTGCGAGGCCAGCCTGAAACGCCTGGGCACCGACAGGCTCGACCTGTATCTGCTGCACTGGCGCGGCGGCGTGCCGCTTGCCGAGACGGTCCAGGCCTTCGAGACGCTGAAGGCGGCGGGCAAGATCCTGAACTGGGGCGTCAGCAATTTCGATACCGAGGACATGGAGGAACTGACCGACTCGGACGGCAGCGCAGTTCAGACCAACCAGGTGCTCTATAATCTTTCGGCGCGCGGCATCGAATACGACCTGCTGCCGCAAGCGGTGGCGCGCGGCCTGCCGTTGATGGCCTATTCGCCGGTCGGCCAGGGTGACCTGACCACCGACGGCCGCATCGGCAAGGTGGCGGCGCGCCACGGCGTCAGCGCCGCGCAGGTGGCGCTGGCCTGGGTGATGCGGCATCCGCACGTCATCGCCATTCCCAAGGCGACGCGGCCGGAGCATGTGCGCGACAACCGCGCCGCGCTCGACCTCAAGCTCACCCCGGCCGATCTCGCCGAACTCGACGCTGCCTTCCCGCCGCCGCGCCGCAAGCAGCGGCTGGAGATGATCTGAAGCGCCGTCGTTCTGGAGGTTTCCTTCGCGCCGAGCCTGCGCTACGGTCCGCCGGCTTTTAGTTCGAGGGATGGAAAAATGTTTCGCTGGGGTGTTCTGTCGACGGCAAAAATCGGGCGCGAGCAGCTTCTGCCGGCCATACAGGATGCCGAGAACGGCGTTCTGACGGCGGTGGCGAGCCGCGACGCGGCGAAGGCCCGGGCCCTGGCCGACCGATTCGGCGCGCCGCATGCCTTCGGTTCCTACGAGGAGATGCTTTCATCCGACACGATCGATGGCGTCTACATCCCGCTGCCGACCTCCCAGCATGTCGAATGGGCCATCAAGGCCGCCGACGCCGGCAAGCATGTGCTGGTCGAAAAACCGCTGGCGCTGAAGGCCGAGGACATCGCCGAGGTGATCGCGGCGCGCGACCGCAACAAGGTGCTGGTCTGCGAGGCCTTCATGGTCGTCTACCATCCGCAATGGCAGAAGGTCCGCGACCTCGTCCAGGGCGGTGCGATCGGCCGCCTGCGGCATGTGCAGGGCGCCTTCTCCTATTACAATGTCGATGCCGGCAACATGCGCAATATTCCCGAGCTCGGCGGCGGCGCGCTGCCCGACATCGGCGTCTATCCGACCGTGTCGACCCGCTTCGTCACCGGCAAGGAGCCGCTGCGCCTGCAGTCGACTGTCGAGCGCGACGCAAAGTTCGGCACCGACGTCTATTCGAGCACAAAGGCGGATTTCGGCGATTTCCACCTGACCTTCTACTGCTCGACCCAGATGGCGCTCCGCCAGTTCATGGTCTTCCATGGCGAAAAGGGTTTCATCGAGGTGCATGCGCCGTTCAACGCCGGCGACTACGACCACCACCGCATCGAACTGCACAACCAGAACCACACCGAGGCGACCGTGTTCCGCTTTCCGGCGACCCGCCAGTACCGGCTGGAGGTCGAGACTTTCGCCCGCGCCGCGCAAGGCGGCGGAGACGCGGTGTTCCAACTCGAGGATTCGGTGAAGAACCAGAAGGTCATCGATGCGATCTTCCGCGCCGGCAACAAGGACGGCTGGGAACCGGTCTGAGCCTCCATGCCGTCCCGGCGTTCGCCGCCCGTCAGGCGAGGTAGCTGCCGTCGATGGTGAGTGCGGCGCCGGTGACGAAGCGTGCTTCGGGTCCGGCGAGATAGGCGACCATGCCGGAGGGACGGAGTTATATCGCGGGCTCGATGTCCACGTGCTTGGCGAGAGGCCCCGGCTGACGTGTTTCTTATTTCGAATAGCAGTTCTCGCCGCGACGTCCCTGCATTTCACCACAGGTTTTCCTGACCTGAGGACCGGTGGCAGCAGCGCCCGGCACGACGTCCCCGAGCGTCTCGACATGTCTGGCATAATTCTCCCGCGTATTCTGATCGACCAGCGCGACGGGCGCGGCGACCGCCAGGCCCGCCGCGGTTCCCGCGGCCGCCGCAGCCCCCGCCGTCGCCGCCACGATCGAGTCGCCCAGCCCCACCCGGTTGTCGGTCAACGTCTGCCCGCTCGACAGGCGGGTGCCAATGAGTTGCACGATCTCGGGCGATTCTGCGAACTTGCTATGATGAAGATCGTCGCCTGCCTTGACCTGGGTAAGGTCGACCACGGTTATCTTGTTGTCGGCGAGCTCGGTCTTGTAGGGCTCCTGCGTGGGATCGATGGCGCCCAGTCGCGAGACGTTGCCCCAGACCCGCTTCGACACCGCGAGGGCGCGGTCGTCGCGCGAGACGAACAGCGTGAACTGCGGGTGCTGCTCGCCCATGTCGGCGATCTGCGAGCGGAACACGTCGACGTCGACATCCGGCGCGGCCAGCATCACGTTCTTGAACTTCGGCGGCAGGCGGCCGTTGCGGATCGCCATCTGCCGCAGCGATTCCAGCGCAAGCCAGTTCCCCATCGAATGCGCCAGGACGTTGACTTCCTTGATTTGCGGATCCTTCGCAAGATACTGGAACAGGTTCTCAAGCGCGTTGCGCGTGTAATTGGTGCTTTCGCGGTCGTAGCCATAGGCGAGCAGGCTGCCGCGCGACGGCCAGGTGACCAGCACGGGGACGCTGTGCGCACGGGAGTCGTTGACGATCTGCGCGAAGCGATAGACCGAATCCTCGAAGCGGTTGTTGAAGCCGTGGATGAAGACCAGCACGCTGCGATCCGGACTCTTCGCCACGGCGTTGTTCAGCCAGACTTCCGCGCCTTTCCGGTCGACTTCAGCAGCCTTGATGACGGCAAAATCGGTTGCGGGATTGGGCGGCAATTTTTTCGGCCAGGCGACTTCGCCGACCTTGCGGACATTGTTCGGCGGGATCGACACGGTGAGTTCCGCGAAAGCCGGGGTAAGCGAGCGCTCGCCGCTGAACATCTCGCCGGGGTTGGCCGCGTGGCTGCGGGTCGTCGTCACGATCATCTCCACCTTGCTGGCGGAGGGCTCGGTTTCGGCGACCGGCGTCAGCACACCCGTCGGACGGCTCGCGCAGCCGGCCAGCTGCAGTCCCCCGGCAAGCAGGACGCACGCGACAATTCGAGCATGGAAAGGCCAGTACCGGCTCATCGTCGTCCCACCTATCCCCGTACGCGCTACTTTTCGAGACAGCCGTTGCAGGTGCGGTGCT
This sequence comes from Mesorhizobium sp. KACC 23794, assembly GCF_052180275.1. Lineage (NCBI taxonomy): Bacteria > Pseudomonadati > Pseudomonadota > Alphaproteobacteria > Hyphomicrobiales > Phyllobacteriaceae > Mesorhizobium > Mesorhizobium sp. KACC 23794. Next base: position 122,683 of record NZ_CP197465.1, read on the forward strand.
CGCTCGGTTCCAAGTCATAGCCCAACGACCAACAAAGAACCATGACAAACGAGCCGGCATGCCCTGCCGAAAGAATCGCACGGCAGAAAAGTCCCTGCCGTCCGATGCGATTTTTTCAGCCGAGCCTGTTCGGTCGGGCGGACTATTCCGCCAGCCCGAGATTGATCAGCTGGACCCGCCGGTTGGACGCGGCTTTCGGGTCGGTCGACGCCAGCGGCAATTCCTGCCCTACACCGACGGCGACCAAGCGGTTCGCCGGCACCGCGAATGTGGTTGCCAGGGCGACCATGATGGCGTCGGCACGCTTCATGCTGAGCTGGAGATTGTGCTGCGGGCTGCCGGTGGCGCTGGTGTGCCCGACGACCAGGAACTTGTAGTGGCGCAGCTGCGGATGATGGAGCGCGTCGGCGATCAGACCGATGGTGCGATAGGACTTCGGCTCGATGGCGATCGAATCGTTCTCGAAATCGATCTCGACCGCAAACTGCGGAAGCTGCGCGAGCTTGCTCCAGTTCGGAAGGCCGGCCACGCCTTTTCCGACATTGGCATCCGCTTCCTGCATCAGGAGAGCGAGGTCGACGACCGGCGCCGCCGCCTCGACCTTGCCAAGGCTGGCGATCAACTGATGGTCGCTGAGTTGCTGAGCCTCGGCGGAACCGGCGAAGACGGTGACGGCCAGCGTCAAGCCGGCAAGAATTCGATGAAAGGACATTCTGGTTCTCCTGGTCCGGGCCGGTTCAGCGCCAACCGGCATCGGTTATCGCCTGATTGCATTTCTGGCCGTCGATGCGCGTGGTCTTGATCAGGCACTGAAGGATGTGCGCCTCGCCCTTGACCCCCTTGCACAACGTTGCCGCATCCCCGCCGCATACCTTGAAGACGACGGATTGTGCCGCCAGCCTTTGTTCGATCGATGCGGTGACGCTGGCCAGCGAAGCTGTGCAGGTCGGCGAGACCTTTGCCTGATGCTTTTCCAGGCAGCTCTGGATCTGGTTGTTGCCGAGATTGACGCCGCTGCAGAGTTTCTTGATGTCCGCCCCGCAATCCTTGGCCAGGACTGTCGCGGCGTCGGCGAAGCTGATGGTCTGCGCCTGGGCGATGCCGATTGCGCCGAAGGCGGCCATCAGCACCGCTCCCGCAAGGATGTTACGTCGTCTTGCCATTGTTAACTCCATCGGTTGAATCGTGGCTTGTTTGTGGGCCACACGACCTACAAACAATTGCGGGCGTCTGTATAGGCTGCCGCCTTGCCGGAGCAGGGCAGACACGGACGAACCGTCGGCATTTGGTTATCCGCCGCCGGTCCACCTGAATCTCAACAGACCCTAATACATGACCGCGCGCCTGAACGAGCGCCGCGCGACGCCAGCGTAGGACAAGGGGGTCAAGGGCATGCCGATGATGTCGATGAAGACGGAAACGTCGGTCCCCTTTTCCGGCATCTCGCCGCCGACCACCTTAACCGTATAGCTGAGCTTGTCGCCGTCCAGTTCCGGCTGCTCCAGAACCACCACCACCTGCCTGAGTTCGTTCCCTTCCAGGATCGAAAGGTCGGCGTTCGGCGGATCGGAAAGGAAGCTGTCCTTTCCCTTGCTCCAGAACGGGATGAAGGCTGCCGTCTTCATGTTGCCTGCGATCCGTTCGGGACGATCGGCGAAGAACAGCGTCGTTCCGCCGACGCCTTCAAGCGTCAGCTTGCTCGTCGCCTTGTCGAAGCTCATCGCGTTGGCGGTCTGGACGAACAGGAAGTCCGCCATCGTATCTGCCGCCAGCGCGTCTCGTGTGTTCAGCACTCCAGCTGTGGCAGCAAGAGCGGAAGCCGTCAGCAAAAGCTGCCGTCGTGTCGTCATGATCTTTCTCCCAACGCGTTCCGGAAGCAACATTTGTTGCCTTGAATGACGTTGGGGCATTGGCGGACGGCACGGAAGGTAAGTAACTGTATCGTACCCGCAGAATCGCAACGACGTGGCCCGGGCCGTTCAGTCGGCGATGGGGAGGCCAGCCTTCCGCAGCGAGCCGATGAAAACCTCCACGTCCTCATGCCGCGCCAAGCGCATGGCGATTTCTTTCCGCGCGTTTTCGATCAGCCCCGGCGCATTCTGCTCGAGCCAGGCCCGTTCCCGGTCGGCCTCGGCTTTATGGCCCCCTTCACCGAAGATCGCAGCCGCGATCGCATGATAGTTGGCGTTGAGGGGAGCGCTCACCTTCCTGATCCACATCGCCGCCTGCGCATTGTCGCCGCGGAAATAGGAGCAAAGGGCAAGCGCCGTTTCGTAATAGGAAAGCGGCCCGGGATTGCGTTCGCGGACTTCCGCCACCAGAGGGCATCCCTCGTCCCAGTTTCCGGAGAGGGCAAGGCGATATCCGTACTCGCCCACCAGTTCGGTGTCGTTCGGGTTGATGGCCATAGCCTGCTTGCCCACCGCCAGGGCCGCGTCGACCTCGCCGCTGAGATAGAGCGCGAGCATTTCTGCCTGCAGGCCTCGGATGTTGAGCGGATCGAGGCCCACGGCCCGTCTTGCCGCGGCAAGCGCACTCTCGATCGAGGAGGCCGACGCAGCGTCGAACGGATAGCGGAAGCGAATTCCATCGATGTAGGTCTGCGACAGGAGCCCCCACCCCGTCGCATAGCCGGGGAAACGTTCCACTGCCTTCTCCAGGCAAGCCCGTACCGCCGGATAGGCCTTCGGGTCGAGATCGATCCGATATGCGTAGTAGGAAAGCGTGCAGGCGTAGGCGGCCCAGTCGTCCGGCGGGTTGTCGATATGGCGCGCCGCGTCGGCCTGGAACACGACGCCGTAGGTCTGCGCCAGGCTGGTCGCGACGTTGCGTGCGATGTCGGCCTGGGCTTCGATGAGCTTGGCGACGTCCATGCCGCCGTCATAGCTGTTCGCCCACAGCACCGAACCGTTGCTGGGGTTGATGAACCTGACGCGGAGACGGAACGCGTCCGCCGAGAGGCTGACGCTGCCGGCAAGGACGAATCTCTGCGAGGCCGCCGCGTCGCCCGGTTCGGTGGATTCGATGACGACGATGTCCTTGAACTTGGCGAGATGGCCAATGATCTCCTGCCTCAGCCCGCTCGTCACCGCGGCGGATGTTTCCGTTCCCGACAGGTCCTCGAACGGCTCGACGAGCAATCGCGGCGATTCAGGCATGGTCGCGCGAAAATGGGCCGGCACCAGTTGCAGCGCGAGAACAGCCAATGCCCCGACAAGCGCAGCCAGCGCGACGGTCAGCCATGATGCCTTGCGCCAGCGCTCCGGCCTGGGGCTTTCCGCCGGCTCCGGTGCGGGCGGCGGATCAACATCGGCGTTGGCGGCAGGCCGCGGCCGCAATGAGAAAGTGGGAACGTACGCGCCCTTCGGGATCGTTATCAGGATTGGATCGGCCTGACCCGCGGTCAGATAATATCGCTCAAGGGACCGGCGCAAATGGCCAGCCTGGATGCGAACGATCGGATCTGTCTGCGGATCGAAGGCAGCGTCGCGGCCGAATACTTCGACTGCGATCGAATACGCCTTGATCCGGCTCGCGCGGCCGGACAGCGTTTCCTCGACGACATAGCTGACGAAGCGGCGCTCGCGGGCGGTCGCATCGAAGTCGGAGCTATCGAGGATGCGCTGAAGCTGGGCGCGACAATCCTCCGCGGGGGGAGCGTACTCCCCCATTGCGGATGCTTCCGCCTGGTCCACAACACACCCCCAAATGTGTTGACAGCAAGGTAGCCGCTGTCGGCGCAGATTCTGCTCGGCAAATGAGCTCTGACCACGTAACTTACCTCCATCTGCTGGTCTTGCGCAACCGCGTGCGCGTAGGCTGGGCAAATGGATACTGCTTCTGCGAACGCAGGCGGAAACATGGATTTGGGGACGGGACAATGAAAGCCGCTATCATCTGCAGCCTCCTGCTGGGAAGCCTCTTCGCCACCTTTGCCGCAGACGCCGCCGACAACGTGTCGCCAATGACCCCCGAAACCCAGACAACGACCGAATCCGGATGGACGTTTACGGTAGCGCCCTACTTCTGGGCAGCCGGCCTCTCGGGCGATACGTCTCAATTCGGCCTCCCGGTCGTCCACATCGATTCCAGCTTCAGCGATATTTTCAAAGACCTCGACTTCGCGGCAATGGCGATCGGAGAGGCACGCTACGACCGCTACAGCATCTTCGGCGACATCATCTACACGAAAATATCGTCCGGCTCCGGTACCCCCCGTGGCATCCTGGCGGACAATGTCGATGTGTCGTCGGAGACTTTTGCCGGCCTTCTGGGTGCGGGCTATTCTGTCCTTGAAGGGCCCTCAGGCCGGCTGGACCTGGTGGGCGGCGTCCGCGTCTGGTCGGTCGATACCCAAATTTCCTTCGACGGCGGCATTTTGAACGGCCGTTCGGTCAGCGACGGTGCAACCTGGGTGGACGGCCTGGTCGGTATCCGCGGCAACTACTCGTTCACACCGGAAATCTATCTGACCGGCTGGGGCCTGGTGGGCGCGGGAGGCGCCGATGTCGACTGGGATGTCGCGGCGGCCCTTGGCTATAAGTTCAATGATCGATTTTCGATGGTGGCGGGATATCGGGCCCTCGGCGTCGACTACAGCGACGACGGCTTCCTCTTCGACGTTGTCCAGCAAGGCCCCATCCTGGGCCTCGTGGTTCACTTCTAGAAGAACGGCGGCGAGCGCCGGCGCCGAGCGAAAACCCCGGCAATTCAGGATTTATAACTCGATCTTGAAGAGTAACGCATGGAGACGGGTAAGCCGATAATACGGAAACAAGCATTTACCGCGGCCGCACGTCGATTTCCGGATGCCGAGTTCGCGATCCGCAAGCTGATGACCGACAGTGAAACGTTCCGTGACATATGCGAAGAACTCGCGGAAGCCGAATGGGCGCTTACAAGCGTCGCGGAAACGCCGGCCGCGCTTCGCGACGCAAGAAAGATCGAATGGCAGGAGTTGATCGATCGACTGGCCGCGGAACTCGCAACTGTCCTGCAGGAAGGGGCGCGGTCGGTTCCGAAAAAATAGACCTGCGCCGACACGGCTGCAACCCGACCGTCCGGTCCGGAGAACTCGGGCCAGCCGGCATGCCACTGCCAACCGGGTCCGACATCGGCCATAGAGCAGCCAACCGCAGGCAACCTATGCAGAAGCGGCTCATACCGTAACCGCCCCCGTTCGAGGTCGCCCAAGTTGATTTCGAACGCAGGGCGGCGAACAGGTCTGCGAAACCCGGTCCGTTTGTCTCGATCCGCTGCGGAACGCGAAACAGCACCGCCTGCGGCTTCTACGCGGTTCCGGGACGGGAACACGGAAAGCGCCGAGAGGGCGATGAGCCCGCCGCGCTCGCTCACGGCGCTGGCTACCGGCACCCTTTCCGGCTATTCGTTGTCCTTCGGCGGATCGACGGCCTGAAGGCCGCGCAGTCCCTCGCGGTCGCCGGTGGCCGCTATCGCCCGGAAGACGCGGCGTGCGTCCTGCTTGCGCTTGAGGCCGAGATAGGCGTAGCCCCTCACGGCCATCAAATCGATCCGCTCCGGCGCGATGCGGGCGCGCTGGTCGAGCGCCAGGATCGCCTCGGCGAAGCGGCCCGCGTCGAAGAAATCCGACGCGCGCCGGCTGAGAAGGGCCTCGTCGAGCTGAACCGCCCTTTGGCGGTCCAGGGGTGCCTTGGTGGCCGCCACGGCAGCTTCGTTCGCCATGCCCTTGCGCAGATAGGCGAGGCTCTGCCCGTAGGCCGCCTCCTTCTGGACGGCCGCATTGCCTCTCTCGATCGCGTTTTCGAAGGCCTTGGCGGCCTCGAGCGGCCGGTTGAGCTCCATCAGGCACCATCCCCGCGCAAGCGATGCCGCTCCGCCGAGATTGGAATAGGCCTGTGTCGACTTGCAGGACCGGTCCTGCGGCAGGCGGGCGCCCTTGCCCGATCCGGACGCGGCTTGCCTGGCCGGCTGGACGCGCTCGATTGCCTCGATGACGGTTGCTGGCGCTTCCGTCGTCTCGACGGGGGCGCCGCCCTCCGCTGAAATGGGCGCCGCGGTCGCCGCTTCGACAGGCGGCGCCGGCAGCGCACCTTGCCGCTTCCGGTCGCGGCGGGTTTCCCCAAGTATGGCGATTCGCTCGGAACGCCCGGCCCACAGGCGCTGGAGCTCGGCAACGCCTGCATTGTCGCGCAGCTGCAGGCGGGTCAAGGCGAGGCCATAGGCCGACGGCTCGTCGTCCGGTTTCCATCCGAGTGCCGCCGCGAACCACTGGCCTGCGGTGGCGTGCTGGTTGAGGGCGCGGGCATACCACCCGAACTGCTGCGCCGCCGCCGCATCCCGTGCCTTGCCGACGACCGGCGCCATGCGCTGGAGAATGGCGGGATCGATCATCGCCGGGGGATCGCCGGCGAGCATATTAGCAACCGCGGCGAGATAGACCTTGCGGGCCTCGTCGCTGCTGTCGTTCCAGGGGAACAGGATATCCTCGGCGTCGGCATGTCGCCCGAGACCGACCAGCGCCAGCGCCAGGCCCTGCGAAACCTCGGCGGTGTCCTTCACGCCGCGCGCCTTGCGAAACCATTTCTCGGCGTGGGCCGGGTTGTCGCGGCCGAGATAATACCAGCCGAGAAGTGTCGAATCCGTGGGCAGCCCGTCCTTGTCGGCTACAGTCTCGAGGGCGCTCACATCGCCCGCCGGCACCGTCACTTTCGGGTCCTGGCCAGCGGCCCCGACGCTGCGACGGGCGAGATCGACGCGAGCCTTGTCGAACTCGCCCTTTCCGTCGGGGCCGATCCGTTCGGTGGCCAGAAGCTCCTCGACCGCCTCGCGCGGCAGCAGCGGGATCGCTTTTTCCACCGTAGCGACACGTTCGGCCTGGTCCGCGCAGTTCTTGAGGATGTAGAGATAGGCGTCCTTGGCGCGTCCGGCGCGGTTTGTCGTCGCAAATGCCTCCGCCACCCGCCACAAGACGTCGACCTCGCTGCAGGTGAGGAGGCTCGGCGTGTTTGCGGCGACCCGGATCACCATGTCGGACTGCTTCAGGTTGGAAGCGTTGACCAGCCGGTCTCGCGACTCGGCGATGTTCAAGCGGTCGAGCAGGTCTCTCGGCGGCTGCCAGGCCGGCTCGGCGGCCATGCGATCGGCGATGGCCTTGCGGACTTCCGCATAGCGGTTTTCCGAATAGAGCTGCCACATGTCGTCGAGCTTCACGTCGCCTTGCGGCAGGACGGCGGAGGGATCGGAAGGCGGCGTCCAGTCGGGATAAAGCGTGCGCAGCCGTGCGATCTCGGCTTCAAGCCGCTTGCTGTCGCCTCGCCGCGCAAAATAGCGAAGCGCCGTTTCATCGACAGACGGAACCTGCGTCGAAGGCATGTCGGCACGGGCCGGCACGACCGGCGCCTGCGCGGCTGCCGGCCCGGCCGGAGGGGCCGGGGCCGGGGCCCGGGGCGCGACCGCATCAGCCGCCGCCCGCGTGGTCGCAATGCCGGCTGGAGGAGTGCTCTGGGGGCCGAGATCGGATAGTCGAGGTGTTTCGCTGCGATTGCGGGTGTCGAAAAGACCCTCGACGGAACTGTTGTCCCGCAGGCCGAAATAACCCACCACCGCGGCACCCGCCGCCAGCCAGACGATGGAAGCCATCTTCATGGGCATTCCTCCGGATGCTCGGCAAGATAGGACAAAGCGAGGAGCTGAAGCGTCGAGGGATAATAGACGGTCGGCGTGAATATCCTGAGATCCGCCGGTACCGGCTTCTTGTCCAGCACGCAGTCGACCAGCGCCGGGATGATCCGGTAGCCTGGGTCCGTCAGCTTGTCACGCGGTTCGCCGGTCTCGACATCGAAGGTCGCTACAGCACCTTCCACCGACATTCCGGTCGCCAGGCGGTCGAGCAACTCACGGTCGCGGATGCCAGCGCGAACCAGGTAGAGGGGTATGCGTACGGCATTGTAGCCGAATTCCGGCTCAAAACCTTTTGCCGGCTTCGGCATCGTCCGCAGCGACACCCAGTCCGGCGGCAGGGCTCTCGGCCCGCTCGAAGCCTGCTTCAAGATGGCCAGGCCGTCTTCGCGGAGCCCGTTCCACACGGGGTTGGGGGCGAGCGCGGCAAGCACCGGAAAAGTCTCGTATATCCAGTAGGACGGATTGACGACCGGGCCATCGGGCCGGTCCTCGGCAGTGAAACCGGTTCCGGCGGGCAGGATGATCAGCCGGTCCTGGTTTTCTACGACGCCGGTCCGCGCGATGGTGTCGGCCATATGGGCCGCTGTCGCAGCCAGTTCGGGTGCCTGCCATTCCTGCGCGGCGAGCGCCAGCGAATACGCGATCAGCAGGTCGCCGTCGGTAGCGTTGTTGGGATCGGTCACATGCGGCGCGGTCGACGGATCCCATTTCCATGCCGCAAGCCCGTCATTGCGCAACAGCAATTCGTCTCGCGTGAACGACCAGATGAGATCGAAATCGGGCCGGCTGCCAGCCAGGACCGCAAGCAGCAGCCCGTAGCCCTGCCCCTCGGAATGGCTGATATTGCCGTTTGCGTCATCGATTATCCGCCCCGTGCTCTCCAGGAACTTCTGCTTGTAAGCATCCCAGTCGGCGGCCTGAACGGAGGGACGTGACGCGGACGGCTGGGCGGCCACCGGACCAGGGCCGCTCAGCAGCGTCGACATTACCGCAAGGACAAGCAGCCACTTCATGCCCGCCGCCCGAGGATCGACAGCAGGCCGGCGGTCACGAGGCCGAGGAAAGTGCAGAGCCCGACCAGCCATCCGGCGAAGGCCAGCACATTGGAGGAAAGCCAGTTCGCGGCGATCAGCCGATAGTTGGCGATCGATGCGGGCTGGGTGGGAATGAAACGGAAGGTTGCCACCGGCACGACGGTTATGCCGTCGGACTGACCGTCGATTGTCGTGATATGCCCGCCGATTTTGTTCCAGTTGTCGAATTTGCCGAGCGCCTGCATGCCGCTGTCAAGCTGCTGGGCCGAAGGCGCCGTGACCAGGGTCCAGGTTCCACCCACGCCGATGCTCTCCTGCTGCGCGACCATGATCGAGGCGCCCTGCTTCGGCATGTAATCGGTCGGATCGGAGGTCTTGATGAGAGATCCGATCGTGAAGTCGAAATTACGCGCCAGCCAATCTTCGAGCGAACTGACCCTGCCGCGCCAGCCGCTTCCCGAAAGCTGTTGCCGCCAACGATCAAACGTCGCGGTGGTATCTGCCGCCGGCGCCGTCTCGGCGGCCGGCCGGCTGGTTTGCGCCCACTCGGACTGGCTGTTCGGCGATATGCCGAAATGGCGAAGAATCTCCGCAGGCGTATTGGCGATGGAACTGACGAATATGGCGTTTCTGCCTGTCACCATCGCAGGAGAAAGACTGCCGTCGACGCGCAAGGCGCGCCCGGCCGCCACCGACATGCGCGCGAGCATCGCCGCCGCCGCCGAGAGAGCCCCCGGCTCGTTGCGTTCCACGATCAACGGGACGGGTTCGGTCGCGCGATTGTAGGGGAACCCCGTTCCGGCAAGCGCCGCCAGGTCGGGGCTGCGCGCAATACGGGCAAAATTCGGCACTTCGAGGCGGGAGGTCTCGAAGATGACGAAACGCGGATTGGTGGAGGCCGTCGTTCCGGGCGTGCAGATCGCATCGCTCTCGGTCATCAGGATCGCCTCGATCCGCACCAGATTGGCGCCCGGCTTGAGATGGCGCATGGTGACGCTGATCGGGAGCTGTCGCAGGATACCACCGCCCGACTGCGTTATGGGCAGCGTGGAGGCGATGTTGCCGTTGACATAGACGTCGATGTGGCTTCCCGGCAGGACTTCCGGCGAGAAGGCGGCGTCCAGAAGCAGCGTCGCCTCGCCGTAGTCATTGGCATAGAAATCCGAAGGGATGCCGAACGCGAATTCGGTGCGCAGCCGCCGCCCTGCGAACTCCTGCGTGGGTACGCCGAGATCGGCAAAGCTCGCGGAGGCGCCTTCGCGGTAGAGCGGTGCGTCGGGCAGGCGCCAGTTCTTTGTCGAGATGACCGCGCGCAGGCTGGTTGCCGGCCGGTCGACCGGATTGACGATGCTTTCGACGGCCGATTCGATCACCGTCCAGGTCGGTCCACCGACGACCAGCGTGGACGGCCCGGTGGCGGCGTCATCGACGAAGCCGACGAAGGCCGACGTCGATACGGCGTCCGGCACCTTGTCGAGCACGCCGGCGAGTTCCTGGGCGGTGCCGACCACGACCGTCAGGCCTCCGGCCCCAACCGGCTGCTGGGCGGTCCGATAGACGCTGATATCGAGGTTCGGCATGTTGGCGGACAAAGCCAGCCCTTCCGCCAGACGGACAATCGGCACGTTGGCGACAGTGGAATCCAGGCCGGGCGCGATGATGGCGAAGCGGGTCTTGCCGTTCTGGTCGACGCCGGTGGCCTGGATATCGTCGACGCGCCGCTTGCTGACCGAGGTCGCGGGATCGAACGTCAGGAAGGTGCGGCCGGGATCGACTTCGGTCCAGAGTTCATAGGTGGACTGTATGGTGCAGTCGGTCCGGTGGCGCATCACCGATTCCACGACGATCGTGTTCGCGCCCGATCTCAGCAACCCCGCGGGAAGGGTCGCGACAATATCCGCGACCCGGTCGGAGGACTGGACCGGCATGTCGAACACCGCCACGTCGTTGATCAGCAGGCGAAACTTGGAAAGCTCCGGGGCGACGACGACCGCGTTCTGGTAGGCGGAGTGGATCTGGCGGGCGGAAGCGGCCTCCTCCGCCGTGAGGAACACAGACCACGAGCGCCTCTGCGTCTCGCCCTCGAGGATGAACTCGCGGAAGGGAATGAGATAGCGGCGGGTTTCCGCGCCACCTGACATAGCCGATGGCGTAGGGGTTGCCGCAACGCTGATCCCATCCGCACTGGCCGGCGTGGCCGCCTGCGTCGGCGCGGTCTGCTGAGGAGTGGATGGGGCCGGAGGAATCGGCGTGGCGGCGGGCGGCGCCGGCTGCATGGGTGTCGTTGTTGGCGCGCCCGCAGGGGATGTCTGGACCGCGGCGCCGGGCGACAGCGGATAGGCCTCGCGCTCCCGCGACATGTCGAAGGGAGCGGCTTGCGCGAAAGCTTCGGTTGCGAGGAGCGAGCCGAGCAGCAGGCAGGTGGCGGAGCGTATCATGGTTTTGCTCCGGCGGGGGCGGCGCTTGCCGCCGCGGCTTTCGAAGCCGCCGCGCCTTTCGCGGCAGCGGGCTTGCGCGCCGCGGCGGGTGCCGGCGGAGGGGCGACCGGTACGGGAGCCGGCGCCGGCCGATTCATGAAGAGGCTGCGCGACAGGTAGACGAGCCCGCGATAGGTCTGGAAGAACGCCAGGCTGAAGAACCAGACGGTTCCGCGCAACAGCCCCGGATTGCCCCGGCGCGACAGCTGGAACTCCGTCCACTGGTTCGAGTTCGCGAACATCAGATCGGCGATGAGGCGATGATGAATGGTCGTCGACGGCTGGTAGCGGCAGCCGAAGAACGTCGCCTCGCCGCCACCTTCCCGATTGCGGATCGTCAGCGGCAGTTCATGGGTCTTGCCATCGAAGTGGGTCTTGAACCTCACCGTCAGGATCTCGTCCATCGGCGGCGTGGCCGGTTGTCCATAGACTTGGAGCCGCACTCCGTGGACCGACACGTCCTCGATGGTCGCCGGCATCCACGAGCGGCCGATCTTGAACTCGCAGCGGCGGCTGACCTTGACGCGGCGCGTCGCGGCCCGCTGCCCACGCTCCGACACGACGCCCAGCGCGGCGCCGGCCAGCACGAGATTGAGCAGGTTCCAGCCGCCCACCACCAGCGTGACGTCGACCTTGTAAGGCTGATAGTAGGCTTTCAAGGCGGTGACGCCGACGGCCACGACCAGGATACCGAAGATGACGAAGAACGGCGTCGCGATCTCGGAAAGACGGCTGTAGGAGATCGATTCGTCCTTTGCCGTCACCTTGAAGGTCGGCTTGCTCGGATGGAGGATCACGGACACCACAGCCGGCAGCAGGTGGACGGTCTGCACATATTCGTAGAGCTCGGAAATCCACGGCCAGCGGAACGCGCCGTAGAGATAGTTCTGCATCATCAGGTTCACGAGCATGTAGCTCAGCGTGTAGGCGAGGAATTCGCCGCCGGATGCCGTGAATATCTCAAGGTCGAGGAAGAGGTAGCACAACGGCGCGACGAGGAAGATGGCGCGCGGGAACGGGAACAGCCAGAACAGCGTCGACGACATGTAGCAGAGCCGCTGCGGCAGGCTGAGCCCGCGCTTCAGCAGCGGGAAGCGGAAACGCAGGATCTGCATCATGCCTTGCGCCCAGCGGCTGCGCTGGCCGATGAAGCTGGCGAAGGTCGCCGGCTGCAGGCCTGCGATCAGCGGCTTGTCGACATAGATGCTGTTCCAGCCCTGGGCGTGCAGCGCCACGGCCGTCTCGCAGTCTTCGGTGATGCTGACGCCGCTGAAGCCGCCCGAGGCATCCAGCGCCTTGCGGCTGAGCACGGCGGCGGAGCCGCAGAAGAACGCCGCATTCCATTTGTCCAGCCCGCGCTGGATGACGCCATAGAACATCTCGTTCTCGGACGGCATCTTCTCGAAGGTCCGGAGGTTGCGCTCCAGCGGATCCGGGTTGAGGAAAAAGTGCGGCGTCTGCACCAGGAAGAGCTTCGGATCCTCGCCGAAATACTCGACCGTCTCCTTGAGGAAGTCCCGGGCAGGAGCGTGGTCGGCGTCGAACACGACGATCAACTCGCCGCTGGAGTGGGCAAGACCGTTGTTGAGATTGCCGGCCTTCGCGTGTTCGTTCCGTTCGCGCGTGAGATAGTGGACGTCCAGTTCGCGGCACAACGCCTTGAGTTCGGTGTGGCGCAACTCGGCGGCGCGGGCGCTGCCGACATTCGCGGCATTGCGCTTCTGCACTGTGCCGCCGTCGTCGAGCAGCCAGACATTCAGCTTGGCCGCGGGATAGTCCAGGGCCTTGGCCGCCGCCATCGTGTTGGCGAGCAGTTCGGCATCCTCGTTATAGGTCGGGATGAAGACGTCGACCGTCGGGATATAGTTCATCTCGCCGAAGCGCGACGCGCGCGACGGGCGCGGCGGCAGCGGCGCCGCCACGACGAACAGGCTGAGCGCCAGCATCATGACGCTGTACATCTCAGCGCAGTAGAGCAGGAAGCCGGGGATGAAATCCTCCGGCTGGTTGATCGGCGGCAAGGTGCTTGTGGTGCGCCAATAGACGTAGCGCATGACGATCGCGGTGCCGAAAGACAGCGCGATCAGCCGGAAGATGCCCTCCGGCCGCACCATCTTCAGGACCATCATCAGGACGACGACGGAAAAACTGGCGACGAGTTGCGTGCTGAGGCTGATCGGCAGCGTTATGAGCGCCAGCACGCCGAACGCGGCGACAGCCCACAATAGGATAACAGCCAGCTTTCGCATTCCTCGATCCCATATCGAAGTCGAACAGCCGGAAGTCCTGACTCTTCCGACCTGTTGCTGTCTGCTGCCCCTCGCAGTCGACGGTCTTCGCGTCGAAGGAACGATTCGAATCGTCGCTCAGTCGCGCTTCCTGCAACTAAAGGTAACCCTCGGTTAACGAAGTGTTACCGCGCAGCAAAACGCCGGCATGCCTGCAAGGTTTGTGGAATGAACGAGGTTATTGAACGGGCGGCGGAACAGCCGGAGCAGGCACCCCAGGCGCGTCCAAAACAGGCGGCGGTGGCACCGCTGGACCGATCGGCGGCTCTTCGACGACCGGGGGCGCGGCAGGCTGCTCCTGTCGTTGGATACGCCGTGCAGGTCGCGGAGCGGCCGCGCGCTCAGGGATCACCGTCTGGAACTGGTCGTTGCCGACGGGATAGACGTCCGGACCCGCCGCACCCAGCGTTTCCGGAACGGGCGGAGGACTGCCGTAGGGATTCCAGTTGGAATCGTTGAGGTAGGCGTTCACCGTATAGCCGTACATCATGGCGAGCAGTTCGCGTTCCGTCGCGCCGGTTCTGCACAACCGCAGCCTGACATCGATGGAACCCTTGCCCCCGATCAGCGCGGGGCGGGATCTCAGATTCTGCCACCCGTATATGCAGAGATCGCCACCCGACCGGCCGACCGCGTATCCAAACGGACCGTAGCGGTTCTGGACGAAATAGGGTGACTTCGACATCCGCACTCCACGAAACGCCGACCGCATCTCCGACCCGATGTTCATCATGGCAAGCGATCGGGACGAGAGCGATCCATTGCCGGCGTCCTTGGGGTCGAGCGTTCCGAGAAGCCTCACCCGGAAATAGTTCTGGCCGACGACCGACGAATCCGTCGCCAGCGAAATCTCCTGTTCGATGCCGTTGGAGTATCCGCGTTCCAGCACATGGATGATCGACAGGCTGCCGGGAGGCGGAAGGACATAGGCCGTTTCCACCGGAACGCTGTGCTGAACGGAAGAGGTGTGGACCGAAGCGCCTTGCGAACAAGCCGCAAGGCCGACCATAAATATTGCCGCCGCACCGGCGCTCGCGAAGAACCTGATGCTCGGAACAGTATCAGCGCTGCCTCGGCCAGCCCGACGATGACGAATCATATGCGATGCATATGAGATTCGCTTGATTCGATGAAGGAAAAAGCGAAACAGGCGCGCCACGAGGACGAAAGCACTGTCAGCCGCACTTGAACCAAGGCAAGATACATTCGTATCCGAGGTTTTGGACGGTCATCCTAGCGATACGCCTTCTGCCGACCAGGAAAAAAGCCTGGCCGGCCGGCCAACGGTGTCCTGCATCTTCGTTGAATCCGGCCACCGTCCATCCGGCAAGCGGTCAATCGCCCGCTGCCGGCGCAGCCTCGAACGGACGGTTGCGATGGCTGCATAGGCTGACGCGCGCGAGCCATTCGCGCACCGCGGCGACGTCGGGCAGCGCATAGCGGGCATCGGTCTCGCCGTGCGGCCTGACACGGATCGACACGCCGCCTGCCTCATTGACGAAGGCAAATCCGCTCTCGTCTGGGACGTCGTCGCCGATGAACACCGGCAAGCGCCCCCTGAACGGCTCGATCTCGAGCAAGCGGCCGATCGCCGCGCTCTTCAGCGCGCCTGTAGGCAGGAACTCCAGTCCGGCATTGCCCGCGACGATACGGTAGCCCACAGGCAGCCGCGCCAGCGCCGCCTCGGCGGACGCCTTCACCGCATCGAAAGCCTGCGGCGCAGCGCGTGTATGGACGGCAAGCACCGGCCCTTTCCTCTCGAAATAGACGCCGTCCACGTGCTCGAACTCGCGCTGCATCGCCTCGGCGACGGCTGCGACATCCGCCGGCTCGTCGGCCGCCTCGATCTCGCCGCCAGCCTGAAGCCGATGCTCCAGCCCGTAGAGTCCGGCGGTCGGGATCGCCATCGGCGAAAAAATGCGGTCGACCATCGCCACCGACCGCCCCGTCACGAAGGCCAGCGCGCCACCCGCTGCGTCCCCGGCAGACACCAGCAGGGTGCGCAGCGCATCGTCCACCGCGATGCCTTCCGGATGCGCCTGGTGCTCGATCAAGGTTCCGTCGATGTCCAGGAACAGCGCGAACGGGCTGTCGGGCATGGGAGGCGTCATCGCGGCGCTCATGCGCTGAGCCTCACGACATTGTCCTCGGTCGGTCGGGCGACTCGCGGAGCGGAAGGCGTTCCGAGGTCGCGAAACTGTTCCCGTTGCCGCAGCCGCGCCGCATCCATCAGCATGCTGCCGGCCCAGCGATAAACATTGTTGCTACGCACCACCTCGCGCAGCCGGCGCATGCGCATCGCCTGCTCTTCGAGCGGCATGGTGAGCGCCTGGAAGAACACCTCGCCCATGCCGCTGGCGTCGAACGGATTGACGATCAGCGCCTCCAGCAACTCCCGCGATGCGCCGGCGAATGCGCTGAGAACCAGAACGCCGGCCTCGTCGTCGCGCGCCGCCACGAACTCCTTGGCGACGAGGTTCATGCCGTCATGCAGGCTCGAGACGACGCACACATCCGCCGCGCGGAAAAGGTCGGCCAGTTCGTCCTGGTCGTGATGCTCAGGGATCAGCACGATGGGCTTATAGCCGTCGCTGCCGTAACGCTCGTTGATCTCGGCGACGAGGTCCATGCATTCCTGATAGAGCATCTGATAGGCAGGCAGCGTGCCGCGGCTGGGTGCTGCGATCTGAAGGAAGACCAGCCGGCCGATCCAGTCCGAGTGCTGGTGGAAGAATTCGTCCAGCGCATGGAAGCGGTCGAGAATGCCCTTGGTATAGTCGAGGCGCTCCACCCCGACGGCGAGCTTCACGTCCGGGGAAAGATCGTAACGCTCGAAGATACGCTTTCGCGCCTCCGCAACGGTCTCCGAGCGCACCCTCTCCTCCGGCCATTCGATGGAGATCGGATAGGAATGCACCAGGGTCGTCTGGCCGCCGTAGGAGATGGCCGCGCCCTCCCGATCGACGCGCGATTCGAGGAAACGGTCGACGCTTTCGACGAAATTGTTGCAATGAAGCTGGATATGGAAGCCGAGGATCGAGCTGCCGAGCAGTCCGTCGAGGATTTGCTCGCGCCAGGGGCAGACACTGAAAACCTCGGAATTCGGCCATGGAATATGCCAGAAGGTTATGATGATCGCTTCCGGCAACCGCTCGCGGATCAGCCGCGGCAGCAGGGCGAAGTGGTAGTCCTGGACGAGGACGATCGGACGCTTGGTTTTTGCTTCCTGGACCACCGCATCGGCGAACTTCCTGTTCACCGCCTGGTAGCATTCCCAGTCCGCCGCCCGGAAAACCGGACGGGTGAAGGCGATGTGGCAGAGCGGCCATAAACCCTCATTGGCGAAGCCGAGGTAATAACCCTTGTATTCCTCCTCGCTCAGCCACACCCGCCGCAGCGTATAGGCGGGCGCGTCGGGCGGCACCATCAGATGATCGTTGCGATCGGCGGTCTCGCGGTCGGCCGAGCCCCCGCCATGCGCGATCCAGGTGCCGGCGCAAGTGCGGGTGATCGGCTCCAGCGCCGAGACGAGACCGCTTGCAGGCACCTTCAGCTCGATGCCGTCCGCGCCATGTTCGTGCACATAGGGCTCGCGGTTCGACACCACGATCAGTTCTGTATTCGGCAGCTCGCTCGCCAGAATCTGCCGCAGCATATCGGGTGACCACTGCATGAAAGCTTCGTCCGGCGAACGTCCGTTCTTGTCGCCTTCGCGCAGAATCGGCGCAGCATCGGGCATGGACGCGGCGAAGGTGCGAACTGGCGCGCCGCGTTTCAACAGCACGACCAAGCAGGCCAGCGCGACCAGCGATACGATCAGACTTGAGGCAAGGATGGTCCAGTGGAGGGCGGCAGGAAACAGACTGTCTGGCGTCATCGTCTCTTTGTTCTAGTCGTTGATCGCCACTTTTTGGTGCCAATCAGCGCCAGACAACGCCTTCAGCGGGACGCTGCCGGCACCGATCTTTCGGCAGGCGGCGGACGGATAACTTTTCGCAGCGCAATATGTTCCCACCTTTTTCGTTACTTCCATGGTGCCGGAACCGAATGCAGAGCCACCAATCGATAATGGGGAGCCATCATCGTGACCCAGTTTGCCGCTGGACGGCGAGCACATCACCACGAACGGGCCGATCAAACTTCTGCTGGCAGGTTGAGCCAGTGTCTATTCGTCAGGTTCCTGCTGGGCAGGGTTGCTATCAATGCCTGCAAATAGGTCAAGGGTCTCGCTGATGGGCACTGGCAATTGGGCAATGCCAATCACTTCGAAGCCGTACCTCTTGCCTAGTTTCGTGAGACCAGGATCATCCGAGTAAACCACCTTGGCCCCGTTCACCTTAGCGATGGCGGCAATCATGATGTCGAACTTCATCTTCACGCGGGCATCGCCGCCTACCGGTTTCTCCTCCGATCCGAAGACTTCCGCGATCATCACGGACGCCTCGACGGCTGCCAAGGCATTGAAGTCGACAAGCCGGATCGAACGATTCGTTTCCAACATTGTCAGATAGTCTGGGGCGGATGCCCCGGCCCGCACGAGCGCCTCGGCGAGAACGGGTGTCGGGACGACCAGTTTTTCCTTTTTCTTTGCAAGGTCGGCGATAAGCTTATTAACGCGTTCGGCGCAGCGTTCAACCGGCTTCCCGGATGCGGAATCAAGTGGCGCAGGCGTTTTTTCGTTGAGAATGTAGAGCAACAGCGATGTGTCGATCGCGGCAGTCAATGAGGCTGGCTCCGAACATTGCCGCCACGTTCGTCGAGCACTGTTTCCACCGGATTCGAAACCTCGTCCCATTTGTTGCCGGGCACGGCACGCAGGCGAGACACCAACGTCGGCAGGTCGTCGTCCCCCAGAACTTCGAACCCGCGTATTCGAAATTGTCGCAGTTCCCATTGCCCATCGGGATAGCGGACCCATCGTCCCTCCCCAAGCACCCTGACGATTGGTCCGAGCAGATAGTGACCGAGTTGCCGTCCGATCTCGTGCGTCGTCACACAAGCCGTATGGACGTGATCGCCATCACGGAGGTGGACGTGTATCGTGTCGTCCTGCCCGCCGATCCTGATTACTTCGCCTTCGATCGCTCCCACCTGCGTGAACGGCCCGAAGAACTGCCGCACCGCTCGATTCCGACCGGGGAAAGCAATGATCCTGTCACCCTCATGCAGCAGTTCTCCAACTGCATTGTCGGCCGCAAGCATGTCGTCCAGGCGCTTCATGGCGCGCGCGGCATCGTCGGGTCCATCACCACGCTCCACTGCGTGGAGTCGAATTTGCACGCGCACAGCGCATGGGTCCTCGACCACTGCCACAACACCTACGGATTGATCGACGATGCGATCAAAATGGACACCCTTGGATTCTCCAAGAAGCTTCGCGTATTCGGCCATATATTCGGCGAGCCGGGCCATTGGGATGGTCGTCGGCGTGAAGGACTCCGTGATGCGAAAGGTATAGCGGGTCATTCCGAACTCCAGTCCGAAGCCATATCATAGTTTGCAAGCGTTGACAGATGGTAGGGGCAGAACGCGGTACGACAGGCCGAACCCCGACCTCAACTCCTCACGATCAGCGGCGCCATGCCCTCGTGGCGGCGGTCGAGGTAGCAGACGACGCGGTCGCGGACACGTTCGAAGACCAGGTCGACACTTGCGTCCCCCACCCGGATGTGGCGGATCGCGAGATTGTCGATGCCGATCGGCAGGCGCGGATTGGTCACCTCGATCTCGCCCTTCCAGCCGTCGACCTTGAGGCCGAGGCAGGCCTGCAGCAGCATGAAGGCCGAGCCCGCCGACCAGGCCTGTGGCAGGCAGGCGACGGGATAGGCGACCGGCGCCTCGCCCGGCGAGCGGGCGAAGCCGCAGAACAGTTCGGGCAGGCGCATGCTGAAATTGACGGCCGCCTCGAAGGTGCCGCTCATCAGCTTGACGACATTGTCACGGTCGCCGTAGCGCGCCAGTCCCGAGGCGCAGATCGCCGTGTCATGCGGCCAGATCGAGCCGTTGTGGTAGGACATGGGATTGAACGGCAGTTCCGTGTCCGCGAGTGTGCGGATTCCCCAGCCCGTATAGAGGGCGCCCGACAGCAGTTGCTCGGAAAGCCGCGATGCCCGTTCGCGCGACGGCAGGCCGACGTAGAGAAGATGGCCGGCATTCGAGGCCTTCACCTGGCAAGGCAGTCCGTCGCCGTCGATGGCCAGCGCATAATGCCCGTGCTCCTCCATCCAGAACCGGTCCTCGACCGCGGCGCGCATTTTTTCAGCCAGCCCCTGCCAATGAGCGGCGCGCTCCTCCTCGCCACGCAGGGTCGCAAGCCCCGCCAGCCCCTGGAAGGCGGCGAACACATAACCCTGCACCTCCACCAGCGCGATCGGGCCGGGCGGGATACGGCCATCGGCATGAAAAATCGCGTCGGCGCTGTCCTTCCAGCCCTGGTTGGACAGGCCGGACTCGGCGGCCCGCTTGTAGGTGAGAAAACCGTCGGCATTGCGGGCGCACGCCGCCTCGATCCAGCAGGCGGCGGCCCGAAGCGATGGCCACATGCTGTCGACGAAGGCCAGGTCGCCGGTGCGTTCCGCATAGGACGCGGCGAGGTAGATGTAGAGCGGGGTGGTGTCGACGCCGCCGTAATAGCGGGCGAAAGGCAATTCGCGCAGCACCGCCATTTCGCCCTTGCGGGTCTCGTGCATGATCTTGCCAGGCTCTGAATCGCTGAAGGGCGAGGTCTCGGTCGCCTGATGGCTGGCGAGGAAGGCGAGCACGCCCCGCGCCAGGCCGGGGTTGAGCCAGAGCATCTGCAGGGCCGAAATGACGCCGTCGCGTCCGAAGGCGGTCGAGAACCAGGGTATGCCGGCATAGGGATAGGGGCCGGTGGCGAGATCGGTGGTGAGCAAGGCTATGTCGGCGCGCGTGCGCGTCAGCCAGTCGTTGAAGACGCGCCCCGAACTGTGGACCGTGGCGCCCAGACGCCGCTTGGTCCGCATCGCCCAGCGGGCACGGGCGGCCGCCGCCCTGAAGCGCTCTCGGTCGGGGACTTCATGTTCCGCGCCGACTTCGATGTAGATCACCTCCTGCGCCCGGTGAGCCACCGGAACAAGGAACTCCGCGCGTCCGCGCAGCAGCGAATTCGGCTGGCGCGAGAAGGTGACGACCGAATGCCGGACCAAATCATCCAGCCCGTCGTAACGGAAGGTGATGGCGTCCGGCACCGCCTCGGCATCATAGGAGCGTCCCCGCCGGCTGCGCGTCGAGCCGCGCACCTCGAACATGTCGCGGAAATCGACATCGACATCCAGGCTGAGCGGGATGCGCACCGGCCGACCCGAATAATTGGACAATGCCAGCCGCTCATACATGCGCTCCCGCCACAGGAAGCGCGTACGCTCGATATGCAAGACGCCTTGCCGCAGTTCCGGACCATCCGTCAGCTTCAGCGGCAGATTGGTGAGGTTGGCGGTGAACAATATGTTGTCCTGCGACAGCGACGCGCCGAGCAGCGACGGCGTGCGATCGCCGACAAGCAGCCGGAAATGCGAGAGCACGCGGGTGTCATCGCGGAACAGGCCGTCACCCGTCCCGCGTATGTCGCCATAGGCGTCGGAGACGATGAAGCAGTCCTCGTGTTTCAGCGCGAACTGGCGATGCGGCTCGCGCGGCGCGGATTCGTCGATCGACGACAGCGCCACCGCCGGATCGAGACGCCGCTCGTCCAAGGACGGTGCAGCCGGCGGCATGCCCGGCGCATGCTCGTTCATGCCGCGTCTCCCGCAACGGCGCGGAGCGTCGGATGGGTATCCGGCACCGCCGTCCTCGCTTCATAGATCGCCTCGTAATCGTCGACCATGCGCGGCACCGAGAACCGGGTCTCCAGGGTCCGCCGGATCTTTGCTCGGTCGAGATCGCCGAGCAGCCCCACGCGCTCGACGGCGGCGTCGATGGAATCGACGACAAAGCCGGTCACGCCCTCATCGACGATCTCCGGCATCGCACCCTCGCGCCAGGCGATCACCGGTGTGCCGAACGCCATTGCCTCGATGACGACAAGCCCGAACGGCTCAGGCCAGTCGATGGGGAAAAGCAGCGCCGCTGCTCTGTGCAGGAATTCAGCCTTGGCTTCCTCGCCAACCTCACCCAGATAGACCACCCTCTCGCCGTCGATCAGCGGCTCGATCTCGTCATGGAAGTAGGCCCTGTCGCCGGCGCCGATCTTCGCTGCGATCCGCAATTGCATCCCGCTCCGCCGTGCGATCTCGATGGCGCGGTCCGGCCGCTTGTCGCGCGACAGCCGGCCGAGGAAGGCGAGGTAGGGTTTTTCGCCGCGCTCCCTGGCCTCCGGCATGCGGTAATGGTCGAGAGGCAGGCCATGATAGACGTTGCCGACCCAGTTGGCTTCCGGCAGCGGCTTTCGCTGGCGCATCGAGATCGAGATCATCGGAAAGCCGGGCCAGCGCCGATAGGCTCCCGGCAGGTCGACATAGTCGAGCCGGCCATGCGGCGTCGTCACCGTCTTTTCCCGAATGTGCTCGAAGAAGGGGAAATGCTGGAAATGGCTCAGATGGAAATGCAGGACGTCGAACTCGCCGGCGCGCCTCCGCACTTCGTCCAGCATCGAAAGATGCGCCGCGATCTCCGACTTCAGCGGTGCGGGATCAAGCCGCAGCGACCGTTCACGACCCGCGGCCAGCTTCGCACTTGTCCTGGATTCACCGCTGGCGAACAGCGTCACCTCATGGCCGCGCGCCACCAATTCCTCGGTTAGGCTGGAGACGATTCGTTCGGTCCCGCCGTACAAGGGCGGCGGCACGGGTTCGTGGAGAGGCGCAATCTGGGCAATTCGCATTGGTCGGCAGGTCGCTTTCGGTCAAGGCGATACGCTGGCGGAATCAAGCTCGCAGCAGTCTGAACCCAAAAGGCGGCGGGAGGTTCCCGACGAATTCGCACGACCGCGATGCCGTCCTGCATGGTGTGGTCCGGCCAATCCGCCCATCGCGGAGTGCGGCAAGGTAATCGAAGAAGCTCTCGAAAGCCCTTGCGAGCGCCATGCCTCTCAAGGACCTGATATTTCGCTATCTTTGAGAAATTTGGTGGAGCCAAGCTCCACCGAACCATTGTCCGGGATTAGCCGGGATTGTCCGGGAAAAGGCGGGAAACCGGGATTTTCTCTTGCGATTTGTCTTTAGTTATCCACCCGTGTCCGCTATCATCCCCACTTCGAAATGGGGAAAGAAGTGGGGATGGCTCCTCGGTCTCTTCACAAGCTCTCAGATGTTGCGGTGAAAGCTGAGAGGCAGCCGGGCAGGCACGCCGATGGCGGTGGTCTATACCTGAATGTTAGCCCGACGCTCTCCAAGTCCTGGGTCTTTATGTGGGTGAAGGCAGGCAAGCGCCGCGAGATGGGCCTAGGCTCTTACCCCACCGTGTCATTGGCGAAAGCGCGGAGCAAAGCTGCCAGTTGCCGCGTCGGTGTCGAAGAAGGCCGCGACCCCATAGCCGAGAAGGCCAAGGAGGCTGAGCCGACCTTCGGCGAATGCGCCGACCAGTTCATAGAGTCGATCAAAGCCGAATGGCGTAACGACAAGCATGAGTATCAGTGGCGACAGACGCTCGGGGACAGCTACTGTGGCACCTTGCGGTCGATGCGCGTTTCCCAGATTACAACAGATGACGTGCTGAAAGTCCTGTCGCCGGTTTGGACCGTGAAGAGCGAAACGGCTTCCCGCCTCCGCAGCCGGCTTGAACGTGTGCTGGAATACGCCAAGGTCAAAGGCTGGCGAGAGGGTGAGAACCCGGCCGCGTGGCGCGGTAATCTCCGCAACCTGCTACCCAAGCGCCAAAAGCTCCAACGCGGCCGGCAACCGGCTATGGCCTACGCAGATGTCCCCGCCTTCATGGTGCGCCTGCGAGCCCTGGCGGCGATGGCAGCACGAGCGCTGGAATTCACCATCCTGACGGTTGCACGCTCGGGCGAAGCACTCGGCGCCAGATGGTCGGAGATCGACTTCGATCGCAAGGTCTGGACCGTACCCGCCGAGAGGATGAAGGGCGGCGAGACGCATGTCGTTGCGCTCTCCGTCCCGGCCACCGACCTGTTGAAGCAACTCAATGAGGTCCGGCGCGGGGATTACATCTTCGCTGGAGAGCCTCGTCCCGGTAACCCGGAGGACGCCAAGCACGGCCGCTCGCTCTCCAATATGGCGATGATGATGTTGCTGCGCCGCATGAAACTGACAAACATCTCTGTTCATGGCTTTCGCTCAGCATTCCGGGATTGGGCCGGCGACGAAACCAGCTTTCCGCGCGAGGTTGCCGAAGCCGCACTTGCACACAAAGTCGGTGATGAGGTCGAGCGCGCTTATCGTCGTTCGGACGCACTGGAGAAGCGGCGAAAGCTGATGCAGGCTTGGGCGGACTACCTCGCTCCGAAACCGATTCGGAAGGCAGACAACGTGTTGCCGATGCGTTCGAGATAAAAGTTCCGCAGGGATAGGCCGGCCAGCCAACAAGCCGGGGAGCACCTCCCGGTTTCCCTGCGGTCCCTCATGGTGCAGTTCGCGAGGTGCGCGATGACCAGTCAAAAAACGGTATCCTTTGGGCCCCCGCGATGGGCCTCCGCTCTGGTGAGCGTAAAGCCATCACCAGTTCCCACCCCAATCAATTCGATCCCGCTAGTTTTTGGTAGCCTCTCTGTCCCCGACAAGTTTGAAGAGAGGTTGGTCGAGTTTGCGAGCACGCTCGGTATTGATGCCACTTCACCAGGCGGCCGGTCACAGGTGTTGGAATATGCTGCACGGGCCGGTCTGTGTCTCAGGAGCAGCAAACGACAAGCAGGCAGACCAAAGAAACCCACAAATTGGCTATTGTGTTCGACAGACCCTGCCCGAGAAGCAGTGGATCAAACGAGGATCTTGATTGCGCATAGGACCGGCAGGGCCCTTGAGCAGATATCGGACGCGGAGGCGGTGACTGAGTCCCTCCGCGAAACCCGCTCCGACATTGAAAGCGCGGGATTTATCGCGGCGAAGCGTAACCTTCTCAACCGAATCTCCAAATCTCGCAAAGCCGACGGCGTGCCGGCAAAACGAGGCCGGCGGAAATCTCATAAAAAATCGTGACACATTGAATATGATTTTCTGACGCTGAAGCCTGTTTAGCTTCGTCCACGTGTTCAACAGTGAATACGGAAGGACGACATGAAAATCTCAGTGACAATTCCTGAGGCCGTTCAGATGACCGGAATCGGCCGCAGTTCCCTGTACAAACTCTTCAGTGAGGGCAAGGTCATCCCTCGTAAGCAGGGCAAGCGAACTCTGATCCTCGTCGAGGAATTGAAGCGCTACGTCGAATCCCTGCCTACGGAGGTGTAATATGAGCCTCCATAACGAAAGCGCCGTCCCGACTGGCATCGGGAACGGCGCGGTAGTTTCGAAAGCTGTGGTGGCTCAAAACTACCAAAACCCCACCGAAATCGCAAGCAAGGAGTACGCCGCCGTCAAGTTGGCGAACCGCTTCCGCCTGCGTATCGAGACAGCGCGCCTCGTCTGCCAGCTCTCGGGTTTGGGAGGTTTCGCAAATGGATGAAACCTCCGAAACCTCGCCGGGCAAGTATGCGCGCCAAGCTCGTTGGCGCCAGAAAAATCCGCAGGAAGTCTGGGCGCAGGCTGCGCTTCGGTCCGCCCTCAAGAAGGGTCTGATCATTCGCGGTCCGTGCGAACGATGTGGCGCTGTCCATGATGTTGGCGGCGCCATCGTGGATGCTCACCACAGCGACTATTCGCGACCCGCCCAGGTTACCTGGCTTTGTCGCGGTCACCACAAGGCCGAGCATCGCCGACTGAAGGCGGAGGGTTCCACGTGATGGATAGCCCCCACCTATTCCAAGACATCATCCCTCCGGCTACACGGCCGGAGGGAGACCCCGCACCGCTTGGGACAGTCGATGAGACGGCGCCAGACACCGCCGATAGATTCGACTGGAACAGCGACGACTCGGTACTCATCGGCGAGCAACTGGCCACCGCCGTCTACAGGAACCGTGCCGGCGGCATCGTGATCCGCCAGGAAGCGCGCAGCTTCGACGAGGACGACAACTTCATCGTGCTCCGCGATGCGGAAGCAGTTCGCCTCGTCATCAAGGCGCTGCGCCGCGAAGCGGAAGGCGGTGCCTGATGGCAGACAACGGCCGCGCGCGCAAAGGCAAGCGCACGACGATTGCTGGTCAGTTCTCGTGGCAGTTGATCGAGATGAAGGAAAGCCCTGCCTGGCGCGTGCTGTCGCTGTCGGCCCGTCTGGTTCTCGACCGGCTGGAGGTCGAAATCGCGCACCACGGCGGCAACGACAACGGCAAGCTGCCGACGACGTTCGACCAGTTTGCTGAGTACGGCATTAGTCGGCGCCTTGTTGCACCGGCCCTTCGCGAAGTGGTGGCGCTCGGTTTCGTAGAGGTGACCGAACGGGGCCGGGCCGGCAACGCCGATTGGAGGCGCCCGAACGTCTACAGGCTCACGTACCGCCCGACAAAGTTGACCGAAGCGACTGACGATTGGCGCAAGTTCGCATCGATCGAAGATGCCGATCGCGCCGCTACAGCGGCTCGCAGAGAAGCACTGGAAAAAACAAAACTCCAGGCCCACAAAGTGAACCAAGGATTGGGGCTGAAAGTGAACCGCTCAAAGCACTTTCTTGGGGCTGAAAGTGATCCTACAGGCCATAGGGCTAAAAGTGATCCTACCTCTATATCTCGGGGTGATACCGGTGAAGGGCAGGCCGGCGCGCAGCCAACCCAAACGGCACGCGCGTCCGGCCTGCCGCACAATGGTGAAGCTCACCGTGGCTTTCAGCCGATCGGCGAAATCTCTGATGCCCTGAAACGATCCTCGATCCTCCTGAAGGCGCACGAGGAGAAACGGCGGCTGTCCCGGAAAATCGGAGGCGCAAATAGTTGACCTGATCATCTTCCCCATGACGGCGCGCGTCGGCCGCATCCGCGACGTGGCGACCAAGATGCTGGAGAAGCCCACCGACCGGGCGGCGGAATACTATCGCCGACAGGTGACTGAAGCGCTGCTCGCCGCGCTCTATCGGCTCGGCGTCGGCGAAATTGAGCAGGACGAACATCTCGAAAAATTTTGGGGGGCTGTTCGAAACGAAATCGTGCGTCAATCCCACTCGGGCCACACAGGAGATGCGGCATGATGGAAGAGAATGAAATCGTCGCATTGGACTATGTGTTCCATGAGACGGACCTATTCGCTGGCCTAGCGTGGCGATGACGGACATCCGTTCCGCGTTGCGGCGACTGAGGCAATAGCGCGACTGGCGCAAACGTAGGCAAACGTTTCGGAGCCGAAATCACTTTGACGGTCGCCACCGACCTGGACTTACGGTGTTGGGCTGGAGCGGCTGCATTAGCCCTCGCTAATGAACGGAAAGGAATAGTTCGAAACGATGGCTGACGAAGCGGCAGCGTAGGTGCAGCCACCACCGCATTCGTCATTGCGGAGTTATCCGCCCACAGTCACCTCGGGCCCGAAGACCAAAACCGGGCCATCAGCTTCAATCACCGTCGCGCCGATCGCGTCCGACAAAAGGGCTTTGGCGAACAGTGGGTGTTTATCAACATCGTTCGCCGTCTCAAAAACGAAAGCCCTCTGTCGACTATTCGTCCCTTGGTCGATAACGGTGGCCAGCGGGCCAATTGTGTGGGGATCATAGCCTGTCTGGGCAGCAGCCTGTTCTCGGGCGATAGCTTCAGTGATCGCCATCACGGAAATAAAGTTCATCGTTGGGCTCTCCAACTGCCGGCTCTACGGTCCGTTCGTCACAGAGGTGTTGCCAGTGCCACCAGCCGGGCGACTTCCACCTTGCGGCGTGCTGGTGCTCGGCTCAGTCGTCGGACGCTTCGGTTGAAGCCAGGACGGCAGCAGTTCCGCGATAGCACTTCTGAGCTTGCCCATTGTTCAGGCTCCAGGCTCGTCAGTCGGTCGTGGCGTCTTCCCTGCCTTCCGGGGGCCAGGATTGCGGTTGCCTGCGGTGCTTCGAGATGTGTCTGGTCCAGGCTTAGCCTTGCCGCTCGTGTCGGGGTGTACCGGCGCCTTGCCCTCATTCTTGCCGGTGCTGTCGGGCCTCTCGATCGGCGTACCGGCGGCCTCAGGCGTGCGAACTATTTCGTTGTGCAGGTTTTTCACATTGCCGGGCATGACGGATCTCCGTTTTTCGTCAAACGGCAGGCGGCGAAGGATGTTCCGGCGTCAGCCTATGGTCTGATCTGCCATTCCGCAGCAAATGCGGCTCTATCCTCCGCGAGTTCCAAAGCCCAAGCGCTTAGGATGCCGGCAGTGGCAAGGGCGATGAAGAGCGCGGCGGTCACGGACAATTTCGTCAAAGCTCGATCTCTTCGTTGCAGCCGACCACAACTCCCAGCGGCAACGAGCGTTCAGACAAAATTCACGAAGAGGCGATTGGCGTTAAGGGACAGTTTCCATGATGTCGCGAAATGAGAGCAACTGTTGGGAACGTGCCTACGGGGATTTTGCCAGGGCGAAAGCGAAGACCCTGCAATCCCGGAAAAGTACAGGAAATTACAGGGTTTCTAGGTTGGCGCCCGGACAATGCGTCTGCTTTGTCGATCCCGCGCTACCGCGGCTGCCTTTGACAGACCCTTGGCGGAAACCAGCGGGTTTTGATATGACTCGCGTATGGGCTGGCTGGCATTTTGGTGGCGCTGCATCAAGCGGTCTTTTCGACCGTCATTTGACGTGGCCGACTCGATATCCGTTCTCGGTCCACCGGCAGCGGCAGGCATAGCCGGAATGATTGGGTACGAGGTCACTTCAAATGTGCCGGGATGGGCTGCGCTCTTGGTTACGCTGGCATCAGCTTGGCTTGTCAGGGCGCTTTTTGTATCGCCTTACATTCTCTGGCGAGATGCGGTGGCGAAGGGCGAAGCAGACAGCCGGCAACTGGCGCGCTTGCACGCCGCTATGGATCGATCCGGACGCTCGTTGATTTCCATCCGGGAAGCGTTGGACATCGTGATCTCGAACTTGTCGGACACGTGGCCGAAAAATGCCACCCGCGATGAAAAGCGCGTTCTAGCCGCCGCTAAGTTGCGAGAGATTGGACACGAGAACCAGATCCCTATCTGGGGCTTTGAGGCGACTTCCGATCTACCGGAGATTTTTAAGGATCACAGAGTCCATATACCGCCGTCCTTCTGGATCAAGAACCGCATTGATCCGGTGCTAGTCTATGCGCGGCCATCGTCACCGCAGCAGCCAATCCCTCACACGACGGAGGACGAAGAGTTTACGTTGGACCCGGTGCTGCAGCCAACCTATGGCGATATCAGGATTGACCCGGAGCTCTTGAAAGCCGCTTGCCCACCGCCGTCGCGCTAGAACGCCCCATGACATAGCGCTGCGGCGCAAGGGGCTGGAGCAACTGCATTAGGCGGCGTGCTATGTTTTGCTATGCTTTCGCCGGCGTCCACCCAGGCCACCGGCTTGCCTGGGTGCCTACTTCTTCGGTCCCGCGCTACCGCCGCTCGGCGCACAGGAAGGCTCGTTCGGCTATCGTCAGTGCGCCAAGCCGGCCAGTACGGCGATTACACCTGCAATTACCGCTCCCCACATAATGGCGGCCAGCGCTATCCTGGCATTTCGCCCGAAGTCGGGATCGGGCTGATTTCCTGCCGGCCTTAAGAGCATCGCAATCACCTCTCAGACCGCAGAGAATGACGGAATACGCACGCAGTTGCCGTCGTTCTCGTCATTGTTATCGTAACTGGCCGGCACGCTTACGGTGACCGCTTCGTCCTCAAGGATGCCCGCCATCCTGGCGAAGCCCTCTATCGCGTTGCGGGCCGCCGCGGTGGGGATAAGCCCGTCATGTGCACGACGACACACTCGTAGCGCGACCTCGGACGCCGTATCCCTCAGTTCGGGCGGCCATTCCTCCAGGAACTCGATCGCATCGGCTGCGTCCGATATCTCGCATACGCTGTTCGGTCCGTCGGCCAAATAGACGGGCCGATCGAAGAATCGATTGATTTCGCCCATTGCTTCCTCCGCGTTTAACGCATCACAAGCGGGAGTGCGCCGGCGATAGAGCCGAACTCCCGTGTATCTCTCGGGTTCTAAGCAGAAACTGGCTCCGGAATGGCGAACGCAGCGCCTCCGCCGCTTTTCGGTCGCGTGGCAGCAACAGCCGGGCAAGGCGGTGGATCGTCATCGTCATCGGACCGGCGCCCATACCGGGAGAACTTCCTCAAGTCCCAGGTCCGGCGACGCTTGAACGACCGCTGCCATAGCGGGACGAGACTCTCGCCCGCAGATTCCGTGTCGACACGCTCATCCAGCGCCTTGAGGGCGCGAAGGATGTTATCGACTTTAACGATCGAACCGTCGGGAAGCTGACGCAGCGAAGGGATGTGGGGAACGGCGCGCATATCGGAAGCCCAAGATGCCAGCACTGCACGCTTCTCCTCGCGAGTTAAGTGGCGGCTATTCGGAACGTCGTCCGGCTGGCCGAACACGTCCGGAGCGAGCTCCGGGTGTTCGGACTGGCGATAGGTGTCAGGAAAACTCTGTAAGTCGGTCATCTCCATTCTCCGCAATCTGTAGCCTCCCGGATTTCACCGGGAGGCGGACCGCAGTGTTAAGGGTGGGTCGTGCCCGGGTCAGGCCGCTTTGCGCGGCTGCTTGGTGTCCTGGCTGATCTGCTCGGTCTTGCCAGTGACAACCGAGGCGGCGCCCGCAGCCGACGTGATCGCGATGCGGCGTGGCTTCAGTTCCTCGGGGATTTCGCGTGCGAGGTCGATCGTGAGAAGGCCGTTGTCCAGGGAGGCTGTCGCAACCTTCACATGATCAGCGAGCTTGAACGCCTGTTTGAAGTTACCGATAGCCAAGCCACGGTGCAGAACCTCCCGGTCACTCTCGTCCGGCTTTTTCTGCCCGGTCACCGTCAGTTCGGGGCCGTGCTGAGTCAGTTCAACTTCATCTGGGCTGAAGCCGGCGACCGCCATAGTGATGCGGTACTCGTTTTCGCTCTTCTTCTCGATGTTGTAGGGCGGCCAGTCGGTTCGCACGCTGTTTTCGAGCATGTCAAAAAGACGGTCGAACCCCACGGTCGAGCGGAAAAAGGGTGCATATTCAGAGCTTCTCATAGCCATATCCTCCGTAAAGCAACATGGGTTACAAGCAGCGTCGCAGCGTCTCCTGCGACGCCCGGTTTGTCGAGCCGTAGCCTCGACGAAAATGAGTTAGAAATCGCCCCAAAACCCTTCAAGAGGCTTTTTGAAAAAAATTTGGAGTAGCGCTAATGCGTTGTCAGCGCAGAGAAATAGGCTCCGCTAATTCCCCTTATCGGATGCAACCAGCAGTTCGACTTCAGTGGCGAGCCTGTGGATGGCGCTTGCCCACTTAGCAAAACTCCACTTCGACATGACGTTCGTTCCGGGACACGATTCGGCACGGCACGTCGATTCCGTCAGATCGAATGGCAAGGTGGAATTTGATGGGCAGCCCATAAGAACTCGAGAGGTCGAGACCGGCTCCATCCTCAGCGAGGGTGCGCACAGTGCATTCGATGGTGGGCATCCGTGCGTTGAAGTAAATAAGGCCGGCCTTCAGCACACGTCGCCGCACATGCCGTTCTGGGGACTGGCGGCTACGCCAGGCAACGACTCGATTACGTCCATCGGCCTTCGCCTCGTACAGCGCTGAATCCGCGTGGGCCAGAAGGCTGTCGATCGTCCGGGACACTATGTCGAGCGTCGATACTCCAAAACTCGCCGTGACTTGTCTCGACACACCTCCAAGCTCGAATCTCTGGCCGGCAATGACGCTGCGCAATTTCTCGGCAACATCGACGGCCGCATGGCGATCGGTATGTGGCAGCAGCAGGGCGAATTCCTCCCCTCCAATTCGCCCAAACAGATCGGATTGCCGGAGATTCGCCAAACATGCCGCGACAACACCAGCAAGCACCTGATCGCCGGCGGCATGGCCATGCGTGTCGTTGACTGACTTGAAGTGATCGATGTCGAAGGTGATCAGGCTGAGATTGTATTTGTGCCGTTGAGCCAAGGCGAGAGCGCGTTCCCCACTAGTGCGGAAGGCCCGTCTCGACAGAGCGCCGGTGAGCGCATCGACGGTCGCAAGTTGCTGGAGTTCAATCTGGCTTATCGCAAGGTCCGCGAGGTCTTGCAGAATGCCAACGTCGCGGTCGCTGAACGGCCGCGGCTTGGTGTCGATAGCGCATACCGTTCCGATGTTATGTCCGTCGCTCGTCCTCAGGGGGACGCCGGCGTAGAAGCGCACATTAGGCTCTCCGACAACATGAGGATTGTTGGCGAAACGTGGATCCTGCGTTGCGTCCGGCACAATTGTCGGCGTCGAGGCCAGGATCGCATGGGTGCAAAAGGTGTTGCGTCGGTCCGTCTGGTCAACACCGAGGCCTTGGCAGGCCATGTAAAGCTGGCGGTGGGCATCCAGAACGGAAACCAAGGCAATCGGCACATCGAATACATTCTTGATGACCCGCACAATGCACTCAAAGGCAGGGTTGCGGGGTGCATCAAGCAGGTCCAGGCGGTCGATTGCTTCTAGTCGCTCATTTTCCCGAACATCCGAATGAGAATGCGGTTGTCCGTCGGCGTTCCGCGCCGCGCCTGATGGATGGCTTTGATTTCCAACCACGCACGTCTCCATCTTAGGATGCCCTCTGGCCTCCACGCGATTTACCGCATGCATCGGTTTAAAGCCCAGCGAGAGTTTGCGGGAGTGGTTAACAGAACGATGCGCATCTTGATCGCGATGCATTGCAAACGCCGGTTTCAGCCCGGCACACCTGCACCAGCGAAAACGGTAAGCGGCCGGCTGACAGGCTGGTGGCCAGTCTGAAGTGAGGACCGCGCGATAAGATGGCGTTTAGGCGCGTGAAATAGGCTCCGCTAAGCGCACTTACTGAACCCTCTTCGACGCCTCGGGGTTGTCTCTTTCCCGCGACAGTTGTCTGGCACAGTTGCCGATGTTAGACAAAGGTAGGCCTTGGGAGGGTTTCATGATCGTCAGCCAGTTTGTCGATGGCGTTTCCGCCGAGTTCTCGCTCGTGCGCAGCGGCAACCAACTTACAGCCACGTTCCACTATGACCTGACCGGCTTCGAGGACGACGAAGGTATCTTCTTGTGGGATGGCGAGATCGGCGCGTCGATCGGCGCCTATAGCGATTATTTCCAGCAAACCTTTGACCGGCCGATGGATTTGCAATTTGTAGCGACGTTGACGCCTGGCGCTAACACGATGGCGAGCTATTTCGTCAACGACAACATCGGCGGCGCGTCTTTCGATCGCGAATTTAACGTTGTGCTGTTCAACACGGCTGCGAACTTCGTCGGCACTTCGGTTGCCGATCTGGTCTTTGGCTCATCTGCGGCAGACTCATTCCGTTCCGTCGGTGCGGGCGATGTTTTCGAGGGCGGAGCGGGCAATGACATCTACGCTATCTATAGCGCGGATACGCAGGTGGTCGAGGCGGCTGGTGGCGGAACGGATCGCGTCGGCGCTGCCGTCTCCTATGTTCTGACAGCAGGTGCAGAGGTTGAATTGCTGACAACCACTAACATGGCTGGTACCAGCAAAATTAATCTCACCGGCAATGAATTGGCACAGAAGATTTACGGAAACGCCGGAGACAATTTGCTGGACGGCAACGGCGGCACCGATACGCTGATCGGCGGTCAGGGTAACGACATCTATTTCGTTGACAGCGCCGCTGATGTCATCGTCGACAACGCCGGCGAAGGCACCGACCTCGTCGTGGCGAGAGGCGTCGACTATGTTCTCGGTGCGGCGGCGCAAGTGGAACACTTACGGACCAGTTCCGCTTCAAGCACAGCCGGCATCGACCTTACCGGCAACGATTTCGCACAGATCATTAGAGGCAATGCCGGTGATAATGTCCTGGTAGGCCGAGGCGGCAACGATAAGCTCTATGGGCTCGACGGAGCCGATACGTTCCTATTCGATTCAGCGTTTGACAGTTCGAATCGCGACGCCATTTACGATTTCGGCTTGGGGGACGATCAGATCCAACTCGACAGTGCCGTGTTTACGGCGCTTGGGACTGGTGGGCTCGCGGCCTCGGCCTTCAAGGACATCGCCGTGGCACCTTTGGATGCCAGCGACCGTATAATATACAACTCCGACAACGGGAAACTGTACTACGATCCCGACGGCTCCGGCGGAACGGACATGATATTGTTCGCCGCCGTGTTCAACCAATTTCGAAACCCAGCAAGCATCACTGCTGCGGACTTCTCGATAATCTGAGTGGCTGTGCCGCTCGGGAATACCCGCATTCTACTGCTGTCACAGGAACCCGGCGCCCGCATGATCCCGGTAACGCTCCGCCCGGCGGATGTATTTCCGGACCGTGCGGGGGTCGACGTGTCGCGTCTGGTCCATGATCCTATTCAAATCGGCGCCACGCTCGGCGGCACTGGTGACGAAACCCGCCCGCAGGCTGTGACCTGAAAAGTCCCCGGCATCGAGCCCGGCGCGCCCCGCGTAGCCCTTGACGACTTTGGCGACGGCCCAGCCCGTCAGGCGCTCGGCGGAAACCGCGCTGCCCTTGTTGACCGGGCGGAACAGCGGTCCTTCGGTGATGCCGGCCGCATCCAACCATGCCCTCACGGCTGCCACGGGCCGCAGGCTTTCGCCGGTCGGAATTGCGACCGTGTAGCCTTGGCCTTCCTGGTCTGTCTTCGACCAGCGGATGGTCACGTCCAGCCCCTTGTCGGTGAAAGCTAGATCTTCGACATCGAGTGCAACCAGTTCGGAGCGGCGGAACGCCCCAGCCATTCCCAGGAGGATCAGCGCGCGGTCGCGCTTGCCTTGCATGGTGTGCGCCGAATGCGCCAGCATCGCTGAAACCCGCTCGGCAGTGGCAGGCTGCTTCTGCACCGGCGCCGTGCCGATCGTGCGGCGGATGCCCTTCATGACCATGGTCACCGCCTCGTGTTCGGTCGGCGTTGCCCGTCCTGCGGCTTTGTGAGTGTGCCGGATCGCCGCCACGGCCACGGCAAGGCTGGAAGCCTTAAGCCCTTCCTTCATGCGGGCCACGAGATAGGCGGACACCGTTTCGGGTTCGGCCGGTAGGCTGGTCACGCCTCGGTCGACGCACCACGCCTGAAACGCGGTCCAGTTCGAACAGTAGGCGAGCAGCGTGTTCTTGGCTTTCGATGCCCGCGCCACCTCGCGCACATCATCGTCGATGAGCGCAACCGCCCGTGCGGTGGTGGTTGCGACGGTCAAATCGAAGCTGTTTTCGGCGCTGAAATCGTCCATGGAATTGGGTCCGATAAATCCGATTAATGGAGGTAATCTGAGGCCCGGCGAGTTTCCCCGCCGGGCGGATTGTCAGGTCATTGCATTTCGGCGAGGGTGTCGTGCAGCCGATTGCAAATGCCGTTCACGGACTCGGCAACGCATTTCAGGTTCTGGTCGCGGCCTAAGACGCTCTCGGACAGCAACGCCATCCAGGCAACACGCAGTTCGTCGCGGAGTTGGTACAGCTTGTCGAGACTATCGCCCAAATCGGGCTTGCTTTCCGGTGCCGCCGTCATGACAGCACCGCCTTCCCAAGCTTCCGGCGTGGTTTTCTCGACACGCGGATTTTGGAAAGGTCGCGCCCACCCCATTCGCGCGGGCTCCCGGCATTGACCCACTCGACACATTCGGGCGTGAAGCCGGAAACCCACTCTTCGTATTGCTGGCGATAGTGCTTGCGTGGGTCCGCTGCGTTAGGATCGAAGGCGTGCGGCCGGCCCTCGAAATAGGCATAGAGGTTCTGGTCAAAGAATGCCCGCTCCATCGGCGGCAACGCAGCCCGCCGACGCATGACATAGGCTGCAAGGTCCTCCTTTTCGAAAGGGAGAAGGGTTGCGGTCATGGCGGCGCGCGCGTCGCCGATCACCGCCATCCCCGTCAAGGCGATACCCGTAATCATGGCGCGGCGGCTCAGCATGATTGCACCGCCAGTTCGGCAATTGAGGGAAGGCCCGCGAGCGCGCGAAGCTCGTGGACGATGGCCCAAAAGCCCAGATAGTCCGGGTCGCCGTTAGAGTTGTCTTCGTCGGGGAAGCCATAGTCTCCGGCATCCCAAGCAACAGCGGTCGCCTTCACGGCAACGCCGGGAATGGTCGTCGCCGGTAGCGCAACAATCTGACCAAATAGGACGATCAGCGCGTTCGTCAGCTTGTTGCTCCGGTCTGCCAACGGCCCATAGCCTGTTGAACGCATCAGGCGGTTGTAGCGACGGTCCTTTCCGCCGAACCCGATACCCAGCCGTACCAACTCACTCGACCAAATTTCGTAGGCGGCATGCCGCTTGGGCTGGATTGCCAGATATTCTCTGGCAGTGCGATCGAACTCGACGCCGAGCCGGATCAACTCGGCGTCCGCATCGGGCGTAGAACAGGCGGCGACGGCAGGCGTTGCCACCGCCACGGCGAGCGCGGGCGTGCTGGCGAGCAGTTTGCGACGGGTCAGCATGACACCACCTCGCGCACGATGATACCGTCCGGCTTGCGAAAGGCGATCTCGCAATAGTCCGCTACCGGGCAGTTGGACGTTATCCGCTCGTCCTCGGCATCCCCGTTCGGCTCCATGTCCTCGTCATTTTCGCCCTCAACGAAGCCGTCACCTTCCTCGCCTTCGTCTCTCCTGCGCCAACCGGTGGCGATGCCGCTGAAGCCAAGGTCCGGCTCCTCGTCTCCGGTGTCTTCGGCGTCGGTATCGTTGTCGCCCTCCTGGACGTCAAGATCACCTTCCCGGTCGTCGCCGTTGCCCACATAGGTGGCAAGGTACGGCTCAAGGTTCTCGTCGCCGTCGATCTCGTCGAGCAGCGCCATCAGGTTTTCGATCGTCGTGGCGATCCGTAGCCGCATGGTCGGCGTGACCGCGAGGAAGGTGGTAGGCTGGGCTGTGGGCAAAGCTCCGCCCGCAGCCGGAACAGCAGTGTTCGGCATTGAAAATCCCCTTCGGGTTCGGTATTGATACGAAAAGTATCACACCATTGGTGGCGCGGAGTGTCAATACTAAAAGTATCAATCAGGCAGGTGAAAGCCGCGCGAGCGCTGCTGGCTTGGTCCCAAAGCGACTTGGCTCAGAAATCCGGCATCTCGGAACCGACGATCAAGCGCCTTGAATCAACAGACGGCGAGCTCGGAGGAAGAGCCGAAACAGTTGCCGCCATCCGCGCTGCCCTGGAAGCCGCCGGCGTCGAGTTCATTCCGGAGAACGGCGGAGGCGCTGGCGTGAGGCTGAGGAAGTAGACGCGCAGGTGATAGAGGAGGTCTCATCACCCGCGCGAATATTAGACGTTCCGTACCTAAGCCTAACATCGAGAACGTCCCAAGTTTTAACAAACTCGTCAAGTACTTCCTTTCCCGGGGTGCGGCACTGCATCTCTGCCGCCCGATTGGCGTTAACCAAAAAATCGCCTGCCCAAACTATAAAGCACTTGTGGAGGTGACGAGATGAAGAGGACCGAGATTGTTAGTGTTCGCTTGGCCACCGCTACGAAGATTGCCCTTGAAAATGCAGCGAAGGCCGATAACCGAACGGTGGCGGGTTATCTGGGAAAGCTGATCCATTCCGACCTATCGGCCAAGGGAATGATGGCGCCCGTCCCAGAGAGGCCAGAGCGGCGCGGCCGGCCAGGCGTCAAACGAGCACGGTTGAACTAGCAACCTACGGGCGCCACTCGGCATCGAGTTCACCCCGGAGAATGGTGGTGGTTCCGGCGCTGCGGACGGCCACGGCAACAGGTAAAATTTGACCTGTTTCGTTTAGGAACAATCAAGCATCTCCCCCGACGACGGGGGACACATGTCTTTGCAAACAGCGAAGCGATGAAAACTCAGATAGCGCAGGAGTTGGCCGGGCTCACTGCACACCATCACTCGGCGAACTCAGGCAACATATCGCCAGTGTTGAGGTGAGCCCGGTCACCACCTGTTGAAAGTTCGCCGGGTCATAACCCACCCCGTCCATGTCCGACGACCCTTCATTCCCGATTTGGAACATCGGGCGCCGGCAGTTGGCCGGTCAGATCAAGCCTTGCATTTGTCGTGCCAACGGGGGGTGCCTGTTCGCACGAAACGTCAAGCGCTTCCCCTCTGAGGGGGGACTCTTGCGTGTGCGACGGCTTCGCGTGATGCTGCGTCATAACTCTTGGGAGCCGTATATGAGCCGAGCCCGCAAGTTCACTCGCGTCGAGATTATGGATGCAGCTCGTGCCGCCTCCGAACATGGACTCGACGTAAAATTGTGCCCGACAGGCGAAATTGTCTTTATGCACAATCCCAAAACCGAGCATCGGTCATCGCCGACGCCGGATGAGGCATTTGAGGAATGGCTGAACGGACGTAAAGCTCGCGGGCTTGCAAAAGACTAAGGTTGTCTGGCTCTGTAGAGTTCAGACCCGAGAACGGCGGCGGCGCTGGCGTGAGGTTGGCGAAATGATACTCGGCGAGACCGGAGACTGGCGCAGCGCCGTAAAGCTCACCTGCGCTTGCATTCTTGTAGACTGCATAGAAAGCGGCGGTGCTACAAGTGGGCGCGCCGCGCTTTAGGTGTTTTCTACGATCATGGGTGGCAAAGGCCAACGAGCCGATGCATAGTCCAAGTCAGTGCGCGGTTGTTGAAGCATCAGTAGGGCGCTATGCCGATTTTTGTGAGAAATGGGACTGCGGGCGGAAGCGGAATACGATTGGATCCGCAATATGACGGCTATCTACTCGTCGGCGGCGTCCGTGAAGTATCTGCGACCGAAGATACAATTCGCGGATTCAGTTCTAACCACACCGTGACTATTTTCGGCGAGGTCGTCGGGGGACTGTCCGGCATCGTGCTCGGCGATGACGCGAACCTCGATCGCGGCCAAACAGTGATGGTTGCCTCAACCGGCAGCGTTTATGCTGCGATAGGCGGGGTCGACGGCATTCGGATCAATGCGCGGGACTCCTCCGTGCGCAACGACGGCCTGATCTTCGGACGTGACGACGGCATCGAAATCAACGCCAACGCCGGAACAAGCCGAATCGTCAATACCGGCACGATTATGAGCGAAGACGAGGCCATCCGCGCCAGCGGCGCGCAGACGCTCATCGTCGAAAACAGCGGCCTGATCTACGGGCAACTCCGTTCCATTGCCACATTCGGCGGCGCCACGGCGATCATCACCAACACAGGCGAGATTGTTGGCGAAATCTATCTCGATTCCGGAAACGACGTTTACAACGGTGTGAACGGTCGGGTGAGCGGGCCAATTACCTGTTTCGGCGGCAACGACACAGTCTATGCTGGTGTCGACGACGACACGATCAGCGGCATGACCGGTAACGACATCCTGAACGGAGGTCTCGGCGCTGACCGCATGGAGGGGGGCTCGGGCAATGACACGTTCTACGTCGACAACGTCGGCGACTCGGTGATCGAGTCCGCCGGCGAGGGCACCGATGTGGTCGCCGCCAGCGCGAGCTTTAGACTCGCGGCCGGTGCCTCCGTCGAGCGCATGAACACAACAAGTCAGGGCGGCACATCCGCCATCAATCTGACCGGCAACGAGTTTGCGCAGACGCTGATCGGCAATGCCGGCGATAACCGCCTGGAAGGCCGCGAAGGCAATGACACGCTTCGCGGGCTCGGCGGCAAGGACACGTTCGTGTTCAACACGAAACTCGGCGCATCGAATGTGGACACCATCGCCGACTTCAACGTCGCCGACGACCGGTTTCTGCTGTCGGATGCCATATTCACAACGGTGAATACCGGCATTTTGGCCTCAGGCTACTTCCGTTCGAACACCACGGGCCTAGCGCAGGACGCCAACGACCACATCATCTATGAGACCGACACCGGGGAGCTATACTACGATTCCAACGGCAACGCCGCTGGTGGTTCGGTGCTGTTTGCCAAGGTAGCGGTGGGGCTGTCTCTTACCAACGCCGACTTTTCAGTTGCCTAGCGCGTTCTCAACTGACGGGCTTTAAACTGGATAGGTTCCACTAACTGCGCTTGTCGAACCTTATTTCCGAGCCATTTCGTGACATTTGCCGGTCGCGCCGCCCCCCCGCCGTGAGGCTGCGGAAGGAGGCATCCCGCTTCTGTTCGCATGACATCAGGCATTCCTTTGCGGTTTGCGTCGCTTCGGAAACTGGTTTGTTGTACGACTTGGCATGAGCGAGAGACGAATAACGACGAAGGCTGAGATAGAGACTGGGCACGACGCATGGAAAAGCTCCGTGCTGCCATTACGCACCGACCGGACCAGTTATCTGATGGTGAGCGAACCGCCCTTCAGAGGGAGGCGGCAGAACTGCGACTGATCGCGGACACGTTCTTCGACGAGTTCAAAACCATCGAAACACGGAGGAGGAGTTAGAGCGCAGCCGGGGCTTGCTTTCTAGGGTCTGGCGCCCTCCGCCGGGCCTGAAAAGCCTTCTGTCGACATAGCGAGGAGCAATAGCGCCGGGTAAGCCTTTGCGCGGCTACGAGATCGCCGCACACGGCGCAGCTTATCTCCGACCGCTCGGCCCTCTGTCGCGCCGCCCGACGCTGGTTCCGGCGCTTCGCAGCCTTTTTGCGGGTGATTGCCTGGCAAGCCTCGGAGCAATGCACTGCCCAGGGATGGCCAGCGAAAGCGGTGTTGCACGCCATGCAGCGGAGCATTCTTCCAGCCACGTCGCTCGTCAACCTCCCTTCTTTTTGCGCTTGTGCTTCTTGATCGAGCGTAGGGCTGCCTCGAAAACGCTGTCAACTTCCTCGTCGATATCGTCTTCCGTCATGCCTGCGGCCTCCGCATCGACAAGTAAACGATCGGCGAGTTCGCTGGCGAGAACGCTATCGGGTTCGGCATCGATTGGGATATGCTCGGAGAGCCAGTCATTCAGGAATTTTCGTCCTCGTTTGCTCATGAATTCCTCCGCAGATCGCCGTAGCGATCAGTTGTCGAAACGGTTCAAAGCCCCTGACGGTGCTGGAGCGTGAGGCAAACCGGAACCATGCGCCGATCGGGACATTGACGAGCTACTCCCCTCGCTCGGCATCGGATCACATTAATGGAAAAGACAATCCCCACGGACAAGGCGCGCCAAGGTCGAACAGGGCTTCAGGTGCTTTTTGTCCTGATTATATCGCTCTTGCTCGCGGGCGTCGTTTGGGGCAGTGTCGCAATTTGGGGCGAGTCAATCGACGCGCCGGCGGCGGATGAGCCTGGAGGTTTAACTGCCCCGGCACCAGCGTCAGGCACTACGCAATGACGTTGGAAACTGACCGACTCAGACATGAAATCCAAGTCGCACTCGCGGCACTGCGTGAGGGCGACCAGGCGCTAGAGCATGGCGAGGCCTCGAGGGCGCGAGATGCCATCTTGGCAACTATTGGCCAACTGGAAGCGCTCCTTCACGATGCTGAGATCGAACCGAGAACCTAGCCCACCATCAGGTTAGCTTTGCCAATGCGGTTTGCACGGCGGCCAGATCATCCATTGTGTCGTCGGTATTGTCTGGCGAGCCGGACGCTCGACGAAGATCGCGAGCCTGGGATGCGATATATTCGAGATTTTGAATTTTCTCGCTTCTAGAGAGTGTCACGTCACTCTCGACCTTCGATATGATGGCTGAAAAATAAGACATCTGTTTCCTACCATGGCCTCGCGAATAGGCGTGCTGCCCTCCCGCGTTGAGTATCCCAAATGGAAAGCCCGCCGCGCTGAGGGTGGACGCGACGGGCCAAGTGAGTTTCCTCACGAAACCGCAGCAGTTTGCACGGGCTGCGATCTATCAGGTGAAGCTCCACCATCAGCGATCGTTCCGTCTGGAAGAAAAGATCGTGCAATCGGTTTGCTCACCGGCGGGCGATGGAGCAGAACGCCAAGCTGGAGGACGCTGTTGGCTATAATGCGGTAGCCGTCGAATTTCACCTCGTGAGTCCATTCGCCGCCCTCGGGTGGATCGTCCACCAGGGTTGGTAACATCGGCTCGATGAACGAGAGCCCGGACGTAGGACGCTTACGCACATCTGGAGTCTAGGCACAGAAAGGGCTAGGTGAACGGAACGTGATTCATTTTGCAGAGGCGGAACCGGCTAGTCTTTCCACAGTTCCTACCGATCTCAGGAGGAACCCATGTCAGACGAAAACAATCGCGAAACCGGAGTCCGCAAGCCACAGCCCGGCGTTAGCCACCGGCCTGATCCTATACATTCGGGTGATCGTGGGAATGAACCGAAGGAACCATATGGGCTGACGGAGTCTGTCGACGACGTGGATGAAAAGACCCGTCATGCCGACGGTCAGCAACCTTCGCGGCAGCCGACACCGTCCCCGGCAACCGAGAAGCTGTCCGGCGCCGGTCCAGCCATTGCTGAGCACTCAAAGGACGCGAAGGCCCCTAAAGCTGGCCGCCAGCCCGGCGCATACGTGAAGAAGTAGCGCCATGAACGTCGCCAACCTTCAGCTTGAAGGCCTGATCATGGCTGTCGCGGCGGTGAACAATCTGCTGGTTCACAAGGGTCTGTTGTCCGTCGATGAAATCGACCATGCCTTGCACAAGGTTGAAGCGGGACTGACCGGAGAGGAGCGGGCGTACGAAGGCATGTCACCAGCTAACCGAGATGCGATGTGCTTCCCGGTTCGTCTACTCCGAATGGCGAACAATGCTCAAGGCGAAGCTGACATCCCGCCTTTTTCCGAACTTGCCCGGATGGTCGGCAGCACGAAACAACCCTACAACGACCAGAGGTAAGGCAATGTCCGACGACAAAAACCAAACCGACAATCGCGATCGGTCCCAGGTAGCGGGGGACGAGGAGTATGAGGTCGGGTACGTCGCGAGCAAGTTCGGCATATCCACCGTTCAGGTTCGGGAGTTGATTGCCGAGTTTGGCAATGACCGCGATGTGATCGAACGCGAGGCCGCGAAGCTCAAGCAAGGCGACGATCGGCCTGCCGCATAAAGAACGGTGGAAGAGCCTCGAATCATTGCCGCGCTGGTCACCGCCGGCACAATTGTGGTCGTGGTGATAGGGGTAGCCGCTGCATTTGAGCTAGCGGGGCGTTCTCTTCCATTTTGCGGGGAAAGCCGCCGCGCAAGAACTTCACGCGGGCCACAAAGCCCAGGCGCCCATTCAGCTTTCTCTACGACCAGGCCCTTCGGTGGTTTCGCCCCGGCCTTTGCCTGGACGCGATCCCACAGGCGTTGCCGGGTCCCCTGCGGCAGCGTCACGAAGGCGCCGCGGACATGCTTACCGGCGCTGTACGCCATCAATGCCGTTGCCGGTTTGCCGTGCTCGCGCTGCACGCCGACGATGTTGAACTCTGCTTCATCGTAGCACTTCGCCTTCAGCCAATTTGTGGTCCGGTCCGCGCTCGTAGGTCGAAGCCTTTCGCTATTACAACCATCCCTCCAAACCTTGCCCGTCCACGGCGCTATACACATTCGTAAGCACGAATGTACCCTGCTGTTTGCTAGGGGTCGGAACATCGCGGCTGCTGCGCAGTTCGTCTCCGCAAGGAGAATCGTATGCGTCGTACGATCATGATGTTAGTCGCTGGGAGCGCTCTGATCGCCCTGGCGGGTTGTCAAAACCTTGCCGGCACACCGGGTAACGTGCCGGACAATTGCGCCGTTCCAGGGTCGTCCTGTGAAACACCCGATCGTTTCTAAGGCTGCCCATGCCACGCTACTATTTCGACTTGTTCGACGGAGAGGACATCTCCCGCGACGAGGTCGGCATCGATCTGGACCACCAGGGCATGGCGGCAGATCACGCGGTCGCAGCCCGCCATGAGGTTGGATGCTTGAAGCGAGCTGATATCCCGCGGTCTCCTTGCTGCCCCGGAACCGGATGACTGCGATAGCATTGTGAAAGACGCGATTACGCGCTCAACCTTTCAAAGGAAAAAGCAATGGCCAAGCCATCGAGCCGGTCGTCCGGCAAGACAGCGACGATTCACGACCAGAAGCTTGAACGCGGAAATGGCGGCGAACTGCATCAGGTCGCCGAGGCCGACGTTGCTGTTCTGACTACCGCCCAAGGCGGGCCTGTTTCCGATGATCAAAACTCTTTGAAGATCGGCGCGCGCGGGCCGACCGTGCTGGAGGATTTTCATCTCCGCGAGAAGATTTTCCATTTCGACCACGAGCGTATTCCCGAGCGCGTCGTCCATGCCCGGGGCTACGGGGCTCACGGCTATTTCGAGACCTATGAATCGCTGGCCAAATACACGCGTGCAGACATTTTCCAGCGCGCCGGCGAGAAGACGCCTGCCTTCGTCCGCTTCTCAACGGTGGCGGGAAGCAAAGGGTCGGCCGATCTCGCCCGCGACGTTCGCGGCTTCGCCGTCAAGCTCTACACGCAGGAAGGCAATTGGGACATCGTCGGCAACAACATCCCGGTCTTCTTCATCCAGGATGCCATCAAGTTTCCCGATATCATCCATTCGGTGAAGCCGGAGCCCGACCGCGCGTTTCCGCAAGCGGCGTCCGCTCACGACACGTTCTGGGATTTCATCTCGCTAACGCCCGAGAGCATGCACATGATCATGTGGGTGATGTCGGACCGGGCGATCCCGCGTTCCTTCCGCTTCATGGAAGGGTTCGGCGTCCACACCTTCAGGATGCTCAACGCCAAGGATGAGTCGACCTTCGTCAAGTTTCACTGGAAGCCGAAGCTCGGGCTGCAGTCGGTGGTGTGGAACGAGGCGGTCAAGATCAACGGCGCAGATCCGGACTTCCACCGCCGGGATTTATGGGATGCGATCAAGTCCGGCAATTTTCCGGAATGGGAATTGCAGCTTCAGCTCTTCGACCAGGCGTTCGCCGACAGTTTCGATTTCGACGTGCTCGATCCCACCAAGCTCATCCCCGAGGAGCAGCTGCCTCCGATCCCGGTCGGCCGCCTCGTACTTGACCGCATGCCGGACAATTTCTTCGCCGAGACTGAGCAGGTGGCGTTCATGACGCAGAACGTGCCGCCGGGTATCGACTTCTCCAACGACCCGCTGCTGCAGGGGCGAAACTTTTCCTATCTGGACACGCAGATCAAGCGGCTGGGCAGCACCAACTTCACCCACCTTCCAATCAACGCGCCGAAATGCCCGTTCCATCATTTCCAGCAGGACGGGCACATGGCGATGCGCAATCCGGTCGGGCGGGTGAATTATCAGCCCAACTCGTTCGGGGAAGGCCCACGCGAATCGCCGCAGCTCGGTTTCCGCTCCTTCGCCGAAGTGGAGGAAGGCCCCAAGCAGCGGCTGCGGGCGGAAAGCTTCGCC
Organism: Mesorhizobium sp. KACC 23794; assembly: GCF_052180275.1. Taxonomy (NCBI): domain Bacteria; kingdom Pseudomonadati; phylum Pseudomonadota; class Alphaproteobacteria; order Hyphomicrobiales; family Phyllobacteriaceae; genus Mesorhizobium; species Mesorhizobium sp. KACC 23794. Next base: position 167,483 of record NZ_CP197465.1, read on the forward strand.
GATCACTACAGCCAGGCGCGGCAGTTCTTCAACAGCCAGACCGCGCCAGAGCAGAAGCACATCGCCATGGCGCTGACTTTCGAGCTTTCCAAGGTCGAGACGCCTGTCATTCGTGAGAGGATGGTCTCGCATCTTCTCAACATCGATGAGGGTTTGGCGGAGACTGTCGCCGAGAAGCTGGGCATGAAGGATCTGCCCAGGCCGGCGGATGCCGCCATCGCCGCCCGAAATGACCTCGAGCCGTCGCCTGCGCTCAGCATCATCGAAAACGGACCCGACAGCTTTGCGGGCCGAAAGGTCGGCGTGCTGGTCAGCCCGGGGGCGGATGCCGCGCTGTTGAAGAAGCTTCGATCGGCGATCGAAGCGGAAGGCGCCACGATGGAGGTGATCGCGCCAAAGGTCGGCGGCGTCGAGGCGGCCGATGGCAGCCTGATCCCCGCCAAGCACATGATCGATGGCGGACCGTCGGTTCTGTTTGATTCCGCCGTGCTGCTGCTCTCCGAGGAGGGTGCGGAACGCCTGACGGGTGAAGCCGCAGCACGCGACTTTGTCGCAGATGCCTTCGCCCACTGCAAGTTCATCGGCTTCACGCCCGGCGCAATGGCGCTTCTTGCAAAGGTCGGCATCGACCCCGAGGCCGACGAAGGTCTGATCGCTCTCGACAGCCCAAAGTCGATTGCGAGCTTCATCGAGTCCTGCCGCAAGCTGCGGCTTTGGGCGCGCGAAGCCATCGTCAAGCTTTAGGGTGTGGATGGGCTGAGTGCCAGGGTTGGCCTTTGAAAGGGCCAACCCGTTCGGCTTTTGTGAGGATGCTCTTTGCGACGGCAGGCGAGGCGCTCGCTACTGCATCAGTCCCGCGGCTCGAAGCGCATCCTCGATGATCTTCCTGACACCCTTCTCGTCTGCTGCTGGTGTGGACGGCGCTGGATCTCGAAGTGGAGCGGTTCGCGCCGTCACCCTTGCGTCATCCGCCAACGCGAACCTGTGGGGACTGGCGGGAAGTTGTGCGTCTCTGCGCCGGGGCTGCCTTGGCTTCGCTGGCGCACTAGCGCGAGGCTCAGCAATACCCCAAAACTCCGCGATCCGCCGCGTTGATGAGATGCCCACGTCCAGCATGAAAGGACCAGCGACGCCCAGGCCATGCTCACCCGCTGTCCGCAGCGGTGTGCCGTGTCCCATGCCGGGGATCGTATAGGTCTCGACGAGCGCATTACCGCTGGCGTCGATCCAGGTCCTTCTCGTGTGACCATCGACTGTCTCGGATCGAGTCGGCGTCTTGCCCAGCCTGTGAACGCCTCGCCATTGCCCGGCGATTGCTTCCGCGTTCGACGCTGCCACCGTCTGGTCTGCTGACCCTTGCCAGATGGAGATTCTCGGCCACGGTCCTTTATGCGGAGACGCGATGCTCACAAGCCGCTGAAGCTCCGGCTCGGACGGGCCGCCGTGACCACGCATGCGGTCGAACGCTTCCGGAATGGTGTTCGCCGTTCCATAGGCAAGGCCGGCGATGATCGCCCCTCCGGCGAAGACTTCCGGATAGGTAGCAAGCATCACCGAAGCCATCGCCCCTCCAGCCGACAGGCCGGTGACGAAAAGGCGCTCCCTATCAAGCCCGTGCGCGGCGATGAGCGTTTCGATCATCTGCCGTATGGAAAGTGCCTCTCCGCCATCGCGATTCGTGTCTGCCGGCACGAACCAGTTGAAGCACAGATTGGGATTGTTAGCCCGTTGCTGTTCGGGAAACAGCACGGCGAAACCAGCCTGATCGGCAAGCTTCGTCCAGCCGGAGCCATGATCATAGGCCGCCGCATTCTGGGTGCAGCCATGCAGCACCACGACAAGCGGAGCGTTCTCGGGCAATGCTTCCGGGAGGTAAAACCTTGCCTGCAACGCGCCCGGATTCGAACCAAAACCGGTCAATGTCGAGAGACGGTTGGATGAGCCTAAGGTGGGAGCATGAACGTTCTGTTGAGCGCGCAATGCAGTCAGGCGCGCAATGGTATCGGACATCTTTCGCATGGGGCCGTCCTTGTTTTGACGCCCGGATCGGACGGCAGTGTTGCGCAACGCGTTCGCAGCCATATCGTTGCTGCACTGCACAATAACAAGGGAGCGGCTTGCGACGATGAAGCTCGGCCGGTCCATGAAGGACCGGCTGAGCTTCCAGACTTAGCGGCGCGGAGTAAGGTAGACTGCCTCTTCATCGTCGCGCTGCTTGCCGCCGAGGGCTGCCGCCGTAGCGCGACGATGAAGGCTCCTATGAGCAGCGACATGGCGTCGACCAGCACGAAGGTCGCAGCCCCTTCGTTGCCATATTGGCGGCGTCCTGTGCCTTGACTTTGGGATCCTTGGTCTGAGATTCCGTGATGCCCGTTTCGTTCACGTCGTTCACGAGACGCGCGACAGTGCCCGCGCTTCCGCGCGTTTCTGGTCGTCATGGTCGGCTGACATTTCGGCACTGCCTGGTCCCCCCGGTGGCGCAACGAATGTTGCGGTAGCAAGTTCCATGCAGCCCCTAAAATGCAAAAAGCCCCGCAGCCGAAGCTGCGGGGCATCATTCTGCTCATTCCTGGCGGGGAGCGCCGCTCAGCTAAAAGGCGAGATGCATTCTCGACGCGGTCCGTTGTTGGGTTGGAACGTGTCGTCGTAGGCGCGATACGAACGATAGCGATTTGCGCACCATTCCTCATGCGAACCACCGACATTCCGCTCGATGACGCGCTGTTGGGAATTGGCAATCGCGCCGGTGATCAGCGCTCCAGCGACGAAAGCCGCCGCAGGGTACCAATAATCGCCATGGCGCTTGTAACCCGGCCGGTAATCGCGATAGCCGCGGTGCCCCCGGTAATAGCCGCCGCGGTCATTGTCGTCGCGCCGCACCTCTCGCCGATCACGGCGATTATCGTTGGCGTCGCGTCGATGCGTCCTGCTCACCTCGCGATGATCGCGCCGGTTCCCATCTTTGCCCGCCCGCTGGCGCAGCTTTATCACGTCGTTGTTGCTTTGAACCTTGATTACATCAGATGGCGAACCCGTGGGTTGGGTTGGGGTGAAAGGGGACGCATAGGACGGCGCCATACCGCTGACGCTGATCGCCAGCGCCAGGCTGGCGGCGCAAACGCCGGACAAGAGCTTTTTCATGATTGTCTCCTTCAAGACCGATATCCTCGGCGAGCCAACGAGCCCCGTCGCCATTGGTTCCTGTTTTAACTGGCGGGCACGTACTCTGAGGTTGTCTTCGGCCTGGTCCACTGCACGATGATCTCGAACAGGATGTCAGCGGTACACATGGAGCAGACGCGAACCGGCGTCGCCCGCGCCTCGGTCTCCGAGATCGATGAAATTTGCGTCAACCACGTCGCGATTTTCGGATTTCGGACAATGGCAGACGCTCGCGGACAATGGCGGATATTATATCAAGCTACTGATTTTAAATGGTATTTCGTTGCAACAAGTTCGTGTCTCGATTAGAATCCTCTGAAAGAAACGGAGGTGGCCATGCGCTTCGAAGCGCCGATGGTTGATCAGATCAGGGTACGTGTCGCCAGGGACGAAAAGCGGCGGCTTGCCGAGTTCGCCCGCCAGCGGGGCATGACGTTGTCAGACCTGTTGCGCATCGCGGCGGCCAATGCCGCTCAGCAGGCAGCGGCATGAGCGTCCCCGGCAAAGGTACCACCACCACTGCTGGAACCTCGGCGCCAGCGTGGTCGTCTGGGTTTGCGGGGGGAAACTTCCCAGCGCCACCACCTGGGAACAGCACCGGCCCGTTCTCCGGGTTCGTAAATTCTCCCATCGGACAGCGCATCACGGGGGCTGGCGAAACGGATATGTTCGGTGGGCAGAAACCCGGCTTCCTCGGCCTCATGCAGCAACAGGCGCAATACAACAATTCCCGGCAGGCAAGCATGACTCCGGCTGAGAAGAGGCGTCATGAACTATTTTCGATGATGGCAAACTCCGGGCAACAGCCGGCTTCGTTCAGCCCGGTCCAGTTCGGTGGCCCCGGCAATGGCGGAACCCTCAGTGATTTTGTGACTGCCATCCTGAAACAAGGGAAAGGCGGCGTTTGATGTTTGACGTGATGAGCATGTTCCGGCAGCCAGCCGTCAACCGGCTGATGCAGCCGTTCCTGACGCCTGGAGCCGACAATCTCCTGAATAGCCCCGTAGCAGGACCGACCGGCAACATGCTGGCGTCGGCAGGTATGCCCATCCCGTCGTCCCGGCCTGACCCTTGGGCCGGACTTCGCGACGCAATCCAGATCGACCAGACCAAGACAGCCTCCGCATCATCCGGGCCGGCCTACAAGGGGCCGTTGGTCAAGCATGGCGACGGGCAGGCCGGCTATCCGGACGGAGTGACGCCGCGCTCTGCTTCCAAGCCAGCTCAGACGGGTTTCCAGAATAGTCATGGCGTTGCAAATGGCCCCTTCGAGGCTGGCCTGAGTGGAAGAGCGCCGCCGCAAGGCGCAGGAAAGCAGGACGAAATTCGGCGCGGTGGTGATGGCGGCAATTACCAGTATGCCGAAACACGCGGCATGCAGGGCGCCACAGGTGATTCAGGCTGGATACCCACCTTGCAATCTGGGAAGTCCGGCATGTTGGGTGGCCTCCAGCAGTTCAGCCAGTCGCCGTTCGGTCAAAAGCTCGGCGATATGGCAGCGGGCTGGGCAATGGGCGGCAACATCTCCGACAGCCTAGCTCAAGGCGGCAGGATGATGGCGATCGGCAACGAGCGTCGCAAAGGCAAGGCCCAGACTGCGGCCAATGTCGAATATCTGACGAAGAATGGTTACGACGAGCAAGCGGCCAAGGCCATCGCAAGCGACGGCCAAGCGCTGACCGCCGCCATCAAACAGATCCATGAAAGCCGCCAGCCCAAGTATGGGTTTTCGACCGTCGACGGCAACGTGGTGCGCTATGACGAGCGCGGCAACGGCCCCTCCGAGGTTGTCTACGACGGCCCGGACGCGTCGCCAATGACGCCAGAGCAGCGCGAAAGCTGGGGCATCCCGGCCGACGACAGGCGCCCCTATTATATGGATGCGGGCAAGCCGCATGCGCTTGGCGGCGCAGGCGTCAATGTAAATGTCGGTGGCGAGCGCGGCTATGACAAGACAGTGGGCGAGGGTTACGGGAAGCGGTTCCTGGAATTGCAGGAAGGGGTTCAGTCCGCAGGTCGTGCCTTGAACGCGCTGGATGTGATGGACCAGGCGATGTCCGATCCCGGCTTCTACTCGGGTGCAGCATCAGGTTCGGTCAGTAGCTTAAAGCGATATGGCGCCGCTCTTGGGCTACCCGGGGCAGATGGTATCGACAGCATCGAAACCTTCAATGCGATGACCAAGCAGGCTGCCTTGGACAGCATGGGCGGCTCGCTTGGGACAGGCTTCTCCAATGCCGACCGTGACTTCGTCATAGATCAAGTTCCCAACCTGAGAAACACGCCTCAGGGCAACAAGGACCTGATCGATGTCCAGCGCAAGCTGAACACCCGCAAACAACAGATCGGCGCTCTCGCGCGGGAGTATGCCGCGCGCAATGATGGACGTATCGATGCCGGCTTCGATGACTTCCTCGCGCAATGGGCGGAGCAGAACCCACTGTTCCCGAACAAGCCCGTTGGGTCTGGTGCCGCGCGTGGAGCCGGGGGTGCGACTGGCCGGCAGCGTGCGAGAAATCCTCAGACCGGCGAGACACTGGAATGGGATGGCACGAACTGGAGCCCGGTACGATGACGGATCAGCGAAGAGTTTCGACCATCCCTCCCCCGCCACCTGGCTTCGTTATCGAGGGTGCAGGCGAGGGCGCGATTCCTCCGCCCCCGCCCGGTTTCGTGCTTGATGCGGCGCCTCCTGCCCACGAAAGTGACGCGCTTCGCCGTTCGCGTTCCTTCGCTCAAGGATTTGCCGATCTCACGACCTTTGGGCTCGCCGATGAAGCGGCTGCCGCAGTCGGCACACTCGGTGGAATGCTGCCCGGAGGACACGGCAAGGGCTACAGCCAACTTCTTGAGGAAATCCGCGGTCAGAGCGCCGCCGATGCCGAAGCCCATCCCTACGCCAATCTATCGGGAAAGGTGACGGGAGGCGTTGGCGGCGCGGTTGGCCTTGCAAAGGGCGGCCTCTCGCTCGCTGCCAATGCCGCACAGGCAGGAAAGGGCTGGTTTGCGCGAATGCTTGGCGGCGCTGCCGATGGCGGCATTGCTGCTGGCCTGTATGGCGCCGGCAGTGGCGAGGGTGGTCGAGATAGGCTCGTTAATGCCGCAACCAGTGTGCCCTATGGGCTCGCCGTCGGCGCTGCCGGCGAGGGTCTTGCGTCAGGGCTCGGCGCGATAGGCCGTCGCGTGTTTCAGGGCGTAACGCGGGCAGCCCCAGGTATCAGTGCCGCAGCCAACGTTTCCGACGCAGCTGGCTTCGGCATCCCTCTCTCGCGCGCTCAGGCAACGCGGTCCGTACCGCAGGCCAACATCGAGAACCAGCTTCGCAGTCAGGGAGCGATGACAGGATTTGACGATGCGCAGCGCCAAGCGGTCCGAACGTCGGTAGGCAGCGTCCAGTCCAAACTGGCGGGCAGCACTCCCGTGATTGCCAGCCAGGCATCCGCCTACGACAATGTTCCGGCTGCGTTGCGTCAAACACGCGACACCTTGAAGGCGGCGAGCCAGCAGGCTTACGACGCCTCCGTCAATAACCCGAATGTCCTCGTCTCGGGTCAGGCTGTTCGGAACATTCCCGACTTCATCCGCAACAGGCTGACTTCGGACCAAATCCTGATCGATCCGATGTACCATCAGGGCGCCGCTCGCGCGATGTCCTTTATCGACGATTACATATCGCGCATGCCTGTTCCTGGCGGCAACATTAAGGGCGTGCAGGCACAGTTGCGCTGGGTCGAGAACCTCCGCGCCGGACTTCGCAAGAACTTTCCGCCGCTTGGGCAGGACGCGCCGGCACTCAAGGCAATCAGTTCCGCGATCGACGACTGGACCGACGAGATATTCGACAAGGGCCTTGTGAACGCCAGTGACGACGTTCTCGACGAGCTGAAGGCCGCGCGTGCAAAATGGTCGGAATACAAGGCGATGTCCGACCCTCGGGCAAAGATCGGCGGCAAGCTCAACCCTCAGTACGAGGCACAGGCGCGCATCCGGTCGATCATGGACAAGGATATGTCGCCGGAAGAGATCGGACGCTATCTCTGGGGATCGTCTGTTGCCACCCCGAAGAATGCATCGTTCATGACCGCGCAACTCCTTCGCAAGACGCTTGGTGCTGACAGCCCGGAGTGGTCGGCAATCCGCCAATCCTTCTGGCTGCGTGCTACAAGAGCAAGTGACGAAGTGCTCAGCCCTGTCCAGATCGCCAAGAATCTCGAAGGCCTGCTTGACGGAAACGGCAAGGCGGTTGCCCAGAGCCTATACACCCAGATCGAGTTGGATCTGATGCGCAAGTACGCCGGTGTTATGCGCAATCTCTCGCCGGCCAGGGAAGGGCTGAACTTCAGCAATACCGCCAACAGGCTGATGCCGTCGCTCCCGCGCTACGGAATGGCCATCATGGGCGCACTTGCCGGCGGTGGCAGCATCGCCGGCGGTCTAGGGCCACTGGAAGCCCTAGGAGTTGGCGCGCTGACCTCTGGGGTTCTGAAGGGTGGTGGGGCAATCGCAAATGCCAGCAGGGCCTCTGCCGCGACGCGGATGCCTAGTCCTATCAATCCGTCGGGTGCCGGCGGCGCCGTTGTCCGCGGCGGATCGATCCCTTTGGTGATTGGTCAAGAGCCACGCCGGCCTCTGGAAATCACTGCGGGGCGGATGGCTCGATAGGGCCGAAAACAGTGTCGCCAATCCATTGCCCGAACGGTTTGGCGAAGGTGTCGATTAGCGGGAAGCAAAAATAGACGAAAGCCCACATGGCCGCGAGAAATACCACCCAGCACCCTGCTCGAAACAGGAACCGTCCTGTCCGGGAGAAATGCTCAGGTGGTCGAAAATGATCGTAGCTCACTGCCGAAATCTACCCGTGAAGACGAAGTTCGGAAAGTCTCGACGTGAAACAGTCACAAGAATCCAATCTCCCCACGTTGCTCGACCATATGGCGGCCATAGAGGCCCGTCTCAGCTTGAATGTCGCTGAAGGCAAGATCGACAGCGATCTTATCGAAACCCTGGTGCGCGTCTTCGCCTGCCAGGGCGTCCAGCCCAACAACATAATTGACCTGCTCATCTTCGGACGGGCCTGCCACAGCGGTGCGCAAGCATTCCAAACCCACGGGCACATCGATACAGCTAACCTGTTGCACGCCATGGGGCAGGACATGCTGTCAAAGACGGTGAACATGATCTCTCACCTGGCAGCCCAGAGCATAAGCGAGTTCGGTGGGGTCAAGCACTGATGAGCCGATCCTCTGCCAAGGAAATCGCAAAGCCCTACGAGCCCACGCCTCGGGAATTGCGGGCACTGTCGGCTCAGGAAAACCGACATCAGAAACGCCAGCCTTCGCCGCGCATGAAGGTTGGTGGAGGCCACAGCGGACGCGCCATTGCTGCTGACCATCCCGACCCGGAAACCGGCTTCACGCTGATAATGGAATCGCTTGGCACGTCGAGTTCGGATTTCGCGTCCTCGATCATTGCCCAGATCGCCAGCATCCAGGCTACCAAGGACGGCGCGGTGGAAGAGCAAGTTCTTAACCACGGTCTGGCGTTCGTCAAAGGCGTCCAGCCGCGTGACGAGGTTGAATCCATGCTGGCTGCCCAGATGGCTGCGGTCCACATGGCAACAATGACCTTCGCGCGCCGGCTCGCGCATGTGCAGACGATCCCGCAACAGGACAGCGCAGAGCGCACCTTCAACAAGCTCGCCCGCACGTTCGCAACCCAGGTTGAGGCTTTGAAGCGGTATCGTAGCAAGGGCGAGCAGCGGGTCATCGTCGAGCGCGTGACCGTGCATGAGGGCGGCCAGGCCGTTGTCGGCGTCGTCGAGAGGGGGGAGGGATGACCGAAAAATCAGCCGGAAATCTCATGGATAAGGCACATGCAGCGCCTCGCTGCCGCGCCAAGAGCAAACGCAGTGGTGAGCGCTGCAAATGTGCGGCTGTGCGTGGCAAGAACGTATGCAGGATGCACGGTGCCTACGCGGGAGCCCCGCGCGGACCCTCACACGGCATGTACAAACACGGTAGGTTCACCTGCGAGGCGATCGATGCACGCAGGCAGATTGCCAAACTGATCGCCGACGCACGACGAACGGCCATAACGATCGAGTGACGATCGGTCGACCCACTGACAGATTCCCAAACGTAGAGGCTGATGCAGGTCGCATTGCAAAATTGAGCGACCTCCCAAAATGCCATTGCGTCAGCGAATCCCATCCGTTTTGATCGAGAGTCACGTTCAAAACAGGGTGGGGTAAATGGGTATCAGCGTACGTCGTTATCTGCTTCCGGAAACAGCAGAGCCACGTCGAATCTCGAACAGGCTGGCCAACGGCCTTATCTTCGGGGAGGACGCCATCCCCGAGTACGCGGGGACACGGCAGAAAATTTTGACCGTCTACATCGACAACGAAGAGGGCAAGCCGCAACAGGTTCGTGGCGCCGACGGCTCCGTCTGGGTATTTGATGATGAGGGGAAAATTCGGGAAGGCCTGTTGGAAGCGCTCCGGCTCGCGATGGATTCAATGCCGCTCCCTGAAAAAGACGACGCAACCGTCGTGAACATCACAGGGAAGCTCCAGCGTAAAAGGCTCGAAAGACAGTACCGCTGGGAGCCCACTGCCCATGATATCGACCGAGTGCTGAAAGACATCTGGCCTGCCAAGGACGACAAGCAATTCAAGATGGAGAAGGGCGAGAAGCCGGTTCGTCCCGCAATGACCTGGCAGGCAACGGAGGCAATGAGGAAAGTCCAAAGCCAGTTCTTCGAGATCGACCATGCTGTCGACCGGCTTCCCGAACGGAGCCTTCCCGGCTTCGCGTTCGAGGCAAGGAGCAGATCTGAGGATGATCCTGACTTCGGCCCGATCTACCGGGCTGTGGCTGAAATGGCCGAATTGCGGCTAGAAATCATGAGGCGCCGCCGCCGCAACAAAGGCATCTGGTATGCCCGTCTATCTATTACGATGTGGGGCACGGATCACATTGGCGAAGAGGTCGGTTCGCACTTTGAACGGTGCGAGAGCCGGAAAGCTGCGGTCGCGGCCGCACGGCGGCTGCTGGTCGAGCATGCGCCAAAGTTCGACGAGACTACGACCGTCGATGCGGAGCTATTCACCGAACTCGAATGGGAGAGCCAGCATATTGGAATGCGTGGCGATTGAGCCGTCGCCTGATGGTGTAGTGTCGGTATTATGGAGCTAACTCACCAAATGTGATGTGTTTGCCGTCGTTTGAGATGGTAGCAGGCCGTTGGCAGCATGGGTGCACGGACCGCGCAATAGTGTTAGACGCTACCCCCGACTCGGTTTATCGTAGGACTTCTAACCTATGGAGAGTCACAATGCTTGCTAGCGCGCGATACCGAGAATCTGGAACGTTCTCGGTACTCGGGAGTGATGGCAACTACCGTCAGGTCGAGATTGTCCAAGAATGGCATGACGGTGGCGTTTCGGGCATGAAGACGGCGTACCTCGACGACGGCACTCGTCTTAACAGCCCGGACGGCGGCAAAACGTTCATTCACCCCGGAACCGGTATCACGTTCAAGCGCTGCTAATACTTTTTCGCTGCTGAGCATTTTTGATTAAGCTCCTCGCGTTTGGATCAGGGAGGGGCAAATGGCGATTTTGGTAAAACGCGGCGGCTCAACAAGGAGCGGATGGACGGGAACCGGAGCTGCTAGTGTGATGAATGGACCGGCCGGAGTTTGCATATCCTTCCAGCTATCGTCAGCCGGCGGCGGGGCGACGGATGTACAATGTGTCATTGAGCCAGAGAGTTACGCCGAGATTGCATACTACATGATGGTGCGCAACCCGGTGGCGGCGACGCGTGCATTCGCGAAGGCGTTCATGGAGCGCGATAGCGGGGAGAAGATCAAGGACGCCAAGCCGCTTTGGTGATCGGGGAACGGAATCTGTAAACCATCCGTTATGTCGCCTAGGGCTAGAATTTGACACCCGACGTGAAAGGGTCATAATTGCAAGCCTTCAGATAGGCCGCCTCAAAGGACCTCAGTTCATGGCCGCCGCAGCAAAGTTTTCCCTATATCACCTTTTTATCGGTGTGGCCTCGGCTGTGAGTCTCACGCTATTGGGCGTGCTCGTCTCGCAAATGCTTACACAAGCTGGAACGTTAGGAGAATATGGCGCGCGCCTTAAGACAATTGAGGACGGGGTAGCCACCACAGGCGCCAACATCGTGACGCTAAGCCAGGCGGTGGACCAGGGCTTCTTGAAGGCCGACACCAATTTTGAGAATCTCAAAACGACGTTCGACGAAGACGCTACCGATCCCACCAAAATGATAGCTAGCATGGGCTTGGTAGAGCCAGGCGAAGTCTTCGGTGCGGTCATCTACAACAATGCGCTTTGGGCCTTCCCGGCTAGTGAGGCGATGGCCGTGAGATTGCAAGCATCGGGATTGCGCCGCGAACAAGTCAACAGCGCACTGCATGGCTATAAGGTCAGGAGCATAAGTGCCGTTGGACTAATCGCGCCGGTTCCGGCGCCGCAATAGTCGCTAATCTCCTAGCAGCCACACAAACCCGCCTGACACTGCCGCCGTGGCCACCGCCCAAACCGGCACCGTCCACCACCTAACAGGTGGTCCGCCGTAGTCAGGGGATTTGTCGTAGCCGGACATGGCGATGATCCCTTTCGGAACCTGTCTAAAACACCGACAAGTATGTCAACCACCAAGCCACGAAGAAGGCGCCTGCCGCTAGAACCACGATCAACGTCCCGAATAACCATCGGTTGGAGAAAGTCAGCCGCACAGCATCGCGCTTGGCTTCGTAATTCGGGATCAAAATCAGGTCGCTAATCCACCACACGCCTATTATCAGTGGCGGAAACACACAAACCCAAGCGTTCTCCTTTATAAGATTGGCAAAAGATTTTATCCATTCCTCGGTCTCGACATTAGGATCAGCAAAGCCGTTGACGAAATTTATCAATGTTAAAAGAGTTGCCGTTACAGTAAATAAAACTGTCCTAAACTTATCCGAATTTTGCTTTCTTTCCGAGAACTTTAAGTCCAGATACCCCTTAGTCGCGTTAATTGAGTCCTTTGTTGCTTGATCATTGAATTGTGGTATGTCGAGTGGCAAGCCTTGCCGCTTTGATTGTTCTTCCGCAATAGTTTTAAAGGAGCTCAGATAGGCCAAAACCCCAAGGACACGGACTTGCTCGGTCGGTTCTAGCCTCCGTTTTGAATTTATGATATAGAAATAAAGTGCATATACAACACGGCTGCACCACTCCAGCGTCCTGCCCTCAACGCGGTAAGTCGTAATCATAGTGTCCGCGTCTGGACTATGATGTTGATGCTGATGTGATATATCCCTAAGAAAGAAATATAGCTGATCTGCCCAGATGGCATCTATGTTAACCTTCTCTGCGGCAGCAAATCGTTCTGAGTTGTCATAGATTTCGTCATCTGAAAACGCAACTCGGCTTATTGTGGTCATACCGTTTCTGTGAATTACGGCGTTAGCGCTGAAGTCAGTTAGCGCTGATAGTTCATCATGGATTATCTTATAGTTAGCAATCGTGTATTCGTCTGGAGAATCTTCGGCCGTTCGAAATACTGGAAGCCAGGCAGAGAAAAGGCCATCAATTTTTAGGTATCCTTCCGATCCTGGTCGCATCACATAGATTCGACCGATAAGAGGATCATCAACAGAACGCGCGCCACGCCTGGACCTCGCGCAAAACACAAACTTAAAGTCACCACTTACTTGAAAAAACCGGGAAAGAAGGCGGGGAAAGAGAACGTCGGTCGTTTGCCGCCGCTGCAATGCAATCACATATTGATAAGACGCTGTCCCTAAGTTGGCGTACTGTGCCGCGCTTGGATGCCGGCACTCACCAATGATTTTGAACGATAGCCGTCCGTTAACCGTTGGTATCCACCCACGATAAGAAACAAGCTTCGCCATCAAACGACGTGGTCGACCACGTCGTTTCGCAATTTTCCGTTCGCCTCGATACGGTGATATTTCTTGTTGTAGACCACGCCGGCGCGCACTCTCCCATCAGGGAACTCCCCGCGCTTCACCTTTGCCTTGCCTGAAATGGCGGCCTTGATAGACGGATAACGCGCGCGGGATTTTTCGTACTCCAGACGGTCGTACGTCATGATTCTGATAGCGAACCTCAGCAGGGCCAACCCAATCCCCGCCGCTATTAATGCCCCTGCTATTTGGACATATGCCATCGCTGCTGCTCCCGATTCGGCGAAAAGTAGTGTAACGCAAAAAAGACTTGACATAAACAAGAATCTGATTCTCGAATTGTGATCTTAACAGGGATATTAATTCTTTCTTTCGGCAGGTAGGCTCGGGCCGAGCGGCCAAAGCGTTGTCAAGCCCCCAAATTACGTCTCCAAGCTGATCTGCCGGACGCCCATCGCGTCCATGCACATCATGAAAAACGCGGCGGTGAAGCTCCACCGGCTTATCTTGTTTGCCAGATTGCGCTCCGTCGCGCGCGCCCCGCTCGTTAGTTTCTCGGCGAGGATCGCACTGTGTTATCCAACGCCTCAATCCGGCCTTCAACGCTTACCCAATGCGTTTCGACGATACGCCTTGCCGGCTTTGCGCCCCTCAGGCCATAGCCGGTTGCCGGAACAGTTTAAAGGCGACAGCAGATCATCTCGCCGTGAGAGCAGGTTTCGGGGGTTTTGTCGGTTAGGTCTCTTGGCGAACGTGAAATTGTAGCCAGGCCGGCGGCCCTTCGATCATAGCGCGCTTTCTTGGTTGCCACTTCCAAAGCACAGGCGCTTAAGGACAGCGAGGCTAGATGCGAATCGACCCCTTTTGAAGTTTCGATCCCCCGTCAGCTTCATGCCGGCCGGCGGCTACCGTACTCGACTGGACTCCACAGATGTCCAACATCAGCCGCGAATGTGCGCGAACTAAAAGTGGGGAAAGGAGTGGGGATGAAAGAGTCGCTCTGTAAAAAGCGATGCAAAATCATCTAGATAGGTCTGGTAGTTGGTGGAGCCAAGCGGGATCGAACCGCTGACCTCCTGCATGCCATGCAGGCGCTCTCCCAGCTGAGCTATGGCCCCATCTTTCCGGCGATGCCGGCACCCTGGCGGGTGTAGGAGACGGCCCCGAAGGTCCGTCGCAGAAGGCGGCTTCTAAACCCGCCTTTCCGCAATATCAAGCCTCTCGTGAAGGCAATTTTCCCGCCGCCGTCCTGGCAACGGGAGCTAGATCAGATCTCGTCGTCCTCGCCGACGCCGACAATGCCGGTCACGTCGTCGCCGTCTTCCTCTTCGTCTTCGAGGAACACGTCTTCTTCCACTTCGCCGAGATCGACATCGTCATCGCCGAGATCCGGCAAGTCGTCGCCGCCCTTGGCCTCGTCGTCGGCCTCTTCGAGCGAAACGACGTCCGGCGTTTCCTCTTCGGTGTCGACTTCGCGCTCCTCGGCCTCCTCATCGTCGACAGGCTTGACGCTTGCCGAATCGAAATAGGTGCGGGGATATGTTTTGCCGGTATAGGGGGAGACGATCGGATCCTTGTTCAGATCGTAGAATTTCCGGCCCGTTTCCGGGTCTATCCGTTTGGTGCCGAGTTCTTCTTTTGCCACGTCTTAGCCTCGTCCTGAAAGAACGGTCCCCATAACCGCAGTTCACTGCCCTGTCAAAGCCAAAGCTGCGCCGTTTTCTCTTGAAAAATGCGGCTTTCAGGCCCTCGCGCCAGGGGATGACCGCCTCGGAACTCCATGATAGGAGACCGCCGCGAACGATGAAACACCGACCGCCGCACTCCCGGCGTCAGCGACGAGGTCAGGAAATGTCCCATCAAGGCGGCGCGCGGCCGGCGACGGCCAGGAAATCCCCCGCGCTCAAGGGTACCATTCGCATCCCCGGCGACAAGTCGATCTCGCACCGCTCCTTCATGTTCGGTGGCCTGGCGTCTGGCGAGACCCGCATCACCGGGCTGCTGGAAGGCGAGGACGTGATGCGCACCGGCGAGGCGATGAAGGCGATGGGCGCCGTCATCGACAAGCGCGGCGGCGAATGGATCATCAAGGGCGTCGGCAATGGCTGCCTGCTCGAGCCCGTGGCGCCTCTCGATTTCGGCAATGCCGGCACTGGTTCCAGGCTCACCATGGGGCTGGTGGGCACCTACGACATGAAGACGACCTTCGTCGGCGACGCCTCCTTGTCGAAGCGGCCGATGGGCCGGGTGCTCGATCCGCTCCGCCAGATGGGCGTGCAGGTTCTGGAATCGGCGGCCGGCGACCGGATGCCGATCACCTTGCGCGGACCGCGCCATGCAGCACCCATCGCCTATCGCGTGCCCATGGCCTCCGCGCAGGTCAAGTCGGCAGTCCTGCTCGCCGGCCTCAACACGCCGGGCATCACCACGGTGATCGAGCCGGTGATGACCCGCGACCATACCGAAAAGATGCTGAAGGGATTTGGCGCAAGGCTGGAGGTCGAGACCGACAAGGAAGGCGTGCGCCACATCCGCATCGAAGGTCAGGGCAAGCTTTCGGGCCAGGTCATCGCCGTTCCCGGCGATCCGTCCTCGGCCAGCTTCCCGCTGGTCGCCGCCCTGATCGTGCCGGGGTCCGACATTTTGATCGAAAACGTGCTGATGAACCCGACGCGCACCGGCCTGATCGCCACGCTGCTCGAAATGGGCGCCGACATCGAACTGATCGACCGCCGCAATGCCGGCGGCGAGGACGTCGCCGATTTGCGCGTGCGATCGTCCGAGCTGAAGGGCGTGACCGTGCCGCCGGAGCGCGCGCCGTCGATGATCGACGAATATCCGGTGCTGGCGGTGGCCGCGTCCTTCGCCGAGGGCGATACCCTGATGCAGGGGCTGGAGGAGTTGCGGGTGAAGGAGTCCGACCGGCTGTCGGCTGTGGCCGATGGTCTGAAAGCCAACGGCATCGACTGCGACGAGGGCAAGGAGACCCTGCTGGTGCGCGGAAAACCGGGCGGCAAGGGTTTTGGCGGCGGCACCGTCACGACACATCTCGACCACCGCATCGCGATGGCTTTTCTGGTCCTCGGCCTCGCCACCGAGAAGCCGGTGACGGTCGACGACCAGGCGATGATCGCCACCAGCTTCCCGGAATTCATGGGGCTGATGGCGGGGTTGGGGGCGGAGATCGCTTAGTCTAGGGCGGCAGTTAGGGTGTCCGCTCATCAAGCTTGCGTATAAGGTCGCGGATCGCGGCAGTGTTCTCTTCAATGGCTTTGGTGTTCGCGTCGCCTGTGGCTTCGTGAGCCTCGCCCTTCGCGTCGTAGATTTTGCGCTGCTCGTTCATGAACGCAAAATATCGCCTTTGACTGAACCAACCGATAATCCAAAAAACTGCCCCGAAAAGTAGCGCCGAGGCAATCATCCAAGAATATCTGCTCTCCACTTCGTCCACTCCATGCGTTTTTGCAAAAACTAGCAGGAATGCCTCTCTTCGTCATCTGGGTTTGTCAAAGGCATAAGCGCCCATGATTAGCATTCTCGAATGAAAGACGGCGAGGATGATCCAGTTCATCTGATCGAGGACCCAGCCAGTGGGGATCGCTTCCTTGTCTATGGCACCGATAAGGGTCTTCGCCTCGACATTCGCTGCCAGGGCAAAACGCTTTGGATGACGCAGGCACAGATTGCCGAGCTTTTTGGACGGGACCAGTCCGTCATCTCTCGCCACATAGCGAGTGTGCTTGAGGAAGGTGAATTGGACGAAGGGGGCAATATGCAGAAAATGCATATTGCTGGATCGGCCAAGCCTGTGGCGGTCCATAGCTTGGACATGGTCATATCCGTCGGCTACCGCGTTTCACCGGCGATTCAGAAATCGTGCGGTTGTGTGCGGAGGGCAGCTGAGTTCGGAAACTTTGCTCTGAAGTGAAAAGAAAATCTTGAGCTCGTGAGCGCATTATCCATCGCGGCGACCGGGCGCGAGGAACCAAGAATGTTCATGGTGGATGGCAAACTCAGCAAGGTGAAGAAATTGCCAGACGGCAGGGTCGCCTATGGGCGTGGGCCGCAAAGCCCGGCTTCGATCTTGACGCAAGACCAGTTGACCGAGATTCAGCGTCTGAATGCGAAGAGATGGGTACTCCCCTACGGATTTCTGCTGTTCGGCGGAGCCCTCTGCTTCCTATCGCTGAAAGCACAGGTTCCCATCCTTATAACCCTGTGCTTTTTTCTGTTTGGCGCATGTGTGTGCTTGGCCTCGTTCATCCGATCCACGCGCTGCATCGAGGATATATTGCGCGAAGCCCCCTTTGAGGCGGAGACGCCGCCCAAGATTCCCGTCCCGCTCGCGGTCAGGTCGATTTGGCGTGCCACCGACGATTTTCACCTTTCGATCGGAATGTGGATGGCAGGCTTCGTCGCATTGTCAGCGGCTTTTGGTGTCGTTGCGAAGGTAGTCAATTTGGGGAACTTTGACTCGAGCGGCAAATTGCATTCAATGCCGCTGCTATTGATCGCGGGTGGTTCATCGCTGATTTTCTCGTTATTTCGAAATGAACATCGCCGCCGGCGTATCGAAACGCGTGACAGGCCTTCAGCAAAGCCGCCCGCGTCGGAGATTTGAGACAGGATCGTCGACATGTACCAACCGCCGCATTTCCGCGAGGAAGACCTCGCCGTCCAGCATGCGCTGATCCGCGCGCATCCGCTTGGCCTGCTGATCACTGCCGGTCCTGATGGTCCGACCGCCAACCCCCTACCGTGCCATCTCGAGGCGGGGCGCGGAGACAGGGGCACGCTGCAGGTGCATATGGCGCGGGCGAACGGCCAGTGGAAGGAACTGCTTGCCGGCGCCGTGCCGCTCATCGTCTTCCAGGGCACGGAAAACTACATCACGCCGTCCTGGTACGCGACCAAGCAGGAAACCGGAAAGGTCGTGCCGACCTGGAATTATGCGACGGTGCAGGTGAAGGGGAAGGCGGCCGTTATCGAGGATGCGGATTGGCTGCGCCGGCAGATCGGCGCGCTGACCGGCGTGCATGAAGGCAGGCGCGACGCCCCTTGGGCGGTCGGCGACGCACCGGACGCTTTCATTGCCGCGCAGATCAAGGGCATCGTCGGCGTCGAGATCGAGATCACCGAGATCGTCGGCAAATGGAAGGTCAGCCAGAACCGGCCGGCCGCCGATATCGCCAAGGTCATCGAAGGGCTGGACGAGCCGGGCCAGCCTCACGCCAATGCGGAAATGGCGGGCCTGGTGCGCGAGTACGGCAGCCGTCGATGACTGTTGGCGACATTCCAATGCCGGTGGGACTTGCCGCGGGAACGCGGACGGATGTTTCGTCCCGGTCTGGCGAATGACGGTGCTCGACGCGCTGTTTTCGGCGGCAACGACCTATCTCCTGTATTTCATGGGCGGATTCCCCTTTGCCGTCTGGGCGGGCATGGGCGCCTATTCGTCATCGCTTGCCAACTACGCTAAAAATCGCCCGGCGCGACCCAGCCACGCGAGGACGTTCTTCTGCGTCATCCTGCCGATCCTGCTCGTTGCGTTCTATTTCTGGAACAGCAGCGGGCAGGCCGGGACCGCCGATCCGTCCGGCATCGCAGCGGAGGACGACTGGACACAGGTGATGTTCCTGCTATTGCCGCCATGCTTCGGCCTGATCGCCGGCTATGGTGCCGGCATTGTCCTGGCCAATCGGCGGAGAGATGAACACATCGGCCGCCCGCTGCCGGCGGGTTACCGGCGTGGCGATAATTCGAGGGAAGTAATGACATCATCTATGACGATCGCCATCGACGGCCCGGCCGCTTCCGGCAAGGGAACGCTCGGCCGCCGCATCGCCGACTATTACCATCTGGCGCATCTCGACACCGGCCTCACCTATCGCGCCGTGGCGCATATGCTGATCAGCAAGGGCTGGCCGCTCGACGACGCGGCGCATGCGATCGAGGCCGCCCGGCTGGTCGATCTCGGCCAGCTCGACAAGCACGCGCTGTCCGCCCACGCCGTTGCCGACGCCGCGTCGAAGGTGGCAGTCATGCCTGAGGTGCGGCGCATCCTGGTCGACAAGCAGCGCGCCTTCGCCGCGCAACCCGGGGGCGCCGTGCTCGACGGCCGCGACATCGGCACGGTCGTGTGCCCCGACGCTCCCGTAAAACTCTACGTGACCGCGAGCGCCGAAGTGCGCGCCATGCGCCGCCTGCGCGACATCGAAGGGCGCGGCGGCTCGGCCGATCCGGCGGAGATCCTGTCCGACATCCAGCGCCGCGACGAACGCGACATGGGCCGCGCCGACTCGCCGTTGAAGCCGGCCGCCGACGCACACTTGCTCGACACGTCGGAAATGTCTATAGAAGCCGCGTTCCGCGCAGCCAGGTCGATCATTGACGGCGTCCTTGCCGAGCGGAACGAAGCCTGACACGCGCCGGCGTCTTTCCCGTCCGAGGGAAATCCCACTGGTCCGACATCGGGCACGAACCAACCTGCCAGCATTCCACATGCGCCGGATTGCCGCTCGCGTAGCGGCCTGAGGTCTTCAGGAAGACCGGAACGCCGGCAGGTCAACGCAACACGAACCCACGGCGCCGCCTCGCGGAAAATGCGAGGCCATCCAGGAGAACCAATGTCTGAATTCAACCCATCCCGCGACGATTTCGCCGCCCTTCTCGACGAGTCGTTTTCCAGCGGCCATTCCGGCGAAGGCCAGGTCGTTCGCGGTATCGTCACGGCCATCGAAAAAGACATGGCCATCATCGACGTCGGCCTGAAGGTCGAAGGCCGCGTGCCGCTGAAGGAATTCGGCGCCAAGGCCAAGGACGGCCAGATGAAGGTCGGCGACCGCGTCGAGGTCTATGTCGAGCGCATCGAGAACGCGCTGGGCGAAGCCATGCTGTCGCGCGACAAGGCCCGCCGCGAAGAGAGCTGGGTCAAGCTCGAAGAGAAATTCAACAAGGGCGAGCGCGTCGAAGGCGTCATCTTCAACCAGGTCAAGGGCGGCTTCACCGTCGATCTCGACGGTGCCGTTGCGTTCCTGCCGCGCAGCCAGGTCGACATCCGTCCGATCCGCGACGTCACCCCGCTGATGCACAACCCGCAGCCCTTCGAGATCCTGAAGATGGATCGCCGCCGCGGCAACATCGTCGTGTCGCGCCGCACCGTGCTTGAAGAGAGCCGCGCCGAGCAGCGCTCCGAGATCGTCCAGAACCTCGAAGAGGGCCAGGTGGTCGAGGGCGTGGTCAAGAACATCACCGACTACGGTGCGTTCGTCGACCTCGGCGGCATCGACGGCCTGCTGCACGTTACCGACATGGCATGGCGCCGCGTCAACCATCCGACCGAGATTTTGAACATCGGCCAGACGGTCAAGGTGCAGATCATCCGCATCAACCAGGAAACCCACCGCATCTCGCTCGGCATGAAGCAGCTCGAGAGCGATCCGTGGTCCGACATCGGCTCGAAGTTCCCGATCGGCCGCAAGATCCGCGGTACGGTCACCAACATCACCGACTACGGCGCCTTCGTGGAGCTGGAGCCGGGCATCGAGGGCCTGATCCACGTCTCCGAGATGAGCTGGACCAAGAAGAACGTGCACCCCGGCAAGATCCTGTCGACGACCCAGGAAGTCGACGTGGTGGTGCTCGAGGTCGATCCGGCCAAGCGCCGCATCTCGCTCGGCCTCAAGCAGACGCTGGAGAACCCGTGGCACGCCTTCCAAGCCAACCACCCGGTCGGCAGCGAAGTCGAGGGCGAAGTCAAGAACAAGACCGAGTTCGGCCTGTTCATCGGCCTCGACGGCGATGTGGACGGCATGGTGCACCTCTCCGACCTCGACTGGAACCGTCCGGGCGAGCAGGTCATCGAGGAGTATCAGCGCGGCCAGATGGTCAAGGCGCAGGTGCTCGACGTCGACATCGACAAGGAGCGCATCTCGCTGGGCATCAAGCAGCTGCAGCGCACCGCTGCTTCGTCGGCCGGCGGCGAGGCCGGCGGCGACCTGCGCAAGAACGCGGTCGTCACCTGTGAAGTCACCGGCATCAAGGACGGCGGCATCGAGGTGCGGCTGGTCGAGAGCGGCGTCGAGTCCTTCATTCGCCGCGCGGATCTCTCCCGCGACCGTGACGAGCAGCGCCCCGAGCGCTTCTCGGTCGGCCAGAAGGTCGACGCCCGCGTCATCGCCTGGGACAAGAAGACCCGCAAGGCGCAGGTCTCGATCAAGGCGCTGGAAATCGCCGAGGAGAAGGAAGCGGTCGCCCAGTACGGCTCGACCGACTCCGGCGCTTCGCTCGGCGACATCCTTGGCGCGGCGCTCAAGAGCCGCACCTGATCGACGGAGGCTTTCGAGCCGCCGCTGAAAAACGAAAAAGCCCCGCCGGAGCGATCCGGCGGGGTTTTTCGTTGGGAACCTCGTCCATGCCGGGACGTTCTTTCCCCGGCTGGCGCTTTGCGCCGTCAAGGAAACAAACCCAGGAGATGCGATATGAACTGGAATCAGGTCGAAGGAAATTGGGAGCAGTTCAAGGGCAAGGTCCAGAAGCAGTGGGGCAAGCTCACCAATGACGATCTGGACGTGATCAAGGGCAACAGGCGCGAACTCGCCGGCCGGCTGCAGGAGCGTTACGGCCACGCCCAGGACGCCGCCGAGAAGGACATCGATACCTGGCTGTCCCGCAACAATTAGACAGATTGGTTCGTCGTCCAGACCCGCCGGGGAAACCCGGCGGGTTTTGTTTGCGTTGTCGCTGCTAGTTCTCGGCTATCAAGCGGCCAAGCCCTTTTCGGTCAGGCTACAGAATACTCTATGAGCACCGGCCGTTCGGCGGATTCGCGAAGGGCTTTGGCCAGTCCGCTTGATGAGTCCACCTTGCTGTAAGGCAAATCATAGGCCTCGGCGATCTTGCGGAAAGCCGGCGGGGCCGGCGAAACGCCGACCGGCTCGACGGCGACATCGCGCATCGACACTTCGATCTCGCGATAGCCGCGATTGTTCCAGACCACGAAAATCACGCGTGCCTTGCTCTCCACCGCCGCCGCCAGTTCCGGCAGCGTGAACTGGAAGCCGCCGTCGCCGGTGAGGCAGACAACGGGCACATCCGGCATCGCAAGAGCCGCACCGATCGCGGCGGGCGGACCATAGCCCAGAGCGCCGTAGCCGGTTGCCGCATTGAACCAGCCGCCCGGCCGGTCGTGGTCGTAGTAGAGGTTGGCGGCATAGACCGGCTGGGTCGAGTCGCCAACGATCAGCGCGCCGGGCAACGCGTCGCGGATGGCCTCGACCGCCGCCAACTGAGCGGGCAATGCTGGACCCAGCCCGGTAAGTTCGGCACGCGCCGCTTGGCGGCATTCGGCCGCGCGCTTTTCGCCTTGCGAGGTGCCGGAGGCGCGGGCGCGATCCGAAAGGACGGCGAGCACCGCCTCCAGTCCCGCCTTGCTGTCGGTCTCGATCTTGACGGACGCCGGACGCCGGTCGAGTTGTTCGGCGTCGATGTCGATGCGGACAAGATTGGCAGGAAAGACGAAGCCGCCATCGGCATACATGTCATAGTCGGTCGGCCCGAACTCGGTGCCTATGGCGACCGCCAGATCGGCCGCGCCTATCAGCGCCCTAACAGATTTGAGGCTGGGGCTGGCCGGGACGACGAGGGGATGCCGGTGCAGCAGGCCGCGCCCGTTGGCTGTCAGCACGACGGGGGCGTCGAGACGCTCAGCGAGCGCCGTCAAAGCGGCTCCGGCGTGCCTGGCCCCGCCGCCGGCGAGGATGACCGGGCGCACCGCCTGCGCGATCAGCCGTGCGCCGGCCACCACAGCCGCATGGTCCGGCTCGGGCGGATCGGCCGTTTCGATCGGCTTGAGCGCCATTGCAGGCTTGCCCATGACATCGAGCGGGATTTCGATATGCACCGGCCCCGGCCGGCCGGTCTTGAACAGCGCGAAGGCGCGGTCGATCGCCGGCTGCAATTCCGCCGCGTTTTCGACGCGCGTCGACGACAGCGCAACCTTCTCCATCATGCCGCGCTGGTCGGGCAATTCGTGCAGGTAACCAAAACCCTTGCCGAGCGAAGCGAGGGCGTTGACGCCGGATATCACCAGCATGGGAACGGAATCGGCGCGTACCTGCGCCATCGCGGTGATGGTGTTGGTCAGCCCCGGACCGGTGATGACGAAGGCGACTCCCGGCCGGCCGCTGGCGCGGGCGTATCCATCGGCCATGAAACCTGCGCCCTGTTCGTGGCGGGGCGTGACGTGGCGGATCTTCGAACTTGCCAAGCCGCGATAGAGCTCGACCGTATGCACGCCCGGAATGCCGAACACGGTGTCGACGCCGTGATGTTCGAGCAGCGTGACGAGGGCTTCGCCGATGGTGGTCATGGCAGCGTCGAGGATATAGCGGCGATATAGCCGCGCTCTACGTTGCCCCCCTCTGTCCTGCCGGACATCTCCACCGCAAGGGGGGAGATTGGCAGCGTCGCGTTTGCCACCCTTTCCGCATCGTTGGCGATTGGCGAAAGCCAGACGGACAGCGCGATCTCCCCCCTTGCGGGGGAGAAGTCCGGCAGGACAGAGGGGGGTGCGAAGGAACAGGATCGTTCCGAAATAACTCTCATCCTCATGCCCTCAGCACCGGTCGCGTCAGGCATGTCGGCCCGCCCTCGCAGGCGATGCACAGCGCATCCGCCTCGAAAGTCGTGACCGTGCAGCCGGCAGCCTCCATCGCAGCCTTGGTCTTGGGAAAACCGGCCACCGCGATCACCTCGCGCGGCGCGGTCGGCAGCACGTTGAGGCTGAGGCCGTTGGAGGCGAAGAACTCGTCGGCATCGCCCTCGACCAGCCTGATGCCTTTTGCCTTCAACATCTGGTAGAATGCCGCCGGCAGCAGCGGCGCGTAGACCAGCGACAGATCGTCGGCGAGCGGGCTGATCACCGACATCAGATGCAGGCAGGCTTCCTCGCCGTGCCACAGCGGCAGGTCGAAGCCGAAGACGGAAATCCCGTGCGGCGAAAGCAGGTTGGCCATCTGCTGGATGCCGTCTTGGTTGGTGCGGACGCCGCGGCCGATTGCCAGCGTGGTGCGGTCCACCCACACGCAATCGCCACCCTCCACCGTGCCGGGCGCCTCGATGCGGCCGAGCACCGGCACGCCGAGCCGCGCATAGGCGGCCTCATGCAAATCGGGCTCCGGCTCGCGCAAAACCTTGCCCATCGACAGGATGACGGCGCCATGGTCGGTCACCAGCGAGGGATCGTGAGTGAAAACGGAATCGGCGAGGCCATCTTCCGCGTCGTCCAACCACTCGATATCAGCGCCCGAATTGGCCACCAGATCGGCAAGCGCCGCGTGCTGGAGTGCGGCCTTCGCGGGATCGAAACCCGGCCCATAGTGCCAGCGCGCCGGGTCGGCGCCACGCATGGCGGAAGACGCCCGGCGCATCAGCACTCGTTTCAGCGGCGCGGCCATCGCCTGCGACCCGTAGGCCTCCGTCACCGCCACATTCATCGCTGCTGTCCCCCCTGGATTGCAAGGACCAGTATCCACGCCGCATCGAACGCCGCAAGGGCCAGCCACGCCGGTCGTCTTGGCGTTGAGGCCGTTCGCGCGATTTTGCGCAGGCGGACAATTTTTTCTATCTTTTTGTAAAAGATGCTGCGGTCCTGTTGACGGTTCTGTCGCAAACTCTTCTGTAATGACGGCGAGGGCATGAAGGCTCTTTGTTTTCGGGAGTTCGTCATGTTCAAGGGCCGTCATTTCGACCAGTCGGTGATCCTGCTTTGCGTACGCTGGTACCTTGCCTGCAATCTGAGCCTGCGTGATCTGGAAGAAATGATGGCTGAACGTGGCCTGAGCCTCGATCACTCCACCGTGCATCGCTGGGTCGTGTGCTTCGCGCCGCAACTGCTGGAGCGCTTCAACCGGCGCAAGCGGACCGTCACCGGCAAGTGGCGCCTGGACGAGACCTATATCAAGGTCCGCGGTCAAGGGATGTATCTCTACCGTGCTATCGACAGCGTCGGCGACACGGTCGAGTTTTTCTTCAGTGAACACCGTGACCTGGTGGCTGCCAGACGCTTCCTGCGCAAAGCGTTTCAGCGTCATGGCCGCCCCGAGCGCATCGTCATAGACGGCAGCCAGACCAATCGCGAGGCAATCATTGCCTGCGACGGTGAAAGCCGGCTACGGGACCGCTCGCAGCGGCTCAAGCCGATCCGCATCCGCCGGAGCCGATACCTCAACAACCGGCTCAAGCAGGATCACCGGCGCATCAAGCGCCGCATCCGATCCATGCTCGGCTTCAAGTCGCAGACGAGCGCCGCCATGATTTTATCCGGCATCGAGATGATCCACATGATGCGCAAACGACAGGCGAGGTATGCCTACAATCCCAGGCCGTCGATCGCCGAACAGTTCGAAATCCTCGCCGCCTGAACGGCCCAAGTCTGCGCCGAGCGCATCTCTCGCGTGGGTTTGCGACAGAACCCGTAGAACGGCAGGTCCTTGAAAAGCGTCTGGTTGATCGACAGCGAGTCGCTGGTGCCGAGCAGCGTGTAGCCGTCCGATTATAAAACGATAGATTTATAAGGAAAGAGATTTCGTTTTCTGACCACCGGATGGAAAAATCGGCCGCATACGCCGTTGCGAGCGCACTATAACCAACCGGTTGGAAAGGACGTCGTTCAGGCGGTCAATCGGCGCGGTCCGAGAAGCGCGCCTTCACCAGCCGGTAGAAACCCTCGACAGTGGGCAAGGCTTTGGAAAGGCTATCAAAACGTGGGTCGCGGCCGGTCAGTTTCGCGTCGTGCAGGTCGGCCATGAAGCCGGCATGCACGGCCAAAATCCCGGCATCGGCGCCGGGTGCGGGCGTGGAAACGGCGACGGCCTCGGTCTTGCCCTTCACCCTCACCCGATCGAGTTCAGCCAGCGCGATCCGGCCGCCTGCCTGGCGCGCCGTCTCCTCGCCGACCAGGATCGACACGGCGAACGCCTTCGTCTCGCTTTCCAACCGGGACGCGAGGTTCACGGCATCGCCCAGCGCCGAATAGTTGAAGCGGAAGTCCGAGCCCATGTTGCCGACCACGCAGTCGCCGGTGTTGATGCCGACGCCGATGCGCAAGGGATGCGGCTTCTCGGAAAACAGCTCTGCCTCGACCTCGCGCTCGATGTTCAGCGCCTCCACGGCCTCCAGCATGGCCAGCGCCGCCTCGATCGCATGGAGCGCGTGGTCCGGATCGTCGAGCGGCGCGTTCCAGAACGCCATGATCGCGTCGCCGATATATTTGTCGATGGTGCCACCGGCCTTGAGGATGACGTCGGACAACGGATTGAGCAGCCGGTTCATCAGCCGCGTCAGCCCCTCCGGATCGTCTTTCATCTGCTCCGAAATGGTGGTGAAGCCGCGAACGTCACAGAACAGGATGGTGAGTTCGCGCCGCTCGCCGCCCAGCCTGAGATGCCCGGCATCCTCGGCGAGGCGGTCGACCAGCACCGGCGACAGATATTGCGAGAAGGCGCGGGTGATGCGCATGCGGCGGCGGCGCTCGGCGGCGTAATCGCGGGCGCTCTGGATTGCGGCGACGCAGGCGAAGGCGAGCGACGGGGCGAGCGGCGCGAGATAGAGGCGACCCAGGTGCAGGAGCAGAAAACTCGCCCCGAAGAACAGGACGATCACCGCCACCGACACCAGGCCGGTGACGTAACCGGTGCCGCGCCAGACGAAAAGGCCGGCGAGCAGGGCCGCGGCAATGGTTGCAAAGCCGGCTAACGGCATCGAGGCCGGCGCGACGGACAGGCCGCGCGCCAGATTCTCGGCCACGGTCGCCTGCAGCTCCGCGCCGGCGAGCAGGTTGCGGCTGCGCACCGTGTAGGAGGTGGCGAACACGTCGGCCCCGCCGGTATCGACGCCGGAGGCCGACTGCATCGACAGGCCGACAATGACGGTGCGACCGCGAAACGTGCCTTCGGGGAGGAAATTCTTCGGGTCGAGCGCCTGGTAATAGGAGACCGTCTGGAAGGTGCGCGCCGGTCCAAAGGCCTGGATCAGCGCGTCGGGCTGGGCGGGCGAAGGCTTCTCGCCCGCCGCATCCAGCAGGCGCCGCGCGAAGCCGTCGGCATAGGGCGGGATGCGCCGCACCACGCCGTCGCCGTCGAGCACCACCGAGGCGATGCCGGGTTTCGCGCCTGTAGCGGTGAAGGCCGGAAGGGGCTCGACGCGGATGTGCTGGTCGGCCTGCGGCGTGCGGATGACCGTCTCGTCGGCGGCCAGCACCACGCCCGGCCCGAGCGCTGCCGCCAGCGCCGCGTCGCCGGGCCCGGCGGAGGGCTCGGCGAAGATGATGTCCAGGCCGACCGCCTTCGCGCCAGCCTCGCGCAACGCGGTAACGAGTTCGGCATGCACGTCGCGCGGCCAGGGCCAGCGAAGGCCGATCTCGGCCAGCGACGGCTCATCGATGGCCACGATAATGGGCGAATCTTCGGTGGGAGACGGCGGCGCGAAGGTAGAAAAATAGTCGAAGATTTTCAGCTCGACCAGCCGCCAGGGCGAGGTCATCGAAGCGGCGATGACGGCTGCGGCGACCAGCGGGACGATGATGGCCAGTTGCCACAGGCGGCGCCTGGTGCCGCCGGCGCCGCGCGCCATCTCAGAACCGCATTTTCAGGGAGCCGGTGTACACCCGCCCCCAGCCGGGAGTATAGGGCGCGACCTCGAAGTCTTCGTCGAAGAGATTGTAGGCCGCCAGCTCAAGTTGGAAACGCTTGTCGAACGGCTCCCATGTCAACGAGGCGTCCGCGCTCCAGTAACCGTCCATCGATCTGGTGATGAAGCCGCCGTCGCCCAGTCCGGCACCCTGCCCGAGACGTTCTCCGATGTAGGTCCCCGCCACGGTAACCTTGAGGTTCGAGGTATTCACCCAGGTGAGACCAATTCGTGCCGTTCTGTCCGGCACATATGGAAGCGGCCCTCCGCTGTCGCGGTTTTCCGAGTCGATATAGGCAAAACTGGCGAATGCGCCGAAGCCGTGAGTCAACCACAGGTTCATCGTCGCACTGACACGATCGATACGGCCCTCGCCGACCGAGACCTGCCCCAAGGACAAGGGGACCGGAATAGCTAATGTCTCCAAATCCTGATGCTGGTAGTCGACCGAGGTGAAAACGTAGTTGTTCCATTCGGCATCCCAGCGCGCCGCAAAGGTCTCGGCGGTCCCCCCGACATCCAACGGAACTTGATTCGACTGCAATCCCAGGACGCCGATCGGCGCCAAAGTCGCGGCGTTGATCGCACTGCTTTCCCGAAGATAGGCAGCCCGCAACCAATGATCTTCGAATGGCGACCAGGCAATTCCAATCCGCGGTTCCGGCGTGAACTCGTTTAGCCCGCTGCCGTCGAGATACGTGGCGAACATGCCGGCTTCCGCCTTCAGGGAGGGCATGATGTCGTACGTCAGGTCCGCATAGATGCGACCAGCGGCAAGGTCGAAGTTCGACTCGCTGAAATTGAAAACAGGATCGTTGCCTCTGAGTTGCGAACCGGTGAGAACACTTCGATCCTGGTCGAATTGCCCAGCTTCAAGTCCGTACCGAAGGGTAAAATCGTCGATGCCGATGCTGTGATTCAAGGCACCGACAACAGACGTGGATTTTGACTCTACCTGCTGGAGTTCATCGATATAGAAATTTCCTATCTCCGTGGCGAATACAGTCGTACCAAGCTCAAGACTGCTCCGATTGAATCCAGACGCGAGAACGCCTACACTTGCGACATTGCGATAGCCAAAACTATGGCTCCAGGCAGCACCGAAGCTGCTGGTGCGGTCATCGACAGAGTTTGTATATGTCTGCCCTACAAAATCGGAGAATATTTTTACGCCGTTCGTCAGATCGTTTTTCGAGTCCTCAACCGCCGCGAAGGCGACGACATTGTCATTGGGGGTAGGACTGGCTGCAAAATAACCAAATCCACCCAACGTCTTGTCAGACAAATCCAGGGACATGTTGTCCACGGCTGCGTCAGGAGACCTGCCAATTCGAGATTCGTCCGTATCCCTCGCCGTCAGTTGGCCGTAGAAACTGACGGGGAACGGATAGGTGGCGTGGCCTCGCGCCTCGGCTTCGCCGTTCCAGCCGCTGCCGTCGCCGCCGACTGCGCCCCCTGACACCGACGCCTCGAAGAAGGGCCGATGCACCAGATTGGCGCCGCGCTCGCGGCTCGCGAGCATTCGAGGGTCCAGCAGCAGAGCTTGTATGAATGACCCGAGAACCTGACTGGTCGGTGTCGGCTCGGGGATGGGCGTGCCGCCATAGTCCCCCTCCACGGCGAATGGATTTGGGCTGCCAGCCACAGTCTGGTCAACAAGCGCGCTCGCGGAAAATGGGTCGAAGACCGCCTCGCCGTAATATCGGCCCCAGGCATCGAGCCCTTGCAACCGATAGGCCGAATTCAACGTCGATCCCTGGTCCCGGCTGGCGCTGAGGGCCGCATAGTCGCCACCGCGCGCCCGCGCTCGCTTGAGCGCTTCCTGGGCGGCGCGGATGGCGCGATCGGAATCATATTCGTTCGACGCGATCGCAACCTCGGCGGACGCCGTAACCGGGTCGTTGGGGTCGAGCCGGTTGGCGTTTTCCAGCGCTTGTTCGGCTGGCTCCTTGTCGCCCTTCTCGTAGTAGGCGGCGGCAAGTAGCAAGAGCACTTGTGCATAGGTCGGATTGGCAGTCGAGGCGGCGAGCAGGTCCTGCACGGCCTTATCCATCTCGTTCGTCTCGATATAATAGCGCCCGCGCGCCACCAGCCCGATTTCGAAGGATGGGTCCTCCGCCATTGCGGTGTCGATCTCGGCTTTCGCCTCGGCGACGCGGCCCTGGTCGAGATACAGCAGCGCGAGATTGGCGCGGGCGAGCGGGTCCTGCGGATCGAGTTCCACGCCCTTCAAGAAGGCCGCTTCGGCTTCGCGATCGGCTTCGCGCGCGCTCAGCACCAGCCCGAGCAGGTTCCAGACAGAGGTCGAGCCCGGCATCAGTTCGGAGGCGCGGGTGGCGTCGGCGAGCGCACCCTCGAGGTCGCTCTGCACAACGACGCGATAGCGGGCGCGCGCTTCGAGCGCCGTTGGATCATCTGGATCGAGCTTGAGCGAGCGCGCAATGGCTTCCTCAGCCTGCGGGCGGTCGTCGGCCAGGATAGCGAGTTGGGCGCGGATCGCCGGCAGGGTCGGATCATTCGGATAACGCTGCTCGGCGCGGCGGACAATTTTTATCGCCGCCGGAATGTCCTGAAGAAAACCCGCCGTCCAGGCAGCGGCGATGGCGCCGGCCGGGCCGCTGGCCTCGCCGCCTGGCGGCTGTTCGATACGGTTCGGATCGACCAGCGCACGGGAAAAATAGCCGCCATAGTCCGCCATCGCCTTGCGGCTGCCGGACAATCTCGGCGCGGCGCGGGAAAATAGCGGGATCGCGTCGGTGTAGCGCTTTTCTGAAGCCGCGATCATGGCGTCGACGAGGTCGAGCCGCGCGCGTTGTATGGGGGCGAGGCGGAAAGCGCGCGCCTGATCGGCAGCCTTTTTCGCGGCGGCGCGGCCGTCATAGGACAGCGCCACCTCGGCCAGCGTGAGCCATTGCTCGCCGGTGCGTGCCGCTTCGGGGATTTCAGCGATCTTCGCCCGCTCCTCCCGCATCTCGCGACTGGAAAGCGGCGAGGCGGGAAGAATCAAAAAACTGTCGCGGAGCGAGAGGTAAAAAAGCATCTGCTCGCGGTCGTCCGGCGCGACGATGACCGTCTTGGTCGGCGCGCGGCCGATCGCCGCCGAGGCTGCCTCGCCGGGCACCACCGTGACCGAGCCGAACTGGTTGGAAAGCTCGACCTTGCCTTCGAGCACGGTCAGCGAGGTGCGGTCGCCGACGACCGTCATCGTCCAGTCGGTGCCGCGAATGGCGGCCGCGGCTGCCGGCGTCTCGATGACGAGGCCCTCGCCGCCACGTTCGGCGCGCGCCCAGATGCTGCCGCTCTCGAGGCTGAACAGCGAATCGGCGCCGGGGTTGATCTCCTTCACCACCAAGGTGGTGTTGCGGCCGAGCCGGACCTGGGTGTTGTCGGCAAACAGAACGGCAAGGCTGCCCAGCGCGTTGGTGCGCAACTCGTCGCCGGCCAGCAGGTCCTGGTGGATGTCGACGCCGCGCCAGTTGCTGACGTCGATGAAACGCACTTCCTCGCCGGTCTTGCGGGCGATGACGGAGCCGGCGGCGGGCGCATTGCGTGCAACCGGGTCAGCGCTTACCATGTGACCGCAGCCGAGCATCAACCCCGCCGCCAGTGCCCCCACGAACTTGCGCATGATGCCTTTTCGCACCCCAAACCCTGGGCGTTATGGTGAAAAAGGCAAAGCGCTGTCAAGCTTCGGTGCGGCATTCCGGCGCAAGGCCGGGAAAGTCCGGCTCCGCCGATGGTTTTCGCCAACATCTTCGGCACGGGCTTCCGCTAGGGCATCCTCGCCCGGATGCTGCAATCGTTCCGCCGTCGATTCGCGCCGGGTGGCCCCTTAAGACCCGCCCGGCACGCGGCCCACAGGTTCACACCACGACGAAATCCGCCGCCGACAGCGACGGCGCACCGGTGAGCGTCGCGAAGTGGATGGCGAGGCCGGCACCGTTGCCGTCGGCGTCGTAGTAGAGATTGCCGGTGGCGGTGTCGTAGAGGATGCGGTCGCTGTCGTCCTGGGCCGCACCGCCGGCGCTGGCCCAGAAGGCCGCGCCGGGCAACACTCCGGTCGTGGACAGTGCCGAGAAGACGGACTTGTGCAGTTCGATCCGGTCTTCCGCTGCGTTGAAGTCGACGATGGTATCGACATTGCCGGCTCCAAGCGCCGAGGAGAAAACGAACATGTCCTTGCCGCCGAAGCCGCGCAGCGTGTCGATGCCGCCCTTGCCGTCGAGCCGGTTGGCTCCTGCATTGCCGATGATGTTTTGGCCGAATTCATTGCCGGTCAGGTCGATGCTGGACAGGCCGGCGGCACCATTGGTGGTGAACAGCTCGATCTCGACGCCCTTGCCGAGCGTGTAGTCGACCGCCGCCATGACGCGATCGGTTCCCTGGAGCAGACCGTCGACGATGATGTCGCCGGCATTGAACACGCGATATGTATCGTTGCCGCCGAAGCCGCGCAGGATGTCGGCCGCGCCGACGCCCCCGTCATGAAAGACATTGTCGCCGGCATTGCCGGTGATGACCTGGGCGAGGGTATTGCCGGTCAGGTCGATTGCCGTCGTGCCGTTGACGGACGTCGTCTGCAGGTATTCGACCTCGGCGCCGGCCGTGAGCTGGTAGCTGACGCCGGCGGCAACGCGGTCGGTACCCTCGCCGGCGTTCTCGACCACCACGTCGCCGGCATTGTAGATATAGTAGGTGTCGTTGCCGAACAGGCCTTCCAGCCTGTCTGCCGCGCCCTTGCCGCCGTCGTTGAGGATGTTGTCGCCATAGTTGCCGGTGATCGTCTGCGCAAGACGGTTGCCTGTCAGGTCGATCGCATAGGTGGCGGTGCGCGAAGTGGTGTTCAGCAGTTCGATCTCGGCGTCCGGCGTCAGGACGTAGCTCAGCGTCGCGGCCACCCGATCGTAGCCCTTGCCCAACTCCTCGAAAATCATGTCGCCGGCACTGCGGACGATATAGGTGTCATTGCCGCCCTGGCCCTTGAGATAGTCGGCCGCGCCCTTGCCGCCATCCAGAATGTTGTTGCCCTCGTTGCCGGTGATGACCTGGGAAAGTTCATTGCCGGTGAGATTGATCGCGGTGGCGGCCAGTCCCGAGGTGGTGTTGAGGTATTCGACATAGACGCCGGCGCCCAGCACATAGCTGACGCCGGCCGTGACACGGTCGGCTGAACCGTCGTTCTTGCCCTCGATGATGACGTCAGCGGCATTGTAGACGGCATAGGTGTCGTTGCCGCCACGACCGCTCATGATATCGGGAGACGAACCGAGCCCTGGGCCGGCGACGCCGCCGTCGTTCAGGAGGTTGTCGCCGTCATTGCCGACGATGGTCTGCGACAGGGAATTGCCTTTCAGGTCGATCGCCGTCGTGCCCTTGGAGTTGGTCGTGGTCAGGAACTCGATATCGGCATCGGAGGCGAGCGCATAGCTGGTGTTGGCCGATACGCGGTCGGCGGTTCCTTCGCCGGCCAGCTCGACGACCACGTCGCCCGCATTGTTGACGTAGTAGGTGTCGTTGCCGCCCTTGCCCTCCATCGTGTCGGCGCCGAAGCCGCCGTCGAGCGTGTTGTCGGAGCCATTGCCGACAAGAACGTCGCCGTCGCTGTCGACGCCCTTGATCGTGATCGTGACGGTCGCCGTGTAGCCACCCTCGATCATGTAGGTGAAGCTCTCGATGGCGGTGAGGTTGGTGGCGCCCGAAAGCGGACCGGGCAGGCTGTCGAACTTGCCGTTCGGGTCGTAGCTGAAGGTGCCGTCCGAATTGACCGTCAGCAGCGCACCGGAAGGCAGTGTGATCTGCGTGTCGACATTGGCGGCGCTGCCGTTCACCTCGGCGATGACGAAATCCGGACCGCTGTCGAAGCCGTCGCCGTTGTCGTCAAAGAGGTTCTCGCCGGCGCCGAGCGTGCGGTCCTCGCGGACGCTGAAGGCGTCGTCCTGTGCGCCGGTGGCGGTGATGCCGATAATGATCGGCGCGGAATACCCTTCGCCATAGTCCTTGCCGTCGTCGATCGTCATGCCGATAATGCGCAGCGGCAGATAGTTGCCGGGGTCGGCCACCGAGCCGTCCGGATCGTCGCCGGAGGAGAAGGTGACGGTGCGCAGCACCTTCTCGTAGTTTGCCAGCGTGTCGTTGCCGGTGAGCGTCAGCGTGAAGGTGTCAGGATCATAGACCGCGGTGATCGCCGTGCCGGTCGTGTCGGCGGCCAGCACGTCGCCGGGCAGGCCACCCGGGCCGCTCGAATCGTCGAGGAAGACGGTCGCGCCGACCGCCGTCCCGCCATCGGGATCGACGTCCTCCAGTTCGAGGCGGGGCGCGAGGGTGAGCGTGTCGCCCTCGGTGAACTCGACGAGGCGCGGATAAAGCCACTCGAATTCGGTATCCATCTGGCCGACGGCGATGTCCTGCGGCACGCCGTAGGTGGGGATTGGCGTCAGGTCCGGGCTGAAGGTGCCGTCGCCCTTGCCGAGCAGGACATGGATGTCCTCGCTGCCCTTGTTGACGACGACGATGTCGAGGCTGCCGTCGTCGTTCATGTCGGCGAGCGTCAGGCTCGATGGATCCGACCCGACCTGATACGTCGTCGGCGGAGAGAAAGTCCCGCTGCCGGTGCCCAGCATGACGTTGACGGTATCGAGCCC
Organism: Mesorhizobium sp. KACC 23794; assembly: GCF_052180275.1. NCBI lineage: Bacteria > Pseudomonadati > Pseudomonadota > Alphaproteobacteria > Hyphomicrobiales > Phyllobacteriaceae > Mesorhizobium > Mesorhizobium sp. KACC 23794. The sequence continues at coordinate 201,925 of NZ_CP197465.1, forward strand.
GGTCTCGGAAAGGACCATGTCGAGTTTGCCGTCGCCGTTGAGATCGCCCAGTTGCACATCGGTCGCTGCAACTGCGAGGGTCAGCATGGGGATCGCGGGGTTAAAGCCGCCGAAACCATTGTTCAGCAGGACCGAAACGAGACTGCTCGCAGCGTCGGTGACCACCAGATCCAGCCCGTTGATTCCGTCGATGTCGCCGACTGCGATGCTGCCCGGCAGCGCTCCCATCGGAGTCGGAGGCATGAAGAAAAACGAGCCGTTGCCATCGCCCGTTCCAATAAGGGCGCCGAGGGATGTGGCGGCGGCGATATCGAGCTTGCCGTCCTTGTTGAAGTCGCCGACAACCATTTCGGTCAGGCCGAACCCGAAAGCCATGGGAACCATGGTGCTGGCAAACGACCCGTCGCCCGCGCCAAGCAGCACATTCATCGTGCCCAAGGGGCCGGCAGTAGCCAGATCGAGGTTTCCGTCGCCGTTGAAATCGCCGCTCACCATCGAAGCGGCGCCGGGTGTGATCGGAATCGGTGACGATTCGAAGGGGACCAGGCAGCCGCAACCGTCGTTTTCGAGAACAGTGACGGTACCAACCACCGCATTGTTAACCGCGACATCGAGATCGCCGTCGTTGTCGAAATCGCCTAGCACGACCTTGGTCGGACCGGTGCCGGCGCCTTCCGCGGATCCACTCAGCGCGCCGCCGTCGCCGTCTCCACTGATCACGTCGACGGCATCGTCGCCGGGCAAGGTGACGACGAAGTCGAGGCCGGGAGACAACCGGAAGATCGGCGCGTCGTTCACCGCCTCGACCTCGACCGAGGCCTGCGCCGTGCCGGTCGAATAAGCGGATGTGCTGCCGTTGACCGACGTGTCGGCATACTGGCGCGTCGTATCGTCGGAAGGCGTGCCGGCCGTCTGGTCCCAGGCGCGGAAGTCTATCGTCGCCGTCTCGCCGTCGATGCCGTCCGGCATGTAGCTGACCAGTGCATCCGGCGATAGAAGCAGCGCGTGGCCATCGGAAACCGCGCCGAAGCTGAGCCAGGTGAAGCCGCCGTCGGTCGAATACTCCCATTCGCCGTTGCCGGAGAGCCCGGTAACCGCGATGCCGACATCGTCGCCGTCGACATCGCCAAGCGTCGTGCCGGCAAGCAGCTCAGCGACAGTCACCTCGGTGTTCGGGAAATCCTCGTCCGTCGCGGGCAGTTCGACCGGCCCGCCCGACAGCGTCGGCGCGGCGTTTACCGCCGTGATCGATACGGTGGCGCCGACCAAAACGGTGGCGGAATCGACACCCCCATTGTCCGTACCGCCATTGTCACGAATGCCGGTCAGCGTGACGATACGGTCGGTGGTCTCCGGCCCTTCGCTCGTATTCGAATAGGTCAGTCCGTCGATCAATGTCTGGGCGTCGGCGGCCGAGATGCCACCGGGCATGGAAAGCGTGACGGTTGCAACGCCGCCGGTGACGGCAACGCTGTAGCCAATGCCGTTCGCGGAGGTCGTCCCATTCGCGCCGTCGGTCAGCGCTACATTGGTGCCGTCGACGCCTAGGATCTCGTCGGCGCCGTCGGCAAGGTTCTCGACCGTCAGCGTGACCTGGTCGATCTCCTGTCCGGCTTCGCCGGTGGAGGCGGATACACCGGAGAACAGGTCCACTGCCGCCCCGCCTTCTGTAAAGGTCGGTGTGCCGCCGGCAGCGATGAGGGAAGGCGCATCGTTGACCCCGTCGACACCCATCGTGACCACCGCGGTGGGGCTGGTCCCGCCGTCGCCATCGGTGACGGTGACGGAAATCGTCCGGTTGCCCGTCGTGGGATCGATGCCGTCGCTGTTAGAATAGGTCAGGGCACGGACCAATGCCTGGACGATCGATGGAGTGGCATTGGCATTGAGCGTGACGACGAGGTTATTGGTGCCCGTCCCGCCTGTGACTGTTCCGATCGTTGTGCCGCCGTAAGTGACATCGGCGCCGGAAACGCCGATCTGGCCGGGGCCGAAGCCCTGATTGTCGATACCAAGCACATCTTCGGCCGCCACACGGTTGCCGGTGATTGCAACCGTCACCGTGCCGGTGTCGAAATTAACCGATTCGGCGTCCGTGACCGTGGCATCGCCTCCAGCATCGAGGAAAACGGGCGTCCCACCCTCGGTAAAACCTGGCGCATCGCCGTTGAGGTTTCCAAGCATCGGCGCCGTGTTGGCGGCCGCGGTCGTGAAATTCAGGAACGTCTTGTCGGTGATGCCGGCGCGCACGACGCCGTCAAGCCGGCCGAAGCCGATGCCGTCGGAATCGACGATCGCGTCGAGGTCGAAGGTCAGGTAATAGCCGGTCGATCCGGCGAGCGTGGTGGAGGGGTTGATCGTCAGCGTCGCGGTGCCGGATCCGGAAACTTGGCCGACGTCGGAAGTCGAAATGGTCTCGACCACGGAGCCATCCGAGGTGCGGCGCAGATAGATATTGCCACCGCCGGCGAAGACGGCTTCGTCGAAGGTGAGCGTGAGATTGGCGGATGGAGGAAAGCCGGTGGCGTTGTCAGCCGGGGTGGAGGATATGAGTTCGGGTGGCGATCCGTCGCCCAAACCGTTCTGCGCGAAATAGCTGCCCGTGGTGCCGTTGACGCCGACGAGAAGGTCGATGTCGCCATCACCGTCGAAATCCGCGACTTCGTAGTTCGTTCCTATATTGTTGGGTAGTGTCAGGTCGGCAAAGGGCGAATCGGCCAGATCGTAATCGACAAACGTGCCATCGCCATTGTTGCTGGCATATTTGAAAGCGGTGCCGTCCGCGCCGGTCTGGTACAGGATGTCGACATCGCCATCGCTGTCGAAATCGGCGAAACTCATGCGGGCTCCGCCGAGCGGGGCAGGGAACGTCGCCGTGGATTGCGACGAAAAGGTCTCGCCGTCGTTGCGGAAATAGCTCCCCGTCGAACCGTTGACGCCGACCAGCACATCGCTGTCGCCATCTCCATCGAAATCGTGGACAAAGTATCGTCCGCCAACATTGTTCGGCAGCGTCAAGCCGGTAAAGGGAGATGCCGACTGGGCGACGAGAGTGAATGTGCCGTCGCCGTTGTTGATGCCGTACTGGAAGGGGGTGCCGTCCGCGCCGGTCTGGTAAAGAATGTCGGCGTCGCCATCGTTGTCGAAATCGCCAACCGCCATTCGGGCGCCACCGGCCGGAGCCGGAAACGTGGCGGTGGATTGCGATGTGAAGGTTCCGCCGTCATTGCGGAAATAGCTTCCGGTCGTGGCGTTGGTCCCCACCAGGAGATCCTTGTCGCCATCACCGTCGAAGTCGACAAAGTAATAGTTCTCGCCAGTGCGATTCGGCAGGGTAAGGCCCGCAAACGGAGATGCCGCCTGGGCGACGAGAGTAAAGGTGCCGTCGCCGTTGTTGACACCGTACTGGAATGGGGTGCCGTCCGCGCCGGTCTGGTAAAGAATATCGGCATCGCCGTCGCCGTCGAAGTCACCGACGGTCATGCGCCCGCCCCCTAGCGGCGCCGGGAATGTCGATTCATCCTCGTCGTCGAACTTCACCGGCAGGACATGGGCATAGGTGCCGCGCGCTTCCTGCGAAACGAACATCGCTGCGGAGGGCAAGCCGCTCGAGACGCTCAGATCCCAGCTGCCGCCGAGTGCCGCGGCGCCGACAGGGCCTTCGGCCGCCGCGACGGAGGCGCCGGTCATATCGGCAAGGCGTTCGATGAAGTTGCGCCCTTCCAGGCCCTGTCCGACTTCGCAGCCATAGACGAGGATGTCGCCGCCGTCGCGCAATGCCGCACCGATCGAAGCGAGTTCGTCGGCATTGTAGGCAAGATTTCGTGCATTCAGCCCGTTCGCACCGATGCGGATGTGGGCAGGCGCGCCATGCGAGAGGATGTGGATCGCGGCAAGGTCGCGGACTTCGCGGAGCGCAGCCGCCATCTGCGCCACGCCGTCCAGCGCGACGTCGAGGACCACGATGCAGGTGGTCGACGGCACGTCTCGCGTCAGTGTCAGCCAGTCGGCAACGCGCGGATCGACGAACAGATATGCCGTTACGGAAGCTTCGGTCCGTGCCTCGAATGCGAATGGCCTAGTCATCGATCCCTCCCCGAAAACAGCTTCAGGACGCCGGCACAATCCTGCATCGCGGCGTCCGGACATTCGGACATCCGGCGAGGTTTCTTGGCTATGTCATCCGAGAAGCCCGGCTGCCGCCGGTTTCTCCGCCCGATCGGCCCTACCGAGCCTGCCCCGTCTCACCAATTCCGCAAACGAACCGGTGCTGCCCGGAAAAGTTGTAGGCGATTCGGCAGTGTACCGACAGCCGATCCGCAAAAAAATTTCAATGCGCAGTAAATAGAATGTAGTGGCCGCAACCCTGCGCCGCCCTGTCGATATTGTGGCGCCGTAAAGCGGAAAAGCCGGGTTCGAAAACATCCGGCAGGGACACGGGTGCCGGTCAGGCGCCCGTGTCGATAAAATCGTTGCTCGTCGGCATGGTCAGACGACGACAAAGTCCGAAGCGTCGATCCCAGGCGCGCCAAGCAATGTGGCGAACTGGATGCCGGCGCTGCCGCCGACGCCGTCGGCATCGTAGAACAACGCGCCGCTGTCGGTGTCGTAGACGATGCGGTCATCGGCGTCCTGGGCCAGGCCCGAGGCATTGGCGGAGAACATCCCCGCGCCGAGAACGCCCACAGCGAGCGTGGCGAAGACCGTGGCGTCCAGCTCGATATGGTCGACGCCGCTGGCGAAGTCGACGATGGTGTCGCTGTTGCCGCCGCCCGGCGCGGTCGTGAAGGCAAAAATGTCGGCTCCGCCAAGGCCGCGCAGCGTGTCGGCGCCCGCGCCACCATCAATGCGGTTGGCCCCGGCATTGCCGGTGATCGACTGGCCGAACTCGTTGCCGGTGAGATCGAATGCCGAAATATTCCCGGCCGAGCTGGTGTTCATCTGCTCGATCTCGGCGCCGCCTGTGAGCGCGAAGCTTGTACCGACAACGACGCGGTCGACGCCATCCCCGGCAGCTTCGATGATCGTGTCGCCCGAATTGTACACGTAATACGTGTCGTCGCCCTTCAGTCCAGTCAGCGTGTCGGCGGCGCCCTTTCCACCATCGTTTAGGATATTGGCGCCGTTGTTGCCGATGATCTCCTGGGCGAAGCGGTTGCCGGTCAGATCCAGATCGTAGTTCGCCTGCAGCGAAGTCGCCCGCAGCGCCTCGACGTGGACGTCCGCGCCCAGTCTGTAGTCGACGCCGGCCAGAACGCGGTCGAAGGCGCCTTGGGCGGAACCTTCGACGACCACATCGGCGGCGTTATAGACGACGTAGACATCGTTGCCGCCGCCGCCCCGCAGGATATCGGCGCTTCCGTGGCCGCCGTCATGCAGCACATTGTTGCCCTGGTTGCCGACGATGGTCTGCGAAAGCGTGTTGCCCGTAAGATCGATGCTGCCCTTCCCTGCCGAACTGGTCGTCGTCAGAAGCTCGACTTCCGCGCCTGCCGACAGCTTGTAGTCGACCCGAGCGCTGACGCGGTCGCTGCCGCCGCCCGAGGCTTCGATCACCAGGTCGCCGGCATCGTCGACCACATAGGTGTCGTCACCGCCGAGACCGGCCATCTGGTCGGCCCCCTTGCCGCCGTCGATGAGGTTGGCATCGGCGCTGCCCGTGACCACGTCGATACCGGCTGAACCGATGACGTTCTCGAATTCGGTCACGCCGCCGGTGCCGGACGCGAGGCCGGTCGAAAGGTCCACGATGGCGCCGCCGCTCGTATAGCTGCGGTAATCCAGCGTGTCGGAGCCGAGGCCGCCCTTGCTGACGCCGGTGATGTCGGAGCCGTCCTCGACGAACAGCGTGTTGTCGCCGGTGCCGAACTCTATGGCCGTGCCGACGCCCTCGATCTTGCCGCTGTTGCGGATCACATCGTCATGGGCGCTGATGATGCGGATGGCGATGCCGGCACCCGCGGAAATCGTGCCGTCATTGTCGATGGTGGTCAGGAACGGCGCGTCGCCCTGCGAGCTGTCGTCGATGAGGATGCCGAGGCCCGCGCCGATGATTGAAGCGCCGGCATGGTTGTTGATGGTGCCGCCGCCGGCTGCGATGCCCTCGCTGGTGTTCTTCAAACCGTCCGATCCGTTGCCGTTCGCGCCGATTCCCTGAACGGTGCCGAAATTCTCCAGCGTCAGTTCGCCATCCACGTCGATGCCGTCGCCGTCGCCGTCGAAGGTGCCGTCCGGCCCGCCGCCATCTTCCTGGCCGACAGTGCTGCCGTTCTCGTCGACGCCGGGCGTGTAGCCGCCGGTGATCGTCCCGTAATTGGTGACCGTCGCCGTGCCGTCGGAACCGATGCCCGACCCGTTGCGGCCGGTGATGGCGGCCTCGGTGTCGCCGACCGCGCCGTTGATGACCGTGATGGTGGAATTCTCGCCGGCATTGATGCCATGGCGGTCGGCGCTGATAGAGCCCTTGCCGTAGTTTTCGACCGTGCCGGAGGCACCGTCCTGGAAGTCGACGCCGTCGACACCCTGGCTGTTGGTCAGCGTGTCTGCGCCGCCGTTGATAGTGCCGCGATTGACCAGCTCACCGACGGCGCCGAACCGCACGCCCGCCTCGGAGCCGGATTCGATCGCCGCGCCGGCCTTGTTGTCGACGATCGCCTTGAAGGTGCCCGATACGTTGCCGAAGTCCAGGCCCTGGCCGGACACGGAAAGGATCTTGCCGGCATTGTTGACCGTGATGGTTCCCGAGTCGACCGTGCCGGCCTCGACCTGGATCGTATCGTCATTCGACTGGATCGTGCCGGTCGCAGAATTGTTGATGGTGGCGACCGGCGTGGTGCCGACGGCCGCCTCGAAACGAATCGCGCGCCCTTCGGCGGCGGTGTTCTCGATCAGGCCGTCATTGGTGATGACCGCGTCGCTGGTGACGCCGTTGAAGCGGATGGTCTGGTTTTTGTCCGAGACCGAAAGGATGCCGAGCACATCGACGAAGCCGCTATCGGCTCCCGACATGGACTGGCGCGAAGTGTTGGTCTGGTTCGGTCCTACGCTAAAGCTCGGCATGTCTCGACCTCTTCAAACGCGACTGCCCGCTCAGGCCGTCTGCGATGTATTTTCCAGGAATTTTGTGGAGTGCCCGGCCGGATGCGTTCCGGTAGCGCCCCCCAGCACCCACGCACGCAAAACGTGCCCATCAGGGCACATGCCGAGCCTATGTTACGGGGATATGACGGCCCTGCCGGATTGGTTGACGATGGGCAAAGCGGCTTGGCACAGGCCGGCCGGCTTCGCGCCACCCGCCCGGACAGGCGAACGCTGGCTCGGGCACGGAATGCGATTCCTGCAAGACATCCGATTGAAACAGTCGAAGGGGAGAGACACGATCAGCGGCCGGCTGCGATGCGCGCCCGTCCGGGAGAAAGAGCGACCCGTGAAAACCGTCTCCGCCCTTGTCGCTATCGCCCTCGTGCTGACGCTCGCCGGTTGCGCCAACCCGCGGGGTGTGCGCTGCTCGATCTTCACGACCGGTTTCCCGCTCTGCGGGATATGACGGGCGGCCTCGCCATCAACGCTTGCCAACAGGCGACCAACGAACGATGGACAGAAGCGCAGTTCGCATTACGATGACGTGTGGCAAGGCGATGCCGGTTGCGATCCCCGCACCTCCCTGACGCCGTGCGGCCATGGAGGGATGGCATGCCGACCGATACGCTGATCGCGGTGCTGGTCTGCTTCCAGGTGAAGCATTTCGTCGCCGACTATCTGCTCCAGACATCATGGATCCTGCGCGGCAAGGGCGACATGCACTCGCCTGGAGGCTATGCCCATGCCGGGCTGCACGCGATCGGATCGCTGCCGGTGCTGGCGATAGCAGGTTTAGGTCTCATCCCGATCATCGTTCTCGCCGCAGCCGAATTCGTGGTCCACTACGTCATCGACTTCGGCAAGGCCAAGCTGTCGGCGCAAACCCATTGCGGTCCGACGACACGGCTCTACTGGGCGATGCATGGCGGCGACCAGATGTTGCACCAGCTGACCTATGTCGCGATGCTCTATGCGGCGATCCGCCTGATGGCGGCGCCCTGAGCGGCGCAGCCGCAATGTCGCGAGGCATGCTTCGTCAGGAAATGCGCGTTCCCCCCTGATCGAAGAGGTGAACACCGGCAAGGTCGAAACGCAGATGAACCGCCTGGCCGACCGTGAACAGCGTCTTGCCGCGCTGTTCGACGGTGATCAGTCCGTCCACACCCTCGGCCTGGACATAGAGAAGGCTGGAGCCGCCGAGATGTTCGACAACGACAATCCGGCCAGGCAGCGCGTCGGCAGCTTCGGCAGCGGACACGGAAATCGCGTCGGGGCGAACGCCCAGGTCGATCGCCGCTCCGGGCGTTATGGCGGCGTTGCGGTCGAGCGTGAGAACAATCCGGTCGGTCGAGAAGACGGACAAGGCCATTCCCGCGGCTGAAGGCCTGGCGGAGGTGGGGATGAAATTCATCTTCGGCTGGCCGAGGAAGCCGGCGACGAAGCGGTTGGCCGGCCGCTCATAGAGTTCGAGCGGCGAGCCCTGCTGCTCGATCCTGCCCTGGTTGAGGATGACGATGCGGTCTGCCAGCGTCATCGCCTCGACCTGGTCGTGGGTGACGTAGATCATCGTCGTCTGCAACTGTTCATGAAGCCTCGCGATCTCCACCCGCATCTGGGCGCGAAGACCGGCATCGAGATTGGAGAGCGGCTCGTCGAACAGGAAGACATCCGGTTTGCGCACGATGGCACGGCCGATGGCGACGCGCTGACGCTGGCCGCCGGAAAGTTCCTTCGGCTTTCGGGCCAGCAGCTCGCCAAGCTGCAGGATGCCAGCTGCCTCGGCGACCTTTCGGTCGATCTCGGCCTTGTCGGTGCCAAGCATCTTCAGCGCGAAACCCATGTTCTCGGCGACGCTCATGTGCGGATAGAGCGCGTAGGACTGGAACACCATGGCGATGCCACGATCGGCGGCCGCGACCTTGCTCATCGGCTTGCCGCCGATGAAGAGCTCGCCGGAAGTGATTTCCTCGAGGCCGGCGATCATGCGCAGCAAAGTGGACTTGCCGCAGCCGGATGGGCCGACGAAAACAACCAGCTCGCGATCCTCGACGGTCAGCGAGACGTCGCGGACGGCCTCGACCCTGCCGAAGGATTTTACGAGGTTCCTGAGTTCTACAGACGCCAATTCTCAATCCTTCGCCTTGACGGCCCACATCTCGATCTCGACCAGGAAGCCCGGTAGCAGGACGGCCTGCACCGCGGTGCGCACCGGAAGCGGCTCCGGCATCATCGCGTCGTAGACGGCGTTGAAACAGGCCCACTGGCTGAGGTCCGTAAGATAGATGTTGACCTTGAACACATCCGCCAGCGAGCAGCCGGCGGTCGCCAGTTGCCGGGCGCAATTGCCGAGCGTGGCGCGCGTCTGCTCCTCGATGGTGTCGCCTAGCACCGTGCCGTCCATGTCGATCGCCACCTGGCCGGAGATGACGACCAGCTTTGTCGCGTCGACCTCCAGCACCGGCGAATAGGGGCCGGCGGTGACATGCTGCGTCGCACCCCGCGGGCGGGTCTTCAGCGGATGATAGGCGCCGTCGCCGTCTGCCATGATTTTATCCCTTGACGGCGCCGCTGAGCAGGCCTTCGACGACGAACCGCCAGACGAGGACGACCAGCAGCAGCGTCGGCACGATCGCGATGAAGATCGCGGTGTTGAGCAGGCTCCAGGACACGTCGGTGTTGCGGGCGAGCGCCGCCATCACCACCGACACCGGCCGCGTCGCCGCATCGCCGGACAGCACCATGGAGAACATGTACTCCGAATAGGAGAGCATGAAGGCGAACAGCCCGGTCGCGCCGATCGACGGCAACGCCAGCGGCAGGGCGATGCGGAAGAACGCCTGCAACCGGTTGCAATGGTCCAGCACCGCCGCCTCGAAAATCTCCGCCGGCATCTTTCGGAAGAACACCGACAGGATAAGCACCGTGAAGGGCAGCGCCTTGGCCGTATGCACGAGGATGATGCCAGCCTGCGTGCCGACAAGGCCGAACGCCTGGAGCATCATGTAGATCGGGGTGACCAGCGCCACGGCGGGAACCAGCGGGCTGAGGATCAGGAACATGAAGGTGAGTTTTTTGCCCGGGAACAGATAACGGGCGAAGATGAAGGCCGCCGGCGCGCCGAGCAGCAGGTTGAGCAGCATCGATGAGAGAGCGATGACGCCGCTGTTGAGCAGGCTTTGCGGCACCTGGCGCGCGGCATCCGAGATCATCGCGCGGTTGGCATTCTCGGCCAGGTAGGAATCCGGAAGCTGGCCGGTGAACACGTAGCGATAGGTATCGAAATTCAGCCCCTCGCCGAACAGCGGCTTGCTTGAATCGAGCAGCACCCGGTCCGGCACCACGCTGCCGATCAGCGACAGGATGACCGGTCCACCGGTGAAGAGCAGGATCAGCGAGGCGAAAAGGAAGGTCGCGAACGGATTGAGCCGGCCCTGCATGTCATTCGCTCGCGAACAGGTCGGACGGCAGGGCGCGGGTGATGGCGGCGATCAGCAAGGCCGAGATGGCGACGACGATGAATGCGACCGCCGATCCGGTGCCGAAATCATACATGGAAAAGCTCTCGCGCCAGATCTGGAAGGACAGCAGCGTCGTCGCCGTTCCCGGCCCGCCGCCGGTCATGGCGTAGACGAGGTCGTAGGTCGTGAAGGCGGTCAGCGCGTTGTAGACGGTGAGCACGACGATCATCGACTTGATCTCGGGAAACACGATGTAGCGGAAACGCTTCAGCGCGCTGCGGCAGTCGATTGCCGCGGCTTCCAGCGTCTCGGAATTGATCGCCGACAGCGCGGCCATCACCAGCACGACGGCGAAGGGGATCTGTGTCCAGACATGGGCGACGCCGACCGCAAACAACGCCAGCCGCGGCGAGGTCAGCCATGGGATCGAACTGTCGATCAGGTGAAGGTTGCGCAGGATGCCGTTGAGCACGCCGAAGCTTGGATGGAATACCCAGATCCACAGCACCGCGCTGATGGCGCCCGGAAGCACCCAGGGCAGCAGCACGATCGAGCGCACAAGCTGCGACCCGAAGAAGCGGCGCTGCAGGAACAGCGCGATCAGAGTGCCGATGACCACCACTATCGGCGCGGTGAAGAGAGTAAAGACCAGAGAGTTACTGAGCGCATCGAGGAAATAGTTGCTGGTGATCACCCGCTTGTAATTGTCGAGGCCGGCGAACGGCTCGTCCGGGAAAAGCAGCATGACGGAATGCAGGCTGGTCCAGAACGCATAGGCGACCGGATAGATCGTCATCAGCGCCACCGGCAGCAGCGCCGGAAGCAGCCAGAAGACCGGAAAGCGATTTATGGTCCACATACCGCCCGCTGTGTCCTGATATCTGTCGAGCTTCGCAGGGAGGTACAGGCGACGCCGAAGCGCCGCCAGTTCCCAAACTGCATCGATCGTCAGCGATTGGCGAACTGCTCCTTGAGCTGGTTCCAGCGCTCGGCGCCGTCCTTCATGGTCTGCTCGACCGTCGCCTCGCCGACCATCGCCTTGGCGAGCAGCGGGCGGAAATAGGCTGACCAGACGGAGCTGAATTCGGTGTAGGTGCCGGCCTTGGCAATCGCCGCCTGGTCGCCCAGCGCCTTCACGTCGGCCCATTTGCCCCAGGCCTCGACAACATCCTTGTCCTGGAACAGCGGCAACTGGCCGAAGCCAAGGCCCTTCTCGACCGCCCAGCGCTTGGCGACGGTGTAGGGCTTGCCGGCCATGAAGTTCACGAATTTCCAGGCGGCCTCAGCCCGCGCCGGATCGGCGGCAGCTTGCGCGGTGATCACGTAGGACTTGGCGAACCCCAGCGTGGCATGCGTCGAGCCCGGCATCGGCGCCAATGCGAATTCGCCGGCGCGCGGCTGGTCGGCGGCGTTGTTGAGGGCGGCGAGCACGTAGGTGTAGACGATGGTGAAGGCGTGCTTGCCGGTGTTCATCGCCGGGATGATCTTCGACTCATGCGTCTCGGACTGCACGAGACCCTTGGCATAGGCGTCGGCCAGCCACTGCAATTGCTTGTAGGCTTCGTTGTCCGGATCGGCGAAAAGCGGGTTCAGGTCCTTGTCGAACAATTCTGCGCCGCGGCCGTAGGCTTGCGCGACGAAGGCGTCGTAGAAATTCGGAAGCTCCTGATTGTACTCATAGACGATCGGATGCTCCATGCCGCCTGCCTTCAGCTTCTCGGCGGCGGCAGTCACCTCCTCCCACGTCGACGGCACCGAGATGCCGGCGTCGGCGAGGATTTTCTTGTTGTAGATGAAGGAGATGGTGTCGGCGTAGTAGGGCAGCCCGTAGATCTTGTCCTTGTAGGTCACGTCGGTCAGGGCAAAACCCGCGATGTCGGCTTTCAGCGCATCGAGGTCGGCCGCCGGCGCGACCGAGTCCAGCGGCGCGATGAAACCAGCCGCGCCCCAGGCCGGCAACCAATCCTGACCACCATAGATCACATCCGTGGGTGTCTTGCCGCGAAAGCGCAGGACGATGCTGTCCTGATAGTCCGGCCATGTATAGTCGGTGACATTGACCTTGATGCCGGGGTTGGCCTGCTCGAACAGCTTGATGTTGTCCTGGATCGTCTCCAGCGAGTAGTTCCAGACGACGAATTCGAGCTTGATGTCCTCCGCGAAAGCAGGCTGGGCGACGAGAGCCCCCGAAGCCAGCAGGGACGCGGCCAGAAATGTCCTGATGCTCATTGTGTTCCATCCTCTTCTTGAAGCCGCCGCCCGGCGTTCCCCACCGATGCGGCGGCGCCCGAATTGATCGTTGACATTGGGCTTGCCGGGCCGAACTATACGAACCAATCGAAATCACTTGCAACCTTTTTATGAATGAGCGGATCGATTTGATGAGCGAGACGAATTTCATCGGCGGACGCTGGCGGGGCGATGCCGATGGCGAGTTCAAGACGGTGCATTCGCCGATCGACGGCTCAGCGATCGGCGCCATGACCTGGAGTTCGCGCGGCGCGGCGACCGAAGCCATAGCCGCGGCGCGCCAGGCGCAGGCCGGCTGGCGCAAAGTGTCCGTCTGGGACCGCGCCAAGACGATGCGGCGGATCGGCGAGGCCATCGCCGGGCGGCAAGCGGAGCTAGCGGCGCTGCTGACGCTGGAACAGGGCAAACCCTATGCCGAGGCGTTCTTCGAAGTCGGCAAATCGGTGGACGGCTTCAACCTCGCCGCCGACCTCGTCAAATATTTGGAGGGCAACACGATCCCGACCGAGGATCCGGGCAAGCGGGTGATGACCTTCTACCGGCCGCGCGGCGTCTATGCCGTGGTGACGCCCTGGAATTTTCCGGTGAACATCCCGGTCGAATACATCGCGCCAGGCCTCGCTGCCGGCAACACCATCGTCTGGACGCCGGCGCCGACCACGTCCCTGGTGGCTGTTGCTCTGATGCGGGCGATCGCGGAGGCGGACCTGCCGCCGGGCGTGCTCAATCTGGTGACGGGCGCCGGCGCGGTCGTCGGCGACGAGATCGTCTCCAACCCCGGCACGGACGCCGTCGGCTTCACCGGAAGTGCCGCGACCGGCAAGCAGATCAGCCTGCGCGCCGCCGGCAAGCCGCAGCTTATGGAGCTCGGCGGCAACGGACCGGTGGTCATCCTCGACGACGCGGACCTCGACCGCGCGGCCAGGGCGACAGCATCGGGCTGCTTCGTCAACGCCGGCCAGGTCTGCTCGTCCTCGGAGCGCATCCTGGTGCATCGCAAGGTGCATGACGAATTCGCCGAGCGCATGGCCGCCGAAGCGCGCGGCGTGGTGCTGGGCGATCCGCGCAAGGACGGCGTGACGATGGGGCCGCTCAACAATGCCGGCGTGGCGGCCAAGGTGGCGAGCCACGTCGCGGACGCCGTTCGGCGCGGGGCAAGCCCGGTGATCGGCGGCAAGCCGGCCGGCGGGCATCCCTCCGACCTCTATTTCGAGCCCACTGTGCTAACCGGCGTGACACGCGAGGCGCTGATCAACACCGAAGAGACGTTCGGGCCGGTGGCGCCGCTGATCGTCATCGACAGCGACGAGCAAGCCTTCGAACTCGCCGGCGACAACCGCTACGGCCTGGTCTCCAGCGTGTTCACGCAGGATATCGACCGCGCCTTCCGCTATATCGAGGAAATGCCCACCGGCATCGTCAACATCAACGACACGTCGAACTACTGGGAATTGCACATCCCGTTCGGCGGCATGTCGGGCAAGGACAGCGGCACCGGCCGGGTCGGCGGCCGCCATGCCCTGATGGCGATGTGCGATCTCAAGACCGCAACTTTTTCGGTGAAATGATGCGCTTCGAGGAACTGACCTCTCCGGAAGTGGACGCGCTCGACCGCGACCGCAAGGTGCTGATCCTGCCGCTGGGCTCGGTCGAGCAGCATGGCAACCATATGCCGCTGGGAACCGACACGATGCTGGCGCACGCGGTCTCGCTGGCCGCGGCCGAGAAGGCCACAGGCACGCTCGTGCTGCCGCCGCCCTGGTACGGGTTTTCCGCGCATCACATGCGCTTCCCCGGCAGCGTCACCTTGCGCGCCGAGACGCTGATGGCGGTGGCGGAGGATATCGTCGCGTCGCTGGTCAGGCACGGCTTCCGGCGAATCCTGATCGTCAACGGCCATGGCGGCAACGGCGGCGTCATCGACGTTCTGGCCTCCACACTCGGCCACAAGCATTACGGCGAGGCGCGCATCGCCGCGCTCACCTATTTCCAGCTTGCGCGCGAGGCGATTGCGGAATTGCGGCAGTCGGAGCCGGGCGGCATGGGCCATGCCTGCGAGTTCGAGACGGCAATGGTGCAGCACATCCGCCCCGAACTGGTGAAGATCGACCGGGCGGAGACAATCTATCCCGACCCCGGCTCGCGCTACCTGACCACCGACCTGCTGGGCGGATCGGCGATCCGCGTCTATCACGATTTTGCCGATCTCTCGCCCACCGGAACGCTCGGCGATCCCACGCTTGCCACGCCTGAAAAGGGAGCAGCGTTCTTCGAGGCAGTGGCCAGCGAACTTGCCGCCTTCATCGAGGATTTCCGCGGCTGGACCATTCCGGAGCCGGCTAAATGAGCAAGGTACTCAAGATCGGCGTCATCGGGCTCGGCTTTTTTGGGACACGCCACGCCAGCATTTATAGCGACCACCTGTCGGCCGAACTGGTCGGCGTCTGTGATCGCGATCCGGCGCGCATCGCCGCAGTATCGGCGTCGACGGGCGCGCAAGGTTTCGGAGACATCGAGGCGCTGCTGGCCGCTCTTGGCCTCGATGCCGTCAGCATCTGCCTGCCGGACCGGCTGCATGAGCAAGCCGCCATCGCCGCCGTGCGGGCCGGCAAGACGATCCTGCTGGAGAAGCCGCTCGCGCATGACACGGCGACGGCAAGGCGGATCGTGGCGGCAGTCGAAACCAGCGGCTCGCGGCTGATGATCGGCCACATCCTTCGCTTCGACCCGCGTTATGTGCAGGTCTTCCACGCCGCCGCGCCGGAGCGGCTCGGCACGCCGATCCACCTCCGCGCCAAGCGCAACGGCATCCGCTCGACGGCAAGCCGCCTCGGCGCATCCAGTTCGATCCTGTTCTACATGGGCGTGCACGACATCGACGCCATGCAGTGGATCGCGCGCTCGCGGATCGCCCGCGTCTATGCGCAGAAAACTGAAATGCTCGGTACCGGCAACGAAGATGCGCTCTACGCCGTGGTCAATTTCGAGAACGGCGCCATTGGCAGCATCGACTACAGCTGGGCGTGGCCGGACGGGCTGATGAACGGGTTCCGCTCGTCGCTGGAGATCGTCGGCACGAAGTCGGCAGCCTATCTCGATTGCGCGGACCAGGGTTTCTACACCGTCGAAAACCACGGCACCGCCGGTGGCGATACGCATCTGTGGCCGGAGATCAACGGCCGCATCGTCGGCGACCTCGCCGACGAACTCGACCACTTCATCAAGGCGACCCTGACGGGCAGGCCCTATCTGCAGGATTACCGCGAAGCCTTCGACGCCATTCCGGTGCTCGACGCGCTGGCGGAGTCGGCGAAAACCGGAATGCCTGTCGAAGTGGTGCGCTGATCGATCCGGATTGCTCTCGAATGGTTGACAGTATCGGCTCGACTCTGCTCATAGGCGGCGCTCTCCGGGAAACCCACGCATGGCTTCGAATATAGAGCTGCCGCAACTAACTGTTATCGCCACCAACGAGCGCGCGACACCGTCGCTGGTCTATCGGGCGCTGCTGCGCAGCATGCGCGACGGGCTGATGGTGCCGGGCGCCAAGCTGCCCAACGAGCGCGAACTGGCGCAGCAGCTCAACACCAGCCGCACCGCGGTGCGCAGCGCGCTTTCGATGATGGAGCGGCAAGGCCTGGTGTCGCGCCGCGTCGGCAGCGGCACCTATCTGACAGACGATGCCGACCTCGTCTTCGACCGCATGGACCAGACCAGCATCGGCAACCACGAGGCGGTGCCCTCCTTCGCCGAGATCGTCGAGGGCCGCCTGCTGTTCGAGCCGGCGATGATGCATCTGGTGGTGACGCGGGTGCAGGACGAGGAGATCGCCGAGATGCGGCGCATCCTCGAGCTGATCCTCACGGCCCCGACATGGGAGGATTTCAAGGAGCAGATCTACGCCCTGCACCGGCAGATGTTCGCCAGCACCAGGAACAAGTTCCTGATGCAGATCATGGCCAGCATTCTGGACGACCGCCGCGCGGTGCTGTTCGACGGCCATGATACGGACAAGCCGGCGCCGGACGCCGTGCGTCGCCAGACGCACAAGGACCTGAAGGCGATCGTCGACGCCATCGACGCGCGCAACGCCAAGCGTGCCGAGGAACTGGTCTCGGATCACCTGATGAGGACGCTGGCGACGATCAACATCTGGCAGTAGGAGCCCGTTGACCTGGGCTGCGCTGAAGTAGCCAAAGCCTTTGCCGTCGCCCCGTTGCATGCTGACGCCGCCCCGGAAGGCGTTCGGTCTTGTCGACGTTAAGCCAATCTTCACCATCGGAGAAGTTCGGCGAACGCCCTGTCCTCGCAACTGAAACCAGGGAACCGCGTCCTGCGTATCCATGTGGTTAGCGCGACCGCGGAACTGAACGGAGAAGCGGGAGTATCAGATGAATGTTCATCTTAAGGATCACACACGAACGCAATTGGCTCGCATTCACGCAGCTCTGCGTGAATTGAAGGACTTGGCAGAGGCTGAACGCTGCGACCTGCTCGCGCATCTTCTGTCAATGGCATATCTCGAATCCGGGGATATCCTGCGAGGGCTTCGACCGTCGCGACCCGGGGGAGTATCCCTGCCCGCCAGGGTGAAAATCAATCGCAGGCCCAATGCGCTCCACCCCGCGAGCCGGCCGTCGAACTGACGTGCTGATTTAGGATCGGCTGCAAACGTTCGCACCTGTGGAATCCTCGGGCGTTTGCCTGCGGGCCATGTCTTTGCAGACATCGGACCCTGCACGATTTCTGCACGCAATGCCTGAAACTCTGCGAGGGCGCGGCGCGGGTTGTCCATGAACTGTGGCCACAAGCGTGGCATGAAAAACAGTTCACAACCCATCCGTC
This sequence comes from Mesorhizobium sp. KACC 23794, assembly GCF_052180275.1. Classification (NCBI taxonomy): domain Bacteria; kingdom Pseudomonadati; phylum Pseudomonadota; class Alphaproteobacteria; order Hyphomicrobiales; family Phyllobacteriaceae; genus Mesorhizobium; species Mesorhizobium sp. KACC 23794. The sequence continues at coordinate 219,558 of NZ_CP197465.1, forward strand.
CCGAACGCCGCCTGCCGGCAGCCATACTCTCCGACGGCTGGTGGCTGGAAACCTCGCCGAGGCTCGGTCCAAACGCGGTCATATTTTCCTCTTCTCCATGCGCCCGGCGGCGCACGACCATGCTGGACAGCCTCTCCGAAACAGGCGGCCGGCCGTGATGCGAACGGCTGCAACAGGTCTCGGATTCCACGCGCGGATCGGGCTGGCCATGGCGCTGACGGTGGCTGCCGATTTTCTGCTGTTCGACAAGCCTGCCGGATTATCACTGCTGCTGTTCGCCGCGCTGCTGTTTGCAGGCATCGCCATGGCCAACCCGCCGGCGCGCCACCGCTCGCTGTTCACCTGCTGCCTGCTCATCCCCATCGGATTGCTGCCGCTGGCCGAGACCGTCAGCGTGCTGTCCGCATCGGTGGCGCAGGTCTCGCTCTCGCTCTTTGCGCTTGCATCGGCGCGGCGGCTGCGCACCGGCTCGGCCAGCATGACCCGGCAGGCCGCGGCTTTCCTGCTTGCCGCCCCGTTCCGCTTTCCCTTGGACGTTCGCCGCTGGCGAAAAGTGTCGAAACGGCTGGGCCGCAGCCCGCTTCGCCTGATCGGCGTGATCGGCTGGATCATGCCGCTTTCGCTCGCCGCCGTCTTTATCGCGCTGTTCGGCATTGCCAATCCGGTTGTCGAGCACTGGCTATCATTGCTCGATCCCTGGGTGTTGCTTGAACTGCTCGGAGTCTGGCGAGCGCTTTTCTGGACCGTTGTCGCTCTCTGCGTCTGGGCTTTCCTGCGGCCTCGCGCCCCGAACATCCGTTTTCGTCCGCTTGTGGCGGTGCAACCTCGGACGAAGCCTGCCGCCCAGCTGGATCGATTGCGCGAGGCGCTTTTCGGCAGGGCCGCGATCCTGCGGGCGCTCCTCATCTTCAATCTGATCTTCGCGGTGCAGACCGTTCTCGACGGCGCCTATCTGTGGGGCGGCGTGGCCTTGCCCGACGGGCTCACCTATGCCGAGTACGCCCATCGCGGCGCCTATCCGCTGATCGCCACCGCCCTGCTCGCCGCATGCTTCGTGCTTGTCTCGATGCATCCGGGCAGCACGACCAGCGCCGACCGCCCGATCCGGCTCCTCGTCTATCTCTGGACCGCGCAGAACGTTGTCCTCGTGCTCTCGTCGATCCTGCGGCTCGATCTCTATGTCGGCATCTACTCCCTGACATACTGGCGGGTGGCGGCGTTGGTCTGGATGATGCTGGTCGCAGCCGGCCTGGTGCTGATCATGGCGCGCATCGCACTGGAGAAGCCCAATTCATGGCTGATGACCGCCAATCTTCTGACGCTTTCATCGACACTTTATGTCTGCTGTTTCGTCAATTTCGCAGGGCTGATCGCGGACTACAACGTCCGCCATAGCCTGGAACTGAGCGGTCGGGGATTGTTGCTGGATCGGTCCTATCTCGTCTCGCTCGGTCCGGCGGCGGTGCCGGCGATCGATGTTCTGATCGCCGGCGCGGCGCCGTGGCGGACCCTCGACCTGGCGGCGCTACGCCGGGATCGCGACTGGCTGGCCAAGCACCACGCAAGGCAAACCGCGGAATGGCGCGCATGGACGTTTCGCGGCTGGCGGCTTTCGCGCTATCTGGAACGCAATCCGCCGCCACCGGCCCCGGCGAACCCTTTGCCTCGTCCTGACCGCTGAGAAACCGTCCATGGCTCATCGCATCCTTGTCGCCGACGACGATCCGCATATCCGCGAGGTCATCTGCTTCGCGCTGGAAAAGGCCGGCATGGTCGTCGAATCCGTCGCCGACGGCGCGGCGGCATTGCGCCAGGCCCAGCTGACGCCTGCCGACCTGATGATCCTCGATGTCGGCATGCCGGAGATGGACGGGCTGGAGGTCTGCCGCGAACTTCGCAAGACGTCGCGCCTGCCGATCCTTTTCCTGTCGGCCCGCGACGAGGAGATCGACCGTATCCTCGGCCTCGAAATGGGCGGCGACGACTATGTGACAAAGCCGTTCAGCCCGCGTGAGCTGATCGCCCGCGTCAACGTCATCTTGCGGCGCGCCCGCCCGGAGCCGGAAGGCGACGACGACGAGCCGATGGTGTTCGGCCGGCTGACGCTGCGCCCGGCGCGGCGCAGCGTGCGTTTCGGCGAGATCGACCTGGATTTCACGGCGATCGAGTTTTCCATCGTCAAGCGGTTGCTGGCCCGCCCGACCTATGTTCTGACACGGTCCCAGATCGTCGATGCCAGCCACGCCAACATCCACATCTCCGACCGCACCGTTGACAGCCATATTCGCAACATCCGCGCCAAATTCGCCGCTGCGGGCTGTAGCGATGCGGTGGAAACCGTGCATGGCGTCGGCTTCCGGCTCGGCAGGTGCGGCGCGTGAGAGACAAATGGCGTCCGCGCCTTGGCTTCGTGGTGCTCGCCATCCTGCTGACCGTGCTGGCGCTGCCGCTGGCCGGCCTGTTCTTCTTCCGGGTCTACGAGAATCAGCTGATCCGCCAGACGGAGGGCGAGTTGATCGGGCAAGGAGCGATCATCGCCGCCACCTTCGCGGCAGAGGTACGGGCCGCCGTGCCGGCTCCGTCGCTGGGAGCCGCCGTGCCGGAAAGATCGGCGTCCGAACGCGGGGAGCGTCTGCGGCCGATCGAGCCGGGGCTGGACCTGGCGCTCGATCCGATCCTGCCGCCAAGGCCTGCTTCGGCGCCTGGGACTCCGGACCCCGCCCTCGCCGCGCTCGGTCCCAAATTCTCCGAAATACTCGATACTGCGCAGCAATCGACGCTGGCCGGGTTCCGGCTGCTCGACCCCTCGGGCGTGGTGATCGCCGGTGGCAGCGAGGTCGGGCGCTCGCTGGCGGAGGCCGAGGAAGTCCGCATCGCGCTTGCCGGCCGTTATGCCAGCCGGCTGCGCTCGCGCATCCGCGACAGGCCGACGCCGCCACTCTATTCGGTGAGCCGCGGCACCATGCTGCGCATCTTCGTGGCGATGCCGGTGGTGGTCGACGACCGCGTCGCCGGCGTCGTCTACATGTCGCGCACGCCGAGCAATGTCGTGAAACATCTCTACGGCGAGCGCGGCAAGCTGGCGCTGGCGGCCATCGCGATCCTCGCCGCCACGCTGATCATCGCCTTCGTCTTCATCCGCACCGTCAGCCGGCCGATGTACGAGCTGATGGACCGGACCGCGCGCATCGCCGCCGGCGACCGCGACGCGATCCGGCCGCTCAGCCACCACGGCACGCGCGAGATGGCCGAGCTCGCCGGCGCCTTCCTCGACATGGCGCGAAAGCTGCAAGCGCGTTCCGACACGATCCGCACCTTCGCCACCCATGTCTCGCACGAGCTGAAATCGCCGCTGACCGCCATCCAGGGCGCCGCCGAGCTGCTGCGCGACGGCGGCGACAGCATGGACGAAGCGACGCGGGGGCGGTTTCACGCCAACATCGTTGCCGACACGGAACGGCTGAACGGGCTAGTGCGCCGCCTCATCGAGCTGGCACGGGCCGAGAACACCGTGAGCGGCGGCGAAAGCGCCTCGCTTGCCGAAGCGGTTTCGGCGCTCGGCGCGGAGCCGAGGCTCGCCGTCGAGATCGAGGCCGGCGAAAATATCCGCTTCCGCATGTCGGCCGAGAATGCCGCGATCCTGCTGCGGAACCTTGCCGACAATTCGGCCCGCCATGGCGCACAACATTTCCGGCTGGCCGCGTCCGGGGCGGGTACGGTCACGATCCTGGCCGATGACGACGGCAGCGGCGTGCCGGCAGCCAACCGGAGCCGCATCTTCGAGCCGTTCTTCACCACCCGGCGCGACAGCGGCGGCACCGGGTTGGGGCTGGGCATCGTCGCGGCGCTGGTGAAGGCGCATGACGGCGCCATCGGGCTTGCCGACAGCCCCTCGGGCGCACGCTTCGTGATCACCTTACCGGGCGCTGCTTAGTATCCAATCCGCCGGACAACTCGAAATCGGTTCGAGGACGCTCGCGGCCGAGATGGTGCAAGTGCCGGGGACAGTTTACTTAATTCCGCAGGAGGACGCGGCGTTGCAAGGTTGACGCAGGCGGAATTAAGTAAACTGTCCCCTGCGGTTCCTGTCGCCGTCACCACCAGACGAGGCCGCGCAGCAGGCGGATGCGCGGCCCGCCGTCCGGCTGGTGCAGGAAAATCTTGCCGCCGGGATCGTCGTCGATCTCAGCCAGCGGCGCCATGAGCCCGCTGTAGAGCGGCCCATGGCGGCCGCCATGTCGATGGATGCGCGGCACGATCGAACGGCGCGGAACGGGGATGACCGGGGCGGGCACCGAGGTCGAGGGCAGCACGATCGCCGCCTCGCCGGCCAGCGCGCCCATCTCGGCCTTCAGCGCCGCCAGCCGCTCCAGCCTGTCTTTCGTCGCCGGATGCGTGCGCAGCACCGACGGGTCGGGGACGCGGCCGCCCGGAAGCAAGATGCCTTCCCACAGCCGGCCTCGCGCGTGTTCCAGCTTCTGCAACGCGGATGCCAGCGCATCGGGATCGCCGGTCAGCACCGCCGCGCCGAAATCGGCGTCGAATTCGCGGCTGCGCGACAGTGCCATCTGCAGCAGCCCGCCGACGGTGGGAGCGGCGAGAAGCACGAGCACGGCCAGCCACGGCACCTGCTCGCCGACGCCGCCGAAAATCCCGCCGAGATTGATGAACAGCGTGAACAGGCCAACGGTCGACATCACCGAGGTGAAGCGCGAGACGATGTCGGCCAGCGCCATTACCTTGATGTCCTCATGCGCGATATGGCTGATCTCATGCGCAAGCACGGCGGCAAGCTCGCGGGTCGTCAGCCGCCGCGCCAAGGCATCCGTGATGGCGATGACGGAATCCTCGCGCCGGCCGACGGCGAAGGCGTTGAGCATGCGGGAAGGGATGATGTGCAGGCGCGGCAGGGCCGGCAGCTTGGCGCGCTCGGCCAACATGCGCACGATGCGCACGCCGGACGGGAATTCCGCTTCCGAGACCGGCTTTGCCTTGTACATGGAAAGCACCATCTGAGGGCTGACCCGGCGCATGGCCGCCAGCGAGGCCGCGCCGAAGGCTATCGCCAGCACGACGCCGAAAAAGCCGCCGAAAACCCAGGCGGTAACGGCAAGCAGCGCCAGGCTGCCGGCGGCCAGCAGCCCCGTATGCAGCGCGTTCACCAGGCGATGGCGGCGCAACGCCGCCGGATCGATCGTGGACGTGTCGGTCATACGCTGAATATGGGGGACGCCCGGCCTTTTGCCCATATTTCCCGTTCGTTGCCGCCTTTGCGACGCTTGCGCGGCGAAATGGCTCTTCTTATATACGCGCCACAGCCGCCGGGCGGCCGTTGCAACGGTCCGCCTGGCGAATTTCCTGAAGACAGGGGTTTTCGTCGGAACGCCTCATGGGTCCTGAAAACCTGCTAAACGGAGAGACTAGAACATGGCAAAAGTAATCGGCATCGACTTGGGGACGACCAATTCCTGCGTCGCCGTCATGGACGGAAAAGACGCGAAGGTCATCGAGAATGCGGAAGGCGCGCGCACCACGCCCTCCATCGTCGCCTTCACCGGCGACGGCGAACGTCTGGTCGGCCAGCCGGCAAAGCGCCAGGCGGTGACCAACCCTGAAAACACCATCTTCGCGGTAAAGCGCCTAATCGGTCGCCGCTTCGACGATCCGGTGACGGAGAAGGACAAGAAGCTCGTCCCCTATCACATCGTGAAGGGCGACAATGGCGACGCCTGGGTCGAGGCCGCCGGCAAGAAGCAGTCGCCCTCGCAGATTTCGGCGACCATCCTGCAGAAGATGAAGGAGACGGCGGAAGCCTATCTCGGCGAGAAGGTCGAGAAGGCGGTCATCACCGTTCCCGCCTATTTCAACGACGCCCAGCGCCAGGCCACCAAGGACGCCGGCAGGATCGCCGGCCTCGAAGTGCTGCGCATCATCAACGAGCCGACGGCGGCCGCCCTCGCCTACGGCCTCGACAAGAAGGACGGCAAGACCATCGCCGTCTACGACCTTGGCGGCGGCACGTTCGACATTTCCGTGCTGGAGATCGGCGACGGCGTGTTCGAGGTGAAGTCGACCAATGGCGACACCTTCCTCGGCGGCGAGGATTTCGACATGCGCCTGGTCGAGTACCTGGCCAACGAGTTCAAGAAGGAACAGGGCATCGACCTGAAGAACGACAAGCTCGCCTTGCAGCGCCTCAAGGAGGCCGCCGAAAAGGCCAAGATCGAGCTGTCCTCGTCTGCGCAGACCGAGATCAACCTGCCCTTCATCACCGCCGACCAGACCGGTCCGAAGCACCTGACGATGAAGCTGACGCGCGCCAAGTTCGAGCAGCTCGTCGACGATCTGGTGCAGCGCACGATCGATCCCTGCAAGGCGGCGCTCAAGGATGCCGGCTTGAAGGCCGGCGAGATCGACGAAGTGGTTCTGGTGGGCGGCATGACCCGCATGCCGAAGATCCAGGAGATCGTGAAGCAGTTCTTCGGCAAGGAGCCGCACAAGGGCGTCAACCCCGATGAGGTGGTGGCACTAGGTGCGGCGATCCAGGCCGGTGTTCTGCAGGGCGACGTCAAGGACGTGCTGCTGCTCGACGTGACCCCGCTGTCGCTGGGCATCGAGACGCTGGGCGGCGTGTTCACGCGCCTCATCGAGCGCAACACGACGATCCCGACCAAGAAGAGCCAGACCTTCTCCACCGCCGAGGACAACCAGGGCGCGGTCACCATCCGCGTCTTCCAGGGCGAGCGCGAAATGGCGGCCGACAACAAGGCGCTCGGCCAGTTCGACCTGGTCGGCATCCCGCCGGCGCCGCGCGGTATACCGCAGATCGAGGTCTCGTTCGACATCGACGCCAACGGCATCGTCAATGTCACGGCCAAGGACAAGGGCACCGGCAAGGAGCACCAGATCCGCATCCAGGCTTCTGGCGGTCTCAGCGATGCCGACATCGAGAAGATGGTGAAGGACGCCGAGGCCAATGCCGAGGCCGACAAGAAGCGTCGTGCGCTGGTCGAGGCCAGGAACCAGGCCGAGGCGCTGGTGCATTCGTCCGAGAAGTCGCTGAAGGACTATGGCGAGAAGGTTTCGGAGGCCGACCGCACCGCGATCGCCGACGCCATCGCCGCCCTGAAGACGGCTGCCGAAGGCGACGACGCCGACGCCATCCAGGCGAAGTCGCAGACGCTGGCCGAAGTCTCGATGAAGCTCGGCCAGGCCATGTACGAAGCGTCCCAGAAGGACGCGGCGGAAGCCGACGCCAAGGCCGACATGGGCAAGGAGTCCGACGTCGTCGACGCCGACTTCGAGGAGATCGACGAGGACGACAAGAAGAAGTCTGCTTGATACTGATCTCGCCTTTTGGAACTGCCCTGCGGCCGGCAATCTTGCTGGCCGCAGGCTTATTGGCGGCCCTGCTCTCGCCAACGCAAGCATCGGCCACTGAAACCCGCGATAACAGAACGTACAAGATGTTGCTTGCCGGGGAAGACGCTATCGCCATCGCCCTGCGAAATCACCGCAAAGCAGGGCTTGCAGGTGTGGCCAACAGACTTGGTCGCATTGTCGATGAGGCTTCCGCGCGAAAGAAACGCGGCATAAAAGCGTCGGATTGTGATCTTGCCGCCATGGCGCTTGCAAACCTCTCTTTGCTTGCAGAGAAATCTCTCGAAACAAGAAGCGACCTGAAATCCGCATTCCAGGAATCCGCAAAGACTGAAGTTTCGCAATTCGCGGCAGACATGCGTGGTTGCGAGAAGCATCTCGGGTTGCCATCTACGAGGCGGGAGCCGCTCAAAAAGCTGCTGGGAAAAATCTGAGTCATGGCCAAAGCCGATTTCTACGAGACCCTCGGTGTTCAGAAGGGCGCGGACGACAAGGAACTGAAGGGCGCGTTCCGAAAACTCGCCATGCAGTTCCATCCCGATCGCAATCCCGGTGATGCCGCTTGCGAGCACAAGTTCAAGGAGATCAACGAGGCCTACGAGACGCTGAAGGACCCGCAGAAGCGCGCGGCCTATGACCGTTTCGGCCACGCCGCCTTCGAGAATGGCGGCATGAACGGCGGTGCTGGCTTTGCTGGCGGCGGTGGCTTCTCCGACATCTTCGAAGACATCTTTGGCGAGATGATGGGCGGCGGACGCCGCCGTTCATCCGGCGGGCGCGAGCGCGGCGCCGATTTGCGCTTCAACATGGAAATCCTGCTGGAGGAGGCCTATGCCGGCAAGACCGCGCAGGTCCGTGTGCCGACATCCATCTCCTGCACGGAATGCTCGGGCTCCGGCGCGAAACCAGGCACGCAGCCGGTAACCTGCTCGCTGTGCTCCGGTTCGGGCCGCGTGCGCGCCGCGCAAGGCTTCTTCTCGATCGAGCGCACCTGCCCGCAGTGTCATGGCCGCGGCCAAACCATCAAGGATCCCTGCCCGAAATGCGCCGGCCAGGGCCGCGTCACCGAGGAGCGGTCGCTGTCGGTCAACATCCCGGCCGGTATCGAGGACGGCACGCGCATCCGCCTTGCCAATGAAGGCGAGGCCGGGCTGCGCGGCGGGCCGCAGGGCGACCTCTACATCTTCCTGTCGGTGAAGCCGCACGAATTCTTCCAGCGCGACGGCGCGGATCTCTATTGCAAGGTGCCGATCTCGATGACGACTGCCGCCCTCGGCGGCTCTTTCGAGGTGACCACTCTCGACGGGTCGCAGACGCGCGTGAAGGTGCCCGAGGGCACGCAGAACGGGCGGCAGTTCCGCATGAAGGGCAAGGGCATGCCGGTGCTGCGCCAGCCCACCATCGGCGACCTTTACATCCAGACGGCGGTCGAGACGCCGCAGAACCTGACGAAGCGCCAGCGCGAACTGCTGGAGGAATTCGAAAAACTCTCCTCGAAGGAGAACTCGCCGCAATCGAGCGGCTTCTTCGCCCGCATGAAGGACTTCTTCGAATCGTTCGGCGACAATTGATTTGCCGGCAACGGGGGACAAGCCCTTCAAAACGCTGCGTAAGCCTTGCAATGGGGGGTCAGGCTGTTATTGATCGCCCGAAAGCGACAAGGAGTTTGGCCTATGCGACGCGGATCGGAGTTGCGCAAGGCGCTGGTCGAGAAATTCGATGACGAGCTTCGCTTCTTCAAGGGCTGGATCGACAAGCCGAAGGCCGTCGGGTCGATCATTCCCACCAGTTCGATCACCGCAAAACGCATGGCGTCGGTCATCGATATTTCCTCCGGCCTGCCGGTACTGGAAGTCGGCCCCGGCACGGGCGTTATCACCCGCGCCATTTTGGCCCGCGGCGTGACGCCGAAGAACCTCTATGCCGTGGAATATTCCGCTGACTTCGTCCGCCATCTCAGGCGCAACTTTCCGGGCGTCAATGTCATCGAAGGCGATGCCTTCGATCTCGATACCACGCTGGGCGAGGATGCGCCGAAGTGTTTCGACAGCGTGATTTCTGGCGTGCCGCTGCTCAATTTCCCGGTCCAGCAGCGCGTCGCCTATATCGAAGGCCTGCTTGATCGCATTCCCGAAGGCAGGCCGATCATCCAGCTGACATACGGTCCGAAATCGCCGGTGCCGCCCGGTCTTGGCAGTTACAGCGTCAAACATTTCGACTTCGTCATCCGCAACATCCCGCCGACCCAGCTATGGGTCTATCGGCGCGGCCACAACAACTGACGACTTCTCCTTTGGTGAGCGCAAGCCGGTGAACCCCAAAATCCTCATCTTCGCCGGTTCGATCCGCTCTGGCGCCTATAGCGGCAGGACAGCCGACGCGGCGATGAAGGAACTGGCCCTGCAAGGCGCCGAAGTCACCCGCATCTCGCTCGCCGATTATCCGCTGCCGATCATGGACCAGGATCTGGAGGCCGAAAAAGGCGTTCCGGACAATGCGGTGAAGCTTGCCCGGATGTTCGTCGACCATGACGGTATTCTCATCGCCACGCCGGAATACAACGGCTCGATGCCGCCTCTCGTGAAGAACACGATCGACTGGATCAGCCGGGTGCGCAAGGACCGCGGCGTCGCGTTGCGGCCTCTGCCCGGCAAGGTGGTGGCGCTGTGCTCGTCGTCGGACGGCCATTTCGCCGGCATCCGCAGCGCCAACCATTTGCGCGCCGTGCTGTCGCATATCCAGATGGAGGTGATCCCGCAGCAGGTTTCGGTGCCGAATGCGGGCGAAGCCTTCGACGACAATGGCGATTTCCGGGAAGAACGGCTGCGCAACGGCATGCAGCGGCTTTGCCGCGCCCTGATCGAACGTGCCGCGATGCTGTCGGCGCGCCACGAGCCTTGATGAACCGTAACGCGCGGCTGGTCGTGTCGGCAATCGGTGTTGTATAGATGTCGTCATGAGCACCGAACCCGACAGCCTCATCCTTCAGCTTCTCCGCCAGATGCGCGCCGAACTCGGAACCGTGCGTGCTGAAGTTGAAACGATCCGTGCCGAAATGAAGGACGAATTTGCCGAGGTGCGGTCGGAGATGCACTCGCTTCGCGCCGACGTCGCATCCGATCTGCTTGTCGCACGCAAGGAGACAAGCGAGCAGATTGTCGGTCTCCGGCGCGCGGTGATCGAGTATCATTCTTCGGTCATCGGCCACGGCGTACTGATCAGCGAACTCGAAGCCCGCGTGCGCCGCGTCGAGCAGCATCTGAACCTTCCGTCCAGCGATCCACACTGATCGTCGCGAAGCTTGGAAAAGCGTCTTGCCGACCGCTCCCTTCTCTGCGACTGGACGCCGATGGAGACCTTCGACGGAGTTTTCGATGCCGCATGACGATATCGCCAATCGCCTGATCGTCGGGCTCGACGTGCCGGACCTGAGGACCGCGCAAGCGGTCGTGCGCGATCTCGACGGCCTCGTCTCCTTCTACAAGATCGGCTACCAGCTGGCCTTCGCCGGCGGCCTGTCCTTTGCCCGCGAACTGGTCGAGGGCGGCAAGAGCGTCTTCCTCGACATGAAGTTGCTCGATATCGACAACACGGTGGCGAAGGGCGTCGAGAACATCGCCAGGATGGGCATGACGATGCTGACGCTGCACGCCTATCCCAAAGCGATGCGGGCGGCCGTCGAGGCGGCGCGCGGCACGCCGCTCTGCCTGCTTGCCGTCACGGTGCTGACCTCGATGGACGAGCAGGATCTGATCGACGCCGGCTACGAATACGATCCGCATACGCTGGTGCTGCGCCGCGCCGAGCAGGCGAAGATCGCCGGCATGGGCGGCATCGTATGCTCGGCCGGCGAAGCCGCCGCCGTGCGCAAGATCGTCGGGCCGGACATGGCGGTGGTGACGCCGGGCATACGGCCGAAGGGCGCCGACCATGGCGACCAGAAACGCGTGGTCAGCCCCGCCGACGCGATCCGCGCCGGCGCCAGCCACCTTGTCGTCGCCCGCCCGATCGTCGCCGCGCCGGACCGCCGCGCCGCCGCGCAGGAGATCATCGCCGAAATGGCGGAGGCTGGTGGGTGGCGCGCTTGAGCGGCGGCCCAACTGCAAGCGCCACCTGAAAAGCCAATGGAGTAAAAATGCCCAAGGGATACTGGATCGCCCGCGTCGATGTACGCGACGCCGAAGGATACAAGGACTATGTCGCCGCGTCGAAACTCGCCTTCGACAAATATGGCGCAAGAATCCTGGCGCGCGGCGGTGCCTATGAACTGCCGGAGGGTTCAGGTCGGGCGCGCAACGTGGTGATCGAGTTCGCGTCGCTCCAGACGGCGCACGACTGCTACCACTCGCCGGAATACCAGGCGGCCAAGGCGATCCGGCAGAAATACGCCGAGGGCGAGGTGGTATTGGTCGAGGGCGCCTGAGCCTGACGTAACGGCAGCCAAATTAGCGGAAAATGTTGGACCAAAGGATGAGGCCACTTCCCCTATCGGCCTCTATTGCGCCGCAGCAATAGATCGTTAACTTCGTTGCCTAACGATGGGCGATTGCCGCAAAGCACCTGCGGCACTGGGATTTGCACATGTTCTACCAGATGTATGAGATGAGCCACGCCGCGATGCAGCCCTATCGGGCCTACGCGGACGCGGTCCGGCTGTTCTACTCCAACCCCGTCAACCCGTTGTCGCACACGGCTTTGGGCCGATCGGTGGCGGGAATGGCCGAGCTTTTCGAGCGCACCACCCGCCGCTACGGCAAGCCCGCCTTCAACATCGAAAAGACCGTCGTCGACTGGAAGCAGGTCGCGGTCACGGAGAGCATCGCTTGGTCGCGTCCCTTCTGCAACCTGATCCATTTCGTGCGCGACCTGCCGGCACGCCGCAAGAACGACCCCAAGCTGCTGATCGTGGCGCCGATGTCGGGCCACTACGCCACCCTGCTGCGCGGCACGGTGGACGCCATGCTGCCGCATGCCGACGTCTACATCACCGACTGGGTCGACGCCCGCATGGTGCCGGCAACGGCGGGCCGTTTCGACCTGGACGACTATATCGACTACATTGTCGACATGCTGCACATGCTCGGGCCGAACACGCATGTGATGGCGGTGTGCCAGCCCTCGGTTCCGGTGCTCGCCGCGGCGGCTCTGATGGAAGCGCGCGGCGACCGCTTCGCGCCTTCGACCATGACGCTGATGGGCGGCCCGATCGACACGCGCCGCAATCCGACCGCCGTCAACCTGCTTGCCCAGGAGAAGGGCATCGACTGGTTCCGCGAGAATGTGATCATGCCGGTGCCGTGGCCGGCGACGGGCGTCATGCGCGAGGTCTATCCGGGCTTCCTGCAGCTTTCGGGCTTCATGAGCATGAACCTCGACCGCCACATAACCGCGCACAAGCAGTTCTTCATGCATCTGGTCAAGAACGACGGCGACAGCGCCGAGAAGCATCGCGACTTCTACGACGAATATCTGGCGGTGATGGATCTGACGGCCGAATTCTACTTGCAGACCGTTGACACCGTCTTCGTCCGGCATGCGCTGCCGAAAGGCGAGATGACGCATCGCGGCACGCCCGTCGACCCGGCGGCGATCCGAAACGTTGCCCTGCTCACCATCGAGGGCGAGAACGACGACATTTCCGGCATCGGGCAGACGCAGGCCGCGCACGACCTTTGCATCAACATTCCCGACGACATGCGGGCTCACTACATGCAGCCCGCCGTCGGCCATTACGGCGTCTTCAACGGCTCGCGCTTCCGCGCCGAGATCCTGCCGCGCATCGTCGACTTCATATCGAGCTACGGCAAGGAGAACCGCGCGCCGCTGCGGCCGCGGATCGTCCGCACCGCGAAAGCCTGACCCTCGCCTGCCTCCCGGCCGATTGACAGCTCCGAACGGCGGCTCGTGCTTGCTCAATGGGCGAGTCGACTGGTCGTCTGTTGCAGATTCGTCGCGGCCATGCCCCGGCGGTAACCATCACACGAAACTGTTCTCTCGAATGAATTGACTTGCCCGGCAAATCGACCTTAACGTTTTGTTAAGGACAAAGGGCGAGTGGGCTATGCAATCCTCTCCGCGAACGCGGCGCACCGCGAGGCGCATCGGCATGCTGGTGGCTTCGGCGATCGGCACGCTGGCAGCCGGCCAGGCGTTTGCGTCCGGTCCGATGATCACCGGAGGCCTGACGTCGCAGCCGATCGGCCACTACGAATTCTGCAAGACAAATCCCGCGGAATGTTCGATCCGTCCCCGGGACAGGGGACCGGAGCGGATGTCCGGCGCCTTGTGGAGCCAGCTGGTCAGCGTCAATACAGCCGTCAACGCGACGGTCAAGCCGATGAACGACCTTGAGATCTATGGCAAGGACGAGGTCTGGGCCTATCCCGACGCCGGCGTGGGCGACTGCGAGGATTATGTGCTGGAAAAGCGCCGCGAGTTGCAGCAGCGTGGCTTCTCCTTGTCCAACCTGCTGGTAACCGTCGTGCGCAAGCCCGATGGCGAAGGCCATGCGGTGCTCACCGTGCGCACCGACAAGGGCGACTTCATCCTCGACAACCTCACCAATTCGGTCCGCGACTGGAGCCAGACCGGCTATCGCTTCCTCAAGCGCCAGGCGTCCAACCACACCGGCCGCTGGGTGACCATCCGCGAGGGTTCCGCTCCGCTGGTCGGCGCCGTGCAGTAATCGATCGGCGGGTGCGAGGATCGGGACGCCGTGCTCGTTCCAGCTCACATCCGCGCCGGTTTGCCGGGGCGTGGAAGCAAGCCGGACTAGTGTGGTGATCGACAAATCAAATACATTCTCTTGGCCGTTAGGAGGACATGAGAATGGCGCAAGGTCGAGCCGTAGCGATCGTAGTCAATGAGAGGGAAAGAGGCGAGTTGACGGCGCTGACGCGCAAGCATGGTGCACCGCAGGCATTGGCGGAGCGGGCGCGCATCGTTCTAGCGGCCGCCTGGTTCTGTCGCAAACCCACGCGAGAGATGCGCTCGGCGCAGACTTGGGCCGTTCAGGCGGCGAGGATTTCGAACTGTTCGGCGATCGACGGCCTGGGATTGTAGGCATACCTCGCCTGTCTTTTGCGCATCATGTGGATCATCTCGATGCCGGATAAAATCATGGCGGCGCTCGTCTGCGACTTGAAGCCGAGCATGGATCGGATGCGGCGCTTGATGCGCCGGTGATCCTGCTCGAGCCGGTTGTCGAGGTATCGGCTCCGGCGGATGCGAAGCGGCTTGAGCCGCTGCGAGCGGTCCCGTAGCCGGCTTTCACCGTCGCAGGCAATGATTGCCTCGCGATTGGTCTGGCTGCCGTCTATGACGGTGTGCTCGGGGCGGCCATGACGCTGAAACGCTTTGCGCAGGAAGCGTCTGGCAGCCACCAGGTCACGGTGTTCACTGAAGAAAAACTCGACCGTGTCGCCGACGCTGTCGATAGCACGGTAGAGATACATCCATTGACCGCGGACCTTGATATAGGTCTCGTCCAGGTGCCACTTGCCGGTGACGGTCTGCTTGCGCCGGTTGAAGCGCTCCAGCAGTTGCGGCGCGAAGCGCACGACCCAGCGATGCACGGTGGAGTGATCGAGGCTCAGGCCACGTTCAGCCATCATTTCTTCCAGATCGCGCAGGCTCAGATTGTAGGCAAGGTACCAGCGTACGCAAAGCAGGATCACCGACTGGTCGAAATGACGGCCCTTGAACATGACAACTCCCGAAAACAAAGAGCCTTCATGCCCTCGCCGTCATTACAGAAGAGTTTGCGACAGAACCCAAGCAGGATCACCGGCGCATCAAGCGCCGCATCCGATCCATGCTCGGCTTCAAGTCGCAGACGAGCGCCGCCATGATTTTATCCGGCATCGAGATGATCCACATGATGCGCAAAAGACAGGCGAGGTATGCCTACAATCCCAGGCCGTCGATCGCCGAACAGTTCGAAATCCTCGCCGCCTGAACGGCCCAAGTCTGCGCCGAGCGCATCTCTCGCGTGGGTTTGCGACAGAACCGTTCAGCATGGCGTAGTATTGTTCCTGGGCTTCGGCCGGAGGAATGTTTCCGATGGGTTCCAGCAGTCGGCGATTGTTGAACCAGTCGACCCATTCGAGCGTGGCGAATTCGACAGCTTCGAAGGACCGCCACGGTCCGCGCCGATGGATGAGCTCAGCCTTGTAGAGACCATTGATCGTCTCGGCCAAGGCATTGTCGTAGCTGTCGCCGACACTGCCGACGGACGGTTCGATGCCGGCCTCGGTCAGTCGCTCGGTGTATGTGATGGACACGTACTGGCTACCCCTGTCGCTGTGATGAATGAGGCCGTTAACGGGACACCGGTCGTGCAGCGCCTGTTCCAGAGCATCGAGAACGAAGCTCGCATGTGCCGTTCTGCTCACCTGCCCCCCGACGATGCGGCGGGCGAAAGCGTCGATGACGAAAGGTGAGGGCCGCAGCCCGCCACCGGTTTGAGGGCCGGCCCGAACGAGACGAAGCCCGACCAGGCCGCGACATAGGTGAAGTCCGAGACCCAGAGCCTGTTCGGCGCCGAAGCATGAAACGGGCGGTTGACGTGATCCAGCGGGCAAGGCGCTTTCTTGTCGCTGATTGTCGTGCGCAGCCGCTTCCCGCGGATCGCCCCTTCGAGGCCGAGTTCACGCATCAGCCGCTCCACCGTGCAGCGGGCGACGTCGAAGCCCTCACGCTTCATCTGCCGCCACACCTTGCGCGCGCCATAGACGCCGAAATTCTCATCGAACACGCGACGCACCTCCACCTTCAGAGCCTCATCCCGTCTTGCCCGAGCCGGCAACCGGGAAGGATCGACCCGTCGGGAGGCATGTTCGTGATAGGTCGACGGGGCGATCGGCAGCACCTTGCAGATCGGCTCGACCCCGTACGCACCACGGTGATCGTCCACGAAGGCAATCATCGCTTCAACGGGCGGTCGAACTCCGCCATCGCAAAATAGGCTGATGCTTTGCGCAGGATCTCGTTGGCCTGCCGCAGTTCGCGAACCTCGCGCTCCAGTTCCTTGATCCGCGACAGTTCCGCGCTTGTCGGACCAGGGCGAAGTCCTGCATCGCGCTCGGTGCGTCGAACCCAGCCGCGAAGCGTCTCGCCCGTGCAGCCCATCTTCGCGGCGATCGAGTTGATTGCCTCCCATTCCGAGGCGTACTCGCCTCGGTGTTCTACAACCATCCGGACCGCTCGCTCCCGGACTTCAGGTGAATAGGTGTTGCCGTTCCGTTTCGTCATAATGGCTCCATTCTCTCAAGAGGAGGAGCCTCCGGCAAACCCGGAGCGGTTCAAAACTTCCGAAGGTTTGCTATCAGAACGCGCTGGTCCTTGAGTTCCTTCTGCACCAGCGGAGAAAGGCCGGCTTTATAGGCCTCAAGCCGGGCCATTCCGGTTGAGCTTCGGAATATCTTTCGCAATACGCGAGGACGACCATCATCCTGCCGCAACTCTGGCAGTGGAAGCTGGCCGACTGTCTGATCACGGTACGCTCCCAATATGCGGTCCAAATAGCACGAAGCGTATGTCCGTCCCAGACTGTATCACGCCCGTCAGGTCGTCGGCCGGCCAGCTGGTGAACGTTGTCGAGCGCGCGGTGACGACTTCGCCCCGCGCTGCCAAGTGTCTGCAAAGGAGTTGAAGGATCTCTCACCCGGAAGCTCCCGGCAGAAAGATTTCTCCAGGTTGTGCCCTGTGTGGAATATGCGCGCGGCGACCTCGCGGGCCACAGCATGTTGATTTTCACTGAGAACTGACCCGGCATTTTCACCGAGAAGTGACCCGCCCTTCATGTATGTTTTGGTTCTGCGGGGACGGTCAAGGTTCTAGCTTTCTCCTTTGCTCTTTTCGGCTCTTGGGCAGAGCTGTTCTTGAACCGGAAGCTGTCGTTCCCGGTCTCCAGGATGTGGCAGTGATGGGTCAGCCGGTCGAGAAGCGCGGTTGTCATCTTGGCATCGCCAAAAACGGTCGCCCACTCGCTGAAGCTGAGGTTTGTGGTGATGATCACGCTGGTGCGTTCGTAGAGCTTGCTCAGCAGATGGAAGAGCAATGCGCCACCTGATGCGCTGAACGGCAGATAGCCGAGCTCATCCAGGATAACGAGATCGGAATGCACGAGGCGATTGGCGATCTGGCCTGATCGTCCCTGTGCCTTTTCCTGTTCGAGCGCATTGACCAACTCGACAGTCGAGAAGAAGCGAACCCGTTTGTGATGATGCTCGATGGCCTGCACGCCAAGCGCGGTCGCAATATGGGTTTTGCCTGTGCCTGGGCCGCCGACGAGGACAACATTGTTGGCGTCATCGATGAACTCGCCACGATGAAGCTGACGCACCAGGGCCTCGTTTATCTCACTGCTGGCGAAGTCAAAGCCATTGAGATCGCGATAGGCTGGAAAGCGCGCCGTCTTGAGCTGATAGGCTGTGGACCTGACCTCCCGTTCCGCCGTTTCGGCCTTCAGCAGTTGCGACAGGATCGGAATGGCGGCTTCAAATGCGGGCGCCCCCTGTTCGGTGAGTTCGCCGACAGCTTGCGCCATGCCGTGCATCTTCAGGCTTCGAAGCATGATGACTATTGCGCCGCTGGCAGGGTTATGACGCATGGCGCACCTCTGCGGCCTTCCTCAAGGCATCGTAGCGCTCGACGTTTGCCTTCGGCTCATTGGTGAGCGTTAGGGCCTGAGGAGCACTGATGGTCGGGGGTGTGAGCGATTTGCCGTCGATCAGACGATGGAGCAGATTCAGCACATGGGTTTTGGTTGGAACGCCGGCTTCCAACGCCATCTCCACGGCACATAGCACGGCCTGCTCGTCGTGTTGCAAGACGAGCGCCAGGATGTCGACCATCTCGCGATCGCCGCCTGGCTTCTTGAGCAAGTGTTGTTGCAAATTCCTGAACGCATCGGGGAGTTCAGCAAACGGTGCTCCGTTGCGCAGCGCGCCTGGTTTGCGCTGAACAACAGCCAGATAGTGGCGCCAGTCATAGATCGTCTGACCCGGCCGATCATGCGAGCGATCGATGATGCGGCGATGCTCACAGAGGATCAAACCCTCCGCGGCAACAACGATGCGATCCGGATAGATCCGAACGCTGACAGGCCGATTGGCAAAGGATGCCGGAACGCTGTAGCGGTTGCGCTCTAAATGCACGAGACAGGTCGGGGAGACCCGTTTGGTGTATTCGACAAACCCGTCGAAGAGACGTGATGTCGGCATGAGGGCCTGGGATTCCTCTGCCCAGATATCGGCAATGGTGCCGCGCATCTTTCCATGCGGGGTCTTCTGCCAAAACTCCTTGCATCGAAGCTCCAGCCAGTCGTTCAGGGCTTCGAGCGAGGCAAAGCGCGGAATGGGTTGCCACAGGCGATGACGCGCATCCTGGACGTTCTTCTCGACCTGCCCCTTCTCCCAGCCTGACGCTGGATTGCAGAACTCGGGTTCGAACAGGTAGTGGCTGGCCATCGCCATGAAGCGGACGTTGACGTCGCGCTCCTTGCCGCGCCCGACCTTGTCGATCGCCGTGCGCATGTTGTCGTAGATGCCGCGCCGGGGAACGCCGCCAAAGACACGGAAGGCATGATTGTGGGCGTCGAACAGCATCTCGTGCGTCTGCAGCAGATAGGCTCGAACGATGAAGGCCCTGGAGTAGCTGAGCTTCGTATGCGCCACCTGCAGCTTGGTGCGCTCGTTGCCGATGATGGCCCAATCCTCGGACCAATCGAACTGGAACGCCTCTCCAGGCTCGAACGCCAGCGGCACGAATGTCCCTCGTCCTGTCGTCTGCAATTCCCTCTGAAGATTTGCCTTCCACTCCCGGGCGAAAGCAGCAACACGACCGTAAGACCCCTCATAGCCAAGGCTCACCAGATCGGAATGGAACTGCTTGACGGTCCGCTTCTGTTTGCGGTTCTTCTTTGCTTCCGCCCTCAGCCAGGCCGACAAACGGTCGGCAAACGGGTCAAGCTTGCTCGGCCGCTCCGGAACCTTGAACTGAGGCTCCACGCCATCAGAGCGTAGATATTTGCGGATGGTGTTCCGCGACAGGCCAGTCCTACGGCCAATCTCACGGATCGATAGATTCTCTCGAAAATGCCAGCGTCGGATTACGCTCAATAACGCCATGTCGATCACTCCAATGCCCCCACTGTCATGCAGGGGTGGTTCAAACATGGGTCAATTCTCGATGGAAATATCCTGCGCTGCCGGGTCAGTTCTCAAAGGCAATCAACAGTCAACGGACGGTGGAAGTTCGCCAGCGGCTGCACAGGCGCGATGATGGTGAGCGCCGGCATATCGGTGGAGGGCGACCAGACCAGTGGGCTTCCGCGCGTCGCCGTCCTGCCCGCCGAAAAGGCGCGGATCGAGGAGAATTGGGACGTGATCGGTCTCGAGGGGACCGGCAGCCACGACGTCGTGATCGAAAACGCCTTCGTGTCCGAGCGATGGACGTTCGTGCGAGGCAGCAAGGCGACCTTTGCCTCGCCCATCGGGCGCTATCCCTCCCTGGCTCTGGCCGCGCAGGTTCTGGCGGTCGTCGGTCTCGGCGTGGCGCGCGACGCGCTGCGCTCTGTGACCGAGATGTCGGGCGCACTGGCATCCATCACCGGGGCCCCCGGTATGAGCCAGCGCGCGCATGTGCAACTCGAGATCGCGAAGTCCGAGGCTCGCCTGCGGTCGGCCCGCAGCTTTTTCTACGAGCAGACGGAAGCTGTCTGGGAGACGGCCCTGGCGGGCGACGCCGTGTCAGTCGAGGACGCCGCGCTGCTTCGGCTGGCGGCCACCAATGCCGCCCGCGTCAGCGCCGATGTATCTCGTTCGGCTTTCGGTCTCGCCGGAACTGCCTCGATCTACCGGGATAATGTTCTGGCCCGCGCCCTCAGCGACAGTCTCGTGGTGGCGCAGCACGCCTTTCTGGGCGAGGGCACGTTGCAAAGCGCGGGGCAGGTTTTCCTCGGCCAGCCATCGGCCCCCGGATTCCCTTGAGCCGGATGCCTGGATTCGGTGCGATTCCGGGTGCCCTTGACCGACAACCGAAAGCTGAACGATGATCGGCGGCGAGCTTGAAGAGACGATCGCAAGGCTGAGCGCCGAAGTCGCGCAGCTTAGGGCCGAAGCCGATATCCGTCGTCTTCAGGCCCGCTACATGTTCCTTTGTGACACGCCCTGCCCGGAGGCTGGCGTAACAACCGACGAAGAGCGCATTTCTCGGATCATGGACCTCTATGCGGAGGATGCGATCTGGGAAGGCGTGGGCGAGTACTACCGCAACCAATCTGGCCGTCATGTGGGGAAGGCGGCCATCCGGGCCATGTTCGCCGAGTTCTGGAGTAAGAAGGACTCTGGCCTGATCCTCAACGTGCATTATCTGACGTCTGAACAGATTCATGTAGAAGGCGATCTGGCGAGCGGGCAGTGGGTGCATTGCCAGCCCTGGCTGTTCGCCGACGGCCGGTCGCTTCTCCGTTCCAGCCGTCTCAACAACCTGTTCCGGTGCATAGACGGAACCTGGAAGATCGCGCGCACGCGCACCGAGAACGTCTTCGTCGGGCAACTCGCCACCGGCTGGGCCGAGCAGGTTCCGGCGACATCCGTGCTCATGTCATGAAGCAACATCAACCATGGGAATTCCAATGACGCCGGAAAAGTCCGATCCGAATCGCATTGCCGACGCCGCGACCGCCGAGGTGCACGATCTTCACCGCGTCTTGCAGGCGTGGTTTCGCGGGGAAGGCGACAATGACCCGGAGTTGGTCCTGTCACGTTTCGACGAGGGGTTTCGCATGGTCGGCGCCGCGGGCTCGGCCCTGGGCCTTGCAGATTTCGCGGGCGCGCTCCCGAAGATGTGGGGCAGCCGGCCCTCGCTGGTGATGGAGATCACCGATCTGGCCGTCCGGCACGTCGAAGGCCGCGCTGCCATCGTGGTCTATCGTGAAACCCAGACACAGGATGACGGCGCCAATCAGCGTTGGGCCTCTGCTGTCCTTCTCGATCGTCCGGCTGGCCCGACCCCGGTCTGGCTTCATCTTCAGGAGACCTGGTGCGCGCCATCACCGGCCGCGTAGGCCATGACGCCGGTCGCGCATTGGAACGACGTTCAAGTCAGGTGAAAAGACTCGTCGAAAGGCGAAATTCATGACCGTTTCCGCAAGCGATTTCCGGTCCGGCATGCGCCAGCTGGCCGCTGCCGTGAACATCATCACGACGATCAACGACGACAGACGTGCCGGAATGACGGCGACTGCCGTGATGTCGCTTACCGCCGAGCCGCCGCAGATCGCCGTGGCGGTCAACCGCTCCAACGCGTCCTTCGCAGCGATGACGGCGAGCGGCATCTTCGCGGTCAACGTCGTGCCGCACGGGGAGGCGGACCTGGCATCGGTCTTTGCGGGCGCAAAGGGTGTCGCTGGCGAGGAGCGCTTCGCCTTCGGTTCCTGGGAGACGCTCGTCACCGGCGCGCCTATCCTGATCGGCAGTGTCGCAAGTTTCGACTGCAAGATCGTCCACACGGTCGAGTTTTCCTCGCACGAGCTTGTCGTGGGCGAAGTGCTGGCGACGCGGACCTCGCCGGGCAGCAACCCTTTGCTCTATATCGATGGCACCTGGGCGAACATCGTGCGCACCACGGATGCCGAATTCCACGCCTATGCCCGGCTGGTCGGCACGGTCGCGGATGCACTGGACATCGCCATCACCACAAGCGAGAGCCCGCGCGAACAGCTCTGCGCTTTCAGCAAAGGCTTTGCTGAACTCAGCGTCGAATCCGCCGATATCCTGCGCCAGTTCTACATGCAGGAAATCTTCATCCCGGCGAAGCCGCTGGAGGCGATAAACGCGCGCAAGCGCGAGGTCGAGGCCAAAATCCGTGCCGTGCTTGTTCGTGGGGCCGAAGCCGGGGAGTTCGACGTCGTGGACCCGACGATCACAACAGATGCGATCATCGGGATGCTGAATTCGCTGCATCGCTGGCCGGACCTTGCCTCGCATGACGATGGCGCGCCCGTGGGCCGCACCTTTGGCGACATGGTCATCGCCATGGTTTCAAGACGATGATGAGGCTCCCCCCGTTCGATGCGGGACGCGGCCTCTCAGGGCAGGAGGTTGCCGTATATCTTTCGGCAGATCTGGTTGACCGTTTGAATTTCGGTGTCTTCAACCCCGTAGAAGGCCTGGCGAGCGACCGCACCTGCCCGGTTGAGCGCCGTGTGGAGCTTTTCCCGGCCAAGATCGGTAAGCAGGACTTCGGTTGCGCGGGCGTCCTCAGTCGATGCGCGCGTCTCCACCAGACCCTGCATAGTCATCCGCTGGATTATCTTGGCGACGGTCGACATCTTGGCAACCGCCTCGACCGATATCTCTGTAACCGTCGCATGGGGGCGGCGGGCCAGGATGTTCAGGACCCGCCAGCGCGGGACATCCAGCTCCATGGATTTCAGCGCCGCGTCCATCTTCTGATGGTAGGCGGCGGTGAGCTTGACCAGATGGTAGAACGGCCACTCGTCAAGGTCATACTCTTCCTGCGATGGGTCGATCTTGTTCCGATATCCTGTCGTTCCGTCCATGTTCTATCCGTTCTTGACATGCCGCGCGTGCAGGGACCGAGGCACAACCGAAAAAAGACCGATCCGCGACATCGTGCGGTTACTTCTAATACACGCTCGACGGCTCAAAGCCCACCGGACCGTCGCGCGTGGTCAGGGATCATCCTGTACCCCATTGCGAAGGCTCGTCCAGCAACCTCTTACAATAATTTTCGCTATAATAGTAGAATAAATGCTTGCCGCCGCATGCGCCAGCGGTTACCGTTTCGACAGGGGTAATGAAGAGTTCCCATGATTGAACATGACGCCCACAACGCCCTTGCCCGGCCGTTGGCTCTTGGCGATCCGTCAGGGCTGCGCGTCGGCATCAAGGAATGCATCGACGTGGCCGGCGTCCCGACCCGCTGTGGTTCCGCCGCCCTTGCAGACGCAGTCCCCGCGGTCAGGCACGCCGCTGTCGTTCAAAACCTTCTCGACGCGGGATGCCGCATCATCGGCACCGCCAACATGCACGAACTCGCCTTTGGCGTGAGCGGTGCCAACGCATTGGGAACGCCGGTGAACCCGACTTGGCCGGGCCTTATCCCGGGCGGCTCCTCCTCCGGTTCCGCCGTGCTGGCCGCGGCAGGGGAATGCGATTTCTCGGTAGGCACGGACACGGGCGGCTCGGTGCGCATGCCTGCATGCTGCTGCGGCGTCTATGGGTTCAAGCCCACCTTCGGCCTAGTCAGCCGCGAGGGTGTCCTTCCCGCTCAAACGTCGCTGGACTGCGTCGGCGTCTTTGCCCGCGATCCCGATATGATCGCTCGAGGCATGTCCGCGCTGGTCCCGGGCTTTGCGGCGCCCGGGATATCTTCTTCACCTCGATTGAAGCGTGTGAAGGTCGATGCCGACGCCGATGTGCTCGGCGCCGTGGACGCCTTCCTGGCAGACATGGTTTCCTCCGAGGCGGTTCTCGACGATCTCGGCGCCGCCTTCACGGCGGGGCTCGCCATCATCAACAGGGAGGCGTGGCGCGCCAATGGGGCGCTTCTGGCGACGGGCAAGATCGGAGCCGACGTTGCGGCGCGTTTGCGCGCCGCGGAAGCTGTCAGCGACGATGAGATCGCAGCGGCGGAGCGGACACGTTCGCGCTTCACGGCGCAGGTTGATGCGGCATTGGACGATGCCGACGCCCTGTGCCTTCCAACGCTGCCATCCGTTCCTCCGGCATTAGTGCATGACAGCAGCGCGCTGCTGCGGCTGACGGCTTTCGTCCGGCCCTTCAATCTTTCAGGCCATCCGGCCATATCGATCCCGATCCGGACGGCGGCCGGCCTGCCCGCGGGGCTGCAACTGGTCGGCCGCAAGGGCGCTGACGGGCTGCTCTGCGCGATCGCCTCGTGGCTGGCCGGTCGTCCATGACCCGCTTCAGGCTTTCGCGAACCGGCGGGATTTCCCGTTCACGGGCGCGTTCCGGCACATCATCACGAAGGAAGATTGCCGAATGAGCGATCGCGCGCCCACGCATACGGCTGTTGTGACCGGCGGCGCAGCCGGCTTTGGCGCGACAGTGGCGCGGGCTCTGCACGGAGCGGGCTATCGGCTCGTGATCGCCGACATAGACGGTGACGCTGCCGACCGCTTCGCACGCGAACTTGACGGCAGCGGGCAGGCCGTCCTCGGCGCGACCCTCGACGTGCGCCGTCCTGAAGATTTCGAGACCGTCCGGAATCTGGCCGTGGCGCGCTTCGGCTCGGTCGAAGTGCTGGTCAACAATGCCGCTATAACGCAGGCGCGCCCCGTCCTGGATATCGAAACCGCCGAGTTCAATGCCGTCATGGCTGTCAACGCAGGCGGTGTGTTCACGGGCAGCCAGGTTTTCGGGCGCTATTTCAAGGGGCGCGGCTATGGCCGCATCATCAACCTCAGTTCGCTTGCCGGCCAGAACGGGGGCACGTCGACCGGCGCGCATTATGCAGCGTCCAAGGGGGCCATTCTGACGCTGACGAAAGTCTTCGCGCGCGATCTCGCACCCTTCGGCGTCACCGTCAATGCCATTGCGCCCGGCCCGATGGACACCCCGCTGGTCCACCAGCTGGTGCCTGAAAGCCGCATGGAGGGCCTGCTCGCCAACATTCCCGTCGGAGAGCTCGGCGACCCACGGTTCGTTTCCAGGATGGTTGTGCTCCTGGCATCTCCCGACGCGGCCTTCGTCTGCGGCGCCTGCTGGGATGTCAACGGCGGCCTCTTCATGCGGTGATATTCATGGTTCAGGAAGATGATCTCCGCCTCACCGTTGCTGAACGGCGGATCGACCGGGGCGGCGTGATCCGACTGAAACTGGTGCGCGCCGACGGTCGGGCGCTCCCTGCCTACGAGGCCGGGGCGCATGTCGATCTTGAGGTGCCTGGCGGGGGCGTCGACGGTATTCCGCCGTGGCGGCAATATTCGTTGTGCGGCGATCCTTCCCGTTCGGACGCCTTCGAACTGGGGATTCTCAATGAGCCAGCCGGCAGGGGCGGATCGCGCGCCATATGCGAGCATGTCCGCGAGGGCACCATTCTGCGGGTTGGCGCACCGCGCAATCATTTTCCGCTCGTCGCCGATTCCCAGCGGTCGGTCCTGCTCGGCGGCGGGATCGGCATCACGCCGCTGCTGGCCATGGCACATGCCCTGAAAAGCGCGGGCCGCGCTTTCGATCTCCACTACTGCACCCGGAGCGGAGAAGCGACGCCCTTCCTAGACGTCGTGGAGGAGTTCGCGCCCAATCTCACGCTCCATCACAGCGACGCCGGCACGCGTCTCCGGGTGGAGGACTTGCCGCCGCCGGACCCGTCGGTCCACATCTATCTGTGCGGCCCTGAGCGCTTCATCGAATCGCTTGGGACGGCCAGTCGCGCGCGCGGCCACGCCTCGGAGAACATCCATCGCGAATTCTTCAACGCGGAGGTCCGGCGCGACGGCGAAGGCTTCGAGGTCGAAGCGCGCGCCTCCGGTGTCGCCGTCCACGTGGCCGAGGACGAGCCCATCACCCGAGCACTAGCCCGCGTTGGTGTCAAAGTCGAGGTCAAGTGCGAGGAAGGCGTCTGCGGAACCTGCATCACAGATGTGATCGAGGGGGTCCTCGATCATCGCGACCATTTCCTGACCGACGAGGAAAAGGAGAGCAATTCGCTGCTGGCGCTCTGCTGTTCCCGCGCCCGCGGAAAGCTGGTTCTGGACATCTGATACCAGCGGTCACGAGAGGTGGCCGATCGGTTCTGTCGCAAACCCACGCGAGAGATGCGCTCGGCGCAGACTTGGGCCGTTCAGGCGGCGAGGATTTCGAACTGTTCGGCGATCGACGGCCTGGGATTGTAGGCATACCTCGCCTGTCGTTTGCGCATCATGTGGATCATCTCGATGCCGGATAAAATCATGGCGGCGCTCGTCTGCGACTTGAAGCCGAGCATGGATCGGATGCGGCGCTTGATGCGCCGGTGATCCTGCTCGAGCCGGTTGTTGAGGTATCGGCTCCGGCGGATGCGGATCGGCTTGAGCCGCCGCGAGCGGTCCCGTAGCCGGCTTTCACCGTCGCAGGCAATGATTGCCTCGCGATTGGTCTGGCTGCCGTCTATGACGGTGCGCTCGGGGCGGCCATGACGCTGAAACGCTTTGCGCAGGAAGCGTCTGGCAGCCACCAGGTCACGGTGTTCACTGAAGAAAAACTCGACCGTGTCGCCGACGCTGTCGATAGCACGGTAGAGATACATCCATTGACCGCGGACCTTGATATAGGTCTCGTCCAGGTGTCACTTGCCGGTGACGGTCCGCTTGCGCCGGTTGAAGCGCTCCAGCAGTTGCGGCGCGAAGCGCACGACCCAGCGATGCACGGTGGAGTGATCGAGGCTCAGGCCACGTTCAGCCATCATTTCTTCCAGATCGCGCAGGCTCAGATTGCAGGCAAGGTACCAGCGTACGCAAAGCAGGATCACCGACTGGTCGAAATGACGGCCCTTGAACATGACGAACTCCCGAAAACAAAGAGCCTTCATGCCCTCGCCGTCATTACAGAAGAGTTTGCGACAAAACCGAAGCCGGAGCTGTCGCGAAGCAGGACGGGGCGGAGCCCAAAGTCGCCGGCGGGGCGCGGACGTCGCGCCACGTATTACTTACTTAGGAGGCACGGCCTCGCGCCCCGCTTCCCAAACTGCCCCTCGCCAATGAGGGCATTCTCCCGACAATGGCCAGGGCGGTTTTCCGCAGCGTGGCAGTGAGGAGTGTTGGCCAAAGATCTGGAAAAGCCAGGCGGTGAGCCCGCTAACGCGTTTCCAACGATAGATGGTGAAATGCCAATTCACCCGAAGGGCAGGGAGCGGCAGCGGAGGGCAAGTGGGCTGGAATGCATGGGATGGTTTCCTTTCATTCAGAGAAAGATTCGACGAATGGACGTTCGTGGGAGGCGACAAAGGTAAACCGTCCCCCGGGTACATCCGGCATCGCCCAAGCCGGGTTGACGGACGCGATGCGGAAAGTCCATTCTGCGGTCGGGGAACAAAGCCAAGGTTGCGTAAATAGTGCACCGGCGTTTCATGGTTGTGGATGGGAGCGGTCGCTCATGACCGCGATAAAGATCGATATGTCGACAGGGGGCAACGGCGCAGCCGAAGCCATCCATATCGAAAACCTGCACAAGAAGTTCGGCCCTTTGCATGTGCTGAAAGGCGTGTCGGTGTCGGCCCGCGACGGCGAGGTGGTGGCCATCATCGGCGGCAGCGGCTCCGGAAAATCGACGCTGCTGCGCTGCATCAACTGCCTGGAAAACCCGACCAGCGGCATTATCCGCGTCAATGGCGAGGAGATCAAGCTGAAGCCGGACGGGCATGGCGGCTCGGTTCCGGCCGACCGGCGGCAGATCGAGCGCATCCGCTCGAAACTCGGCATGGTTTTCCAGAGCTTCAACCTGTGGAGCCACATGACGCTCATCGAGAACGTCATCGAGGTGCCCATCCACGTTCTGGGCGTCAAGCACGACGAAGCGATCGCCACGGCCGAGAAGCTGCTGGAGCGCGTCGGGCTGGCGGACAAACGCGACGTCTATCCGGCCTTCATGTCCGGCGGCCAGCAGCAGCGCGGGGCCATCGCCCGAGCGCTCGCCATCCAGCCGCGCGTCATGCTGTTCGACGAGCCGACCTCGGCGCTTGACCCGGAACTGGTCGGCGAGGTGCTGAAGGTCATCGCCGACCTGGCGAAGGAGGGCCGCACCATGGTGCTGGTCACCCACGAGATGAAGTTCGCACGCCAGGTCGCGAGCCACGTCGTCTATCTCTACAACGGCCTGGTCGAGGAGGAAGGCCCTCCCGAACAGCTCTTCGGCGCACCGAAATCGGAGCGCCTCAAACAGTTTCTCCGCAACATCCATTGATCGGCGGAGAGGGAACAGCAAACAACAAAATGGGAGCGTGTCTGAGATGAAGAAAATGCTGGTTATACTCGCCGCCGCGGTCGGGCTGGCCGCCGGCGCCGGAATGGCGCAGGCGCAACAGGTCAAGGTGGGCTTCTCGCCGGAGGCCTATCCGCCCTTCTATTCGCAGGACGCCTCCGGCAACTGGGGCGGCTGGGAAGTCGAGATCATCAACGCCATCTGCGCCGAGGAAAAGCTGGACTGCGTGCTGACGCCGATCCCGTGGGACGGCCTGATCCCGGCGCTGACCGGCAAGAAGATCGATGCGATCATGAACTCCATGTCGATCACCGACGAACGCAAGAAGACGATCGACTTCTCGGACAAATACTACAACACGCCGACCGCCGTGATCGGCGCCAAGGACGCCAAGTTCGACGCCACGCCGGAAGGCCTGAAGGGCAAGATCGTCGGCGTCCAGGTTTCCACGACCCACGCGGCCTACGCCAAGAAGCACTTCACCGAGGCTGCCGAGATCAAGGAATACCAGACCCAGGACGAAGCCAACCAGGACCTCGTGGCCGGCCGCATCGACGCCACCCAGGCGGACTCCATCGCGCTTGACGCCTTCCTGAAGACGGACACCGGCAAGGCCTGCTGCGATCTGAAAGGTTATGTCGCGCCCGACGACGAGGTGCTCGGCCCCGGCGTCGGCGCCGGCCTGCGCAAGGACGACGCCGAACTCAAGGGCAAGATCAACGCCGGCATCAAGGCGATCCGCGACAACGGCAAATATGCCGAGATCACCAAGAAGTACTTCGACTTCGACGTCTACGGCGCCGCCGGCCAGGCGAACTGATCTTCGTTTCGATCGGCCACCGCGCCCAAAAGTCGGCGTGGTGGCCGTCTGGTCGCTGACAGGTTTGGACCCGAGAGCGGGAGAGCAAGCTGCACGACGTTCTTGTCACCATGTTTGGCGCCAGTTCGCTGGAACTGCTGGCGCTGGAGCCGCCCGGTCGGGGCGCCAGCCTCCTCCATGGTTTCATGAATTCCGTCATCGTCGCCTTCGGCGCCTTCGGGCTCGGCCTGCTGATCGGCATATGTGGCGCTTATGGAAAGCTCTATGGCGGGCCGATCACGCGGGACCTGCTCGCGATTTATACAACACTGGTCCGCGCGCTCCCGGATCTGGTGCTCGTGTTGGTGATCTTCTACGCCGGCACCGACCTGATCAATCAGGCGCTCGCCGTTGTCGGCTGGGGGCCAATCGACATTGGCGGCATTCCCGCCGGCATCGGCGTTCTGGGCGTGGTGCAGGGCGCCTATTCGACCGAGGTGCTTCGCGGCGCCATCCTTGGCATTCCGCAGGGCCAGATCGAGGCGGCGCGCGCCTATGGCATGCCGCCCGCCCTGCTGCTCCGCCGCATCACCATCCCCGCCATGCTGCCCTTCGCCATTCCGGGGCTTGCAAATCTCTGGCTGATCGCCACCAAGGATACGGCACTGCTGGCGCTGATCGGCGTAAACGAGTTGACCCAGATGGCTCGTAATGCCGGTGGTAACACAAAGGCCTATCTCACCTTCTTCACGGCGGCCGGCGCGCTCTATCTCGCGCTGACGCTGGTCTCCAATGTGATCATCGCCCGCATCGAGCGCCGCGTAAGACGCGGCATGCCCTCCATGGCAGGGGCGCATTGACGATGGAGGTGCTGGACATCAACAGGACGAGACTTCAGCGCGCACTCGGCTGGCTTCAGCCGCATCGCATCGTCCTCATCCTGATCGCACTGGCGATCGTGATCTACTGTATCTTTGCGCTGCGCTGGGACTGGCTGCCGAATTATCTTGGTCTTGCGGTCCAGGGTATCTGGCGCACGATATGGCTGCTCGTGCTTTCATGCACGTTCGGCCTCGCACTCGCCATACCGCTGGGCTTGGTCCAGGTTACCGGCCCGAAAATTCTGAGCGTGCCGGCGCTGGTGTTCTGCACCATCATCCGCGGCACGCCGCTGCTGCTGCAGCTCTGGCTTTTGTATTTTGGATTGGGATCGCTATTCCCGCAATTTCCGTGGATACGGGACTCGTTCCTGTGGCCGATCCTGCGGCAGGCATGGCCATACGGCCTGCTCGCGCTCACGCTCTCCTTCGCCGCCTATGAGGGCGAGGTGATGCGCGGCGCCTTTGCCGGCGTGCCGCGTGGCCAGCTTGAGGCCGGCCGGGCTTTCGGCATGTCGCGATTCACGATCTTCCGGCGCGTCTGGCTGCCTCAGGGCTTGTTCCGTGCGCTACCGACGCTGACCGGCGAAACCGTCCTGCAGCTCAAGGCGACGCCGCTGGTGGCGACCATCACCATGATGGACATCTATGGCGTCGCCTCGCGCGTCCGGCAGGAGACTTACATCATCTACGAGCCGCTGCTGCTGCTGTCGTTGGTCTATATCACGATCACCGGCATCCTCATCTTCATCCTTCGGAAACTGGAGGCACGTATCCCGGTGCGGCTCGGATGAGTTCGGAAGAAATGATTACCCTGCGGTTGGAGGAAGCGCTGGCATTGTGCGAGGCGGCGGCGGTGCGGGCCGGCGCCAACCTCGATCTGGCACGCTCGATCGCGCAAGCGGCAGTGCGCGCCGAGGCGGAGGGCCAGGCCGCATTGGGCCTGACGCATTTCATCGACTATCTCGGCTCGCTGCGGGCCGGGCGCATCGACGGATCGGCGGTGCCGGTCATCACGCGCCCGGCGCCGGCGATCATCCTGTCCGATGCCCGTAAGGGCGCGGCGCATCCGGGCTTCGACAGCGCCTTCGACGATCTTGTCGCCACGGCGAAAAGTTTCGGGCTGGCGCTGTTCGTACAGCGCAATGCCTATACCTGCGGCACGCTCGGCCACTTCGCGGTGCGGCTGGCGGAGGCCGGCCTGATCGGTCTGGCAGCCACAAACGGTCCGGCGCTGCTTGCCGGCTCGGGATCGACAAGGCCCGTCTATTGCACCAATCCGCTGGCCTTTGCCGCGCCTATCGCGGGTGGGCCGCCACTGCTCATCGACCAGTCCTCCAGCGCCACGGCTTTCGTCAATGTCCGCCAGGCGGCGCGCAACGGCCGTCCCATTCCGGCCGGCTGGGCGCTGGATGCCGACGGCCTGCCGACCACCGATCCGGAGAAGGCGATGGCCGGGGCGTTGCTCGCCTTCGGCGGCGCGCGTGGCGCCAACATCGCGCTGATGGTGGAAGTGCTGGCTGCCGGCGTGTCGGGAGCGAACTGGTCGCTCGATGCGGCCTCCATTTCGGAAGGCAGCGAAAATCCCGGCAGCGGCCTGTTCGTGCTGGCTCTTGCACCTGCCCTGCTCGATCCCGAATTCGGCGCTCGCATGAGCGCGCAGCTTGCCCGGCTCTCGGATAACTACGGGGTGCACATACCGGGTCCCGCAAAGGCCAGGGCGCGCGACGCCGCCGAAGCCAACGGCGTCACGGTATCGAAGGCGATCTACGATCGGATTGCCAGCTAGGCGTGTCCCCATGCGGCATCGGCATGGTATCGTCGTTCCGGTACCTGATGGAGCGTCCATGATCACGAAGTTCGTCCTGCTTCTTCCGCTTCTTCTGGCGGATGTCTCGCAGGGGCTCGCCGATCCACTTTCCGACCTGCTCGCCAAGGGCAACGGTTCGGCCTGTTTCGAGCGGGTCTACGACGAGGCGCATCTCGCGAAGAATCCCAGGCAGCTGACACGCTCCGCGCTTCTGTCGCTGAAGGCGTTTCCGGAGAGTGATGGCGCGGTCGTCCGTATCCGTTTCCAACGCCGCGACGGCGTGCTGTACATCGTCGGCGGCTGCGAATGGACGGCCAAGGCCAACCTCGACATCGAGGGCCGGAAACTGATCGATGCATTCAAGGGGCCGAGCGGCCTCGACTGTCACGCCATGACAAGCGCCGACGGCAATTCCGCCGAAGAGGGCGGCGACTTCCCCGTCGACCTTCGCGACGGCGCTGCGATGACGGTCTATATGCCAGAGAGCCTCGCGGCTTGGCGTTCGATCGCCCGTTCCGGGCCGGCGGACTGGATCGATTTCGGCAAGGACGACAATGCGTTCCGGGTCAATCGAACCGATACCGGCTCATGCGCGGAACTGGCCGACAAGCTGCCATGGTGGGAATGATAACCCCACCGCTGTTATCAACTTATTGTCAAATGGTGTGAATTGACGAACGGTGTCGGCACTCGTCTTTTGCGGCAAAGCAACCGGAGACGATTCCTCGATGTCGGACGCCACCCATTCGCCCACTCGCAGCCTGCTGGTCCCGCCGCTCGGCTGGATTTATGCGACCCTGCATGAGAGGGTCGAAACGCTGCTGCGTGTCGTCGCCGGGCTGGCATTGGTGACGCATGGCGCGCCGAAGATCATGAATCCGTTCGGCGCGGCGGAAATGGTCGAGAAACTGGGTTTCTATCCCGGCGTCTTCTGGTCGCCCCTCCTTTCGGCCACCGAGTTCTTCGGCGGCATTTTTATCGCGCTCGGGTTTTTGACGCGGCCCGCTGCTCTTGCCGCGGCCATCGTGCTGCTCGTCACGGTCTGGTTCCACTGGATCACACTGGGTCAGGGCTATTCAGGTGCGGAAAAGTCGATCCTGTGGGCGGCAATCTTTATCTTTTTCGCGGTGCGGGGAGCGAAACGTCATTCGGTCGACGCCAGGCTTGGCCGCGAGTTCTGACGGTCCAGCCGCCCGGCCGCGCCCTGCCTGAGCGGGCGTGACCGTTCAGGTCGGGGCCACCGCAAGCCGCCTTGCCGCCGTTTCCGCAATCGCATCCGGCAAGGACAGATCCCATTGCGCCGCGCAATAGGCACGGAAGTCGAAGCAGGGAAGGCCGGGGCAAACCTCGAACTCGATCAGATGCACCGTGTCGTCCTGCTCTACGCGGAAATCCATCGAGAAGACGTCCTTGAGGCCAAGCCCCGGCATGAGGGCGTCGGCGATCTCGCGGATGCGACGGTCGGACTCGGGCTGGCTTGCCGCGACGGGGACGAGTTCCGGCTCCGCGTAGCCGCCCTCCGCCTTGGCGGCCAATCCCGTGTCGCCATAGAGCGCCATGGAATCAGCCATGGTCTGGAAATCGCCGCCGGAATCGACGAAGAATACGCCGAGCGCCTCGGTCCCCGCATTCGGATCGACGGCGAGAAAACTTGCGCGGACGTTGCGCCCGGCCACATAGGGCTGAACGACGATGTCGTCGCGATAGGCCGCGAAGACGCGGCGGCTGATCACCAGCGCATCGTCCGCATCCTCGCAGCGGGAATCCGGCCAGATGCCGATTTTTGCTCCAAGCCGGTTGGGTTTTGCGAAATAGCCGGTTGCCGATTCCGGCGACGCGACCAGCCATTCGCCATCGCGCGCAAGCCCCGCCGGCGGTACGGGCAACCCGAGCGCCGAAAGTACGGCGCCTGAGCGGAATTTGTCCTGGCAGAGTGCAAACAGCGAATCTTCGGCGCCGATCGTCCGCAGCCCGCCAAGCCGCGCCAAGGCTGGCGCCGCGCCGCCGCGGAAATAGGCGATGCCGTCCGTTAGCGTCCAGACCAGCGTCGCCCCCGGATCGGCACTGGCAAGCACCGGGCCGGCCTCGTCGAGGGCTGTTGGAACGAAGCGTATGCTGCGTCGGCCACAGGCCTCCGTGATCGCCTCGAATTCGAGCGCCAGATCGGTGCTCTGCGCGAGATAGGACGAAATCTCCAGCGCGTGACGTTCCGAAAAACCTTGCGCGGCCAGCCGGTTGCGGCAGGCATCCTCCGGTTCGTAGACAAGCACGAGCTGCGGCTGCGGCATCGACAAAGTCCCTTAGGCGCCGACCCGCCGGCGATATCGCTCAATCCGATCAAGAAAGGCGGCGCGCGGCAGGATGGCACCATGGCCGGGACAGGCTCGCGCGAAATCGACCTCCGCCAACCGTTCATGCGACATCAGCAGTGCCTGCCCGTCGGCGCCGGGAATGTCGTCCCAGATATGGCCGTCATGAACCGTGTCGGCGCAGAACAGCAGGCCGGAATCCGAGTCGAGCAGCGATAGCGAACCGGGAGAATGTCCGGGCGTGTGAATGGCTACCAGCCGCCGGCCGCCAAGATCGACGATGTCTCCGTCATCGAGGAAGATGTCGACCGGACAGGGCTGCTGGCGGATCGAAATCGGCTCGATGATACCGTTGCCGGCCAGAACCGGACGATCGGCGAGATAAGGCAGAGCCTGGGTCGAGACCGGGTCGGGATCGGCAAAAATCGCGGCTTCGGCATGATGAGCGTAACACCGCTTCGCAAGATGCAGCAAGCCGATATGGTCGAAGTGGCTGTGCGTTGCGATGGCGACAAGCGGCTTTTCCGCATCGCGCCGGATGGCGCCGAGATCGGTGCAAAATCCCCACCCGCCATCGATCAGGCAGTCGGCGTCGCTTCCTTGTAGCAGGTAGAAGAAAGATCGCTCCGTCTCCGAAACGATGTCTTCCGTCAACCGCAGAACGCCCGGCTCGATTTCGATGGCCAAGAGATCGCCCGTGCCGACGAGGTCTTCCCAGCGGCGACACGATCGGGCGCCATACGGTGACGAGCTAATAGCTGCCAAAAACCGCGTCCCAGGCCTTCACCGCCTTTGCTGCGCGTTCGCCGACTTCGGCCGCGCTCATGCCGGGCTTGTAGAGGCTGGAGCCGAGGCCGAAGGTACGCACACCGACCTTGGCATAAGCGGCGAAATCCGCGTCCGACACGCCGCCGACCACGCCAACCGTCGCATCAGCAGGCAGAACGGCCTTGATGGCGGCGATGCCGCCCGGCCCGAGCACGCCGGCCGGGAAGAATTTGAGGGCGGAAGCACCAAGCTTGAGCGCCAGAAACGCTTCGGTCGGCGTGAAGACGCCGGGCATCGTCACCAGCCCATGCCTGCCGGCCTGGCGCATGACGTCGGTATCGATGTTGGGACTGACAAGCAGGCGTCCACCGACGCCATGCAAGCTGTCGACATCCTTGACCGTCAGCACGGTGCCTGCGCCGATCAGTGCGGTGGCGGGAAGATCGCGGACCAGCGTCTCGATCGATCGGAACGGATCCGGCGAATTGAGCGGGACCTCGATCGCCTCGATCCCCGCTTCGTACACGGCGGCTCCGACCTCGGCGGCTTCGTCGGCGCGCAGTCCGCGCAGAATCGCGACCAGGTTGCGCCGCAAGGCTGGAAACGTCTGACTCATCCGGCGTTCTCGATGTTCATCATTCCGAAATACCGGGCGGTGTCGGCAAGGCCGGCGCGCACCGCCTCGTCGGCGTCGACCGTGGCAACAGTGAAGCCGGCAAGGCGGAGTGCTGTCTGGTAGAGTTCCTGCATGCCACCCGACGCGATGAGGACGACTGCGCCGCCCTCCTGCGCAAAACGGTTCTTCGCCGCCGCTATCTCTGAACCGATCAGCAGGCCGGACAAGGCCGCCGCCGCGTCGGCAGGCTGGAGACCGTGCAGAAGCGTCGCAGCGCGGATGCGGAAGAGTGATGTCTCGACTGCAACCGGATCGGCAAGCGCATTGCCGCACCAATCGAGGAAAGCCGGGCTGTCGGCAGATACCTTGGTCTCCGAACCGATCGAGTGGCTGAGGATCGATCGAGCCGACAAAACGGAAAACAGTTCGCCGGTCATGAAGGTCTGGAAAGCGGTCACCGTTCCATCGACCAGTCCGACCCATTTGGAGTGGGTTCCGGGCATGCAGACGAGGTGGCGGCCGGGACCGAGGCGGGTTGCCGCACCGGCAAGCTGCGTTTCCTCGCCGCGCATGACGTCCGGCGAGGCTGGGTCGCGTTGCGCCAGACCCGGCACGATGCGGATGTCGCGCTTCGTCCATGGCACGCTGACAGCCGCACCGAATATCTCGGCGAGCGAAACCGGCACAGTGGCGTAGGGCGCCTCGACCCAGCCCTGCCGCGAACCGGCCATGCCGCAGATGATGACCGGCAAGGCCGCCGATGCGCCCATCTCGGTCAGCTGCCTTTCGAGGATCTCCGCGAAGCGATCCGGCTGGGCCGAGAACAGGCCCTCGTCGCTGCGCCGCTCGGCGACGACATTGCCGGCATCGTCGAGGAGCCAGACCCGCAGGCGCGTCGTGCCCCAGTCGGCGGCAGCGACCGCCGGCTGGCCAGCAGCGCTCACAGAAAGCCTCCGTCGACGATCATGGTCTGCGCCGTCAGCATGCGCGACGTGTCCGAGGCAAGGAACAGGCAAGGACCGACCATGTCTTCCGGCTTCATCACCTCGCGGATGCACTGGCGTGCGACATGCGCATTTAACGCTTCCTCGGTCACCCAAAGGTCGCGCTGCCGCTCGGTGATGACCCAGCCCGGCGCCACCGCGTTGACGCGAATGTTCCATGGACCGAGCTTGCCGGCGAGACCCTTGGTCAGGCCGATGATTCCGGCCTTGGCCGCCGTGTAGGACGGCATGTCGGGATGGTTGATCAGGAAGGAGGTCGAGGTGAAGTTGATGATCGAACCGCGCCCCGCCGCCCGCATTCCCGGCGCTACCGCCTGGGCGGTGAAGAAATGCGGACGAAGGTTGATCGCCTGGTTGGTGTCCCAATAGTCGACTGTTACATCGGCGATGTCGTGCCGGTCGTCGAAGGCTGCGTTGTTGACCAGCACGGTCGCCGCGCCATGCGCCGCTTCGGCCTGGCGCACCGCGCCACGCAGCGCCTCGATGTCGCGAAGATCGCAGCGAATGAACAAAGGCTTCGAACTGTACGTACCGCCGATCCGGTCGCGCAAGGCCTCACTCGGCCCTTCCGCTATGTCAAGAAAGGCAACCCGCGCCCCCTGCGCGACAAAACCCTCGGTGAGCGCGGCGCCGATGCCGGATCCGCCGCCGGTGATCAGCACGGCCGCTTCCTCGATATCGGCGTATCTGGCCGGATGCGACATGGAGAAAACTCTTCAGGCTGGAAAAATGCAGGCCAATCAATAGACCGCGCAGGCCCGCGGTGCGATAGAAATCTTCCGGAATCCCTGTCGTTTTTCCATTCTGGAGCTGGTCGTATGCGGCCAGGAAAACGGTTCAGAATACCGGGACGACGGGAACGCGGCGCATGGAATCGCGCAGGACGCCGAGGGTGGTCTCGGCATTGGCGGGGCGTCCGAACAGATAACCCTGTCCGCCCTGGCAGCCGAACTCCGTCAGGCGCGTCGCTTGTTCTTCCTTCTCGATCCCTTCCGCAACGGCCTCCATGCCGAGCCCTTCGCACATGGACAGGATGGCGCGGATGATATGTTCCGAAGGCCGGTCCTCGAGGATGGACGCGACGAAGCTGCGATCGATCTTGAGCTTGTCGAAGTGGAACTCGCGCAGCCGGCCGAGCGACGAAAGGCCGGTGCCGAAATCGTCCAGCGACACCCGTATCCCGCAGCGCCGCAGATCCTCGACGATCTTGCCGGCCGACACCGGGTCGTTCATCAGCCCGGTTTCTGTGATCTCGATCTCCAGCCGTCGCGGATCGAAGCCGGTGCGGTCGAGGATGGCGAGGATATGCAGCCCCGTATTCTGGTCAACCAGTTGCGACGGCGAAAGATTGAAGGACAGAAACAGGTTGGATGGCCAGTTGCGGGCGGCTTCCGTGGCCTTGCGCAGGACAAGCTGCGAAAGCGGACCGATGATGCCGCGCTCCTCGGCGATCGGGATGAAGACGCTGGGCGAAACGACGCCAAGATCGCGATCGGTCCAGCGCGCCAACGTCTCGAAACCGCGGATGTGCCGGGTCTCAAGATCGATGATGGGCTGGAAGTGCGGCTCCACCTCGCCGGCCGACACGGCCCGGCGCAAGGCCTGCTCGATATGAGTGACCCGCCGGGCGGCGGCCTCCATCTCGCGGGTGTAGACGACTACCTTGCCGCGGCCCGAACGCTTGGCGTGGTAGAGCGCCGTCTCGGCCTTGTCGACGAGGATCTCGGTGGTCTCGTCACCGGAATAGAACAGCGAGCAACCGACCGAAGCGGAAAGCCGCGCCGTTCGATCTCCCACATCGTAGGGAGCGGAAAGGATCTCGATCAGCATCCGCGCGCGATCGGCGGCGGCTTCCTCGGAGAAGACCATCGGATAGAGGAAGGCAAATTCATCCGAACCGACGCGCGCCACGGTCGACCCGGCATCCATGGCCGCGCGCAGCCGCATCGCCACCTGGACGAGGATATCGTCGCCCGCCTTGCGGCCGAACAGATCGTTGATCGGCTTGAATCCGTCGAGATCGAGGATACCGACCGCGAAGGGCGCCGGGTCATCCGAACGATCGCTGATCAGTCTGTCGATCTTGTCGAAAAAGCGCCGATGGTTGCCCAGCCCGGTCAACGGATCGGTGAAAGCAAGATCGGCGCTTTCGCTACGGTCCGGGCCGCGGGCGAAGGACGGCTGCATCAAAATTCCTGTGCCATGCGCAACATGCGGGAGGATCGTGTCAGCAAAACATTGATGAAACGTATCGGGGGTGACCGCTGGCGCCGGCCGATGCCCATCCGGGCGGCGACGACCTCCGGGTCAACGAACGCGATAGAGAACGAGCGGCTGGTCCAAGGTCTCTGCGATCGGCTCCAGCCAGGACGGAACAGAGCTTTTCACGAGATCTGCCATGAAGCCGTTCGGCGCCGAACCCGCGAACGATGCGGTTTCGTCGTCTCCTGGGCAAAAGGCCAGCAGGCCAACCTTCTCGCGCCGCATGATTGCATGCGCTTCGTCAGGCGTTCCCATGAAAGCGTCGAGCACGGCGACATTGCCGGCGTTGTTGCGATGATAGGGTCCTGCGAGAACCCGGTGAGGCGTCGTCGCGATCATCGGCGCGCCAAGGTTCGAGATCACCAGAACAGTGGTGGGCTGCTCCTGCGCCAGCCTGGCATAGGTCGCATCGGCCGTGCATTTCGATTTGCCGCCGTCGGACCCTTCTACGGCCACATCATGTGTCGCCATCATTGCATTCGCGATCGCATGCGACCCTGTGCTCCATACCAGTGTCAGCGAAATCAGCCAGGCGAAGACCATCCGGAGCGTCGCCTTAACCGTGCGCTCGCCGACCTGACTCCGCGCGGCCGCTACCATGGCCGCCAGCGGGACGATCGCGAAAGGCAGTGAGAAATTCGTGCCGCGGATCTGCCAGATGCTGACGGCGGTCGCCGCAACCAGAAAAGCCATCAGCATCATTTCGGCGCGCTGCGGGCCGTGCCGCCGCATGGCTATGATCAGCAGTGCCATCGCGATGAATGGCGTCACATAGTTCTGAGCGAGATTCTCCGGCCTCAGCTCGAAGGTCCGCCACAAGGGCTGCGCTTCCATCACCGAGTCCAGCCAGAAGGCGCGCATCCTCGGGTCGACCGCGGCATAAGGATCGGCGAAGCATTGCGGAGCAAGCAGGATAGCCGTGACGCCGACGGCAAGTCCCAGGAGAAGGAGGCCGGCAGACCTCGCCGACATACCTCTCGAAACGGTAGCAGCCGCAGTCGCGGCCAGCCCCAGCCCGCCCAGAACGGCAACCACACCCAGTCGGGCCGAATAGGCGTCGCATTGCGCATCCCACCACGAGGCCGGCGGTACGGTGGCGACAAGCGTAAGAGCCGCCGCCCCGGCAAAACCGAGGCCGAAACCCGTTGCGGTACCGACGCCGTCCCTGCCGGGGAACAGCAGTGTCGCCGCCGCGCAGGCACCGGCCACAGCCACGTATGGCGCGGTCTCCATGCCGATCGCGAGCATCACGGCGGCACAGACGCCGGCGCCGGCTGCCCGGCGCCATCCCGGCGCAAGCAGCAGCACGATCATCGCCAGTGCGAACACGAGTTGCAAATTGTGATGGTCCAGCGCCCGCGCGGTGAAGAGGCCCATGGCGTTGAGCGTAATGGCGCCGATCACCAGCGCCGGGATAAGGCTGTCGGGGCCGGCAAGCAGCCGCGCCGCCCGCACGAGCAAGAACAGCGCCGCGACGCTGAGCAGGGCCGGCCAGACGATCTCCGCCGTCACCTCGCCGGCAGCCATGCTGCCCGTAAGCCCCGATACGGTCAGCATGATCGCGGCGACCGGAGCGTCGACGATGCGCGACCAGTGCATGACAAAGCCGCCCTCCGGCCCCATCCGGTACTGATGAAGGTCGAACCACGACTGCCCGCCCAGCCAGTCGCGGATCTGCGCCAGCCGCATCACGCTGTCGTTGTCTCCGCCGGAATCCAGCAGCGTCGGGAAGCCGCTCACGGCCTGGATCACAAGCATCGCCAGAGCGGCCAAAGCGCTCGCTGCCAGGTCGGCCTTCCAGCCCTCCAGACGCGACGGCCGGGTCGCGGCGAGCGTTGTTGTACTGGACATCCCGGTGGCTTCCTGGTGGAGTAAGCAGGCTGGACGTTAACCGACCTGCTTCAATATTTCGTAAAGCGACCGTGCTTGCGACACTCGCACCTCAGCCTCGGTCCGTCTGCCGGGGAAAGACCCAAAGGGAAGACAAGATATAACTTGCGGCGCTGGCGGCGACCGTGACGGCGGCCGACATCGCGAACGGCGTTCCGCCGAAACTCTCCACCGAGACATGCGCGACAAGGCCCGAGATCAAGGCGCAGCCAAGCTGAACGGCGAGATAGCGCGGTAGCGCGTGTGCGTGGGCGTGGACGCCGCCGAACGTCCAGCCGTGCTGGGCGGTATAGGCGACGGCGAACGCCACCGCGTAGGCAGCGATGCTGCCGAGAAACGGCGACATGCCGAAGCTGACGAATAGATAGGACAGCGCGAAAAGCAGCACCGCCGCGCCGATCCCAACAGTTACGAAGCGCACAGCCCTGAAGCGGAGCGCGGAGCGCAGCCGTTCCATCAAGCGCCCTGTTTTGCCTGATGCTTCAGCGCCGGCGCAAGCTTGTCGCGCACCACCGGGATTTCCAACACCCCGAGGAGGAAGGCCGAGAAAAAGCCCTGCAACCCGATGACGATCAACGTCAGCCCGAGCACGACGATGCGGGGGATTTCCGAGTTCGAGAGCGGCCCGAAATCGAGATTCGCCCACCAGGTCAGCGCGTAGGCAAAGAAGCCCGCGCCGGCCAGGAAGCAGATGCCGGCATTCAACGCCAGCCTGTCGGTGCTGATCGTCCGCATGAGCCAGTCCGACCGCGCCGTCCTCGGCAGGATGCCAGTGAGGTCGGCATAATAGCGCGACAGCACCCCGAAACTGACGAGCTGGGTGCCGGTGACGATCATGAAACACGCCGCCAGGAACGTGTTGAGATCAAGCTCCATCGTGGTGTTGAGCTGCAACGGCCCGAAGAACAGAACCGCCGCCAGCAGCACGCCGAGGCCGCACAGGCTGAGGCCGGGGATGACGAACAGCCAGCGCGGATTGTACATCAGCAGGAATTTCAGGTGCCGCCAGCCATCGCGCCAGGTACGCAGATGGGGAGGACGGCTGCGGCCGTCCGGCTTCAGCGTGGTCGGCACTTCCTCGATGCGCAGGCCGGCCAGCGCGCTGCGCACCACCATCTCGCTGGCGAATTCCATGCCGGTCGTGCGCAGGTTGAGTTCGCGGATGCGCTGGGCGTTGAAGCCGCGCAGGCCGCAGTGAAAATCGCCGGTCTTGATGCGGAAGAACAGCCGGCCGATAAAGGACAGCACCGGATTGCCGAGATAGCGGTGCAGCGGCGGCATCGCGCCGGTCTCGATGCCCCCCTGGAAGCGATTGCCCATGACCAGGTCCGCACCGCCGCGCAGCTTTTTCACGAACGCGTCGAGGGCGCTGAAATCATAGGAATCGTCGGCGTCGCCCATGATGATGAAACGGCCCCGCGCGGCGGCAATGCCGCCCTGCAACGCGGCGCCGTACCCCTTTTGCAGAACCTGCGCGACGCGCGCTCCGTGCCTCGCGGCAATCGCCTGGGATCCATCGGTGCTGCCATTGTCGGCGATCAGCACCTCGCCGGATATGCCGGACCTGGCGAGGTAGTCCCGCGCCTTGCCGATGCAGGTGGCGAGCGTCTCGGCCTCGTTGAGGCAAGGCATCAGGATCGTCAGTTCCAGCTCGGCATGGTCCTCGACCGGGGCGTGATCCTGATAGTGCCTTGCCGCGACTGCATTCATGGCTGGTTCCACTCCATCCGTTCGACATTCGGCCTGCGCAAGCACTGCCGCGTCCGCCGTTGACCGGACCTAAGCACAGAGTGATTGGCGTCCTGTTAATTCTTTGCCTTAACTTCGCATTTCGTTTCGGCCAACGGACCATGCCAGGCCTTCCGCAGGGTGCATCGTGGTTTTGTGCTGCCGAAGTCGAATTGACAGGATTTCACCGACTGACATCATCGTCTCGGGGGCAACAACCAAAGACTTAACCCAAGCATCGGCGCGGCTTTGCGCCCGGAGGAAACCAATGAGAAAGATGATGACGGCCGCCCTGGCGGGCGCCGCGTTCACGGTATCGCTTGTCGGTCTGGCCGCTGCACAGGAAGACAACGACTGGATCGGCACCTGGACTGCCAGCGCGCAACCTGCCTGGGAGGCAGATTTCGCAGTGCCGCTCGGCATGCAGGCCAATCTCTGGAACCACACGATCAGGCAGGTTGCGCGCGTCAGCATCGGCGGCGACAAGGTCCGCATCATCGTGTCGAACGAATACGGCAAGCTGCCGCTCAAGATCGGTGCAGCTCAGATCGGTGTCACCAAGGACGGTGCAGCGATCCAACCCGGGACAGGCAAGGCCGTGACCTTCAGCGGCAGCCCGTCGATCACCATCCCGCCCGGCGCTCCGGTGATCAGCGATCCGGTCGACCTGAAGGTCGAGCCGCTTTCCGAACTCTCGGTCAGCCTGTTTTTTCCTGAAAGCGCGCCGACGACAACCATGCATTGGGACGGACATCAGACCGCTTTCATCGCCGCCGGCAACAAGGTCGCCGACGAAGACCTGAAGGCCGATTCCACACAGACGCAGCGCGCCTTCCTGACCGGCATCATGGTCGAGGCTCCGGACGATGCCCGCGCCGTCGTGCTGTTCGGCGATTCCATCACCGATGGCGACGGCTCGACCGTCGACGGCAACGACCGCTGGCCGGACACGCTGGCCGAGCGGCTGGCGCAGGCGGGCGGCGCGCCGGTCGCCGTGCTCAACCAGGGAATTTCGGGAGCCAAGGTGCTGAGCGACCGCATGGGCGTCAACGCCCTGGCGCGCTTCGATCGTGACGTGCTCAACCAGCCGAACGCCGACACCGTCGTCTTGATGATGGGTATAAACGACATCGGCTGGCCGGGCTCCGGCCTGGCGCTGCACGATCCGGAGCCGACGGCCGAGGACATCATCGCGGGATACCGGCAGCTTATCGCGCGCGCGCACGCGGATGGGATGCGCATCATCGGCGCGACGTTGACGCCGTTCGGCGACTCCTTCGCCGGAACGCCGTTCGAGGGCTATTATACGCCCGAGAAAGAAAAAATCCGGCTCGCCGTCAACGAATTCATCCGCAACAGCAAGGAGTTCGATGGCGTCATCGATTTCGACAAGGTCGTCGTCGACCCGCAAAAGCCCGGCTACATCAAGGCCGAGTTCGACAAGGGCGATCATCTTCACCCGAACGCCGCGGGTTATGACGCCATGGCCAACTCGATCGACCTCAAGCTGCTGGCTGCCGAATAGATTTT
The DNA here is from genome assembly GCF_052180275.1 of Mesorhizobium sp. KACC 23794. Lineage (NCBI taxonomy): Bacteria > Pseudomonadati > Pseudomonadota > Alphaproteobacteria > Hyphomicrobiales > Phyllobacteriaceae > Mesorhizobium > Mesorhizobium sp. KACC 23794. The sequence continues at coordinate 263,483 of NZ_CP197465.1, forward strand.
CCGGCGGCGTTTCGCGATGGTGAGACGCCGCCGGCCTGTCGCCCCTGGGCGCCCGAGGGTTTGAGCTGTTCTTCTTCCGGCCAGGGCTGGACGATTGGCAGGATGGCGCGGACGCGATACATGCGGTGCCGACACAGGCAACGCAAAACGGAAGACCCTCATGCCGTTGAAGATCGCAGTCCAGATGGATCATGTGTCGACGGTGAACATCGCCGGCGACACCACTTTCGCCCTGTCGCTGGAGGCGCAGCGTCGCGGGCATGCGCTCTACCACTACACGCCCGACAGGCTGACGCTGGCCGGCGGCAAGGTTTTTGCACGCATCGAAGAGATGACCGTGCGCGACGAGAAGGGCAACCATTTCTCGCTCGGCGAACCGGTGAGGACCGACCTGTCGGAGATGGATGTCGTGCTGCTGAGGCAGGACCCGCCCTTCGACATGAATTACATCACCACGACGCATATCCTCGAACGTATCCACCCGAAGACGCTGGTGGTCAACGATCCGGCCTGGGTGCGCAACAGCCCGGAAAAGATCTTCGTCACCGAATTCCCGGACCTGATGCCGGAAACGCTGATCACCAAGGACCCGCAGGAGGTGGCGGCCTTCCGCCGCCAGCACGGCGACATCATCGTAAAACCGCTCTACGGCAATGGCGGCGCCGGCATCTTCCACCTGCACGAGGCCGACCGCAACCTGGCGTCGCTGCTCGAAATGTTCTCGCAGATGTTCCGCGAACCCTTCATCGTGCAGCGTTACCTGAAGGACGTGCGCAAGGGCGACAAGCGCATCATCCTGATCGACGGCGAGGCGTTGGGTGCCATCAATCGTGTGCCGGCCGAGCATGATTCACGCTCCAACATGCATGTCGGCGGCCGTGCCGAGAAAACCGAACTGACCGCTCGCGAGCGCGAGATCTGCGCCCGCATCGGCCCTTCGCTGAAGGAACGCGGTTTTATCCTCGTCGGCATCGACGTCATCGGCGACTATATGACCGAGATCAACGTCACCTCGCCGACCGGCGTGCGCGAAGTGAAGCGTTTTGGCGGCGCCGATATCGCCGCCCTGTTCTGGGACGCGGTGGAGGCGAAACGGGCTTGAACGAACCCGCCAAATGAAGTGTTTGTCCAGCCGCGTAAATGTTCTTGTAATGTTCTTGATGAAATAAAAAAACTGTGCTTCACTCTCTTCGCGTGGGTCAGGGGCTCGTTTTCCGCGCATTCCGGAGAAGCGGCATGGTGGCGCGCGTACGAACGGTGGCGTTCCAGGGGATCGAGGCGGTTCCCGTCGACGTGCAGGTGATGATCGCGCCGGGAAAACCGAACATCCACATCGTCGGCCTGCCCGACAAGGCGGTGGCCGAAAGCCGCGAGCGGGTACAGGCAGCGCTGCATGCCTCCGGCCTGTCGATGCCGGCGAAGAAGGTGACTGTCAACCTGGCGCCGGCCGACCTGCCGAAAGAGGGAAGCCACTACGCGGACAAAACGCAGCCATTACAGTGTCTTGCCCGGCTAACCAATCTTCCACTCACCGCAAACTCACTTTCGGCATCTCATTCGAGGAAAGATGGCCGGCTAAGCGGGGTTCGGTCCAGAAAGGGCTTTATGGATCATCCACCCCATTAGAACAAGGGAGATGAAAAAGAAAAGCGCCGCCACTAAAATTTCGAACACTGCGAAGCGGCGAACCGTAAAAGCCAAGGCGACTCGGGAGGAAGTTCTTACAACGTTGTCCCGTTTCTCAAATTTCACGGAAAGCAATACCTGGAAGAACCACATTGATAGTATTGCAATAATCAATGCGATTCCGACCCGTTCTTGAATGAAGGCGAACACTGATTTCAGCCAAGAGAACTGCTCGGGAATGAGCACCTTGCTGTCTTCGATGAGTGCAGCATACCCAAATATCAACGATACGAACGTTATGATCTTAGTACGAAAGCCATCCAGTCGATTTTTGAGCGATCGCCCTTCCCCTGCGACGATTAGAGGTAGACCCGCTTGAATTGATGCGACGGTTGCGTCAATCGAAAAATAGAGAGACTTGCGCTCCTCCTCGGTCATCATGTTCTCTCTGAAGGCGCGGAGATAGGAAATGATCCCCAGTGATCTTTGTTGCGCCTCTGCGGTCTGAACACGTCTCATGGCGATCGCGCGCCTCATTAGCCCGTAGTTTACTTGCCGCTTTAGCGTGTCGAGATCGGGATATACGTCAATGATTGTGTCAGATGACGGCGAATGGAATCGGTGTGTATGTAGCAAATCTCGCAAGCAGAAGTACGTTTGAGCGGCAAATGCATGCTCTAGCCGCTCTACATTGGCGTTAAGCGCGCTCTGCAACGGAGTCGAGAGCGTCTGAAGGCTTACAAGCCCGTCGCGGCGAATTTCGAACCGAGCACTATAGCTTGACCGCGCCAGCTCGGGGCCAGGCAACGCTTCATGAAGAACCGTATCCTCCTCCCACATCTCGGGAATTTGGTTCAACGGCTCCGATAGTTTGGGATACGCCACCTTCCATCCATCGCTGTCGAAAGCGTAAATGCGACCGCGCGCCGATTCTCGGTCAGTGGCAACCTTGAGGAGGCACAAGAAAACAAAGTTCCCGTCCTTGTTGAAAACGAAATTGTCGAGCAGGCTGCGGATTAGGGGCCACTCGGAAAAGAACGGGAATGTTGTGTCCGACAGGTTACGGAATTGGTAGCCCACAAAATACCGTCCACCCGACGAGATATTCGCCGACTGGTAAAACTGTCGTGGGTATGCGGAGGTGCCGCTCAGAGTGAATGAAAGCTTGCCGGCGACGTTTGGCACCCAACCGAAAAATTGTGCCACGGCCGGGGCTTAAACGAGCGTTTCTAGGACCTCGTCGGAGACTCTACCCTGCAGCACAAATCGATTTGTGGAGCGGTCACGGGCCATCCCGGCCGCGACGGAAGCATCGCGCTTCTCATTTTGTTTATATGTGTCCACTTCGCCCTTGATGACTCGTCCCGGTGATGCAGGCGAATGTGCCTCGGCATCGCGTTGGACGTCTGCCCTCGTTACGAGGTGGGTAAAACCGGCACGAAACAGGGTCGCTGAGACGAACAGGGAAACAGCGGCGGCTACAGTGCCGGCAGCATAAAGAACGATTTCCATCTGCACCCTCCTGTCTCTCTGATTCGTTTTACGGTAGCACGCGAGTCAAGAAGAATCTTCTGCTTTTCCCGTCCATGTATGACTTTTAACAACATGGTCAAGCCTTCGCAAATGTGAGCAAGGCAGAGCGAGCCCAATAAACGAGCTCCTCGCGCAATGCAATTGGCTGGCGTGGAGAAGCTCGCATTAGAAAAATCCATAGATAGGCGCCTGAACGCGGCCTAGCAGTCGTTCCACCGAGGGTGTGACGCACCCAATCATCAACGAAGAGCGGCTTCCTCGCGCGGCCCATGGAGCCCGATGAGTACGCCGACGAGCTGGCTTTCAAGATAGCCGTCATCGCACCGAGGCAGGGCATGACCTCGCCGCTCGACTACGACATCCCGCGATCAAATCGTTCTGCGATTTCAGAGGGCTCAAGCGTGGCTGGGTCATTTTTTTCCAGTAGGTCACTCAGCCGTGCAATCCATTGCGCCTTGCTCGCCCCATCAAGGTCGGATGCTTCAAACGGCAACGTTTCAAGATATCTCAGGAATGCCCTCACCTTCCCAGCCGTTTCGAAGGCCGTCGCAAGTTCGACAAGATTGTTCCAGGTCTCGCGCTCACGATGCGAGGCTTCGGTAGCCCTCTCCTTCTCACGCATGGCCAGATCGCGGAGAGCTGCGGACTGTTGTCGTTTGGCTTCCTGCCGACTGAGATCTCCAATGCGACAAAAAATTTCGGCGACGATGTCAGGGACCATTTGCTCAACCGGCCGTCCTGGCTTGTCGATCCACCTAGCACTGTCGACTTCACATTCAACTAGACCGGTTGGCTCATATGAGACCGCCCAATCCCCTCGAAATTGATCCCAAATGGAAGGAGGACTGCTCTTCTTTATCTTCGTGCGAATCTGCCTGAGCTTCTCTCTTGCTCTTACCTGCACCTGCCAGCCCGCTGTGTTCACCCCGATGAACCCGATACCAGTAGCCTCCAATTTAACCCTTTCCAAGGAGAGCGCTGTGGCAATCATGTTCATTAACTGGAACGAGCGCTTTCCCGCTTCGCTTAGCGGCGCCATATGAATTTCCCGCTGTCTCGGATTTGCTACCGAGTAGCCCTGCTCGCGTCGGCGTCGTATTTCAGCCACCACGGGGTGATCACGAGCAGCAGCCTTTTGCAGCTGATTGTTAAGCCTTGCTTTGTGTTGGACCTTGGTTTGGCGACGCTTCGCTGCATCTTCCATGGCTGACGCATGGCCGGTGTACAAAGCTACCCTGGTTTGAGCGGTGGGGGGCAGGGCAGGCCTTGGCGGCAATTTTTTGCCGCTTTCAGCCTTAGCCCAATATCCGGACGGCGGTAGCGGAATACTGCTTTGCTTGCAGGCATTTCGCACCCTCCAGTATTCGCTGTCGTAGTGTGCGGCGACGGCCTTTAAGGGCATCGTCCAAACCTGATCGTACAATTCTTCTCTTGGGACTGAGATTTGCTCTCTCAACACAACCTCGCTCACCTTAGCGGCACACGTCACGTGATGCCGCAACGATGCCAGCCCGCGGACTGCGAGGGAAGGTCACCCACGCTCGTCCCGCTAAATCACCCGCCGGTCGTAGACGATCTTGTCGAGCCGTGTGGCCGCAACGCCGCCGGCGTACTGACAATTACGTTGGGACTGCGCGATTCACAATATGCGTGTGGCAGGACTTGGCAACCCAGGAAAACGGATGCTTTATCCCTTCCGAGCAAAGGGCATAGGAACGGGGTTTGCTATGGCAATCTTCTATCGCAATCAAATCGCATCCGGACCGGGGGTCTTTCAGCTCGGCGGATCAATTGACGGTATTTATATAACCGCCAAGGGCGGCCAGGTTTCCACCAACACAGACGCGATAATCGGTCTGGGCTCTAACAATGTCGTAACGGTCTATGGCTTCGTAGAAGGTGAGCTGTCGGGAATACGGCTCGGAGACGACGTCAACCAGGACGGCAACCATACAGTCCATATCGGCAAGAGCGGAGACGTTTATGGACGCGTCGACGGCATTCATATCGATGCGCACGATTCGAACGTGCGCAACGATGGTGCGGTATTCGGCCGGGAGACGGGCATCGAACTCAACGCCAGCATCGGCACGAGCCGCCTCGTCAATTCCGGTACGATCCTGAGCGACACGGAAGGCATTCGTAGCACCGGCGCCCAGACCCTGATCATCGAGAACACCGGCATGATCTTCGGACTGACTCGCGCCATCGCCACATTTGGCGGCGCCACCGCGCTCATCACCAACACAGGAGAGATTGTCGGCGAAATCTACCTCGACTCCGGCAACGATGTTTACAACGGCACCAACGGACGTGTCAGCGGCCACATCAGCTGCTTCGGCGGCAACGACACCGTCTACGCCGGCGTCGACAACGACTACATCGACGGCATGGGTGGCAACGATATCCTCAATGGCGGCCTCGGTGCTGACCGCATGATTGGCGGATCAGGAAACGATACATTCTACGTCGACAACATCGGCGACCTGATCGTCGAGGGCAGCGGCGAGGGCAGCGATATCGTAGCTACGACGATAAGCTATAGGCTCGCGGCCGGTGCCTCCGTCGAGCGCATGAACACGACAAGCCAGGGTGGCGCATCCGCCATCAATCTGACCGGCAACGAGTTCACGCAGACTCTGATTGGCAATGCCGGCGACAACCGGCTAGAAGGCCGCGAAGGCAATGACACGCTGTACGGGCTGGGCGGCAAGGACACCTTCGTCTTCAACACGAAGCTCGGTGCGACGAACATCGACACGATAGCGGACTTCAACGTTGCCGACGATCGGTTCCTGCTCTCCGATGCGGTGTTCAAGGCGCTGAACCCGGGCGCGCTGGCGTCGGGCTATTTCCGCGCCAACACCACCGGCCTGGCGCAGGACGCCAACGACCACATCATCTACGAAACCGATACCGGAAAGCTGTTCTACGACGCCGACGGTTTGGGCGGCGCGGCCGGGATCCAGTTTGCCAAGCTGGCTGTCGGCCTCAGTTTGACCAATGCGGACTTTGCGGTTGCTTAATTTGATGGTCTCGGGCTGGGACAAGCGACCACCTCAATACGAGCCGGATCTCCGTCGCTCAAGTGTGCATGCGGTACCCGGAAGCAGACACTCGTTCAGCCTAGAAGCGAAGGTTCGTTTCGTGCCTTCCGACAGCGTCCGCATCGCCACGACTTAACTGATTGCGGGCCCCTTTTTTCGCCCTTATCAGTCGTAGTCCTGCCACCTGCGCAGATCCGTCTGGTCATGGTAGGCCATGCGATCCGGCGTGGTGATGAACTCCATCGTCGTGCCCCACGGCATGCGGCAATAGCAGACCTTGTTTCCAAGACCTTTCTCGGTTGCATAGGGGATAGCGCGCGGCGCGGTGAGAGGGGTGCCTCCAGCCTTTTCGAAGCGCTCGACCGATGCGTCGATATCGTCGGTGTAGAGAGCGAAGTGCGTGATGCCAAAGTCGCTCGCCCGGATTGGCTGGGCTTGCTCGGGGCCGTGCATTTCGAAGAGTTCGATATCAGGTCCGGTTCCGATCTTGACCATAGCCTGCGCGCGCACGACCGTTCCGGGGAAAGCGCCGACGGCCCGCTCGAATTCGGGTCCCTGCCGCGGCGGATCCTCCGGTCCGAAGGACTGGTAGATCACCTGGCCGCCGAAAGCCTCCACCAGGAACGATTTTGCTGCTTCTATGTCAGGCACCGTGATGCCGATATGATTGACGCCGCGAATGACGGGTGCGGTCATGACAGTTTCCTTTCTTGTTTAGTCGATCCGCCCGGCCCACGACGGCACGGGCGCTGAGTTTCAATTGGCCTTGAGGAAATCGATTAGAGCGGCCGCCACTTCAGTCGGCCGCTCGTCCGCGACATAGTGGCTGCACCGCGCAATCGAGCCGCCCGTCACATTGCTGGCGAACTCCTTGAGCATCGGAACCATATGCGCACCGAAGCGCTGATCCCCGCCGAGACCTAACACCGGTATCTCGAGCGGTCGCTTCTTGTACTCAAGCGCGGCCGCATGGTCGGCGTCGAGGGTTCGATACCATTCCATGCCGCCGCGCGTGCGGCCAGGAAGAGCCATCGCTTTCGCGTAGATCTCGATGTCCGCCGGATTGAAGGTGCTGTGATCGTAGAACCGCTCAGCCATAAAGGTCGAGATATAGTCATATTCACGGCCATGGATCAGGCGTTCGGGCAGATCCCGGTTCACATGGAAGCCGAAGTGCCAGAGCCTTGCGGTCGTCGCCTCCCATCCGGTCCAGCCGGGAAGCGGAACGTCGAGGACGGCCAGGTGGGTCACGGCTTCCCGATGGAGGGCGGCCTGCGGCAGGGCGACCATTCCGCCGATGTCATGGCCGCACACCGCGTAGCGTTCATGCCCAAGCGCAACCATGACTTCATGCGCGTCGCGCGCCATCGTCGCCTTGTCATAGCCGCCCTGCGGGCAGTCGGAAAAGCCCGCGCCGCGCAGATCGATGGCCACCACGCCGAAATGCTCGGCCAGCAGCGGCATCACATGGTGCCATTCCCACCATGTCTCCGGCCAGCCATGCAGCAGAAGGATCGGCGAGCCCGAGCCTCCCGTGACGGCGTTGATCCTGATGCCATTCACCGGCACCAGTTGCTGGGTAAACCCCTTCAAAGCTGCGATCATGATTGCTTTCCAGTCAGACGTTGACGTTCAAACAGGGCTCTTGGCCAGCGCTCAGGGCTGGTCGAAATCAGTGGCGATCGTAATGTCGTGCCACGCGTCGATATCGCTGCGGAAGGCAGCCAGCTTTCGCTCGGCGATCGCATGCGCGGCCGGGCCGAGCGGCAGGTGAAGGGGGGCGTCATCGGCGTCGACGGCCTTCAGGATCACAGCGATCGCCTTGTCGGGATCGCCCGCCTGATTGCCGTCGTTGGTGTCGCGATAGTGCTTGCGCGAGCTCGCGGCATATTCCGGCATCTCGTTGGCCGCCATTATGATCGAACGGCCAAGGAAATCGGTGCGAAACGGACCAGGCTCGACGATCAGCACGCGAATGCCCAAAGGCTCCAGCTCGCCGGCGAGCGCTTCGGAAATCCCTTCCACGGCAAATTTGGCGGCGTGGTAATAGCCGCCGCCGCCGCGGCCCTCGATGCCCGCGCCGGACGACATGTTGACGATCGTTCCCCCCGAACGTCGCAGGACGGGCAGGGCGGCTCTGGTGGTTTCGATCAGGCCGAAGACGTTCACCTCGAACATCGGCCGATACTCCTCGGGCGCGCCTTCCTCGATCGCGCCGAACAATGCGTAGCCGGCATTGTTCACGAGCACGTCAAACCCGCCAAAGGTCTCGACCGCCTTTGCGACCGCTGCCTTGGCAGCCGCCGCATCGGTCACGTCCAGTGGCAAGGTCATCATCCGGTCACCGAAAGGCTCGGCCATGTCCTCGATCGTCTTGACATTGCGGGCCGTCGCGATGATCCGATCGCCGCGCTGTGCCGCAGCGAGCGCGAGCCGCTGGCCAAAGCCGCTCGAGCAGCCTGTGATGAGCCAGGTTTTCATGACTTCTTCTCCAAGTTGTTTTCAAACGACACCACGGTGTCGCCGCCGCGAACTCATGGCTTTCAACTTCAATGGCAGGGCGCAGACCGAGAGAGATCGGCGGCCTGCGCAGTCGACAGGCATCGATGCGCCGCTCAGAGCGGCTCCACGATGCTGCGCTGCGGTTTGAGGGCGGTGACGATGTCGATATCCGCCATGACATGGGCGGTCTCCGGCGAATTGAGCGCCGCTTCCATGGCGGCTTCGTCGCGGAAGTTGACGACGCCAACCGCGGTTAGCCCGGCGCCATCACCTTGCGGAAAGAACCCGCCGGCACTGACCAGCCCGTAAGGTCCCCAGCTTTCCCGCACGAGCGGGAAGTGCACGTTGATCCAATAATCGCGGTCGAACGGCGTTTGCGCATCGCCTGCATAGGTCACCAGCATCGTAATCATCATCGAAGTCCTCATTTGCGATTGTCAGACCGAGACCCGCGCCGACGAGTTGGCCGGTCGCGATGCCGAAGCCACAGGGGTGGCTTCGGCGCATGGGTCACGAAACCTTCCGCAGCCCTGAGCCTGAACATCGGGGCATCGGCTTCATTTGCTCGCCGCTTCGGCGATGACATCGGCGATTTCGCGCGGATGCGAGATATAAACCGCATGGCTGGCACCGGGCACCTCGGTGACCTTCGCACTTGCCCGCTTGTACATAGACCGCTCCGCCTCGGCGCCGACAGCCATGTCCAGCCCGGCCACGATGCCGTAGCTCGGCTTGGTCTTCCAGGCCGCGTGCTGCGTCTTGGTTCCGAGGATCTTCGCCGAAACCGGCACCTGCGAGTCAGTCATGAAATCCGTCTCGGCCTTGGACAGGTCAGCGGCGAAGCCGGCCCGGAACTTCGCGGGATCGAACAGCAGGAAGCCGTCAGAAGTCGGCTTGAACGCGTCCGCGGTCGGACTCGGCCACTTCTCAAACACATCGCCTACGCCCTCGCCAACATCCGGGACGATGGCCGCGACATAGACAAGTGCCGAAACCTTCGGGTCTACGCCGGCTTCGGTGATGATCTGACCACCATAGCTGTGGCCGACAAGGACGACCGGCCCATTTTGCTGCTCGATAGCGCGGTGAACCGCCTGAACGTCATCCGCCAGCGAAGTGTTCGGTTCCTGAACGACCGTGACTTTCAAGCCCTTGGCAACCAGGCGCTCATAAACGCCCCTCCAGCCGCTGCCATCGACCAACGCGCCATGGACCAAAATCACATTTTGGGCCGGCTGCGCGAAAGCGGAGGGCGCGCCGAACACCACTGCAAGAGCCGCAGCACCGAGATAGAGAGACTTGAGAGACATTTGCCGATCCTTCCGAATGATATGAGGTGATACACGAGAGACGGTCCGATGGACCGATGGCAGGAATCTAGGTGCTTAGATTTGTTCTTTAACTGACATAAATGTATTCTCGGCGTTCAGTTTTGTGTGGGTAGTCGCGATGGAATGGAGTGACGTCAGAATCTTTCTTGCTGTTGCGCGATCCGGCACGCTCGGCGGCGCCGCGCGTTCTCTTCAGACAAGCCATCCGACCGTCGGCAGGCGCCTTCGCTCACTTGAGCAGGCTATCGGTCACACGCTCTTCCAGCGGACCGTGGACGGTCTTGTCCTGACCGAAGAGGGCCACGGGATCATCGCGCTGGCGGAGCAGATGGAAGAGGGCGCGCTAGCCATGGAGCGCCGGCTTGCGGGGCAGGAGAAGAATCTCAAAGGCAGTCTGCGCATTTCATCCGCGGACTGGTTCGGGGCCTATGTCCTGCCTCCCATCCTAGCGGATTTCTCGAAAGCCTACCCCAATGTCGACGCCGAGATCCTGACCGGCACGCGCTTGTTCAACCTCGCCCAGCGGGAGGCCGACGTCGCTTTCCGTATCGTTCCGTTCAACACTGCCGATGTCGTTCAGCGGCGGCTCTTCAGGCTTGAATACGGCGTCTACATCGCCGAGGAGTCGCCTGATCCCAAATATGGCGACGGGACCGGTTTCCGGTTGATTACCCACGATACGTCGACCGGGCAGTTCCCCGATATCGCCTGGCTCATCGAGAGTTTCCCCAATGCGAGACCGGTCCTGCGATCGAACAACCGCAACGTCCAGGGGCGCATGTGCAGACAAGGGGTCGGGATCGCCGTCCTGCCCCGCATAGTCGGCAATCAGATCCCGGGTATCCGCAGACTGGAACTGCCGACGCCGCCGCCGGCGCGAGACATCTGGATGGGATATCACCGGGACCTACGGCGTCTCCAGCGTCTTCGCGCGTTCATCTCGACGGTATCGGACCATCTCGTGAACGCGACCGCATGATGTGCGGCCCCGGACCGGCGGTTGGCGCATGACAGCGATTGCGAAGTCAGGCCACCTCGCGGCAAAGCTCATCGATCACCTGCCAGTGTAAGCCCTGCTCCTTCAGCCCCAGGCTCGCTCATCCTTAGTTAGCGCGCCGCAATGTCCGTTCGGACGTTCATGGCCGAAGAACCAGTCGGTCAGCTTCCCAACTCTGCCGCCAATCGGAACTGGACGAACGGCAGGCTTTAGTCGGTTGTGGAAGCATCCCGCGCGGCGGCAATGGGGTCGGAAACGGTCGTTCGATGCAGCGTGCATCATCCGTGCGTGGCGCCCAACAAAAAGCCCCGCCTGCCTGAGCCAGCGGGACGACAATATTGGCGTCGGGAAGATGATCAGCGACGCGCCAGGGCCTCGCTGTGCCGCCTGATTTCGCCCTGCAATTCCTTCACCTCTTCGCTTTGCCGATCGAAGGAACGGGCGAGCATCAGCGTCGCCTCCCGCGTCTCGCAGGCGAGAAAGCGTCTCAAATTTACCGAGAAGGGTATGAGATTTCCAATGGTGTTTGTACTCTGCAGGGGCTCCGTCTTCGTTGACGGCAATCGCTTCGCTCTACCTAACCTACACCGCGAAACCCCCGTAGCCATGGGCGACCGGCTTCACGGACATCCACTGAGTTTCACCCTTCCACAGGATGCCAGCCCCTTGGGCGAAAGCGACGAATGCTTCGCGGGCTGCCTTGGGTGAGCACTGCCCCGATCGCGCCGCCTCGCATGCCTTGGCTGCGGCGCCATAAGACAACCGGCGCCGCGACGGCGCCCATCCGTCTAGAAAATCCCTTATCTCGGAGAGTGACGATATCTCCATCTTTTCACCCGGTGCAGTGGAGATCGCGACAGGTGCGAACAGCAGCGTGTTGTGCATTGTATCCTCGCCTTGGATGGGTGGGAGGTGAGCAACACCCCCGGTAAAGATCGACAAAAACTCCGACTTTGCCCCAAGGTTCCTTGGAATCACACCGACGTGAAAAACGCCGGCAGGAAGGTCGGGTAATGCCTCCCGCCGGCGAGGTGGTCACGTCTTGGGAACGCATCGCAGATTATGCCGCACCAAGGGTACCGGCTAAAAGCAACGGCTTTCCAAAAACAGGCGCTTTGCCGGCAGGACGGCATCCTGCAGAGGGGCCGCGGGGCGATGAATTCTGACGTAGAGGAAATCCATGGAGGACGCACCGCTCCTGGTCGCCGTGCTCGTCGGCGCCATCCTGCTTTCCATCGCCGCTGGAGCGCTGGCCTTCCACGGAGCCAGCCAGGCTTGGTGAGATCGGCCGCCCTGCATATCGACATAGCGGAATCCATTCGGCCTATCTCCCTCCCGCCAGATCAGCCTAACGGCCTCACATCTCGCCCCAGGCGGGGAACCGACCGATCACCTGTGGATTTCTTCAGCGCAGATGGAGAGAGCAGATGTTGAGAGCGCTGGTGTTGGGTTTAGTTGGGATTGCGGCATACCGCGTCGCACAAGAAAATGGTTGGCTCGATAGGCCGGGGGTTCGTCTACTTCTTCCAAGGCCTATCTGGGACCGCGAGGACATGTCCAGCCGACGCACTCAAGGGCGGTCCGAACTCCCCGCGACACTGGAGGAGCAATTGCAGGAGGGGCTTGAGGACAGCTTTCCAGCGAGCGATCCACCATCGGTGATCTCAACAGCGATCGCAGGACGTACGAAGATCACCGGCACAGATGAGATTTTGGCGGCCAGACGCCGGGCGTAAGGCTAATCACCCGCTCTTATCTCGCCTCGGAGTAATAGACGATGTTGTCGCGGCGCGAGACGGTGCCGGTGTTGAGTTTATTCCGGAGAATGACGGCGGCGCGGGCGTAAGGCTGCGGAAAGCTGACGACGATCCCTGTTTCGCAAGATCCAAAGCGGAAAATTCGTCGTATTCAGTCCTGGAGACCGCTGGCCCAGGGGGCAGTAGGGGTGGGCACTGAGCCAGCGGCCCGGAACGGCCCGGTTGTTCCTCCCCGTCCGCTCCGCCGGAATGAACACACAAGTCTGTGATGGCCAATTGATAAAATGCCGCCGACGCTGAGTTTATTCTCGCGTCGGCGGCAAACCTTTTGTTGCCCGAAGCCCCAAATCTGGGGTCTTGGATTCAGCGCTTCCCCGCCGTAAGGTCCGCCCAAATACATTTGTCAATTGTGTCAGGTCTGCGACGGGATCTGATGATTTTAATTTTCCACAAGCTATACAATGTCCACGCAATCACAACACAGTGATGCGTTAATCTTCGCCGCCGCGTTCACTTTGCTATTTAGAGCGGCGAATGCTCTCGTCGTGCAACTTTAGCTCTATCGACTATCGGTTTCCACTAATTCGAGCGGTCCCAACCTATAGGCGCTTGGCGAGCGCCCATCCGGACTGGGTAAGGTCGAACACCCGTGCCGCCGTTGGCGACCGCTGCGACACCAGCCCCTCGGCGATGCAGTGAAGGACGGTCGAGAGGTTGTGTCCGCGAGAGCCCACGGCCAGCCACTGCGCGCTGCCTGCAAGCGATGCGAGAGTGTCGATGACCGCTTCACGGCGGCGTTTCTTTTCCAGATCACTGATCATAACGTAGCGCCTCCCTTTGGCCGCACTTCCCGAACTGCCCTTGGCCAAGGCCATAACTTACACCTCCCAAAGCCCGGCGAGCCATCATTCCCGATTTGGTACATCAGAGCCTAGTCAAACCTGGCAGCCGCATACATCGCATAAGATGTGCCAACAAAAGGAGGGACTTGTCGACATGTAGCTCTGTCGAGCGGCACAAAAGGGCGCTGCACGACGGTTCAATCTGTAGCGGGACTGCGCCATACGGGGGGACTCGCTATCATGGGAGGGGAGGAAGGTACGAATCCTCTCACGCCGGAACGTCTTCACCACCTCAACGTTCAACGCATGCGGCATGTTGCCGCCAACGGGAGGTTTCGATGAGCATCCGCAATGCGCCAACAGCCAAAGGCAAAGAAGCTGCAAGGGGCTTAGAGAAGGCAGCAGCAAAGAATGAGCGGGAAACCGAGGCCGACATGGGCCACCCCCTGAAGAAGGGCGCGGAACGATTTGAAGAACGCTCGAAAAGTTCAGACGGGAAAAGCGCTGGAAAGAAGCAGCACTGATGGAAAACCTTAATCAAGCCGGAGACGACATTAAGAAGAGCCTTGCACACGAAATCTATGAGGCCGTGTGCAAAATCAACCCAAAGTCCGACCTTCTGTTTGTCCTTGGCAGCTATAAGGACACACTGAATGACGTGGAGACTTTGATGCGTCTGAAATATTGGAACTCCACCCACGTTGTCACTCAAAGTGAAGACGCCCTGTCGGAAGCGCCTCTAATCCCCCGCGGCATCGTTTAACGGGCGCATATCCACGCAAACGCACGTAGCTGCAGTGGCGCTACCAGGGAATACAGAAATGTCAGGCGACAAAAGCGACCAGAAGCGGGCAGAAGAGCGCGCTTTGGTCGCGCGGCTCACAAAACAGACTGGCATCACTGAAGCTCAGGCGACCGAGCTTGTTGCCCTGCTGGGCACGGATTGGTCATCACTCATTCGCGAGGCTCGTATCCTTCAAATCAGGCCCCGCTAGCCACCCATTTCATGACAAATCGGTAACCACGTCTTAGTGCATAGCGAATGCGCCGACATAGAGGTAGATTGACCCATCGTCCGTTCCAGCAAGGCACTCGGGCGCTTGAAAGAGGCTATCATGCTTTCGCCCTAACGGAGGGAAGCATGTCAAGTTACGGGATAGCAAACTCTACGCAACTCGCGACGTTGACCAAGGCGGTCGACGACTACTGCGCCAAATTCAATGTAACAAATGCCGACGAGCGCGAGAGAATCGCCATCCGGGTCTTCCACCTCTTTCAGCAGGGCATCATCAAGGCAGCGTCACTGTCCGAAGGGCTCGAGTTTCTTGAGGAGCGGCTGAGGGAGGCAAGCTAGGCGCCCTGTGTCGTATCTGACATCAACTACCTTTCGCCTTCTCCTATAGGTTCGGCCTCGGGGCCTGCGCCTGGCGCTTCTCGTTGAAGCGGCGGCTTATGACAAGGCGGATGCTCATGCCCGTCGTCAAATGACCATTGTGGATGGATTTCGGCCAATTGGTCGGCCTCCTTCAAGATGTTTGCGAGTGCCCAACCACGCGGAGTCAGGTCGAACACGCGCGTCCCGGTGGGTGACCGCTGGGTCACCAGCCCTTTGCTGATACAGTGACGGACGGTCGCAAGGTTGTGTCCGCGAGAGTTTATTGCCGGCCAGCACGCACTGCCTTCAAACGATGCAAGGGTGGTGATGACCCCCTCGCGCCGCCGCCTAATTCCCAAGTCGGCAATCATAACTTAGCCGCGTCCTTCGGACCGTTGATCTCGAACCAACCTCGGTGAAGGCCAACAACGCTCCCCGCCCAAGGCCCCGCGCTCTCCCATTCCCGATTAGGCAAGTCAGGGCCAGGGCGGAGCCCAACGTTCTCGTACATTGCATGTGTAGTATTGACAAAAGTCAGCCTTGTCGAAGAAGCCACTTCCCGCCACAATCCAGCATGGTCCAGTCGAGCGACCTCCAGAAGGTGATGAGACAGACGCGGGCAATGTTGCTTGTCGGCGGGCCGATCGACGCCACCACGCAGAACCGGCTGGCCAAGGAAGCTACGGCCTTCATCAAAAATAGGGAACGCGCCGCACGCCTTGCCGAGCAACTGGCCGTGGCGATCTCCTTCCACCACATGCTCGCCGGCATGAACAGGGAACCGGTTGGACCGTGCCGGGAGGGCCTCAGTATCCTTGATGAGATCGAGATCGTCAGTGACTAGCCGCGCTCATCCCGCCAGATCACCCGGCGATCATAGACGATTTTGTCGAGCCGGCGGATTGTCAGCCCTTGGCGCTTCTCCGCTGAAAGCGACTCGCTCGTGAGTTTTAGATGGTGGTCGCGGCCACCGCGCTCGCAGACCATTTGATAGATGACATCGTCGACCTCGATGTCGCTGAAAATCTTCCGCAGATCGTCCGGCGTGTAGTAGCGCGACAGCTTGCAGAACTCGCACCGGACATGGACAAGGTAGCCGTTCCGGTCAGCATCGGACAGCTTGTACGATCCCTTGCGCTTATAGTGGTAAGGCTCCGGCATGACATCACGGCCGTCAGTTATCCTCCCCCTTCCGAGCGTTACCCATGAAGCCAGGTGTCACCGTCGAGGTGTCGTGGTCGGGCGCGCGTCCGTTGATCACGTTGAGGGCAATCCTGATTTCAGCGCCCATCTTTATCAACGCGCTGTATGGCTCATTGAACGGTACAAGGTCATTCAGCGCCACACGCGATGCAGCCTGGAGACCTTCGGCGGCCCGTTCGATGGCGCCAACCCGCTCCAGCGATGGGTGGTCGAAATGGGCTTTGCGCCGACGGCTGGGCATGACGGTCTCCTGAAAGCGCCCCTACGATAGGAACCCATTCCTGTGCGAGTCAATCCGTCCTTGACTCTTTTGTTCTTATTTCGTTCACTGGCGGCCAGTTCGACGGACTGCCGGCCATGCGACACGAAATTCCCTTTGTCCCCATCAAGATATCGATCCCGCGCGCCACGGCGGCGGAGCTACAGCGCGGCATTTCGGCGGCCATGAGGGTGTTCAAGGATGCAGGCGTAGATCCTCACATGGCAGCAGATGGCCGGATACGCCGCGAAGCCTGGGATACTGGAGGCTTGAACAGCACCGACATCACCGATGAGCAACTAAGTGCCGCCACTGCCTGGGAAAACGCCGATCTCGCGGCGCTGGAAGCGGCGTGTGCGGGATGGGACGCGGATTGCAAGCCGCAGACGGCCAATCTCGAAATCTTGCACGATCCGGAGGCGCAACTTGCCGACCGGCCGACCGCGATCCAACGGCTGCGTAAGATTGCAGGATCGAAGAAGTGGACGAAAAAGGACGAGGATCGCATCGCGACCTATGCCTGGATCATCGCCGGCGACCTGGAGGGACTGACCGCACGCCCCTTAGTCGACCCGATCACAATCGGCGCAAATCGGGTCGAGATGGCACCATACAAAGGCGAGGACGCCACCGCGTTTCTGCAGACGTTCAGCGCAACCGTCGAGGCGCTTATCGAGGCAACGGAGCTCAGGACTTGAAGGGAGCCCGACATGGACAGAATTGAAAGACTGAGCCGGCAGCAGGAAGATGCCCTCCAGGCTGCCGCCGACCGGTTTGTCGACAGCCACGACGGCGACATCATGAAGGCGCTGAAGTCCATGATGCTGCTCAACAAGGATTTGCAGGAACAGCTTGAAGCCTTGCGGCCGGCGCAGACTGTCAGGA
Source organism: Mesorhizobium sp. KACC 23794 (assembly GCF_052180275.1). Classification (NCBI taxonomy): domain Bacteria; kingdom Pseudomonadati; phylum Pseudomonadota; class Alphaproteobacteria; order Hyphomicrobiales; family Phyllobacteriaceae; genus Mesorhizobium; species Mesorhizobium sp. KACC 23794. The sequence continues at coordinate 280,840 of NZ_CP197465.1, forward strand.
GACCTGATCCAGCATCGCCGCGCCGAAGCCAACAGCAATTCACCTTCTAGGCCTGCCGTGCCATCCTGCCGGCAAGGCAAGCTACCGGGACAGCGCCATGTGCAATCTCTACAATCTGACCACGACGCAGCAGTCGATCATCGATCTGGTTCGGGTTTGGCGCGACCTGTCGGGCAACCTGGAACCGTCGATCGATGTCTATCCCGACCGCTTCGGCCCGGTCGTGCGCAACGGCCTCGACGGGCAGCGCGAACTGGTAACGATGCGGTGGGGCATGCCGTCCTTTCCACATGTGATGCGCGAGGCGGCGAAGAAGCGAGCCGACAAGCTGAGCGCCAAGGGCAAGATCATTGACGATGTGGCGTTCGCTGAACTGCTCAAGAATGAGCCCGACAAGGGGACGACCAACATCCGTAAGGTCCATCTGAAACATTGGCAGCAGTGGCTTGGTGTCCCGAATAGATGTGTTGTGCCGATTACCAGCTTCGCCGAGCCAGACCCATCCAGCCAGGTTGAGGGCGAGCGCACGCCCAATGCCTGGTTTGCCGGCGATGACACTCGACCGTTGATGTTCTTCGCCGGTGCGTGGGTTCCAGGCTGGACCAGCGTGCGGAAGATCAAGGAAGGGCAGACGACGCTCGATCTCTACGGCTTCCTGACGACCGAGCCGAACGGCGTCGTCGGGCCTGTTCATCAGAAGGCAATGCCCGTCATCCTCACCACGCAGGACGAGGTGGAGACCTGGCTGACGGCACCGTGGGAAGAGGCGAAGGCACTTCAGCGACCGCTGCCTGATCACTTACTGAAGCAGGTTCCACCGCCGCCGAAGTTGGACGACATGACGCCGCCGCTTCAGCCCGCGCTGCTGTGATGGACAACGAACCGCCGATCGTCTTGCCTGCACCACCGTCGGCGCCAGCCGGCATCTACATCCACTATTGCGACCACGAAGGATGCAAGGAGTGGGGCTGCTTCGGCTACGACAGGCGCTATGGCACCTATTGGTATTGCGGAGACCATCGCGACGACGGCGAGCAGATGCGGCGAGGCGCCTAACAAATGGCCGAAGCGCTGCTCCCTCAAACGAAAATGCCGAAGCTCGTCGTCGTGGCTGCGTTCGATCCGGACGGAGCGGGCGACCTGCAGGCTGTATTCGGGCCGGCCGAACAACAGAGCGAAGAGCGGGCGGTCCGGATAGCCAAGACGCTCGCACTGAAGCACGAGGGCGTGATCGCGTGGTCGCGAGAGGCCAGTCCGGCCCTGGGCGAATACGGGTCGCCCACGGTGCTGTTCCAGCACGGTAATGTGCCGGATATGGAGTGAACTTGCGCCGGTGGCGCGCTGCTGACACTCTGGCGCGATGACAGGCCGCATCGCTCCTCCGAGACGTCCGCACACCTATCCCGATAGGGACATCGACTGCCAACAGGCAATGGAAGACGAAATGCGGACGATGTTCGACCGCATGCAACAGGCCGGCTGGAATTTCGGCGAGATCGAGATAGCCGCGAAGACGCTGCTTTGGGCGCAGCGGCGGGCGCTGGAGGAGAACGCCATGCTTGAGGCAAACCTTGCTATCTTGCGCGCGGTGGAGCGAGCACGAAGATGACTGACGACCTGCACAGCCAGATAGCCGAATTCTCGACCGAACTCCTGAGAGCCGCAAATGAGGCGGACAAGCTGTCGAAAGACGAGCTTCGCCGGATCCTAGAGCGGGCACGGCGCACCATCGACGACCTCATCGAACTCGTCGAGGAAGACGCTGCCCCAACAGCCCAGCTTAAAGGCGATCCGACCGCGATGCTCTTGGGCGCATCAGAAGCGCTTCAACGGCTACGCCGCCGGCTCAACGAGCGCAAGGCATCGTGACGATGGTTTCCGGCTGGGACAAGCACCCGCCGGAACACGAGCCGGACATAGGCCGCGCCGGGCGGATCGTGCTGCTGATCGTCGTCGTGGTGGTGGCGGTTGGCGCGCTGGGGTGGTGGTTCGTGTAGCGGAACCTTCCGAGCCTAGCGCGGTTGCGCCGCCACCGGGAACGGAAGGCGATTCGTCCTGTTGAAAGCTCATTTCTCGCTTTTCAACATCTGGCACTCCGCAATAAGAAAAAGAAAAAGGGGAGGGACCGTGAGATTCGGTCCGGCATTATTTGCCAAAGTCTTATGATGAGCACATGGAAGCGTGGCTTGCTGACGACTTTGGTCGCCCGTTCCGCGCGCGGCGTTACCTCAAAGGATTTTATTACAATAGACTGCCGCGGGATTTTCGATTCGCCGGCGTGCTGCATTGGTTGGCAAAGACCAGCCTGGCATCATCGGCGCCGGCAGTCGCCTTTTACTACGGGTCTGTGGGCAGTGCGACGGCTGCAATAACCGCAGCGGCAATTTTCGGCGGCCATTCCATTGTAAGTTTTCTCGACCGAATGTCGAAAGACAAAGCTGCGGGGTCGAGCGAACGGCAGGCCGAGATGATGGTCCGTTTGGGTGATTTGCTGAACGGCTTCAAAGGGAAATCTGTAGCCTCGTCGGATAGAGATGACGTTATTCGCGCATGTCTCGGCATCCTTGAAAACTATGTGAGGATGATCACGCTGTCTAAGAAGGGCGACATCTCCGTATCGCTGGTACTTTTCGTCGGAGCGAGTTCAACGAAGATGAAGGTGCGCCACCGCAATGCTGGTAACGACAGGCCGACGAACCGGGAATTCCCGGCAACCCATCTTGCCGGCTACCGAGCCTGTCAGCGGGGCACCGAACCACGTGTTGTTCACGACCTACGTGAATTCCCACGGGAGGCAATGGTAAGCCCCACGCAATCTGCGGTGACATACCGTTCGATCTTCATAGTGCCGGTAGCCAGCCAGACGAATGATGGCCCAAAGGTGAAAGGCTTTGTATCAATAGACAGTCCGCGTCCATATGCGTTTTACGGGAACCGTTCGAATATGATAATGGTTACGTGTGAGCCTGTTTTCAGTCGCATCAACGAACTGATCTAGAGGGCCAAGATGTCTGCCGCGCTCGCTTCAAACGATCACAACATGCATACGTCACAGCAATCGACACGCCTTGCAGAACTGCGGGCCGCCGCTGCCGAAATTAGGCGTCGACATGCTGCCCGCGAGATAACGGCCTATGAGGCCGCACAGGAACTCGACGCTCTCGCAAAGCGAAACATGACTCTGCTGGACAAACTGCTCACCTTTTAGAAACGCAAAAAGCCCCGCCGGCCGGAGCCAGCGGGGCGACCATATTGCCGACGCCGGGGAAATGGTCAGTCGGCAGCGGCCCTCGGCCTGATCCATCGTACGATGATCTCGAACAGGATGTCCGCGATCCACATCGCGCAGACACCGATCAGAAAGGCGGCGGCGTGTGTGCTGGCGACGTCATCCGCCGGCAGGGGTAGCCCGACCGACTTGATGTAATGAAGCACCGGCACGGTCAGATAGCCGGCGGCCAGCGCGCCGCAGATCGGCGAGGCCACCATCTCGCGCAGCTTGAACCGGCGATGCGAGAGCGCCCGCAGCACGCCGCCGGCAAGGCCGGCAACGACGATGGAGCCCTTGATCCCGAGAGCGTTCAGAAGGTCGTTCAGCATGCCGGACACGCCAGTTTTACTTGACCGGCGGCTGCGTCTTGAACAGGCCGCCGAAGCCGTCGCGGGCGACGTTGATGACGCTTTTCAGCACGCCCATGTCAGTGACCGCGAGCGTCGTGTAGGTCGGATCGATCCACGATGCCCAGCATTCCAGCCCGCCGGTCGGCAGCGTCGTGCAGCCCGTGGCCAGTAGGACAGCGGTCACGCCGGCCGTGGCGGCAATCGCGATGTTGAGGATGTTGTGGATCAGGTTCGAGTTCATGGAGGATTCCTCTCGGTTTTCGGTGAAGATCAGCGGCGAATCCGCGAAAGCAGCCAGGCGAACCAGTCGACGGCCGGCTGCTCAATGATGATCGAAGGAGAGACGGGCGCGGGAGGCGGCGCAGGAACCGGGACGGACTCGACAGGCTTGGGCGAGGGCTCCGGAGCGGACGGCCTCGCCGCCATCTCGAGCGCCACGCTGCGCACGCTCTTGACGCGCGGCTCCCAGCCCTTGCCGAAGGTCGGCCAGAGCAGTTTGCCCTTCTTGTCCTTTGCCCGCTTCATGAACGCCAAGCGGTCGTCGCAGAGCCGGTTGATGACGGTCGCGTGCATCATCGCCCGTGTCGCGGTTAGCGTTGCAGGGCCGATCTTCCCGTCTTGCCTTACGCAGACCACACCCTGGAGATACTTCGCGGCCCGGTTCGGTCCGGAGTTAACGGCGAAGTCGAACACCGCATAGTCGACGCCGTCCGGCAGTTCCGCGCCTCCGACCACGTCCCAATAGTGCCGGCGATATACCGTGGCGAGCTGCGCATCCGTGATCTTGCGAAGATCATCCTTCGTCGCGGCCGGCTTCACATAGCGCCGGAACGTCGCCAGCGTGACGCCTTTCATGGTCGGTCCGCCAGGATCGGCAGGATTGTCCGCCCATCCGCCTTCGTGTTTCAGGACGAGCGAAAACGCCCGCTGGAAATTACGGTCCATGTGACGTGTCCTTTGTGTGAGTTCGGCGCGGATCGCGCACCGGCACATGATTTGCATTGGTCGAAGCAGAAGCTGCACGACTTTGCGAAACGGGTCGAAATGGCACAGGAAGAGGATGGCAGCTGCTGGTCGACCAGGATCGCGATCCCGATCCTCTATCTTGGCATTGGCCTGACCGGCCCTTGGATGGCGCTCATCGTGTGGGGAGCGCTACGAGGAGTGGGGGTGCTCTGAGAGTGGGTTCGGAGGACCGACGAGTGACCGCTTACGACCCCTTAGCAGACCTTCAAAGCGGAGGTGATTTTTCATCCGTCGTTTTCGAACGGAACTCGCCAACCACCTCATACATGCCGGGATCAAATGTAGCGAATGACAGGGCTTCTTCGAGATATGGGCGCGGGGCTGGGTCTTGGCGCATGGCCTCATAGTCAGCGAGGCTGGCCCATTTAGCGTACATGGTGACCTTGCTGCCGTCTGTGCTGCGATGAAGGGTCGACGAAATGAACCCAGGCGCTTTGCTGACGATCTCGCCCGTGACCTTGGTCAATATATCGACCAATCGCAGTTGGTCGGACGGATCGACTTGAAAGACATTGATGAAGACAATCACGGCGTTCCAACCTGGACGAAAAAGCGAATCGATCATACGAGAAGTAGGGTCGATGGACGCAGAGGCAACTGCCGTTTTCCACCCCATTCCGGTCATCTGATCCATTTACCGAATCTCCTGTTAGAGGCGAGAGCTTGATCAATCGCCTGCCGTCAGTTCGACGGTCTCGACCTCGCCCGCGCCGGCAGATTGGCCGTGCATCGTCAGGAAGTCCTCGTCATCCGGACCGCCACCGTACCTGACCTGGATGGTGACCTTGAACGACACAGCATTCTTGTCCGCATCCTCCGACCCAACGCCACCACCGATCTTGATCGTGTATTCTTCCCCCGCATTAAGTGCGATCGGCTCATTGATCGTCGGTTCGAACGCACCCCCGCCGAGTTGCTTGTCGCCGAGGGAAATCAGGCATTCGCTCTGGATGAAGGTTATGGCGACCGCGGTCGTGGCCTTGATGGTGACTTCGCCGAGGACGCTGGCGCCTTCCCCGGTCGGGTCGATGGTCGCGCTGCCGCTTACGATTTTCAGCTTGTTGGACACTGGTCTCTCCTGCTCAGGGGGGTCAGATCACGCCGCAATGGCGAAAACCGGCTGCGCCAGGTACGGCTTGATCTTGCGGTTGTAGATCACGTTGGCCTCGTCCAGCGTGAAATGGCGGTTCGGGAAATAGCTGAACCACGGGACCTTGCAGCCGCCGCCGAATGAACCGCTATAGGCACTCAGAATGCGGATCAGGCGAGACGGGACGGTCACACGGGAGCCTGACGGCGCGGCCGATACCGCGTTGGTTGCATGCGTCAGATCGTCGATCCGGCACAGCGTCGCCGAAACGCGGAAATAGATCGTGGTGTAGGCCGCCGCGTTCGCGATGACGAGCGTCGCGAGATTGTTGCCGGACGTATACATATTGAGCCGCAGCCGACATGTCGGAGCGCCAGTGCTATCGATCGCGAACAGACTCCATCCATTCGAACTCTGCCAGTTTCCGGCCATGTTCGGCTGGTTGGCAGTACCCGAGAACGTTGCATCCGTGGCGAAGGTCAGGAAGCCGCAGAATGTCTCGACCTCGATCAGATCGGTGTTGAGATAGGCCGATCCGGCGACGCCCTCGATATGGGTGGTGTCGTAGACGACTGAGCCGACCGGCGTGGCCAGCGTGCCAACCCCGCGCGGGGCGCGGTTGCGGGTGGACTTGGCTTGCACCCCTTGAAGGGTGAAGGTCCCGTCTCCAGCCTTGTTTCCACCCGGCATCCCGAGCAAGATGACAGGGCTGTCGTTGTTGATCGCAGTCAGCGACCGTTCCGCAAGGGCTCCGCTCATGTCCTGGCTCCATTAGGCGGCCACGGCGTCGATGTATTGGACGCACGCAGCATTGTTGAGGGGGAAGGGTTTGCCGACCATGGATGCGATGTTCGCCGATGCGTCATCGCCGTTCCCGGCATCGTAGGTGTAGTTGAAGATCGACACCGTCGGGTCGCTGTCGAAGACGTTGCCGCGCCCGGTCGTGGTCGAGCCGGCGTACCAGATGCGCGGCGTGCCGGTCGGAACAGATGCCAGGGTCAAGCGAATGCTGGCTTTGCCGACGATCTCCGGCGTGCCGACGATGCCGATTTCCGCTCCGCCAGCGCCGAGGTCGGTGACCTTGAAGCCGCGCTTCGAATAAGTGGTCGGCGTGAACCCGGCTAGGACATCGTCGAACTTTATCGGTGGCGCCGGAACGTTGTAGGAGAGGATGATTTCGTTGGTGCGACGTCTAGCCTTGGTGATCTTGAGCGGCTGCCATCCCTCCCCGCCGAAGTTCGTCTTGTCGAACACCTTGGCTTCCATGGAGCCTTTCCACAGATAGCCGTTGCCATCCTTGTGGCCGTCGGACTTGGCCGAGTACCGGTAGAGCGGCCCGACGCAGACGACATCCGAGAAGTTTTCCGCCATGTCGAGTTGGGCCATCTGGACGGCGAGGTTGGTCGTATCGTTTACCCAACTGCCGGTGCCGCCCGAGGTCTGGTGCAGCATCTTGATCGGCTTGCGCGCCTGGCCGTAGACGCCGGTGGAGATGTCGGTGTCGATGTCGTCGAGCAGTTGCCGAAGTTGGCTGTAATAGTCGGCATAGGACGTACCCTCGCCGACATTGGCCTCGCCGACGGCGATCAGCGCGGCAATCAGGCAGGACGCATCCTGCGCCGCCTTGACCAGCCCTGCGCCGCTGACGGTGCGGTCGAAGAAGGCCGTGCCCTTCGACAGTTGCAGCACGTTGCGGCCGCCGCGCCCGGTCGCGGTCATCACGAATTTGCGGGTGGAGTCGGAGGCAAGCGCCTGCCGCTGCAGCCAGAGGAATTTTGCCATATCGGCGAAGCCGGTGGCGCTGTCGGAGCCATAGGCGCCGTTTAGCCAGCGGTTGGCCGGCGTCGGATCGAGCGCAGCCTGGTTGGCGACCAGCGCGTTGCCGGCGGCGTTGAGCACAGTCGGCACATAGGCATTGAGCGTCGCCGAGCCGCCGGCCGGGTTGAACAGCGAGCTTGCCGCGTTGAGCGAATGCAGGCTGTTGCCCAGCATCAGCGCGTCGTGGATCTGCGCCGCCTGCTTGATCCAGTGGCCGACCGCGTCCTGCGAAAGCGACTGGCCGTACATGATGACATGGCACACCGACGCCATGAATTTCTGAAGGAGCGGGTTGCCTTTCGTCTTGACCAGCGCGGAGGCTGCCATGGCCTCGCCGTCGAACGCGGCAATCTCGCTGGCATCGAACGCGCTGAACCCGCCCCCGCCGCCCGGATAGATGTCACCCGAGAAAGTATGAAAGCCGCCGCCGACGTCGGTCCAACTCACCGGTTGGCCGTACCGGTCAACCCCGCTTGCGTGCTTTACGATGTCGTCTTCCCATTCGATCGGCGACAGCATCGAGGTATCGTTGCCGGCCATGACGAAGCCGCCATCGGAGTGACGAAGGGAGGCAAACAGCGCTTGACCGAACTTGTCGTGCGCGATGAACAGGCCGATGTCGTCGCCGTCGAGTTCGTAGGCCGATACGCCTTCCGCCAGACGTCGAAGATACACGACGCCGCCCGCCGCCTTCGCGAGGACAAGATCGTTCGGATTGGCCTGCATGGCCTCGCCCGCATTCCAACCGATCAGCGTCGCACTCGGGATAACGGTGCAGCCATCATCGACGATGACGAACCGTTCCCGGCCGTTGGTCAGTGTGACGGCGGTAACAGTGGTGGTTCCGGTCAGGTGGAGCAGATCGCCCGTGGCAGCATCGAGATCGATGGTCGAGGCCGTGGCGATGTTGGAACCGACCCCGCGCAATGCGTCGAGGGCGGACGGCACCGCGACGTTCTGCTTGTCGATTTCGTCGAACACCATGGCGTCGGCGCCGACGTTCGGTGCGGTTGTTGCCTGCAAGCCGAAATAGCGGCCGATATTGGCGGAGCCGCCTTTGATGTAGAATGGCTGGCCGAACAGTTCCTCGCCGTCATCGAAGGAGGACATGCGTGGCCATGCTCCGGCCGCGGAAATGTACGGGCCGGTCTTGGTCGGATCGGCATGGTTCTTCACCATGACCTTGCTGTTCGATGTCAGCGTGCCGTCGATGGTCTGCTCGCCCGACAGGGTGATGTTTGTCGTCGTCGCCAGGTCCAGCGTGAAAACTGGCTTCTGGCCCGCATCAACGACCGTCTGGAGAGCGGCGAACCGCTCATCGAGCGCCACGCCGATCGGCGCGATTGCGGTTTTCGGCGGGTTTTTCTTTCCAGACGAGGGCACGCCAGGCGTGATGTACTTCCCCCACGCGCCCTCGAAGAGGTCGGTAAACGACACCATGAGATAGTCTCCAGATCGTGCGGATAGGAATGCTGCGGCGATGCCGCGTCAGAGGCCCAGGGCTGTGCGCAAGGTCGCAAGACGCGAGGTCAAAGCAGCGTTGAGCGGGCCAGTCAGAGAGCCGCCCAGATGACCGATCGACAGGACATGCGCAGCCGAGGCGAAGTTCGTCGTTGAGCGGAGGAACGCCACTTCGGCTGCCGGCAGTGCCGACGCGGCCTGTGTGTCAGAATTGATGACGGTGCCCATCTTGTAATTCTGACGAGCACCGGCGTCGGACCGGTTGGCGACCGTATGGCCGGCGGGCGTCGCGATCGGGAGTGTCGACGACAAGCTCACGGTCGCGTTGGCGCGCGTCGTCATTTGCGTGCTGTTGCCGCGCGCAATGACGAGAAGCACGGTTCCGGTGACCGTTCCGACAATCGCCGTCGTGGCAGAGTTTGCGCCGGAGCCGCCGTTGAACCAGCCGCCAGCGTTGATGCTGTTGGCGGTCATATGCGCGAAGGCATTGGCGTTGATGCCAGTGCCAATCCAGCCGGTCGATCCGTCGCTGGCGAAGCCGCCGGCCGTATGGTTCACGGTCCCGTGGATGACGCCCGTCTGCGCAGGGTTGACCAGGTTGAGGAGCGCCGCTTGCGTCGGTAGCGCAGGGCCGATCATCATCCAGTCGAGCGTCGGCCATACCAGATCGGTTTTCAGGCCGGCAACGAAGGCGTCGATCGGCAAGATGATCGAGTTGGCCGGCGTTGCCGACATCGCGTCGATATAGTCTTCCGTTTCGCTCTCCAGGCCGAGTCGCACAATCGCCGGACTGGTCGGCAGCGAATGCACGCCGGACCAGTTTTCCGCCGTCGACCAATACTGCCAAGCGCCATCGCCGGGCGCGTCAGTGCCAGTTTGCACACCGTTCGGCGGGCCGAAGATCGCGCCGGCCACGTCGATCGCAGTACCGAACGTCGCCGCTCCGTCGGCGCGCCAGAAGTGCAGCCCCATATGAATTGGCGTGTTCGGAGCCTTCGCCGACAGGTTGACATCGGAGCTGGCGGGTGTCGCCGAGAAGAGCGTTGGAGCGGCCGGCGGTGTCGGATTGGCGACCGCAGTCAGGACGGTGTAGGCGGTCCACTCGCCAGGCGTGCCACCGGACCAATGACGGCCCCGGATGCGATACTGGACGCCATCGGACAAATAGTTCGTGCGCTGCTCCTGTTGACCGGCAGTCGCCATGACCTTTTGCAGCGCGCCGCCGCCTACGGGCTGCCACTCGATTTCGGTCGTGAGGTCGTCGGAATTTACCGTGTTCCATTCGGCGAGCGCATAGGCAGCGGACTGCCCGCCGCCCACGACTTCGCGGTGCATGGTGACCGTAAAGGTGCCAGGCAGGGGAATGCCGGTTCCTTCAAGGTCGACGATCGGCGGCGGCGGGTTGCCTTCGTCGGTCGACGCCACAAAGTTGAAAAGCGTCGCCGGGATGACGATGCCCTCAAACTCCATCGTCAGGTTGGCGAGCGACAGCTTCGGCCGGTCGCCGACGATTTCGACAATCGCTTCGTTCAGCTTCGGCGGGTAGTGGACCCGGATGAAGCGATGTTCCGGAATGTCCTGCGCGGGTTCATAGTCGGCGATGAAGCGTACGCGCGGCGCGTTGGCGCGGTGGTAGGCAAGGGTTTGCAGCCGCTGGACGTGATTATGACGCTGGACAGCCGCGTTGTTGACGGTGCGCGTCCGCTCGGTGTCATCCTCCGGAATATAAGGGTTGCCGACGATTGCCGCGTCGGCCTCATTGAAGCGCATGCCCGGATCGGTGAAGCGGCCGCGAACCGCCAGCACCGTCGAGTTGCGGCGCCTGTTCACGTCGAAGCTGACGCTGCGCAGATCGGCGTCCGTCAACCGGATCGTCGGCTCTACAAACTCCCCGGCATGCACGCCGACTTTGCCGTCTGCCGTCTCGTAGATGACCATTTCGGCCGCTTCGTCCATCGTGCGGCCGACCTGGACGGGATCGGTGTTCGCCTTGAACCAGAAGCCGCCATGATACCGCGGTTCCTGATCGCCGGCCTTGTTCGTCACCAACTGGTCGCAGATATCGGCCGCATGGTTCCAGTCGGGCCAGTGCATGTCCTCCATTTTGATCTTGGAGCCGACCGGATGCGTCAGGTGCCAGGCGCGCATCAGCGCGAGGTTTTCGGAATACTCCCAGGTGTCCGGATTGGCCGGGTTGTGGCCGGGCTTTCGGCCGTCATAGAGCAACGCACCTTCTAGCTCCTCAGTCAGGAGCGGCATGTTGTTAGGGAAGACCCTCTGCTGCTTTTCGATATCGACGGACTGGACCGACATCATCACCGTCGCCATGCCGTCGCCGCGATGGTCGGGCGTCCAGATGGTCGGCATCGCCGCCACCATCTCGGCGAAGGCGGTTTCGGCATTAAGCCCGACGCGCGACCGGATGCGGACTTTGTTGCCGAAATGGCTTGGCGCCGTCGTCAGGCCAGTCACCGGGTCGAGCGTCAGTTCCTCTTCATGGGCATAGTACCGAACGTGCCGGTTGATGCGGTGCCCGGCCGGACAGAAGACATGGTAGGCAACACCGTCAATCTCCTCCAGGGACAGATAGTCCGATGCCTTTTTGACGCGGCCCAGCACATAGGTTGGCGGCGGGACAGGCTGCCGAAGGTTGTACTTGCCGTCTTCCGCCTTCGGCACTTCCGGTTTCGGCGTCAACGCCGTTTGCAGGCCATAGAGGCCGGCGGCGGTCGCCAGATAGCCGATGCCGGTCGCGGTCGCGCTCACGGCGGCCGGGCCAAGCAACCAGATCGGGCTGTTGACGATAAGCGGGAGCACAAGCCCCGCGATGAACATCGGCATTCAGAATTCCCAGATCGCAAGAGGTCGCGCGGTGAAGGCGATCCAGCCTTCGTCCATGCGGACTTTCCATTTGCCTTCGTGCCGGATCGCGCCCCACTGCCGGGTTGGCGATGTCGGGCTTCCGATAACCGCGATGCAGCCTTCGGAAGGAGCATCGGAGCGGCTCCAGCCGACGCGCACCAGGCGCTCGCCATGCGGCTCCAGTCCGCCCGTTCCCGTCACCAGGGCGTGATATTCATCTTCGCTTTGGTAGGAGCCGCGAAGATCAGCGGCAGGGTCATCGGTGCCGTAGGCGATCGACAGATCGGCTAGCGCCATGCAGCAATCGACATGCGACCACACCCACGGCCGAAACGCATAGTCGGCCATGAAGCGGTCGAGGATCAGCGGCGAACCGGCCATCGGATGGACTTGTCGTTGAGGCGCGGCAGCCGTTCGGCGATGCGGTCCGGATTGGCGCCAGGATTGAGGATCGCCGATCGCGCTTGCTGGTCGGCATTGGAAATCACCACTTCCGAGGCGAGCGTCCGAAGATCGAAACGATTGACCAGTTCGACGATGACGGTCGACGAGATCGTGTCGCCCTGGACGTCGTCGCCGAAAATCACGTTGTCCACCGTGCCGGTGAAGCGCACCTTCCGCACGCCGACCGGATCGTCATATTCGTTGCAGGGCTGGACGATGATCTGCATCTTCGAACCGATGACGTCATCCTCGTCGACCTCGCGCCATGCCGTGTTTGCCAGCACCGGCGCGACACCCGAGACACCCATGGTCAGGCGGTTGGACTCGCCGTTCATCGCGGCCTCGATCACGTCCAGACTGTCGGTGACCGTGACGCCTTTCCAGATTTCGCCGTCGAGATCGAGATAAGGCCCGGAGCCGATCCAGAGCCGGACTGTCCCGGTCGGGAAGTAGAAGATGAACAGGATCTTGAGGGAGCGGATTGCCATCTATGCCCCCGCCAAGTCGTTCCACCAGTCGACCGCCTCGACGAAGGAGACCGACACGTCCTGCCGCGTACGCTTGCCCTGCGCGATATCCATGCCGCGATCGTCGGCGAGGTGGACAAGGCAGGTCGGCTCGTCGCATTCCAGCGGTGCGCCGGCCGGGATGGTGGCGCGGATCGACGGGAACACCGGAACCGTCCAGAGATCGCCGACAACATCGATCGCGGGGCCGGTCTCATAAAGCGCGTGGTTGTAGGAAAAGCGGATGCCGGCGAGATTGTCGGCAGCCTGTATCCGTCGCAGCGTCACCACGTTGCCGCTGATCGGCGCCGTCACTGCCATCTCGATATCGATCGCGCCCTGCACATAGACCGTGCTGTCGTCGAACGTGGTTTCGTCATCGTGGACGGTCGTCACCAGCGGTTCGAACTTGCCCGTCGAATAGGGCGCCGTATCCCAGGACCAGACCGGAATGACGATCAGCCCGGCACGACCGCCGAGCGCGACCCTCAATGCGTTCCACGTCCGTTTCTTGTCGTAGTCGAGACCGCCGATCGAAATGCCCTGTAGCTCTACCACCCACGAACCCTTGTCGGTGCGCGTCGCTCGTTCCATGCCGTTCAGCACCTTGCCGCCGCCGCGCGTGAACGGCACGAGGTTGGCGGGCGTCTCGCGCGGCGTCAGCGTGCATTTCGGCCAGTACAGGAAAGGCATCGGCGTTCCCTATCGACCCGTGCGCCAGTCGGCGCCGGCACGTTCCTGCTGATACTTGGCGACCGCCGGCATGACGCCCTTGTTGGCGCGCTGCACCGCGACATTGATGATGGTTCCGGAGCGGCTGACGATGCGCTGGTCGGCGATGTCGGCCATGCGCCCGCTATCGTCCTGCAACCTGATATCCACCGTGTCGCGACTGCTGCCCCGCGCGCCAGGCACCGGCATCGATGCCATGACCGGCGCCCGCATCGGCCACCCGCCATCCGCCATGCGCGCCAGCGTGTCGTTGTTGATCGCATCGAGCAGCGGCCCGTACTTCTTCGCCGACCGCGCATTGGTGATGTGCTCGCCGTCCGACACCATGATCGGGATTTTGTCGCCACGCGGCCCGCCCGGACCGCGCACTCGACCACCGGGCCATCCGCCGTCCGCGAAGCCAAAGATTTTAGCGAAGCTGCCGAGGAGCGAACCGAAGATGCCGCCGCCCGAGCCCGGCTTGCCTGCGTCGAAAAGCAGGTTCAGCCCCGCGTCCAGAAACTTGTCGCCGAGCTTGCCCAAGGCATTGCCAAGCGCTTCGGTCGCAGTCTTGCCGCTTCGAAGATCCTGAATGAAGCCGCTCAGGATGTCCTTTCCGGTAGCGGAAAGCTCGCCGAGATTTTCGCGAAGGCGGCCCTGTGCATCGTCGAGCTGGTTGCTTGCCGCCTGTGCGGAGCCCGACGCTTCCGCCAGTTCCCGCATTGCGAGAGCCTGTTCGCGGGCTTCCGGCGTCAGGCCGGACAGGTCGCCGGTGAGAAGCTGTTGCGCGCTGGAGAGTTCGCGGCCGGCGGCCGTTCCCTCCTCTTGCGCCATGTTGAGGAGTTCTTGCGCCGCCTGGAGCGTCGACAGGCCGCGACCGTAATCCTCGATCAGCGGGTTGAGGCTGGCCCGGAGACCGGTTTCCTCCTTCAGGAAGTCGATTGTCTGTTTGTATTCGGCAAGACTAGCCTGGAACGTCTCCCGGCTATCCAGACGTTGCGTGCCCGCCGTCGACATGCCAGCGCGCTTCTGCCCGTAGGCAATGGCGTCTTCCACCGTCCGGTTGCCGCCGAGAACTTCCGGATTGGCCGCAATCTGCCGAGCGTCGAGTACCTGACTGAGAGGCGTGCCGGGTGCCGCCTTCAGGACGTTGATCGCGCCCTGCGGTCCGAGGAAATGTGCCAGATGCAGCTTGTATTCATCGGCCGCGTCGGCGACCGCGATGCCGGCGGCGCGTAGCGCATCCGCGTTTTCATTGCCGTATGCTTCGATCAGCGCCTTCGACTTAGCCGCATCCGTCTTCATCGCCAGGATTGCAGCCTGCGAAAGCTGTGCTGCCTCGCCGGGGAAATACTTCCGAAACAGCGAAAGCCACGTGCTGTCTATGAACTGGCCGAGACCTTCGGCCGACGAGCGCGGGTTTTTGGCGAACCGGTTCCCGCCGCTTTCGGCGCCGATCGTCCGGTCGACGTAGCCGGAGACGGCACCTTCGCCGCCGCGCGTCTGCGTTTCCAGCGAGATTTCCGTCCGCGCCTGGATACGCGCTGCCTGTTCGCTGATCTTGTCGCCGAACTCTTTGACGATCTCCTTGGCCCGCTGGTCGATCTGCTGTTCGAGCTGCGAGCGCTGCGCGTCGATAAGGCGCTGGTCCATCGCCCGCGCGGTTTCCCGCGCCTCACCCATGGAACGGAGGCCATCGACCCGGCGCTGGTCGATCTTGACACCTGTGTTTACGGCCGGGATGCCGCCCAATTCGGCCGCAACCTCCCGCGCCTCCTCGCGCAGCCACGCCAGCGCGTCGATCATCACATCGATCTGCCTGCGGATCGCATTCGCCTCGAGATTGGTTCCGGCGATCTGCGCCAGCTTCTCCTTCGCCTCCTCCGCCGAACCGCCGAGATCGACAAAGTCGCCAATGACCGCATCCATGCCCTCGAAGACCTTCTTCGAGGTCGGCCAGACATTCTTCAAATTGGTGAGTTCTTCGCGGGCGCGCCCGATTTCGCGCCGTACCGCATCCATGGACGACGTATCGCCGAGCTTGAACAGCCCGACCTTGATCGCCTCTGCCCGCTGGATTGTCTTCTGCAACTGCTGGTTCAAATCCAGAACCGGCTGGCTGATTTCCGTGTCAGCCATCGCGCGCAGCGTTGCCAGGATATCCTTGGCCTTGCCGGTTCCTTCGCGATAAGCGTCAGCCAGGTCGGCAATTTGCGTGCGGGCAGCCTTGTCGGTTGCGCTCGTATTGTACAGCCCGACGAGCCCGCGCATCGCTGCACGTGCATCGTCGGCAATCGAAGCCAGTTCGTCGCCCTGGCTCCAAGGCTTTCCACCGCCGCGCAGGCGCTCCAACTCGGTGTTCAATGCCGCAATCTTGCGGGCGCGGTCGCCGGCCGTAAGGTCGTCCAGCGATCTCGCGGTTTCATCGACGCCGTCTGATGCCTGCTTGGCAATCAGGCCCATATCTTCCAGTTCTTTGGTCACGGCATCGGCGTTGGCAGCAGCCTCAGCCGCCGAAGTCGAGAAGTGAACAAGAGCCCCGGCCGCAACGGTGCCGATGACGAAGCCGATAGGGCCGGCAGCTGCGCCAAGTCCACCCAAGGCCAGGCCGGTCGCGGCAATAGTACGGGCCGCGGCAAGAGCACGGACAAAACGCATGATCGCAACCGCGCCGAGACCAAGTTTCGCGATCATGCCCGCGAGCGAGCGACCGACCAGCGCGCCGGCGATCACGCCAGCGAGCATCAACACCGTATCTGCGGTCTCATCGAAATTATCAGCCAGGGCATTGAGACCCTGAACGAGCCGCTGTGACGCACCGAGTGACGAATCCGTCTGGCCGATGTACTTGGTTAGCGCGTTGTTGATCTTGATGTAGCCCTGCTCAATCGTCTGCGTTGCGCCGGCCGCTTGTGCCCGGAGCTGAGGTAGCCCCTTGAGGAACGCATTGAAGAACTCGCGGCCCGAGACCTCGCCATCGTTGACGAGTTGCTTCAGCTTCGAGACAGAGCCGCCGGCCTTGTCGAGCCCGTTCGCGACCGCCTGGAGGATCGGCCGCGCACCGTCGTTGACGCTATTGAACTCTTCCGCCTGGACGCGGGTCGAGCCGAGCAATTGCCCGAGCTGTGTCAGCGCGCCACGTGCTTCGTTCGCGCCTGTGCCGGCAACCTTGAGCGCGACCGCAACGCCGTCCGAGAATTCGATAAGCTGTTCCTGGGTCGCGCCGAGAACATCGCCGGCTTGTGCCGCCTTGCCGTAGAGCCCGGTCAGCGCCTCGATCGGCGCGGCGTTGTCCTGTGCCGACTGGTAAAGCTGATCGAGAACACGCTTCTGGTTCGCACCCTGGACACCGGCGATCGACAGGGAATTCTTCGCCCGTGTCCAGGCGTCGGCATAGCGCAGCACTTCCCGAACGGTGAGCGCTCCGGCGACGCCGGCCAGCGGCGCAACCAGCCCCCGCGCCATGTTGCGGCCGATGCCGCTCAGGCGTTTGTTAGTGTCGTCCCAGCGCTTGACGACAGCGCGGGACTCGCGATCGGAAACACCGCGGGCCTTGCGCATTTCGCGCTCGTACCCTTTGATGTCCGCCGATAGCTGGACGACCAGCTTCTCGATGTCTGTTGCCATTTTGGATCCGGGAGAGCTTCAGAGAATGAAAGTCGTGATTGGCGCAGCTCTCGCCACGCTTGCCGTCGGAACAGCGCTCGCCGAAGACAACAGCGTCATCAACGCATTGAGATTGTGCAGTTTGATCGACCAGATCAGGGTGTCGACCTCGCCCTGCGAAGTTTCAGGCGCGAATTCACCCGTGATTGTTACAATCGACACGACTGACACGACGAGTTCGAAAGCACAGCAGGCTTGTGTTGAACTGTCGGAAACATTGCAAAGCCAGGGCACAGACTTTTCGTCGGGGTGGACGCTGCAGATCAAATCGCCCAACAGTGGTGGCAAATTGCTCGCGGTCTGTAACCTGTAGAACGCTCTAGCCGCCGGTCACCCATTCGAACAGTTCGGTCGCCTCATCTTCCGACAATTCCTCGCCGGCTTTCGGGTCATTGGCTTTCACAAAACCGTCCCAGGCGGCCATGAACTGCCACACCGACATGTCGTCGATCTGCTGGGGCGAAAACCCCATCGCCGCGCCCTTGCCGTAGATCATGGCGAAACGAAACCGGCCGTTAGGCAGATCGTCTAGCCTTGGTCCTTCGGCGTCGGCTCTTTTTTTTTGAAGCTGTCATCCTCATCCGGCGCGCCGTAGAGGGCAACCGAAAGGATCGCCCAGGCGAGCGGGCGGCTCTCTTCCGGAAGCTGCTCCTCGACATAGGTCCGGACGAGCTTCATCGCGACGTGCGGCTTGAGCCCGCCACCGATCAGGCCGAGACGGATGACGCTGCTGATTTCCTTCACACCGCAGCGAGGCGGCGGCGGGAAATCGTCATCATCGTCCAGGCCGAGCGTTGCCGCATCGTCATCGGCCTCTATCGGCTGCTGCTTCGGAGAGCGGTCGCGAAGCCGATCGAGGATGACATACGGCCCAGCGCCGATCGCCTCTTGCAGTTCGGCGAGCTGGCCCCACGGGAGACGGAACGTATAGTCCCCGTCAGCCCATGGGACGGTGAGGAACGCCCTACGGCTCATGGCGTCATCACGCGGGTCATTTGGCCGTCAGACGCGATTTCCACTTGATTGGTGACGCGGCCGAGTTCGGTCGGATGACCCGTGGTCAAGGTGGTGACGTGCATCAGGCCAGTCCAGGTGATCAGCTTCGCCGGGAACTCGATCTCGATCTTGACCGGGATGCTGTCCGGGTTCTCCCAGGCATCAAGCCAGGTCTCGACCGATTCCGCAGCAAGGACGCCCTCGCCGCTGATCGACATGGACAGGCTGGTCGCGTCGCGACCGAGCCATGGCACCTTGTCCGGATCGGTGCAGTTCGGAAGCGTGAACTCTTCGGTCCCCTTGGTGAAGGTGATCGATTTGTTCCGGAAACCGCAGGGCGCGGCGTAGACGACCGGCCCCGAGCCGGACCCAAGAAGCACGCGGAATTTGCCGCCTTTGATGGAAGTAGCGTCGGCCATGATGGTTCTCCTATGGCAACGATTGCGCCCGCCGGAGCGGGCCTTGACGATGGATGGAGGGAAGAGGTCAGTCGTGGTCGACGACGGCCTTGAACGTCATCGCGGCGTGGCTGGTTTTGCCGTCCGGATCACGCAGGATGCTCGTGTTGACGAATTCGAGCGACACGAGCGCGTTTTCGGTCAAGGGAAGATCATACCTGTGAAGCGCCGGCCTGACCGCACCGGCGATTTTCTTGACTTCGGCGAAACCTGGCTTCCGCGACCACGCGTCGAGCTGGAAGAAGATTTCGGAACTGTCCTGGCAATCCCACCCATCGGGCAGGATCTGCGTCGGTCCGAACGAGATGTAGGGGAACGTCGCCGTAACGAGCCCTTCGCCATTGCGCGGCGGATCATCATAGACGCGCTGGTCGATCAGCGCCGTAACCGCCGCAAAGCCCTTCAGCCGGGCGACGATAGCAATCTGCAGTTCATAGGAAGCGTCGATCATGAGCCGGCCGCCGCTTGCTTCGCGGCCTTCCGCGTGGCGGCACGAACCGCCCGGCTTGCGCCCTTTTTGTTCGCCCGCCAGGACACGAAGAAGAACGGTTGCGCCGGCGTACCGGCGTGCTGACGACCCTCGCCCTGCCGTTTCCCGCGCTTGACGGAAGCGTTGCGTGCAAGGCTATGTGCCTGCGTTCCAAACTCGACCCATTTTGCGTAGTAAGCGACCTCATCACCCGCGAAGATGGTAATAGTCATGTCGCCGCCGAGTGAGCTTTTGACCTCCGCAACGACGCTGGACCCATCCGGGATTTTGCCCCACGTCCAGCCGATGCTATCCGCCAGTTCACCCCGGTCCTTCGGCGCCAGCGACTTCATCATCGCGACGATGGTATCGGCCTGCTCCTCCATGCCGGCGCGGATCAGCGACTTCGTTACCTTCGGCAGGCGGTCGAGTTTCCGCTGTAGCCGGGCCAGATTGAGGATCGAGGTCATCGGCGAGCGTGCAGCAACATGACAGCGGCGATCACGGTCAGGTTGAACGCCATGATGCAGAGGCAGATATCGATCAGCGTCATGACGGAACTCCGCTCTCAGCCAGGATTTCGATCCAGTCACGGCCCGGCGTGATCGTCACGCCATGGATCGCGTAGGGCTCGCCAGATCGCTTGTCCCGCGCCTGCCATTCGGGGGTTATCTGCCGGCTTAGCGACGATGCCCGAACGCGGATGATGACCGGTTGCTTGCCTTGCAGCCGGCCCGCCATGACCGCTTCGCCGCCGCGAAGGAATATCCGTTCGGCAGCGAGATCGAAGCGCTCGACGAAGTCGCCTTTCGTTGTGCCGTCGTCCGGTCCGGACGCTGGCCCCCGGCTATCGAACGCGAAGCGCTCATTCAGTCGGCCGGCGTCGTGCATCGACGATCTCCGTAAGCTTGGCCGATTTCGAAGCCTTGCGCAGCGGGACGCCCTTGCCTGCCGCTAACGCGGCGTCGCGGCACGCCGTCGTCACGTTGCATTCGTCGCCGCGCAGATAGGCGAGGGTTACAGCCGGCTTCGGCTTGAAGTCGAAATCGTCGGTGAAGCGGACCCAGGGCATCACGGACGCTCCGCAATCGCATCGAGGCAGGCCCCGAACTCGCCGTCGCACGTCGCATAGATGACGAGCACGGCAGCGAGGACGAAGATGACCAATGGCACCGCGCTAACCCCGATGCTGCGCCAGACCGTCATCCCAGCGTCACGCCGGGATGCTGGATTGCGACGTTCAATATCGCCGTCGTCATCGCGACGCCGATGATCACAACGTCATCGCCCGAGGCGACATCGGCCTGCGGGCAGATCGCGCCGGGCGTTGAACTCAGACAGTAAGTCGTGCCGGCGACCAGCGTCCCGCCGATCGTCACGGGACCGCGCCGGATGATCGCCATCGGCTGCCCGTTGGCCGCACTGTTGAGCGCCAAGCCGCGCACCTTGCGCGCCGCCGCCGTGCCGTCGTTGTCGCTGACCTTCAGCCGGCTATCGGCCGCGTCGCGGTAAAGCGCCTGTCCGGAGGTTTCGGTCGCGCCGGCCGTGCCGTGCTCGATTTCGGCGCCAGCGCCCGCGATCACGTTCGCGGCCGTAATGGTCACGTCTGCCATGGTCCTTCTCCTGTGAGGCGCGTCAGGCCACGTGGCCGACCGCAAACATGTTCATGATGTCTTCGAAACCGTGCTGGATTTCGGTCGGCACGGTGCCCACAACCGTCGTTGATCGGACCATGTACCAATGCGCGATAAGCATCATCATCGCGACGCGCAGCGGTTCGGGGATGTTTCCAAGCTTGATTGGATCTTCCTCAGTGCCCTTGAACCCGGCCTTGAAGGTGATTGTTACCGCGTCGAGTTGACTGCGGGCCGCAGGCCAAGCCTTGCCGTAGGCGGGCTGGATGCGGGCTTCGTAGCGGCCCGGCCGCCAATGGTAATCGGCGGGATCGAGCGTCTGCGCAGCGCCAGCGCCGTCGACATAGACGATGTTGACGATCGAGAGGACCGGCCCCATGGGGATGCGGACCTCCTTCGGGAAGCAATCCAAAGTCAGCCGCCAGTCGGCCGCCATGATCGCCAGGCCGCGCCCGTCCGGCCCCTCGATGGCCTCACGGGCAGCGCGGATGCAGCGCGTCAGGAAGGCGTCATCGTCGGTCACGACCGTATCGACGCGACACTGTTGCTTGACCTCTGCAAGCGACAGCGGTTCGGTCTCCGGCTGCGCGACGCGCTCAATCCGTTCCCACATGGGTTAGCCCTTCGCCGCCTTTTCAGGGGCGGGCTTGCGGACGGCCTTTTCTTTCTCAGGCTCTTCGCGGAATGGATCGGCGAAGCCAGCTTCGAACAGGCGAGCAGCCTCTTCGTCGTCGACATCGGCGACATCGCCGGGTTTGGTGGTGCCGGCCGGGCCGGACATGCTCGTGCGATAGACGATCTTCAGCATGGTCGCGTTCCTTGTCGTGAGGGAGGACGACGGGCGACCGGAGCCGCCCGTCCGAACTGTCCGGCTTACGCCTGGATCAGGTGCTTGACCGCAGCGGTGTTCAGCAGCTCGCCGTCGAAACGCTTGAAGCCAACCATGCCGACCTGGAAATTCTCGGCAAAACGCTCGCGCAGCGTGAGCACGGTGAAGCCGCGCACCTTGCGCACGATGTACCTGCCGTGGTCGCCGAAGATGATCGATTTCTGCCCAGTCGCGATGTTCGCCATGGCCTGGTTGATTGAATATGGATGCGCCAGCAGGCGATCGGGCTCGGATTTGGTAACGTCGCCCATCTGCCAAAGGTAATTGCCCTGGCCATCCTTCAGCTTTCGGATTGCCGCCAAAGTGCTGTCAT
This sequence comes from Mesorhizobium sp. KACC 23794, assembly GCF_052180275.1. Lineage (NCBI taxonomy): Bacteria > Pseudomonadati > Pseudomonadota > Alphaproteobacteria > Hyphomicrobiales > Phyllobacteriaceae > Mesorhizobium > Mesorhizobium sp. KACC 23794. The sequence goes on from NZ_CP197465.1 coordinate 302,804, forward strand.
TGAACTGCCAGCGGCACTTCGGGGAGGACCGATATGCTGGATCGACAGAGTGCAGAAGGTCGATCAGTTCGTCGGACGCGATGGCGGTCGCCGAGGCGGCCGTCTTGCCAAGCGTCGACGCCGTCACGATGCCATTCGGCTGGTTCGAGCCGGTGCCTGTCGTGAGTACGGTGTTCGAGAGGCGACCAAGACGCTCGCCGAACAGGTCCTCCAGCAGCGCTTCCATGTCAAAGGCACTGTCCTGCAGTAGCTCGATCGGAATCCGCACGAGCTTGGTGGAATAGATGTAGGCGTCGAGCCGCTTTTCGCCGAACACCACATCCCCGGATGCGTCGTCCGTGACCGAAGCGTTTTCAGCCTTTAGGGCGCCGGTTTGCGAGGTGTCGTCAACAGTCGGCCAAGGCAGTGGATTGCCGCCGGAGGTGACGATTTCGCGGACGATGTTGGCATCCCACATCGGACCCCATGCCTTCATGGCCCTGTCGATCTCGCCTGAAAAGCCTTCCGGTACGGTGTAGCCGCCGGCCGCGTCCGTCCCGACCGCTTGTGCGCGCACTTCCGCAGGAAGATCGTCGCGGTGCGCCATCAGCACGCTGCGTTCCTCTGCAGTCAGAATGGTCGCCCCGAAGCGAACGGTCTTGGCGAACACCTCCTTGTAATCAGGCTCGACATCGGTGCCGGTTTCGACGCCGCGCTGTTCACCGTTGTCGCCCCTGGGTCGGCGCGGATCGGGCGCATTGGTCCGCTTTTCCGCGTCCTCCAGGCGGCTCAGACGCTCCGCCTTCTCGCCGAGCTTGTCATAGTCGGCCATCATGGCGTCGAATTCGGTTTCGATCTCGGCGGCGCGTTCGGCCGGCGTATCGTCCTTGATTTCTTCGAGCTTCGCCCGGGCGTTGGTCGCAATACGGGCCTGCTGCTCGCGCAGCTCTTTGAGCTGTACGGTCATGGTGAAAGTCCTTGTGGGTTTCGGGTTGATGGGCGGGCAGCAGGCGCTACCGGCCGTTCTCTCGCTCGCTGAGAGCCAGGTTCAGCTTCATGCGCAGCCGATTGCGTGCCGCATGATAGTTCGTTGCCTTGCGGACAGCCTCACGATGCTTTTCGAGGCTGCGAAGGCCAATGTCGGTTCCGGCATAGGCCGGGTCGGTCACGATCGACACGTCGAATAGGTCGACCTCGTAGACATGCCGGACCGGGATGTCGCCGGTCTCATCCCACTCCTGCCGGGTTGCCCGGAAGGCGAACGACATCTTGTCGAGATCGCCGCGCTTCATCTTCGGCACGATGCGCATGACGTCCGGGTCAGCCGCATCGAGCGTACTATCCATCTTCAAGCCCTTGTCGTCTTCGGCCAGGATCAGCGTGCCCGACCGCGTGCGCGCCAGCGGCAAGCCATCGTGATTGATCAGGAACGGCACGTCGTCGCGGCCGATCGCCGAGCGGAAAGCACCGGGATGAATGATTTCCCGGAACCATCCGCCTATGTCGGCGGGCTGATTGAACACTGCCGCATAGCCGGCCACCTTGACGCCAACTTCATCGGCGCGAATTTCGGCGGGGATGCCGCCGCGAATCTCACGGTCCATCGTCCTGCTTTCCTGTCTCGTCACTGTCGTCGGCTGGGAGGCCGTTGCCACTGCCGGCGGCCGGCGCCGGCTTCGTGCCAAGCTTGTCGATCGGCATCATCGCGCCCTGCATATGCAGCTTGGCTGCCGCTCCGCCGTGAGGCGACCGATTTTCCATCTCGCGGGCTTCGTCCGGGGTGATCTGGCCCGTCGAGATCGCGCGGGCGTTGCCTTCCATGCGCGTCTTGAAGTCGCCGCGAAGGATGCCATCCAGGTTCATTTCCGCGTACTGCCGGTTGTTCATCCGGCCGAACAGTTTGAGGTTGCATTCCTGTTCGAACTGCTTCGCCCAGCGGGTCAGCACATGCTTGACCAGGTGAAGATCCTGTTGCTCCGAATTGTTGAGCGTGGCGTGCGTCAAGTCCTGGAGGAAGATCGGCGGGAGGCCCCAAATCCGCGCCGCCTGTTCGATGCAGAAGCGTTGCAACTCGACGAGCTGCGAATCTTCCGGATTGGCGCCAACGGGCTTGATGTCGTGCCCGGACGGCAGCGAGATCGCCAGCTTGCGCTTTTCGGCGGCTTCCTTGACCGCCGTCTCCATGTCGGTCGCCGACCGTTCCAGCGAGCCCGGAGATTTGAAAGGCCCGGTGAGCACGAAGGGCGGCACGCCGCCATTCTGGAAAAACTTCGACGCATATTGCGTCGCGGCGATCATAAGGCCGATCGCATCTTTGTTCGCCATGATCGGCGAGCGGTGCCGCAGCCCGTCGCTTTTTAGCATGAACGCCTGATCGATGATCTCCGAGGCGACGTAGGTATGCGTCCTCTTTCCGTCCCGGTGCTCATAGACCTTACGACCATCGACCCGCTTGACCGTCGTGCGGTCCGGATCGAGCGGCCAGAGGTTCGACACCTTCTGGACCGCATTCTTTTCGATGAAGGTGAAGGCCCGGCCACCGGTGAAGACGCTATCGAAGTGCAGCTTTCGCCAGTCGAAGGACGAGGTTTCATCGTTGACCGCGTCGTGCAGGATCGTCGCCAGGCCACCGCGGACTTTATCCCGCCCGCCTTTGCTGTCTTTCTTGAACAGGTTGAACGGCGGGTGCGCGAGCGAGCCCGAGAGGAAGTTGACGGCCGCCCAGATCGCCGGCACGCCGAGCGCCTTTTCGATCGTTACCGAAATGCCCGTCGCCGAGATACCTTGCAGGCCAAGGAACTCGACGATCTTGGCGTCGGAGATCGGCACCTTCGGATCTTCGATGGACGAACGCTTGTCCATTTCCGCAGCCACGGCAGTGGCTACGGCAGAACCGATGTCCGCCGCGCTTGGTGCAAAAATGCCCATCATGCCGCCTGATACTTGTAGTCCGGGTCATCCCAGGGGGAGATCGGGCCTTCCGTGATGTCGCCAGTGGCAGCGCCAACGGATTCCACGATGGATACCATGCCGTCGATCCGGCCCCGACTGCGCTTCTTGTCAAACATCCGATTGTTCATCGGGTCCGCATGGACGACAGCGTTGGCCGCGCACATCGTCGTCACCTCACTCGCGTCTATGACGATGTCCCCGTTGAGGATGGCGTCTTCCAGCCGTTCAATGGACTTCGGCATGCATAGGGACCGCTCCTGAAAGACGATCCGCGTGCCCTGTGCGTGACGCACAATCATGAGACCGTCACCGGCTGGCGCGTCTGGTCCTTCAAAAATCCAGACTGGGAAGCCAATGCGTGCGCAGGCATCAACGAAGTCGTCGATCTTTGCAGAATCCACCGCCATGTACTTCACGCGATGGCGAGCGCAGATCGCGTGCACCCGGCCAGCGACGAAGTCGTAGCTAATCGTCGCGCCCTCGGTGGCGGCTATCAGTCCCTTCGCAACCCATTCCACATAGGGCGCCTTGTCGTCGCGCGCACGGTCGGCAAGGCCGCTTTTGACCGTGAAATACCAGCTCTTGGTGTGCAGCTTCAGGTCTTTCCGCCACGTCGCTGACAAGGCGGTGAGGTCGTTCTTTTTCGACAGGTCCAGCCCGAGCCAGCAATCGGCATCGGTCATCTTATCTTCGTCGACCTTGCCCTGACACGAATTCCAGGCCGCTTCCGAAATCCAGAAACCGTCTGTGCCGACCCGAATCCCGAACACGAGCCGTTTGGTCGAGAGCGCTTCGGACAACAGGAGCCTCGCCGTTGCAACCTTCTTCCGGACATTCTCGATCGGGAAGGTAATGCCGAGCGCCGGCATCGACTTCGGCCACACCGCCTCGTTCTCGAAAACGGTTTCCTCGTCCCGCTTGTCGACACGGTAGATCAACCCGAACAGCGTGTCGTCTTCGGCCTTGCCTGTGATTACCCGCTCAAACAGGTTGGAATATTCCGACCCGACGATCTGGTTCGTGCCAGGTGTGTTCGTCCCGAGCATCATGAGCGGGTCACCACTCATCTTGTCGATCGCCGCCTTCCACGTCGTGATCGGGTGCGCGGTCTTCATCTCGTGAATTTCGTCGGCCGCCACGAAGTAGGGGCGAGGTCCGGATATCGCGTCTACGCTCGCCAGAGGGAGAAACTTCGAACTGGTAGCCGGATGCTCGATCATCCAGGCCAGGTCGCCCGTGCCACGGATAATGACTTCTTCGGTCGACTCCAACGATTCGAACTCGTCATCGTCGCGACCCGGCATGTTTGCCCTGCACATCGCGACAGCGTCGTTGAAAACGACCTTGGCCTGATCCTTGTCGCCGGCTATCGCATAGCATTCGGCCCGCTGCTTGCCGTCGTAGCCCATCATGTAGAGACCGGTCCCGGCCATGAGAGGCGATTTCGCCTGACCCTTTCCGGTTTCCAGCCAGGCCATGCGGAAGCGGCGCAACCCATCTTGCCGCCGCCAGCCGAAGAGCGAACCCTCCGCGAAACTGTGCCACTGGAGCAGGTCGAATGGCTTGCCGGCCTTCACCCCTTCGGTGATCGTCAGAACTGAGGGGAAAAACTGGCAAATCCGTTTCGCCCTATCCGCATCGAAATGCAGTCCCCGCGCCGCCGCTCCGTCCAAGTCGCGGAGATGGCGTCGGCAAGCCTCCTTGACCAGGTCGCCGACCACGATCTTGCCGTCAAGGACATCGCATGCATACCGGGTCGCTGGGTCATCGGCTGCTGGCCGGGCGTATGAAGGCATCTGAGGCGCGTTCCTTGCGCTGCTTGCGCTCAGCTTTCGTCACGTCGCCACGACGGCGCGGTGAGATGCCAAGTTCCGCCTCCAACGTGGCGGCATCGGACCCGGCCTCTCGCATGGCAGTGAAGTAGGGACTGACCCGAGCAATCGCCTTGGTGTTGCCACGGCGTGGTTTCGTGACGACGCCGTTTTCGGCGACCTCGCGATACATGCGGTCGAACATCAGGTAGGCGCAAACCAGGCGCTGCACCGAATGAGCATTGGCCGCCGCCAGTAGTTGGCGCTCACGCAGCTCCGACGCGACGACGCGCCAATGCTCCTGTGCCGCCGCGATCTCCAGTTCGTCTGTGAACAGCGATCGCCAATCCGGCTCGGCGATGATCTCGCCAGTTCCTTCAATCACGTTCATGCAGTTTATCCCTTCGGGATGGCCTCATCTTTTTCTTCTGAAACTGTTGTCCGCAAAAAGGGAGGGGGGACGCGGGTATAGGGCCGAGGCGGCGTTTGCTGTCGACCCTCCCCCTCCCTTCCGTCGGCGGATGGCACCCTGATCGCCCTCACGTCGCCTGACGCGGCCTGCACACATGGGAAGCTATGATGGTCGCCGCAAACAGGATGAAGTAGAATGCGGTCACCACGAATGAGCACTCCGATGGACACCCTACGTCTAACCCTCGACGGACCTTCTCCGATCATCACCCAAGCAGCTCAGGCTTGGTTCGATGGTCGGCCCTTCGACTACGACGGGCAGCGATGGACCCTCACGCTTCTCAACGTTCACATGAAGGACGGGGGCGTGACAGGTGCCGAGATCGGCGGCGAATTGATCAAGGGGACGTTGCAATGATCGAAGGGCTTGGACGCCTATACGCTGATGGCGGTGTCGACTTGGGTCGCGTTGAGTATTCCATTTCCGTTGACGACAAGGGCGCTCTACTGGAGGCTACCGGTATCTTCCGTGCCGAGCCCGACGTCATCGGTCACGCTTTCAACAGTGACCGGTTGCAGCTTGTCCGGGAGGACACCGGCCGCGCCATGCGCATCGTAGTCACCAACGTCACCGTGATCGGTCAGGCCGAGTTCCGCGTCTCCGGATCGCCCGGTCCTATGAGGGCGGGAGCCCGAGAAACTCTGTGACCTTGATTTTGGCGTAGGCCTCAGCAATACCGAACAAAGAACTGATGGTCGCAATGCCTGCCTTCTTGGCTCCATCCTTCACGATACGCCAATGTTTCGGGTCGCGAACTGTCCCAAGGAATTCGTGCCCACGGCTAGTCAGGCGCTGAACATTGTAGACGACATGGAAACGCTCGGCGTCTTCTGTGTCCGGAATGTCTTCGATGATCGCCTTAAGCAGGCCAGCCTCCTCAGCCAGGATGACGTGATAGGCGACAGCGTCGGCAGCCCATCCGTGGAGTTGAATATCTTCGAGCGACGAGATTGGACGCTTTGCGTGCTCCTCGACGTACAGAAACAGCGCTCGTAGTAGATCGGGCTCCAGCTTCATATCGTGCTCCTCAACCCCTGAACGGCGAGGACTATGGAGCACATTTGATCGCGGAGTCTCGACCCGAACGCGCATTTGTTCACCTGTACGAGGATGCCTTAGTTGCGAGCGACCGACAACTTGATATCAGCCCTGCCCTCAGCGAGACCCTCGTTCTCTGTTTGAGGGGAACTGGTCAGTTCCATTCCTGGCTTGCGCTATGACGTTGTTCCAAATAGTCGTTAGTTTTCAACGGGAGCTACCGCAGATGATAGACGATGATTCGCTGCTGCAACTCACCGCCGATATTGTCTCGGCTTACGTGAGCAATAATCCGACCCCACCGGCAAGCCTTCCGGGCCTGATTGCAGACATCAACTCAGCGATCCGCAATCTAGGTGGGCCGGCTCCTGTGCCTGAGCCGGTGCAATTGGTTCCCGCTGTCTCCATCAAGAAATCGATCACGCCCGACTATCTCATTTCGCTAGAAGACGGCCGCAAGTTGAAATCCTTGAAGCGTCATCTCTTGGCGCAATACGGACTGACGCCCGAGGCATACCGAAAAAAGTGGAACCTTCCCGCTGAGTATCCCATGGTCGCGCCGAACTATGCAGCCCGCCGCTCCGAACTTGCGAAGACAAGCGGGCTTGGCCGAAATGTCGCTCCGCCGGCCCCAGCCCCGAAGAAGCGTGGACGGGCTGCCAAGGGGTAACGCTCACCGATTCCAGGGATGCTGCGGATCGAGGGGCCGGCCATTGATGTCCGACCCTATGACGTAGCCGCGCGCTTCCTCCCGCTGGATCAGCGTGTCATGGTCGCGCTTGCAGACCGTCTCAACGTTCTCCAGGTCGAAGAACAGCTTCGGATCGCCGCGATGCTTCACCTTGTGGTGCGCAACGGCGGCCTGCGGATGATGCCGGTTGCCTTCGATCACGATGCAGTCGCAGCGCTTGCAGGTGTAGAGATCGCGAAGGAAGGCTTGCTTGCGTATCCCATGTGGGCCGCACCAGCGAGGATCAGCGTACAGCGCCCGATACTGGGCGGCTTCTGGGCTACGGCGGGCCATCAGGCTTCGTAGGGGATCAGCCCCCAATGCGAGATGGACACATAGCGCTTGCCGTCGAGTTCCGGCAGCATGACGTCCATGACGACCATTGCGATGATGCCGCATAGGCCGCCACGATGATAGGCCATCGCCTTTCGCCGTTCGGTCGGCTTGATGCCGCGATAGTACGCACGGCGCGCGCGCCACCGACACCAGTAGTCTTCATCCATGGTCGCGGTCTCGATTGGTTGCGGGGGCAGGATTCGAACCTGCGGCCTCCAGCTTATGAGGCTGGCGTGCTACCGGGCTGCACTACCCCGACTTGAAGGTGACCGACGATCCGGCGTATCAGCGCGCCATGAAACGCATCGCTACGAACATCGACGCAATCCGAGACCTGGTAGCCGGCATCAAGCCCAAAATGCATCCGGGCGACTATTCAACCGATCTGGTGAATATCGTCTACTACGCTCTCGCTGAGGCCGAGCGTCTTGGGCCCATCCTAGGCGACAATCGCACACTCATCCACATGGTGCGCGAGATCGAATGCCTCGCGACAACGCACGTCCCCAAGGGCAAGCATCTCAACTGAGGCGTTAGCCGTTTCTACGCCGCGCGCTTTCGCTTCTGCGCTGTGCGGGCCGCGCCAACCGGGGTCTTTGTAGAGGGCGCGGTAGGCTCCGGCTTCTGGACTTCGACGAGCCATGAACCAGCTTCCCGCGTTTTTGCAGCGGCCAGCTTCCGGCCGCTAACCCGGCTGAGATAAATCAAGCCACCAAAAGGTAGGTCGCTATAGATTTGGTCATCTGGCTCAGTTGGAACGGGAGGTGGAATTGCCGATATGGCTAGACCGTCTACTCGGTCGGGATCTATCACGGAGGGGCCGCCTTGCGTGTCCGGAATTGCTGTGTCCCGAATCCCGCAGGCTCCTTCCTCTAAAGCACTCAGCTCACCGGCTCAAAGCTCGAGCTCGACTGAGATGCGACGAGTGCGACAGTTGCAATCGCGTCGGAGCTTGGCGGGTGCAAGGGCACGTGGTCGAGAGAATGCTCGAAGTGAACGCCGCTCTTCGCAGACTCGACCGCGTAAAAAGCTAACGCATCTTTCCGACGGCATCTCAACTGAGGCTAGCTCATACTCCTAGGAACTTCGCTCAGGGATCCGAGTTCATCCACCGAGGATAGGAGGATGTTCCATGGCCAATCGTTCCATACCTGCCGCTCCCGGCACCACCGATCAGTTACCACGATGGGAAGGACCAGAGGAAAATCGGCCGAGAGGTTATCTACCTGCGGTGGATGATCCAAATACCGCAAGAGACGCTGCCGGCGAGAGCCTTGCCGATCCTGACAAGCGTGATCTTTCTGACGCTTTCAAAACGGCTGGTGCTTCGTCAGAGGAAAGCCGCGAACGACGCATACAGAAGCGAGCCTATGAACTGTGGGAGCGCGACGGCCGCCAAGACGCCACTGACGAAAAACACTGGCATGATGCTGTGCGTGAGATCGAGGAAGAGGATTCGGCGCGTCCGCTCGCTTGATCGTCAGGCACGCGGACCCATTGCGCCCGATCGATATCGCCGGGCTGGGTCCGCTCCGCTGGCAGCGCCCGAAGGCCCCCAAACAAAGACAAGCAGTTCGTCCGAGGCGGAAGATAGGTGATTTGCACGTTTCGCGCAAGCGTCTGGCGAATCGCTCACAATTTTCACCACATCGCTATCAATGATGCATGAAAATCACGCCACCGGCTTGCCGACCGCTTCCAACTGGTCCTGCATGAATTCGGCCGGCACCAGGCGCTTAAATACCTCGATCAGGGCCTTGACCTTGCCGTCATGCGTTAGCAACTTGACCTCCGCCAGGAACGACGCGAACGGCCCTTCGACGACGCGGAAGGATGCGCCAACCGGGAACCGGGCTTGCAGCTTGTCGCGCTCGCCTTCGCCGCGGAATTTCTTGCCGGCCACCGTGTCGTCATACGCGCTTTCGAACTCCATCCGCATGATAATCTCGATCACGGCCTGCGGGATGATCAGAGGCCCCTTAGAGCCCTTCAGCCGGCCCTGGACGCCGTTGATGCCGTCGACCTCCGACCAGTCGTCTACCGGCTTGCCGGTGCGCGGATGAGCCACGAAGATATAGCCGGGCAACAACGGCTCCGACCGTTCTGCCATGACGCGCATACGACGGTTGTACTTGTCGATGCGCCGTCGGGGCAGATAGGCGTCGTAGCCCAAATGGCTAAGCTCACCGAAGACGGGATCTGCCATGCCGCCGCGGATGCGCAGGACGAACCAGCGTAGGCTCAGAGCCGTGATCGACACGCAGCCAGGGATGGTGATCTTCATTCCGATCTCCAGATTATTTGATGGGGAGGTTTCGGGCAAAATTTCGCCCTACGAAGGCTTGGGCGGCGCGCAGAGAGCGCCTTACCGATCTGGGGAACAAATCCCCACACGGCGGACTTCTGTCTCCAGGAACAACAGGAGATCGCGATGCAAAATTTACTGGGTAAGGTCCTGCTCGGCGCCCTCGGTGTAATCTTGTACAAGAACCGTGACCGCCTCGCGGATGCGTGGAACCCCCAATCGGCCGACCCGAACGCTCCCGCACCGCCCACAGGCAATCCTCTCGAAAAGGTTCTTGGAGGGGGCGGACTGACGGAAATCCTCGATAAGTTCCGCGGGGCCGGCAAGGGCGATGCGGTCGACTCCTGGGTCGGCAAAGGCCCGAACAAGCCTCTCGATCCGGAGCATGTCAAAGCGGCGATTGATGAAGATACCATCGCGGCTCTGCATGAGCAGACGGGTCTATCCCGGGAGGAAATCCTTGAGCGTCTGGCCGTGAACTTGCCGGAGGCAGTCGATGAACTCACTCCGGACGGACAGTTGCCGGGTGGAACGACCGAGAGGGCCGGTGACACATTGCTTGACCCTGTACCGCCAATTTCGCCCAAGAGTCCTTGGCGGTAGACGGTTATTCTGCGGTCGAGCAGCGTTCGGCCAAGAACGTAGTTCATATCTGCTCGACCTCCAGTCCCCATTCCGTGAGGAGCCGAACCTGCTCGGCAAAACTTGTGCCCTTGGCTACGGCGCGCGCCCTGATCTGGTCGAACTTCTCGACATCGAAGGACACGACGATGCGTTTCATTGCGTCGTCGCCGCGCGTCCAGCCTTGCCGGGTTGCGGTTGCTCCCGGCGCATCACGACCTCCGTTCATCCGATTCTGGAGCGTTTCCAGCCATGAAGCGGTGTCGCGTGCTATCCGCCACTCGACCTCCCAAGTTCCTGTCATCCGGCGTAGATCGTCGTCGGTCATCGAACCGTGATCGCCTGCCGACACCAGAAAATTGTAGCGGTCGACAATCTCGCTAATCTCGTGGGCGCAATCACAAGCCCGCTGCTGCCAATGTGCAATCAGATCGGCCAGAGGCGTCATGCTGGCCTCCGTTCATCCAGCGCCGACCGACCGGGCGAAGGATCGCCCATGACGGCCGCCGTGACGTTGCGCTGTGCAGGAGCCGGCGAGAACGGGACAATAGTGCGGTGCGCGGGTTTGGGGGTAGCGGTCGGAATACCGGCCACGGTCAAAACACCGGGGTTTTGTTCACCCCCGTGAACCGGAGTAGATTTCACCCCGGTTTCAGGACTTGGGTTTTCCTGCAACCCAAGTTGGCGACCGCCGCGCCGCTTCCGGCACTTCCGGAACCATGCGCTGCCGAGCGCCTTCCAGAACGGCACCCGATGCGTCTTCGCCGACAGCCGCGCCTCATCCTCGATCACGGCTTCAATGCCGTCGTCGATCGCGTCGACAAGATCGTCAGGGGCAATCTGGTCGGAGAATTCCTTGTCGTAGAGCAGCATGTCGACCGCCTTGATGTGGTGCGCGGCAATCGGCGCCAGGCCGGTCATGCGCAGCAGCGCCAACACCTCGACCGCGCCGTCTTCGCCACGCCGGCCGATAAGCTGGCCTATGGCCGTGATCGCAATCGTCTGGCGTTCCTTGAACCGACCGCTACCAGGCGTGCCCCGCAGCAGCTCGACGCCGGCACGCTGACAAGCCCGCTCTATGGCGACGGCATCGTCTTTGCCGGCCGCGACCGCCGCGACATGCAACTGCAGCGGCGTGACGTTGAGCCGATCCCGGTTGATGCCGATGAAAGCATCCGCCTGTGCCTCGACCGTCATGGGCGCCTCGACAATCGCCACCGGGATCACGTCGATGTCCGGATGCGACGCGCAGCCGATAGCGGTGTGCTGCCCGTCCAGAACGAACAGGATCGTCTCCCCGGCGAAGTTCGTGCCGTAGGCGCATGTTGGCAGCTTGAACTTGGACCAGTCGAACGCCTCGACGATGTTCCGGATTTGCCGAAGGCCGCGCTCACCGATCGACCGCTGATAGGCCGGATCGACGTAGAGCGAGCGCGGGTTGATGTATTCGACGATCGGGACGCCCGTCGTCGGCTTGTGCGGCTTCAGGCCGGAGATTGACACCGGCTCGATGCGGCGGATTGGGTTGGCTGGAGCGGTCATCCGAACGGCACCTCAATCGGCGATTGGTTCACCGCCGCGCTGCGACCGCGCGCATGGACGACCTCTTCAAGCACACGCGCATACGTCGCGGCTTGCAGACCACCCCGCTCGATCCAGTTGCCGAGAATTTCTGCAGAGCGATCCCATTGAGCCGCCGGCAACGCCATCAGCTTATCGACTAGCCGGTCGCGCGCTTCACCTTCCTCTGAAACGAACGACAGGATCGCATCTTCGAAAGCCGTCGACGGATTACGCTCCCGTTCGCTGATCTCGTCGTCGATCATTTCGGCTAGAAACTTCTGCCCAGCCGACATGTCGCCCTGAGGAAATTCTAACCGAATGTAGCCGCGAAGCTGCGCCAGCGTTTCGGCCGATCGCTCTGCAAGATACCCCTCCGCCGTCTTTTCCAGCTTGTAGGCTTCGCTGCAGAAGTCGACGATGTCCTGTTCCATCATGCTGATCTCCTTTCGGACGCGCGCCGATAATCGGCCGCTGCCTGTTTCAGGACGGCGTGTTCGCGCCGCCGTATCTCAATTTCCCAATCCGGACGCTTCGCCTTGCCGGCCTCAAAATCGGCCAGCCAGGTCGCTTTCGACCACAGCAGCTTGTCAAGTTCTTCGGCCATTTCCGCATGTGTGAAGCGGTCGCCGCCGTCAGACAGCATCTTCGAACCTCCCGGTCTGGAGGTTGAAATTGATGTGCAACTTGCAGGGATGGCCGAGTTCTTCGAACCGAGCTTTCTTGTGGTAGATCACCGCATCGGTGCAGCGCTGGCCCTGATCGAACATCTTCGGCCGATGGACCACAAAGCCTTGGTCAACGCGATTATCCCAATGCTTGGAACCGGCGATATCGTCGAGTTCCGGCGCGCTGCCCTTGCGCGGCCCGTCCATTTTCGATGGATGCGCCAGCACCTGGAAATGGACGCCCATGTCCTGCGCAAATTTGTAGATCGCGGTCAGGCAGCGCCCGATGTATTCGGTTTCCGTCTCACGATGGTCGCGGCTGCTTTCCAGTCGGTTCCAGGGGTCAAGCTGTATGACCTTCGCGCCGTGACGAACGACGGCGACTTCAGCCATGTCCAGCAACCAGTCGAGTGTCGGCTTCTGGTCCGGATGGACCAGGAAACGGTAGTGATCGTTGATCCATGCGTCGGCGCGGAATTTTTCCTCTGGCGACATGTCGACTTCGCGCCGGCCACTGTGCAGGGTTCGCAAGATACGACGATAGTGAGGCTTCGCCCGTGTCTCGAATGTCGCCACCGCGACGACCAGTCCGTACATGTAGGCGATGTCCGCCCATACCTGCGCCATCAATGCGGTCTTGCCGTGACCCGGATGACCGGTGACGACGCTCATGGTCGATGGAGCGAGCAGGATCTTCCCATTCCAGCCCGGAAGCTTTGGAACCGTCCAAGGGCGGATCGGCGGCATCTCCGGCAGTTCCGACAACGCGAAGAGCCCGTCGATCGGCCACGGCAGCGCTGCGAACTGGACACGATCCAGCAACTCGTCAGCGCCGTCGGTTCGCAGCATGTCGTTGGCGTCTTTGCAGCCATCCGGCCAGTCGATGAACCAGAACTTCGCCGGCCCGAAGAGCTTCGCCATGTCCTGCCGGAGCAGATGACCGGTATCGTCAGCGTCGCCGCACCAGATGAAGCGCTTGTGCTTGCCGAGGCCGCGCTTGAACGCATCCTCGACGAAGCCATACCCGGTCAGCGGTTTTTCGCCGTCTTCATCCTTGTCATCACTTTCCCGGTGACGATCGCGACCGCCGTTCGGCACCGACATCACGTAGTCGACCGAAACGCCGGCCTGGACGAGCGCCGCCATGTCCCATTCGCCTTCGACGACGTAAACATCGCCCGGAGGCGCGGCGAGAACGCGGTCGAGGTTCAGGAAGCAGAGTTTCCCGCCCTTCTGACCGATGAAATCCTTCTCCGGATAGGCGCACGCCTTCCAGTTCACGATCTTGCCGTCGAGCATGTACGGGAAAAAGACCGCGGGGCTTTTGCGCTCCAGCCTACGCGGAAAGTATGCCGTTCCGGAGGCGGCGCCGAGCAGCGCCAAAGTCTCCGCGTCGATCTTCCGAACCTTTTCCGCGAACGCCATGGCGTCCGCCGTCAGCTTGCCCGGCGCGAACCCCGCCGGAGTGTCCGCAGTGGTGGCAGAAGAACGTGGCCCCGTCGCGTTCGACCCGGACGGCGAGGCATCGGTCCCGCTTTTTCTTCCGCCGGGGGGAGCATGCTGGACAGGTTGTCCGGTGCTCGCCGTGTCGATCCGGGACGTTGATTCCGAGTTCTCGTAGCTCACGCATCACATCCCGACTTGCTGTTTCTGGTCGTCATAGAGCCCGCCGCAGAATCGCCATCGACCATCCTCCGGTTCGACCGGGTAACCTTGGGTGCGAGCATCGATGACCCACGTCGGCACGCCGTTGCGCGTTGGCGGCGCTGCGTCTCGCTCCAGATTGGAGATGATCTTGCCGAGGTAGGAGCGGGGGACTTTGGCCCGTGCCGCGTCTTCGAGCGCGCCGATCGCCGAGGCGAAGTCCCCGGCGTAGAGCTTCGCCAACTTGCCCATCACCGTCCGGCCGACGCCCTTGCTTTCCATGTCGCCGGACAGTGCCCAGAACCGATCTTCCGCCGATCCAGCCTCGCCCGGTGGTGCTGTTTTGGGTTTCGCCGGTTGGGGTTCAGGCTCAGGATTTTTCGAACGGCGACGGGAAGATGGTTGAGCGTTAGCGAAACCATCTTGTTCTTGTTTACTACTTCCTTCCTCCTTCCTCTGCGCGGCGATTTCCGTACCAGTGGGGAACCGGTTCGGAACCGGTTTCGAACTATCATCGGTTGATGCATCATCATTCCCGGATTGCGAGCCTGTGACGCCGACGTAGGAGAGAACCGGTTCCGTAACGGGGTACTGATAAGAGGGCTTTTTTGGCCTCTGCCACCGCATGAAATTGCGGATAGCCCCGTACTGCTTCCCCCCTGCCTCGAACTTGATGACGATGTTGTTCCCCACCAGTTCCGAAAGCAGGTCGCCTATGTCGACGTTGTCGGCCGGCATGAGTTGCATCTTCATCGTCAACGGCTTCCATTCGAAAATGCCGCGGTCATCCGCAATGTTGCGGACGGCGAGGGCGAGCAGTCGGGCGGGATACGAGAGGGCGACGAAATCCTCGTCGGACCATTGCCCCGGATGGGTTGAGCGGATGCGAGCCATTCAGGCCGATCCTCCAATCCATGAAATCGTTGCTGTCGGGGTCGGCATAGTCGCCAACGGCCTGTTGTCGCCGAGGTAGAGGTTCTGGAACCGAACCCAGGCTTGCGCAGTGTCGTGACAATCGGCGAAGGACATGGTCGCGTCCGACTTCGTCTTCGCTACCTTCCAACCTTCCCAGGCGTCTAGCGCCGCTTGGACCTCCACGTCGCGTGTCATCCCATCACCGCCTCTCCTCAGCCGTCGAGCGGACGGGCTTAGACAGGCGCGCCTCGGCCCAGGCGTCCAGGCCGGTCACGGGGTAGAGCGGGATGCGCCCGGCGTACTGCATGGGCGGTCCGCCGCCGATCGAGGCGAGCTTGTCCAGCGTGGCCACGGCGATCGGGATGCCGTAGGCGCCGGCCAAGTAGGCCGGCACCTCCTTTCGGCGGAGACGAGGAGGGCTCATGCCGTGCCCTCTGGCGCTTCGCCCGTCACGCGCTCGTGCCTCTCCAGGGCATCTTGTACCGGCTCTAGCAATTCGGCCGCCAGCTTTTGCCCTTGACAGATGGCGTCGGCGATACGCTCAACCACGCCGCCGTTCTGCATCTCCCACGCGGCGCTTTCGCATAGGATCATGATGGCGGATGCCTGCCGGCTACAATCGGCAAGCTGTGCGGCGGTCATATCCGTGTGTGGAACAAGGCGGGTCATTGCTGCACTGCCTCCCGCTCGGCCTTCAGGTTGGCCTCGGCGAGGATGTACATGTCCATGCCGGTGTCGGCGTAGTGTTCGAGGACGTGCATCACGTCTTGCACGTGCGTCTGTTGGAGGTCGTCGCGCTCGCCTTGCATGCCCTCGATGGCGAGTGCGCAAATCCGCATGACGGAAGTCATGTGAGCGACAACCATGCAAGGGTTGGTTGTCGCGCAAGTGCTTTTAGGAGCGGCGGTCATGCGTGACCGCCTTTCTCGGCGGCGCGGCAGGCGTCGAGCATGTCGCGGGATTCGATCAGCTTGTCGATTGCGATAGTCGCCACCGCGACGATTGCCTCGGCCTGCCGCCTTTCGAGTTCGCTGGCAGCCATTCTGACACATTCGATCATGAACCGCGCCTGAGCCATCATATCGACAGCGTCGATAATGCTCGGCTTTTCGTCCTGAATTTCTGGAATTGCGGCGGTGGAAGTGCTAAATGATTCCAAGTTCATTGCTTCTCTCCTGTCATGAGGTTGCGGTGTTCGGGCGCGGCGAGATGGCAGTCTCGACCGCGCCTTTTGCGTCCTGGGCATCGAGAGCGAAGTCCAGGTAGTGGACGATCTCGGAATTCATTGATCGCCGGTTCTCCGCCGCGTTTTGGCGGATGCGTTCACGCATGCCGTCAGGCAGGCGGATGTTCACGCCGTCCCGCATGCTCCGCGTTTGAGCCATCAACACCTCCTTAACGAATATGGCCTAAGGCCAATATGGCATAAGGCCAATATTGCCGCAAGGAGATTTATGGCCTAATGCCATATCCGGGGAAAAGGGAGTTTCAAATGGCTCAGGACTCTGAGAGCCGATCGCTCGACAAAGTGATTGTCCGTCTGCCAGATGGAATGCGCGACAGTCTAAAAGCCGAAGCGGAGGCCAACAACCGCTCAATGAACGCCGAAATCGTAGCACGCTTAGAGAACTTCCCTCAGATCGAAAGCCTGAGGAAAACTCTTGGCGGCTTCATGAGAGACAATGCACAGCTAAGGGACGAGAAAGAGCAACTTGAATGGAAGTTAGATAAACTGGAGGAAGTGCAGAAACGCTTCTTTGATGAAGACGGAAGTCAGAAGCCGGTTTTGACGGTTCCCCAGCCGTTGCTTGACCGCATTCGACTAGAGGCGGAGCAAAATCATAGAACATTGGACGCTGAGGCGCTGGCCGCCTTGGAATTCGCGTTCCCGCCAAAGTCTATTGACGTTAACGTTCTGTCGGCCTTTTTGGGAAGCCTTGTCGGCGTTAGTGCTCCCGATGGCGACAAGGGGTATCTTGATCACATCAATGACGCTCTAGCTGACGCGAAAGAGCCGTGGACCGTTCGGGCAGGCTGGGACGGTGAGGTAAGGTTCTACCCTTACGCCTCACGCTCTGGGCAGAGTGCGGAAAAGGTGCCAGGAGATCACGTAACGGATGAAAGCGAGGCGAAGGGCAACGATCCAAAACCTCTGCCGAATACCTAAGCACGCCTGGGCATCTCCAGCACGTCCGCCGTCCTGCCTGTCATCTGTCTCTCCACCTCCGCAGCAATCTTGTTCGCTGCTGCGACGAGCACGCTGTCGAGCCGGTGAACATATTTGCTGGTAACGGTGCCGCCAGCGTGCCCGAGCATCGCGCCGATAGTGCTCTCGGCGAAACCCATGTCACCAGCAACCGAAGCGTAGGAATGCCGCATGGTGTGCGGCGTGACGCCCTCGATGCCAGCCCGCTTCATCAGCCGGACCCAAGCACCGGAGAGGCCGCGATAAGGCCCCTGTCCGCCACGAAGCCCCGGCAGGACGTAGGTCGCGCCCTTGACGTGGATCTGTGAAAGAGCCTCAAACGCTGCCCGTCCGATAGGCCGAACCGATGGCCCGCTCTTGCTATCCTCCAGCCGGAAGCAGCCGCCGGCCTCGTCCACCTCGCTCCATTTCAGCGCCTCGATCTCGCCGAGCCGGCAGCCTGTCAGAGCGAGCAGCCATGCCCCGGTGATCGCCTGCGGGGTTTCGTACTGACTTTCCTCGCTCACCAGCGTCTTGCCGAGCCGCCGGTATTCCTCCCCAGTCATGCGTCGGTCGCGGACGTTGTCGGCCGGCAGCTTGACGCCGCGCGCCGGGTTGTCGGTGATGATGCCCTCGTCCACGGC
Organism: Mesorhizobium sp. KACC 23794; assembly: GCF_052180275.1. Lineage (NCBI taxonomy): Bacteria > Pseudomonadati > Pseudomonadota > Alphaproteobacteria > Hyphomicrobiales > Phyllobacteriaceae > Mesorhizobium > Mesorhizobium sp. KACC 23794. The sequence continues at coordinate 320,664 of NZ_CP197465.1, forward strand.
GTAGGTGAGGATGCCACCCAGAAGGCCGCCGGTGCGCGCTGCCGTGCCGACGCCGCCGGCCACATGGACGCGGTTCCCGTTCTTGCCGGATCGATCCTTGAATGCCGTCTTGCCCGCCGACACGTCGCGGATGAATTTCGTGATGTCGGCACGGGTGAGGTCGATCACGAGCTTCGAGCCAAGCAGCGGCTTGATGTGGCGGGATATCCGGCCCCGGTCGATTTCGATGGTTGACGCTTTCTTCGGCTTGTTTCGGCGCCGGCCAAGGATCAAGCCTTTCTCTGCCGCCTTCATGTATTGGTCGCAGAGTTCAGCCACGGTCAGCGCCTTGCGCCGTGTCTTGCGTTCCAACAGCGGGTCATCCTTCTGGAGCACGATTGTGCCCAATGTCTCGATGGCCAGCTTTCGCGCCTGTTCCGTGGTGATGACGCCGTGCTTACCGATGGTCATCCGACGCCGCGCGCCGTCGCCCGTCCGATAGTCGACGAAGTAGGTCCGGCCCCCGGTCGGCTGGACGTAGACGCCGAAGCCCTTCAGTTCCGAACACCATACGGTGTACTGCTTGGCGCGCGGGTCGGCACCGTCTACAACGACTTTGGTGAGTTTTGGCATAGGGAGAAGCCTCGCACAAGTGATCCACTCACTGTAAGCTCACCGTCAGATTGGAAACAAGGGGGAAATCGCGAGTGGACTGGAAAACACCCGAACGCCGCGAAAGCCTTGCGTCACCTGGGTTAGGAAAGCCCGCGCCATACCTAGCCCGTAGCAGAAAACAGGTGGTCGTTACCGAAAGAGGGCAGCCACTACGACCTGCCGATCGCGCTCGGCCTGATGGCCGCGCTGGGCGCGGTTCCGGGCGACGCGCTTGCGGGATACGTTGTGCTGGGCGAGCTGTCGCTCGACGGAACCATCGCATCGGTCGCCGGCACGCTGCCGGCGGCGATTGGCGCCAATGCCGATGGCAAGGGCCTGATCTGCCCATCGGCTTGCGGTTCCGAAGCTGCTTGGGCGGGTGCGGAAATCGAGATTCTCGCGCCGCGCAGCCTTGTCGCCATTGCCAACCATTTTCGCGGGACGCAGGTGCTGGCGCGGCCCGAGGCAAAAGTCCATGTGCCTGCGGACAATCTGCCGGACCTTGCCGACATCAAGGGCCAGGAGACAGCAAGGCGGGCGCTGGAAGTCGCGGCCGCCGGCGGACACAACCTTCTGATGATCGGCCCGCCCGGCTCGGGAAAATCGATGCTGGCACAGCGGCTGCCGTCGATCCTGCCGCCGCTCTCGCCGAAAGAGCTTCTCGAAGTGTCCATGGTGGCTTCGATCGCCGGCGAGCTTGCTGGCGGGCGGCTGACCGACCGCCGGCCGTTCCGCGCGCCGCACCACTCCGCCTCGATGGCCGCGATGGTCGGCGGCGGCCTGCGCGTCCGGCCAGGGGAAGTATCGCAGGCGCATCATGGCGTGCTTTTCCTTGACGAGTTCCCGGAATTCTCGCCGGTCGTGCTCGATTCGCTGCGGCAGCCGATCGAGGCCGGCGAATGCGTGATCGCGCGCGCCAACACGCGCGTCACCTATCCGGCCCGGATGCAACTGATCGCCGCGATGAACCCGTGCCGTTGCGGCATGGCCGGCGAGCCGGGTTTTCGATGTGCGCGGGGCGACCGCTGCCGGACCGACTATCAGGCGCGGATCTCGGGCCCGCTGCTCGACCGTATCGACCTGAGGATCGAGGTGCCGGCTGTCAGCGCCGCCGACCTGATCAGGCCGGCAAAATCCGAGGCGAGCGCCGATGTTGCAAGGCGCGTCGCCGCTGCGCGAACCATCCAGCGCCAGCGCTTCGAGGCGATCGGGGCGTCGATCATGACGAATGCCCACTGCCCGACGGCCCTGGTCGAAGAGATCGCCAGGCCGGATGCAGGCGGCGAATCTCTGTTGCGCGACGCCAGCGAAAAACTGGGGTTTTCGGCCCGTGCCTATCACCGCGTCTTGAAGGTGGCGCGCACGCTGGCCGATCTCGATCAAAGCGAAAGCGTTCGCCGCATTCATCTCGCCGAGGCGATATCCTATCGAATTTCCGGGGAGAGGCTGGCACAAGCTGCCTAACACTACAGCGGCCTTTGCGACTTAATGGATTTTCCGTGCGGGAACCGTGTCGTTTTACGGCTGGAATGCCTCTCACTGTCATCGGCTCGCCCAGAGCAAGCCACGACGCAGGATCGTGCGCATTGCCGGATGATCGAACTCTTCCGGCACGTGACCGAGCGCAGAAACGAACACCTTGCCGGCGCCGAATTTCTTTTTCCACACGACCGGCATCTCGACGCCGGCGATCCAGGGATAAGGCTCGCCGGAAAACGTCGTCGTCGCCAGAACCTCGTTGGCTGGATCGACCTGCATGTAATACTGCTCGGATTCGTAATCGAACGCCGCGAGCCCGGCCATCACCGGGTCGTCCGGGCGCGTGATGTCGACGCGGTAGCGACGCACGCCGCCAGGCTCGGCCACATATGATCCTCCGACGATGAAGCGATAGCGATCATTGTCGCGAAAGCCGTCCGCCATACCACCATGGAAACCACCGAGCCCGACGCCGGACGATATCGCCGCCCACAGGCGCTTCGAGGTTTCGGTGCTCATCAGGCCTACCGTCCAGTTGGGCACGATCAGATCGTAGCCGCCAAGGTCTTCCGTGTCATACGCGTCGAGGCTCGTGCTGTGCGTGACCAGAAAGCCGTCTTCCTCGAGCATTGCGCGCAGGCGCTCGCCGGCCTCGAAAGAACGATGAGGCGCATAGCCGCCGGAGATAATGAGACAACGCTTCACGAGAATCCTCCGTGATGGGGTTTCATGGCGCCACTGGTCACAGGACGACATGCTCAGCCGCCCCGACATGGCAGCCTCCCTTACCTTATTGTTGTCATAAAAACAATTATTGTTGATTCTTGTGAGATGAGTATGTAGCGTATCCGTGGCGACGTGAATGCCGGAGCCCGACAAGATGGGAGGAACGATGAACGACCGAAAGCAGACGGCGAAGCTGAACCATGTCAGCATCCCGGCCACCGACCTCGAAGAGTCGGAAGCATTCTATCGCGAGGTGCTGGGATGCACGCGCGTTCAAGCCCCGAATTTCGGCTTTCCTGTCTGCTGGATGCGGCTCGGCGACCTGCAACTCCATCTGCAGCAGGTCGGCCCCAGTGCCGACGTCCTGACCTACCAGCATTTCGCGGTTTCGGTGTCGGACTTCGTGAGCGCCTACCGCGTCCTGCATGCCCGCGGCGCGTTCGAGGAAGGCACGCGTTATGCGGATCTGTGGATCCTGCCGTCCGGCGAATTGCAGATGTTTGCACGCGATCCGTCTGGCAATCTCTTCGAGATCGATCATCCCAACATGGCGGAACTGGACATGTCAGCCTTCGAAACGCCGCCTCGCCGCCTGGAAGCCGAGGTCACGCAGACCGCGGAAGATCGCCGGGCGACGCTGTTTCTTCAGCGCTCCAAAGCGGCCTAGCGGCGCATTTTTTGCCTTCTAGAAAACGTTCTGCGCCGTGATCTCGTTGCCGATGGCCTGTATGGAGCGGATCAGATGCTCGAAACGGCCCGGTTCGGCGCTCGCCAATGCGGTGACGCAGGTTATGCCTATCGACGCAACCGGGATCTTCTCGCTGTTGAAGACGGGGCGAGCGATGCAGGTCAAGCCTTCATGGGTCTCGTTGGCGTCGATCGCGTAGCCACGATCGCGCGTCACCGCCAGTTCAATGCGCAGCGCGTCCGCGTTCATGATGGTGCTGTTGGTGAAGCGGACGAATTCGAGGCCGTCGATCAGCGCCTCGCGACGCTCCTGGGGCAGAAAGGCAAGCACGGCCTTTCCGACGGCAGAACTGTAGAGCGGTTCGAGCACGCCGATGCAATGGCGGATCGAGATGATGGAATCCGACAGGGCGAAGTCGGCCAGCAGCACACGGTCGTTGACGAAGAGACCGAGATGGGTCGTCTGCTGCGTGATGCTGGCAAGGCGCTGCAACTGGTCGTGAAAGGAATCGATCAGCCGCGTCTTTTCCCGCAGCCTCGAGGCCCAATAATAGACGCGGCCGCCGACATCGTATTCCTTGGTGGTCGTGTCCTTCCGCAGGAAGCCGCGGTGTTCCAGCGTCTGCAGGAACCGGAAGGCCGAGGCACGGTCCATGTCGAACCGCCGCACGATGTCCGCCAGCTTGAGCGGCGTCGGCGACTCGATGAACTCGTCGAGGATGCGCAGCCCCTTTTCGAGGCTCTGGATGTGGCCCGCCGGGCTTTCGATTTCGCGAGCAGTATTCGGACCGTCCACAATGCTCTCCGAAAGTTTGATCATTAAACAACGGAATAGGCGCTCGGCATGGCCCTGTCAAACCCGGTGCCGATCCGGAAGTCTTCAATACGGCGCCGTATGACGATGCAGAGGAAGCACATATGCCGATGGCCGACGATCTGCCCGATGCTTCGCCCACGCCCGACGGCGGGCGCATCGACAGGCGTCTCGCGCGCGCCGGTATCGTCCTTCCACCGGCGCCGAAACCCGCCGGGAATTATCGCGCCACGCGCATCCTCGACGGCTGGCTGTACACCTCCGGCCAACTGAGCTGGCGGGACGGGCAAATCGTCCATCCAGGAATCCTGGGCAGGGACATCGCGGTCGCGCAGGCGCGCGAAGCGGCGGCCCTCGCCACCTTCAACCTTCTGGCACAGTTGCGAGACGTCTGCAGCGGCGACCTAGACCGTATCGAAGGGTGCGCACGCGTGACCTGCTTCGTCGCCTGCACCTACGACTTCCATGCCCATCCGGAGGTGCTGGATCCCGTATCCGACATCATCTGCGCCGCCTTCGGCGAGGAGATCGGCGCCCATGCCCGACTGGCCTATGGCGCGCCGGCCCTGCCCTTCAATTCGCCCATAGAACTGGAAGCGGTGTTCAGGCTCCGGCGCTGAGCTTATGGTTTCGCCGCGTCACTGCCTCTGCGCAGGACGACCAGCACCGCGACCGTGGCGACCAGAAGCATGACGGTCGAAACGACGGCGATGGTGGGATCGATCTTGTCCCGCAGCGCGGTGAACATGACCTTGGGCAAGGTAGCGTTGCTTCCGCCGGAAACGAACATCGCCACAACCACTTCATCGAGCGACGTCACGAAAGCCAGCAGGCTGGAGGCGACGATGGGACCGGTGACCTGCGGTAGAACGACCTTGAACCAGGTCTGCGTCCAGGTTGCGCCGAGGCTACGCGCAGCCCGCTCATGCGAGAAATCGAACTGTCCGAAAGCAGCACTCATCACCACGAAGACGACGGGAATGGCGAGCGCGACATGGCCGAGCACGAGACCGGTCATCGTGCCGACCAGGCCAAAGCGCGCCAGGACGAAGAACAGCCCGATGGCGATGAGAATCGCCGGGATGATCGCGGGCAGGACGATGACGGCGCCGACGACGAGGCGAAGCCTGCCGCCCAGTTGCATCGTGCCATAGGCCGCCAGCACGCCGATCGGAACGGAAATGACCGTTGTCAGGACGCCCGCCACCAGCGAAGCGCGGGCCGCCTGCGTCCACGTCACGGAATCGAGAAAATATTCGTACCAGCGAAACGACAGCGACGACCGTGGAAACCTGAGCACGTCGGCGGCCGAAAACGACATCGGAATGACGATGAAAGAGGGCGCCGCGAGGAATATGACGAGCAACATGGCGAGCAGCCATTTCAGCCTGTCGACCATCGGGCTCGTCTCGAAGCCGTCGAGCATGTTCAGCCTTTCTGCCGGGACAGCGTCATGCGCTGCAGGACAAAGCTTAGGGCAAAGAGTGCGGCGGTGAAGATCAGCAGCAACACGCCGAGCGCGCTTGCCGCCCCCCAGTTCGAATAGTTCGAAAGGCTGCGCGCGATCCGCATGGAGATGACGTGGACGTTGCCGCCGCCAAGAATCGCCGGAGTGACGTAGAAGCCCAGGCTCATGACAAACACCAGGATCGCCCCGGCGGCGATGCCGGGAGCCGCGAGCGGCAGGAACACCTTGCGATAGGTGTAGCTGCGCGTCGCGCCCATGCTTGCGGCCGCGCGGATCAGCCCTCGATCGATGTTGCGCATGGCGCCAAGCACGGGAAGGATGAAGATCGGCAACATGATGTGGGTCATGCCGAGCACCGTCGAAAACCAGTTGAAGGCGAGGTTCAAGGGCTCGTCGGTGATGCCGAGCCCAATCAACGCCGAGTTGATCAGTCCGTTGCGCTGCAGGAGGACGAGCCACGCATAGGCACGCACGAGCAGCGAGGTCCAGAATGGCAGCAGCACGGCTGCGAGGAAGAACACGGCGATCTTCGGAGGCAGGCCGTTGATGAAGGTCGTGAAGGGCACGCCGATCAGCACGCAGGCAACCACTGTCGCCAGGCTGATCTGGAAGGTGGTCATGAATATGCGCGGATAGCTGGCACCCGACGCGATGCGCTCATAGTTCTCCAGGCTGAGACTGCCATCCGCCCCGAAGGCAGAGAGATAGAACAGCCAGGCGCAGGGGATCAGCACGCACAGGGCTACGATCCCCAGGCAGGGCAGCGTGAAGGCGAACGACACGAGCCGCTCGATCCTCGCGTCCCACGCCAGAGTCCGCCGGTTATCGGCGTGACGGGAAAATCCGGCAACGGATTGGGCAATTTCGGCCATGCGCCAACCTACAGGAAATGAATGCGGTCGCGATGGACGTGCAGATCGATCTTCTGGCCGACATTCAGAGCGGCAACCTCGCCGCTGAACTGCCTCTGTGCCCGAACATCGATCGTCTGGCCACTGGCCAGATCCACCTGCAACAGCCAGCTGTCGCCCTGGAAGACAATGCCGCGCAGCGAGCCGCCAATGGTGACCCAGTCACCTGACCCGCCGTTCCTGGTCAGCGCGAAATCCTCGCTGCGTATCACAGCCATGGTGGCTTTCGCGCCGGTATCGGCGACAGTCCCAGCCAGGTGCAGTTCGGCCACCGGAAGGATCGCCGCCTCGCCGATGAATCGCGCAACGAACTCGGTGCGCGGACGGCGGTAGAGCTGCTGTGGGCTGTCGAGCTGGACCACCCGCCCCTTGTCCATCACCGCGATACGGTCCGCGATGGTGAGGGCCTCGCGCTGATCGTGGGTGACGTAGAGCGTGGTGATCTGCAGCTTGTCGTGCAGTTCCCGTATCTCGATCTGCATCTGCTCGCGCAGCGTCTTGTCCAGAGCCGAAAGCGGCTCGTCCATGAGCAGAACCTTCGGCTCGAAGACGATCGCGCGCGCCAGCGCCACGCGCTGGCGCTGGCCGCCGGACAGCGCGCCGATCTGCCGGGCGCCGTAGCCGGCAAGCTTGACGACGTCCAGCGCCTGATTGGCACGCCGCTGCGCCTCGTCCTGCGCCACGCCGCGCACGCGCAGCGGAAACGACACGTTTGCCAGGACATCCATGTGCGGGAAGAGGGCGTAGTTCTGGAACACGACGCCAAAACCGCGCTTGTTGGCGGGCAGCCGCACGATGTCCTCGCCGCCGAACAGGATGCGCCCGCGATCAGGACGAATGAAGCCCGCAACAGCCATAAGCAACGTGCTCTTGCCCGAGCCGGACGGCCCGAGGATCGCGACAAACTCCCCAGGCTCCACCGCAAGACTGACATCGTCGAGCGCGCGAAAGTCGCCATAGACCTTCGAGAGGGCCTCGATCTCGACCGAAGCGGCGGAGCGGTGGCGCGCCGGCCGGGATAAATCCTGGGTGGAAGCCTGTACGAGCATGATGCGGCTCAGCCTACTCGGTCATCATGTCTTCGAACAGTTGCTGGGCCTTGTCATTGTTCTTCGCCCACCAGTCGATATCCTGCACGATCATGGAGCTCGCGTTTGCCGGGCTGGTGGGGAGCACGGCTTCGGTCTCGGCGCTGATCGTGCCGGTCTTGTAAGCCGCCTGGTTGACCGGGCCGTAGCTGACAAACTTGGTCAGCCCCGCCTGCGACTGTGCCGATGACATCAGGTCTATCATCTTCATTGCCTCGGCCTTGTGCTTCGACCCCTTGGTCACGGCAAAGCAGTCATAGGCGAGAAGGGCCTGATTGTAGGTGTAATCGACAGGCCCGCCATTGGTCTTCGCCGTCTGGAAGCGGCCGTTCCAGCCGGTCGTCATGTCGACCTCGCCATCGCTCATCAACTGGCCGTGCTGGGCGCCCGAATTCCACCAGACCGTGATGCTCGGCTTAAGCTCCGCGATCTTGTCGATCGCACGTTGCAAGCCGCCGTCCTCGGACAGGACCTTGTAGAGATCGGCCGCCGGTACACCATCGGCGAGCAGCGCCATCTCGATCTGCGCCTCCGCATCGGCGCGCATGGCGCGGCGACCGGGAAACTTCTCGACATTCCAGAAATCCGCCCAGTTGGACGGCGTTACGCCAGCATAGGTCTTGGTGTTCCACGCCATGACTGCGGCATAGCCGTAGATGCCGATGCAATAAGGCGTTGCGGTACCTGGAAGGAAATCCGATGCGTTGATGACCGAATAATCCAGCGGTTCGAGCATGCCTTCGGCGCCGGCGATAGCCGCCTGGTAGCCGCTCATGATGATGATGTCCGTATTGACCGCATTGGCCCCGACCTCAAGCCGCAACGCATCCAGCGAATTGTCGGACGTCTCAACCTTGATCTCATAGCCCAGCTCATTGGCCGCCGGTCCCCATAGCACGGCAGCGCCGCCTTCCTGCACGGCGCCGCCGGGCGTATTCAAGGTCAGCGTTGCCTGCTGCGCCATCGCCGGCGCCCCCGTGACCGCCGCAATGCCCAATGCCAGAATCACCGTACGCATATTCGTTCCCCTTTTTCGCTAGAGTTCGAGACTTTTGTTGTTTAATAGACAATCATTGTTTCATGACTTACGTTAATGCAGCCGTTCGGCCGCCTGTCAAGCGCGTTTTCACGCATTTTCGATGATATTCGGATTTTTGTCTCTCATAAAACAATATTTGTTGATGATTTTTGAATAGGCAGTTATGGATCGATCATCCATAGCAGCGGGCGGGAGCGATGAACCCACGCGACATGAAACTGATCAACCTTGCCTTCCGCGTGCCCAGCGTGGGAGCAGCCGAGACGCTCGTCGACACCACCTCGGGCTGGCGCAGGACAGCCCTGCACGAAGTCGACGGCGAGGCATTCCTAGAGGCGAGTTTTGCCGGTGTCCGCGTCAATTTCTTCGAGAACGCCCTCTACGACCAGAAGCAGCAGTCCGGCGGTTCCGGTTTCCTGCATGCCAGCTTCCAGGTGCCGGACCTCGGCGAGGTCCTGGCCAGCGAGGACTGGAAAAAGCACCTGTTCTGGGGACCGACGGTGATCAAGGGCGGCTTCGGTCATCGTCGTATCGCATTCTTCGAACCCATTCCCGGATGCCGTATCGAACTGATGGAGGATCTCGATGACTGATTCCGAAACGCTGGATTTCTTCCGGAGCGCCGGAACCGCGACCGTCTACGAGGCCTACGGCCGGAACGGCGACGTCGATCCCGAAATCCGGACGATGACGCCGGGACTGGCGGTCGCCGGGACTGCCTTCACCGCGGTCTGCGAGTGCGGCGACAATCTCGCGCTCCATCGGGCTGTCGCGCAGGCCGGCAAGGGCGACGTGCTCGTCATCTGCGGCCATGGCGCGAGTTTCGGCTACCTCGGCGACATCCTCGCCGAGGCTGCGGTCAATCGCGGCATTGCGGGAATTGTCATCGACGGGTGCTGCCGGGACGTGGCGGAACTGCGGAAAATGCGCTTCCCCGTCTGGGCTCGCGGCCTTGCCATACGGGGCGCGACGAAGATCGAGCCGGGCGTACTGCAAACCCGCGTCCAGCTTGGCGGGATCGAAATCGCGCAAGGGGACCTGATCGTCGCCGACGACGACGGTGTCTGCGCGGTTCCCCACGCCGCCGTAGCGTCCGTGCTGGAAGGCACGCGAAAGCGCCTTGCGCAGGAGACGAAGATGCGGGAACGGCTTCGCCGCGGCGAACTCACGCTCGACCTGCTCGATCTCAGAAAATACCTACCCGCCTGATCTGCCAGGAGCGCTTCATGACCGCGTCATCCTCCCCGCCTCCCTTCGACGGCGGACCTTACGACTTCATTATCGTCGGCTCGGGCTCGGCCGGCAGCGTGCTTGCGGGCCGATTGAGCGAAGACGGCACGAAGAAGGTCCTGCTGCTGGAGGCCGGGCCGAGCGACAACAGCCCGTGGATTCACTTCCCCCTGGGTTACTCCAGGCTGTTCGCCGATCCTCGCTACAACTGGATGTACGACAGCGCGCCCGAGGCCGCGCTGGGCGGTCGCGTACTCTACCAGCCGCGCGGCAAGGTGCTCGGCGGTTCGAGCTCGATCAACGGCATGATGTATGTCCGCGGCAATGCCAGGGACTTCGACGACTGGGCGAATGGCGGCTGCACCGGCTGGTCATACGCGGACGTGCTTCCCTATTTCCGCAAGTCGGAAGACCAGTCCCGGGGCGCCGATCAATGGCATGGCGTGGGTGGCCCGCTCAAGGTTTCCGACCAGTCCTTCGACCATGAACTGCCGAATGCGCTCTGTGCGGCGGCGGCAGAGGCCGGGCTCCAATCCAACCGCGATTTCAATGGCGCCGCTCAGGACGGCTTCGGCTACTATCAGATGAACCTGTTCAAGGGTCGCCGCTGGAGCGTGGCCCGCGGCTATCTTTCCGCAGCGCGCAGACGCCGCAATCTCAGGATCGTCACCGGCGCCACCGCGCAGCGCATCATCATCGAGCAGGGCCGGGCAACCGGCGTGATCTTCACGCTCGGCGGCCTGCTGCGCTCCGCGTCCGCACGCGAGGTCATCGTCTCCGCCGGCACGATCGCCTCGCCGCAGCTGTTGATGCATTCGGGTATCGGCCCCGCCGCCAGCCTCGGCGAGCTGGGCATTTCGCCGGTGCATGATCTGCCGGAAGTGGGCCTGAACCTGCAGGACCATACCTGCATCCAGCTGATGTTCCGCTGCACACGCGCCATCACCATCAACGACATCGCCAACAGCTGGATCCGAAAAACCGCTGCCGGGCTGCGTTACGCCCTGTTCCGCACAGGATATCTGGCCGAGACCGGCATATATGTCGGCGGTTTCGCGCGCAGCGACCCCTCGCAGGACAGGCCCGACGTCCAGATGGCCATGGCCGCCTGGAGCGCCAGCGAGCGAACCGCCAAGGGCGCCAAGGCCCATCCTTTCTCCGGCTTCAGCTTCAGCCCCGAGCATGTCAACCCGGATGCGCGCGGCTCGATCACGCTCACGTCCTCCGACCCGCGCGTGCTGCCCAGGATCCAGTTCAACTTCTTCCAGTCGGACTATGATATCCGCGCCATGACCTTCGGCATCAGACTGGTTCGCCGCATCACCGAACAGCCCTCCATGCAGCCCTATATCGCTTCCGAGATCCAGCCGGGCAAAGCGGTGCAATCCGACGAGGAGATGCTGCAGTTCATACGCGACAAGGCCGGCTCGGACATCCATGCGGTCGGCACCTGCCGCATGGGCGCGGACGCCACCGCGGTGGTCGATCCGCGCCTGCGCGTCAACGGCATCCGGGGCCTGCGCGTGGTCGATGCCTCGATCATGCCGCGCGTGATCCGTGGCAACACCCACGCCGCGACCGTGATGATCGCCGAGAAGGCGTCGGACATGATCCTGGCGGATGCTCGTGGCTGAGAGCGGTAGTGAAGAGCCTGCACCCGATATGCCTGCTGACACGATCGAACCGGATGATGGCGTAGGCGCTTCGCAGTGCCCCGCCGGCATGACATTGGCGAACTGGGATCGCGCTCCGCACAACCGCTGGGCCTATCAGCATCTGGCGGACTTCCTGCCAACGGCGCCGATCGCCGGCAGCCTGGCCGACCCGCTGCCGCCCGCCGCCGACGCTGTCGATCTCGACAGCTTCGAATTCACGGATCGCCTGGGGGACAGTTCGACCGCGCGTTCCCTGCTCGACCGCTCCTGGACCGACGGATTCCTCATCCTCCGCGATGGCCGGATCGTCTGCGAGCACTATGAGAACACGATGCGGCCGCAGAGCCTCCACCTCACGCAGTCGATCTCGAAATCGGTAGTGGGGGCCGTGGCCGGCATCCTGGCTGACGCCGGTGAGTTTTCTCTGGAGCGAACAGTCGCTTTCTACATGCCTGAGTTCGCGTCATGCGCCTATCGCGACGTGACCATGCGGCAACTGCTGGATATGACCAGCGGTGTCGATTTCCCCGAGGACGTTGCCGACCCCGTCTCCGGCGTCGGTCGCATGGACATTGCCGTCGGCTGGAAACAGGTACCGGCGGACAATCCAAATCCACGCAGCCTGCGCGGGCTGATCAGATCCCTGGCCTCCATCGCGCGGCCGCATGGCCGATCCTTCGAATATCGTTCGATGGAGACCGAGGTTCTGGGCTTCTGCATCGAGGCTGCGACAGGACAGAGCCTGTCGCAGCTGGTATCCGATCTGATCTGGCGGCCGATGGGCAGCGAACACGACGCGAATTTCGCGCTCGATCCCGAGGGCGCGACGATCGCCGACGGCGGATTGTCGGCCAGCCTACGCGACCTTGCCCGCTTCGGACTGATCTACGCGCAGGACGGATCCTGCAATGGCAGGCAGATCGTCCCGGATGCCTGGGTGCGCGAGACCGGACGCGGCGACGCCTCCGTCTTCCCGGACCGCTATCGCGGCGGCCGCGACGCCTATCGGAACCAGTTCTGGGTCGAAGACGCATCGAAACCCACCATCATGGCGTTGGGCGTCTATGGTCAGATGATCTATGTCGACCCACTACGGCAATTCGTCGGCGTCAAGCTGTCGACGTGGCCGGAGGCACTGAATCCCGCGCTTCGCCTGGATGTCCAAGCGCTGATGCATGCGCTCGCGCTGCCTTGACTCCTCGTCAGGCACCCTTGGATGGCATAAGAAGGCTCGGCAAGCTTGTCGCGCAGGCGCTCATGCCACCGAAACGGTATCTGTGCACCAAAGCCATTCCTCATGATCATCCTCGATCGTCGGGTTGATCCAGATCGTCGTCGCGCGCTTGCGGCCATAGTCCCAGATCTTGTGCAGGCGCGTCGATTTCAGGCTGACCAGGTCGCTCCTGCCCGGCACGCTCAGCGCGCCGTCGATCTCGATGGTCAGTTCGCCTTCCAGCACGAGGCCGTATTCGAAGCGCCGGTGGGTGATGCCAACCTTCGAATTTCCGCCGTTGGGCGGGTGGTCATTGTAGGTGATGGTGACCTCGCAGGTTTCACAGCCTTCAGGTCTGCCCAGCGATAGCCACGTCCCTGTCGGATCGAACCTGATCTTATGACGCCAAATTCATGCGATCGGCCGGCGCAGATGCCAATCCGTTGCCTGCTGGAACGCATGGCCGGCCGCGCAGAGCAGGTCTTCGCCAAGGTGCCTTCCGACCAGTTGCAGCGAAATCGGCACGTTCGCGCCGGAGAATCCGGCCGGGAGGACGATCGTGGGATTGCCCGCCAGGTCGAACGGCGCGGTGTAGCGGATCATCTGCAGCAAGACGTCGTCGTCCGCGCCGAATGCCTCCAGTTCAGGCAGAGTGGGCGTGGGGGTCGTCATGGTCGGTATGAGCATCAGGTCGACGTCCTCGAACGCGGCCGCGAGCCGGCCGGAGAACTCCAGCCTGTCGACCCAGGCCTTCCCGACGACGTCTCCGCCCACCGTCCGGCCGTGCTCGATCAGGCCAGCCATGCCGGCGTGATAGTCGGCTGCCCGCGACGGATAGGTCTTGGCATGCACCTTTGCCGTCTCGGCGCCGCAGATATGGAACCAGCCACGCAGCGCCTCATAGGGCGACGGGAACGAAACCGGACGGATACGCGCGCCCAATGAGGCAAGCACGCCGCGCGCCGCCTCGACCGCCGCCACGACCTCCGGATGGGTCCCGGTCGACACGAAGCTCTCGTCGAAGCCGATGCGCAGGCCGCGGACGCCGCGCTTCGTCGCCTCCAGATAGTCCGGCACCGGCGCTCGCAGGGAGGTGGGATCCTTGTCGTCGGCCCCGGCAATCGTCCTGAGTATGGTCGCGGCGTCGAACGCATTGCGCGCAAAGGGCCCGACATGGTCCAGCGAATGCGACAGGGTGAAGACGCCATGGCGGCTGACGCGCCCCCAGGTCGGCTTGATGCCGGTCACGTTGTTGCAGGCCGAAGGGAAGCGGATCGACCCACCCGTATCGGTGGAGAGCGCACCGAAAGTCAGGCCCGCGGCCGTCGCGACGCCGGACCCGCTGGAGGACGTGCCCGCCCAGTAGTCGGCGTTCCAGGGGTTGATGGGCACGGGGTAGAGGGGATGGTTGTTGGTATAGGCGCCTTCGGTCAGGGTCAGCTTGCCTAGGATGATGGCGCCGGCCGCGTAGAGTCTTTCGATGACGGTTGCGTCATGGTCGGGGATATAGTCGCGGTGAATGCTCATTCCCGCCGTGGTCGGCGCATCCTTGGTGTTGAACAGGTCCTTGGCGGCCAGGGGAACGCCGTGGAGGGGACCACGCCACAGTCCGCGGCTGAGTTCGTCCTCCGCGATCCTGGCGCGCGCCAGCGCCTGCTCGGCCATCACGGTAATGTAGGAATGCAGCCCGCCGTCCAGGCTTTCGATGCGGTCCAGCATGGTGCGCACCACCTCGACCGGGGAGATCGACCCACGACGAATTTCTTCTGACAACTTCTGGATCGACCAGTACTGCAGCTCCGTCATCGCTATCCTCTCCTCGCGCCCGTTCCGCCCGGATGGCGCGTTGCTCCCGCGCAGGCAATCCGAGACCAGCGGAGCTTTCTGCACCTGCACGCCAAAAGCAATAAAAAAATTTGACAACTTTGTGTCTATGCCCCTAGGCTCCCCCTACAGGCATGGAGGAAGCGTCCGCACCAGAACGGACGGACGATTGTGCGTGAGCCTTTCGGATACGCGACCAGATTCCGCATCACTCCGGACTGCATCAATCTTCAGAGAGGACTGGAACAATGCTCAAACTGCGGACTGGGTGGGGACCGGCACTGGCGGCCCTGGCGATCTTCTCCAGCGTCTCCCTCGCGTCGGCGAAGGACACGCTCACCCTTGGCCTTCCGATCGAGCCGACCGGCCTGGATCCAACAATCTCGGCGCCTGTCGCCATCCGTGAGGTGACCTGGGGCAACGTCTATGAGGGGCTGGTCACGGTCGACAAGGACGGCAAGATCAAGCCGCTGCTTGCAACCGAGTGGACGGTCTCCGACGACGGTCTGACCTATACGTTCAAGCTGCGTCCCGACGTCAAGTTCCACAACGGCACGGCCTTCGATTCCTCCATCGTGAAATTCTCGCTGGACCGGGCGCGCGCAGCCGATTCCACCAATGCGCAAAAGCAGTTCTTCGAGCCGATCGACAGCATCGAGACGCCCGACCCGCTGACGGCGGTGATCAAGCTGAAGCAGCCCACCGGCCTGTTCGTCTATCATCTCGGCTGGGGCGACGCGGTGATGATCGATCCCAAGACCGTCGAGACCAACAAGACCGAGCCCGTCGGCACCGGCCCGTTCAAGTTCAAGTCGTGGCAGCGCGGCAACCGCGTCGAGCTCGCCCGCAACGACGACTATTGGGATGCCGGCGTGCCGAAACTCGCCTCGGTGACCTTCCGCTTCATCGGCGACGCGCAGGCACAGGCGGCCGCGCTGCGCGCCGGCGACATCGATGGCTTCCCGAACTTCACGGCCCCCGAACTGTTCGGCGAATTCGAAAAGGACGCGCGTTTCAAGACCGTGGTCGGCGCCACGCCGCGCAAGCTCGTCGCCGGTCTCAACAATTCCAAGCCGCCGCTCGACAACGTCAAGGTCCGGCAGGCCATGATGAGCGCGATCGATCGCCAGATGGTGATCGACGGCGCCTATTCCGGCTATGGCGTGCCGATCGGCAGCCACTACGCACCGACCGATCCTGGCTATATCGATCTGACCGGGGTGCTGCCCTACGATCCCGCCAAGGCCAAGACCCTGCTCGCGGAGGCCGGCTATCCCGACGGCTTCACGGTCACCATGAAATGCCCGCAGATGACCTACACGACGCGTGCCTGCGAGATCATGCAGGCCATGCTGTCGGAAGTCGGCATCACCCTGAACATCGAGCCGAACGAGTTCCCGGCCAAGTGGATCGACGAGGTCTTCATCAAATACGACTACGACGTGACGATCATCGATCACGCGGAGCCGATGGATATCGATATCTACTCCCGTCCGACCTACTATTTCCGCTACAACAACCCGACCTTCAACGAACTGATCGCAAAGGCCGCGGTCGATGCGGATGAAGACCAGCGGAGCGCGATCTACGGCGAGGCGCAGAAGATCCTGGCAAACGACGTGCCCGCACTCTACCTCTTCGATCTTCCCCGCCTGAACATTTGGGATGCGAAGCTCGAAGGGCTGTGGCCGAACGAGCCGATCTCACAGGTCTATGTACGCGACGCGTACTGGGCCGATTGATCCGAACCGGAAAGCCGCGCGGCATCTGGCGCGCGGCTTCCCTCGTTCGATGATGCTCGCTCCGAAATCGATGCACCCGTCAGCAAGGCCTTGATCATGCCTGCCATCCTGCTGCGCCGGCTGGGCTCCTTTGCGCTGACGCTGGTGATCGCCTCGCTTCTTGTGTTCGCGACCCTGGACCTCTTGCCGGGCGATGCCGCGGCGATCCTTCTCGGCACGGCGGCGCGGCCGGACACGATCGCGGCACTGGAGCAGCAGCTCGGTCTCGACCAGCCTGCCTACATCCGGTACCTCACCTGGATCGCGGGCGCCTTCACAGGGGACCTCGGCCAGTCGGCGTCCTACGGCGTTTCGGTCGGCGGGCTGATCGCCGAGCGGCTGGCCGTGACCCTGCCGCTGGCTCTCATGGCTCTGGTGATTGCCGTGGCGATCGGCGTGCCGCTCGGTGTCGCCGCGGCGGCCCGCTGGCGTGGCGCGCCCGACCGCGCCGCCTCGGCCTTCGCGCAGGTCGGCATCGCGATACCGGATTTCTGGTTCGGCATCCTCCTCATTCTCGTCTTCTCGACCACGCTGCAATGGTTCTCGGCCGGCGGCTTTCCCGGCTGGCAGGAGCCGGTCGCCGCGCTCAAGTCCCTGCTGTTGCCTGCCGTGGCGCTGGCGCTGCCGCAGGCGGCGGTGCTGACGCGTGTCACGCGATCGGCCGTTCTCGACGTCGCCGGCGAGGACTTCATCCGCACGGCGCAGGCCAAGGGGCTGAGCGAGCGGCGTGTCCTGTGGCGGCATGCGGTGCGCAACGCGCTGGTGCCGATCGTGACCATCATTGGCCTTCAGTTCTCCTTCCTCATCGCCGGCGCCGTCCTCGTCGAGAACGTCTTCAATCTGCCGGGCATCGGCCGCCTCGCCTATCAGGCGCTGGCGCAGCGCGACCTGGTTGTTATCCGCAGCGTCGCCATGTTCTTCGCGGGCCTGGTGATTGCGGTGAATTTCCTCGTCGACCTGTCCTATCTCTGGCTCGATCCGCGCCTGAGGGCTCGCCGATGAGCCTTGCCGCGGACGACGCGCCGCGCTTTTCGTTCGGGCCGCACACGCGGCTCTATCTGGGCATCGCCATCACCGCCGGGGTGGTCGGGCTGGCCGTCCTGTCGCGATTCTGGACGCCCGAGCCGCCGACCAGGATGCGCATCGCGCTGAAGCTGAAGCCGCCGCTCGAAGCGGGGCTGGCCGGTACTGATGCGCTCGGCCGCGACATCTTCTCGCTGCTGATGGCGGGCGCCTGGAATTCGCTGTCGATCGCATTCCTCGCGGTCGCGTTCGGCCTTATCGCCGGCGTGGCGCTGGGCACCGCGGCGGCGGCCAGGCGGGGTTTCGTCGAGGAGGCGATCATGCGCGTCGCCGACGTGGTCTTCGCCTTTCCCGCAATTATCTCGGCGATCATGATCGCTGCCCTGATCGGACCGGGCGGGTCGACCGCGATCCTCGCCATCGGGATCTTCAACATTCCTGTCTTCATCCGCGTGTCACGCGGGCTGGCGCAGCGGGTGTGGGCGAACGACTTCTGCCTGGCGGCCCAGGCTGCGGGCAAGGGCGTGACGCGCATCACACTGGACCACGTGCTACCGAACATCGCCGGAGGCATCGTGATCCAGGCCACCATCCAGATCGGCCTCGCCATCCTGGTCGAGGCAGGACTGAGCTTTCTCGGACTGAGCCTTGCGCCGCCCGCCCCGTCCTGGGGGCGGATGCTGAGCGACGCCCAGACTTACCTCGGCCAGGCGCCGTGGATGGCCATCGCGCCCGGGCTGGCCGTGGCGATCGCCGTCCTCGGATTCAACCTCCTTGGCGACGGGCTGCGCGACAGCTTCGACCCACGCACGGAAGGCCGCGCATGAGCCTCTCCGTCGCGCTCGACGCCATCACGCTCTCGCGCTGGGGCAAGGACAGAAAGGTCCTGGTAGAGGATATCGCCTTCACCATTCCCGATGGCACGACCATGGGCATCGTCGGCGAATCCGGATCCGGCAAGTCGCTGACATCGCTCGCCATCATGGGGCTGCTGCCCGCCGGCATGAAGGCCCGCGGACGCATCGAGCTCGACGGGACGGACCTTCTCGACCTTTCACCGGTCGCGATGCGCAAGGTCCGGGGCGCCAGGATCGGAATGATCTTCCAGGAGCCGATGACCGCGCTCAATCCGGCGATGCGGATCGGCGACCAGATCGCGGAAGGCCTGCTCGCCCACCGCGCCATCGGCCGCGCCGAAGCCCGCAAGGAGGCGCTGCGCCTGCTCGATCGCGTCAGGATGCCCGACGCGGGGCGACGCATCGACAGCTACCCCCACGAGCTTTCAGGCGGGCAGCGCCAGCGGGTCGGCATCGCCATTGCGCTGGCGCCCGGCCCGTCGCTGCTCATCGCCGACGAACCGACCACGGCGCTCGACGTCACCGTGCAGGCGGAGGTGCTTGCGCTGCTCGGGGAGTTGATCAGCGAGCTGAAGATGTCGCTGCTGATGATCAGCCATGACCTCGGCGTGATTGCCAGCATCTGCGAGCGGACGATGGTCATGAAGTCTGGCCGTCGCGTCGAGGCGGGCGAGACCGGACGCGTCCTGCACCAGCCGGAGGAAGCCTACACGCAACGGCTGATCGCCGCGATGCCACGGCGAAGCGAGACGGACGAGCGCCAGGCGCCCTCGGGGAAACAGGCTGGCGAGCCTCCCGTGCTTCAGGTGGTCAGCCTGGAACGGGATTATCGCTCGCTCTCCGGCCATGTCCTGACCAAGGCGGTCGACGGTGTCAGCTTTGCCATCGAGCGCGGCAACATCTTCGGCATCGTCGGCGAAAGCGGGTGCGGAAAATCGACGCTGTCGCGCATCGTCATGGGCCTCGACCGGCCGACCGGGGGGCGGGTTCTGTTCGAGGGCGAAGACCTGTTCAGCAAGCCGCCGCGCGCGTTGCGGCAGTTGCGCCGCGGCTTCCAGATGGTGTTCCAGGATCCGCAGGGCTCGCTCGATCCCCGGCAGAGCGTGGCGAGCATTATCGCGGAGCCGCTGTACCTCGACCCCATGGCGGCGCGTGGGCGGGAACGGAAGGATCTGATTGCCGAGGCGCTGGTCAGCGTCGGGCTGCTGCCCGAGGACGCGGAGCGCTATCCGCACCAGTTCTCGGGCGGCCAACGCCAGCGCATCGCGATTGCCCGCGCGCTGATCTGCCGGCCGAAGCTGGTGGTGGCGGACGAGCCTGTCTCGGCGCTCGACCTTTCCGTGCAGGCGCAAGTGCTCGATCTGATACGCGACCTGCGCGACCGCCACGGCATCGCCTTCCTGTTCATCAGCCACAGTCTCGCCGTGGTGCAATCGATCGCCGACGAGGTCGGCGTGATGCATCGCGGCAATTTCGTCGAGACCGGCAAGGCGCGCGACATCTTCCGCAATCCACAGCATGTCTACACGCAGCGGCTCATCGAGGCCGAGCCCCGCATCGAGCAGCCGCGCCGCTACGGCGTAACTCGCCCGACTTCCAATCTGACAACCGCCGAAGGATGATGACGACATGACGCTGCAGACGACCGTGGACGGAGAAGCCGTCGACCAGTTCATCCGGCGCCATATGGCAGGAGACTTCCTGTTGTGGTCACCCAATATCCAGGCGGAGGCGTTTCTCAACTGGGACCGCATCTGGGCAACGCGCACCATCGCGAAGGGAACACCCAAGTCGCTTGCCCAGGCCGCAAAGCCGCTCGACATCACCTTCGACAGCGGCGGCAAGACGCTGACGATCGACGATCTGATGCGCTGGGAGTTCGTCAGCGGGCTGCTGATCGTCAAGGACGGCGAGATCAAGCTCGAACGCTATGCGATGGGACTCGATGCGGAACGCTGCTGGCAATCCTCGTCCATGGTCAAGTCACTCGCCGCGATCCTGATCGGCGCGGCGTTGCAGGACGGCGCGATCCGCGGCGTCGACCAGCCGATCACCGACTATCTGCCTGAGTTCAAGGGCACGTCCTACGAGGGGGTGACCATCCTCGACCTCCTGCACATGGCTTCGGGCGTCGAATGGGTGGAGAACACAGACGACCTCAAGACCGACGTCGCCGAGCACTACATCAAGGTGATCGCGGCCCGCCGGCCTGACTACATTCTCGACTACCTCAAGACGCGGCCCCGCGCCAATCCGGCGGGCACCCAGTTCTACTACAACACCGGCGACACGTTTCTGCTCAGCCACATCCTGAGCCGCGCGACAGGCAGGACGGTCTCCGACTACTGCTCGGAGAAGCTGTGGAAACCGATGGGTTTCGAGCAGGACGGCTTCTTCATCCTCGATTCGGACGACGGTCACGAGGTGGTCGGAAGCTGCTGCGGCGCCTCGTTGCGCGACTATGCGCGCTGGGGCCTGTTCATGCTCGCCGACGGCGTGATCGACGGCAAGCGCGTCGTGCCGGAAGGCTGGGTCAAGGCGTCGACCAGCCCCACGGCACCCAATTTCGCCTTCGATTTCGGCGGCGAGCGCGGTGTCGCCGGAGGCGCCGACTCGGCCTACCAGGGCTACGGTTATCTCTGGTGGGTGCGCGAGGGCGGCGACTATCAGGCACTCGGCAGCTACGGGCAATGGATCTATGTCAGCCCGGCCAACAACACGGTCGCCGTCATCCTGGGCGCCGTGCCGCGCCACATCTACATGAGCGCCGAGGAAGCCGCGCTTCACCGCAACTCCTCGCATTGCGGCTCCGAGATGAGGCTCGACTTCATCAAGGCCGCGATGCAGGCGCTGGCGTGATTGCCCGCTCACGACCCCAAGGCTGGATGTTCCGATGACCGCACACACATTGCCCGCCGGCCTGCGCCGGCCACTCGACGGCCGGCCGCGCCAGATGTTCATCGGCGGCGCCTGGACCGACGCACTGTCGGGCGAAACCCTCGAGAGCCGGAATCCGGCCACTCGCGCACT
The DNA here is from genome assembly GCF_052180275.1 of Mesorhizobium sp. KACC 23794. Lineage (NCBI taxonomy): Bacteria > Pseudomonadati > Pseudomonadota > Alphaproteobacteria > Hyphomicrobiales > Phyllobacteriaceae > Mesorhizobium > Mesorhizobium sp. KACC 23794. Next base: position 342,122 of record NZ_CP197465.1, read on the forward strand.
TCTCGCCACCGTGCCGGCCGCCGGCAAGGCGGACATCGATCGCGCCGTATCGGCGGCGCGGTCGGCGTTTGAAGGGCCCTGGAGCCGCTTCAAGCCTTATGAGCGGCAGGTCCTCCTGCTCAAAATCGCCGATCTGTTCGAGACGCACTGGGACGAGATCAGCCTGTCCGACACGCTCGACATGGGCATGCCGATCACGCGGACCCGGGCAAATCGCAATCGCGTCATCGGCATGCTGCGTTTCTACGCCGGTATGGCAACGGCCCTGCATGGCGAAACGATCGACAACTCGCTGCCGGGCGAGATCGTGTCTTTCACGCGCAAGGAACCCGTCGGCGTCGTCGGCGCCATCATCCCGTGGAACGCGCCGACGGCTGCGTCGGTCTGGAAGATCGGCCCGGCGCTCGCGACCGGCTGCACGGTCGTGCTCAAGCCTTCCGAAGAAGCGCCGCTGACGCCGTTGCTGATCGCCGAGCTGATGGCCGAGGCAGGCGTTCCGGACGGCGTGGTCAACGTCGTCACGGGAACCGGACAGGCGGCCGGGGCTCCGCTTGCCGAGCATCCGGGCGTCGACAAGATCGTCTTCACCGGCTCGACGGCAACGGGGCAGAATATCGTGCGGGCTTCAGCCGGCAATCTCAAGCGGGTCTCGCTGGAGCTTGGCGGCAAGTCGCCCGTGATCGTCTGCGCCGACGCCGATCTGGAGCGCGCGGTGCCGACCGCCGCGATGGCGGTCTTCGCCAATTCCGGGCAGATCTGCATCGCGGGCTCCCGCCTGTTCGTGGCACGCGCCATCCATGACGAGTTCGTCGAGCGCCTGGGAAGGTTCGCCGCCGGCCTGAGAATCGGCAACGGCATCGATCCGCAGACGGAGATCGGCCCGCTTATATCCCGCCGCCAGTTGGAGCGAGTCTCGGGATATCTCGAGGTGGCGCCGGCTGAGGGCGCGAGGCTGGTCACGGGCGGCAGCCGGCTGGAAGAGGCGGCCTTCGCCGATGGATATTTCGTGTCGCCCACCGTCTTTGCCGACGTGACCGACGGCATGACCATCGCCCGCGAGGAGATCTTCGGACCGGTCATATCGGCCATGCCGTTCGATACGATCGAGGAAGCCGTGACCCGCGCCAACGACACGCCATACGGGCTGGCGGCCGGCGTGTTCACCCGCGACCTGTCCAATGCCCACCGGCTGGCCAACCGCCTGCATGCCGGCTCGGTCTGGGTCAACACCTACCACGCCATCGACCCGGCCATTCCCTTCGGCGGCTACAAGGCGAGCGGCTATGGCCGCGAGGGCGGCGCCGAGCACCTGCACGAGTATCTGAACACGAAGGGCGTCTTTATCCGCATCGATTGAGCGTGCGGGCATTTCGAAAGCGGCAATGCCGGCTAGCGACCCAAAAAGGAGAAAACAGATGAGACTGGCTGGCAGGACGGCGATCGTGACCGGCGGAGCTTCGGGCTTCGGCGAGGGCATCGTGCGCAAATTCGCGGACGAAGACGCCAGCGTCGTCGTCATGGACCGAGACGGCAGCCGCGCGGAGGCTGTCGCGGCTTCCATCGGAGGCTCAGCCGCCTGGATCAAGGCCGACGTCACCGAGGCTTCCGGTTTCGCAGGAGCCGTCGACCTCGCGCTGTCGCGGTTCGGCGGGCTTCATATCCTGATCAACAACGCAGGCGTCGGGCATACGCCGACACCGCTCGAGGACGTCGACGCGGAGACCTTCGACCGCGTCATGGCGGTCAACACCCGCTCCATCTATCTCGGCGCGCGAGCGGTGGTGCCTCTGTTCAAGAGGCAGAAGGGCGGCGCGATCCTCAATATCGCATCCACGGGCGGCGTCAGTCCGCGGCCCAACCTGACCTGGTATAATGCATCCAAGGGATGGGCGATCACGGCGACGCAGGGCATGGCGGTGGAACTTGCGCCTTTCGGCATCCGCGTCAACGCGATCAACCCCGTGGCCGGCGAGACGCCGCTGCTGAAGACCTTCATGGGTGAGGACACGCCGGAGGTCCGCGCGAAGTTTCTGTCCACGATCCCGCTCGGGCGCTTCTCGACGCCTGAAGACATGGGCAGCGCCGCCGCCTTCCTGTGTTCGGACGAAGCGAGCATGATCACCGGAGTGGCGCTCAACGTCGATGGCGGGCGCTGCATCTGAGGGACCGGAGCCGGAGAGCGCCGCCGCCGGCCTTGACGGCGGCATCTCTCTCCTGATTTGCCTCGCCTGGAAAACCGCAGGATGCAACGCAACATGACGCGCGGCAGGGAACCACGAAATCCGGCGCAAGCTGCCGGCACGGGCGGGCTGTTCGACACGGACCGGCCCGGCGGCCTGCACGAGCGGATCTATCGGAGCCTCATCCACGCGATCGTTTCGGGTCAGTTCGCGAAAGGCAGCAAGCTTCCCTCCGAGCCGGACCTGGCCGCCACTTTCGGCGTGTCGCGCCCCGTTGTGCGGCAGGCTCTCGAAAAGCTGCGCGGCGAGGGCCTGATCGAATCATTGCGCGGGTCGGGCAACTATGTCGCCGGCCTCGACCACCTCGTGGCGTCCCGCCTTCAGTCGGCGATGGCGCCCCTGCTCCACGCCCAGCGGATGCTCGACGACCTCGAATTTCGGCTGATCCTGGAGCCGGAGGCGGCTTTCCTCGCCGCGCGGCGGCGCAGTACCTCGGACCTCAAGCGCATGCAGTCCGCGATGGAGCAGTTCGTGCAGGCCCACGAGGACGGCCGGATCACGCACCATTTCGACTATCTGTTCCATGAGGCGATCGCGCTCGCCACCACCAATTCGCGCTTCATCGATGCCGCCCGCGCGCTGGAATATTCGCAGGAAGGTGAACGGCTGCTGATGCGCCATCTGGTCCACTTCCAGCCGAGCGCACGCGCCACGGAGGTGATCCGCGAGCATCAGATGGTCATGGACCTGATCCAGCAGCGAGACGGCGAGGCCGCAAGAAAAGCCATGTGGAGCCATATCAGCGCGAGCCGGCTGCGCCTTACGGAGCATCTGGAACGCCTTGAACGTGAGCAGACAAGCGGTGACGTGAAGCTGGCCGGAACGGCATCCGGAATGTGACGGCTGCGCCACGCCTGTCCGCAGCTACCGTTGGCCTCCAGTTTGCGCCAAAGCCGAACGCTTCACTCCCCGCCAGGGCGGCCGGTCACCCCCGCAGCACGCCGCCCGTCTGTTTCCTGACATTCTCGACGATACGCCCAGCCAGCGCCTCGAAATCCTCGTCGGTCAACGTGCGCTCGGCCGGCTGGATGGCGACTTCGATCGCGACGGATTTCTTGCCCTCGCCGAGCGACGCGCCCTCGAAAATGTCGAAGACCGAGACGCCGGCGATCAGCTTCTTGTCGGCGGCGGTCGCCGCGCGGACGATCGTGCCGGCCTCGACGCCGCGATCGACGACGAAGGCGAAGTCGCGCTTCACCACCTGGAAAGCGGAAAGCTCCAGCTTCGGCTTGGTGCGGGTGGGCTTGGCCTTCGGCTCGGGGATGGCGTCGACGAACACCTCGAAGCCGCAGAGCGGGCCGGAGACGTCCAGCGTTTCCAGCGTCCTCGGGTGGAACTCGCCGAACGTGCCGAGCACGGTCTTCGGTCCGAGCTTGATCGTGCCGGAGCGACCGGGATGATACCAGGCCGGACCGCCGGCTTCGACCTGCAGCTTGTCCACCGGCGCGCCGCAGGCTTCCAGCGCCGCTATGGCGTCGGCTTTGGCGTCGAAGACGCCGACCGTCTGCGCATTGCCGGACCAGTTGCGGCCGGCGCCGTCGAGTTTTGCCGTGCCGCGCCGCACGCCGGCCGCGACGCGCCGCTGGTCCGACGGCGCGTCGCCCTCATAGGTGCCTGACACTTCGAACAAAGCAACGTCGCCAAAACCGCGATCGGCATTGCGCTGGGCGGCGGCGATCAGGCCGGGCAGCAGCGAGGGCCGCATGTCCGACATGTCGGCGGCTATCGGGTTCACCAGCTTCAGCCCGGCTTTACCCCCGCCGAACGCCTCCGCGTGCTTTTGCGGGATGAACGACCAGGTGATGGCCTCCATCATGCCGCGCACGGCGAGCGCGCGTTTTGCGGCGCGGCTGCGGATCTGCAGCGTCGTCAGGATTTTTCCATTCACTGCCTCGTGGTTCGCCATCGGCTGCGGCGCGATTTCGTCGACGCCATGCATGCGCATGACCTCCTCGACCAGATCGGCCTTGCCGTCGACGTCCGGCCGCCAGGACGGGACGGTGACATCGACCACATCGCCGTCTCCTTTCGGCGCGAAGCCAAGGCGAGTCAGGATGTCGAGGCTCTCGGCTTTCGACACGTCGAGGCCGGTCAGGCGTTTCACCTCGGAGACCGGGAACGAGACCACTTTCGGCGTGTGGCCGGCATAACCAACGACTTCGGTGCGGGTCGGCGTACCGCCACAGAAATCCAGCACCATTTTCGTCGCCAGTTCGAGGCCGGGAACCATGAATTCCGGATCGACGCCGCGCTCGAAACGGTAGCGGGCGTCGGTGATGATGCCCAGCGTGCGGCCCGTGCGGGCGATGTTCAGCGGCGCCCAAAGTGCCGATTCGATCAGCACGTCGGTGGTGGCTTCGTCGCAGCCGGAATGCTCGCCGCCCATGATGCCGGCGATCGATTCGACGCCGTTGTCGTCGGCGATGACGCACATCTCGGGCGTCAGCGTGTAGGGCCGCCCGTCGAGAGCCAGCACCATCTCATCCTGCGCCGCGCGGCGGACAACGAGATTGCCTGCGACCTTCCTGGCGTCGAACACATGCAGCGGCCGGCCGCGGTCGAAGGTCAGATAGTTGGTGATGTCGACCAGCGCATTGATCGGGCGCAGGCCGATCGCCAGCAGCCGCTGCTGCAGCCATTTCGGCGACGGGCCGTTCTTGACGCCGCGGACCAGGCGGAGCGCGAAGCCGGGGCAGAGGTCCTGCGCTTCGATGGTCAGCCCCACCGGGCAGTCGCCCTCGCCGGCAACGGGCTCGACCGGGGCGGTCTTCAGCCGCCCTAGGCCGCTGGCTGCGAGGTCGCGGGCAATGCCGTGCACCCCGGTGGCGTCAGGGTGGTTGGGCGTCAGGTTGATCTCGACGACCGGATCGTCGAGCTTCGCCCAATGCGCGTAGGGCCCTCCGACCGGCGCGTCGGCAGGTAGCTCGATGATGCCGTCATGCGCGTCGGAAAGCTCCAGCTCGCGCTCGGAGCACATCATGCCGCGGCTTTCGACCCCGCGGATCTTGCCGACGCCAAGCGTGATGCCGGTGCCGGGAATATAGGCGCCCGGCGCGGCGAAGGCGCCGACCAGGCCGGCGCGCGCATTCGGCGCGCCGCAGACGACCTGGACAGGCGGCTTGCCGTCACCGGTATCGACCATCAGCACGCGCAGCTTGTCGGCGTCGGGGTGTTTTTCCGCCGTGATCACTTTTGCGATGACGAACGGCTTCAGGCCTGCCTTGTCGTCGACCGACTCCACTTCGAGCCCGATCGAGGTCAGCCGCTCGACGATCTGTTCGAGCGGGGCGTCGGTCTCAAGGTGATCCTTGAGCCAAGAGAGGGTAAGTTTCATTCGAGGGTTCCGTCGGGTCTGGGTACGCTTGTCCTGTCGTGGCGCGGCAGGCTGTCCGGCATATGGACGAAGGGCAGTTGCGAGCGCACGTAGGAATGACGGGTCGGGCGATAGAGCGCGGGCTGGTCCATCGCGCCAAGCATGAAATAGATGCGGTCGCCGATACGGGCGTCCACGTAGGCGATGGGCGAACCGCAGACGCCGCAGAAACTGCGCGTCACCGGCCCATTCTCGAAGCGGGCGAGCGAATTGCCTCCCAGCGCCACCTCGTCGGTCATGAAGCCGACATAGGCCGCGACCGGGGCATCCGTGGCCCGCCGGCAATCGGCGCAATGGCAATAGCTGACGTGATGCGGTTCGGCGCTGGTCTCGAACCGCACCGCACCGCAGCGGCATCCGCCGGTATGGTTCGGCTCTTGATGCTCGGCAGTAGCCATACGTCGCTCCCGTTACCTGCCCCTAGCTGCTCAGCCCCCCGAACAGCGTCGGCATATCGAGCGGCCGAAAACCGTAATGCTGAAGCCAGCGCACGTCTGCGTCGAAGAAGGCGCGCAGGTCGGGCATGCCGTATTTCAGCATGGCGATGCGGTCGATGCCCATGCCCCAGGCAAAACCCTGGTATTCGTCGGGGTCGAGCCCGCCATGGCGCAGCACGTTGGGATGCACCATGCCGCAGCCAAGAATTTCCATCCAGTCGCTGCCTTCGCCAAAGCGCACTTCGCCCGGCCGCGAGCGGTCGCACTGGATGTCGACTTCCAGCGACGGCTCGGTGAAGGGGAAGAAGCTCGGGCGGAAGCGCATCTTGACCTGCGGCACCTCGAAGAACGCCTTGCAGAACTCTTCCAGCACCCACTTCATGTTGGCGACATTGGCTGATTTGTCGATCACCAGTCCCTCGACCTGATGGAACATCGGCGAATGGGTGGCGTCGCTATCCTGCCGGTAGGTTTTTCCCGGAATAACGATGCGGATCGGCGGCTTTTGCGCCTCCATCGTTCGGATCTGCACGGGCGAGGTATGGGTGCGCAGCACCTTTCGCTCGCCATTGGCGTCTGGGGGCAGGAAAAACGTGTCGTGCATCTCGCGGGCGGGATGACCGACGGGGAAGTTGAGCGCCGTGAAGTTGTAGTGGTCGGTCTCAATGTCCGGACCTTCGGCGACCGAAAACCCCATGTCGGCGAAGATGGCCGTGATCTCGTCGATGACCTGGCTGATCGGATGGATGCGGCCGCGCTCGGCCGGCGACTGGCGCACGGGCAGTGTCACGTCGACCTTTTCGGCAGCGAGCCGGGCGGCGATCGCCACGTCCCGGAGTTCCGCCTTGCGGGCGGCGAGTGCGTCGGTCACGCGGTTCTTCAGGCCGTTGAGCACCGGCCCCATCGACTGGCGCTCCTCCGGGCTCATGGCGCCGAGCGTCTTCATGCGCTCGGAGATCGAGCCCTTCTTGCCGAGCGCTGCGACGCGCACGGCCTCGATCGCCGGTTCGTCAGAAGCCGAGGCGATGTCGGCCAGCAGGGCGCTTTCCAGCGTTTCAATGTTCGAAGCTGCGACGTTCACGGTCAAACTCACGGTTCAAAGTCGAATTTCACTTTAAAAAGTGAAATCGAGCGCAAAAACAGAAACCCGCGCCAGTTTCCCCAGCGCGGGTTTCCCAAATCAGAATTTCGAAAGCTTGGGAAGGCGCTGGTTAGGCTACAGCGCTCTCAAAAGCGTTCGGCATGGTGTTCTTGAGATATTCCAGCGCGACCTTGGCCTTGCCGACAAGTGCGGCGAAAGCCTGAGGCTCGTGGATAGCCATGTCGGACAGCACCTTGCGGTCGATCTCGATGCCCGCCTTGTTGAGGCCGTCGATGAAACGGGCGTAGGTCAGGCCGTGCTCGCGCACGCCGGCGTTGATGCGCTGCACCCACAGAGCGCGGAAGTTGCGCTTGCGCACCTTGCGGTCGCGGTAGGCGTACTGCATCGACTTTTCGACCGCCTGCTTGGCGATGCGAATGGTGTTCTTGCGGCGGCCGTAGAAACCCTTGGCGGCTTTCAGGACCTTCTTGTGCTTGGCGTGGGAGGTGACGCCTCTCTTTACGCGTGCCATGTCATGATCTCCTTAATTCGTTCCGGGCTCAGAGGCCGCCGCCGTTCGGCAGAAAATTCTTCACGACCTTCTCGCCGTCGGCCTTGAACAGGACCATCGTGCCGCGCGCGTCGCGGATGAACTTGTTGGAACGCTTGATCATGCCATGCCGCTTGCCGGCGGCTGCGGCCAGCACCTTGCCGGTGCCGGTGATCTTGAACCGCTTCTTGGCGGCCGATTTGGTCTTCATCTTGGGCATTTTGCTACTCCTATGCGGGGCTTCGAGCGCCCCTGTTGTTGTTTCCAGAGCCGACCAAAGCCCGGAAAGCAAATGAAACCGCCACGGCATGCCCTGCCGGGCGGTTTTTTCAGAACGCGGCCTTATAGCGGCGAGTCAGCAAAAGTGCAACCGGACTGAGCAGAATCCTTTTCCGCTATTCTCTGCCACGCCCGGCGCCCACCAGACCGGGCAAAACCAGGGAAATGCCGGTTCCCACGAGCGCCGAGACGATTACAAGCAGATGGGCGTTGATGCCCGCCCTTGCGAGCACGGCGAGTGCGTCCGCTTCCTCACCGTCGCCGAACGCTGCCGCGCCGGCGGCGATGCCCGCCGGATAGGTGCCGACCCCTCCCGGCGCATGCAGCGGCAGCACCGATGAAAGTTCGCCGCCCAGCGCGCCGCCGAAACAGGCGGCAAGCGGGCCGACGCCCATCAGCGCCAGGACCCACGCCAGCACCAGCACCTTGACGCCCCAGTTCAGCACCGTGATTGCCCAGGCGCGGATGAAGGCGGCGAGATTGCGTGGAATGCCGTCGTCGACTTGGTCCACCAGTTTCGTGAATTTGGCGGGGAGTTTTTCACGGGCGACGCCAAGCGCCGTCGCGCGGAACGGGAAAACGAGGAGCGGCGCGACAAGGAAAAGCAGCCAGAGACCGCAGGCCCAGAGCCGGTAGCCGGTTCCGGCAACCAGTCCCGCGCCGGCGGCGGCCAGAAGCGCATGCAGGTCGAGCAGCCTGAGGACCAGGAGCGCCGACGTGCCGTGGACGAGCGGCACGCCGAATTCGGAGCGCATCAGCAGCGGAAAGCTGGTCTCCCCCGCACGGAATGGCAGCATGATGTTGAGGATGTTGTGGATCTGTGTCACCCGCAGCAGCCAGAGGAAGCGGCCGGCCGTCTCGCGCGGAAAATAATCGTGAATGCGATGGGCGCGGACGAAATAGGTTGAGACCAATAGAGCAAGGGCGAGCAGGATCGTGCCGATCCCGACCTGCCGCCATGCGGCCAGGATCGAAGGCCATCCCCAGATCCATTGCACGAAGGCGGCGTAGGCAAAAATCGCCACCGTGGCGAGCAGGACAAGCCTGTTCCTCACCAGCCAATTCCGCCGGGTTCCGCTCTCAGCCACGTGGCCGCCATTGCCCATGATTGTCTAAAACCGCCTGCTGCTGTAACAGGGCGGCCCAAAGCCGGACTTTCCCGGGAGACCCTGTGCCGCAATCCCAAACTCTGCCGCTTTTCGTTAAAGAAGCGGAAGCCGAAGTCGAACTTTCAGTTCTTATTCCGTTTCGCAACGAAGAAGAAAGCGTCGCGCCGCTGGTCGAGCGTGTTTGCGATGCCCTCAAGGACTTCGGCAAGCCGTGGGAACTGATCCTCATCGACGACGGCTCGACGGACGACACGCTGGCCAATGCGCGCAAGGAGTTCGCCCGCGAGGGGCTCGATCTCAGGATCATCGAATTCCAGCGCAATTTCGGCCAGGCGGCCGGACTGCAGGCGGGCATAGACGCGGCTCGCGGCCGCCTGCTCGCCACACTCGATGGCGACCTGCAGAATGACCCGTACGACATCCCCAAGATGATCGCCATGCTCGAGGAACGGAAGCTCGATCTTGTCTGCGGCTGGCGCAAGAGCCGGCAGGACGGGCTGATGCTGCGGCTCATACCCTCCTGGGCCGCCAACCGGCTGATCCGCAAGGTGACAGGCGTGAAGGTCCACGATTATGGCTGCGGGCTGAAGGTCTATCGCACCAAGGTGCTGAAGCAGGTGCGGATCATGGGCGGCATGCACCGCTTCATTCCGGCCTGGATTGGCAGCGTCGTGCCGACGTCACGCATCGACGAGATGGTCGTCAGCCATCATGCGCGCCAGTTTGGCCAGTCCAAATATGGAATCTCGCGGACCTTCCGCGTGGTGCTCGATCTGCTGTCGGTCCTGTTCTTCATGAGTTTCCGGCATCGGCCGGGGCATTTCTTCGGCACGATCGGACTTGTCTTCGGCGGCCTCAGCGGGCTGGCCTTCCTCTATCTCTTCGTCGTGAAGTTTTTCCTCGGCGAGGATATCGGCACCCGCCCGATGCTGACCATCGCCGTCATGCTGTTCATCGGCGCGGTGCAGATGATCACCACCGGAATCCTAGCCGAGATGCTGGCCCGGACCCATGGCGAAGCCCGGAACTATGTCGTCCGCAACAGCTACAGCCGGGACAACTGACATGATCGAGCGGCTGGCGCGCAACGGCGGCGCCGTCTATCTGTTGCTGGCCGCATATTTCCTCGTCAACCTGCTCGTCCGCCTCAGCCTGCCGGCCTCGCTGGAACTCGACGAAGGCCAGCAGCTCTTCCTCGCGCAGTGGCTGGCCACCGGCTACGATACCCAGCCCCCTTTCTACAACTGGCTGCAGTATGGTGTGGTGCAGATCTTCGGCAGCACCGTGCTGGCGGTGTCGTTTCTCAAGAACCTGATTCTGTTCTGCTGCTACCTGCTGTTCGGGCTGACGGCCAGTCTCCTGATCCGCGATCGGGTTCTGGCCGTCATCGCAACGCTTGGCCTGATCACCATTCCGCAGATCGGCTTCGAGGCGCAACGCGACCTGACGCATACGGTGGCGGTGCTTTTCGCTGGGTGCCTCTTCGTTTATTTCTTCCTCCGGACGTTGCGCCATCCGAGCGCGTTGAACTACGCGCTGTGCGGCATCGCCATCGGGATCGGCGTGATGTCTAAGTACAATTTCGTTCTGCTTCCGGCCGCAGCCATCATCGCTGTCCTGCCTGAACGCGATCTGCGGGCAAGACTGTTCGACCCGCGCATCCTTCTGACGATCATCGTCAGCGCAGTTCTGGTCACGCCGCATGCCATCTGGTTCATGGATCATGTCGGCAAGGCCACGAGCGGAAGCATCGGCAAGCTGACCGAGGACGCCCATGGCAGTCGGATCGCGTTGATCGGCGAGGGCATGCTGTCGCTGGCCGGGGCTCTTGCCGTCTTCGTGCTGCCGACGCTGCTTTTCTTCGCGCTGGCGTTCGGCCGGACCTTGCTACGCTCGTGGAAAGCGGAAACCCGTTGGACGCGCCTGATCGGCCGGATGTTCCTGATCATTGTTGTCGTGCTGGTCCTGCTCGTGGTGGTCGGCGGCGCCAGCAACATCAAGGACCGGTGGCTCGTTCCGTTCTTCTTCCTGCTGCCGATCTACCTCTGCGCAAAGATCGAAGCGTCCGGCGAAACATTCGAAGGCGCGGCGCGCCGGTTCGGCGTCATCGTGATTGGCATCATGGTGATCGTGCCGCTCGTGCTGTTCGCGCGGACGCCGCTGGTCGGCGCCATGGGCCGCTACGGCAAGCAGAACGTGCCTTACGGTCCGGCAATCGCGGCCATATTGTCCTCCGGCAAGGACCGTCCGTCGATGATCCTGGCAAGCGACCAGCAGATGGCCGGCAATCTGCGCCAGTATGCCGTCGGCATTCCAGTCATGGTGCCGGGCTACGAGGGTTTCGAGGATTCCTACGTGTTCGATGCCACGCATCCCGCGCTGTTCGTCTGGCGCCGCAAGGGCGAGCCAGTGCCGGCGATGCGCCCCGACATGGCGGCATGGCTGGCGCGCAAACCGGAACTGTCCGGGGCGGTGCCGGAAGTCCGCTATGTCGCGGAGCCCTATTATTACGGCCGGGATGGCGACGCCTATCAGTTCAGCTATGCCTGGGTCTATCCGGTCGCCAAATGAGTTTTTTGCAAGGTCGGCGAAGTCGTTCGGCCAGACGACTCACGCTGGCCCCGGCGGCAGGGCCTCTCAATAGAGACGCAAGACCACCGGCAGCGTGCCGATATCCTGAAAATACTCGACCAGCTCGAAAAACGGATAGGCGAGGATGAAGACGAGGCCGTCGGCGAACGTCCTGTAGATCAGTTGCGGGCGGATCGTCAGCGACTCGCTTTCCTGGAACAGCCACGGCTTCGGGAAGAAGCGCGGCACCCGCTTCATATAGGCCCGGTACGGTTCGCCGAAATTGCGATCGAGAAACCGTTCCTCAACGAAGATCACCGTCAGGAACGCCAGCCAGGTGAACACCGCGAACAGCGAGGCGACGACGACGCTGCCGGTCATCGCGCCTATCCCCGCCGCGCCGATCGCCGAGAAGACGTAGAGCGGGTTGCGCGTCATTGAATAGGGCCCGCCGGTGACGATTTCCGCGCTCTTGCGTCCACCAATATAGAGCGTGCACCAGGTGCGGCCGAGTATGGCGATCAGGATCAGCACCGCGCCGGCCTTCTCGACCAGTTCATGGGTGGCGTCGCTGCCCGCCGAAGCCACGAACAGCAGGACCAGGAAGATCACCGCAATGAGGACGGCAAGCACCTTGCGGCGGCGCGCCTGAAAACGGCCGAGATCGGCTGTGGCAGCCATGACGATCCTTTGCGGATTCTTGTTCCGGAAGTTGCGCCGCCAAATATCTCCACCGCGCCTGCGATGGCTAGGCTCGGCGCGCTATGGATAAGCTGGGCGTGCTGTCGCTTATTTCGGCGACAGCACCATCATCATCTGCCGGCCTTCAAGCTTCGGCTCGGCCTCGACCTTGGCGATCGTCGCAGTTTCCTCGCGGACCTTGTTCAGGAGCTGCATGCCGAGCTCCATATGCGCCATCTCGCGGCCACGGAAACGCAGTGTCAGCTTGACCTTGTCGCCTTCCTCGAAGAAGCGCTTCACCGCCTTCATCTTGGTCTCATAGTCATGGCTATCGATGTTGGGGCGCATCTTGATCTCCTTGATCTCGATGACCTTCTGGTGCTTGCGCGCCTCGGCGGCCTTCTTCTGGTTGGCGTATTTCAGCTTGCCGAGATCGAGAATCTTGACGACGGGAGGGATGGCATTGGGCGATATCTCGACGAGATCGAGCCCGGCCTCCTCGGCCATCTGCAGCGCATCAGTGATTGAGACGTCGCCGTGGTTCTTGCCTTCAGTGTCGATGAGTTGGACCCGCGGAACGCGGATGTCCCTGTTGGAGCGGGGCCCTTCCTTGACGGGCGCGCCTGCCTTGAATGGTCTGCGAATGGTCGTGGTCTCCTTGAGCCGTTGAACCTGTTTGCTGTCCGGCGGCCCTATGTCGGTGGGCCGGGGCGCGAGTCAATAGCACGTGCAAACAAATAAATCACCACCAGCTGAATAGAGAACCGCCGGAAACTGGCCCTTTGCGTGCCCGTGACGACTGTGCAAAAAGCCGATGCCATTCATTCCGCCGAGCATCATGACAAATATCCTCCCCAACCATCTCGAAGTCGACGGCGTGCAAATCGCCTGGCGCCGCCGCGAAGGCCGGCAACCTGGCATCGCCTGGCTCGGCGGCTACCGCTCCGACATGCTGGGTACCAAGGCCGAGGCGCTGGACGGCTGGGCGGAACGATCCGGCCATGCCTATGTCCGGCACGATTATTCGGGTCACGGCGAGTCCGGCGGCGCCTTCGCCGATGGAACGATCTCCAGATGGCTGGCGCAAAGCCTTGCTGTATTTCGTCGGCTGACGGAAGGACCACAGGTGCTGGTCGGCTCGTCGATGGGCGCATGGATAGCGCTGCGCCTGGTGCAGGAACTGGCGAAGGCCGGTGAAAGCGCGCGCGTCGGCGGCATGGTGCTGATCGCGCCGGCGCCAGATTTCACGGTCGATCTGGTCGAACCGGACCTGACCAAGGCGCAGAAGCGCGACCTGGAAACAAAGGGCTTTTTTGAAACACCCTCCGAATATTCCGGCGACCCCAGCATTTTTACGCGCGCGCTGATCGAGGACGGACGCGACAATCGCGTGTTGACCGGGTCGCTGGATACATTCTGCCCGGTGCATGTCATCCAGGGCATGCGCGACCCGGACGTACCCTACCAGCACGCCCTGAAGCTGGTCGGGCTGCTGCCGGCCGACGACGTGACGCTGTCGCTGGTGCCGGATGGCGACCATCGGCTGTCACGCCCGCAGGACATCGAGATGATCCTCGGGGCGGTGGACGCAATGATCCACCAGATCAGCGAATAGGCTGGCATCATGCGCCTCTCCATCCCGGTTTCGGCCTTCGTCGCGGCGGTCGTCGGTTTTGGCGGCACGCTGGCGCTGATCATCGCGGCGGCCGACGCCGTCGGCGCATCGCGCGAACAGACCGCCAGCATGGTGACGGCGCTCTGCATCGCCATGGCGGTGGAGACGCTGTGGCTTTCCTGGCGCACGAAGATGCCAGTGATTTCCGCCTGGTCGACGCCGGGCGCTGCGCTGATCGGCGCCAGCACAGGGTTTTCCATCAACGAGGCGGTCGGAGCGTTCCTTGTGGCCGGCGTGCTCCTGGTCGCCACCGGTCTGTTCAGGCCGCTCACCCGGCTGATTTCCAAAATTCCGGCCTCGGTCGCCTCGGGCATGCTGGCCGGTATCGTCGTCACCTTCGTCATGAACGCCGCAAAGACCGTTCCGACCGATCCGTGGCTCATCCTGCCGCTGATCGCTGCCTTCTTCATCATCCGGCTGTTCAACCCGGCGCTGTCGGTGCTGGCCGTGCTGATCGGCGGCGGCGTCCTGGCTGTAGCGCTCGGCCGGGTCGGCGCGATTCCGGCGCCGGAGATGTCGACGCTGGTACTGACGATGCCGGAGTTCACGGTAACCTCCGTGATCGGCCTGGCGCTGCCGCTCTACCTCGTCACCATGGCTTCGCAGAATCTATCCGGCCTCGCCGTTCTGAAAGCCGCCGGCTACGACCCTGAGCCGGGTCCGCTGGTCGCGGTGACCGGACTGGTTTCCGTGCTCACCGCGCCGTTCAACGCGCTGACCAGCAATCTGGCGGCCATCTCGGCGGCGATCTGCACCGGTCCTGACGTTCATCCCGATCCGGCCGAGCGCTGGAAGACGGGGCCGTTCTATGCGCTGGCCTACGTCGTCTTCGCCCTGTTCGGCGCCTCGCTGGTGGCGCTTTTCGCGGTGCTGCCGCCCTCGCTGATCATGCTGGTGGCGGGGCTCGGCCTGCTAGGGGCACTCGCCAACGCGCTTGCCATAGCGCTCAAGGACGACAAGCAACGCATCGCCGCGACCGTCACTTTCGCCGTCACCGCGTCGGGGCTGACGCTGTTCGGCGTCGGCTCCGCCTTCTGGGGACTGGTCGCCGGACTGGTCGTGCTTTTCCTCGACCGCATAAAATTCCGATAGGTTTTTCAGGCTCTTGTCCAGTTTCGAGGGACAATCTCTTGAAGCTGGGTTCTCCCCTTACCATTTCGAATCCGAGCAGCCAGCCCGGCTGCCCAACCGAAGGAACGGGAGAAGATGAACGCTACCGCCTTGATCCGTCCGGCCTGGACGCCCGCGACCATCGCGCTGATGGTCATCGGCTTCATGGTGTTCTGGCCGCTTGGATTTGCAATGCTCGCCTACATCATCTGGGGCGACCGGCTTGAGGGCTTCAAGCGCGACGTCAATCGCGCGACGGACGGCATATTCGCCGGCTGCCGCCGCGGCGCCGACAAGACGCATCGCTGGGGCCATGGCGCCAGCCGCACCGGCAACGTCGCCTTCGACGACTGGCGCGAGAAGGAACTCGAGCGCCTCGCCGAGGAACGCCGCAAGCTCGACGAAACCTTGACCGAGTTCGACGACTACATGCGCGAACTGCGCCGCGCCAAGGATCAGGACGAATTCGACCGCTTCATGTCGAACCGCTCCCGCTCCACCCCGGCGAAGACCAGCGATGACAAGCCGAGGAAAGGTTCGTCGGGCCTGCTCGACGACGCCGACTGAACGTTTGAACAGCCTCTCCGGCTGATCCTACCGGATCGGCGCCGCTCCGGCGGCGCCGATTTCGTTTTTCCTTGCGACAAAGCCTGCCTCATTTCTCCTTTTCCATACCCCGAGGACACGCCGATGACCCATGCTCCCGAAATCACCTTCAATGACGGCAAGAGCATCCCGCAGATCGGACTGGGCGTTTGGCAGACACCGGACGAGGTTGCCGATTCCGCCGTCGCCGCCGCGCTCGGCGCGGGTTACCGGCACATCGATACGGCGGCGATCTACGGCAACGAGAGCGGCGTGGCGCGCGGCATCGCTCAGTCGGGCGTCGCGCGCGAGGACGTGTTCGTCACCACCAAACTCTGGAACGCCGACCAGGGTTTCGACAGCGCGCTCCGTGCCTTCGACAAGAGCCTGGAGAAACTCGGCACCGACTACATCGACCTCTATCTGATCCACTGGCCGTCGCCTCACCGCAACGCCTATGCCGAAAGCTGGAAGGCGTTTGTGCGCCTCAAGGAAGAGGGCCGCGCCCACTCCATCGGCGTGTCGAATTTCCAGCCCGAACACCTCCAGCGCATCGTCGACGAGACCGGCGTCGCGCCGGCGCTCAACCAGATCGAGCTGCATCCTCGCTTCCAGCAGAAGGACCTTCGCGCTGCCCATGAAAAGCTCGGCGTCGCCACGGAATCCTGGAGCCCGTTGGGCAGCGGCCGGCTGCTTGGCGATGCGGCCATCGGACGGATTGCCGCGAAACATCACCGCTCGCCGGCGCAGGTCATCATCCGCTGGCATCTGCAGCAGGGCCTGATCGTCATCCCGAAATCGGTGACAGCCACGCGCATCGTCGAGAATTTCGATGTCTTCGACTTCAAGCTTGACGCCGAGGACATGGACGCTTTCGCAGCGCTCGACAGCAAGAACGGCCGGACCGGGCCGAGCCCGATCAACGCCACGTTCTGAGCGGCGTTTCCGGACCAATCCCAATCCTCGATTCCAGGCGCAAACCGAGAGAATCACGTATCGTCCGCCGATGCCCTTCGGTTTCCTGAAACCCAAGCCAAAACCTGTCCGCCCTCTCGCGCCCACCCAGGAGCGCGTGCATGACGTGGCTGGGCGGCGCCTGCCGCTCCGCATCGTCGAGAACGACCGGGCGCGGCGGCTGACGCTGCGCATCGACGCCGGCGGACAGGGCCTGCGCATCACCGTGCCGCCGGGACTGGCGCGCGGCGAGGTCGAACGCTTCCTGACCCAACACCAGGGCTGGCTGGAGCAGAAGCTGGCAAAAGTGCCGGAGAAACCGCAGGTGCGGCCCGGCATCAAGATCCCGCTGCGCGGCGTACCGCACCTGATCGTGCACGAACCGTCCACGCGGGGCACTGTCGAAGTCCGCCAGACCGAGGACGGGCCGGAACTCGTGGTCTTCGGCGACCGCCGTCACCTGCCGCGCCGGGTGGCGGACTTCTTGAAACGCGAAGCGAGGGCCGAAATCGAGGCACTGGTGGCCAAGCACACGGCGTCGGTCGGCCGCAAGGCGAAAGCGATCCGCTTCAAGGATACGGCGAGCCGCTGGGGTTCCTGCACCTCCGACGGCAATCTGTCCTTCTCCTGGCGCATCATGATGGCGCCAAGGCCGGTGATCAACTACCTCGTCGCGCACGAGGTGGCGCATTTGAAGGAGATGAACCACGGCCCGAAATTCTGGAAGCTGTGCGAGGAGCTTTGCCCGGACACGGAGCGCTGCAAGGCCTGGCTGAAGAAGAACGGCGGCGCGCTCCAGGCGATCGGGTTCGAATAGCCTATCCAGTCCTATCACCCGGTTCTGCGTCTCGCGACGAGCCGCCGTTCAGCCACTCCTCCATAAAATCCAGAAACACCTGGACACGCTGCGAGCGGAAGCGGCCCTTCGGCACCAGCGCCCAGAGCGAGATGGAGTCCGAACGATTGATGTCGGCGAGAATCTCGACCAGTTGGCCATCGGCCACCGCCTTGCCGACGACAAAATCGGCCAGCCGGACGATGCCGTGGCCGGCCACCGCCATGTCGAACAGCATGCCGACATTGTCGCAGGCGAAGGTGCCCTTCGGCGGAAACGCGACGACGCCGTCATCGCTGGCGAGGGGCCACGTCGTCGGCGGAGACTGACCCGACAGCGCCAGGCAATTGTGCCGTTGCAAATCGGACGCCGAGCGCGGAATGCCGCATCTTTGCAGATAGGACGGCGCCGCGCAGACCAGCCGGCGGCCTTCCGCCAGTTTTCGCACGACAAGGTCGGACCCGGCGGACGGGCTGCCGCGAATGACGATGTCGGCCTGCTCGGCAACAGCGTCAATGAGCCGGTCGGTCAATGTGAGGTCGACAGCGGTCTCCGGAAACCGCGCAAGGAAGGCCGGTATCGCATGCAGAAGGGTCTGCCGGGCGAAACCCGTGCTGGAGTTGATGCGCAGCAGGCCCTTCGGTTTGCCTCGGAACGAAGAAATATCGGCGTCGGCCCGTTCGATAAGGTCAAGCACTTCGCGGGCGCGTTCGAGGTAGAGCGCGCCTTCGGAAGTGAGCGCCAGCCTGCGGGTCGTGCGTGTCAGCAGGCGGACACCAAGCCTGTCCTCCAGCCGCGACACGATTTTCGAAAGGGCCGAAGGCGTGACCCGCAAATCCTCCGCCGCGCGCGCGAAACTGCCAAGGTCGACGACGCGGACAAAGGCGGACATTTCATCGGACGTGGACATTCGTGAACTTCAGTCATGAGTATGGTTCAGGGATAGCCGATTATACAGCGCTTGGGAAATGATAAGGTCGCAAATGCCCTTGCCACGGGATCGGATGAGATGAAGCGACACGAATTCGACAGGCAGATTTTTGGCGACACCGCGCCGCCAACCGGGACCGACTACGACTTCTATCGGCGTGAAGCGGTGATGGAACGACGCGCCGCTATAGCCGCGTTTCCTGGCCAAGTATGGGCCGCAGCCCATCACGCCTGGTCGGCTTTGTCTCGACTCCGCCAAGAATTCATGCGAATGCGCGCCAATGCCGCTCGACATAAAAATCTGTGGCCTGAAGACGCCGGAGACGCTCGCCGCCGCACTTGACGGCGGGGCGAGCCACATCGGCTTCATCTTCTTCGCCAAGAGCCCGCGTTATGTCCCGCCCGAACTGGCTGGATGCCTGCGCGAGGCAGCGCGCGGCAGGGCGAAGGCCGTGGCCGTGGTGGTGGACGCCGATGATGCTTTTCTTGATCGAATCGCTTCCGAAATGAAGCCGGATATGCTCCAGCTTCACGGCAAGGAGACGCCGGAACGCGTGGCCGAAGTGAAGGTGCGCTATGGCCTGCCGGTAATGAAGGCGCTTTCGGTGAGCGTAGCGGCCGATCTCGGCCAGGTCGCACCCTATCTCGGTATCGCCGACCGCTTCCTGTTCGATGCAAAACCGCCGAAAGGTTCCGAACTTCCCGGCGGCAACGGCGTTTCTTTCGACTGGCGACTGCTGCAACAGCTCGATCCAACGCTCGACTACCTGCTGTCCGGCGGTCTAAACGCGCAAAACATCGGTGAGGCGCTGACGCTCGCTGACCCGCCCGGCGTCGACATTTCCTCGGGTGTCGAAAGCGCGCCGGGACAAAAGGATGTCAGCCTTATCGAAGGCTTCTTCCGGGCGATCCGCGAGGCACGCGCCAGCCGCGCGGCATGAGAGTCACAGGCAGCGGTTTACTTTTCGTCGCGGAAAGGCTTAAGCGAAGGTGCAGGGGACAGTTTACTTTCATTCCGCCCGCGCGAACCTTGAAGCGCTGCGATCTTCCCGCGGAAAATAGTAAACTGCCCCCGGCGCCAACATTCGGGACCAGCCATGAACAAGCCGATCGAACCGAACTCCTTCAAAACCGGGCCTGATGACCAGGGCATGTTCGGCATATTCGGCGGGCGTTTCGTTGCCGAGACCCTGATGCCGCTGATCCTCGACCTGCAGCAGCACTGGGACCAGGCCAAGCATGATCCGGCCTTCAAGGCCGAGCTTTCGGCGCTCTCCACCTTCTATGCGGGGCGGCCCTCAAAGCTCTATTACGCGGAAGGGCTGACCAGGCATCTCGGCGGCGCAAAGGTTTACCTCAAGCGCGAGGATCTGAACCATACCGGCTCGCACAAGATCAATAATTGCCTCGGCCAGATCATTTTGGCCAAGCGCATGGGCAAGACGCGCATCATCGCCGAGACCGGCGCCGGCCAGCATGGCGTCGCCTCGGCAACCGTCTCGGCGCGCTTCGGGCTCCCCTGCATCGTCTATATGGGCTCCACAGACGTCGCCCGGCAGAGCCCCAACGTGTTCCGCATGAAACTGCTCGGCGCCGAGGTCAGGCCGGTCGAATCCGGCCACGGCACGCTGAAGGACGCCATGAACGAGGCGCTGCGCGACTGGGTGACCAACGTCCATGACACCTACTACATGATCGGCACGGCCGCCGGCCCGCATCCCTATCCGGAAATGGTGCGCGACTTCCAGTCGGTGATCGGCATCGAGGCGCGCCAGCAGATTCTTGAGCAGGAAGGCCGGCTGCCCGACCTGATCGTCGCTGCGGTCGGCGGTGGCTCCAACGCCATCGGCATTTTCCACCCCTTCCTCGACGATCGCGGCGTCAAGATCGTCGGCATCGAGGCTGGCGGTCGGGGGTTGCGGGGCGTCGAACACTGCGCCTCGATGAACGCCGGCAAGCCGGGCGTGCTGCATGGCAACCGCACCTATCTGCTGCAGAACGAAGACGGGCAGATTCTCGACGGCCATTCCATCTCTGCCGGGCTCGATTATCCCGGCGTCGGCCCGGAACATAGCTGGCTGCGAGACTCCGGCCGCGTCGACTACGTGCCGATCCTCGACGACGAAGCGCTGGAGGCTTTTCAACTCACGACGCGCGTCGAAGGCATCATCCCGGCACTGGAATCCGCCCATGCCATCGCCCATGTCATCAAGGTGGCGCCGACGATGGGTAAGGACCAGATCATCATCGCCAACCTTTCCGGCCGCGGCGACAAGGACGTGCATACGGTCGCCAAGATGATGGGCATGGAGATCTGAGCCGGCTGCATTTGGAACGGCTTTCGCGGCGTGATAGGCTGACGCCGAATGTCGGAGAAAACTGATGGGTGAGGTGCCGCTGTCATTGCATGTGCCTGCACAGCTTAAGGAAGATCTGGAGCAGGAGGCGCGGCTGCAGCGCATTGAGCCGGAGCAACTCATCCAGCACGCCATCAAGTCCTATCTGGAAGATCAGGAGATCGAACGGAAAATCATGCGCGAGAGGGTCGCGGAGGCCGACAAGGGCGAATTCGTCTCAGAAGACGCGATGTTGCGCTGGATGGATCAGTTGGATGAAGACATAAACACCCCTCCGCCAAAGCCGGATGTGTTTCTGTCGCGCCGATGAAGGTCGTTTTCCTCTCATCCACCGACGCTGACATTAGATGGTTTAAGCGGTACTATCGCGATGTGTTCCCCCAAGGATCAAGCCGTGCCAATTTGCAGATGAGGCGGACTCTTGCCGTTCTTCGAGACAACCCGCATATCGGACGTCCCATCGATGATAGCGCTTTTCGAAGGCTGACGATCCTCAACACACCGTTTGCGCTCAAATACCGATTGTCTGAGGATACCATCGAAATTCTGCGTGTCGTAGATGGCCGCGCCAATCCCTTGGAAAGCACAGAACAATGACCACCCGCATCGATCGCCGTTTCGAAAAGCTGAAGGCCGAAGGCAGGCCGGCGCTCGTCACCTATTTCATGGGCGGCGACCCGGACTATGACACTTCGCTCAGCATCATGAAGGCGCTGCCGAAAGCGGGTGCCGATGTGATCGAGCTCGGCATGCCGTTCTCCGATCCGATGGCCGACGGGCCGGCGATCCAGGCGGCCGGCCTGCGAGCGTTGAAGGGCGGGCAGACGCTTGTCAAGACGCTGGCGATGGCCGCCGATTTCCGCGCGAGCGACGAGGACACGCCGATCGTGCTGATGGGCTACTACAATCCCATCTACATCTACGGCGTCGAAAGATTCCTTTCGGATGCGAAACGATCCGGCATAGACGGACTTATCGTGGTCGACCTGCCGCCCGAGATGGACGCAGAGCTGTGCGTTCCGGCCCTGAAGGCGGATATCAACTTCATCCGGCTCGCCACGCCGACCACCGACGACAGGCGCCTGCCGAAGGTGCTCGAAAATACCTCCGGATTCGTCTATTATGTTTCCATGACGGGCATCACCGGATCGGCGCTGGCCGACACCGCCAAGGTCGGCGAGGCGGTGAGGCGCATCAAGGGCCACACGGACCTGCCTGTCTGTGTCGGTTTCGGCGTCAAGACCGCCGAGCAGGCGAAGGTGATCGGCGCTTCGGCCGATGGCGTGGTCGTCGGGACGGCGATCGTCAACGCCGTCGCTAACGTTCTCGGGCCAAAGGGCGAGAAGACGGCTGACCCTGCGGATGCAGTGGCGACGCTGGTC
Organism: Mesorhizobium sp. KACC 23794; assembly: GCF_052180275.1. Taxonomy (NCBI): domain Bacteria; kingdom Pseudomonadati; phylum Pseudomonadota; class Alphaproteobacteria; order Hyphomicrobiales; family Phyllobacteriaceae; genus Mesorhizobium; species Mesorhizobium sp. KACC 23794. The sequence continues at coordinate 364,271 of NZ_CP197465.1, forward strand.
AGCGGCCTCGCGCAGGGCGTGCGCTCCGCGCGGCTTGCGGCCGTGGCCTGAGACACCCATCTCCACGTTCAAAGGAACGAGACCCATGAACTGGATCACCAACTACGTCCGCCCGCGCATCAACTCCATGCTGGGGCGGCGCGACATGCCGGAAAACCTCTGGATCAAGGATCCGGAGAGCGGCGAGATGGTCTTTCACAAGGATCTGGAGGGCAACCAGTTCGTCATACCGTCGTCCGGCCACCACATGAAGATCGCGGCGCGCGAGCGCCTCAAATTCTTCTTCGACGATGGCAGGTTCGAACTGCTCGACAACCCGAAAGTCGTGGCCGACCCGCTGAAATTCCGCGACGAAAAACGCTATGTCGACCGGCTCAAGGAAGCCCGCGCCAAGACCAGCCTGGAAGACGCGGTGTTGAACGCGCTGGGCAGCATCGAGGGCCTGCCGATCGTGGCGACGGTGCAGGATTTCGCCTTCATGGGCGGCTCCCTTGGCATGGCCGCTGGCGAAGCGATCATCAAGGCTTTCGACACGGCGCGCGACAAGCGTCGGCCGCTGGTATTGTTCGCGGCGTCCGGCGGAGCGCGCATGCAGGAAGGCATCCTGTCGCTGATGCAGCTGCCGCGCACGACGGTGGCAGTCGACCGCTTCAAGGAATCCGGCCTGCCCTACATCGTCGTGTTGACCAACCCGACGACCGGCGGCGTCACCGCCTCCTATGCCATGCTGGGCGACGTGCATATCGCCGAGCCCGGTGCGCTGATCGGCTTCGCCGGCCCGCGCGTCATCGAGCAGACGATCCGCGAAAAGCTCCCGGAAGGGTTCCAGCGTGCTGAATATCTCATGGACCACGGCATGGTCGACATGGTGGTATCGCGCCTGCAGATGAAGGCGACGGTCGCCAGGTTGTTGAAAATATGGATGAAAGTGCCGGCCGATGCGAACGGCGCGGCAAATGTCGCGTTTCATCCGCCGGCATCCGCCGGACCGGAGAACCGCGCCGGAGCCTGAACGGCCGCTGGCGCGGATGGACTAGCGCGCCGACAGCTTCCGACCGACCATCGGCTCTGCCCGGACACTTTCCAGAAAGCATCGGTCTCGATGACCAAACACCGCACAAGCAGCCTCGCCGAGCGCGAAATCGACCGGCTGATGACGCTGCATCCGAAGGGTTTCGACCTTTCGCTGGACCGGATCACCCGCCTGCTCGGCCGGCTCGGCGATCCGCACCTGAAACTGCCACCGGTCATCCATATCGCCGGCACCAACGGCAAGGGTTCGGCCGCCGCTTTTTCGAGGGCCCTGCTGGAAGCGGAGGGGTTTTCGGTTCATGTACACACCTCGCCGCATCTGGTGAACTGGCACGAGCGCTTCAGGCTGGCGGCTCCTGGCGGCGGAAAACTGGTTGACGATGCTGTTCTGGCGGATGCGCTGGGGCGGGTTGCGGAGGCCAATCGGGGCGAAAAGATCACGGTCTTCGAGATCCTGACGACCGTGACGTTCCTGCTGTTTTCCGAACATCCGGCCGATGCGGCGATCATCGAGGTCGGGCTCGGCGGGCGTTTCGATGCGACGAATGTCGTTGTGAATCCGGCAGTTAGCGTGATCATGCCGGTATCGCTGGACCACGAGGCATATCTCGGCGACCGCGTCGAGCTGATCGCGGCGGAGAAGGCCGGCATCATCAAGCCGAACCGGCCGGTGGTGGTAGGCGCGCAGGAGACGGAGACCGCGCTGGAGGTCATTGTCCAGACGGCGGAGCGGCTGGACAGTCCGGTGACGGCCTATGGCCAGGATTTCATGGCCTATGAGGAAAACGGCCGGATGATCTACCAGGACGAGGACGGCCTGATGGACCTGCCGCCGCCGCGCCTGCCCGGCCGGCATCAATATGCGAATGCCGCGGCGGCGATCGCGGCGGTAAAGGCGGCTGGCTTCGAGATCAGCCATCGCGCCGCCGAAAAGGCAATGGTTTCAGTGTCATGGCCGGGGCGCATGCAGAGGCTGGCGCAAGGCCAGCTTGTCGAACTGGCGCCGGAAGGCGCCGAAATCTGGCTGGACGGCGGCCACAATCCCGGTGCCGGAGTGGTCGTTGCGGAAGCCTTGACCGAGCAGGAAGAGCGGTTTTCGCGGCCGCTTTTCCTGATCTGCGGCATGATCAACACCAAGGACCAGAGCGGATACTTCCGTGCTTTCAAGGGGATAGCCCGGCATGTGTTCACGGTTCCGGTGAGTTCGAGCGATGCCGGCGTGCCGAACGGCGAGCTGGCGGCCAGGGCGATCGAGGCCGGACTGTCGGCCGAACCGGTCAACTCGGTGGCTAACGCCTTGATGTTGCTGCGCGATACGTGGGATTCACGTGAAACGCCGCCGCGTATCCTGATCGGCGGATCGCTTTACCTCGCCGGCGCGGTGCTGGCCGAAAACGGCACGCCGCCGACCTGAAAACACCTCGGCGCACAGCGCGTGAAGTCGGGAAGATCTTTGTCTTTCAATAGTTTACTCGGCCGGCAGCGCTTTATTGCCGATTCGGGCTTCACGACAGGCCGCAAATTGGCGGTTTAACTTGTCTTTCCAGCCCGGTTTCGATGAAGAACAGGCTACCGACGTTCACGCCAGCGAAGACGTGCCCGACGCCTTCCGGGCGGAAGCGGTAAATGGATTTTTCATCCCGGAGACGTGTCCATCCACAACTCTGACGATCGCCGGTAAGCTGCGGGGAAAAAAGCGCCGGGAACGAAAAGTCCCCGGCGCGATCGGTTGCGATCCAGCCGAAGCCGGACGAAAAACCTCAGATGATGAGGAAGTCCGCGTTGGTGATGCCGAGCCCGGCGCCGACGATGGCGAACAGCGTCGACCCGCCGGCGGCGCTGCCGTTGGTGTCGTAGAAGATGTTGCCGGTATCCGTCTCATAGATGATGCGGTCGTCGGCATCTCCCGCCACGCCTGCGGCGTTTGCAGTAAACTGCGCCGCGCTGAGTGTGCCGGGGCCGCCCACGATGGCGTTAAAGATGGCGTCGTCGAGACGAATGGTGTCGTCGGTGAAGACGAAGTCGGTGATGGTGTCGACATTGGTCGCGCCCAGCGCCGTATCGAAGACGAACTGGTCCTTGCCGGTATTGCCAGTCAGCGTGTCGTTGCCCAGCCGGCCGAAGAGGAGATCGGAACCGGCGCCGCCGACAATGACGTTGATGACGTTGTTGCCGGTCAGCGTGTCGCCGAAGCCCGAGCCGGTCAGGTTTTCGATCGACGAGTAGGTGTCGCCGGCGGCGTCGTTGGTGTTGGTCGCCGGGGCGGCGAGACTCGCTACCACGCCGACGGCGGCGCTGTTGTAGGTGACCGTGTCGGTGCCGTTACCGCCCGAGAAATCGTCGGCGCCGGCGCCGCCGTCGAACGTATCGTTGCCGTCCTGGCCAAACAGATTGTCGTCGCCGCCAAGGCCGATCAGGGTGTCCTTGCCGTTGCCGCCGATCAGGCTGTTGATGCCGCTTGTGCCCGTCAGCTTGTCGTCGAAAGCCGAACCGGTCAGGTTCTCGATCGAAGTGAAGGTGTCGCCGGCGGCGTCACCCGTGTTGGTCGCCGGGCTGAGCAGCGCTGCGGTGACGCCGGCCGTGGCATCCTCGTAGGTCGCACGGTCCGATCCGAGCCCCCCGGAGAGAGCATCTGCCCCAGTGCCGCCGTTGAGAACGTCGTTGCCGTCCTGGCCGAACAGATTGTCGTCGCCGCCGAAGCCGATCAGGTTGTCGTCGCCGTTGCCGCCGATCAGGCTGTTGATGTTGTTGGTGCCTTTCAGCGTGTCGGCGAAGGCCGAGCCGGTCAGGTTCTCGATCGACGTGAAGGTGTCGCCAAGCGCCTCACCGGTATTTTGCGCGGCACTGAGCAGTGCTGCAACGATCCCCGCGGCAGCGTTGGCGTAGGTCGCGCGGTCGCTGCCGGCGCCCCCCGAGAGGTCGTCGGCGCCGACACCACCCTCAAGGATGTCATTGCCGTCCTGGCCGAACAGATTGTCGTCGCCGTTGAGACCGGACACCGTATCGTCGCCAGCCCCAGCGATAATGCTGTTGATGCCATTGTTGCCGGTCAGATTGTCCTTGAAGGCCGAGCCCGTCAGGTTCTCGATCGAATTATAGGTGTCGCCAGCCGCTTCACCGGTGTTCTGAGTCGCATCCGACAGGTTGACGGTCAGGCCGGCCGCGGAGTTGGCGTAGGTCGCCCTGTCCAATCCCAGGCCGCCCGATAGCACATCGGCGTCCAGCCCGCCGTCGAGCACATCGTTTCCGTCGTTGCCGTTGAGCGTGTTGGCGCCGCTGGTGCCGCGGATGCTGTCGTCCTGGTTGGAGCCGTTGACGTTCTCGAAGTTGATCGCGACCTCGGAGTTCGCACCCACCACGATGGTGCCTGCGGTGAGATCGATGATCAGGCCGTTCTGGGTATTGGCGACGAGGTCGAGCGTGTCGATGTCGGCGCCGCCGTCCCAGGTATCGCTGTCGATACTGTTGCCGACGCGCAGGATGTCGTTGCCCTGGTCGCCGAAATACTGGTTGCCGCCGCTGCTGGTCGAATCGGTGATGTCGTCGTTGCCGAGATGGCCATGGGTGATGTCGGAATCGGAGTCGGTGACGATCACGTCATCAAAAATGGTGCCAACCTGCCAGTTGGGCTCGGGATCGTACACCGCCTCCGGGTTGACGAAATCGCGTGTGTCGAGAATCTCCATTCGGACGCCCCCGGTGGCATCGAGCGATTGCCAGGTGACGGCGAAGCGGCCGTCGCCGAGATCGATCACCGCCGGGTCGGTGCCGGCGCCCGAGAAGACGAAGGTGCCGAGCACGGTGCCCGCGGCGCTTACATGCGTCGCTTCCATCCGGTCGAAACCGGCCTCGTCATTGTCGACGATGACGACGAAGCTGCCGTCGGCAAGGCCGGCCACGACGGATTCGTTGTTGAGGTTGGTGGTCGAGCCCGGGTTGGTGCCGGCCGTGCCGCTGCCGATCTCGGTGCCTGCCGCGTTGAACACCCTGTAGGAAACGTCGGTGTCGTTGATGTCGGTGTCGGTGTAGGAAATGACGAAACCGCCGCCGGTGAGGGCCGTGACCGAGGGCTCGCTGTCGCTGAAGCCGTCCGCGTTGGTGCTGGCGATGAACGAGGCTGCCAGAACGTTGCCGCCGGCCGAATTGACGATACGGATAGCGATACGGTTGTCGCCGCCGGTGAAGTCGGTGCAGGTGATGACGTAGTTGCCGTTGCTCAACACGGCCACGTCGGGCTGGGACTCGTTGAGCGAAAAGCCGATGAGGCTGATCTGCGAACCGACCGTGTTGTTGGTCGGATCGTAGATGCGGCCGGCGATGCGGGTGCCGCCGGCATCCTGGAACTGGTAGACGACCAGCGCCGAGGTGCTGCTCGATATGGCGACATGCGGATCGCGGAAGTTGGGCTGCGTGGCGGCGTTGCCGTCGCTCTCGATCGTGTTGGTGAAAAGGATCGCGCCGGCCGCGTCATACACGTTCACGCGCAGCGGCGTGCCGCCGGTCTCGACGTCCTCGTAGACGGCGACGAAGCCGCCACCGCTGCCGGGCACGGCGTGAAGATCGGCGTCGATTTCGTCATCGGCGAAGAAGCCCTGGTTTATACGGAAGGGGCCGCCGACGGCAACGCCCATCGGGTCGAAGATCTGGCCGATGGTGTCCGAGCCGCCCGAGGCGTTCGGCCGTGCTGGATCGCTGCTCGTCCACGACACCAGGATGTTGCCGTTGGCGAGCTGGATGATGTCGGGATCGTTTGGGCCGCTGGTCGCGGTGACGTTAAATTCGTCGAGCCAGGTGACTGGTGTATCAGGCATTGTGGTCTCCGATATGAGGTTCGTGGCACGTCAATGCGCGCCGTTCATTTTCGCCAATGTTTTCTGCTAATTGCCGGTCGGATTGGCCGAGATTCAGGCCTGCTGATCAGCGCGCCAAGGAATAGGTGCCGTGGTCATATGTCACTCCCGTTTGATGACAGATTTTCAGGTTGAGGTTTCGCCGAGACGCTCCGTCCGGCCTCACGGCGGATGAGCCCTTCCCTGCAGGCCTTGTCGCCATGCGGTTTCGGAAGATGCGGCAAGGATGAATCGTGCGGCGCCAATCGACAGGTCCATGCAATCGTCGCGCTGACGGCAACCGTCACGAGACTACAAATCCAAGCCCCGGACGAGATTGCTCGCATCCAGATCCCGGATGTTTCAGATGGCCCCGGTCCAATCGGTTCGAAGATCACGCAACAAAGTGATCTCCGGATCGCGCTGGAGGTGAATAACTTTTAAGAATGACTAGAGTTTTTCTTTTTACGTTACGTCATTTCCACAACGCTCGGCAAGACCAAATTTGGGGAAACGTTCAAAAATAAACTTCGGCTAGGACCAGATAAGCATTCGTTGACCCCCATATCAACTTCGGAACATGGCCCTGGCACAAGGACTTCGTCTCTCGGGCGTCGAACCGACTTCATGCTAACCAACGATATTCGCTTGCGAATCCTTCCCGCCAACGGCTTGCCCGAGCCACTTTTTTCGTGGCTTCGGCGGTTGCAGCGGAGGTGCCCGAAAATGACGTTTCCTGCCCGCTTTTGTGGCACCCAAACTCCTGCAACCGATTGACCTTTGGCGCCGCCCCTCACCCGCCTGCCAGCCACCTTGCCGTTCGTCCCTTCTCCCCGTCCTTCACGGGGAGAAGGTGCCGGCAGGCGGATGAGGGGCGACACGCACGGTCAGAGTCAGCGGCCGCTGGGATGACTCTCGTGCCGCGGACGAGCCTAATTTCGCTACTGCGCCGAACCGATTGTGGCGTCAATTGGGCAAACGCGAACGCTACGCGCCATGGTTCGGCGCGCCGGCAGGCACAAAAAAGCCCGGCACTTGGCCGGGCTGATTCACATGCAGAGAAGGGGTTCGGCTCAGGCGACGGCGCCGTTGATCCAATGCGACAGCGCAGTCTTCGGCAGGGCGCCGACCTTCATGTCTGCCACTTCGCCGCCCTTGAAGATCATCAGCGTGGGTATGGAGCGCACGCCGAACTGGGCGGCAAGCTCCGGATTCTCGTCGATGTTGAGTTTTGCGATCTTCACCTTGCCGGCGAGCTCGGTCGAAATCTCCTCCAGCGACGGGCCGATCATCTTGCACGGGCCGCACCATTCGGCCCAGAAATCGACGACGACGGGCGCGCTGGCGTCGAGGACGTCGGCCTTGAAATTGTTCTTGTCGACCTTGACGGTGGCCATACGGAAAATCCTTTCGGGTTCGAAGTCGCGCTAGATGTGGTGGCTGGGATGCTGCCAGTCAAGCACCGGTTGTTTCACGCCTTGGTGAGTCGAACAAGAGCCTCGTCCATGGCCTGCGGCGGCAGCGGGACGAGCCGCGGCGCCTCGGTGAAGAGCAGCGCCGCCGAGACGGTCCTGCCCGGATAGACCGGCTGAAGCAGCGCGCGGTAGAGCGCCAGCTGCGCGACATAGGCCGGGGGCACGGCGGCCAGCGCCTGCGGGGCCGGCCGGTTGGTCTTGTAATCGACGATCAGCACCTCGGTTTCGGTCACCGCCAGCCGATCGATCTTGCCGGAGACGGCGCGCCTTTCTCCCCGCACCTCGATATGGCCCATCAGCGCGACCTCCGCCCGCGAACCGGGCGAAAACAGCGGCCGGAAGCGGTCCGCGTCGAGGATGGCCAGGACCGAGGCCAGTGCGCCGTCGCGTTCGTGCCCGGGCCAATCGGCGGCGGCGCGGGCGAGATAGCGGAGGGCGGCCGGCTCGCGCTCGTCCGCGGCGAGAGAGGGCAGCACCTGCAGCAGCCTGTGCAGCACGACGCCACGCGCCACGGCGAAACCCGGCTCCTCCTCGGCATCCAGCACCGGCGAGCGGCCGGAGACGATTGCGGGTTCCGCCTCGATCAGCAGCGAGGCTGCGCCGGACGGCGCCAGCGGGCGCGGCAGGGCCTTTGCCGGCGGCAAGGGCACAAGCAGGCTTTGGGGGAAGGCCGGACTCGGCGGCGTGTCCGCGGCCTCGGAAAGATCCGGCGCAAAACCGACGCCGCCGTTCAGGCGGAAGCGGAAAACCTTGCCGGCGACGGGATGGTCGATGTCTGCCGCCTCGGGGGCGCCCGCGAGTGCGCCGGCGACCAGCGAATGCCAGGTGGTGGGCGGCGGCGGCCTGCGGCCATGGAAACCGCAGACGATCAGCCGGTCCTCGGCGCGCGTCATGCCGACATAGAGCAGGCGACGGTATTCGTCGTCGGCGCGGGTGCCGATGTCGGCCTCGACGCCGCGCGCAAAACGCGCCGGCGTCTCGCCGGGCGCGCGCCAGAGATAGCCGCGCGTGCCGGCCAGTTCGCCCTTGGGCGCAAACGGGATGAGCCGCGGCAGATGCTGCGGGCTGAAAGGCTGCGAGCCGCCGTCGACCAGGAACACCACCGGCGCCTCCAGGCCCTTGGCGGCATGGACCGTCATGATGCGGACCTCGTCACGGGTCTGGTCCATCTCGCGCTTGATCTCGGGAGCGGCGGATTCGAGCGTGGCGAGGAAGGTTTCGAGGCCGGGGAGGCCGGTCCTCTCCTGCGCCAGCGCAAAATTCAGGAACTCGTCGAGGATGTCGCCGGCCTCCTGGCCCAGCCGCGCGATCATCCTTGCGCGAACGCCGTCACGGCCGAGGACGCCGGAATAGAACTCGAAGGGGCGGCGGAAAGCGGCCTCGTTCGCCCAGCGGTCGAGGCTTTTCGCAACGCCGGCAAGGATCGAATCGGATGCGGAACGATTCCCGATAATTTCGGCGAGCGACACGCCGGAGGGGCGGCCGGCGGCCAGCGAGAACAGCGCGTCCTCGGAGAGCCCGAAGACCGGGCTCTTCAGCACCGCGGCCAGCGACAGGTCGTCCTCCGGCTGGAGCAGGAATCGGCCGAGCGCGATCATGTCCCGGACGGCGATGTGGGCGGGAAGGCTGAGGCGGTCGGCGCCGGCGACAGGGATGTGGCGGTCCTTCAGGCTCTTGGCCAGCGCGTTGACGAAACTGCCGCGCTTGCGCACCAGCACGAGCACGTCGCCGGGGCCGAGCCGCTTGCCGCTGCCCTCGATGATTTCGCCAGACTTCAGCCAGTGGCCGACGGTCTTGGCGATCGTCTCGGCCAACCGCACGGCGGGCGCGGTGGCATGGTCGATCGCCTCGCTCCAGTCGTCCGGCTCCTCGACCGTGTCGGCGCCGATCGACGGCCAGACCTCGACATAACCCGGCGCACCGGCGCGGATGGCGGCGTGCTCGACCGGATCGCCGGCGAAGGTGAGGCCGCGCCGCGCGATGTCGGCGGCGAAGACGCGGTCGACGGCGGCGAGCACGTCGTCGGTGGAGCGGAAGGAGAGGTTGAGCCGCACATGCTCGAAACTGCCGTCAGCGCCGCGCACCTTCTCGGAGAAGGCGCGACCGCTTTCGGCGAAGGCTTCGGGCGCGGCGCCCTGGAAGGAATAGATCGACTGCTTCTCGTCGCCGACGGCGAACACCGTGCGCCGGACCTTGTCGCGCGCACCGGCGCCGGCGAAGAATTCCTCGGCGATGCGGCGCACCACGCTCCACTGGTCGGGGCTGGTGTCCTGCGCCTCGTCGATCAATATGTGGTCGATGCCCTTGTCGAGCTTGTAGAGCACCCAGGGGCCGGCATCCTGGCGGGCGAGCAGGCGCACGGTGCGGGTGATCAGGTCGTTGAAGTCGAGAAAGCCGCGGCCGGTCTTCAACTGCTCGTAGCGGGCGATCAGCCAGTCGGCGACGGTCAGCGCGGCGCGGGTGTTTTCCACCATGCGCAGATGCGCGAGGCGGTCGCTGGCGGACAGGATCGCGTCGCAAGCAGCCTGGTAGCGGTCGGGAAGCTTCGGCAGGCCGGAAAGCAGCGCCTTGCTGAACAGCCAGGTCAGGCCGTAGGGCTCGCCCTTGCCGGTGAGAAAGCCCTCTGCCAGGATCGACAGCCGCCGCTCCGGATCGGTCTCGGCCATGGCGGAGCGGGTGGCGGGCACGATGCGGTCCAGCGCGCGGCGCGCGTCCAGCGCTGCCGCGGTTTGCGCGAAGGCGTCGATATAGGCCGGCGGGAAGCCGGGCAGCGGCCAGGCAGCCTCGGCGACCGAAGCCGCCGTGGCGCCGGGCTCGAAGCCGAACTCGGCGAACAGCCCGGCATAGGGCGGATCGTCGACGGCGACCGCGTCGATGAAACGGCGCAGGCCGTCGCGGTTGCGCAGGATCTCCGACAGCAGCGCGTCGAGCCCGGCCTCGCCGCCGCGCTCCAGCACCCAGGCGAAGGCTTCCTTGAGATGCGGCGCGTCGGCGCCCATCGCGCCGGTCAGCAGCTCGCGGCGGGCCGCGCCGAACAGCGCCTCCTCCATCAGCGGGTCGAGCATCTCGAAATGCGCGGCGATGTTGGCTTCCAGCGGGAACTGGTGCAGCACCGATTCGCAGAAGGCGTGGATGGTCTGGATCTTCAGGCCGCCCGGCGTCTCCAGTGCGCGGGCGAACAGTTTGCGGGCACGCGCGAGCTTTTCACGGCCGGGCTTTTGACCCTCCATCGCCGAAACGCGCTCTGCCAGCGCCTCGTCGGAAAGCATCGTCCATTCGGACAGCGTCGAGAATACACGGTTCGACATGTTGGCGGCCGCGGCGCGCGTATAGGTCAGGCAAAGGATGCGCGACGGGTCGGTATCCTCCAGCAGCAGGCGGATGACACGCTGCGACAGCACATGCGTCTTGCCGGAGCCGGCATTGGCCGACACCCAGGCGGAATGGCGCGGGTCTGAGGCGGCGGACTGAAGCCGCTGGGTCGCTTCGGGAACGGGGTAGCGGCGTTTCATGGTCGCACTGCCTCGGCGATCCCTTCTCCCCGTTCTACACGGGGAGAAGGTGACCCGAAGGGTCGGATGAGGGGCGGCGCCCAGCTTGCGCAACTGTGCTCCCGCCCCTCACCTGCCTGCCGGCATCCTCTCCCCGTATAGAGACGGGGAGAGGAGCGACAACGGGGATGTCCTCGATCAACCATCGACGCCCTCGGTATCCTCGCCGCCGGCCGACCATTCCAGCACCCTGGCAAGGTGATCGTAGTCGCCGTCGGTGTCGCCCTCGCGGAACGGCAGTGCCCTGGAACGGTAGCCCGTCGAGGCCAGTGCATAGTGGTCGAGCAGGCGTTCCAGCCGCGCCCAGGATTCCTCGGCGAGATCAGCGGCGGAGCGGTCGCTGCCCCTTATGCTCAGGATCGATTCCGGCACGACCTCGCCATTGGCCTTCAGCCGGATATAAGCGAGGTCGGCCGGCTCGCGCATGCCTATGTCGGCAAAGGCGCCGCGCCTGAGCAGTGCCGCCTCGAGCGGCAATTGCGGCGCGATCAGCCGATGCGCCTGGATTTTGGACGGCGAGGAACCGGTCTTGTAATCGAGAATGTCGACCATGTTTGCCGGCAACAGATCGACGCGGTCGGCATAGCCGGACAGCGTCACGCCGCTGCGGCCGACCGGCGTACGAACGGCTCGAGCCTCCGGCAGGCGCGACACGACCGAACCGGCCCGGCTTGTCTCCCATTCGATGATGTTGACCGCCAGCCGCTCGAAACGCGGCCACCAGACGGCGGCGACATCTTCCGGCAGCGCGAATTCGCCAAAACATTCCTGGCCGGCGGAGAAAAGGGTCTTGAACGCCTGTGGCGTCGTGGGATCGACGCCGGACGCGGAAAAGCGATGCAGGATCTCGTGGAACAACGTGCCGCGCTCGGCGGCGCCGGGGTCGCGTACCAGCGGATCGATCGCGAAAAGGTCGAGAATACGGCGGGCATAGATCGCATAGGGATCTCGCCGCAGCGTCTCGATCTCGGTGACCGAGAAATGCTTCGGCCTGACCTCGACCGGCGGCTTCGGATTGGGCCGCGCCGCAAGCTCGTCCTCCTGCCGGACATCCAGCATGCGCGCCCAGGCAAGCAGGTCGGCGCCGCGTGCCTTGAGCCGCGCCGCTTCGTCCGTTCCCACAAAGGTGAGGATGCGCTGCAGCCAGCGCGAGGCGACGGCGGGCGCGGCACCCGAACGGGCCGAGCGGGTGAGTATGAGATTTTCGACACCGAGCGCCATCTGGAAATCATGCGCGGACTGGCCAATGCGGCGCTCCGGCGGCTCGAGATCCAGCCCGGCCTTCATGACCCGCGACATGAACCGGTCGGACACCGCCTTGCGCGGCCAGACGCCCTCGTTCAGGCCGCCGACCACCAGCGTATGCGGCGACAGAAGCCGGGCTTCGAGCGCGCCCAGGATCCAGACACGGCTGTCCGAACCCAAAGCCGGCTTGACCACTTCCGGGCCGATCAGCGCGTCGAAGACATCCGGCCACTCGCGCGGCGAGAACGGGAAGGCGGCGTCGGCCGACACCAGCCCGCGCAGGAACTCCGCCAGCTTCTCGCCGGCATCGCCGGCATAAAGCGCGTCCAGCCCGCCATCTTCGTTGCGCCCGAGGTTTTCCAGCGCCGTGACGGAAGCCAGCACGATCTCGGAAAGCTGGATCTCGTCGCCGCCGATCTTTTCAACGAGCGGCGCCAATGCCAGCTTCAGCGCGGCAGCCACGGCACGGCCGCTTTCGATGTCGGCGGCCGAGATGCGTGTGGACCAGAACGGCGCGCGCCGGTCGCCCGCGAGCTCGGCCAGGCGCAGGTCGAACAGTTCGGCGAGCCCGGAAATGTCGGGGCGGCCGTAACCGCCGCGCAAGGCGACGAGCTCGATGATTTCGGCGGCGCGGCGCACCTTTTGGCGGCCAAGACCGAGCGACAGCAACGGATGCTTCAGCAGCGCCAGAACAGGAATCGGATCGCCGGGCTGGAAGACGGCACGCAGCATCAGCACCAGCAGAGCGGCGGGCGGCGTGCCCGACAGTGGCGTGCCGCCGGAATCGTCGGCGCGAATGCCGAACCGCAGCAGTTCGGCCGAGACACGGCGCGCGAGATCGCGGTCGCCGGTGACAAGAGCCGCGCTTCGGTCGGGCGCCTCGACGGCGCGGCGCAAGGCTATGGCGATCGCCACCGCCTCGTCGCGTTCGTTGGCGGCCTCGACCAGCGTCACGCCGGAAAAGGCCGCGGCAATCTCGGCCTCGGCGATGCCTGCGCGCCGCTCAGCCCAGGCGTCGGTTGTGCTGGCCGGTCGAAACGCCTCGCCAGCGACCCTGCCGCGCCATGCGAGAGTGGGGGACGCGACAGCGATCTCCTCGACATCGGCGCGCAGGACTCCGATGCGGCGCAGCAGCTTGGCGAGGCCGAACTGCGGATGGCCGAGAACCGCCGGCTCCGGCGCGGGACCGGCCAGCACACCCCAGGATTCATCGTCCATCGCCGTATCGAGGCCCGGCAGAACGACCGCGCCCCGCGGCAGGCGGGCGATGGCGGCAAGCAGTTCGGCGGTGGCGGGGATGGAGCCCGTGGAACCGGCGGCGATGACCGGGCCGGCCGGCGGATGTGTCCTCAGCCGTGCCGCCTCGGCGAGAATGAGTGCGTTGCGATGTGCGGCCGGATTGGAGTTTTGGCGGCTGGCCAGAATATCCGGCCAGTGCGCGGTGACGATGGCGAGGAATTCCAGCGTCACCTGCCACCAGCCGGCAAGTTCGCCCCCGACCAGCCCGGCAAGCTTCGACCACTCGGCGTGCTCCGTCTCGACCTCGTCGATAAGCGCGGCCAGATCGCGCGCCAGCCAGATCGAGTCGGCGGCGGAGGCCGGCACGACGACCTCTTCCTCGAACTTCGCGGCGACATGGGCCGGAAGGTTCTTCTTCCACCGCTGCACCAGCGGCGCGAGCAGCAGCAGGCGGTCGACGGACGAAATCGGAGGGGCGAGATCGAGCGCGGCGGGCTCGTCCGCAAAGAAGGAAGCACCATCCTCGTCGAACTCGCCGAGTGGGCGCACCGTGGGAAGGATCGCCGAGCCGCCACGGGCCTGATCGACGAAGACCGTGCGAAGCTCGCGCGCGGCGCGGCGGGTCGGCACATAGATGGTGACGTCGGCCAGCGCCAGCGGATCGGCGCCGGGCTGGAAATCGGGGATGAGGCGGCCTTCGACCAATGCTTCGGCCAGCGCCGGCAGGAACAGCACGCCGGGCGGGATGGAGAGGACGCGGGGGATGGAGCGGAGAGTCATGGCGCGCAGCTTTTGGCAAGGCTGGCAAATCGCGTCAGTTGATGCCCTACGTTGCCCCCCTCTGTCCTGCCGGACATCTCCCCCTCAAGGGGGGAGATTGGCTGTGGCAAAGCGGCCGGCCAATCTCCCCCCTTGAGGGGGAGATGTCCGGCAGGACAGAGGGGGGCAACGTAGGGCATGGACAGGTCAAACCGGCGAGCTACGATCTCAGATCGCTGCCATATATCATGGAAGACCCGGAAGCGCCTTCCTCACCGCCGCTTCCGCAGGCGCAATCGCGTCCGGCGTACCGACGGTGATCCAGCTTCCCTCCAACGGCAAGCCGAACAATCGGCCGGCTGAAATCGCCTCGTCGAAATAGCGGTTGAGCGAGGATTTCTCGACCGGTTTGCCGGCAAAGAGTCGCGGGTGGATGATCGCCGCGCCGGCATAGATGAAACCGGAAGCTGCCCCAGCGGCGCGGCGTAGCCGTCCATCGGCGTCGCGCAGGAAATCGACGCCGCCGCTGTGGCCGGTCGCCGAGTCCAGGTCGGACAGCATGACCAGGATATCCATCCGCGCCGGATCCCATTCTTCGGCCAGGCGCGTCAGGTTCGGCGTTCCGCGGTCGATCCAGAACGTGTCGGCATTGAGGATGAAAAAGGCGTCGTCCCCCAGATCGGGCAGCGCCTTGACGATGCCGCCTGCCGAATCGAGCAGCGCGGCGCGCTCGTCGGAGATGATGATCCTGGGCATTTTCCGCGACGCGACATGGTCGACGATCTGGTCCGGCAAATAGTGGACGTTGACGACGGCCGTCTCGACTCCGGCGCCGGCCAGGCTGTCCAGCCCCCAGTCGAGCAGCGACTTGCCGGCGACTTTCACCAGCGGTTTCGGGATCGTATCGGTGATCGGCCGCATGCGCACGCCGAGCCCGGCGGCGAGCACCATGGCGGTTTTTGGCGATCCGCTCATTCGTCCTCCGCGAGCAGGCCATGCGCCTCGTAGAGCGCCGCGACCGGGGCCAGCGCCGGGTGGACCAGCGCGCGGCGCAGATAGGCGCGGATGCGGGGCAGATGTTTCAGATAGGCCGGCTTGCCGTCGCGTCGGTCCAGCCGCACGAAGATGCCGAGGATCTTGGTGTTCCGCTGCGCCGCGGTGATGGCATAGGCCTCGCGGAATTTCCGCTCGTCGAAGCCGCCGCCAGCGGCATGACGTGCAGCGACATAGGCGGCGACAGTCGAGCGTTCGATCTCTTCCGGCACGGTGACGCGGGCGTCCATCGCCAGCGAGGCGACGTCATAGGCGGACGGACCGGTCATGGCGTCCTGGAAGTCGAGGATGCCCAGCCGGTCGGAGCCGGAACGCCCGGCACGCCAGACGATGTTGGGCGAATGGAAATCGCGCAGCACGATGCCGGGCTCGGTCCGTTCGAGGCGGTCGAAAACCGTGTTCCAGGCGTCGGCGAAGGCGTTGCGCAGGCCGGCATCGGCCGGATGGCCCGTCTTCCAGGGGACATACCAGTCGAGCAGCAGCTCGACCTCGATCATCAGCGCGTCACGGTCGAAAGGCGGCACGTCGTGGACGATGCCGGGTGCGACTTCGAGTGTTTCGGGGAACGGCTCGCTATGCAGGCCTGCCAGCAGCTCCGCCGCGGCAGCGTACCGTTCGTGGAGGGGACGGCCTTCCCGGTCGAGAAAAGGACCGTCGCCCAGATGTTCGAGCAACAGCAGTCCGGCATCGAGATCGGCTGCCAGAACCTCGGGCGCCGCGATGCCGCGCCGGCGCAGCGCGCCAGCCATGGCGACGAAAGCGGCAACCGTCTGCGCGGTGTGGGCGATGACGGCGTAGGGTTTTCCATCCTTCACCGGCGGGCCGAGGACGAGGCGCGGCGAATTCATCAGCACGCGCGGCGGCTGGTTTTCGGCGTGTATCGTCTCATAGGCGCGCGCCGAGGCGTCGCCGGGGAAAGGAACGCGCATGGCATCGCCAATGCCGGCCTGTTGCAGGAAATCGCGGATCGCCAGCGATCTGGCCACACGGCCGAAGGCCCGGTCGGCGCCGGAGATCACGGCCCGGCGGCCGTCCCCTTCATGCGAAAGCGCCACCGATGTCGCTGTCATCGGCAAGCGTTCGCCGGCGCGGTCCGGCCATTCCACGACAGCCACGCCCTCGGCCAAAGCCTCGTCGAGGCCCAGTTCGTCGAGTTCGGAGGGCGAAGAGAGACGATAGAGATCGAAATGGGCGATGGATACGCGGCCGTCATAGGACTGGACGAGGGTGAAAGTGGGGCTCGGCACTTCGAGGCCTGGATCGCCGGCATTGGCGCGGACCAGCGCGCGGGCAAGCGCGGTCTTGCCGGCGCCGAGATCGCCGGACAGCGCCAGCACATCGCCGGGGCGCAAGGCGAGCGCCAGATCCTCTCCCAGCCGCGCGGTCGCGGCTTCGTCCGGCAGGAACCGTTCGAGCATGGCGGCGGCCATTATTCAGCCGCGGCGCGGACGCCCGAAGGGACGAAAGGGAACAGGCACACCACCGTGGTGCCTGTCCCGGCGCCCGTGTCGATGCGGACGCTGCCGCCATGCAGCTCGACGAAACTCTTGACGATCGACAGGCCGAGGCCCGCGCCGCGCCGGCGGCCGCCATTGATGCGCGGCTCGAAGCGGCGGAACACCGAGTCGAGGATTTCCGGCGCCATGCCGGGGCCGTCGTCATGCACGGAAAACTCGACTCCGGTGTCGAGACGGCGGCAGGCGAGCGTGATGGTGCTGGCCTCCGGTGCGTAGTTCACGGCATTGCTGAGCAGATTGTACAGGATCTGGCGGATACGCGTCTCGTCGCCGTGGAAGCTTGCGGGCGCGCGCGACGTGTCGATCTCCAGCTTGATGGAGTGTTCCTCCAGCCGGTCGGCGATGAAGTCGGCGGCGGCGGCGACGGTGCGGTCGATGCGCACCTCGGAGATCTCCAGCTCCATGATGCCGGCGTCGACGGTGGCGAGGTCGAGGATGTCGTTGACGACCGTCAGCAACACGGCCGAGGAGGAGCCGATGTGGCCGACATATTCGCGCTGGCGCGGCGACAGCGGCCCGGTGGCGGGCAGCGACAGCAGCTCGGTGAAGCCGATGATGTTGGTGAGCGGCGATCGCAGTTCGTAGGAGACGTGCTGGACGAAGTCGTTCTTGAGCTGGTCGGCCCTCTGCAGCGCGTCGTTCTTGTCGAGCAGCGCGCGCTCGACATTCACGCTGTCGGTGACGTCCACGAAGGTCATCATCACCTGGCCGTTGGGCAGGTGGATGATGGCATAGCGCAGCACGACGCCGCTCTTCAGCTCGGCCTGGCCGTGACGGTTGCGGCGCTCGTCATCGAAGCCGGTGACGGCGGCGGCGAAGTCGCGCCACGGGCTGTCGACGGCCAGCGCGTCGCACCAGAGCTGGATGGCGGAGATGTGCATCTTCTGCGCGACGATGTCGGGCGGCAGCTTCCACAGCGCGGTGAAAGCGGGATTGGCAAGCCGGATGCGGCCGTCAGGCCCGAACACGGCGACGCCCTCGGCCAGATTGTCGAGCGTCTCGCCCTGCACGCGAACCGCCGTGTTGTAGCGGCTTTCGAGGTTCATGCGCTCGGTGAGGTTCTCGAATATCCAGGTGACGCCGCCATTGCGCTGCGGATTGGCGACGACGCGCACGGTGCGGCCGTCGGGAAGGTGCCACCAATGCTCCTGCGATTCGACGGCGCGGTAGGCGTCGAGCAGGTTCTCCTTCCAGCGCCGCCATTCGGGCTGCTCGGCGATCTTGCCGTCGCTGCGCAGCCGGTCGAGCAGCAGCGCGTTGTCCGGCGCGCTTTCGAGGAAGTTGGTTTCGAGATTCCAGAGCTTCTGGAACGCCTGGTTGAAGAAACGCAGCTTCTCCTTGGTGTCGAAAATGGCGACGGCCGTCGTTAGCTGGTCGAGCGTGTCGGCATGGCTGCGCGCCATGCGCTCGAACTCCTCGCGGACGGTCTGCATGGCGCTGATGTCGGCCGCAAGGCCGGCCGAACCTTCCCCGGCGGAGAAGTCCGTGACGGCGAAGATGCGGCGGTCGCCGGCGACGACGGTCGAGACCGTCTGGTCGAAGACGCGGTCCTTCTGATGATGCGCGGCGATGGATTCGCGGGTGATCGTGCCGAGGAACTCCTTGTTGTCGCGCGCCGCATCGCCGCCGCTCGGGCTCTCGACCGCCTCCGCATAGGCGCGGTTCACCCATTTCAGCCGGCCATCGGCGGAGCGCAGCCAGAACGGCATCTTCAGCGCGTCAAGCAGACCGATCATGATGTCGTAATCGGCGGCGAGGCGCTGGTTCTCCAGCCGAAGCCGGGCCTGCACGCGCAGGTTCTCCGACAGGCTGGTGAAGCGGACGATGACATGCGAGGCGGTCTTGCGCCCCTGCACTTCGAGCGGCACACCGGTGTTGGTCTCGGCGGTGAGATCGAAGGGAACCGCCTTCTCGCGCAACGCGGCGATCGCATGGTCGAGCGCGGCAGCGGAGCGCGGCATCAGCCAGCGCCCGAAGGCGAGGAAAGCGGAGCGGTCGTCGGGCGCACCCGTATCGGTGGGCAGCGCGCCGACGAGGTCGGCCTTCTGGCGGTCGCTCGCCCAGACGACGAGCCGCTGGTCGCGCAGGTTGAGCAAGGCGTCGGAGCGCTGCACGGAGGCGTTCAGATCGGCAACGCGGGCGCGCAGTTCGAGGTTCTCGGCTGCGGTACGGGTGCGCTCGCGGATCATCACGATGGCCGAGATCAGCGCCGCGCCGATGATGCCGGCGAACACCGCGAGCTGGATGACTTCGACGGTGTTGACGGAGAAGGCCATGCCCCGCGACTGCGCGAGAGCCGGCACGAGGGGCAGCGCCGCCGACATCGCGGTGGCGCCGAGCAGCGTCGGAAGCACCCGGCCGAGACGGAACCGGCCCCGCCGCCGCGGTGCGCCGTCAGTCTCCGAATCGCACGACAGGCCCGTTCCGGGCCTCCCCGCGAGACGCGGGTTTTCCCCCTGCATTTCCTGTTCCTCTCCGCCGCCCGTCGCCCCGAACCCGCCTCTCGGTTCGACGGCCAGAATGACCGTAAGCGTCGCGAATCATGATCAACATACAGGGTCGTCGAATCGACGTGAAGAAGGCTTCCGCCCAAAAACAAAGCCGGGCGAAAAGTCAATCGCCCGGCTCAATATCTTGTGTATTGGTTAACGGAAATCAGTACCTGTAGTGTTCAGGCTTGAACGGCCCCTGCGTCGTCACACCAATATAGGCGGCCTGCTCGCCGCTGAGCTCGGTCAGGCGCGCGCCGAGCTTGTCGAGGTGAAGCCGGGCGACCTTTTCGTCCAGGTGCTTCGGCAGCACATAGACCTTGTTTTCATACTGGCCGGGCTTGGTGAACAGCTCCATCTGGGCCAGCACCTGGTTGGTGAAGGACGCCGACATCACGAAGCTCGGATGCCCGGTGGCGTTGCCGAGATTGAGCAGGCGGCCCTCCGAAAGCAGGATCATGCGCTTGCCGTTCGGGAACGAGATGAGGTCGACCTGCGGCTTCACATTGGTCCATTTCAGGTTGCGCAACGCGGCGACCTGGATCTCATTGTCGAAGTGGCCGATGTTGCCGACGATCGCCATGTCCTTGAGCATGCGCATATGGTCGAGCGTGACCACATCCTTGTTGCCCGTGGTGGTGATGACGATGTCGGCGGTTGGCGCGGCATCCTCGAGCGTGACCACCTCAAAACCGTCCATGGCGGCCTGCAGCGCGCAGATCGGGTCGACTTCCGTCACTTTTACGCGGGCGCCGGCACCCTTCAGGGAAGCGGCCGAACCTTTGCCGACGTCGCCGTAGCCGCAGACCACCGCGACCTTGCCGGCCATCATCACGTCGGTGCCGCGGCGGATGCCGTCGACCAGCGATTCCTTGCAGCCATACTTGTTGTCAAATTTCGACTTGGTGACGCTGTCGTTGACGTTGATCG
Source organism: Mesorhizobium sp. KACC 23794 (assembly GCF_052180275.1). Lineage (NCBI taxonomy): Bacteria > Pseudomonadati > Pseudomonadota > Alphaproteobacteria > Hyphomicrobiales > Phyllobacteriaceae > Mesorhizobium > Mesorhizobium sp. KACC 23794. The sequence goes on from NZ_CP197465.1 coordinate 384,390, forward strand.
CCGGGAAGGGCAACAGGCCCTTCTTCTGCAACTGGTAGAGACGGTTGACGCCCGTCGTCGTCTCTTCCGTCACGCCGCGGATCGCCTCGCGCTGCTTGGTGAAGAAGCCAGGAGAGGCCTTCAGCCGCTTCTTGATCTGCGCGACGAAATATTCCTCTTCCTCGCTCTGCGGATTGGAGAGAACGTCCTCGCCCGCCTCGGCGCGCGCGCCGACCAGGATGTACATGGTGGCGTCGCCGCCATCGTCGAGGATCATGTTCGTCAGGCCGCCATCGGCCCACTGGAAAATCTTGTCGGTGTAGTCCCAATAGTCCTCCAGCGTCTCGCCCTTGACGGCGAACACCGGAACGCCGGAGGCGGCGATCGCGGCGGCGGCATGGTCCTGGGTCGAGAAGATGTTGCACGACGCCCAGCGGATCTCGGCGCCGAGCGCCTTCAGCGTCTCGATCAGCACCGCCGTCTGGATGGTCATGTGCAGCGAGCCGGTGATGCGCGCGCCCTTGAGCGGCTGCTTGTCGCCGAATTCCTCGCGACAGGCCATCAGGCCCGGCATCTCGGTTTCCGCGATCTCGATTTCCTTGCGGCCCCAGTCCGCCAGGGCAAGGTCGGCGACCTTGTAGTCCTTCTTGTCCGCCATAGTCAGCGCTCCGGTCAGAAATGGCCCGGGCACGGTGCCGAAACGGGCCTGATGGGGCGCCTGACTAGCAGAAAGCCAGTAAGCCGACAATGGGATATAAAGAAATCTTTATTCGTGCATATGTTGCACGCGCAACGCGCTCACGCTTCTTCGCCGAATTTTTCGGAAACGAGCTTGGCGAGCGCGTCGACCGCTTCGGCGGCTTCCGGGCCGCTCGCGGTCACCGTGATGCAGCAGCCGGGGCTGGCGGCGAGCATCATCAGGCCCATGATGGAGGTTCCGCCGACCGTGACGCCGTCCCTCTCGACCTCGATGGAGGCGTTGAAGCCGGCGGCAAGCTGGACGAACTTGGCCGAGGCGCGAGCATGAAGCCCACGCTGGTTGACGATGAGAAGTTCGCGGCTGATCGGCCCTCCGGTCACAACCGCTCCTATGCTCATTTGCCACTCAGCATCTGGCTTGCGACGTTGATGTATTTGCGGCCGGCAAGCTGCGCCAGCTCCAGCGCCTTGGCCATGTCGTCGGCCTTGCGCGCACTGGAGAGCTTTATCAGCATGGGCAGGTTGACGCCGGCGATGACCTCGATGCGGCCCGGCTCCATGACCGAGATGGCAAGATTGGAGGGCGTTCCGCCGAACATGTCGGTCAGGACGATGACGCCGGCGCCGGTGTCGGTGCGGGCAACCGCATCGACGATATCCTTGCGACGCTGTTCCATGTCGTCGTCGGCGCCGATCGAAACCGTTTCGAAGCTTTGCTGCGCTCCGACGACGTGTTCGACAGCATTGCGGAATTCTTCCGCCAACCGACCGTGCGTAACCAGCACGAGTCCGATCATTCCGTCTTGACTCCCGTCATCGGCAGTTCACGCATATCGTCTACAATCCCTGCCGCTCGCCTACACCCGGGCGGGAGCGACATCTTCTCCAGCGAACGGTCATTGACAAGCCCAAAAGTGCAGTGCGGTATGCCATTTTGCCGCAGATGCGGCTTTGTTCACGGGGTTTCGGTCGAACGGCGGCAGCAAAAGCACCGAAGCCAACGCCGGCAGAGTACTGTTGACACCACGTGATGCAAGCACGAGTTCCGGCAGCCGGCAACCACCCATTTCGCACCATACCGGTTCCGAATAGCGGGGAGCATCGCTTTCCTCGACCAGGGTGACCACGAGGTCGATCACCGCCGAGCCTTCGTGGACGAGGCGCTGCGGTGTGATCCCCCGCACCTCGACAAGACCGGTGATCGACGGTGGCGCTAGGCAAATGAGGCGGCCTTCCCGCGCCGACAGCAGCACCTGGTCGTCGGCCAGCAGGGCGGCGTGGCGGCCGGCCGTGCGGGCGGCCGCGATCAGCGCCAGCGCCAGCGTCGTCTTGCCGGAACCGGATGCGCCGCGGATGAGGATACCGCGATCACCGACAACCACTGCGGTGGCATGGAGGTTTGGGAGGGGCGCCACGATCATCGATATGGCGAACGACCTATCCTTCGGCCGGCAGGGTCATGACGAACCGCGCACCCCTGACGTCGCCCGGCTTGGTGCCGGGGATGTTTTCGGCGGTCAGGCGGCCGCCATGCGCCTCGGCGATCTGGCGGCTGATCGACAGGCCGAGGCCGGAATTCTGGCCGAAAGCCTCGGCGGAGGGGCGGTCCGTGTAGAACCGCTCGAAGATGCGGTCGATGGCGTCCGGGCGGATGCCGGGGCCGTTGTCGTCGACGGTGACGACGTTGAATTTGCCGGCGCGAGACAGGGTGACCGTGATATGGCCCCGCTCCTCCGGCACGAACGAGCGGGCGTTCTCGACCAGATTGGTGATGACCTGCCCAAGCCGCAGATCGTGGCCCATGACGTGATAGCTCTTCACGCCCTGCGGCAGCTTGGCCGCCTTGAATTCGATCGCAACCTTGCGCTTGTGCCGCGTTGCCTCCTGCGCCACTGAGACGAGATCGGACACCAGCTTCTTCAGGTCCACCCGCGTCGCATCCTCGCGGGCAAGTTCGGCGTCGAGGCGCGAAGCGTCGGAAATGTCGGTGATGAGGCGATCCAGGCGGCGCACATCGTGCTGGATGATCTCCATCAGCCGGCTGCGCGAGGCTTCGTTCTTGGCAATCGGCAAGGTTTCCACGGCACTTCGCAGCGAGGTCAGCGGGTTCTTCAACTCGTGCGCCACGTCGGCGGCAAAGCTCTCGATCGCCTCGATGCGCGCATAGAGCGCGTTGGTCATACCACGCACGGCTACCGACAGATTGCCGATCTCGTCCTGGCGATCCGAGAAATCCGGGATCTCCTCGCGGCTCTTGACGCCGCGGCGCACCCGCACCGCCGCCGCCGAGAGCCGGCGCAGCGGATTGGCGATGGTTGAGGCCAGCAGCATCGAAAGTATAGCCATGACCAGCGCCGCGACGCCGAAGACACGCAGGATGGCCTTGCGCTCGGCCGAGACGATCTTGTCGATGTCGCCGCCCTCCGTCGACAGCATCAGCACGCCCAGCACGGCGCGAAAACGCTGGATGGGCACGGCGACCGAGACGATTTCCTCGCCCTTCTCGCTGACCCGCACCACGGTCGACGGGCTGCCGGTCAGGGCGTTCATGACCTCAGGATAGGCTGCGCCGTTGCCGCCGGGCTGCTCGCGGTAGATCGGCAGTTCGGAATCGCGAAAAAGGTCGAAGATGAACTTTTCGATGCGGTCGGCAATCCCGGGCTCCTCATCGTCGACCGGCGGCAGGTCGTAACGCAGGATCTGGCCGCGCGAATAGAGATGGCGCGAATCCAGCAGCAGGTTGGCGTCGCGGTCGTAGATGCGGGCGCGGGTGCGGGTCGGCGAGATCAGCCGCTTGAGCAGCGGTGCGACGCGCTCGGGATTGATCGGGAAATCCAGATTGTCGAGCTGGTCGCTGCCGGGGCCGAGGCTTTCGCCGGCCTGCAGCTCCAGCAGTTTTTCCGGATCTATCGAGATCGAATCGGTCTCCACCGTGGCGGAGGAAGAAACGGCGCCGGCAATGATCTCGCCCTGCGTCATCAGGCTTTCGACGCGGGCGTCGATCAGCCCGTCGCGGAACGTGTTGAGATAGAGGATGCCGGCAACCAGCACGGCCAGGCCGGCAAGGTTGAGGAAAAGAATGCGGCGCGTCAGGCTGGAGAAGATGTGATGGCCGAGGAAACGGCGCATCGGCACCGTCACCACACCGAGCGCCTTCGCCAAAAAACCGCGCGGCCGCTTTACAGCGACCGCCGGCTTCTCAAGCTGCAAGTCTATCGCCATCCTGTACCGGTCCTGCCGGCTCAGGCCTCGCGGAAGCGGTAGCCCACGCCGTAGAGCGTCTCGATCATCTCGAAGTCGTCGTCGACAGCCTTGAACTTCTTGCGAAGCCGCTTGATGTGGCTGTCGATGGTACGATCGTCGACATAAACCTGCTCATCATAGGCCGAATCCATCAGCGCGTCACGACTCTTGACGACACCCGGCCGCTGGGCGAGCGAATGCAGGATCAGGAACTCGGTGACGGTGAGCGTCACCGGCTCGCCCTTCCAGGTGCAGGTGTGGCGCTCCTGGTCCATGACGAGCTGGCCGCGCTCCAGCGATTTCGCCTGCTGGCTGGGCGTCTTGGCAGCGGCTTCGCGGGCGCTGGCGCGGCGCAGGACGGCGCGCACGCGCTCGACCAGGAGCCGCTGCGAGAACGGCTTCCTGATGAAGTCGTCGGCGCCCATCTTCAACCCGAAGAGTTCGTCGATCTCGTCGTCCTTGGAGGTCAGGAAGATCACCGGCAGGTCGGTCTTCTGGCGCAGCCGGCGCAGCAATTCCATGCCGTCCATGCGCGGCATCTTGATGTCGAGGATGGCGAGGTTCGGCGGACGCGCCGCGAATCCCTCAAGCGCGGAGGCTCCATCCGTATAGGTCTCGACGCGATAGCCTTCCGATTCCAGTGCGATCGACACCGAAGTCAGGATGTTGCGGTCGTCGTCGACAAGCGCGATCGTTGCCATTTCAAGCGGCTCCCTCATATGCGGGCGTCCCTTCCTGCATCAAGAAGAGGCTATTGGCGGACAAATTGAGTACAAATTGTGGCACGGCTTTTGTTCCATGTCACGAGTTGCAACTTGGCACAACCCCTGGAAGATATAGAGGCTGCGTCCAGCAACGCGACGGCCGACCGACAGTTTGGTCTGCATCCGGCCCTCGAATACTAGCGGATGGCACGCAGGACGCATCATGCAGCCCGCGGGCAAACCTCCGCACTCCCCTTGCGCGATGGCGTCCCGCGAACGGCGTAACGAGCTCCCAACCGGTTCGAAAACCTCTGTGCGACCGGCTAACCGCGCGCGAGAAGATGGTCCGCCCTCAACCAGAATGGCGGCAGGCAGAGCGGCGTCGAGGACAGCGGCAGGATGCTTTCCCTGACCGCGACGCCGAGTTCGTCGCGCATGAAAGCGCGACGCTTTTCGATGCGGGCAAAACACTCCGGATGATGCGATTTCAGTTCGTCGCGCAATGCCTGATCGGCAAAGGTGACCGGATCCTCGCAGTTCAGCGTCCAGCCGTCGGGCATCGGCACCGGGATCACATCGACCTGGAACGGCATGCCGGATGCCAGCTTTTCGGTAGAAGCCGGCCGCACCGGGCTGTTCATCCATTCCTCGTGGCCGGTGAGATGGCCCGGATTGAGGGCGGAGCGTAGCCCGCCTTCCGACAACTTGCCGACGACCGCCTCGTGCAGCGCACCACCGGTGACGCCGATGTCGGCGGTCTCGTACCAGGCCAGCAGCCCCTCGAAATAGGCGGAGGCGGTCTTCAGGAAGGCATCGTTGCCGGTGTCGAACAGGCCGGCGCGCGACGACAAGGCGCCCCAATAGCCGATTGCCGTGGTGACGCCGTCGCCACGCGACAGTTTTCGGCCGATCGGGCTGCGCAGGCCGATCACCGTCTCGCCGGGGCCGGCCGACGACAGCATGGTGTGGACGTTGAGCGGATCGCCGGCATAGTTCATGCGCGCCGCGGCGGTGAATTCGTCGTCGCCCTCGCGCACGCCGGAGACGATGCGCCAGAGCGCCAGCGAGACGCGGGTCGAGGCCCATTCGAAGGCGGCGATCTGGTCGGCGTCGATGACGGCGCGCAGGCCCGTTTCGGGATGCATCAGAACCGGCGTGACGTCGCGGACCGCCCCCGCTGAGCCGACAAGGCGTTCGAACATGCGGACATGGACGGCCGGCACGAAAAAGGCGCCGTGCGGCTCGTCATCTTCCTCTGGCTCGAGATATTTCCAGCCGACCAGCCCTACGCTGTCGCCGGTTCGTATCCCGGCGTCGCGCAGCCTGTCGGCGAGCCGCGGATGGATGGTGCGATCCTGTCCCATCAGGCTCAGCGACTGGGCGACGAGCACGGTCAGACCTGGCAAGCCGGCAAGCGGCGCATAACTTTCCGATTCATTGCCGGTCAGCAGCACGCGCTCGCCCTTCGGGCCGAGCAGCAGGAACGCCTCCTCGAAACGCGGCTCGAAGCCGCTGAGGAAGACGATGTTGCCGAAATGCTCGCGGTCGGCATAGACGGCCAGCCAGTCGCAGCCGGCCCGTTCGTAGGTTGCCTTCACCCGCGCCTCATAGGTAGGCGCCGGCACTTGTGGCTGGCTGCCGAGCGGGCCGAAATCGGGTATCGCGATCTTCTTCAGTTCGATTGCCATCTTTTCCTCCCCGCCGAATCGTATCCCCATGAAATCCGGCTTTCGCCTTCCAGTCGATATGCCAGGGGGAGGTGACGAGTGCGGCCGGCATGGTAGAGAAATGCCGATCAAACGGAGGGGATTCCATGCGTGAATTCGAGGGCAAGGTAGCGCTGGTCACCGGTACGACCGGCATAGGTCTGGCAACGGCGAAAAGACTGGCGGCCGGCGGAGCGGCGATCATCGCCTGCGGCATCGACCGGAGTGCCAATGCGGCGATGCAGGATGCGTTCGATGCGGCAAAATTCGAGGTGCTGGTGCTCCATGTCGACGTCTCCGTGCCGGATGCGGTTCAAGAAGCCGTGGTGCATGGCGTGCAGCGCTTCGGGGGCCTGGACATCATCGTCAACGCCGCCGCCGTGCATCCCTACGGAACCGTGCTCGACACGCCGTTCGAGACCTGGAACCGCGCCATGGCCGTCAATGTCGGCTCGATCTACCTCACCGCGCATTTCGGCATACCCGAGATGGTCAAACGTGGCGGCGGCGCGATCGTCAACGTCTCGTCCGTGCAGGGTTTCGCCTCGCAGCAGAACGTCGCCGCCTATACGACCACCAAGGGCGCGATCCACGCGCTGACCCGCGCCATGGCGCTCGACCATGCGCGTGCCGGCATTCGCGTGAACTCCGTCAGCCCCGGTTCGGTGCGAACGCCGATCCTCGCCAATGCGGCGCGGGTTTCGGACGGCGAAGACGTCGACATCGAGGCGGCTTTCCAGCGCTTCGGCGACGCTCACCCGATCGGGCGGATCGGCGAGCCGGAAGAACTGGCGGAGCTGATCGCCTTCCTGTGCTCCGACAAAGCCGGCTTCTGCACGGGCGCCGACTACAGGGCGGATGGCGGGCTGACGGCCGCAATCGGCGTGCGGTAACCCGGCGGCAGCCACAGGCTGGCAGCCGGGGATTCCGATGGACCAGACCTCGCGCCAGTGCTTGCGGAGCGGGCGGCGCACCAGCTAACACGGGACACGAAATCGCGGTCCCTTCGGCCGCGCGCTGAGGGGATGCCGATGAACTACGCCAGAATGGTGATCGAGAAGGAAGCGCCGGAGGAATACGGCTACGACCGCATTCGCTTCAATCTCTCCGAAAGCTCGATCGCCGACCGAAAACTTTCCGACATCGGCATCTCGCTGCCAGACCTGACCCTGTTCTACGGCGAGCATCGCGGCGAGCCGGAACTGCGCAACCTGATCGCCGCCCAGGACGAAGGCATCTCACCCAACGACGTGCTAGTGACGGCGGGGGCCGCCGGCGCTCTGTTCATCATCGCCACCACCCTGCTTTCGGCCGACGACCATCTCGTCGTCGTGCGCCCGAACTACGCCACCAACATCGAAACGCCCAAGGCCATCGGCTGCGAGATCGGCTATATCGATCTCTCCTTCGACGACGGTTTTGCCGTCGACCTGAAGCGGATCGCGGCGGCGCTGAAGCCCAACACAAGGCTGATCAGCGTCACCTGCCCGCACAACCCGACTGGCACGATGATGAGCGAAGCCGATCTCGCCGGGCTGGTGGCGCTGGCGGAAAGCCATGGCTGCCGCCTGCTGGTCGACGAAACCTATCGCGACCTGAGCTACGGCCGCCGCCTGCCGGCCGCCGCCTCGCTGAGTTCCAGCGCCATCAGCGTCTCGTCGCTTTCGAAAGCCTTCGGCATCCCCGGCATCCGCATCGGCTGGCTGGTGACCCGCGACACCGAACTCTACGAGCGTTTTCTCGCTGCCAAGGAGCAGATCGGCATCTGCGGCAGCGTCATCGACGAGCGCATCGCGCGCACCATGCTGGAGCAGCGCGGCCAGTTCCTTGGCGCTGTCATGCCGGAAATGGCCAACCGCCGCGACATCGTGCAAAGCTGGATCGACGGCGAAGAACTGGTCGACTGGATAAGGCCGGAAGGCGGCGTGGTCGGTTTCCCGCGCCTGAATGTCGGCCCGGATTTCGATCTCGACGCTTTCTATGTCCGGCTGCTCGAGCGCCACGGTACCTATGTCGGACCCGGCCACTGGTTCGACATGCCGAAAAGCTTCTTCCGCGTCGGTTTCGGCTGGCCGACCGAAGCGGAACTGCGTGGCGGGCTCGCCGCGATCTCCGCCGCGCTGCGCGACGAAGTGTGACCGGTCGACAAGAGAAAACCATGCCCATCGACATCGAGAAAATCCGCTCGCAGTTTCCATCGCTGGCGGTCACCGACGACAACCGGGCACGAATCTATTTCGACAATCCGGGCGGCACGCAGGTGCCGCAGATCGTCATCGACCGCATGACCGACTGCCTGATCCGCAACAACGCCAATCTGGGCGGCGCCTTCGCCAGTTCGGTCGGCGCCGGCGCGATCATGGAAGGCGCTCGCGCGGCCATGGCCGATTTCCTCAACGCCGCCTCGCCCGACGAGATCGTGTTCGGCCAGAACATGACGACGCTGACTTTTGCCATGTCACGCTCGCTCGGCCGGCGATTCAGCGCGGGCGACGAGATCATCGTTACCCGCATGGACCATGACGGCAACGTCTCGCCCTGGCTGCTGCTGGCGCGCGACCTCGGGCTGACGGTAAAGTGGCTGGATTTCAACCCGCAGACGTTCGAGTTCGACCTCTCCGATCTTGCGGCGCTGCTCGGGCCGCGCACAAAGCTGGTCGCCGTCAACCACGCCAGCAACGCTACCGGCACGATCAACGACGTCAAGGCGATCAGCCGGATGGCGAAAGAGGTCGGCGCACTGATCTATGTCGATTCCGTGCAATACGCGCCGCATGGCAGCATCGACGTGCAGGACATCGGTTGCGATTTCCTGGTGTGTTCGGCCTACAAGTTCTTTGGCCCGCACCAGGGCATCTTGTGGGGCCGCGCCGAGTTACTGGTGGAACTGGAAGCCTACAAGGTGCGCCCGGCCTCCAACGCTGGCCCCGACAAGTTCGAGACCGGCACGCAGAGCCATGAAGGACTGGCCGGCGTAACCGCGGCAGTCGACTATTTCGCCGGCATCGGTGCGACGATGGGGGCGGACCGGCACGCCCGCCATGCCGGTTTCTCCGGGCGGCGGCGCGATGTGCGGACGGCGATGGATTTGCTTTTCGCTTATGAGCAGATGCTCGCCGAAAGGCTGATCGACGGGCTCAAGGAACTGCCCGAGGTGACCGTCCAGGGCATCACCGCGCCGGAGGCGATGGGCCGCCGGGTGCCGACCGTGTCGTTCACCACGCCGCGTCATGCGCCGAGCGATCTGGCCAAGGCGCTTGCCGCGCAAAACATCTTTGCCTGGAGCGGCCACAACTACGCCGTGGAGGCGATCGACCGGCTGGGGCTCGCCGACAGAGGCGGCGTGCTGCGCCTCGGCCTCGCGCATTACAACACGGCCGCCGAGGTCGACATCGTGGTGGACGCGCTGCGCCGGGTGATGTGAGTCCGTCGCGCCGCCTGGCGCTTTCAACGGCAACTGCCTGAAATGTCTGCCCTCAGCTTGTGCAACTGCGGCCAGTATCCTTGTCTTTTAAACGATTTAAACGATTTCAAAATCTTTAAATCGATTAATCATTTGATATACCTACGCTTTTCTGGTTTCGAAGGCCTCCGCTCGAGAGGTCGAGCGGCAGCGACTTTCATTTCCCGGCTTCGGCCGGATCAGCGCACACCCACCAGTTCGAGGGAAAGATGGGCGAAATCGGCATGCGCAATCCCGCCTGCGGGATCGAGACTTTTGGCATAAGAACCTCCGGCACCGTGCGTTACAATCTCGGTGCAGCGGCTCTCTACGAAGAGGCCATCCGCCGCGGAGAGGCGACGCTGACCGCCGACGGGGCGCTCGTCGCCTATACCGGCCAGCACACCGGGCGCTCGCCAAAGGATAAATTCGTCGTTCGCGACGCGGCGACCGAGCCGCATGTCTGGTGGGACAACAACGGCGCCATCACGCCTGCGCATTTCGACACGCTGCTCGCCGATTTCCAGGCGCATGCCGGGGCGAAAGACCTGTTTGTGCAGGATCTCGTCGGCGGCGCCGACGAAAGCCAAAAGCTGCCGACGCGGGTCATCACCGAATACGCCTGGCACTCGCTGTTCATCCGCAATCTGCTGATCCGACCCGAGGCCGCGGCGCTTGCCGGCTTCGTGCCAAAAATGACGATCATCGACCTGCCGTCCTTCCGCGCCGACCCGGCGCGCCACGGCACGCGCACGGAGACGGTGATTGCCGTCGACCTGACGCGCATGATCGTGCTGATCGGCGGCACCTCCTATGCCGGCGAGATGAAGAAGTCGGTCTTTACCGCGCTGAACTACCTGCTGCCGGCGCGCGGCGTCATGCCGATGCACTGCTCGGCCAATGAAGGCCCGGCTGGCGATGCCGCCGTTTTCTTCGGCCTGTCCGGCACCGGCAAGACGACACTGTCGGCCGATGCCTCGCGCACGCTGATCGGCGACGACGAACATGGCTGGGGGCCGGAGGGCATCTTCAACTTCGAGGGTGGCTGCTACGCCAAGACGATCAAGCTGTCGGCCGAGGCCGAGCCGGAGATTTTCGCCACCACAAGGCGCTTCGGCACGGTGCTGGAAAACGTCGTGCTGGACGGCAACCGCGTGCCCGACTTCGACGACGGCTCGCTGACGGAAAACACCCGCTGCGCCTATCCGCTCGACTTCATCCCCAATGCCAGCGCGACCGGCCGGGCCGGCCACCCGAAGAACATCGTGATGCTCACCGCCGATGCCTTCGGCGTGATGCCGCCGATCGCAAAGCTGACGCCGGAACAGGCGATGTACCACTTCCTCTCCGGCTACACCGCCAAGGTCGCGGGCACCGAGAAGGGCGTGAAGGAGCCGGAGGCGACATTCTCCACCTGCTTCGGCGCCCCCTTCATGCCGCGCCATCCCTCGGAATACGGCAATCTGCTGCGCGAACTCATCGCCCGCCACGGCGCCGACTGCTGGCTGGTGAACACCGGCTGGACGGGCGGTGCCTTCGGCACGGGAAAACGCATGCCGATCAAGGCGACCCGCGCGCTGCTCGCGGCCGCGCTCGACGGCAGCCTGAACCAGGCCGAGTTCCGCACCGATGCGAATTTCGGCTTCGCCGTGCCGGTATCGGTGCCGGGCGTCGATCCACAGATCCTTGACCCGCGCAGCACCTGGGCGGACAAGGCGGCGTACGACCGGCAGGCAAGGCGCATGGTTGAGATGTTCATCGGCAATTTCGAGAAATTCGAGGCACACGTCGACGCCCATGTCGCCGGCGCGGCGCCCCGCTTCAGCGAGGCGGCGGAATAACACGCGACGGCCGTCTGGCCCCGTGCCTATATCGGCTAAACTTGGTGTTCGCGGTGCGAGCCCAGCGGCGTATGCTGCAACCCGCTATCTGTGATACGGTGGGCGGCAAGGAGATGCTGCCCATGCCGACAGAGGTCACCCGCGCGGAATTCGATGAACTCGCCCAGGAAGTCCAGGGCGAGAAAGTCGTCACGCGATATATATTGGAGCAGACGCGCCGCAATGGCGACGATCTTGCCGCTTTGAAGACGCGCGTGGGCCGCATCGAGGTCAAGGTCGACGATCTGGACCGAAAGGTTGACCGGCTGGACAAGAAGGTCGATGCGCTGGCGAAGGACCTTCCAGATATCGTGCGCGATACGATGCGCGAAGTGCTCCGCGAGCGTGACCAGAAACGCTGAACCTTGGCGGTGCAGCAGTTAGACTCATTCCGGCCGGCGCAATGAACGCTCCCACACGCATCGACATCGCGGCCGACGTCTTCATCCATGAAGACGATCTCGCCGAGCAGTTTATCCGTTCGTCGGGTCCCGGCGGGCAGAACGTCAACAAGGTTGCCACCGCCGTGCAACTGCGTTTCGACGCCGCGAATGCGCGCGGCCTGCCGGAGCGCGTGCGAGACCGCGTGATCGCTCTCGCCGGGCAGCGGGCCACGAAGGACGGCGTCATCGTCATCGAGGCGGACCGTTTTCGCACGCAGGAGCGTAACCGCGCGGATGCCCGCGAGCGGCTGACGGCGCTGGTCGCCAAGGCCGCGGAACCGCCTCCCCCGCCGCGCAAGAAGACGCGGCCGTCAAAGGGCGCGGTGGAACGCCGGCTGAAATCCAAGGCCGGCCGTTCGACGGTGAAAAAACTGCGCGGCAAGATCGGCGAAGACTGAGCACCGGGGGTATGTCGAGCCCGAGACTTTCCATTCCGCGCTTTCGATGCAAAGGTCGGCGCGATTCAACGAGCCATGGAGTGCCAACACGATGGGAATGTTCGACTTCGTAAAAAATGTCGGCAAGAAGCTGGGCTTCGGCGATGACGACGACGCGGCGGCGAAGGCCGAGGCGCTGAAGAAGGAACTCGATTCGCATGATCTCGGGACAGAAAAGGTCGATGTTTCGGTCAAGGGCGACAAGGTCGTCCTGACGGGCGTGGTCAAGGACCAGTCCGTCTTCGAGAAGGCCGTCATCGCCGTCGGCAACACGCTGGGCGTTTCCTCGGTCGAAGCGGAGGAACTGAAGATCGTGACGCCAGAATCGAACCTGAAGCTGGAAACCACCGACCTGACCGCGCTGGTCAAGGCCTCGACGCCGGCAAAGGAGCCCGTCTTCTACACGGTCAAGAAGGGCGACAACCTCTGGAAGATCGCCGAGGCGAACTACGGCAAGGGCAAGGGCGCCAAGAACACGGTGATCTTCGAGGCCAACAAGCCGATGCTGACGCATCCCGACAAGATCTATCCGGGCCAGGTGCTGCGCATTCCCGATCTGGAAACCGCCTGATCCGGCGAAAGCCCGGTTCTGACCCGAGGTAGGTTTCGGGTCGATTTGGAATGCAGGCCTGTTAGGATCGACGGCCGCGCGGCAAGCGCGGCCGTTCTCATTTCCAGCCGCCTCTGCTTTCCAGAACCGCGCCCTGGGCCGACATTCACGACGGGAACAGTTCATGCTCGTGCTTCCAAGAGGCGTCCGGCACATGCCGGGTTTCATAGATCACCCGGCGCAGCGGGCGCTGGTGGACGCGATCCGCGACGTCGTGCGCGCCGCCCCGCTCTACACGCCCGCCATGCCGAAGAGCGGCAAGGAGATGAGCGTGCGCATGACCAATTGCGGTTCGCTCGGCTGGGTCACCGACAAGGATCGCGGCTACCGCTATCAAGCGACCCATCCCGTGACCGGCGAGCCTTGGCCTCCGATCCCCGGCATGCTGCTTGCGCTGTGGCGCGAAGTGTCAGGCTATCCGCATCCGCCTGAAGCCTGCCTGGTCAATTTCTATTCGGAAACCGCGAAGATGGGACTGCACCAGGATCGCGACGAGGCGGATCTCGGGGCGCCGGTGGTTTCGATATCGCTCGGCGACAGTTGCCTGTTCCGCGTCGGCCAGACTTTTCGCGACGGGCCGACCATGTCGCTCCGGCTGGACAGCGGCGACATCGTCGTGCTCGGCGGCGAAGGACGGCTCTGCTTCCACGGCGTCGACCGGATCTATCCGGCGACCTCGGTGCTGCTCCCCAAGGGCGGGCGGATCAACCTGACGCTGCGGCGGGTGACGGTCCCGCGCTGAAGACTTGGCAATTCGCCGGACCGGCGCGTCATGAGCCGGCAAACAATACCGGCCTACCGATCGCGTCACAGCTTGCGCAGCGCCACTTCCTTGACGAAATGATCCTCGCCCTTGCGCAGGATCAGGTCGGCGCGCGGACGGGTCGGGAGGATGTTCTCGCGCAGATTCTTCAGGTTGATGTTCTGCCAGAGGCCCTCGCCGATGGCGCGGGCCGCATCCTCGGAAAGCTGCGAATAGCGGTGGAAGAAGGAGTCGGGATTGCGGAAGGCGGTATCACGCAGCCGCATGAAGCGGGAAATGTACCAATCGTGGATCAAATCCTCATCGGCGTCGATGAAGAACGAGAAATCGAAGAAATCCGAGAGGAACGGCACATATTTGCCGTCCTTCGGCAGGTCGCGGGGCTGGAGGACGTTGAGGCCCTCGAAGATCAGGATGTCCGGCCGGTCAATGGTGACGAATTCGCCCGGCACCACGTCGTAGGTCAGGTGCGAATAGACAGGGGCGCGGACATGCGCCTCCCCCGACTTGATCGCCGAGAGGAAGCGCAGCAGCGCGCCGACATCGTAGCTCTCGGGAAAGCCCTTGCGTTCCATCAGCCCCTGGCGGCGCAAGACGTCGTTGGGCAGGAGGAAACCGTCGGTGGTGATGAGGTCGACCTTGGGGCTGGAGGGCCAGCGGCGCATGAGTTCCTTCAGCAGGCGGGCGGTGGTCGACTTGCCCACGGCGACCGACCCCGCCATGCCGATGATAAAGGGTGTCTTGCGCACATCGCCGGCATTGAAGAAGGCCTTGCGCTGGCGAAACAGCGACTGGCTGGTTTCGACATGAGCCGACAGCAGGCGCGACAGCGAAAGATAGATGCGCCTGACTTCGTCGAGATCGACCCGGTCCTGCAGCGAGCGCAGCCGCTCCACTTCCTCAGCCGTCAGCGTCAGCGGGGTGTCGGCGCGAAATTCCGCCCATCGCTCCGCCGTGAAGAAGCGGTAGGGGGAATATTTCTCGGTCGGGGCGAATTGATCCATCTATCCTCTCGACACCGATGCGTCAGCCGGCACGGGACGCCTTTTCCGCAAGTCCCGATTGCCCGGTCCTGCGCTCCAGTTCGGCCATGACGTCGGCCAGCGGCACGCCGGCAACCGCCAACACGACCAGCAAATGGTAGAGAAGGTCGGCGCTTTCGGCGACGAGGTCGGCGGGCCTGCCCTGCACCGCCGCGATCACCGTCTCGACCGCCTCCTCGCCCATCTTCTTGGCGGCGCGGTCCATGCCGGCCGCAAACAGCTTGGCGGTCCACGACGACGACGCATCGCCCGACTTAGCGCGCTCGGCGACGATCTTTTCCAGATCGGAGAGGGAAAATGCGGTCATTGGCCGGCGTTTAAGCGTGTTGCGCTGCGAAGTCGAGTCGCATCGCGAGACCCGCAGCGGCCATATGCGCCTTCGCCTCCGAGATCGAATAGGTGCCGAAATGGAAGATGGATGCTGCGAGCACCGCCGTCGCGTGGCCGTCGCGGATGCCCTCGACCAGATGATCGAGCGTGCCCACGCCGCCCGAGGCGATGACCGGCACGCGCACCGCGTCGGCAACGGCGCGGGTCAGCGCTATATCGTAGCCGGCTTTGGTGCCGTCGCGATCCATCGAGGTCAGCAGGATTTCGCCGGCGCCGAGATCGACCACTTTCCGCGCGAACGCGAGGGCGTCGATGCCGGTCTTTTCGCGGCCGCCATGGGTGAAAATCTCCCAGCGATCGGTCTCGCCTTGGCCCGAAACCTTCTTGGCGTCGATGGCGACGACGATGCACTGGTTGCCGAACTTGTCGGCGGCTTCGGCGACGAAATCCGGATTCTTCACCGCCGCCGTGTTGATCGACACCTTGTCGGCGCCGGCCAGCAGCAGTTTCCGGATATCGCCGACCTGGCGCACACCGCCGCCGACGGTCAGCGGCATGAAACACTGTTCCGCCGTTCGCGCTATGACGTCGAAGATCGTTTCGCGATTGTCCGACGAGGCGGTGATGTCGAGGAAACAGAGCTCGTCGGCGCCGGCGGCATCATAGGCGCGCGCCGCCTCGACCGGGTCGCCAGCATCGATCAGGTCGACGAAGTTGACGCCTTTGACGACACGGCCGTCCTTGACGTCGAGGCACGGGATGACACGGGATTTGAGGGTCATGCGGGACGGCGCAGCTCGACGCCATCATAAAGATCGGCGAGGGACAGTTTGACGTCGAGCAGATTCAAATCGAGAACCTGATCTTCACCCGCCACCTCCTCGGGTTTTGCCCACGCTCCCTCATTGCGCCTCGACAGCCAGACTCTCGGTTCCTCATGCGACAAGATCAAATAGTAGAGAAGCGATTCTACATGCTGGTAGTCAGCCATCTTCTCCACGAAGTCGCGTCCATAGGATGAAGGAGAGAGAACCTCCGCCAGCAAAAGCGGATTCACTGCCGCAAGATCGGACCCTTGCGAACCCGATGTCTTGTGGTCGACGAAGACATCGGGATAGCGGATACCATCCGGCGTGCGGACACCGAAATCCGCGGACCCTACGCTGAACGCCTTCCGATCAAGCTGCTGACGAAGGGCATGAACAAGATTGGTCGCTATCTCAACGTGGTTCCGCGTCACGTTGATCATCATCTCGACAACTCTCCCCCGGACGAACTCGCGCTTGCCCTCACGCCCTTCATTCCAGCGCAGGAACTCGTCCGGTGAGGTTGGTGTCTTGGATTGAATGTTCATCGTTTTCGTTCAGATCTTGGAGATATCATCAGTGATCAATTTCGGTTGGGCCTCCGATGCATGCCACCCTCTGCCGATCTCAATTGCCGACAATACCGCGATACAGGGCATCGAGGTCGATGAGGATTGGCTTGCCGTCAATACGCAGGGTGACCTGGCCGCTCTCGACAATCTCGGGCGCCATCCACTGCCTGCGGTCATCCCGGGACCAGAGCCAGACGCGGACTTCGTCCTGCGACAGCGTCAGATAATGCTGCAACGTCTCCAGAGCCAGATAGTCCCGCGCCTTTTGTCCGAAATCGTCAGCCATTGTGGATGGTGAAAGCACTTCGGCCAGAAACAGCGGTGAATTCGTTGCGAGCGCTTTGCCGTCTCCCGAGAACGTCTCGATCATGACGTCCGGAAAACGGACTCCTTCCCCGGCGCGGACTCCGAACTCGGCCGCGCCAACGTTGTACTGCTCGACCCCGACCTGGGACGCGAGTTGCAACATCAAGCGCGAAGCCAGCTGCCAATGGCGCCTCGTGACGTTGATCATCATCTCGACAACCCTCCCCCGGACGAACTCGCGCTTGCCCTCGCGCCCCTCATTCCAGCGCAGGAACTCGTCCGCCGTGGTTGGATGTCTCGACTGGATGTTCATGGTTTC
Source organism: Mesorhizobium sp. KACC 23794 (assembly GCF_052180275.1). NCBI lineage: Bacteria > Pseudomonadati > Pseudomonadota > Alphaproteobacteria > Hyphomicrobiales > Phyllobacteriaceae > Mesorhizobium > Mesorhizobium sp. KACC 23794. The sequence continues at coordinate 401,672 of NZ_CP197465.1, forward strand.
AATCTATCAAATCCGCTCCAGCGCCGCCAGAAAATCGATGAGAAGCCGGCCGACAACGGGAGGAACCTCCGCCTTGGCGTCGAAGGCCGGGTCATAGGCCGTCAGCGTCAGGCCGACGACGGGGATGGAGCGGGCGATGCCGCAGGCCATCTGCCGGAGTTGATCGGGGTTGGGGCCGCCCGGCGCCGCGTAACGGTTCACTTGCAGCGTGTCCGGATCGTGCACGTCGAGGTCGAGATGCAGGTGTGTTCGCGAAACGCCCGCCGCCTTGAGCTTGCCGACCTCGCCCGGAGCGTCGCGAACGGCGGCCCTGATGATCGGCAGGCTCTCCAGCAGGCGCTTTTCGGGGGGATCGAGATCGCGCGCGTCGACCAGCATGCATCGGGCCGGATTCAGCGGCCGGAAGTCCGGAATGCTGGCGGCCAGCGGCTTCCAGCAGAGCCCGATCGCCACCGCCAGCGCCATGCCGTCGAGAAAGCCGTGGATGGAGGTTTCCGGCGTGTTGATGTCGCCGTGCTGGTCGACCCAGACGATCGAGTCGGCCGCCTCGCCCGCCACAGCGCCAATGGCGGACAGGCAGTTTCCGGCGAGCACGATCGGGAACCGCCCTTCGGACACCGCGGCGTCGGCCTTGATCGAAACGGCGCGGCACACCGCAAAGCCGGTCGCGATCTCACGGCGCGGCGATTCGCCGATCTGGCCTATGTCCTCGACAGCGACGTCGTGGCCGTTGAGCGCCAGCGCCTCGACGATGCCGCCGGAAATCAGCGCCTCGGGACCCTGGCCGAAACCGACATGGTAATGGCCGCTGTCGTACGGGGCCAGAATGAGCGAAAGTTTCATCGCGGGTCTCCTAGGCGGCCCGCAGCAGCGTCAGGGCCTCGGCCGGGTCGATGCGACCATCATACAGGGCGCGGCCGGAGATTGCGCCCTCCAGCTTGCCGGCGTCGGGCATGGTCATGCGCCTGATATCCGCCAGCGAGGCGAGCCCGCCGGAGGCGATGACCGGAATGGATACAGCATCCGCCAGCGCGATGGTCGCGTCCCAGTTGATGCCGGCAAGCACGCCGTCGCGGTCGATGTCGGTGTAGATGATCGCCGCCACACCGGCGCCCTCGAATTTCTTCGCGAGCTCGATGACCCCGAGCGACAACGCCTCGGCCCAGCCCTCGACCGCGACCTTGCCGCCCTTGGCGTCGATGCCGACGGCGATCCTGCCGGGATGCAGCCGGCAGGCCTCCTTCACCAGCGCTGGATCGCGCACCGCGACCGTGCCGAGGATGACGCGGGCGAGGCCCTTTGCCAGCCAGGCGTCGATGTGGGCATGCGTGCGAATGCCGCCGCCGAGCTGCACCGGGTTTTTGGTTGCCTTGAGGATCGCCTCGACCGCCGCGCCGTTGCGGCTCTCGCCGGCGAAGGCGCCGTCGAGGTCGACGACGTGCAGCCACTCGAACCCCTGCTCTTCGAAAGCCTTCGCCTGCGCGGCCGGGTCGGAGTTGTAGACGGTGGCCTGATCCATGTCGCCGAGCTTGAGGCGCACGCACTGGCCGTCCTTCAGGTCGATGGCGGGGAAAAGGATCATTTGGTCACGCGCCTTCGACGATGGCGAAATGCGAAGCCGAAAAGGCGCGGCGCAGTTTCAGCGCCGCCTGATATTCGGGCGAGTGATAGCAGGCCAGCGCCTTCTCGTAGGATTCGAACTCGATGATGACATGCCGGTTGGCGGCAAAACCCTCGGGGCTGGACGACTGTCCGCCGCGCACCAGGAACTTAGCGCCATATTTGTCGAACGCCGCTTTGTTGGCAGCGATGTATTGCGGGTAGTTTTCTTCGTCGAGGACCGACACCATGGCCATCCAGTAACCCTTCTTGCTCATGGCTTCCACCTCAGGAAATTGGCGATGAGAGCCAAGCCGAGCGCCTGGCTCTTCTCCGGATGAAACTGCGTGCCGGCCAGATTGTCGCGCGAAACCGCCGCCGTTACCGGTCCGCCATAGTCGGTTACCGCCAGAACCTCATCTTCATGCAGAGAATCAAGATGATAGGAATGCACGAAATAGGCGTGCAGGCCGTCGTCCCCGGTCCTGATCCCGTCGAACAGCGGATGCGAATGTTTCACGTGAATCGTGTTCCAGCCGATCTGCGGGATCTTTAGTGTGGGATCGGACGGCGCGATCTCCTTGACGTCGCCGGCGATCCAGCCGAAGCCGTACGTCACCGTCTTTTCCAACCCTCGCTCGGACATCAGTTGCATGCCGACGCAGATGCCGAGAAACGGTCTCGCCCGAGCGACCGCCACCTCCTCGACCGCCTCCCACATACCGTCGACGGCGCGCAGACCGGCGGCGCAGTCGGCATAGGCGCCGACGCCCGGCAGCACGATGCGGTCGGCGGTGCGAACCCGGTCGGCATCGGCGGTCAGGTCGATCTCTGCGGCGATGCCGGCCTCGCCTGCCGCGCGCTCGAAGGCCTTGGTCGCCGAACGCAGGTTTCCCGACCCGTAATCGATGATGGCGACGCGCATGTCATTTATGTCCGGGATAACTGAAGAGGCCGAGAGCCGGGCCGGCGGCATGGCGCGGCGCGGGCGGCTGCGCTGGGGCGATCACGGCTGCCGGCGGCGCCGACGCATCCGCATCGACCCCGCCGAAAACCTCGATGGCGTAGCGCGTCTCGGCATCAGCCAGCGAATCGGCCTCCAGAACGCCCCATTCGCGCCAGCCACGCCGACGCAGCGCGGCGATGCGCAAGGCGGAGCCTTCCAGACCGACATAGATCGACAGGAGCAGGGAGAGCAGCGAGCCTGCGGGGCCGAGACCGAGCAGTTCGGTCGCCGCGGCTATCCCGAACATGGCGGCGAAGGTGACGAGCGCCTCGATCACCAGCCCATGCCACAACAGCCAGAAGGGCGGGAAGACAAAGCCGAGCAGCGAAAACCCGTCCCGGACGATCCGCGCCTCGGCCGCCGCATCGTCTCCGAACGCGCCGGCCGGTTCCATGACAACGAAGCGCGCCATAACCCTACCCCTTGAGACTGCCCTTGGTGGACGGCACGGCATCCGGCCGGCGCGGGTCGCGCTCCAGTGCGTCGCGCAGCACGCGGGCAACGGCCTTGAAGCAGGTTTCCGCGATATGGTGGTTGTTGGCGCCGTAGAGATTGGTCACATGCAGCGTGATGCCGGCGTTCTGGGCGAAAGCATGGAAGAACTCGCGCACCAGTTCGGTATCGAAGGTGCCGATCTTCGGTGAGGAGAACGGCACGTTCCAGACAAGCCAGGGCCTGCCCGAAACGTCTACCGCAGCGCGCGTCAGCGTCTCGTCCATGGCGAGGTCGAGCGACGCATAACGCATGATGCCGCGCCGTTCGCCGAGCGCCTTCGACAACGCCTGGCCGAGCGCGATGCCGGTGTCCTCGACCGTGTGATGATCGTCGATGTGCAGGTCGCCCTCGGCGCGCACCTTCATGTCGATCAGCGAATGGCGGCAGAGCTGGTCGAGCATGTGGTCGAAGAAACCGACGCCGGTGGCGATCTCGCCCTGGCCCGTGCCATTGACGTCGATCGAGACGGCGATGCGCGTCTCCTTGGTCGAGCGGCTTACTTCGGCGGTGCGGGCGGCCATGGAAAATCCCGTTTGTAGCGAAAGCGCGAGCCTTGTAACAGCATGGTCCGGCGAATGAAAGTTGCCACGACCGCCGCAATTTGCATTCCGCGCCGCGCCGCATACATATGGCGCTTCATACCCTCGTATCGCGCGGATCGCCGCTCTTAGGGATCGCGCGGAATCGGAGCAACACATGTCGAATGAACTGACCATGCACGCCACCACGATCGTGACGGTGCGCAAGGGAGGAAAGGTCGTGATCGCCGGTGACGGCCAGGTGAGCCTCGGCCAGACGATCATGAAGGGCAACGCCAAAAAGGTGCGCCGCATCGGCAAGGGCGGCAACGTCATCGCGGGTTTTGCCGGCGCCACAGCCGACGCCTTCACCCTGCTGGAGCGGCTGGAGGCAAAACTCGAACAATACCCGGACCAGCTCACCCGCGCCTGCGTCGAACTTGCCAAGGACTGGCGCACCGACCGCTATTTGCGCCGACTCGAAGCGATGATGCTGGTGGCCGACAAGAACGTCTCCCTGGCGCTTACCGGAACCGGCGACGTGCTGGAGCCGGAGCACGGCGTGATGGCGATCGGCTCGGGTGGCAATTACGCACTCGCCGCCGCGCGCGCCCTGATGGACACCGACAAGGACGCGGAAGAGATCGCCCGCAAGGCGATGCAGATCGCATCGGAAATCTGCGTCTACACCAACAGCAATTTTGTCGTCGAAACGCTCGATGCCGCGTGAGGCCAAGCCCCGCTACAGTTTTCGGCCGGTAACCGAGAAGGATTTTCCCATGCTCGGCCGCTGGCTGCGCGAGCCGCATGTGGCGGAATGGTGGGATGACCCGGAGGAGGAGCTTGCGGGAATTCGCGAGAATATGGACTCGGTCTCGGTCGAGCCGCTGATCGTCGAACTCGACGGCAAGCCGATCGGCTATCTCCAGACATATGATCCGCATCTGGAGGACGACCATCCCTACAACGACCAGCCTTTCGGTACGCTCGGCCTCGACCTGTCCATCGGCGTGCCGGATCTGGTCGGCAAGGGCCACGGCTCAACGCTGCTCGGGCAATTCGTCGACGAGTTGTTCGCCGAGGGCACGCCGCGTGTCGTCATCGACCCCGATCCCGCCAACAGGCGGGCGGTGCGGGCCTACGAGAAAGCCGGCTTCAGACCGGTCGGCGAGCGCACCTCCGTCTATGGACACGTGCTATTGATGGCGCGGGACAACGAGGACGGGGATTTTTTATGACATCGACGCCGCCTGCCGAAAACCAGGCCTCGGCCCACAAGCGCGTCTTCCTCATCGGCCTGCTACTGGCAGCCGCACTGATCGCCGCGCAGGGCGTCACGCTCTACCTGATGGGCCAGCCGCTGATCTGCAAATGCGGGACGGTGAAACTGTGGCACGGCGTCGTGCAGAGCAGCGAGAACAGCCAGCACCTTGCCGACTGGTACACCTTCTCACACATCATCCACGGCTTCCTGTTCTACGGCCTTTTCCACCTTGTCATGCCGCGCGTCAATGTCGGGCTGCGCCTCGTCGGCGCCGTCATCATCGAGGTCGGCTGGGAGTTGCTGGAGAACTCCGACTTCATCATCAACCGCTACCGCGAAGCGACGATCTCGCTCGATTATTTCGGCGACAGCGTCATCAACTCGGTGTCGGACACGCTGTGGATGGTGCTGGGTTTTGCCTTGGCGGCGCGGCGTCCCGTATGGGTGACGGTTGCACTGGCGATCGTCTTCGAACTCGGCGTCGGTTACATCATCCGTGACAATCTTACGCTGAACGTCCTTATGCTGGTCTATCCGCTGGAGAGCGTGAAAGCCTGGCAGGGCGCGTTGCAATGACATCATTGCCTGGTTCGATCAATCCGGAAACGCTTGAAGCCGCGGTCGCCACGGGGGTCATCACCGCAGCACAGCGCGACCAGCTCCATGCGCTGGACCGCAACGGGCGGCTCGCCGTGGGCGGGGACGATGAATCCGGCGAGGAAAACCTGCGCCTGATCGGCGGCGGCAACGACCTTTTCGTCACCGTTGGAACGATCCTGCTGACGGCCGGCTTCTATTTCGTCCTGATCACGCTGCTTCCCGGCCAGCCTATGTGGATCGCGGCACTTGTCGCGCTGTTTTCCTGGGCCGTCGCCGAGATCGTCACGCGCCAGCATCGGATGAAGCTGTCTTCGACGGTGCTGAGCCTGTTCTTCGTCGCCGCCTTCGTCGTCGCACTGGGCCTTGAAGTCCTTGAGCGCTATCCGATCCGGACTCCGGAATCGATGTGGCAATTGCTGGCCCTGCGCCAGCAGGTCTCGGGCGCCGGCTATCTCTTCCTCGGCGGCGTCATGGCCGCCGTCGCCCTCTATTTCTGGCGCTTCAAGGTTCCCATTCTCGCAGGCGTCTTCGCGATCGCCGCGACGCTTCTGGCCTTCCTGCAGACCGCGCTCCTGCTCTATGACGGCGTGGCGGCCGGCTCCATCGCCCCGCCGCGGCTCGAAGACATGCCCGAACTGCTGCGGGCTGCACTCTACATGCCGCTCATTTGCGGTCTCGTCGTCTTCGCCACGGGCGTCGCGCTCGACATATTCGATCGGGAACGGCGCAAGGTATGGTCGGACTGCGCGTTCTGGCTCCACGTCGTGTCGGCGCCGATGCTCGTGCACCCCCTGTTCATCATGGCGACGGGGCAGGACGTGGTCATGGGCCGCATCGAGCCCGATGCAAACGCAACGATCATGCTGGCCGTTCTCATCACTGGATTCGTCTATGTCGCGCTTGCCATCGACAGGCGGTCCCTGCTGGTGCCGACGCTCGCCTATTTCGGTTCGCTCGGCATCTACTATCTGGTCAATTCGGCGGCCAACACCACCGGCATTCCGCCCTTCGCCCTGATCCTGCTGGTGATCGGCGCGCTGGTCATCTGCTTCGGCGCCGGCTGGCAGCATATCAGGCGCTTGATCATCGGGACCACGCTCCCCACATCCGTGCTCGACAGATTACCCCCCATCAAAAAAGCGTAACGTGTGCCATTCATGAGCAGCTTCTCCCCCCGTGAAATCGTCTCCGAACTCGACCGCTACATCATCGGCCAGAAGGACGCCAAGCGCGCCGTCGCCATCGCGCTGCGCAACCGCTGGCGGCGCCAGCAGCTGGTTGGCCAGATGCGCGAAGAGGTGATGCCGAAGAACATCCTGATGATCGGCCCCACCGGCGTCGGCAAGACCGAGATCTCGCGCCGCCTGGCGAAGCTCGCCGGCGCGCCGTTCATCAAGGTCGAAGCGACAAAGTTCACCGAGGTCGGTTATGTCGGGCGCGACGTCGAGCAGATCATCCGCGACCTGGTGGAGGCGGCGATCGGGCTGACGCGCGACAAGATGCGCGAGGACGTCAAGGCGCGCGCCCATATCAACGCAGAGGAGCGCGTGCTGGAAGCGCTGGTGGGCAAGACCGCCAGCCCGGCGACGCGCGACTCCTTCCGCAAGAAGCTGCGCGACGGCGAGATGGACGACAAGGAGATCGAGATCGAAGTAGCCGACACCGGCACCGGCGGCATGCCGAGCTTCGAGATTCCCGGCATGCCCGGCGCCAATATCGGCGTGATGAACATCAACGACATGCTGTCGAAGGCGATGGGCGGCAAGAAGACCAAGACGCGCAAGACGACGGTCAAGGAATCCCACGACGTGCTCGTCGCCGATGAATCCGACAAGTTGCTCGACCAGGACGAGGTGGTGCGGCTGGCGCTGGAATCGGCGGAGAATGACGGCATCGTCTTCCTCGACGAGATCGACAAGATCGCGGCGCGCAGCGACATTTCCGGCGGGCCGTCGCGCGAGGGCGTGCAGCGCGACCTGCTGCCGCTGGTCGAAGGCACCACGGTCGCCACCAAATACGGGCCGATCAAGACGGACCATATCCTGTTCATCGCCTCGGGCGCCTTCCACGTATCCAAGCCATCGGACCTGCTGCCGGAACTGCAGGGCCGCCTGCCGATCCGCGTCGAACTCCGCGCGCTGGAGAAGGACGACTTCGTTCGAATCCTCACCGAGACCGAGGCCAGCCTGATCAAGCAGTATATCGCGCTGATGAAGACGGAGGGCGTCGAGCTCGACTTCACCGAGGATGCCATCGACTCGCTTGCCGGCATCGCCGTCGACCTCAATGCCAGCGTCGAGAATATCGGCGCGCGCCGGCTGCAGACCGTGATGGAGCGCGTTCTCGACGAGATTTCCTACACCGCGCCCGACCAGAACGGCACGAAAGTCACGATCGACGCGGCCTACGTGGAGAAACACGTCGGCGACCTGTCGAGGAACACAGATTTGTCGCGGTTTATTCTGTAAGGAGCTAGAACCTCGGGCGGGAAGCTGGTCAATGAAAGCAAAGGTATTTTTAGCTGCGGCCTTTACGGCGATGATGGCGGTCGCCGTCCTTGTTCCCGATCTTGCTTCCGCCCAGACCGTCGTGCCGCCCGGCAACAGTTCGGTCGAGCAGCCTTCCATTCCCGGTGCCTCGACCAAGCGCACCAAATCGAGCGGCACGACCTTCGAGCGCAAATACCGCAAGGTCTACGGCCTGCTGAAAAACGACGCGAAGCTGCGCGCCAAGATCAAGCAGCAGGCCGCCGCTTACGGCATCGACCCGATGCACATCGTCGGCGCCATCGTCGGCGAGCACACCTACAATGTCGACGCCTACGACCGGCTCCAGACCTATTATGTCAAGGCTGCATCCTATCTCACCAGCAAGCTGCACTTCGCCTATGACGGCGAAGAGGTCACCGACTTCGTCCAGCGGCCGCAGTTCCAGGGCTGCGCCGACAAGACCGACAGTTATGGCCTGTGGACCTGCCGCGAGCGTGTCTGGAACAAGGAGTTCCGCGGCAAGACGGTCGGCGGCAAGTCGTTCCCGAACAACCGCTTCAGCGCCGTGTTCTTCCAGCCTTTCTATGCCGGCCAGACATTTGGCATCGGCCAGCTCAATCCGCTGACCGCGTTGCAGATGAGCGATCTGGTCAGCCAGGTCTCCGGTTTCCCGCCGCTTGAGGCGTCGGATCCGAACAAGGTCTACGAGACGATCATGGACCCGGACCTGACCATCGCCTACGTTGCGGCGACGCTGAAGATGTCGATCGACAGCTATCGCAAGATCGCCGGTTTCGACATCTCGCAGAACCCCGGCATAACAGCCACGCTCTACAATGTCGGCGATCCCGAGGGCCGCGCCTACGCGCTGCGCGCCGAGAACAAGGCGCGGGCGGCGGAAGGCAAGCAGCCGCGCATGCCCGAGGTCAACTATTACGGCTGGCTGGTCAACGACAAGCTGCCGGAGCTGCAGGCGCTTTTTTAGCAGGCTTCGCGCGTGGTTACCTGCCTATGAAACTCGATCTCGACGACCTGAAGCAAAAGGCCGGAAAGTGGAGTCATTTGGGGGAACGGCATCTTTCTGACGGAACAGTCCTCATAGGCCGCATGCCGAAAAAGGGACCCGGTGCCTATCTTCATCGATTCTTCGGCCCTCTCACCGACGCTGAGATCGATCAACTCGAAACGCAGATAAGGAGATCGATCCCGGATCGTCTTCGCCGATTCTACAAGCAGGCAAACGGTGTTAACTGCTTCGACGGCAGCCTTTTCATCTTTGGAATGAGGCGCAGTTGGGATCGCTCCGAGTTCGACGCCATGCTCTGTAATCCGTTCGACCTGTTTGTTCCGGCAATAACCAGCACATCAAGGAGCCCGAGCGGAAGCGGGCTGTGCATCTCTCGATATGGAGATGGGTCTTCGGTTTTCATCGAACCGGACGACAGCGTTGTGCGAGCACCCGAAGACAGTTCGCGGCGCGTGCTCAACCGTTGGGCCAGTTTCGATCACTGGATCTCGGCGGAATTCGATCGCATAAGCCTGTTTTTCGACGATCCAGGGCTTTGTAGCACCGATCGCGAAAATACCGTTCCTGCGCCGACCGCGAAGAATTAAGCGACCTGTTCGCGGACCGCCAAAAGCCTTTCGGTCAATTCGAGGATCGTTTTGGCATCGAGCTCGCGGACTTGCTCCGCGAGCAAGTTCGCCAGCCGGGTGGCTTCCGGCGAAAGCCCGGACGTGTCGATGACGACGCGCGGGTCGGAGGTGGCGGCGAGCCGCTCCAGCTCCTCCGCGTCGTCCCAGATGATGTTGAAATAACCGATGATCTTCTGCACCAGCGCCCAGCCGGGCGCGCCGCGTCGACCATGCTCAAGCGCCGACAGATAGGCGGCGCTGACGCCGAGCGCGGCGGCCATCTGCTTCTGGCTGATGCCGCGTTCGGCCCGCAGGGCCCGCAGCTTTGCCCCGAAGGGGGTCAATGCGCCACCTTCCGGCGCAGCCTTACGTAAAGCGCGCCGGCGCCGCCATGATGCCGGGCCGCGTGGTCGTGGCTGCTGACCAGGGGTCGGAAGGGCGCGGTCGCCAGCCAGCCGGGCACGGCGCGGCGCAGCACGCCATCGCCGCCGGAGGACGAACCCTTGCCGGTGATGACGAGGACGTAGCGCACGCCATTGGAATAGGCACGGCCCAGGAACGACAGCAGCAGCCCGTAGGCCTGATCCTGGGTCAGGCCGTGCAGGTCGACGCGGCCCTCGATCGGCAGGCGGCCGGCGGCGATCTTGTCATGCGTCGGCCGGTCGAGTGCACTCTGGCCAAGCGGGCTTCGGCGGGCGGCCACAGGCGCCGGGGCAGGCTTCGGCGGCTCCGGCATTGTCTCCGACAGCGCCTCCGCCATCGACAGCGGCTTCTGTTCCGGGGTTGCCGGGTGCTTGCGGCCCTTCAGCGGCGTTGCGGAGCGCGCGACAAGGCTCCACAGGACCCGGTCCTCGTCCGTGAGCGCCTTGTCGGTGCGCAGGCTCACCGACCGCCACCCTCGACGAGCGGACGCGGCAGCAGCGCGAAGAAGTCGGCCTCGTTGCGCACCACGCCGGCGATCTCGCCCGCGGCATCGCCCGACCCGGCGAACAGGTCGCCGCGCGCCGGACCGACGATCGCCGAACCCGTGTCCTGCGCGATCATCAGCCTGCGGAACGGTTTTGTGTCGAAAGCCGTCAAAGCGGGCGCATGGATGAAAAACGGCGTACCGAATGTGTGCAGCAGCCGGTCGACGGCGACCGACCGCCCGGCGGTGAGCGGCACCTTCGCCGCCGCCACAGGCCCGAGCGCCGGATCGTCAACCTCGGCCTCGCGAAAAAAGATGTAGGATCGGTTCCGCCAGAAAATCTCGTCGATGCGCTGCGGGTTGGCCGCGAGCCAGGCGCGGATCGACTGCATGGTGACCTGCGCCAAAGGGATTTCACCCAGATCAGCAAGAATCCGGCCCGGCCCGCTAAAGCGATGTCCGGTCTTGGCGGCATAGGTGACGCGGCGCATCGAGCCATCCGGCATGACGAGGCGGGCCGCGCCTTGCACATGGATGAAGAAGGCGTCGACCTTTTCGGCGAGCCAGGCGATCTCCAGCCCCCTGCCGGCCAATGCACCGCGCTCGATCTGGCCGCGATCGAAATACTCGACGATGCCGCCCGCCGTATCCCGGCCGAAGGCGAAATACGGATCGAAGTTTTGGGGCCGATTGGTGTCGTCGATGTCGACCAGGTCGGATGGCCGCGCCAGCAGAGGAACGGTGAAATCATCGGTCCGGACAGGAGATACCCGAACTTCCGGTTCGTAGAAGCCGGTGACCAATCCGCCAGCCCCCTCGCTCGGCGACACGCGGGCAGGGATAAAATGGCGTTCGAAAAAGGCACGCGCCTGCGGCCTGTCCAGCCCCTCGGCCGAGCGAGCCTCCGCATAGGCCGGCGCAAAGGCGGCAAAATCCACGCCCAGGCTGCCGGTGCGATAGGGTTTGGTCAGGATGTGGAAAGCGGATCGGCGGAAGGCTTCGAAGGCGAGGTTTTGATCATCCTCGGCCCATCCGGGCAAATCACCGTAGTCGACCGGGGTGAAGGCTGCGGAAAGTGGCGGCATGGCGGCGCGCCCTCCCGTGAGGATCTACTCTTCCTCTTCGGTCGCGACTAGCTTCCAGTTCGGGTCCTTCGAGCGCGTGTCGCGCGCGAACGTCCAGACGTCCTTGACCTCGGCTACCGTCTCCGGGTCGCCGTCGATCACCTCGCCGGCCTTGTTGCGGGTTGCGGAAATCAGCTCGCTGACGATGCGCAGCGTGATGTGCGCCTCGCCGCCCTTCATCTCGGCCGAAACGATGTCGGCCTTGTCGATACCGACGAAGGACGACTGGATCTTCTCGGAGCGGGACTCGCGATCGCCGATCGCCGCGACGAAACCGTCATAGACCTCACGGGAAAGCAGGTTCTTCAAAGCCTTACGATCGCCGTCGGCATAGGCCATGACGATCATCTCATATGCCATCTTGGCGCCCTCGACGAAGCCCTTCGGCTCGAAGGTCGGGTCCGCGTCGCGAATGGCGCGCAGGCCCTTGTTCAGGTCGCTGGGCGGCGGCGCGGCGGCGTCGATCGCCGCGTAGGTCTCGTCCGGCTCGCCCGGCGCCCGCTTGCGCGGCAGCGAAACGACATTGTCCGTCTTGGCGGGATCTTTTTCGCGGTTGCGGCCAGCGGTATAGGGATCGAAGGGCGGGCGCTCGTTACCGGTCCGCCGGCCGAGCACGTTGCGCAGCTGGAAGAAGATCACAACCGCCGCGACCAGGAAAAAAATCGTCCCGAAGTCGAAGAATTCCATATCTTCCGCCAACCGATCCTATGACGCGGCTCCCGCTCCCCGACCGGGCGCGGCACCATGGCTTGCAAGCAATGCATATAGATCGCAAGGTGCGATCATTCAAATCAAACGCTTGCATACCTATGTATGAAGGATTGCGCCAGCAGCAATTGGCTGCATGGCAAACACCAACCTGGGCCCGCCGTGTATCGCTTGATTCCGCTTTTCCTCCTCATCGTGCTGCCTCTGGCCGAGATCGCCGGCTTCGTCGTGGTCGGCAGCAAGATCGGCGCTCTGGCGACGATAGGCCTCGTGCTGCTCAGCGCAGTGGTCGGATCTATCCTTTTGCGATGGCAGGGATTCAGTGCACTCACCAACCTGCGGCGCGACCTCGAGGCGGGCGGCGACCCTGGCCGGCAGATGGCGCATGGGGTCATGATCGTCCTCGCCGGCATATTGCTCATCATTCCCGGCTTCATCACGGATATCGTCGGCCTGCTGCTGTTCCTGCCGCCGGTGCGCGACCTTGCCTGGCGTTTCATGCGCTCCCGCGTCCGCGTCGTCGGCAATTTCGGCATGTTCCGCGGCGGGTTTGAAGCCGGACGCGGCCAGCGGCGCGGTCCGGTCATCGATCTCGACGAGGACGACTACAAGCCGACGCCCAATCCGGATTCCCCTTGGAAGCGGATCGACGGCAAAGAATAGGCAAACTTGTGTTGCCTTGCCCGCCATGCTAGCGAAGCCGCGATTTTGACCGGGCCGCAGCGCGGCTGAAGCGAAAGGACTACGGCCGATGGCCATCAACGAGAATGCGCCGGCGGGGACGGCGACCAACGGAAACGCCCAGGCGGCAAAGCCGTCGCTCAACGTGCTTGCCCAGTATGTGAAGGACCTTTCCTTTGAAAGTCCCGGCGCGCCGAATTCCCTGCGCGGCCGCGACAAGGCGCCCGGCATCAACATCAACGTCAACGTCGCCGCCAATCCGCTCTCGGACAAGGAATTCGACGTCAACGTGACCCTGAACGCCAAGGCCTCCTTCGAGAAGGACGTGCTGTTCAATGTCGAGCTGGTCTATGGCGGCGTGTTCCGCATCGAAGGTTTTCCGCAGGAGCACATGCTGCCGCTGCTGTTCATCGAGTGCCCGCGCCTGCTGTTCCCGTTCGCGCGCCAGATCATTGCCGAGGCGACCCGCAATGGCGGCTTCCCGCCGCTGATGCTCGACCCGATCGACTTCGCGCAGATGTTCCAGCAGAAGCTGGCCGAAGATCAGGCCGCTTCGAAGGTCAAGGTCAGCTAAGTCAGCCAAGCGCTTCCGCCGGCTGCAACGCACCGGCGGTTTCCAGCCAGATCGCCTTTTCGCCGAGCTGAGCCACTAGGCGCGCATGCGCCTCGCGCTCGGCCGGCGTCAGCCTTGGCAAAAGCGGGCGCGGCCGTTCGCGGATGCTCGTCTCGACCAGCTCGGCCGTAAGCTCCACATTGGAAACCTCCGCGGTTTCCAGGACAAGCGCGGCCTGCTTGCCGCCGATCAGCTCGATATAGACCTCGGCGAGCAGCTCCGAATCGAGCAGCGCCCCGTGCTTGGTACGTCGGCTGTTGTCGATGCCGTAGCGCCGACAGAGCGCATCGAGCGAGTTCGGCCCCATCGGATGTTTGCGCCGCGCCAGCGCCAGCGTGTCGGTTACCCGCTCCGGGCCGATCGGCGGCAGGCCCAGCCGGGCAAACTCGGCATTGATGAAGCCCATGTCGAAGCCGGCGTTGTGGGCGACCAGGCGCGCGCCGTCGATGAAGGCCGAGAACTGCTCGGCGATCTGTGGAAAGGTCGGCTTGTCGGCCAGTTCGGCGTCGCTGATGCCATGGACCGCGAGGGCGTCGGGATGCACCGGCCTGCCCTGGGCATTGATATAGACGTGAAACGTGCGGCCCGTCGGGAAACGGTTGTCCAGCTCGACGCCGCCGATTTCGATCACCCGGTCTTCGCGCGCGTCGAGGCCGGTGGTTTCGGTATCGAAAATGATCTCGCGCATACGAATCGGTTCTTTCGGACAAGGCTGCGGACCGTGATCCTCGGCCCGGAACGAGTGGACGGCAAGCGCTGCAACGCCTCAGGCCGAGTTTTCCCCGCCGAGTTCGGCGACAATCGCCGAAACCGCGCGGCGGGCGCTTTCCATGCCTTGGCCGGTGTCGATGATATAATCGGCCTGCCGGCGTTTTTCGGCATCCGGAACTTGCTTGGCGAGGATCGCCTCGAATTTCTCCTCGGTCATGCCGGGCCGCTCAAGCACACGCTGCCGCTGTATCGCGGCATCGGCCGTGACGACCACGACCTTGTCGACGCGACCGCGGCCGCCTGTCTCGAACAGCAGAGGAATGTCGAGGACCACCAGCGCCGCGCCCGCTACACGATGCCGGGCAAGAAATGCATCGGCATCCGCGCGAACCAGCGGATGAACGATCGATTCGAGTTTTTTCAGGGCCTCCGGTTTGCCGAGCACCCGTTTGGCCAGTTCGATACGGTCGACCGACCCCTGTTTCATCGTCCCAGGGAAGGCCGCTTCCACCAGTGGCGCGAGGGCCCCGGAATAGAGGCGGTGGACGGCCTCGTCCGAATCATGCACCGGCACGCCGGCCTCGGCGAACATACGCGCCGTCGTCGACTTGCCCATGCCGATCGAACCGGTCAGCCCAAGGATTTTCATGCCGCCTTGGCCAGAATGTCGGCCACGATCAGGCCGCGCAGCTCGGGTGTGACCTCGGGCCTCACTCCGAACCATATTTCAAAGCCCGGCACAGCCTGATGAAGCAGCATGCCGAGGCCATCGACCGTCTTCAGCCCACGCTGTCGGGCAGCGGCCAGCAGTGGCGTTTCGAGCGGCACGTAGACGATATCGGCCACCAGCGCGCCAACCGGCAGCCGGCCGAGATCGACCGCTATGTCTGTTTCGCCATGCATGCCGAGCGAGGTGGTGTTGACCAGCAAGGCCGCGTCGTCCAGCAAGGCATTCGCCGCGCCGAAATCATGGGCGGAAAAAGCTGGTCCGAATTCCGCGGCCAGCGCCTGGGCTCGAGCCGGCGTGCGGTTGACGATACGGATGTCGGAGAACCCGCGATGCTTGAGTGCAAAAAGCACGGCGCGCGCCGCACCGCCGGCGCCCAGCACCACCGCCGCCCCCGGCACAGCGCTCCAGTCCGGCGCATGATCGTCGAGATTGGCGGCAAAACCGTAGGCATCGGTGTTCGAACCTTGAAGCAGGCCGTCTTGAACCCACAGCGTGTTGACCGCGCCGATCTCCTTCGCCGCCGCGTCGAGGCGGTCGACGGCCTGGGAAGCGATCTCCTTGTTCGGAATGGTTATGTTGCCGCCGACATAGCGGCCGGCTCGGACCGAGGCCGCGAAATCCGCAAAATCGGCCGGCGCGACGTCGATCGCCTCATAGCAGCCGTCCAGCCCGTAATAAGCGAGCCAATGGCCATGGATTTTCGGCGAGCGCGAATGGGCGATAGGATGCCCGCAGACAAAGGCTTTCCGTGTCATTTCAGCCATCGATGGCGCCGAGATCGCGAAGCGCCGCCAGTACCGGCAGCAACGGCAAGCCGACAATGGTGAAATAGTCGCCTTCGATCTTGTCGAACAGTTGGATGCCCTCGCCCTCGATCTGGTAGGCGCCAACGCTGTGTAGCGCCTTCTGGCCGACCCGCGCCAGGTGCCGGCCGATGAAGGCAGGCTCGAGCGTGCGCATCGTCAGCTTTGCCACCGACACGGTGCGCCACAGCACGTTGCCATCGCGCACCAGCACGGCAGCACTGTTGAGGTGGTGGGTCTTGCCGGAAAGCGCGAGCAGATGACGGCGCGCGTCCTCCATGTCCTTCGGCTTGTGGAACAAGCGGTCGCCCAGCGACAGCGTCTGGTCGCAGCCAAGCACAAGAACACCCGGATGACGGTCGCTGACCTCTATCGCCTTGGCCTCGGCCAGAACCTCGGCCACCTCTTCCGGCGTCGCGCCCGATCCGTTCAGCGGCGCCTCGACCGCGCGTTCGTCTACATCGGCTGCGACCGGACGAAAATCGAGGCCGGCATTGGCCAGCATGGTCTTTCGGAACGGGCTCGCTGAAGCAAGGATAAAGGGTTCGGCCATGGAATTCTTGCCTGGTTCGATCGGCTATCGCCTAGCGCGTCTTGCCGCGCAGGGCAACGATTGCCGCCGCCGTCTCCTCGATCGAGCGGCGGCTGACGTCGATCATCGGCCAGTTGTGGCGCGTGCAGATCTGGCGGGCATAAGCAAGCTCTTCCGAGATAGTGGCGCGATCGACATAGGACTGCGCGTCGAACCCGCCGGTGACGCCAAGCATGCGGTTCTGGCGGACTTGGGAAACACGTTCGGCGCTGGCCACCAGTCCGACGATCAGCGGCCGCGTCGCCTGGGTCAGGCTGTCCGGGATCGGCACGCCGAGCACGATCGGGATGTTGGCGGTCTTGATGCCGCGATTGGCGAGATAGATGCTGGTCGGGGTCTTCGACGTCCGCGATATCCCGATCAGCACCACGTCCGCAGCATCGGCGTCGTCCGGCAGTTGCCCGTCGTCATGCTCCATCGTGAAATTCAACGCGTCGATCCGTCGGAAATAATCCGCGTCGAGCACATGCTGGGCGCCGACGCGCCGGCCGGCCGGCGTGCCCAGATAAGACTGGAAGACTGTCAGAACCGGCTCGAGCACCGACACGCAGGGCAATCCCATCTCGGCGCAGCGCGAATCGATCGTTCCCGCGAGCTGCTGGTCGACAATGGTGTAGAGCACGATGCCGGGCTCCTCATCGATGTCCTCGAACACCTTGTTCAGCTGCTTCCCGGTGCGGATCAGCGGATAGATATGCTCGATGGCGCGCGCGTCCTTGTACTGCGCAGAGGCTGCGCGGCCGGCCGCGAGCAGCGTTTCGCCGGTGGCGTCCGAGATCAGATGGAGATGAAAGAAGCTCTGCGGTTTGTTCACAGATCGCGTCCCGTCCTGTGGCCTCGTGTGGAAAACTCCCGCAGTTTTCCCAAGGCCGTCCGGGCGACTGTATCAGATGGCGACTTGTCCACAATTCGCGGCGCTGTCGAAACGGCGGGTCCGGTTTGCAGAAGTCTGGGGAAAAGTCGGACAGCGACGCATCGTGTCGAAGCCGTCCGCAAACAGGCTTATGCTTAGCTACTAAAAACAAAGAGCATTTTCGACTTTTCCCCGCTGTTCTCCTTTCCTGTCCGGAAATCGTGCAACAAGCGGCCACGTGGCTTCGGCGGCGGATGAGGGGACAAATCGGAATCATCGATTCCAACAGAGTCTAAGAATCAGAAGATTCATTTATAAAAGTTTAAGATTTGAAGGGAGGCTGTGCGCAATGGCGCACCCTTCGTGAAGAGGCTCCGGAACGCTGACGAAGCACGGAGCGATATGAGACAGGATTGCCAGGCATGACCGAGAACCAGACCATACCGGCAAGCAACCGCAGCGCGGCCAGGCGCGCCATCATCGCGCTGGTCATATTTGCCGCGGCGGCGGCGCTGCTCTTTGCAATCGACCCGGCCAATCTCTATCTCTGGATCAAGGCAGCGCATGTCATCGCCGTCATCTCGTGGATGGCCGGCATGCTCTATCTGCCGCGGTTGTTCATCTATCACACCGCTGCCGAACGCGGATCCGTGCAGTCGGAAACGTTCAAGGTCATGGAGCGGCGGCTTTATCGCCTGATCATCAATCCGGCGATGATAGCGACTTGGGTGTTCGGGCTCTGGCTGGCCTGGAAGGGCTTTGGCTTCTCCGGCGGCTGGCTGCACGCCAAGATCGCCGCCGTGCTGGCGCTCTCGGCCGTGCATGGCTATCTCGGCGGGGCGGTCCGGCGTTTCGCCGGGGATCGCAACGAGAAATCGGCCCGCCATTGGCGGATCATCAACGAGGTGCCGACGGCGTTGATGATCTTCATTGTCGTGCTCGTGGTCGTGAAACCGTTCTGACCGAGGATCTCAAAACGCGCCTTGCTCTTTTTCCGCGTTGGCGATAAAAGCAGGGCCTTCCTCTCCGCCATGCGCCAGCCGTTCGTTATTCGCAGTCGGTCGCGCCAGGCACGCTCATCGCTTTCGCCGATAGCTTCAGCTTTCCCACCTTCACCACCAAGGCCTCCTTATGCAGGAAATGAAACTACAGGACTTCAAGAACAAGAAGCCGATCGATCTGATCGCCTTCGCCGAGTCGCTCGATGTCGAGAACGCCAGTGTGATGCGCAAGCAGGAGCTGATGTTCGCGATCCTGAAGAAGCTGGCGGCGCAGGATGTCGAGATCATCGGCGACGGCGTGGTGGAAGTCCTCCAGGACGGGTTCGGCTTTCTGCGCTCCGCCAATGCCAACTACCTGCCAGGCCCGGACGACATCTACATCTCTCCCTCACAGATCCGGCGCTTCTCGCTGAAGACCGGCGACACGGTGGAAGGGCCTATCCGTAGCCCGAAGGAAGGCGAGCGCTATTTCGCCCTGCTGAAGGTCAACTCGATCAATTTCGACGACCCGGAAAAGATCCGTCACAAGATCCATTTCGACAATCTTACACCGCTCTATCCGACGTCGCGGCTGAAGATGGAGGTGGAAAACCCGACCACCAAGGATATCTCGCCGCGCGTCATCGATCTCGTGGCGCCCATCGGCAAGGGCCAGCGCGCGCTGATCGTCGCGCAGCCGCGCACGGGTAAGACGGTGCTGCTGCAGAACATCGCGCATTCGGTCACCACCAATCACCCGGAATGTTATCTGATCGTCCTGCTGATCGACGAGCGGCCGGAGGAGGTCACGGACATGCAGCGGTCGGTCAAGGGCGAGGTGGTGTCCTCGACCTTCGACGAGCCGGCTGTACGCCACGTTCAGGTCGCCGAGATGGTCATCGAGAAGGCCAAGCGGCTGGTCGAGCATGGCCGCGACGTCGTCATCCTGCTCGATTCGATCACCCGCCTCGGCCGCGCCTACAACACGGTCG
The DNA here is from genome assembly GCF_052180275.1 of Mesorhizobium sp. KACC 23794. Classification (NCBI taxonomy): domain Bacteria; kingdom Pseudomonadati; phylum Pseudomonadota; class Alphaproteobacteria; order Hyphomicrobiales; family Phyllobacteriaceae; genus Mesorhizobium; species Mesorhizobium sp. KACC 23794. Next base: position 420,972 of record NZ_CP197465.1, read on the forward strand.
TTCCGTCGTCCGGCAAGGTACTCACCGGCGGCGTCGATGCCAACGCGCTGCAGCGGCCGAAGCGCTTCTTCGGCGCGGCACGTAACATCGAGGAAGGCGGCTCGCTGACCATCATCGCGACGGCGCTGATCGACACAGGCAGCCGCATGGACGAGGTGATCTTCGAGGAGTTCAAGGGCACCGGCAATTCGGAAATCGTGCTCGACCGCAAGGTGGCCGACAAGCGCATCTTCCCGGCGATGGATATCTTGAAGTCTGGTACCCGCAAGGAAGACCTTCTGGTGCCGCGCCAGGACCTGCAGAAGGTCTTCGTGCTTCGCCGCATCCTGGCGCCGATGGGGACCACGGATGCGATCGAGTTCCTGATCGACAAGCTGAAGCAGACAAAGACGAATTCCGACTTCTTCGATTCGATGAATACGTGATTTTTGGGCGGCGCCGCGTCAGGCGGCGCCGTTTGGCTGACATTTACAGGTTCAAGGACGCCGGTTCAGGACCCGTTTCATTGGTCCGTAGGTGGGAACTACGCGTCTGCGGCAGGAATCGATTCGTATCCGTAATGAATCCACATGGGGCTTATGCCAAGCGAAACGAAGATTTGCCTTGGCTTAGTTGATTCGTATCCGAAACAATTCACGGACATGGTAACCGTGTTTGTGGTGGTTCGGCGAGTACCGTTCAAAATCGGCCCGCCAACAGTTCGGTATCGCCAAGATGCAGCGGAACGCCTCCAGGGATACAATCGTCGCACTTTCCAGCGGCCAGTTGCCGTCGGGCGTTGCAGTCGTCCGTCTCAGCGGGCCCAAGGTCCGCGACGCTATCATCTCGATTGCAAACTCCTTGCCTGCCCCGAGAATCGCACGCTTCGGATCGCTGCGGCTGGCCGACGGTTCGTTGCTGGATCAGGGCTTGACCCTGTTCTTCCCTGCCCCGAATAGCTTCACGGGCGAGGATTGCGGGGAATTCCAGGTTCATGGCGGGCGCGCCACGGTTGATGTCTTGCTGCGGACCATCTGTGCGATCCCCGGCTGCCGCCTGGCGCTGGCCGGCGAATTTTCGCGGCGCGCCTTCGAGCACGGCAAGATGGATCTGCTTGCGGTCGAGGCGACCGCCGACATCGTTACCGCGGAAACCGAAGCGCAGCGGCGCTTTGCCGTCCAGAACGGCACGGGCGCCCACGCAGCGCTTTATGCGGACTGGCGTAACCGCCTGATCCGTTCACGCGCTTTCATTGAGGCCGAACTGGACTTCTCCGATGAGGGCGATGTCCCCGGATCGGTGTCGGATCAGGTATGGCAGGAGATCTCGGAACTGTGCCGCGATGTCGAGGTGCACAGCCTCGGATATGGCAAGGCCGAGATGCTGCGGGATGGCTTCGACATTGTCCTGATCGGCGCCCCAAATTCTGGAAAATCCAGTCTTTTGAACGCACTGGCTCGCCGCGACGTGGCGATCGTCACTGCCGAGCCGGGAACCACCCGCGATCTCGTCGAGGTCGTTCTTGATATCGACGGATTGAAGGTTCGCGTTACGGACACAGCCGGTATCCGTGAGACGCAAGGGCTGGTGGAGCAACTGGGTATCGAACGAGCGAGGTCACGGGCCGGCAAGGCTGGGCTTGTCCTGGTGCTCGAGGATATGACCGCTCCCTTGCCAATCGGAAGCCTGGCTGCTCCAGAGTCGTGGAAAATAGGTACGAAAGCTGATCTGTTGGGGAGGCGACGCCAGCCCGCTGGGTACGATTTCATCGTATCATGTGTCTCCGGCGAAGGTTTGGCCGAGTTGTTGGAAGCCATATCCCGCAAGGCTAAGGACGCCGCACCAACGATGGGCGAAGTGCTTCCATGGCGGTTGCGTCACGTTGAGCTTCTGGCCGAGTGCCGACGGCATATGGAGACCGCCCTGTCCGGTCGCGAAGCCGGCCTCGAACTGCGATCGGAGGAACTTCGGTTGGCGGCAAATGCGCTAGGCCGTATCAGTGGCGCCGTGGATGTCGAGGATCTGCTCGATGTGATCTTTGGTCAGTTCTGCATCGGCAAGTGATTCACGTGAAACACGCCGTGCCATACAGTTTCACGTGAAACCCGCCGGCGGTGCTTGACAGAAATCCGGAGGAGCCTAATGCAAGGTGTATCATGAGCTCGATGCAATTTGATGTGGTCGTTGTCGGGGGCGGGCACGCTGGCTGCGAAGCTGCGTCGGCGTCGGCCCGGGCCGGTGCGAAAACTGCGCTTGTTACCATGCGCGCCGACGCGATCGGCACGATGTCCTGCAATCCCGCCATCGGCGGCATAGGAAAAGGCCAGCTCGTCCGGGAGATCGATGGGCTGGATGGCCTCATGGGCCGGGCTGCCGACGCAGCCGGCATTCAGTTCCGGTTGCTGAACCGACGCAAGGGACCGGCGGTTCGCGGACCTCGAACCCAGGCGGATCGCAAGCTCTATCGCCAGGCGGTTCAGAATTTTATTGCCAACCAGGCCGACCTTGCCGTTATCGAGGGTGAGATTGCAGAACTGGTGGTGGCGGGAGACCGTTTGCAGGCCGTTCGTTTGGCTGACGGAACCGAGATTCATTGTGGCGCCGTGGTGCTTACGACAGGGACTTTTCTCCGCGGCCTGATCCATATCGGCGAAAGGCGCTTTCCTGCCGGTCGTATGAACGAGGCTGCCGCGGTCAGCCTTTCGGCTTCGATGACAAAGATTGGTTTCAGCCTTGGCCGGCTGAAGACCGGCACCCCGCCGCGCCTGGATACGAAGACGATCGACTGGGCCGGCCTTGACCGGCAGGTCGCCGATGAAGAGCCCGTGCCCTTCTCTTTGCTTACGAAAACAATCGACAACCCACAGATCGATTGTGGGATCACGCGAACTACGGCCGAGACGCACCGGGTGATACGGGAGAATTTGAGCCGGTCCGCCATGTATTCAGGCTCCATCGAGGGCATTGGGCCCCGCTACTGTCCTTCCATCGAAGACAAGATCGTCAAATTTGGGGATCGTGATGGGCACCAGATTTTCCTGGAGCCGGAAGGGCTGGACGATCCGGTCGTGTATCCGAATGGTATTTCGACGTCTCTCCCCGAAAACGTCCAGGCTGAGATTTTGAAGACGATACCAGGGCTCGAACGCGCGAAGATGCTGCAACCGGGTTACGCCATCGAATACGACCACGTCGATCCTCGAGAGCTTCACAAAACGCTTGAGACACGCAGGATTTCCGGTTTGTTCCTGGCCGGGCAGATAAACGGTACGACCGGTTATGAAGAAGCGGCCGCCCAGGGCCTCCTCGCCGGCCTCAATGCGGCGCGGCGTGCCGGCGGCGCGGAGGGCGTCACGATAGGTCGCTCGGAAGCCTATATCGGGGTGCTGGTGGACGATCTCACCAGCCGCGGCGTCACCGAACCCTACAGGATGTTCACGTCCCGGGCTGAGTTCAGGCTCTCGCTACGGTCGGACAATGCCGATCAACGGTTGACACCTGTGGCTATGAAGCTCGGCCTCGCTTCTTCCGCGAGAGTCAACGCATTCGAGACTATCTCAGGTGAGTTGTCGGCAGCGGTTGAGCTGGCGAAGTCGCTATCGTTGACGCCGAACGAAGCCCAAAGGCACGGACTTAACGTTAATATGGACGGACGTCGCCGCACGGCCTATGAACTATTGTCCTATCCAGGCAATAGTTTGAATGAATTGGCTAAGATCTGGCCCGAGCTGAAGGGATTGAGTATCAAGGCTGCGGAAGGTCTGGAGATCGAAGCCAGTTACGCGGTTTATCTTGACCGTCAGGCTTCGGACATCGAGCAGATGAAGCGGGAAGAGCATCGAGCTTTGCCAATCGATCTCGATTATGCCTCGCTTCCGGGATTGTCGAACGAACTGAAACAGAAGATGCTGCGCTATCGCCCGACTTCTGTTGCTGCGGCGGAACGTATGGAAGGCATGACGCCGGCCGCGATGGCTATTATCGTGGCGCGGGTTCGGGAGCACGAGCGGCTTGCCAGGAACACAGCGGCGTGAGTGGCGAGTATGACGAGCTTGTCAAGATCGCCGGCCCTGTTTCACGTGAAACATTTTCCGTTCTTCAGAGCTTTCTAGGCGAGTTCCAGCGCTGGAACCGGGTCACCAATCTGGTCGCCTCCTCCACCGTCGATGAGATTTGGCATAGACATGTGCTGGACAGCGCACAGTTGAAAAGCCTGGCTCCTGATGCACGGCGTTGGCTCGATCTCGGCTCTGGCGGTGGCTTTCCGGGGCTTGTGACGGCGATCTTGATTCGGGAGACAAAAGAGAGCCGCGTCGATCTGGTGGAAAGCAATCGAAAGAAGGCTTCTTTCCTTCAGATGATGGCCGGACAATTCGCGCTCCCCGCTGTCGTTCATGCCCGGCGCATAGAGGATGTCGCCGCAAGAATCAGCCTGCCGGAGATTGTAAGCTCCCGCGCACTCGCGTCCTTGACAAAACTTCTGGAGCTGTCGGAGCCATTCCTATCCTCGGGCGCCACGGCTCTCTTCCACAAAGGCCGTGAATATCGCCGTGAGGTCGAAGAAAGTGCTCACTCGTGGAGCTACGACCTGATAGAACACGCAAGCGTGGTTGAATCGCAAAGCGTGATCCTTGAGATCAAAGGCTTGAAGCGTCTGCCGCGTTGATGAAATGGCTGTCGCGGCACGTACAATGTCCAATATTCCACGCATCATAACCATCGCCAACCAAAAAGGCGGCGTCGGTAAGACGACCACCGCCATCAATTTGGCGACGGCGCTTGCCGCGATCGGCGAGAGCGTTCTCCTTGTGGATCTCGACCCGCAAGGCAACGCCAGCACCGGGCTGGGGATCGACAAGCGCGACCGTACGACATCGTCCTACGATGTGATCACCGGTGCGATGAGTCTTGAGGATGCGGCCGTGTCGACGGCTGTTCCCGGTCTCTCGATCGTTCCCTCGACGCTGGACCTTCTCGGCGTGGAGATGGAGATCGCCGGCACGCCCGATCGTGTGCTGCGGCTGCGCAATGCCGTCCGCGCCTCGGCGGCAAAAGTAGGGCTCTACAGCTACATCTTGATCGATTGCCCGCCATCCCTCAATCTGTTGACGTTGAACTCCATGGCGGCTGCGGATTCGGTGCTTGTCCCGCTGCAATGCGAGTTCTTCGCGCTCGAGGGTCTCAGCCAGTTGCTGGAGACGGTGGAGGAGGTGCACCGGACGATCAATCCGGACCTCACCATCCAGGGCATCGTGATGACCATGTATGACGGCCGCAACAACCTGGCGAACCAGGTGGTTGACGATGTTCGGGCGCATCTCGGCGACAAGGTCTACAACACGATCATTCCGCGCAACGTCCGTGTCTCGGAGGCGCCGTCCTACGGTAAGCCGGCGATCCTGTATGATCTCAAATGTTCCGGCAGCCAGGCCTATCTCCAGCTTGCGTCGGAGGTGATCAGGCAGGAACGCAAGTTGCGAGCGGCATAGTCGCTGTTCGGTTTCGAGTTTATTCCAGGTAGGGTTACATGAGCGAAGACCTCTCCAAACGGCGATTGGGTCGTGGCCTCGCGGCTCTCATCGGCGAGATCGACAAGCCGGCTGTGTCGCGTCAGTCTATAGTACCGGTCGACGGCAAGGCGCCGATCGAGTTCATTCAGCCCAATCCGCGCAACCCGCGTCGCGCCTTCGGCGATGCCGATCTGACCGACCTCGCCCAGTCCATCAAGGAACACGGCATCGTTCAGCCGGTCGTGGTACGACCGGCCGCCGACGCCGCCGGGCGTTACGAGATCATCGCCGGTGAACGGCGTTGGCGCGCTGCGCAGCGGGCGGGACTGACGGAAATCCCGGTGATTGTGCGCGAGGTCAACGACCGCACGGCGCTCGAACTGGCGATCATCGAGAACGTCCAGCGGACCGATCTCAACCCGATCGAAGAAGCGATGGGCTATCAGCAACTCATCGACGACCACAGTTATACGCAAGCCGATCTCGGGCAGGTGATCGGCAAGAGCCGCAGCCACGTCGCCAACACGCTGCGGCTTCTCAAGCTGCCGGACGACATTCGCGCCTTGCTGATCGACGGAGCGCTGTCGGCCGGTCATGCCCGCACGCTGGTCACGGCGCCAGACCCGGCTGCGCTGGCACGGCGCATCGTCGAGGATGGTCTCTCCGTGCGCCAGGCCGAGGTGCTCGCCCAGCAGCCGGCGGCCGCGCAGGCCGATACGCCGCCGAAGCCGGTCGTGGAGAAGGAGGCCGACACCATCGCGCTGGAAAAACTGCTCTCCGACGTGACTGGGCTGAAGGTGGCGATCAACCACAAGCAGAAGGGCGGCGAGGTGCGTATCGCCTACCGCAGCCTCGAACAGCTCGACGAGTTATGCCGCCGGCTAAAGAATTAGGCGGCAACATTTCATAGATATTTAGCTGGCTATCTAGTTTCGCGCCTGACCGCCGCGCGCGGCGTCGCGCGCCACATCCAGCAGCAGGCGATGCGTGGCGGCGACCGCAAGTTCGGGCCGCCGCCGCGTCAGCAGCACCGTCTCGTGCAGCCGTTCGAGGATGCGCGCCAACGTCCGGCTCGGCCAGCGCGAAAGCGATTGCTCGACCATCTTTCGCCGGCCGAAGAACACCGGCGGCCGCGCCGCCGCCACGGCGGAAGCGGCGTTTCCACCGTCCCTCTCCATCGCCGCCCGCATCAGCTGCAGCGACTGCAGCTGGCGCTGAAGAGCCGAAAGCACTGCATAGGCCTGGCTGGTGCCCATCGCCTGCCGGGAATAGGCTGCGTCGAAGGCGGCCAGATTGCCTTCCAGCACCGCGTCGACCGCCTCGTCGACCGAGACGGACGACACGTCGCCGGTAAGGGCGCGGATGTCGTCGCTGGTTATGCTGTGCTGTCCGAGGGCGTAGAGCGCCAGCTTGGCGACCTCCGCCCGGGTGGCCATGCGGTCGCCGCCCAGATTGCGGCGCAGCAAGGCCCGCGCCTCCGCATCGATCGACAGGCCGGCCTTGCGCAATTCGTCGTCGATCACCGTGTCGACGGAGCGCGCGTCGTCGCTGTAGCAGGGCAGGGCGATCGCTTGCTTGGCTCCTTCGACGGTCGCCCGCAGCCCGGTCCCCTTCTTCAGGTCGCCGGCCTCGATCAGGATCGTCGTCTCGGGCGGCGGCGCGGCGCACAGCGCCTTCACGTCGTCGGCCAGTGCCTTCTGGCCCGCCGCGTTCCGCACCCAGAGCAGCCGCCGGCCGGCAAACATCGGCAGCGTGTTGGCCTCGTCGACCAGGCGTCCCGCATCCTTGTCGAGTTCGGAGGCTTCCAGCCGCACGACCGAGAACGGATCGTCGAGCGGCACGCCGCTTTTCTCGGCAAACCGCCGGGCCCGTTCGCTCACCAGGCCGCGGTCCGGCCCGTAGATCAGAACGATCGGCGTGCCGGCCTGCGGCCGCGCCAGCCAGCCGTCCACCTCATGTGCTTTCAGTTGCGCCATGGGACGCGGGATAGCATGCCGCCGCCGTGCAGGTAACGAAAAACGGCATGTCGCAGGCTGCTCGCGGAAAGAGATGGATGCCCGCCCGCTTCGCGGACGACAGCACCGTATTTGCAGCCTAAACGTTCGATCCGCCGGGCAGCTTCATCGCGGCGGCCAGCAGCGCCTTCCCCATCTTCGACGCCGGCGCGGCGATGACCTGCCGTGCGTCGCCGGTCTCGACGATCCGGCCCTGGTCCATGATCGCCACGCGATGCGCGGTCTGCCGGACCACCGCCAGGTCGTGCGAGATGAAGAGATAGGCGATGTCGTGCTGGCGTTGCAGGTCGAGAAGCAGCGCCAGGATATCCGCCCGCACCGAGACGTCGAGCGCCGACACCGCTTCGTCCAGCACGATCAGTTCCGGGCGGGTCGCCATGGCGCGGGCGATGGCGACGCGCTGCCGCTGACCACCGGAAATCTCGTGGATGCGCCGGTGGCGCAGGCCGTCCGCAAGCCCCACCCGCTCCAGCAGCGCACCGATGGCGCGGGGCCGCGCCGCCCGTCCGGCGATCGCATGGATGCGCAGGGGATCGTCGAGCGCGCGCTCCACCGTGGTGCGGGGGTTGAAGGCCGACAGCGGATCCTGGAACACCATCTGGAACCGCCGCCGCAAGACGCGCAGCCGCGATCCGCGCAAGGCCAGCAGGTCTTCGCCGGCAAAGCGCAGCGTGCCCGAGTCCGGCTCCGCAAGCCGCATCAGCACGCGCGCCAGCGTCGATTTCCCGCTGCCGGAGGGGCCGACCAGCGCCAGCGTCTCGCCAGCCGCGATGTCCAGGTCGACACCGGCAAGGGCGGCGAATCGATCCTCGCCGCGGCGGAAATCCTTTCGCAGGCCGGTCGCCTGCAAGAGCGGCCCCGGCGTCCTCATCGTGTCTGCCAGTCCTCGACAGGGTCGAGGCTCAGCGCCGCCGCCAGCAAGGAGCGTGTATAGGGTTCGCGCGGCCTCTGCACGATGTCCAGGGCGGCGCCCGCCTCGACGATCGCGCCATCCTTCAGCACGACGATGCGGTCGGCGATCGTTGCCGCCAGAGCGATGTCGTGGCTGACGATCAGCAGCGACATGCCGGTCTCGCGGACGAGACGGCCGATCAGTCCGACGATGTCGGCCTGGACGATGGTGTCGAGGGCGCTGGTCGGTTCGTCGGCGATCAGCAGCGCCGGTCCGGCGGCGATCGCGGCGGCGATGCCGACGCGCTGCCGCTGCCCGCCCGAAAGCTGGTGCGGATAGGCATGGACGAGCGTGTGCGGCGCGGGCAGCCGCACCCGCTCGAACAGCTCCGCCGCGAGGCCGAGCGCCGCCCGGCTGCCGAGGCCGAGATGCACTTCCGCGACCTCCGCCACCTGACGGCCGACCGTCATCACCGGATCGAGCGTCGCGCCGGGGTCCTGGAAGACGAAACCGATGTCCTTGCCGTTGCGCGGCGGGCGGGGAAGTCCCGGCCAGCCGATGATGCCGTCGGTCGACGTTTTGGGCGGCAGCAGTCCGGCGATCGCCAGGGCCAGCGTGCTCTTCCCGGAGCCGCTCTCGCCGATCACGGCGACGCGCTCGCCGGCGCCGACCGTCAGGTCGATCCCCCGCAGCGCCTCGGCTTGCCGCGCGCCGTAACGCACCCGCAATCTGGAGATCGCCAGCAGCGCGGTCACGAAAAACTCCGGCGCGCCGCCGATGCCTCGACGACGCCCTCGCCTGCGAGATAGACGCCGAGCACCGAGAGCACGAGCGCGATGCCTGGAATGATCGACAGGAACGGCGCGGAACGCAGCACCGTGCGTCCCTCGGCGATCATGCCGCCCCAGGTCACCCGGTTCGGGTCGCCCAGGCCGAGGAACGAGAGCGACGCCTCGATCAGCACCGCGCCCGCGACGATCACCGAGCTCAGGGCCAGCACCGGCGGCAGCGCGTTGGGCAAAACTTCGCGGAAGGCGATCTCGCCCGGATGCATGCCGATGATGCGTGCGCCTGCGACAAAGTCGCGTTCGCGCAGGGACAGGATTTCGGCGCGGGCGATGCGGGCGGGTCCTGTCCAGGCGCCAAGCGCGATCGCCGCGACAACGGTGCCGAGCGAGGGGCCGACGACGCTGACGAAGGCTAGCGCCAGCAGGAAGGCCGGCACGGTCTGGAACGCGTCTGTGATGCGCATCAACACCTCGTCGGCAAGGCCGCCGGCAAAACCCGCCACAGTGCCGACGACGCTGCCAAGGACGATCGCCGCCGCCGCCGCCGCCAGTCCGACCGTCAGCGAGGTGCGTGCGCCATGGAAGAGGCCGGCGAGCACGTCGCGGCCGAGCCTGTCGGTGCCGAGCGCATGCGACCAGTCCTGGAACGGCGGGATCAGCGGCGCTCCGGCGATGGAGAGGGGATCAGCCGGAAAGAGCACCGGCGCGAAAAGCGCCATCGCGGCGATCGCCACGAGGATCGTGACGCCGGCAACGGCTTCCGGCGACCTGAAGAACCCCACGCGTGTCATGCCGTCGCCTCGCTGGCGCCGACGCGCGGGTCGAGCACCGCGTAAAGGCAGTCGACGACCAGATTGATGACGATCACCAGCACCGCGCTCACCAGGATGATGCCCAGCAGCAGCGGCGTGTCGCGCGAACTCACGGCCTCCTGCGCCAGCCTCCCGAGGCCGGGGATGGAGAACAGGCTTTCGATGACGACGCTGCCGCCGAGCATGGCGGCGGATTGCAGGCCGAGCATGGTGACAAGCGGGAGCAGCGCGTTCCGGGCGACATGGCGGATGACGATGCGCCGGCGCGGCACGCCGCGGGCCCGTGCGGCCAGCACGTAGTCCATGCGCCATGCCTCCGCCATGCCGGCGCGCATGACCCTGAGATAGAGGGCGAGGTAGATCAAGCCGAGGCTGGCGACAGGCAGCACGAGATGACGGGCGATATCCAGCGCCCGGTCCAGGCCGGCCTTGCCCGAGGCGATGGTCTCGATGCCGCTGCCCGGCAGCCAGCGCAGTTGCACGGCGAAGACCACGCTCAGCACCAGCCCGAGCCAGAATCCCGGCACCGCGTAAAGCGCCAGCGAGCCGACCGACAGCAGCCGGTCGCGAAGGCTGCCCGGCCGCGAGCCGGCGAGGATTCCCAGCAGCGATCCGAGCGAGAAGGACAGCGCCGTCGCGCTGCCCATCAGCAGCAGCGTGTTGGGCAGCCGCTGCAGCACGACATCGAGCACAGGGCGCGAAAAGGTGACGGACTGGCCGAGGTCGAGATGGACTAGCGACCAGAGATAAAAGGCCAGGCGCGCCCACGCCGACTGGTCGAGGCCCCAGGCTCGGCGCAGTTCCTCGATCATCTGCGCGTCACCGCCGACCGACACGACATAGGCGTCGACCGCGTCGCCGGGCGCTGCCTCGAGCAGCAGGAACCCCCCGACGATGACGATCGCCAGAACGGGAAGGGCGCCGATAAGCCGGCGAAGGATGAGAGCGCGGATGCGGTTCATGGGGAAGCTTGACGAGCCGCCGCATTCTTCGCGTCAGTCCGGGAGAGGTGCGGGGGATGGCATTGTTTCATTCCGTCCGCGTGAGATTTCCGCTGCTGCGGCTCGCCCTTGGGAAAAGGTACTGCTCGGCCCAGCCGTAAACTCGAAATCCGTTCGAAGGTTTGCTGCGGAGGCGGTGCAGAGGCCGGGGACAGTTTACTTAATTCCGCAGAAAGGCGCAGCGCTTCAAGGTTGATGCAGGCGGAATTAAGTAAACTGTCCCCTCCAGTTCCCCCGGCATCGGCCTCGTGCCGACGGATTTCGATGAGCACTGTTCCATGGCGTCTCTCTACGCTTTGTCGGACATTTGCCCTGCGCGGGGTAAGATCGACTTCGGCGTCTCGTCCCCAACGTCGAAGATTGGCCACAGCAAAACGGCCGTCCAATCTCCCCCCTTGCGGGGGAGATGTCCGGCAGGACGGGGGGGGGCAACGTAGGGCGCTCACCTCACGAATTGAGCACCCGCGGCGATGTCGTGCAAGCGCGTTCCCGCGCCTATGCGTCCACCCACGTATCCGCCCAGCTCGACACCACCCAGCGGGGGTTGTTGGCGATGTTCTTCACGGATGTCCGCGCCACCGAGATGAAACCCCATTCGGCGACGTTGATCAGCGGCAGGTCTTCCTCGACCTTCTTCTGGAATTCGCGATAGAGTTCGGTGCGCGCCGCCGGATCGATGGTTTCAGCTGCCTTGGCAATGAGCGCGTCTATGCCGTCGTTCTTGTAGCCGCCCTGGTTGGAGAAGGGCACCCCGTCCGGAATGCCGCTCTGCACGAGGATGGTCGTCGAGATCGCCGGATCGCCACGGAAGACGGGCGGCGCGACCGCCAGATCGAAATCATGGTTCTTGTAGACCGCAGTCTGGTGCGCGGCGGCGTCGTTGTTGACCAGTTGCGCGTCGATGCCCACGGCCGCCAGCGCCTGGCGCAGATAGTCGCCGAACTGGCGCGTCTCGTTGAAATACGGCGCGGGCAGCAGTTTCAGCGTAAACCGGTTGCCGTCGGCGCCGCGCTTGTAGCCGGCCTCGTCGAGCAGGGCGTTGGCCTTGGCGACGTCGAAGGCGTATTGCGGAACGTCCGCCGTATAAAACTGCTTGTCGTTGACCGGCACCGGTCCGGTCGAGGCGGTTGCGTAGCCGAGGAAGATCGTGTCGACCACGAACTTCTTGTCGATGGCGTGCGCAATCGCCTGACGCACCTTGAGGTCGGCCAGTTCCTTGCGGCGATGGTTGATCTCGACCACGAGCTGGTAGGTCAGCCCCTCATAACCGCGCGAAACCACCTCGATGCCCGGGACCTTCGCGATGCGGGCAAGGTCGGCCAGCGGCACCGCGGAGAATGCGGCAAGGTGGATCTCTTCCGCTTCCAATGCGCCGGCCGCCGCCGCGCGGTCGGGCAGCACGCGATAGACGATCTCGTCGAGATAGGGCAGGTCCTTGCCCCAGTAGGCCGTGTTCTTCTCCAGCCGGTAATATTCGCCCGGCTTGTGTTCGGCGAACTTGAACGGGCCGGTGCCTACCGGCGCATTGTTAGCCGGATTCTCCTCGATCTTGCCGATTTCATAAAGATGCTTCGGCAGCACGCTGGTCAGCGGCGGCAGCGCGTTGCGGATCAACTGGAACGGCGTCGGCTTGGCGAAACGGAAGACGGCGGTGTGCTCGTCAGGCGTGTCGACGGCCTCCAGATCCTTGAACACCACGCGGCCAAGATTCTGCAGCGGCTTCCACACCTGCAGCGCCGAGAAGGCGACGTCCGCCGAGGTGAACGGCTTGCCGTCATGCCAGGTCACGCCCTCGCGCAGCTTGAAGGTTATCGTCAGTCCGTCGGCTGATCCCTCCCAACTGGTCGCCAGTTTCGGTTCCAGCCCGTCCTTGCCGTCGAACGAGGCCTCGGCCAGTGTCTCGACCACCTTGCTGGAGACGAAGAAGACTCCGTTCGAGGCCACCATGGCCGGATTCAGATTGCGGGGCTCGGAATCGGCGGCGACGATCAAGCGCCCGCCTTTCTTCGCCTCCTGCGCCCACAAGGTCGAAGGCAGCGCGGTCGAGGCCAGCAGCACGGCCGAGCCTGACAGAAGCGTACGTCTCGAAATCGGAAAAAGCGGCATGGTCAGGGTCCCTCGCTTGGCGTCTTGCCTCCGCGTCAGTTAGCCAGAATAGGGCAGCACCCCACAAGGGGCGAGGAAGGAAATGTCATAGGCACAATGATCAGCGAATTGGCTTGTCGAGGAAGGTCAAAACCACGGAAAAGGATGGTCTGGCCCGTCAAAAACGGCCTCGCGTGAATTCGATTCGCCACCTGGCGACCGATGCGCCGCGCAAGCCTATGATTGCAAACGATATTGCGGACTTCACGGGCTCAGAATGGGGCTGCCTGCCGCGTCGCGCAGCGACGGATCGCCGAACGCCACGAAGGACGGGTTGGCGAAATCCGCGTCGGCCCCGCTGCCTCGATTGCCGTAACCGAGAGGCCTGCCGTCGATGGTGGTGGTGACGCCGCCGGCGGCGCGCAGGATCGCATCTCCCGCCGCCGTATCCCATTCCATCGTGCGGCCGAAGCGCGGATAGATGTCGGCCTCGCCGCATGCAACCAGGCAGAATTTCAGCGACGAACCGCGCGAGACGAAACCTTCGACATCGAAGCGCTTAAGCCAAGCCATTGTTTCATCGGTACAATTAGAACGGCTGCCGACCGCGGCCAGGCGTTTCGGCGCTGGCCGCGCCTTGATCGCCCGCAATTCGCCCGCCCGTCCGTGGTCGACATCGGCGCGCCAGGCCGAGCCGTTCACGGCGGCGAAGACCTGTCCCAGCGCCGGGGCGTAGATCATGCCCATCACCGGGATGCCCCGGTCGACCAGGGCGATGTTGACCGTGAACTCACCGTTGCGATTGATGAATTCGCGGGTGCCGTCGAGCGGGTCGACGAGGAAGAATTTTTCTGACGCCGCTGGAACGCGGCCAGCCGAAACCTCTTCCTCGGCGATCACCGGTATGTCGCCGGCCTTGGCGGCAAGTGCTTGAAGGATAACGGCTTCCGCCCGGTGGTCGGCCTCCGTCACCGGCGATCCGTCACCCTTATGCCGGTGCCCGAACGTGCTGTCCGCATAGACCGCCATGATCTCGCGGCCGGCTGCGAGGCCGATCTCGATCAGGGTTTTTGGCGTCACGGCACGTCCGATCGGTTTGCGGGCAAGGAATCCTAGCCCCGCCTATAACATGGGCGGCTTGAAATCCAGAATTGATCGAGACGCCTGCGCGTCCGCTTAGGATGGATGGACAAGTCCGGGCGTTTCGTGTTCCGGTTTCGTTACCGTCGATCGGCGGTATCCCGATGAGTGCTTCATGACCCGTTATTTCGACCTGACCGGCCGCAAGGCCTTCGTGACCGGCGCCAGCCGCGGCATCGGACAGGCCATCGCCGAGGCGCTGGCCGAGGCCGGCGCAGACGTCGCCGTCTCGGCGCGCGGCCTGGATTCGCTTGCGGAAACAAGGGCGAAGGTCGAGGCGGTCGGCCGGCGGTGCATCGCGATTGCGCATGATGTCACCGACATTCCCGGATCGAGCGAAGCGATCGCTGGTGCTGCCGGACAGTTCGGCGGGCTCGATATCCTCGTCAACAATGCCGGCTACGAGGAGGTGCGCCCGTCCCTCGAGGTTGACGAGGCGCTGTGGGACAGGATCGTCGAGACCAATTTGAAAGGCGCGTTCTTCGCGGCGCAAGCTGCGGCGAAACGCATGGCGGCCAGCGGCAAGGGCGGTGCGATCATCAATCTGTGCTCGCTCACCTCCTATGTCGGCATCCCTACCGCTGTCGCCTACGGTTCGTCGAAGACCGGGCTGCTCGGCATGACGCGGGCGCTTGCCACCGAGTGGGCGCCGCTGGGCATCCGCGTCAACGCCATCGCCCCCGGTTACTTCCATACGGCGATGACCGACGTGTTCTATCAGGATGCGGAGTGGCAGAAGGCGATGCTGGCCAAGATCCCGCAGAGGCGATTTGGCACCATGCAGGATATCGGCGGAACGGTGGTGTTTCTGGCGAGTGACGCGTCGGCCTATGTCACCGGCCATTGCATTCCGATCGACGGCGGTTATCTGGCTTCCGTCTGACGGCCAGAGACATCGCAAGGCGGGATGGATTCCTGGTTGTACGTACTTGTATATACGAGTTAACGACCCTATGATCGGCCTGCTTCAAGCAAGGATAGTCGCATGCAGGAGGCGATCCCGGCGATAGCGGCCGCACAAGCCGCCGGCGCCCTTCCGGTCGCAGTCGCGGTTCGAAATGTCGGCATGGACTTCGATGGGGTCCCTGCGGTCAAGGATGCGTCCTTCGATCTGCCCAGGGGCAAGTTCCTGACCATCCTCGGCCCGTCAGGCTCCGGCAAGACGACCTTGCTGCGGATGATTGCCGGTTTCCAGACCCCCACCGCCGGCGAGATATTCATCAATGGCGAGGCGGTTAGCGCTGTTCCCCCGCATAGGCGGTCTATCGGCATGGTGTTCCAGAAACTGGCGCTGTTTCCGCATATGACGGCCGCCGAGAACGTCGCCTTTCCGCTGAAGATGCGACGGCGCGATGCCCGCACGATTCCCGAGCGCGTCGACCGCTACCTCGATCTGGTAAAACTCGGCGGTTATGGCGGCCGGCGCATCCACGAACTCTCCGGCGGCCAGCAGCAGCGGGTGGCGATTGCCCGGGCGCTGGTGTTCGAGCCCGATCTGTTGCTGCTCGACGAGCCGCTTGCCGCGCTCGACCGCAAGCTGCGCGAGGAGATGCAGCTGGAATTCCGCCGTATCCAGCGCGAACTCGGCGTCACGACGATCAACGTCACGCACGACCAGCGCGAGGCGCTGGTCGTCTCCGACGAGATTATCGTCATGGACAAGGGCGAGATCCAGCAGATCGCCCGCCCGGCCATCACCTATCGCCAGCCGCACAATGCCTTTGTCGCCAATTTCATCGGCGTGACGAATTTCCTGAGCGGGACGGTGCGAGAGGTCCAGGGCGGCCTTGTGTCGCTGGTTCATGGCGACCTCGAAATCCGGGGAACGACTGGTGATCCTCAGTCGCCGCCCAAGGTCGGCGGAACCGCCTCGGGCGCGATTCGCGCCGAGCAGATCCGGATCGCGGGCGATGCCGGCCGGCTCTCGGAGTTGAACATGGTCATCGGGGGCGTGGTGTCCGATGCGATCTTCGAAGGCGAACGGGTCGTCTACGAAGTCACGGTCGCCGCGCTTGGCGGCGCCGTGCTCAGGGTCTTCGACCATGACCCCGAAGGCCATTCCCAGCATGAGATCGGTTCGAAAGTTGTCCTCGGGTGGAATGCCCGGGACGTGCTCGTATTTGCCTGAAGCCAACCAGAAACCAACCAGAGGAGAACGACAATGAAAGAGCAGAAGCTTTCCATGCCTTACGTCAATCGCCGCATGCTGCTGCAGGGTGCTTCGGCGCTCGGCGGTGCATCCGCGCTCGGCCTGCGCGGCGCCTTCGCGCAGGAGCCGGCAAAACCAGCCGAGATCATCGTGCGCGCCTGGGGCGGCAGCTGGGTCGACAGCCTGAAGGCCGGCGTGTCCGATCCCTTCACCAAGGCGACCGGCGTTGCCGTGCGCCACGACCTGACCGAGGACAACGAGATCCAGCCGAAGGTCTGGGCGGCGGTCGCCCAGAAGCGCGTGCCGCCGATCCACATCAACTGGGATACGACCACCAACGCGACGAAATCGGCGCTGCGCGGCGTGACCGAGGATCTCTCCGACCTGCCGAACCTGGCCAATGTGACCGACCTTGCCAAGCCGGTCGGGCTCGACGGCTATCCGATCGTCAACACCTACGGCTACGTCTATGTGCTCGCCTACCGGCCGGCTGCCTTCCCGGATGGCGCGCCGAAGTCGTGGAAAGATTTGCTCGATCCGGAGCTGAAGGGCCGGGTCGCCTTCTACAATGACGGCATCGGCTTCCATTTCCCGGCGCAGGTTGCCGGCGGCGGCAAGCTGGAGGACATTCCGGCGAACATGCAGGCGGCCTGGGATTTCGTTGCCAAGATGAAAGAACAGAAGCCGCTGCTCGGCGAGGACCCGGACTTCACGACCTGGTTCCAGAACGGCGAGATCGATGCCGCCTGCACGATTTCCACCAATGCCCGCGAGGCCAAGAAGAACGGCATCGACATCAGCTGGGTGGTGCCGGAGGAAGGCTGCAAGTTCGACACCGACGGGCTGTGGATTCCCAAGGGCCTGCCGGAGAACGAACTCTACTGGGCCAAGCAATACATTAACTTCGCCCTGACCAAGGAAGCGCAGCAGGTGTGGCTCGACGGTCTCGGCCTGCCCGGGGTCGTGCCCGGCCTGACGCCGCCCGCCGATCTCGTCGGCGACCCGTCCTATCCAACCAAGGAAGAGGATTTCAAGAACCTCATCCGCATTTCCTCCAAGGTGCAGGTCGAGAACGAAAGCGACTGGTTCGGAAAGTTCAAGGCGATCATGCAGGGGTGAGAAACGTCCGGACGTGGCCGGCGAAAAGCGAACGACTTGGCTTTTCGAACGACGAACGCCCGGAACCATAGCGGAGGGCCGGGGCAGAGAAAGCTGAGCGAACGCAAGGTTTTGACGCGGGGCGGGGTCGTTCAAGAGGTGCCCCATCCTGAAGCGACCCCACCCCGCCTCGTCGGCTTCGCTTCGCTACGCCGTCTCGTCGACCCTCCCCTCAAGGGGGAGGGTGATCTGGCCGCACCGGCGGCGCCTATGTGAATCAGGAATTCTATGGCGACATCACGCACAGCCTACCCCCTCACCTGGCGCATCATGGATGCGCTGGAAGCCTTGGCGGCATTCGCCTGGCCGAGGCGGATGGCGCGCGCCACGCCGTATCTGATGCTGGCGCCGGCGGTGCTGCTGGTCGGACTGCTGGTGCTCGGGCTGGCGCAGATGGCGGATGCCAGCCTGCGCACGCTGGACACCACGACCTTCCTGTTCTCCGAAGATTATTCGCTGGCAAACTACCGCCGCGCCGTCACCGAGCCGCTGTTCGCCGTCGTCGCCTGGCGCAGCCTGCTGGCGGCGGTGATCGTCACGGTCGTGACGCTGATCTTCGCCTTTCCCTATGCCTATCTGATGGTAAGGACCCGTTCTTCCGCGCTGCGGAAAATCCTGCTGATCGCGCTGTTCCTGCCGTTCTTCATCGGCCAGGTGGTGCGCGCCTATGGCTGGCTGATCATTTTGGGCAACCAGGGCATGGTGAACGAAGCGCTCGGGCTGGTGGGCGTCCCGCCTATGCGTCTTATCTACAACTATCCGGCAGTGCTGTTCGGCCTCATCCAATACATGCTGCCCTTCGCCGTGCTGATGCTGGCGCCTGCCCTCACGGCCATTCCGGAAGAGATTGAGGCGGCGGCCGGCTCGCTCGGCGCCAATTGGGTTCGCACCTTCCTCCATGTCGTGCTGCCGCTGGCGCGGCCCGGTTTCATCGGCGCCGGCGTGGTGGTGGTGACGCTGTCGCTTACCGATTTCGCGGTTCCGGCAATCCTCGGCGGCGGATCGCAGGATTTCATCGCCAACGCGATCTACGACCAGTTCTTCCGCACCTCCGACCAGGGGCTTGGCGCAACATTGGCGCTGATGCTGGTGGCGCTGGGCTCGATCGTGGTCGGGCTGGTGTTCGCGCTGTTTGGTGCCGGCACGCTGGCCGTTGCGAGGGCGCGCAAATGAGGGAGCCGCTGTCGAAACGGCTGGTGCTGTGGGCGTTCGTTGTGGTGGCGATCGTCACGCTGTCGGCGCCGACCGTCGTCGTGCTCGGCGCCTCTTTCACTGCGGGCAATATCATCACCTTCCCGCCCGACGGATTGT
Source organism: Mesorhizobium sp. KACC 23794 (assembly GCF_052180275.1). Classification (NCBI taxonomy): domain Bacteria; kingdom Pseudomonadati; phylum Pseudomonadota; class Alphaproteobacteria; order Hyphomicrobiales; family Phyllobacteriaceae; genus Mesorhizobium; species Mesorhizobium sp. KACC 23794. Next base: position 439,812 of record NZ_CP197465.1, read on the forward strand.
CGCTGAAATGGTATGCGGCGATCTCCCAGGCGAGCGACCTGCGCAACGCGTTCCTGCGCACGCTGTGGGTGGCGGCCGTCTGTACGGTCGTTGCCATTCCGGTGGGAACGCTGGCGGGCATCACGCTCGCCAAATACGCGGTGCGTTTCGAGAGGACGATTCAGGTCTACCTGCTGCTGCCTTTCACCATCCCGCTGATCGGTTCGGGGATCGGCCTGATGCTCATCTTCGGCAATGCAGGCGTGCTCGGGCAGCTCTGGCCGGTCGGCATCGCCTGCTGCGTCATCAACCTGCCCTTCATGATCTGGGCGGTGACGGCGAGCGCGGCCGGCCTCGACCCCGACCTCGAACTCGCCGCCGCGAATTGCGGCGCGCCGCCGCTGCAGGTGTTCTTCTCGGTCACCCTGCCGGCAGTGATGCCCGGCGTCATCACCGGCTCGCTGCTGATGTTCATCCTGGCGCTGAACGAGTTTCTGGTCAGCCTGCTGTTGACCGACGCGCGCATCGTGACGCTTCCGGTGCAGATCTACAATTCGATCCGCTCCATCATCACGCCCGACCTGGCCGCCATCTCGGTGGTGTTCATTGCCTGCTCCGGCCTTGCCATCGTGTTGCTCGACAGGCTGGTCGGGCTGGAAATTTTCCTCAAGTCAAAGTGACCGGCTCCGGCCGGAAGGAAATGCCATGCAAAGAAACGTCTCCTTTCATGAACTGGCCAAGCTGGGACCCGACCAGCGCGAGGCGCTGATGAAGCGTTCGGAGACCGATCTCTCGGGCTTCATCGACAAGGTCGGGCCGATCATCGAGGCGGTTCGCACCGAAGGCGATGCGGCGCTGCTGCGTTTTGCGCGCGACCTCGACAAGGCGGACGTGAAGCCCGGCGCGCTGAAGGTGACCGAGGCCGAATTCGACCGTGCCTTTTCGCTCGTCGAGCAGGAGGTGGTGGAGTCGATCCGCTTCGGCATCGACAATATCCGGCATTTCCATGAGGAGCAGAAGCCCGAGGCGATGTGGCTGAAGGAGATGCGCCCCGGCGCCTATGCCGGCGACCGGTTTACGCCGATCCGTTCCGTCGCGCTCTATGTGCCGCGCGGCAAGGGGGCGTTTCCCTCGGTGACGATGATGACCTCCGTTCCGGCGGTGGTCGCCGGCGTACCGGACATCGCCATCGTCACGCCCCCGGCGCCCGACGGTTCGGTCGATGCGGCGACGTTGGTGGCGGCGCGCATTGCCGGCGTCGGGACGGTCTACAAGGTTGGCGGCGCGCAGGCCGTTGCGGCAGTCGCCTACGGCACCGAGACAGTGAAGAAGGCGCTGAAGATCGTTGGCCCCGGTAGCCCGTGGGTGGTCGCGGCCAAGCGGCTGCTGGCGGGTACCATCGATCCCGGCCTGCCGGCAGGGCCGTCGGAGGCGATCGTCCTCGCCGACAACAGCGTACATGGCGGGCTGGCGGCGCTGGACCTGCTGATCGAGGCGGAACATGGCCCCGACTCTTCCGCCTATCTGGTGACGCACAGCAGGCGTGTCGCCGAGGAGGCGCTGGCCGCCCTGCCGGACCATTGGGCGCGCATGACCGAGCAGCGCGTCACCTTCTCGACCGCCGTGCTCACCGGCCCGTTCGGCGGCATCGTGCTGACCCCGTCGATCGAGGAGAGCTACCGGTTCGTCAACGCCTATGCGCCGGAGCATCTGGAGATTCTTTCGACCGATCCGTTTGCCCATCTCGGCCATATCACCGAGGCGGCGGAAATCCTGATGGGGCCTTATACGCCCGTGTCGATCGGCAACTTCGGACTCGGCCCCAATGCCGTGCTGCCGACCAGCCGCTGGGCGCGCACCTGCGGACCGCTGTCGGTGACCGATTTCGTCAAGCGCTCGTCGATCGGTTACGTGACGGCGTCCGCCTATCCGCAATTCGCGAAGGCCGCGCATACGCTGGCGCGCTACGAGGGATTTTCGTCGCACGAACACGCGGTGTCGGCCGTGCGTGAACACTATCTAGCGAAGGCGTGATCCGATGAAGGCGGCGCGGCTCTACGCGGCCGGCGACTTGCGTGTCGAGGATGTTCCCGCACCCGGCGATCCCGAACCCGGCTGGGTGCGGCTGAAGGTTGTAGCCGCCGGCATCTGCGGCTCGGACCTGCACAATTTCCGTACCGGCCAGTGGATCTCGCGCAGCCCGAGCACCGCCGGTCACGAATTCGCCGGCGTCGTCACCGCTGTCGGCGCGGGTGTGCCGGATCTTGCGCCGGGCGACACCGTCGTCGCCGATTCGCGCTTCTGGTGCGGCGCGTGTGCGAATTGCCGGGCGGGACGGCACAACGTGTGCGAGACGCTGGGTTTCGTCGGCGAGGTTTGCGACGGCGGCTTTGCCGAGCAAGCGGTTTTGCTTGCGCGCCTCCTCGTCCGCCACGATCCCGCGCTCGATCCGCGCGTGGCAGCTATGGCTGAACCGCTGGCAGTGGCGCTGCATGCCATTCGCCGGCTAAACATGGTGAAGGCCGAGCCAATACTGCTCGCCGGCTGCGGCCCGATCGGCGGATTTGCCGCGCTGCTCTTGTCGCGGTTGCATGACGGACCGGTGCTGGTCGCGGATCGTAATCTGGCACGTGCCGCGCTCGTCGTCGAGGTTGCCGGGGCACATCCGGTCGCGCTGGACAAGGTATCGATCGCGGCGGTTCTTGGCGAACGCCCGTTGCGACACGCACTCGATGCGACCGGCAGCGTGCCGGCGATCATGGCGCTGGTGGAACTGCTTGCGGGAGGAGGCACGCTCGGTCTGGTCGGCATCGCCCATGGCCGGCTCGACCTCGACCCCAACCTGCTGGTCGAGCGCGAGATTTCGCTGGTCGGCTGCCATGTCTACGCCGATGAGCTCGCTGAAGCGGCCGGTCTGCTGCCGACGCTTCAGCCGCAGCTCCTGCAACTGATCGACGAGGAGATCGGTATCGACGGCATCCCCGCGGCCTATGCGCGGCTGCTCGCCGGTAAAAGCACCGGGCTGAAGACGATCATACGCATGGTCCCGGCAGAGGCTGCGCGATGACCGGCCGCAACGAGGATGCCGCGCCCGAACCCTCGCCCGGCCTTCCGGACACGGCCAGCCCGCTCTACGAAAAGGTCAAGGACTTCGTGCTCGCCAACATCGGCAGCGGGAAGTGGTCGAAGGATCGCCGTCTGCCGTCCGAGAACGAGCTGGTCAGCGCGCTGGGCGTATCGCGCATGACGGTGCATCGGGCGTTGCGCGAGCTGACCTCCGAAGGTCATCTGCTGCGCATCCAGGGTGTCGGCACCTTCGTGGCGCCACCGAAACCGCAATCGACGCTGATCGAGATCGCCAACATCGCCAGCGAGATCCGGGCGCGGGGCAGCCGGCATCGTGCCGGGATGGTGCTTGTGGAGCTTATCGCCGAACCCGAGCCGGAACTGGTCGCGGCGTTTGAGTTCGCCGCCCGGCGTCCTGTCGCGCATTCGATCGTCGTGCATTTCGAGAACGACGTTCCGGTGCAACTGGAGGAGCGCTTCGTCAATCCGGACCTCGCACCCGACTACCACCGGCAGGATTTCTCCGCCATTACCACCTATGATTACCTGCAGCGGGCGACACCGCTGACCGAGGTCGAGCAGGTGATCTCCGCCGTGCCGGCCGACGCATTCAGCGCCCGGCATCTGGCGATCCGGCTGGGCGAGCCCTGCCTGCTGCTGCACCGGCGCACCTGGTCGGGCGCGGCGATCGCCACCGTCAACACCTTCACCTATGCCGGCAGCCGCTACTCGCTCGGCAGCCGTTACGCCCCGGCTCCCGCCGGCTGAGGCGCAATCCGGCAGGGACGGCTGGCGCGTGCCAGGCAAGACAGCGTTATTCGACGCTCGTCTCGATCTTGTCCATGTCGTCGTCGGAGAGGCCGAAATGGTGGCCGATCTCGTGGATCAACACGTGGTTGACGATCGAACCCAGCGTTTCCTCATTCTCGGCCCAGTAGTCGAGGATGGCGCGCCTGTAGAGGGTGACGCGGTTCGGCCCTTCGCCGGTCGCCGGGTTCCAGCGCTCGGCGATGCCCCGGCCCTCGAACAGGCCGAGCAGGTCGAACGGCGTTTCCAGCGAAAGATCGTCCATGATCTCGTCGGTCGGGAACTCGGCGATCTCGATGACGACCTCGCCGGTGAGCTTGCGAAAATCCTCCGGCAGATGCGCATAGGCTTCCAGCGCCATGAGTTCGAATTCCTCGATGGAAGGCGAAAGCTGATCGTGCCATGCGCGGGTTTGGTAAATGCGGGCCATTCCTAGTCCTTTTGAGGCGCATATAGCCTTTTGCCTCGCATGTTTCGAGGCTTTTACGCGAAGGCATATGAAAACTCGCTAGGGGAGGAATAAATTCTTCGCTGGCTGCGCTTGACTCTGCCTATCCGCTCTGGAATCTATAAGAACATAACAGGAACAAGATTGATCGGAAGATGTCATGGCTACCGGTGCCGTGGCGCGGGACGTTGTTTGCGCCCTGCGGCATAAAATCGCGAAGATCGAAGGACGGCTCGCCGAGCGCCTCGAAGACGCCGAAGAACCGGCGGTGAAGGGTATGGCGCTTGTTCCGGCGGGCCGGTCTCGCGCCTTGCTTTTGGGGGTGGAACGGCTCGATGCGGCCCTCGGCGGTGGCCTGCCCGCCGAGGGGTTGCTCGAGATCCATGCCGCCGCGGTTCGCGACGCGGGCGCGGCGGTCGGTTTTGCGCTGGCGCTTTGCCGGCTGTTGCCTGAACCCGATGCGTCCGCGCCGCTGTTGTGGATCGGCACGTCGGAGATCTTTCGCGAGGCCGGCAGGCCTTACGCGCCGGGGCTGGCGGCGCGTTTCGGCCTTGCGCCGGCCAGTCTTCTGATCGCCGAGGCCGAAAAGCTGGCCGACGTCCTGTGGATCGCCGAGGAAGCCGCGGGGCTCGACGCATTCCGGGCTATCCTGCTGGAGGTTCGCGGCAGTTCGCCCCGGCTCGACCTTACCGCGACGCGGCGCCTGCACAGCCGCGCGCTGATCGCCGGGCATCCACTCTTCCTGCTTCGGGCGGCGGGCGAGGCGGAGCCTACGGCCGCGCCCGTCCGGCTCCTCGTCGCCCCCGCCCCGGCCGGATCGCGCATCACGCTGGCGGGGCCTCTCGCCGGTTCGATCGGTCCACCGGCCTTCCATGTGGCGATCAGCAAGAGCCGCACTGCAATCCCCGCAACATTCACGCTGGAGTGGAACGACAATGCCTTCCAGGAACGGCGGAAGCGCCCCGCAAAGGATATTGGCGCTATGGTTCCCTCATCTGCCGGCAGACCGGCTGCTGAGGCAGCGCCACGGGAAGTCGTGGCGTTCCAGGAACCTCAGTCGGACACCGCCGCTGGTCTTCAGCCAGCACGAACACAACACGCAGCGCGTCGCCGCGCTGGATACGCGCGCTAGGGCCCTGAAGCTCAAGCCCGGCATGGGCATAGCGGAAGCCCGCGCCATGCATCCTTTCATCGAGGTGGTCGAGGCGGACCCCGAGGCGGACCGGCGTTTGCAGGAAGGCCTCGCCGACTGGTGCGACCGCTACACGCCGCTGGTGGCGCTCGACGGGGTGGATGGGCTCTTTCTGGATATTTCGGGCTGCGCGCATCTTTTCGGTGGTGAGCGGGCGATGTTCGACGATCTTCTGTCGCGGTTTTTCCATCAAGGGTTCGACGTTCGCGCCGGACTTGCCTCGACGCCCGGCGCTGCCTGGGCGGCATCCCGGTTCGGGGGCGCCCTCATTGTCGCTCCGGGCGAGGAGGAGGAATTGATCGCCCCCCTGCCGCTTGCGGCGCTGCGCCTGGGACTAGAAACCCGTGTCAGGCTCGAAGGCGTCGGGCTCCGGACGTCGGGCGCGCTCATGGCCGCGCCACGGGCGCCGTTGGTGCGCCGCTTCGGCAAGGAGGTCGTGCTCAGGATCGATCAGGCGCTGGGCCGTGTGGAGGAAGCGATTTCGCCACGCCTGCCGGTGCCGCCTCTCTCGGCGGAGCGGTCGCTGCCGGAACCGATAAGCCTGCTGGACGACATCGAAGCGCTGGTGGCGCTGCTTGCTCGGCAGTTGAAGATCGATCTCGAACGTCGCTGCGAAGGGGCCGAGAGGCTGCAATTGAACCTTTTCCGCGTCGATGGTGCGCTAACCCGGATCAGCGTCGGCGCCTCGCGCCCGTTGCGCGATCCGAAGCTTATCCAGAAACTGTTCCATGAAAGGCTGATCGCGCTCGAGTCGGATATCGATGCGGGTTACGGCTTCGACCTGGTGCGGCTTTGCGTGGTGGTCGCGGCCCGTCTGGACGCCGCGCAAGCCGATCTCGATGGCGCCATGTCGGATTCTGCCGGTGACATCGCGCTTTTCGCAGACCGGGTACGCGCGCGCCTTGGCGATGAGGCGATCCGGCGACCACGTCTGGTGGAGAGCCATATCCCCGAGCGGGCGGTGGTATCGGAATCTTTCGAAAGACGGCCGACAAAGGTTGCTTCAGCGGAAAGGAAGGCTATCGCGGAACCCAGCCCACGCACGGCAAAGGACCGTCCGGTTCGGCTCTTCAATCCCCCCGAATGTGTCGAGGTCATCTTCGAGGCAGCAAGGGAAGGGCCTTCCATGCATTTCCAATGGCGGCGGGCTTCCTATCGCGTGGCCCGTTCCGAAGGGCCGGAGCGCATCGCGCCCGAATGGTGGCGAGAGGAGAAAGGGATTGGCGCACGCGACTATTTCAGGATCGAGGATGATGAAGGCCGGCGTTACTGGCTCTACCGTCAAGGCGACAGCCGCCCAACGGAAATGCCGCCGCAGTGGTTCCTGCAGGGAATATTCGCATGAACAAGCCGGCTTCTCCCGCTTATGCCGAATTCGCCGTCCAGTCGAATTTTTCCTTCCTGCGCGGCGCTTCCAAACCCGAGGAACTGGTGGTTACCGCCGAGCGGCTGGGACTTTCGGCGATCGGACTTGCCGATCGAAACACGGTCGCCGGCGTGGTGAGGGCCTGGCAGCAGTCGAAAACCGGAACCATCCGGTATCATCCCGGCTCGCGGCTCGTGTTTTCCGATGGAACGCCAGACATTCTCGCCTATCCGCGAAACCGTAGGGGATGGGGGCATCTCTGCCGCCTGCTGACGCAAGCCAATTTACGCGACGAGAGCGAAAAGGGAGCCTCGGTGCTTTACCGCGGCGACATTCTTGAATGGGGGGCGGAGCTTTCGCTGGCGGTCCTGCCGGATATCGACGGGGATCCCGAAGCTGCACTCGAATTGATAAGACAGTTGCGAGAGCGATTTGGCGATGCCGTCTGGCTCGCCGTTTCACCCAGCTATGGAGGCGACGATGTCTTCAGACTGGCGCAGGCTGCAGCAATCGCCGCCGCTGCCAGAGTGCCGATGATGGCGGTCAATGACGTTCTCTACCATGAACCCGGCCGGCGGCCGTTGCAGGATGTGCTGACCGCCATCCGCCTCAATGTTCCGGTGGCGGAGGCGGGGCTGGATCTTCAGGAAAATGCCGAGCGACACTTGAAGCTGCCGTTCGAAATGGCGCGTCTCTTCCGCCCATATCCGAGGGCTTTGGCCGAGACGCTTCGGTTTGAACAAAGCCTTTCTTTTTGTCTCAGTGAATTGAAGCACAATTATCCAGAGGAAACGACGGAGCCGGGGGCCGATCCGCAAATCGAATTGGAAAAATTGACCTGGGAGGGAGCTCATAGACGCTACCCCGAAGGCATTTCGAGAAAAGTTCAGGACCTGATCCTGCGGGAACTCGAGATCATCGATCACAAACAATATGCCCGTTATTTTCTGACCGTTCACGACATCATAAGATTTGCCCGGTCGAAGGATGTAGGAATTCTTTGTCAAGGGCGTGGTTCGGCAGCCAATTCCGTCGTCTGCTTCTGCCTGGGAATTACCGAAGTCGATCCAAATCTGATGGATGTGCTTTTTGAGCGTTTCGTCTCGACCGAACGCGATGAGCCGCCGGACATCGACGTGGATTTCGAGCACGAGCGACGCGACCAGGTAATCGCTTATATCTATAAGAAATACAGCGACGAGCGCACGGCACTTGCCTCTTCCGTCGTCACATACCGAAATCGATCGGCGTTGCGTGAGGTCGCCAAGGCCCTTGGCTTGTCGGACGACGTCCAGAGTGCGCTTTCCGGTTCGATCTGGGGCTGGTCCTCATCAAAGTTGGGCGACCAGGAGGCAAAGGCCGGAGGGCTCGACAAAGTCGATACGATCACCGGACATCTGATCGACCGGGCCAATGAAATCCTGGAGTTCCCGCGTCATTTATCCCAGCATGTCGGTGGCTTCGTCATCACCAAGGACAGGCTCGACGAGATCATCCCCATCGTGAAGACCGCGATGGACGAACGCAGGATGGTTGAATGGGATAAGGACGATCTTGACGCGGTCGGCCTTCTGAAGGTCGACGTTTTGGCGCTTGGGATGCTGTCGTGTCTTCGACGGGCGATCGACCTTTTACACGGTCATTATCCGCATGATTATGCCGACAAGCTGACCCTTGCCACGATCCCCCAGAAGCAGGAGGCCGTCTACGACATGATCTGTCGCGCCGACACGCTGGGCGTCTTCCAGATCGAATCACGTGCCCAGATGTCGATGCTGCCGCGGCTCAGACCACGAAAGTTTTACGACCTCGTCATTGAGGTGGCGATTGTCCGCCCCGGACCGATCCAGGGCGACATGGTGCATCCCTATCTGCGGCGTCGACAAGGGCTTGAGAAGGAGGAATATCCAGGCCCGGAACTGGAGGCGATCCTTAAACGGACCCTGGGAGTACCGCTCTTCCAGGAGCAGGCGATGAAGATCGCCATCGATGCTGGCGGTTTTTCGGCGAGCGAGGCCGATAAACTTCGCCGGGCAATGGCGACGTTCAAACGGACAGGGACGATCGGCAATTATGAAGAGAGGATGGTCGATGGGATGGTCAAAAAGGGCTATCCTGAGGAATTCGCCCGGAGGTGCTTCAATCAGATAAAAGGTTTCGGCGAGTATGGCTTTCCGGAAAGCCATGCGGCGTCCTTCGCCCTTCTCGTCTATGCCTCCTCCTGGTTCAAGACGTTCTACCCGGACGTCTTTTGCGCCGCGATCCTCAATTCGCAGCCGATGGGATTTTATGCGCCGGCGCAACTGGTGCGCGATGCTCGCGAGCATGGCGTGGAGGTCCGCGCCGTCGACGTGAACTTTTCCACCTGGGATTGCCTGCTTGAAAAGGCCGATTTCGATCCGTCGAAAGTCGCCGGTCGCCATGCCGATATGAGGAAAGTGATTCGCAGCCGTCATGCCGTACGCCTCGGCTTCCGGCAGATCCGGGGGCTGGTGGAAGAAGACATGGATATCCTCGCGCAAAGGCGTGGCGACGGATATGAATCGGTGCGTGATCTCTGGCTGCGCTCCGGCTTGCCTGCCAGCGTGATTGAGCGTCTCGCGGCGGCGGATGCGTTCCGTTCGCTGGGGATCGACCGGCGCGAGGCGCTTTGGGAGGTTCGTGCGCTGAATGCCGGCAGTGCGACGGAGCGCCTGCCGCTCTTCGAGCGTCCATCGCTCAGCCTGCGCGAGAATGAGCCGCACACCCAACTGCCGGTCATGCCCCTTGGCGAGCATGTGATCCATGATTACCGGACGCTGGCGCTTTCGCTGAAGGCGCACCCGGTGTGGTTCCTGCGCGAACGGCTTGAGACGGAGCACGTTCTCCGTAACGGCCTACTCGGGGGCTGCGCCTCGGGAGCCCGCGTTTCCGTCTCCGGCCTCGTGCTGGTGCGGCAGCGCCCGGGCTCCGCGAAGGGGGTCATCTTCATGACCATCGAGGATGAAACCGGCGTAGCCAACATCATCGTATGGAAGAAGACATTCGAGCGCTTCCGCTCGATCGTGCTGGGTGCCCGCTTCGTGCGTGTGAAGGGCAAGCTGCAGGCCCAATCCGACGTCATCCATGTGGTAGCAGACAGCCTGGAAGATCTTACGCCCTGGCTCGCGGACCTTTCCGAGGAGGCGCAAGGCGGCAGGATCGCTCGCGGCGACGTCTCGGGGCAGATCGGACAAGGCAGGGTCGGTTCGCATCCGCGCGCCACCCGCCTCATCGAAATGCCTGTCCGGGCAATGGAGGATATCGAGACGCTTTCCCGCAAGGCGGGAGCGGTCATGCCGAAAGGGCGCAATTTTCAGTAGCGAATTTGTGAAACAGCCAGGGGAGGATGGAGTTGGGCAGGGAAGCAACCCTGCCGCGGACAGAATCGATCAGACACCGGCGGATTTCCCGGTATCGTCCCCGATCTGCCGTGCCTCCGAAGGCAGCATGACCGGAATGCCGTCGCGGATCGGATAGGCCAGCTTGGCCATGCGCGAGACGAGTTCGCAGCGCCCGGCGTCGAAGGTCAGTGGTCCTTTGGTCAGCGGACAGACCAGAAGTTCCAGGAGCCTGACGTCGACCTTGTTCCTGTCCGCCTCTTCGCGCATGACAGTCCCTGCAAGAAGAAAACTATTGAAGGCTCGATCCGAATTCGTCGTTGTCGCGCGCCAGCGTCATCTCGGTGATGGCGATCAGCGTGTCGGCGCGGGTCTTGAGATCGGGCGCCTCAAGCAGCGCCTGCTTCTCTGCGGCGCCATAAGGCGCCATCATCGACAGCGCGTTCACGAGCATCGTGTTGTCGGCGCGGCTGACGCTTTCCCAGTCGGCGTCCAGTTCGTTGGCCTGCAGGTAGGCGCGAAAAGCCTTCAGCAAGGCCGGGCGGTTGACCTCGCCGGCGCCGCGGTCCTCTTCGAGATCGCCGACGAAAGGCGCGATGCGGCATTGCCGGAACGGTGTCCTGACAGCGAGTTCCTGCAGGATGCGATAGCGGCAGACACCTTGCAGGGAGATCAGGTAGCGGCCGTCGCCCGTCTCCGACAATGAGATGATGCGGCCGAGACACCCGACTTCGCAGAGTTGCGGCTCGTCGTCCTGGCGCTTCGATCCGTCGAGCGCCGGCTGCACCATGCCGATCAGCCTGTCGCCGCGCATCGCATCGTCCACCAGCTGCAGGTAGCGCGGCTCGAAGATGTTGAGCGGCATCCGCCCGCCCGGCAGCAGCAGCGCCTCGGGCAATGGAAAGACGGCGACCGTCACCGGAAGGTCCGAAGCGAGCCGATAGTGGGCGTTTCCCGCCTGCATCCATTCCTCCGTGCGGCTCTGCCCCGGAATCTGGAGCAGCGGCCAAGATCGGCAAGGCCAGATCGTACTATGGCCGATGCCGGCTCAAGAGAACAGGATGGACGACAGCTTGCGCCGGGTCGCCAGCGTCACCTCGTCCATCAGCCCCCACGCCTCGAAAAACTGGAGCAGTTGCGCGCGGGCGCCATCGTCCTTCCAGCTGCGATCGGCCTTGACGATCGCGAGAAGGCTGTCGGCTGCCTCGGTCCGCTGGCCGAGCGCGTTCTGGATCATCGCAAGGTCGAACCGCGCCTGATGGTCCTTCGGGTCCTTCGCCAGCCGCCGTTCCAGCTCCGCCGGATCGCCGAGCTCGCCGACCTTATCCGCCAGTGCAATCTTAGCGCGCACGGCAGCGATGGCCGGGGTGTCCTTCTTGTCTTCCGCCACGTCGGCAAGCAGTTCCTCGGCCGCGGCGCGATCGCCGTTCTCGAAAAGCAGGTCGGCAAGCCCGCCAAGCGCATCGAGATTGTCGGGCTGCTCGCCAAGCACCGCGTCGAACAGGCCGGCCGCCGCCTGCAAGTCCCCTGCCTCGCGAGCCTGGACGGCGGCGGCAAGCGTCTCGGCGACCTGCGGGCCTGCCCCCTTGCCGCCGACACGGTCGACGAATTCCCGGATCTGGCTCTCCGGGACGGCGCCCATGAAGCCGTCGACAGGCTGTCCGTTCTTGAAGGCGATGACGGCCGGGATCGACTGGATGCCGAGCTGTCCAGCAACGGACGGATGATCGTCGATGTTCATCTTGACCAGCTTGACTTTGCCGCCCGACGCACGGACCACCTTTTCGAGGGCGGGCGCCAACTGCTTGCAGGGGCCGCACCACGGCGCCCAGAAATCCACCAGCACGGGCTGTTTTCGCGACTCCTGGATGACGTCGGCGGCAAAGGTCGCTGTCGTCGTGTCCTTGTAGGCGGGGCCTGCATCGCTCACGGACTGGCTGTTGCCGCCGGGCGCGGCACCGAACTGTACGTTCGCGGAATAGGAACCCGCAGCGCCTGCGTAGGGATTGTCCTGGTTGCTCATCTCGAACCCTTCATCCGCCGTTCCAAACCGATCCTTCGAGACGGGCCAAGCGAGACTCCATCCCACGGTTGGTCATGATCCATCAAACAATCCGGCCCATGCCCAGGCACTCGCACCTCGTCCGGCCGGAACTGCCCCAGCATGTGGCTATCCTTGCGCCACTTTCAAGATCACCGGCTCGTGACCGGTCGCCCGCACGAAGCGCAGCAGATCGGTCCTGCCGATCGACGTCGTTGCCTCGTTGGTCAAGGGGTGTCCGTTGAGGACCGCGTTCTCCATCAGCGCTTCATCGAGGACGAGCCTGACACGCGCCTCACCATCGTTGATCAGCCCGAACACAGTGACTGAGCCGGGTACCACGCCGAGCAGATCCATCAGCGCTTCCGGTTTTCCGAAGGAGACGCGGCTTGTGGCGCCGATCAGATGATGGATCTGTTTCAGGTCGACGGTCGCGCCCTCGTCGACGGTCACGAGAAAAAAATTGTCCTTCTTGTCCTTGAGGAACAGGTTCTTGGTGTGTCCGCCAGCGATGTCGCCGCGAAACGCCTGCGAATCGGCGACGGTAAAGAGCGGGGGATGGTTCCTCGTCGACACGCTGATGCCGAGAGAATCCAGAAAGGCAAAAAGATCGTCAGGAGTCTTCGGCATACGCTGGGCGCTCGTGTCTGCTGCCGGGTCTTATGGCCAAAGGTGTGCCGCGGCACAAGTCTGGTCGACTATGCCTTGCCACGCGCAAAAAATGACATGCCCGACGTCAGCGTGTCGCGGACAAACCAGATCAGCGCCGCGAGGCTGAGCAGGATCGGCAGGAGCAGCGCCGGCAGCCCGACCTGCCATTCCAGCACCCCGCCGGCCGCGCATCCGACGATGAACCCGAAGATCTGGGGGAATGTGGACGCGACCTTGCTGCGCGCTTCGGCCCGTTTCTCCGTCGGACCAGCGGTGGCTTCCACGGCGGCAATGGTGAAACGCCCGACATTGGTGGTGAGGACCGACGTCGAGGCGACGCCCGGCAGCGAGGTCTGCACCAGGACGGTCTGGACGGCCATGGCGGCGACGCCGCACATGCCGGCGGCCACGGCCCAGGGCGCGTTCATGCCGAAGGTCTCTCCAAGCGGGAGGCTGAGCAGAAGGAACGCCAGCAGGAAGACAAACTGAAGCGCCAGGAATGCATGGGCGGACCGCCGACGCCGATCGAGCGCGAGGCCGAGCAGCCGGGCAAGTGCGGCCACCGCCATGAACATCGGCACCGCGAGCAACTGCCCCACTCCGGCCTCGCCACCAGCGACGAGGTGGCTGGTGAGCACGACGATGTTCCCGGTGATGTGCGCGGTGAACAGGCCGTGCAGGCCGAGGAATCCGATCGCGTCGGTCGCGCCGGCTGTTGCGCTGAGCAGGAGCAGCAGCCCCACATCCCGCGGAGGTTCGTGCCGCGCGGCCGACTCTCCGGTTGTGGTGTGCGGCTGAAGATTCATGATCGTCCCCCGTAACCTGCCTCGCGCTACAGCATAGCTCGCAGCCGGCGCAAAAACCTTCTTGCACGGGATCGGGCGCAATTCTTTCCATATCGGTCATTTTTCCCGCTGGCGCCGGCCCAACTCTCCCGGCATTCTCGAAACCGGACCGGCATTCCCAAAATACCACGAGCCCTCCTTCAGCGACTATCGACTGCATCAAGACCGAAGCGATGCGAGGCAGTGCCGATATCCCGGCCAGTCCCGAGCAGAGAGGAGACATTGCGAATGGACCAGATTTCACGCCGCGTCGTGCTGGCGCTGGGCGCGGTTGGAGGCGGTGTGCTTGCCGCGACCGCCCACGCCGCCAGCTTCGGCAATCCGGATCAGCCGGCTGAGGGCGCGATCAACGCCAATCCCGCCGGGCTTTCCGATCCCGGGCCGAAGAACCCGGTCCTCGACAGCCAGTTCCCCTCGCGCGGCAGCCCGCCGGCAACCGACATCGGCGACATGCCGCAGTTCTGGTCGTCCTTCAACACGGCCGCAAAGCGCATCCAGAACGGCGGCTGGGCGCGACAGGTCACCCAGTCGGACTTCGCGATCTCCGAGGCCGTCTCCGGCGTGAACATGCGGCTCGGCCCCGGCGGCATCCGCGAGATGCATTGGCACCTCGCCGCCGAATGGGCGATCATGACCAACGGCCGCTGCCGCGTCACGGTTCTCGACCCTCAGGGCCGCGCCTATGTGCAGGACGTGGAAGCAGGCGACCTCTGGTATTTCCCGGCGGGCTATCCGCACTCTCTGCAGGGGCTTGGCCCGGACGGCTGCGAATTCGTCATCGTCTTCGACCAAGGCAACCAGTCGGAATACAACACGCTGCTCGTCACCGACTGGCTGGCGCACACGCCGCCGGAGGTACTGGCGCTGAATTTCGGCGTGCCGGCCGACACCTTCAAGTCGATCCCGCTGAACGATCTCTGGATTTTCCAGGGCAAGGAGCCCGGCCCGCTGGCGGACGACCAGGCCGCCGTCGCCTCGGGCGGAACGCCGCCGGAACCCTTCACATTCCGCCTCGGCCAGTCCGAGCCGATCCGCAACAACAAGTCGGGCAAGCTGCAACTGGCCGACAGCTCGACCTTCAAGGTCTCGAAGACGATCGCCGCCGCGCTGGAGACGCTGGCGCCCGGCGCGGTGCGCGAGATGCACTGGCATCCCAACGCCGACGAATGGCAATACTGGATCGAGGGCGAAGGCCGCATGACCGTGTTCGACGCCGGGCCGCGCGCCCAGACGGGCGACTTCCACGCGGGCGACATCGGCTACGTCAAGCGCGGCCAGGGCCATTTCATCCAGAACACCGGAACGACCGAACTGCGCTTCCTGGCGGTGTTCAAGATCGCCGAATACCAGGAGGTCGGCCTTTCCAACTGGCTCACGCACACCCCGCCGCAACTGGTCGCCCAGCATCTCAACATCGATCCCGCCGTGCTGGCGAAATTTCCGAACGACCGGCCCGGCATTCTGCCGCGCTGATCCGCGACGAGGCTCGCCTCGTGGCAAAAACCGCCTAGATTTCTCCCCGCGTTACATCCTTCGACAACCGCTAACCATAAAGGCCCACCGTCATGACCGACACCGCCCGCCTGCGCACCGCAAAGCTCCGCACCCCGTCCGACCTTGGCGAGAACGCCGCCAAGGACATCTCCGCCGCCCTCACCGGCCTGCTTGCCGACGCCTTCGCGCTCTACATCAAGACCAAGAACTTTCACTGGCACATGTCCGGCCCGCATTTCCGCGACTACCATCTGCTGCTGGACGAACAGGGCGAGCAGATCTTCGGCATCACCGACGACATCGCCGAGCGCTGCCGCAAGATCGGCGGCACGACCCTTCGCTCCGTCGGGCAGATCGCCAGGGAGCAGCGCATCCCCGACAATGACGCGGCCTATGTGACGCCGCGCGACATGCTGGCCGAACTCGCCCAGGACAACCGTACCTTCGCCGGCCTGCTGCGCTCCGTGCATGCCGTCGCCGAAGAACACGGTGATGTCGCCACGACCAGCCTGCTGGAAGTCTGGATCGATGAGGCCGAGCGGCGCACCTGGTTCCTGTTCGAGGCCGGCCGGTCGACTGACTGATCTCAAATCGGATCGGCGCGGCAAGCCCGTATGATGGCGAGCCGCGTTCGATTCAGCAGCACATGCCCTTGAGGAGGTCCTCTCGTGTTTCGTTCCGAGGAGGGATGCAAACCATATCCCGCCCGCCCTTCACGGAACAGACCGCCACCGAAAAGCACGTCTGGCAGACGATAACCGGAACAGTCGCGATCCCGGCCGGGTTGCTCTCGCCTATCTGCAGCGGCGGTGCTGCGGCCGGGGCTCGACCCTGGAACGTCCGGAGACGTTGCCTGTCTGAAACATTCATTTGGCGTTCAGGTGCAAAATACTATATATAAGCAGCTGGAAGATCGAAGGAGATCGTGAATGTTCAGGTTGTATACGGTGCTTATGGCCGTCGCCGCGGCGTTCATGACGGTCAACATCGCTCTCGCGGACACCCCGCTGCTGGTCCCGTAACGCAAGGCCGGTGGACGAAGAGCCGCCGAGCGGTCTTATCTATTTCCGATCGAATGCCGCAAGCGCCCTGCTGACCTGGTCGATGCGGGCGTTGATGTCGTCCAGTTGCCCTTCCGCATCGGAAAGTTGCCAGCGCGTTTTCAGGCCGCCTGCCAAACGCTGACGCTTTGCCTGCTGCGCGTCGTCGATGACGATGGACTTGCTGGCCTGAAAAGCGGAGAGCGCGGTCTTCAGGCGGGTTTTCACCCAGTCGTCATAGTCGCCGCCCACTGGCCGACGGGCGCGTACCTGGGTGACCTGCGCCATGCCGTAGATCCTGAACACTTCCGAGCGGAAGAAGTTGAATTGTCCCGGCACATAAGCCGCCAGGCACGAGAGGTCGGTTCTGGTCAGGTCGTCCAGGATCGTATCAACCGGCGGCAGCAGGTCGTTGACGTAGTCGGGGTGATCAATGGCGCGGCGCGTGAAGCTGAGCAGCGCAGAATAGTAGGCTGCCAACAGCGGTTGCTCGATCCGAAGCGCTTCTATTGCGTCGGCAGCCGCCGCCTCGTCTTGCTGGCCCGTGCCGCCGGTCAGCACATGCCCTGTGGGCAACGCTACGACGGGTTGCGGATTTTCGCGCTCGGTCTCCGCCTTGCATTTGCCTGACGGCGGTATTCTGACAGAGACATGGCTGCTGGAAGAATCGGCCTCGATGCCGGCTTCATCGTCCATCGGATAGTAAGTGTTACGGTTTACGATCGCCGGAATGGTTTCCAACTGGTTGCGATAGGCGTTGAGAAGCAAAACGTAGTCGTCATAGCTGGCGGCGCTCAGCGGAGCGGGGCTTCGGTCTATTTTCCAGTCCTGGAAGAGCGAGCTTTCGACGACGCGAACGCGCAGCAGATACCAGAAGTCCATGGATGCGACGTTGCCGGCGGCATACTTGGCATAACTCCCTGAGGGCAGGTTGCGAAGCTGCTCCTGTTGCGCCTGCCATTCTTCGAGTAAGGCAATCGCCTGCTCGCGCTGGTCGCATATCGACAGCAATGCCGCGTAAAGGATGGTGAAATACGGTCTTTCGCGCGAACTGTTGAGCACGGCCGCCTTGATGGGAAAGCTCCAGTCGCCGAACTCTTTCTTCGGTCCCGGAAGGGGTCCGATGTCGTCGACAGGGGTTTTCACCAAGCGCTTCTCGACTTCCTCGCATGAGGAGGCGTTGATTGCGACAGCCTGTTTCGGCAGACGACCCAATCGCCTCAGGTGGCCGATGATATCCTGCGCCACCTTGCCGAAGTGGGCCTCGCTGCGCCTGATAGCGTCCTCGAACAGTTGGCTCGGCTCTGCGTCCTGCTTCAACTGTATCTGATTGACGTAGAGCTCCTGGATGTCGGGGAGCAAAGACGCCACGATATCGGTGAATTCTGCCTCGCTGGCAGTCTCCGAGCGGAACTCCAGCAAACATTTGCCGAAGATATCCAACGAAGCCCCTATATCACGCTGGATCTGTGTATGCGTCTCGATCGCCTTGTCCGCCGCCGCCTTGCAGGTTTCCGCAGCAGCATCGTTCCCGCAGCGGCTTCTGTGCAGTTTCAGATAGCTGTTGTCCCGGTCGACGAAGACAGCCATGGACCGAAGCACATTCGGAGCGAAGACGGTTGACGCGATGTCCGAATTTTCACGCAGGCCCAATACGATCGATGACATGTCGGGGGCGTTGCTGCCGGACTGGTTCGGGCTGTTTGACTGAAGTTCGAACTTCACGCCGACGGCATCCACCTTTAGCCCGCCCAACAGATCCTGGAGGGTGTATGGGGTCGTGCCGATGATGAACAGAACGATCAGGATGATCCCCTCGAGCTTCTCGACGAAGCTAAGTCGATCGCTTGCGACAGCGGGATCTCCCGGATTCTGGGGGGCGGCGTCGACGCTGCCGCCCTTGCGATAGATGCGGGTGAGCCAAACGGCCGAGAGACCGCCAAAGGCGAAACCAAGCACCATCCGGTTGAAAACATCGCCGGTGACGAATGCGAACAGCCCGTAGAGGGAACTGCTCGGGCGCATGACGTCCGCCATCGCGAAGTAAAATCCCAATCCGAGGAGGATTGAGAGCAGAAATAGAATGACTATCCGCAAAAAAGTTTCTTGAATCTCCACCGATATCCAGGCGTGATTCAGAACATATTTCCTCCCATCGCGGGACGATATCCGCTGTAACGACAGTACGAATCCGAAAATAGCAAATGATATTACCGAAGATATCAGGAAGAATATCATGTTGACTCTCCGATTTCGAGAGCGAAATGTATCCATTAAAGATCATATAGGCCTGGAGATCAGGCGCAAGCTGAATCCGGTGGACGATCTCCATTCGAAGGCTTGGCCGGCTCCTGGCTTCCGTTGGCTATTGTACGTGCCGGCATTGCTCGGGTAACGTCTGCAACCTGTCGTCGATACTTATGCTTGATATCTGGGGAACGTCGGACCTGAGGACGACGATCAGGTTATCATCGTGCCATCTGAAAAGAAGCGGAGTCCTTCGAAAGAAACCGGCCGCGTTCTGCGTCATGGTTTTGTGCCGTCCAAAGTTCAGGAGCCTGCCATGTCCGAGAAGAAGAGCATTCGCCGCTATGACGAGCCCGCGGGCGGCTGGGGGGCGCTGAAGGCGCTTGGCGAACATCTGGTCGAGCAGGATATACCGGTCAAGGGCGCGACGACGCTGCTGCGCATGAACCAGCCGCTTGGCTTCGACTGTCCCGGCTGCGCCTGGCCCGATCCGAAACACACCTCATCCTTCGAGTTCTGCGAGAACGGCGGTAAGGCGGTCGCCTGGGAGGCGACGGCAAAACGCTGCACGCCGGAATTCTTCGCCGCGCACACCGTCACCGAGCTTGCGTCATGGGGCGACTACGAGCTCGAAATGGCCGGGCGCCTGACGCATCCGATGGCCTATGACGCGGCCAGCGACAAATATCTGCCGGTCAGCTGGGAAGACGCCTTCGCCGCCATCGGCCGGCATCTCGCAGCACTTCCCGAGCCGAACATGGCGGAGTTCTACACCTCCGGCCGCACCTCCAACGAGGCCGCCTTCCTCTACCAGCTGTTCGTGCGCGAATACGGCACCAACAATTTTCCCGACTGCTCCAACATGTGCCACGAGGCGACCAGCGTCGGCTTGCCGCTGTCGATCGGCGTCGGCAAGGGCACGGTGCTGCTGGACGATTTCGACAAGACCGACTGTATCTTCATTTTCGGCCAGAACCCCGGCACCAACAGCCCGCGCATGATGACAAGCCTGCGCAACGCCTCGCGGCGCGGCGCCACCATCATCTCGTTCAATCCGTTCCGCGAGCGGGCGCTGGAACGTTTCCAGGCGCCGCAGAACCCGATCGAGATGGCGACGCTGACCTCCACCCCGATCAGCTCGCGGCTGCACCAGGTCAAGGTCGGCGGCGACGTCGCCGTGCTCAAGGGCCTGATGAAGGTCATGGTCGAAGAAGACGAGCGGCAGCGCGTCGAGCACCGGATCGACACCCTCGACTGGGATTTTATCCGCGGCCATACCGTTGGCGTCGAAGCGCTCGTCGCCGACCTCAAGGCGGCGCGCTGGGAAGACATCGAGCGGCGCTCGGGTCTCACGCGTGCGGCGATCGAGGAAGCCGCCCATGTCTATTTGAAAGCGGAGAAGGCGATCGTCGTCTACGGCATGGGCATCACCCAGCACCGGCGCGGCGCACGCAACGTCCAGCAGCTTGCCAATCTCTGCCTGCTCAAGGGCAATATCGGCAAGGACGGCGCCGGGCTGTGCCCGGTGCGCGGCCATTCCAACGTGCAGGGCGACCGCACGGTCGGCATCACCGAGATCCCGACGCCCGAATTCCTCGGCCGGCTGGAGAAGCGGTTCGGCTTCAAGCCGCCCGCCGCCCACGGCCACAACGTTGTCACCGCGCTCGAAGCGATGATCAAGGGCGAAGCGCGTGTCTTCATCGGCATGGGCGGCAACATCGTCGCCGCGATCCCCGACTGGCAGGTCACGCAGGATGCGTTCCGCCGGCTGGATCTCAGCGTCCATGTCTCGACCAAGCTCAACCGCAGTCATATCATCCATGGCCGCGAGGCGCTGATCCTGCCTTGTCTTGGCCGCACCGAGATCGACGTGCAGGCGACCGGCCCGCAGTCGATCACCGTCGAGGATTCGATGTCGATGGTGCATGCCTCGGCCGGCATGAACGAACCCGCCTCCGAGCATCTGATGAGCGAGCCGGCGATCGTGGGCGCCATGGCGCGCGCCACGCTCGGGCAGCGCTCCGTGGTGGAGTGGGAGAAATTCGTCGCCGACTATGACCTGATCCGCGACGCCATGGAGGCGGTGTTCCCGTTCTTCCAGGGCTACAACGCCCGCATCCGGGTTCCCGGCGGCTTCCATCTCACCTCTTCGGCGCGTGAGCGCATCTGGGCGACGGCTTCCGGCAAGGCGAACTTCCTTTTGTTCGACGGGCTCGGCGAGGATCCGGAGGAGGCCGAGGACGTGCTGTGGCTCACCAGCGTGCGCAGCCACGACCAGTACAACACCACGCTCTATTCGCTCTCGGACCGCTATCGCGGCGTCTTCGGCCAGCGCGACGTGCTGTTCATCAGCCCGGAGGAGATCGAGAAGCGCGGCTTCAAGCCGGACGACCGCGTCGACCTTGTCACCGTGTCGGACGACGGCGTCGAGCGGGTGGTGCGCAATTTCAAGCTGGTGGCCTATGCGTTCCCGGCCGGCAGCTGCGCGGCCTACTATCCCGAGACCAATCCGCTGGTGCCGCTCGCGGCGCATGATCCGATGAGTTTTACGCCCTCCTACAAGGGCATCCCGATCCGAATCGTGCGGGCGCGGGCCGAGGCCGAGGCAGCCTGACCATGGACGCGGTCATCCTCGCCCGGCTGCAATTCGCCTTCACCATCGGCTTCCACATCCTGTGGCCGACGGTCACGATCGGGCTCGCCTGCTTCGTCGCGCTGCTCAGCGGACTGTGGTGGCGCACCGGACGCGAGATCTATCGCGATCTCATGCGCTTCTGGATTTCCATCTTCGCGCTGGCCTTCGGCATGGGCGTCATCACCGGCGTCGTGCTGAGCTACGAGATCGGCACCAACTGGGCCGGCTTCTCGCGCTCCGTCTCCAACGTGCTCGGCCCGCTCTTCATGTACGAGGCGCTGACCGCCTTCTTCCTCGAGGCCGGCTTCATCGGCATCGTGCTGTTCGGCCAGAACCGGGTCAGCAGGGGACTGCATTTCTTCGCCTGCTGCATGGTGGCGGGCGGCACGCTGACGTCGGCCACCTGGATTCTGGCCGCCAACAGCTGGATGCAGACGCCGCAGGGCGCGGTGGCCGACGCCGACGGCATTTTTCATGTCGTCGACTGGTGGCAGGTGATCTTCAATCCGTCCTTCCCCTACCGGCTCGCCCATATGGTCTGCGCCAGTTTCATCACCGGCTCCTTCGTCGTGGCGGGCGTCTCGGCCTTTCATCTGTGGCGCAGGCAGCATGTCGAGGCCAGCCGTGTCGCCTTCTCGCTGGCCATGTGGATGGCGTTGGTGCTGACGCCGACTCAGGTTCTGCTGGGCGACCTGCACGGCCGCAACACGCTTGTCCACCAGCCGATAAAACTCGCCGCGATGGAAGGGCTGTGGGAGACCACCAAGGGACCGGCGATGACCGTGATCGGCTGGCCCAGCATGGACGAGCAGCGCAATTTCTACGCGATCGACATCCCGCATCTCGCCAGCCTCTATCTCACCCATTCCTGGGACGGCGAGGTCGAGGGCCTGAAGGCGGTGCCGCGCGAGGACCAGCCCTATGTGCCGATCGTCTTCTTCGCCTTCCGCATCATGGTCGGCATCGGCCTGATCCTGCTGGCGACCGCCGTCACCGGCGCGGTTCTGCGCTTCCGCCACCGGCTCTACGACACGCGCTGGTTCCAACTGATCGCCATGGCGACGACGCCGCTCTGCTTCATCGCCGTGCTCGCCGGCTGGACGACCACCGAGGCAGGCCGCCAGCCATGGATCATCTACGGCCAGTTGCGCACCGCCGATGCGGTCGCGCCGGTCGCGGCCGGCGCGGTGGCGACGACGCTCGCCATCTTCGTCGTCGTCTACATGGTGCTTTTGCTGGCGTTCCTGTGGTTCGCCGGACGAATCGCCATCCGCGGGCCGCGCGACACCAGCGCCACCGATCCGCGCCTTGTCCGTCCGGGCCTCGACCGGGGCAGTCCGGCGATCGTCGGGTCGGCTCCGGCTGCCGCTCTCGCCGTCGAAACCCGCCTCGCATCGGGGGAGTAAGGCCATGTCCGCATCCTTCGCAGCCGACCTTCCGGTGCTGTTTGCAGCACTCGCCGCGTTCTGCGTGACCGTCTACGTGCTGGCCGACGGCTTTGATCTCGGCGTCGGCATGCTGTTCCTTCTTGCGCCGCGCAACGAGGACCGCGACCTGATGATGGCAAGCATCGAGCCGGTGTGGGACGCCAACGAGACTTGGCTGGTCATGGGCGGCACGCTGCTGCTCGCCGCCTTTCCCGCCGGCTATTACATCCTGCTGCCCGCCTTCTATCTGCCGGTGATGTTCATGCTGTTTGCCCTGATCTTCCGGGGCATCGCCTTCGAATTCCGCCTGCAGGCCGGAAAGTTCCGCTGGGTCTGGGACATTGCCTTCGCCGGCGGCTCTCTGCTCGCCACGCTCTGCCAGGGGCTTATCCTCGGCGGCCTGATCAACGGGGTGAACGTGGAGAACGGCATGTTTGCCGGCGGCACCTTCGATTTCGTCAGCCTGCTCGGCCTCGCCTGCGGCGCCGGGCTGGTCGGCGGCTACGCGCTGCTCGGCGCCGGCTGGCTGATCTGGAAGACCGACGGGCCGACGCAGGTCTTCGCCCGCGAGATCGCCCGTTCGGCGCTGATCCTCACCGCGGCCATGATGCTCGTCGTCAGCGCCTGGAGCGCCTGGAGCGTCCCCGAAGTCGCCGAGCGCTGGTTCGCCTGGCCGAACCTCGCCTTGCTGGCGCCCGTGCCGGTGCTCACCGCAGCCGCGCTGCTGACAATCTGGCGGCGCATCTGGGTCGGCCGCGAGGCGGAGTCCTTCCTGCTGGCGATCGCCATCTTCCTGCTCGGCTTCGGCGGCCTCGTCGTCAGTCTGTGGCCCTATGTGGTGCCGCGCCACGTCACCATCTGGGACGGCGCATCCGACCCCCAGACGCTGGCTTTCGCCGGCACCGGCCTCGTGATCATCATCCCCATCGTGCTCGCATACCAAGCCCACGCATATTGGGTGTTTCGCGGCAAGACCCGCCATCACAGTGGCGGTTATGGCGACGCCGGGCCGGCTCTCCACGAAGGCGACTGAAGCCGGCGTTGATCACGGCCTCCCCGAGCGGCGCGGGCTGGCCTGCACCGTCCACCGCCCCGCCGTTGGCGTCGGCCTCCCCTCTTGAAACCACGAGCGACGGTCTGGAATGATGCGGCGGCGTGCGTCGGCACGGTCCGCATGCAGGAGGACGCCATGTCGAAAGCGACGCGCGCAACGAAGATGCTGGAGCAGGCAGGCGTCGCCTTTACCGTGCACACCTACGACTACGATCCAGACGCCGACCATATCGGCCTTCAGGCGGCCGAGGCATTGGGCGAGCCTCCCGCCCGCGTGCTGAAGACGTTGATGGCGCTGGTCGACGGAAGGCCGGTCTGCGTGATCGTGCCGTCCGACCACGAAGTGTCGATGAAGAAGCTCGCGGCGGCCTTCGGCGGCAAGTCGGCGCAGATGATGAAACCCGCCGACGCCGAGCGCATCTCGGGCTACAAGGTCGGCGGCATCAGCCCGTTCGGCCAGATGCGCAGGTTGCCCACCGCCATCGAGGCGCAGGCGATGGCGCATGACTTTGTCTACATGAATGGCGGCCAGCGCGGGCTGCAGGTCAGGCTGAGCCCGAGCAGCGTGGTCTCGGTGCTCAAGGCCATCGCCGCGCCGGTCGTCGCGTTCGCCGGGGACTAGGCAGGTTTGGCCGGATTCGCCATCTGGCGAGCAGCGGTATTCGCGGACAGCATGGATCGCCGCCCGCCGCGGAAAAATCCGCGCTGGCCGTCCATGCTTCGCTATGGCTTCGGCGAACACGCCTTCAGGACGTGTTCGGTTTCTCCAGCGCCCATTGCGCCAGCCCGTGGACGACCTCCAGCACGTCCTGCACCTCATGGCTGGATTTTGGCCGCCAGCCCGGCGGCCGGCCGGGTTTCAGCGGCCATATCCGCTGGAACCGCGCCGGCTTGCCGGCCTGCCTCGTTTTGGCAGCCGCGTCGCGAGGCCGCTGGTCCTGAGCCACCGCGCCGCCGATTTTTCGCTCTCGCGCCAGCGCAGCGTCGGACCGAGCCCGCCAACGGGCGAACCGTCTTGCCTGGCCCGGCAGGTCGTCGAGCGCCGAGGCCAGCGCCTGCAGGCGCAAGGCGATACGCTCCGCGCTAACCAGATCGTGTGGTGATGGCGGAGGCGGCAAGGGGCTGAGCGTCGCGTAATCATCGAGCGAGGAGATGCGCGGCACGGTTCTGGCGATGCGCCCGGCAGGACCGATCCAGCCGCTCAAGCGCCGGGGCATGCGCAGCGGATCGAGCAGCGGGAGCGAAGGAGGGCGCGGGGGATCGGCTTCCGCAGGCGTCGCGACGCTGGTGCGGCCGGTTTTGCGCCGGAGCTTGCGCAGCGGCTTCGGTTTTCGCGGACGCAGCGGCGGCAAGGTGATCACCAGGCCGCGCGCGGCCACGATGATCAATCGCCGCACGGCGGCTTCGGCCGGGCGCAGCAGCTTTGCGATGGCGCGGTGGAGGTTTCGGGGAAGGGTAAGCGCCGGGGACAGTTTCCTTTTTTCCGCTTGCGAAAACCTTGAAGCGGCTGCGTCCTTCTGCGGAAAGAAAGGAAACTGTCCCCTAGCGCCAAGCCCGGCCATGGCCACGAGCATGGCGAGAACGCGCTTCAGCGCTTCCCTGTTCTTGTCGATCGCCGCAGTCCAGTCCATCACCGCTTCCTTCCAGCACAGGCACGGCAATTATCGCTCGGCTCGAAAGTGGTGGGGAAATTTCTCGGGAAAATAGTCCTGACAGGTGCTGACAAGGACGGTTGTTGAGGGACTATCCGGGACAAGATTTCTCGCGCAATTCCAGCGTCTTGCTATGGGCGCTTTGCTTCAGCCGTCGGCGCTGCCCCTCACTGTCCTGCCGGACATCTCTCCCCGTAAGAACGGGGCGAGAGGGCCAAGCTTCACCGCTTTCGCCAACCGGCTCCGCTGGAGATTTGCGAAGAGCGTGCGGCAGGCCGTCCTCGCCCCGTTCTTACGAGGAGAGGGTTCGAAGGACGCAGGCAGGGGAGGGGGGCGGCGCAGGCGGTTGAGGGAGACATGCAGGTATCCGCGCCTTGGCCAGCGCATGACATCGAACTGCATCGGCAGGCCAACCGCTGGCGAAGCCGGCCCGACTTGCCTGGCTGCAATTCACTGCCGCACTTAGGTTTCCATGCTTCCATATTTATACAGACATCCGAATTTATACAGACATCCAACACTCCGATTGAGGGCGTTCCAGCAGGCTGGCCGATTGCGGCCTTCAGGGCGAAATGGAGAGGCGACACGCCCGCCCAATCGCCTGGTCTCCACCAAGCCCGTTGAGGAGATTCCCCTGCACCGACTCGCAATCGGTTTCAAGGAGCGGGCCATGCCAGCCTGCCCTGGTGTCCGGAAAGCCGGCAGAGGGCCAACTGTCCGAACAGTCTGCATGACCGTGTCCAGGCATCGATCACACCGCAGGACGGAACGCGTCTAGATCGACATCCCGCCCGAAACCTCGATGCGCTGCGCATTGACCCAGCGGTTGTCGTCCGAAAGCAGCGCCGCGATCATCGGGCCGATATCGTCGGGGACACCGGCGCGGCCGAGCGCGGTTGCTTCGGAAACACGCCGGTTCAAGTCTGGATTGTCGCGAACCATACCGCCGCTGAAGTCGGTCGCGATCGCGCCGGGGGCGACGACGTTGACGGCGATGCGGCGCGGGCCAAGCTCCTTCGCCATGTATCTGGTCAGAACCTCGACGGCTGCCTTCATCGAGCCGTAGGCGGCGCTGCCCGGCACGATGATGCGCGTCAGGCCGGTCGACAGGTTGACGATGCGTCCTCCGTCATTGATCAGCGGCAAAAGCTTCTGTGTCAGGAGGAACACGCCCTTGAAGTGGATCCTGTAGAGCGTATCGAGTTCTTCCTCGGTCGTCTGGTCGATGGCGTTGTGATGCGAGGTGCCGGCGTTGTTGACGAGATAGTCGAAGTGCTCGGCGCCAAGTTCCGCAAGCGCCTGCCGCAACCGCTCCGCGAAGGCATCGAAGGAAGTGGCATCTCCCGTATCGAGCTGAAGAGCGACGGCCTTGCGGCGGGCCTCCGCCACTTCGGCGACGACCCTGTCGGCCTCTGTTCGATTCGACCTGTAGGTGAAGATGGAGTCGATGCCTCGCCGGGCGAGGTTGATCACAGTGTTGCGCCCGAGTCCCCGGCTGCCGCCAGTAACGACTGCGATCCTCGGATGTGCGTTGTCGGTGCTTCCTGCAGGCATCGGAATCTCCGGTCATGGTTCGATATTCGCCCGGCAGAACCAGGTCTGCCGGCGCACCCGTATTGATGCCGTGGGAGGAATACTTCGTTCCAAACAGGCGATATTTCCGATTGGCACGGAGAATTGGCCCAGGCGCGTTGGCCTGTCATGCGCAAAGTGTTGTTTAGGCCTCGCGGGATGTCTTGGGATTCCGCCGTTGAATATCCTTCCAATCTGCTACGATGCTGTAGAACTTCGACGTTTCGGGGCGACGCAGCCTTGGATGCCGCTTTTTTCGGGTGGCAGCGGGCCATGTCGGGAGTGCTCGTAATGAAGGCTCTGCCGTTGCAGACATATGGCCGGACAATAGTTGCTTCCGGCGCCGGCCTGCTGCTGTTCTGGCTGTTCGGTGAATTGGTGATCGCCGAATCGAACATCTACGCTCGAATGGCTCTCCTCGCCGGAATTGCCGTTGCAACCGGCATTCTAATTCAGGATTTGCAAGTATGGCGTGCGCCGGAGCGCGCCAGATACGATACACATGAGATCGTGGAGAGCATGCCCGGTCTGGCATGGGCTGCCGGTACGGACGGCCGGCTGAACATCGCGAATGCGCATTGCCGGGAGTATTTCGGGACGGCCGACATAATGAGAGAGGCCATCCATCCGCAAGATCTGGAGAAAGCCGCGGGTCTCTGGTCGCGATCGCTGGCGAGCGGCGAAGATTTCCGCAGCAGCCATCGCTTTCGCGGCCCCGACGGCACCTATCGGTGGTTCCGTGCAGTGGCCCGCGCCAGGCGCGACCGGAAAGGCGCAGCGATCGGATGGATCGGGACCCTGATCGATATCGACGACCAGAAGCTTGCGGAGGAACGGCTGCGCGCGAGCGAAGCCGGCCTTCGGGCAATTCTCGACAATATTCCCGGGATCATCGCGACAGCCGACCCGCAGGGCAATCACGACTACGCGAACAGGAAGAATCGAGACTATTTCGGGATGGATTGGCCGGAGTTCACCGGGCACGGCTGGCTCAAGATCATCCATCCGGAGGAACGGGACGGTGTGGCGGCGGCGTGGCGGCAATCCGTGCAGAGCGGCGAACCGATGGATGTCATTCACCGCCTTCAGCGCTTCGATGGCGAATACCGTTGGTTCCGCGCGCGCGTCGAACCGGCTTTCGACAATGGCGGGAAAGTCGAGCGCTGGTACGGATTGATTACCGATGCCCACGCCCAGAAGAGGGCCGAAGAGGCGTTGGAAGCCAGGGAGCATCAGCTCCAGCAATTCATCGACGCCATTCCGACGCTCGTCTGGTCAGCTCGCAGTGATGGGTTTGCCGAGTTCCTCAATGAGCGGTGGATCGAATACACCGGACTGCCTCGGGAACAGGCAATCGGCTGGGGCTGGACCGTCGCCGTCCACCCCGATGACCGGGACCGGCTCGTCGGCTATTGGCGATCGCTTCTGGCAGCCGGCGCTCCGGGCGAGATCGAAGCCAGGCTGCGGCGTTCCGACGGAAAATACCGCTGGTTCCTGTTCCGGGGGGAACCGGTACGCGACGCCTCGGGCGCAGTGGCCCGGTGGTTTGGAAGCAACGCCGATATCGATGACCTCAAGCGGGCAGAAGAGGCCCTCCGCGCAAGGGAGCGCGACCTGCGGCAGTTCGTGGACGCCATACCGGCAATGATTTGTGTCCTGACACCCGACGGAGAGCCTTCCTACGTCAACAAGCGCCTGATGGATTACGTGGGTATCGCCGAGCTCGAAGACCTTGGTGTTCCGGATCATGGCCGTCTGGCGAACGCCACTCGAAACCTGGTGCATCCGGACGATCAGCCTCACGTAAAAGCCGCCCTGGGCCGATCGTTCGAAAGCGGAGAACCGTTCATCTACCTGCATCGGGTTCGGCGCTCGGACGGCGAGTACCGCTGGGTAGAAGCGCGCGGAGAGCCCTTTCGGGACGGCGACGGCCAGATTCTCAGATGGTACAGCGTGAACGTCGACGTCGATGAGCGTCAAAAGGCTGAAGAAGGCCTCCGAGCGCGACAACGCGAGCTCGAGTCGATCATCGAGACCATACCGAGCCTTGTCTGGAGCGTCACGCCCGACGGCGAGCCCGCCTATATCAACAAGCGGCTGGCGGATTATTATGGCCGCACGATCGATCACAGCCATACCGTCGAGGGATCCAACCTGACCTGGTCCCTTCAGGTCCTCATGCATCCCGACGATCTGCCGGCCATACATGCAAACCTGCTGCACTCATTGTCGACGGGAACGCCTTTCGCCATGCGCTACCGCAACCGCCGGGCCGATGGCGTCTATCGCTGGGTGGACGCACGCGCCGAACCGCTGCGGGACGACGACGGGCGCATCGTGAAGTGGTATGGGGTCAGCACCGACATCGATGACGAGATAAAGGCGCAGGAGGCGCTTCGCGGGGCACGGGACAAGCTCTCGCGCGCCTCGCAGATCGCCAGCCTCGCCGAGCTTTCGGCCTCGATCGCACATGAAGTCAATCAGCCGCTCGCGGCCGTCGTCACCAACAGCCATGCCTTGCGGCGCTGGCTGTCGGCCGATCCTCCCAACATCGAGCAAGCCCTTGCGACCGCCGAGCGGATCGTTCGCAACTCGATGACGGCGGCGGAGGTCGTCCGCCGGATACGAACGCTCTTCAAGCAAAAGGCCTCGACGAGGACACATGTCGATCTCAACGAGGTGATCGCAGAGGTGCACCAGCTGATGATCGATACGGTCAAGTCCGAGGGCGTCCTGCTCGAGGTGCTTGCCGACACTGCACTGCCGCATGTTCTCGCCGACCGGGTGCAAATGCAGCAGGTGCTGGTCAATCTGATCCGCAATGGAATCGATGCGATGAAGGCGAACACCGACGCGCCGAAATCGCTGGTTGTCAGATCGTGCTGGCATGGAGCCGATATTATCCGCGTCGAGGTCCGTGACAACGGCGTGGGAATTGACGAACCGGGACGGATCTTCGAACCGTTCTTCACGACCAAGGAGGAGGGCATGGGGATGGGACTGGCGATCTGCCGCTCGATCCTGGAGTCCCACGAGGGTGCCCTTTGGGCCGAGCGCGTCGATCCGAGAGGAACCGTGTTCTCCTTCACCTTGCCGGCCCAGCCGACCCAGGCTGCGTGACCGCGGCGGAAGGAGGCCGTTGTCGGGCGGCTCAGGCACCGTCGGTTCGATCCACGGCAGTTCCCGATCGGATCCACTCCCGGAGCTGGTGTCTCTACACGCCCGGGCACGCGAGCCTTCGCGCCAATCCGGGCCAGGAGAGTGCGAAGTCGAAAACATGCTTCTTCGGGAAAATACCCGCGACCGGCCTGCGAATAAGGTCAAGGCATCAACCAAGGAGCATCAGTCATGAAGCTTTCCAAAGCCGGTCTGGCCATCGCGGCCGCCCTTTCTCTTGCTTCCGCAACAATCCAGGCGCGCGCCGAGCCGCTCAGGAACATCGTGCTGGTGCACGGCGCCTGGGTCGATGCGTCGGGATGGAAGCCCGTCTATGAGATTCTCGTCAAGGAGGGCTTCAACGTCGCCATGGTGCAGGAGCCGGAAACCTCATTTGCCGACGACGTCGCGGCCGCGAAGCGCGTCCTCGACATGCAGGACGGCCCGACACTTCTCGTCGGGCACAGCTACGGTGGCTCGATCATCACCGAGGCCGGAATTCATTCGAATGTCGCCGGGCTGGTCTATGTGGCGGCACATGCCCCCGACGTGGGCGAAGACGAGAGCGCGCTTGGCAAGAAGACGCCGAGCGTGCTCGCAAAGACCCCAGGGGCAATCAAGGTAACGCCGGACGGATATACGTATCTCAATCCCTCGGAATTCCCGAAGCTGTTTGCGCCAGACCTGCCGCATGACCAGGCAGTCTTCGCCTCCAGGTCCCAGGTGTTCGCGGAAGCCAGTGTCTTCAGCACTCCGCTCACCGCCGCCGCGTGGAAAACCAAACCAAGCTGGGGCATCGTCGCTGGCGACGACCAGATCATCAATCCTGATCTCGAGCGCTGGTACTATGCCAGGGCCAACAGCGAAACGATCGAGATCCCCGGGGCCAGCCACTCGGTCTACGAGTCGCACGCCCGGGAAGTGGCCGAGGTGATCACGAAAGCCGCCCGTTCTTTCAAGGATTAGGACCACGCGACCCTCGGTCGAGATGGCGGGGGGATGTGGGTCCCCGACCAGCCCGCCCGGCAGGCCCTCAAGGGGTCTCGCGAGGATCGCGAGCGTGGGTGGTCGGCTGTCCGATACGGCGTCCGTTTAGTCCGATACAGGAGCAGGTAATGGCGAGTTGGCAGGTTGGGAGAACGGCACGCGACGCTCGCCTCCAGGCCGGTTCGGCGATGGCGAAAGGAAAGATCGTAGAAGTCTGCGACGTGACGCGGCTACTTGAAGCGATCCTTCGGCCGGGGGATCGTGTCTGCCTGGAAGGCGATAACCAGAAGCAGGCGGACTTGCTCTCGGCAGCCCTGCTGGCAGTCGACGTCGCGAAAGTGAACAATCTGCACATGGTGCAGTCGGGGGTCGTGCTGCCGGAGCACCTCGACGTCTTCGAGCGTGGCGTGGCGAAGAAGCTGGACTACGCCTATTCCGGACCGCAATCGGCGCGCATCGCGACGATGCTGTTCGGCGGCAAGATCGAGCTCGGGGCGGTGCATACCTATCTCGAGCTGTTCGCGCGCTATTTCATCGACCTGACGCCGAACGTCGCGCTGATCGCCGCGGTGAGTGCGGACCGGGAAGGCAATCTCTATACCGGACCCAATACCGAGGACACACCGACCGTCGTCGAGGCGACAGCCTTCAAGGATGGCATCGTCGTTGCCCAGGTGAACGAGATCGTCGATATGGTCCCGCGGGTCGACATACCTGGCGACCGCGTGCATTTCATCGTCGAGGCGGACAAGCCGTTTTTCGTCGAGCCGCTGTTCACGCGCGATCCCGCCGCCATCACCGAGTCGCAGATCCTGACCGCCATGCTGGCGATCAAGGGCATCTATGCGCCCTACGGCATCAGGCGATTGAACCACGGCATCGGCTTCAACACCGCCGCGATCGAGCTTCTGTTGCCGACCTACGGCGAGAAGCTCGGCCTGAAGGGCAAGGTGGCAAGCCACTTCGCGCTCAATCCCCACCCGGCGCTGATCCCGGCGATCGAATCCGGCTGGGTCGAGCAGATCCACTGCTTCGGTTCCGAGGTCGGCATGGACGACTACATCCGCGCCCGCTCGGACGTCTTCTTCACCGGACCCGACGGCTCGCTGCGATCGAACCGGGCCTTTTGCCAGACCGCCGGCCTCTATGCATGCGACATGTTCATAGGCTCCACGCTGCAGATCGACCTTCAAGGCAACTCCTCGACGATCACAACGTCCCGCATCGCCGGTTTCGGCGGCGCGCCGAACATGGGGTCCGATGCGCGAGGACGGCGCCATCCGAGCGAACCCTGGCTGCAGGCCGGCCGCGAAGCCGATCCCGACGGTTCGCCGCTGCTGCGGCGCGGACGCAAGCTGGTCGTGCAGATCGGCGAGACTTTTGGCGAGAAAAACGCACCGCTGTTCGTCGAACGGCTCGACGCCCTGGCGCTTGCCGAGAAGCTGAACCTCGAACTGGCGCCGGTGATGATCTACGGCGACGACGTCACGCACATCGTCACGGAAGAGGGCATCGCCAACCTGCTGCTCTGCCGCGACTCCCGTGAGCGCGAGCAGGCGATCCGCGGCGTGGCGGGCTACACGGAGGCGGGCCGCCGCCGCGATGCCAAAATGGTCCAGCGCCTGCGCGAGCGCGGGGCGATCCGACGGCCGGAAGACCTCGGCATCGATCCGCTCGATGCCGACCGGAGCATGCTGGCGGCCCGGTCGATCAAGGATCTCGTGCACTGGTCGGGCGGCCTCTACGCGCCGCCCTCGAAATTCCGCAACTGGTGACAGGAGCAATCCGATGGAAGATCTCAGCTTGCGCCACGACGCGCGCCAGCCTGCCGCGGGGGCTCGGAAGATGGCGATCATTGGCGTGGTGGCGTCCGGCAATCTCGAAGTGCTGGTGGAGCGCGTCCTGCCCGATCACGAATGCCTCGTCGAGATTCGCACCGCCGCCAATGGGTTCGGCGACGTGTGGGATGCCGTGGTGGCCGATTTCGTCGAGCGCTATTCGCCCGGTGGTCTCAAGTTTTCGATCAACGATGGTGGCGCGCGACCGGACACCGTGTCGCTTCGCCTGGCCCACGCCGTTCGCCTGATGGAGGAGCACCAATGAGCGGGTCTCCCACACGGACAGCCACGTTCTCGGCGGGACCGGACCGGGCTGCAAGCTGGTACGAAGCGTCGGCGCGGACCAGGGTCCGGCTTCTGCTCGACCCCGACAGCTTCGTGGAATTCATCGGGCCTGAGATGCGCGAGGTCAGCCCGCATCTCAAGGTCTTCGATCTTCCCGAGCAGTTCGACGACGGCATCGTCGTCGGGCGCGGCAGCCTCGACGGCTCGCCGGTTTTCGTCGCGGCGCAGGAAGGCCGCTTCATGGGTGGCGCCTTCGGCGAGGTGCATGGGGCCAAGCTGACCGGCCTGCTGCGCGCCGCCCGCGACATCGGCTCGATGCCGGTGCTGATCCTGTTCGAGACCGGCGGGGTGCGCCTGCAGGAGGCCAATGCCGGCGAACTGGCCATCGCCGAGATCATGCGCGCTGTCATCGAAGCGCGCACGGCCGGCGCAAAGGTCATCGGGCTGATCGGCGGCCGCGCCGGCTGTTATGGCGGCGGCGGACTGATCGCCGGCTGCTGTTCGGCGCTGGCCGTGTCCGAGCAGGGCCGCATCGCCGTGTCCGGCCCGGAGGTGATCGAGACCAACCGCGGCGTCGAGGAATTCGACTCGCGCGACCACGCTCTGGTCTGGCGCACGATGGGCGGCAAGCATCGGCGGCTTCTCGGCGCCGCCGAAACCTTCGTCGACGACACCGTGCAGGATTTTCGCGATGCCGCGCTGGAACTGCTCGGTTCGGCCGGGTCCTTCGGCATCGAGACATTGCGGGCCGAGCAATCGCGCCTTGAGGATCGGCTGCTGCGTTTCGGCGCCTGTCCGGATGCGGTCGATATCTGGACCGCGGAAGGCGTTCCAGACGCGGCATCCGTCCCCGCGCTGCCTGCCGACCGCTTCATCGCTCTCGCCGACAAAGTCCGGAGGTCCAGCCGTGACGCTCGATGATATCCTCTCCTCGCTGTTTCCCGACGGCCACGATGTGAAGAACGACAAAGGCGTCATTCTCGGATCGGGCACGCTCCGGTCCGGCGGCCGCGCGCTCGTCATCGGTGTCGCGGACATGACCGCGCTTGGGATCGACGAGGCCATCCGCCTCTCCGGATACGTGCTGGAAGCTGTCGAAGGCGGAAGCGGCCCGATCCTCGTCGTCGTCGACAGCGACAGCCAGCGCATGAGCAAACGCGACGAACTTCTGGGCCTGAACGAGTTCCTTGCCCATCTGGGGAAGTCCCTGCTCTACGCCGATCTTCACGGCCGACCGACAATCGGCCTGCTCTACGGGCACTCGGCCGCCGGAGCATTCCTCGCGACGGCGCTCGCCACCAGGGTGCTGGTCGGACTGCCCGGCGCCACGCCAGCGGTGATGGACCTGCCGTCGATGTCCAAGGTCACGAAGCTCTCGGTCGAGGTGCTTGAACAGAAGGCCAAGTCGACGCCCGTCTTTGCGCCGGGTCTCGAAAATCTCGCCCAGACTGGAGCGGTTCATATCATCTGGGATGAGGCCGCACCGTTGTCGCAACAATTGGAGCCGCTGCTGGCTGAAATGCCGGATGCGCATGACCGCCGCGATGCTCTAGGCAATGAGCGCGGCGGTCGCCCGAAGGCACATGACATCGCGGAGCGCGTCCGTGAGCTCGCACTTCAAGCCCGCTGAACCGCCGATGCGGCGCCATGACCTGATCTTCGTCAATCAGGCGGCGTGGCGTTCGATGCTTGCGACGCGGCGTGATCTCGCCGCGAATCCGCTGGTCGCACTCTGGGCCGACAAAGGCTGGCCGCTCGTCCTGCGCCGCGCCATGCCCGGCGAAGGACACGGCGTGCCCTTGGGCCTGCCGCTGCCGCCGTCCGCCGGGAAAAAGCGGCTTTCGTTCCTCGTTCGGCCGGAGGATGTCGTCTCGGCAGCTCCGCCGCCTGCGTTGCAGCAAGCCGCCCGATCGGCGCCGCGCGCATGGTGGCCGACGCTTGACGGCCTCGACGATCTCGCCTCGCGGCATGCGGCGGAGGCGAGGGTGTTCGGCAGCCTCGCGTGGCAAGCGCTGACGGGACTGGACTACCTGACCGAACGTTCCGATCTCGACCTGCTCCTACAGGTCCACCGCGCAACCGATCTTCGCCGCCTGACCGCCGGTATGGCGCGGATCGAGAGGGCTGCGCCGATGCGGCTGGACGGGGAACTGGTCCGTTATGACGGCGCCGCGGTAAACTGGCGGGAATTCCATGCCGGCGCGCAGGAGATCCTCGTCAAGACCGCCTCGGACGTCGCCTTGCTCGACGCAAGGCTCTTCCTTCCCGAAAGGATTCCGTCGTGAGCACCGCCCTGGCTTTCATCGCCGAGCGGCCGCTTCCGCTTGGGTTGCATGCGCCCCGCCTTTCCGATGCCGGGGCTATCGCGGCGTGCGCGGTGCGCTGCCTTGTCGAGGAGCTGGAGACATGGCCGAAGCCGGGCCTTGTCAGTCACATCGATTGCGGCAGCCACGACGACATGGACGCCGACATGTTCCGCGCCAGCGCGAGGGCCATCGAGCCGTATTTCGAAGCCCTGACCGAAGCCGGTGCGAACGGCTGCGCGATGGGACGGCTGCGGACCATTGGCCTCGAGGCGGAAGCCGCGATGCTCGCCGCGACATCGGGAATCAACACCCATCGCGGTGCGATATTCGGCCTGGGGCTGCTGTGCGCCGCCGCCGGTGCGAAGGCCGGCGGACTTGTCGAATCCGCGTCGCCGCTGGGAACGGTGGTCTTGCGGCTCTGGGGCCGCAGCATCGTCGACGGACCGGTGATCCCGCATAGCCATGGCGTCATGGCGCGTCGCCGCTTCGGCGCAGGCGGTGCCCGGATGGAGGCCGCGCTGGGCTTTCCCAGCGTCTACCATGTCGGCTTGCCGGCGTTGCGAAGCAGTGCGCTCAGGGCCCCCGGCGATGTCGAGGCTCAAAGGGTGGAGGCTTGTTTTGCCCTCATCGCAGCCGTCGAGGATACCAATTTGCTGCATCGCGGCGGGTCGAGCGGCCTGCACTTCGCGCGCCACGCTGCGCACAGGTTTATCGAGCAAGGCGGCGTCGGCATGCCTGGCTGGCGAGAGCGGGCTAGCGCGATCCACGATGGCTTCGTCGCCCGCCGTCTCAGCCCCGGCGGTTCGGCCGATCTTCTTGCCATGACGCTTTTCGTCGAGGCGCAGGAACGGACCTCTCCCCGATGATGAACACGATCCTGCTGGCGCTCGCCCCCGTGTTTTTCGTGATGGCCCTCGGCTACGGCGCCGGAAGGTTCAAAATCGTCGAAAACCATCAAGTCGACGGATTCAACACCCTGGTCATGAGCTTCGCCCTGCCGGCGTCGCTGATTGCGGCGACCGCGTCGGCCCCGCGCGGCGAACTGCTTGCCCAGGCGCCGCTCTTTGCCATTCTCGGTGGCGTCATGCTGCTCGTGTATCTTGCCTGGTACTGCATCGCCCGCTTCTTCCTGGCGACGGGCAAGGCAAGCGCATCGGCTCAGGCTCTGACCATCGCCTTTCCCAATCTCGGCGGCGTCGGACTGCCGATCGCATCCGCGCTGCTCGGGCCGACAGGCCCGGTGGCGCTCGCGGTCGCCATGGCCGCGGGCTCTATCCTGGTCAGCCCGATCACATTGGTGATCGCCGAAATGGGCAACCGGAAGGAAGGGACCGAGGCTGGCGGCGCGAGGGGACGCATGGCCGGCGCGTTGCGGCGTGCGCTGACAAAACCCATCGTTCTCGGCCCGGCGCTCGGTATCCTGCTGTCGCTGTGCGGTTTCACGCTGAATCCCGTCGTCCAGGCCTGCCTGACGGTGATGGGGCAGGCGGCCGCCGGCGTGGCGCTGTTCCTGACCGGCCTCATCCTCTCGGCACAGGCGTTCCAGCTCGACTGGAAGATCGCCGGCGCGACCGTCCTGGCCGACATCGTCCGGCCGCTGCTCACGGTTGCCGTCGTGTTCCTGCTGCCCGTGCCGGCCGACATCGCCAGGACGGCAATCCTGTTCGCCACCGTGCCGGCGGGGTTCTTCGGCATTCTCTTCGCCGTGAGTTACCGGCTCGATTCGGCGACGGTCGGCTCGATGGTGATCGGCAGCACCATGGTGAGCATCGCCACGATGGCGGTCGCCATCGCCCTCTTGTTTCCGTAGCCGGCATGGTTCTCGCGATCCTGTGTTCCGGCCAGGGGCGGCAGCATGCCGACATGTTCGCCCTGACCAGCGACGCCCCGCAGGCAGCAGGCCTGTTTGCCCATGCTGCGACATTGCTCGGCGGCCGAGACCCGCGCGACTTCGTCCGGGCCGAAACCGAAGAGGCCCTCCACAGGAACCGCACCGGCCAGATCCTCTGCACGCTCCAGGCGCTGGCCGCCGCCGTGGCGCTTCGGGACGCGCTGCCCGGCCGGCCGATCGTCGCCGGCTACAGCGTCGGTGAGGTCGCTGCCTGGGGTGTCGCAGGGCTGTTCGGCATGACCGACACGCTGGACCTGGTCGCGCGCCGGGCGGACGCCATGGACGCCGTTTCTCCCGCAGGTGACGGGCTGCTATTCGTTCGCGGCCTTTCCCGCGAGGCGATCGAAAGCCTTTGCGAAAGGCATGATGCCGCGATCGCAATCGTCAACCCCGGGGATGCGTTCGTGCTCGGCGGAAGCCGCGCCGCGCTGGATGCGCTCGCCGGCGAGGCTAGGGCGATGAACGCCATCCGCGTCGTCGACGTGCCGGTCGAGGTCGCATCCCACACGAAGCGGCTGGCAGGCGCTTCCGGGCTGTTTCGTGAAAGCCTGCGCCATGTCAGCCTGTTGCGTTCTCCGACATCCGGCGCGCGGCTGCTGAGCGGCGTGGATGGCTCCCCTGTCATCCAGGCCGAAGCCGGTCTCGACGGGCTGGCGGCGCAACTGTCTCAAACGGTGCAATGGGCCGACTGCCTGCAAGGCTGCGTCGAAGGCGGGGCGACGGCCTTTCTGGAACTTGGACCGGGGCGGGCGCTGAGCGACATGGCGGCCAGCGCGTATCGCGACATCCCGGCGCGAAGCCTGGAGGATTTCAATACGCTCCAGGGCGTTCGTGCATGGCTGGTGCGGCAGGCCTAGCTTTGATGCCGGGAGCGCTGTCGAGGATGCAGCCGGACTCCCGCGCGCAGTTCCGGCAGGAAAGCCTGAAGGCCATTGACGGCCGACAGGGATGTCGAACATGGGCCGTCAATCTGTCTCTGAATGTTCCCAGCCGGGCGCGATGTTGGCGATACCGGCGTTGTCCGATGCAGTTCCAGTATATTCGACCCGCGCCAACGACGCCTTCCATGCACCCCTCCAGAGATGTCATGGAGTTTGTATTTTTGACGTTTACGTAAACACAAATCAATCTAACCGATTGAAACTATTGAGGTCAAAATAACCGGTTGAAAATGACGGCGCACCGGTCTATTGCAGCGGCGATATCCCGGGCTTTCTCCAGCCCGTCGCCAACTTCTAGCGCGTTCTCCGCGACAGTTCAAAGACAGGGATCCCTTCCGAAATGGCACGCAGCAAGATAGCCCTCATCGGCTCCGGAATGATCGGCGGCACGCTCGCCCATCTGATCGGACTCAAGGAACTGGGCGACGTCGTTCTCTTCGACATCGCCGAAGGCATCCCGCAGGGCAAGGGCCTCGACATCGCCGAATCCTCGCCGGTCGAAGGTTTCGACGCCAGCTATGCCGGCGTGAACGACTATGCGGGCATTGCCGGCGCCGACGTCTGCATCGTCACGGCCGGCGTGCCGCGCAAGCCGGGCATGAGCCGCGACGACCTGATCGGCATCAATTTGAAGGTGATGGAGCAGGTGGGCGCCGGCATCGCCAAGCACGCGCCGAACGCCTTCGTCATCTGCATCACCAACCCGCTCGACGCCATGGTGTGGGCGCTGCAGAAATTCTCCGGCCTGCCGAAGAGCCATGTCGTCGGCATGGCCGGCGTGCTCGACTCGGCGCGCTTCCGCTATTTCCTCGCCGACGAGTTCAAGGTTTCCGTCGAGGACGTCAGCGCGATGACGCTTGGCGGCCATGGCGACGACATGGTGCCGCTGACGCGCTACTCGACCGTGGCCGGCATCCCCCTGCCCGACCTCGTCAAGATGGGCTGGACCTCGCAGGCGAAGCTGGACGCCATCGTCGAGCGCACCCGGAAAGGCGGCGGCGAGATCGTCGCCCTGCTGAAGACCGGCTCCGCCTTCTACGCGCCCGCCTCCTCGGCGATCGCCATGGCCGAGAGCTACCTGAAGGACAAGAAGCGCGTGCTGCCCTGCGCCGCGCATCTCTCCGGCCAGTACGGCATCAGCGACATGTATGTCGGCGTGCCGGTTGTGATCGGCGCCGGCGGCGTCGAGCGCATCGTCGAGATCGACTTCGACGCCACCGAGAAGGCGATGTTCGAAAAGTCGGTCGCCGCGGTGAAGGGTCTTTGCGACGCCTGCGTCGCCATCGCGTCCAGCCTGAAATAATCGAGCCCCGAAGCAAGCGAGAGGCCAGCCATGAACATCCATGAATACCAGGGCAAGCAGCTGCTCAAGGGCTTTGGGCTGCCGGTGGCCGAAGGCGTCGCCATCCTCAAGGCCAGCGAAGCGGAAGCAGCGGCGAAGGCCCTGCCCGGCCCGCTCTATGTGGTGAAGAGCCAGATCCACGCCGGCGGGCGCGGCAAGGGCAAGTTCAAGGAACTCGGCCCCGACGCCAAGGGCGGCGTGCGGCTGGCGAAGTCGGTGGCCGACGTGGTCGCCAACGTCAACGAGATGCTCGGCCACACGCTGGTGACCAAGCAGACCGGCCCGGCCGGTAAGCAGGTCAACCGTCTCTATATCGAGGACGGCGCCGACATCGATCGCGAGCTTTATCTGTCGCTGCTGGTCGACCGCTCGGTGGGCAAGATCGCCTTCGTCGTCTCGACCGAAGGCGGCATGGACATCGAGGGCGTCGCCCACGACACGCCGGAAAAGATCATCACGCTGGCGATCTACCCGGAAACGGGGGTCACTGCGGACGACGTGAAGAAGATCAACGCCGCCTACGGGCTCGACGGTGACGCGGCGAAGGACGGCGAAACGGTTTTCCCGGCGCTCTACAAGGCGTTCGTCGAGAAGGACATGAGCCTGCTCGAGGTCAACCCGCTGATCGTCATGAAGAACGGCCGGCTGCGCGTGCTCGACGCAAAGGTGTCGTTCGACAACAACGCCCTGTTCCGTCATCCGGAGGTCGTCGAGCTGCGCGACACCACCGAGGAGGACGAGAAGGAGATCGAGGCGTCGAAATACGACCTCGCCTATGTCGCCCTCGACGGCAATATCGGCTGCATGGTGAACGGCGCCGGCCTGGCGATGGCCACCATGGACATCATCAAGCTGTATGGCGCCGAGCCGGCCAATTTTCTCGACGTCGGCGGCGGCGCCAGCAAGGAAAAGGTCACGGCGGCCTTCAAGATCATCACCAAGGACCCGGCGGTGAAGGGTATCCTGATCAACATTTTTGGCGGCATCATGAAGTGCGACATCATCGCCGAGGGTGTGATCGCCGCGGTGAGGGAAGTCGGGCTGAAAGTGCCGCTGGTGGTGCGGCTGGAAGGCACCAATGCCGAGCTCGGCAAGAAGATCATCAACGAGAGCGGCCTGAACGTGACCTCGGCGGATGATCTGGATGACGCGGCCAAGAAGATCGTGGCGGCGGTGAAGGGATAAGGCCATGAGCCTCGGCCTATCAACGGTGGTCGTTGTGCTGGCCGGGCCGCTGTTGGCGATGCTGATATCTGTCAGCGTGGCGATGTTGAGAGCCTTGATCCCGGGCACCATCATGTTTCTGTGTTCGGCCGCAGTAACTCTGTGGCTTTATCGGGGGTTAACCTCCACCTGCGCGATAGATGAAAGCGAATGCATAGGCGGACAGGCTTCAATATTCCTCTTCGGCATCGTTTGGCTTTTTGGCGTCGCGGTGGTTGGGTGGTTTGTTTGGCACAAGGCTCGCATCGCCCCTAGTCTGCGCTGACGCGCCAGAGGAACCTGAGAAGATGCCTCCCCGCAAGATCAACCTCGTCACCGCGGCGGACCAGAAGATCGAAAAGGTCTTCGATCCGCATATCGCCGGTGACGTGAACGACAGCCAGGCCAAGGTGGCGAAATTCGGCACGGCGTTCGACTGGCATGCGCATGAGAACGAAGACGAAGCGTTCCTGGTGTTGCGCGGAAAGATCGCCATCGATTTCCGCGACGGGCCGGTGGAACTCGACGAGGGCGATTTCATCGTCGTGCCGCGCGGCGTCGAGCACCGGCCGCGCTCGCTGACCGAGGAACCGGTGGTTCTGATGTTCGAACCGGCGACGACCCTGAATACCGGAAATGCCAAAAGCGACCTGACGGTCACGGAACTGAAGCGGCTTTAGGAGACTCGATGTCCATTCTCATCGACAAGAACACAAAAATCCTGGTGCAGGGGCTGACCGGTAACACCGGTTCGTTCCACACCGAGCAGGCGCTGGCCTATCACGGCACAAAAATGGTCGGCGGCATCCATCCCAAGAAGGGCGGCACGACCTGGGACGGTTCGGTGCCGTTGCCGATCTTCGCCACCGTCGCCGAAGGCAAGGAGAAGACCGGCGCCAATGCCTCGGTCGTCTATGTGCCGCCGGCAGGCGCGGCTGCGGCGATCATCGAGGCGATCGAGGCGGAAATCCCGCTGATCGTCTGCATCACCGAGGGCATCCCCGTGATGGACATGGTCAAGGTGAAGGCAAAGCTCGACAAGTCGAAGTCGCGGCTGATCGGACCGAACTGCCCGGGCATCGTGACGCCGGACGAGTGCAAGATCGGCATCATGCCCGGCAACATTTTCCGCAAGGGCTCGGTGGGCGTTGTCTCGCGCTCGGGAACGCTTACCTATGAGGCTGTGTTCCAGACGACGAATGAAGGCCTAGGCCAGTCGACGGCGGTCGGCATCGGCGGCGACCCGGTGAAAGGCACGGAATTCATCGACATCCTCGAAATGTTCCTGGCCGACGACGAGACGAAATCGATCATCATGATCGGCGAGATCGGCGGCTCGGCGGAAGAAGACGCGGCGCAGTTCCTCAAGGACGAGGCGAAGAAGGGCCGCAGCAAGCCGATGGCGGGTTTCATCGCCGGCCGCACAGCCCCTCCCGGCCGCACGATGGGCCACGCCGGCGCGGTGATCTCCGGCGGCAAGGGCGGCGCCGAGGACAAGATCGCGGCAATGGAATCGGCTGGCATCAAGGTTTCGCCCTCCCCGGCGCGGCTTGGGAAGACGCTGGTGGAAGCGATCAAGGGTTGAGAGAGCGAATAGCGAATAGGGAGTAGCGAATAGGGAAGAAGGTGAAGCGGGCGGGTACCATTTTCCCCTACTCGCTATTCGCTACTCGCTATTCGCTCTTAAAAGGAGACGAAGCCCAAAAGCTTCGAACAGGCAGATGGCACGACAAGATCAGGCCAACGACCAATTTTCCATCACCTCGTTCCTCTATGGCGGCAATGCCGATTACATCGAGCAGTTGCAGGCCGCCTACGAGGACGATCCGCAGTCGGTGTCGCCCGAATGGCGGGACTTCTTCGGTGCGCTGAAGGACGATGCCGGCGACGTCCGCAAGAACGCCAAGGGCGCGTCCTGGTCGAAGCCCAACTGGCCGATCGCCGCCAATGGGGAGCTGGTCTCGGCGCTCGACGGCAATTGGGGCCTGATCGAAAAGGTCATCGAGAAGAAGGTTAAGGACAAGGCCGTCGCCAACGGCAAGGTCATGTCGGACGACGAGGTGCATCAGGCCACCCGCGATTCGGTGCGCGCCATCATGATGATCCGCGCCTACCGCATGCGCGGCCATTTGCACGCCGACCTCGACCCGCTGCATCTCGCCAAGCCGATCGAGGACTATAACGAACTGTCGCCCACCGCCTACGGCTTCACCGAGGCGGATTACGACCGGAAAATCTTTCTCGACAACGTGCTGGGGCTGGAATCGGCGACCATCCGGCAGATGCTGGAGATCCTCACCCGCACCTACTGCTCAACGCTGGGTGTCGAGTTCATGCACATCTCCGACCCCGAGGAGAAGGCCTGGATCCAGGCGCGAATCGAAGGTGCCGACAAGGAGATCACCTTCACCAAGGAGGGCAAGAAGGCCATCCTGCAGAAGCTGATCGAGGCCGAGGGTTTTGAGCAATTCATCGACGTCAAATACAAGGGCACCAAGCGGTTCGGCCTGGACGGCGGTGAATCGCTGATCCCGGCGCTGGAGCAGATCATCAAGCGCGGCGGTTCGCTGGGCATGAAGGAGATCGTGCTCGGCATGGCGCATCGCGGCCGGCTCAACGTGCTGACCAACGTCATGGCCAAGCCGCACCGCGCGGTGTTCCACGAGTTCAAGGGCGGCTCGGCTGCTCCCGACGACGTCGAGGGTTCGGGCGACGTGAAATACCACCTCGGCGCCTCGTCGGACCGCGAGTTCGACGGCAACAAGGTGCACCTGTCGCTGACCGCCAATCCCTCGCATCTGGAGATCGTCGACCCGGTCGTGATGGGCAAGGCGCGGGCCAAGCAGGACCAGCTCTACGGCCGCAACCGCGAGGAGATCGTGCCGCTGGAGGAGCGCGCAAAAGTGCTGCCGCTGCTGCTGCATGGCGACGCGGCCTT
Source organism: Mesorhizobium sp. KACC 23794 (assembly GCF_052180275.1). NCBI lineage: Bacteria > Pseudomonadati > Pseudomonadota > Alphaproteobacteria > Hyphomicrobiales > Phyllobacteriaceae > Mesorhizobium > Mesorhizobium sp. KACC 23794. The sequence continues at coordinate 483,573 of NZ_CP197465.1, forward strand.
TGCCGGCCAGGGCGTCATCGCCGAGATCCTCGGCCTGTCCGGCCTGCGCGGCCACCGCGTTGCCGGCACGCTGCATTTCATCATCAACAACCAGATCGGCTTCACCACCAATCCGCGCTTCTCGCGCTCGTCGCCCTATCCGTCGGATGTGGCCAAGATGATCGAGGCCCCGATCTTCCACGTCAACGGCGACGACCCTGAAGCGGTCGTGCATGCCACCAAGGTGGCGGTGGAATTCCGCATGAAATTCCACAAGCCGGTGGTGGTGGACATGTTCTGCTACCGCCGCTTCGGCCACAATGAGGGCGACGAGCCGGCGTTCACGCAGCCGATCATGTATCGCACCATCCGCACCCACAAGACGACGCTGCAGATCTATGGCGAGAAGCTGATCGGCGAAGGCCTGATCGACCAGGCCGAGTTCGACCGCATGAAGGCCGAGTGGCGCGCGAGACTGGAGGCCGAGTTCGAGGCCGGCCAGGCCTACAAGCCGAACAAGGCCGACTGGCTGGACGGCGTGTGGTCCGGCCTGCGCACCGCCGACAGCCAGGACGAGCTGCGCCGCGGCAAGACCGCCGTGCCGTTGAAGACGCTGAAGGAGATCGGCCGCAAGCTGACCGAGACGCCGAAGGATTTCGAGGCGCACAAGACCATCTCGCGCTTCCTTGAGACGCGCCGCAAGATGATCGATTCCGGCGAAGGCATCGACTGGTCGACCGCCGAGGCTCTGGCCTTCGGCGCGATCCTGCTCGACGGCAACCCGATCCGGCTTTCCGGCCAGGATTCGGAGCGCGGCACCTTCTCGCAACGCCATTCGGTGCTCTACGACCAGCGCGACGAGACCCGTTACATCCCGCTGAACAACCTTTCGCCGGCGCAGGCCGGCTACGAGGTCATCAACTCGATGCTGTCTGAAGAGGCGGTGCTCGGTTTCGAATACGGCTATTCGCTGGCAGAGCCGAAGGCGCTGACCTTGTGGGAAGCCCAGTTCGGCGACTTCGCCAACGGCGCGCAGGTGGTGTTCGACCAGTTCATCTCGTCGGGCGAGCGTAAGTGGCTGCGCATGTCGGGTCTCGTCTGCCTGCTGCCGCATGGCTATGAGGGCCAAGGGCCTGAGCACTCGTCGGCGAGGCTGGAGCGGTTCCTCCAGCTTTGCGCCGAGGACAACATGCAGGTCGCCAACGTCACGACGCCGGCCAACTATTTCCACATCCTGCGCCGCCAGCTCAAGCGCGACTTCCGCAAGCCGCTGATCCTGATGACGCCGAAGTCGCTGCTGCGCCACAAGCGGGCCGTGTCGACGCTGTCGGAAATGTCCGGCGAAAGCGCCTTCCATCGCCTGCTGTGGGACGACGCGCAGACCTATGCGGCGTCCGGCGAGGGCGTGAAGCTGGCCAAGGATTCGAAGATCCGCCGCGTCGTCATGTGTTCGGGCAAGGTCTATTACGACCTGTTCGAGGAACGCGAGAAGCGCGGCATCAACGACGTCTACCTGCTGCGCGTCGAGCAGCTCTATCCGTTCCCGGCCAAGGCGCTGATCAACGAGCTGTCGCGCTTCCGCGGCGCCGAGATGGTGTGGTGCCAGGAAGAGCCGAAGAACATGGGCGCCTGGTCGTTCATCGACCCCTATCTGGAATGGGTGCTCGCCCATATCGACGCAAAGCACCAGCGCGTGCGCTACACCGGACGGCCGGCAGCCGCTTCGCCGGCGACCGGCATGATGTCGAAGCATCTGGCGCAGCTGCAGGCTTTCCTAGACGACGCTCTCGGCGAATAGAACCCACCAGGCACCAACGGGCAGGAACCAAATGGCCAGCGAAATCCGCGTCCCCACCCTCGGCGAATCGGTCTCCGAAGCGACGATCGGCAAGTGGTACAAGAAGGTCGGCGACACGATCGTCGCAGACGAGCCGCTGCTCGAACTGGAAACCGACAAGGTGACCATCGAGGTGCCGTCGCCTGCCGCCGGTACGCTTTCTGAAATCGCTGCCAAGGATGGCGAGACGGTCCGCGTCGGAGCGCTGCTCGGCTCGATCTCGGAGGGCGCGGGCGCAAAGCCTGCAGCCAAGGCCGAGGAACCGAAAGCCGTGCCCACGAAGCCTGAAGCGGTGGCCCAGGCCGCCGGGGCGGCGGGTGCCTCCACGACCAAGGAAGCCGCCGCCAAGACCGCGGCGATCGCCGGCGAAGCGCCGGTCGAGAAGCGCGACATGCCGCCGGCCCCGTCGGCCGCGAAACTCTTGGCCGAAAACAACCTTGCGACCGATCAGGTTACTGGCTCCGGCAAGCGTGGCCAGGTGCTTAAGGGCGACGTGCTGGAAGCCATCGCCAAGGGTGCGAACACTGCCCCTCCCGCGTCGGCTCCCGCCGCTCCCGTTTCCATTCCGGCGGCCGCCCGCGCCCCTTCCTCGCCTGCCGACGAAGGCCGCGAGGAGCGCGTGCGCATGACCAAACTGCGCCAGACCATCGCGCGACGCCTGAAGGAAGCGCAGTCCGCCGCCGCCATGCTCACCACCTTCAACGAGGTGGACATGAAGGCGGTGATGGATCTGCGCACCAAGTACAAGGACGTGTTCGAGAAGAAGCACGGCGTGAAGCTGGGCTTCATGGGCTTCTTCACCAAGGCGGTGACGCATGCTCTGAAGGAGATCCCGGCGGTCAATGCAGAGATCGACGGCACCGACATCATCTACAAGAACTTTGCCCATGTCGGTGTTGCCGTCGGCACGGAGAAAGGTCTTGTCGTGCCGGTGGTGCGCGACGCCGACAAGATGTCGATCGCCGAGATCGAGAAGGAGATCGGCCGGTTGGGCCTCGCCGCCCGCGACGGAAAACTCACGGTCGCCGACATGCAGGGCGGTACCTTCACCATCTCCAATGGCGGCGTCTACGGCTCGCTGATGTCGACGCCGATCCTCAACGCGCCGCAGTCGGGCATCCTCGGCATGCACAAGATCCAGGACCGGCCGGTGGTGGTCGGCGGCCAGATCGTCATCCGCCCGATGATGTACCTGGCGCTCAGCTACGACCACCGCATTGTCGACGGCAAGGAGGCGGTGACCTTCCTGGTGCGGGTGAAGGAGAGCCTGGAGGATCCGGAACGCCTGGTGCTGGATTTGTAGGAGGCCTCAGCCTACGTGGATACTGACCTCGTCACAGAAGCAATTCGACTACTACGCCGTTATGCGGCGTGGTTGGGGGTCAGTGGCGCGATAGTTTATGGCGGCGCCCTCGGATTAACCTATTCCGGCGTGCTTGCTCCGCTGGAAGTGTTTCTCTTCTTGGCACTGGGAGCGGCAAGTTTCATCGCCTCGATCGTTCTCTTCATTTTGAGCCTCGTAACCGCTCAATTGCCTTGGCGTCGGTGAATTTGCTTTCTTGAAAATCTGCCACGACGATCAAAATCGGGCTTTCCTAAACGGCGTTCACCTGCAAGTGTTCGATAGGTAATGCTCGTCGTATCGCTTGGCTGGAAGGGTTCGTAATGGAAGCCGCAGCAGCATCCGCGGAAATCACCGTTCTCGCCTGGAGCGTCGTGCTGTTGCTGGTCCAGGTCATGGCACAGGCTTTTGCCACATATGACCTCGGCCCCAAATATCTCTTCAGTCCGCGGGACGAGGGCCGCATCTCACGCAGCATCGTTGCCGGCCGGCTTGGACGGGCCTTGCGCAACTTGCTGGAGAACCTATCCGGCGTTCGTCGCGCTTGTGGTGGCACTGGTCGTCGCCGGCAAGACGGGAGGCCTCGGCGCGACCGGCGCCTGGATATGGCTTGCGGCGCGGGTGATCTATTTTCCGATATATGCAACGGGCGTGCCGGTTGTCAGGACGCTGGTCTGGCTGGTTTCGATCGCCGGCCTGCTGCTGATGTTGATCCCGCTCGTCTTTTGAGCGGCATCAAACAGGTGCTTCGTCCATAGTGCCCGAAGCGGTCGGCGCCACATCATTCCTTGCTGGACCGGCCCGCGCGCCACACTGTGCCTTCCGTTTCACGTCCTCTCCGCTACATTCGAGGCGTGGAGCACAGGATGCTCCAGGCCTTCAGAAGGATGCCGATGGCTTTCGAACCGGACATCCCGCCGATCCAGGTGCATCTGTGCGTCAAGGGCGGACAGGAGGCGATCGCCTGGTACGAAAAGGCGTTCGGGGCAGTCGAGACTTTCCAGCAGATGGCTGAGGATGGCGAGCGTGTGATGCACGCCAACCTGACCATGTTCGGCTCCGAAATCATGCTGCATGACGAGTTCCCCGAACTCGCGCCCGACGTGATGTCGCCGCCGTCGCGCGGCGGCGCCGGGCTGACGGTCAACGTCAACCTGGCTTTCCCCATCGACGTCGACCGCGCGATCAAGCGTGCCGCGTCCGCGGGGGCCAAGATCACCATGCCGGTCGGCGACCAGTTCTGGGGCGCGCGCTACGGCAGGATCCGCGATCCGTTCGGCCATGTCTGGGCCTTCAGCGCACCGCTGGTGCAGGCGGGATGAGATGAGGACCGGCAGCCTATTTTCATCTGTGGGGCTTTGGAAACGCAGAGCAGATGCGCCTACGATTGCGCAGCGATTATGGAAAGCAACAATCACCGCAGTTGCCGTCACCCTCTCTTCTCCTACCCTCGCCGCCTGCCCGATCGAGCTTTCCACCTATCGCGATGTCGAGGACGCCGGCTCGCTTGAATTCCGTCCAACCGGCGGCAACGCCACCGTGACCAACAGTTTTCGCCTGCTGATCGGCGATGTCGTGCTCGACGGCATCGTCATGTGGAGCGACGGCGTCGCCCGGCCGAACGGGGTGCTGAGCTACAAATGCCCGATTGGAGACGTGACTGGTCCCGAGCTGGAAGCCTGCACCGTCTGGCAGGGTGTCATCTACACGTCGGATGTTTCCGGCACTATCGGCCTGTTGCCCGCCGAGGGGCAGGATGCGCCTCAAAAACTGATCTTCGCCGACCTGACGCATTCGCTCCGCTTCTCCCCGGTGCCCGAGGTCGCGAGCCTTGCAAAACTTCCATGGGACGTTTTCGCGCTAAACGGTTGCCAGGAGTGACGGTGTCGGTGAAAGAAGGGCATTCGACATTATATCTGTGACGCCGGGCGTCCGGCGCCGGCGCGATAGGGAAGCACAAAATGGCTTATGACGTCGTCATCATCGGAAGCGGCCCCGGAGGGTATGTCTGCGCCATCAAGGCGGCGCAACTCGGGCTGAAAGTCGCGGTGGTCGAGAAGCGCGCCACCTATGGCGGCACCTGCCTGAACATCGGCTGCATCCCGTCGAAGGCGCTGCTGCACGCGTCCGAAATGTTTTCGGAAGTCGACCACGGGCTGGAAGCCCTCGGCGTTGAGGTCGCAAAGCCAAAACTCAATCTGAAGAAGATGATGGAGCACAAGGACACGACCGTCGCCGCCAACGTCAACGGCGTCGCCTTCCTGTTCAAGAAGAACAAGATCGACGGCATTCGCGGCACCGGCCGTATCGTCTCCGCCGGCAAGGTTCTGGTGACAGCCGAGGACGGCGGCACGCAGGAGCTGGAGACCAAGGCGATCGTTATCGCCACCGGGTCCGACGTCGCCGGCATTCCGGGCGTCAAGGTCGACATCGACGAGAAGGTGATCGTTTCCTCCACCGGCGCGCTGGAATTCGACAAGGTGCCGGCGCATCTGGTCGTCGTCGGCGGCGGCGTCATCGGCCTGGAACTCGGCTCGGTCTGGGCGCGGCTCGGCTCCAAGGTCACCGTGGTCGAGTATCTGGACACGATCCTCGGCGGCATGGACGGCGAGGTGGCGAAGCAGTTCGCCCGCATGCTCGCTAAGCAGGGTTTCGACCTGAAGCTCGGCTCGAAAGTCACCGGCGTCAAGAAGTCGAAGAAGGGCGCCAGCGTCACTTTCGAGCCGGTCAAGGGCGGCGACGCCGAGACCATCGAGGCCGACGCCGTGCTGATCGCCACCGGCCGCCGGCCCTATTCGGACAGTCTCGGCCTGGCGGAGGCCGGCGTCGCGCTGGACGAGCGCGGCCGGGTGAAGACCGACGGCCATTTCCAGACCAGCGTGCCAGGCATCTATGCCATCGGCGACGTGATCGAGGGCTCGATGCTGGCCCACAAGGCGGAAGACGAAGGTGTGGCGGTGGCCGAGATTCTCGCCGGTCAGAAGGGCCACGTGAATTACGACGTCATTCCCAGCGTGGTCTACACCAGCCCCGAGGTTGCCTCGGTCGGCAAGACCGAGGAAGAGCTGAAGAAGGCTGGCATCGACTACAAGGTTGGCAAATTCCCCTTCACCGCCAACGGCCGCGCCCGCGCCATGCTGCACACCGACGGTTTCGTGAAGATTTTGGCCGACAAGGCCACCGACAAGGTGCTGGGCTGCCATATCGTCGGCTTTGGCGCCGGCGAACTGATCCAGGAGGCGACGGTGCTGATGGAATTCGGCGGCTCGGCGGAAGACCTCGCCCGCACTTGCCACCCGCATCCGACCATGTCGGAAGCGATCAAGGAAGCGGCGCTCGCCGCCTGGTTCAAGCCGATCCATATCTGATCGTAGGCCTTGGGAGCGCTTGCGCCTGACAGCCAATGCTGTCGGGTGCAACTCGCCTCAAAACGATCTGCAGTGGTCCCCTGCTTCATTGAGAGGATGGATTTCTACATAGGGTACGAGGTTGTTCACCGCAGGCTGCATACTTGCATAGATTTTGTACCGGCCCTCAGCGGTGTCGATGAAGCAGAATTCGGCGCCATCTTCAAACATGAAGTAGTCATCGTTTACGACGGGGTGATTGAACCAACTTCCGATGAAGAAATATTTCTTGACATATGAATTGACCGATAACTTGCTCTCATAGACGATGGTGGCGCACCCTTCACTCGGGCCGCATACTTCTCTGGAGTGATAATATTTGTCGGTCGCGATGCCTACCGCAAACCGCAGCGCCGGAGGACCGAGGAACCAAATCGCTGCAGCCGAGAGGAGTATCAATGAGTATTTGGAGGCTAATATGCGCAGTCTTATCGTCCTCTATCCCGTCTCGCTATGAAGTGAGGATCTCTTCCTTGACGGATTGCCATCGTCGACCGCCAACAATGAGGCTGGGTTGTGCAGGTATTGCGCAAACGAGAACGGCCCGCCGAAGCGGGCCGTCCATTCCGGGATAGGGTTTGGGTTACTGGGCCGGGGCCGGCTGCGCAGGAGCGGGAGCCGGTTCGGCAGGAGCCGTTGCATTCGGAGCGGCCGGGGCGGTTGCATCCGGCGCAGGCGCCGCGGGCGCAGCAGCGTCAGGCGCGGGCTGGGCAGGCGTCGCCGGAGCGGTCGCTGCGGGAGCCGATGCATCGGGTGCCGGCGTGGCGGGCTCGGTGGCCGCCGGCTGCTCGGATGTAGCCGGTGTGTTCGCCGTGCCCGGGGCAAAGACGAAATAGGCCACGACGGCAAGAACCAGCACGATGGCGGCAATCAGCACGCCGCTGCCGCTCTTGCGTTCCTGCACCACGGTGCGGTTGTCGATGTAAGGATCCTGCGTATTGGCAGGGGTCAGGCGCGGATCGAGCGGGTCGGCGCCGAGCGGCGGCACCGGATTGATCGGATCATTGAAACGTGGATCCGGCACGCGTTCGGGATTGGCCATTGTCGTCCTCCATCACTTTCGATGGCAGGACAACGCGCAACAAGCGATTCGGTTTCACAATCGCCTGACAGGAGGTCCGAACCGACGTTGCAAGCCATGCAGACGTCGCACCGGGGCCATGGGCCGAAACAAAAAGCGCATGGCGTGGGCCATGCGCGCAGCCTGCCGGAAACGGCAAGCAACCGATTATTCAGCCGTCGGCGCGATCTGCTGTGGCGTCTGGGCCGGGGTTTCCGGCAGGGCTATGGGCTCGGACTGCGGAATGGCGATGCTCGCCACCACCGTCGTGTCGACCTGAGCCGCTTTGGCAGAGCGCTGGAATTCACAGGCACTGGCGCCGGAAGTGGCAAGGCCGATGCCGGCCGCAATCAACAGAAGTCTCTTCATCCGCATGATCCTCTTGGCTATTGGCGACATACGGACGCTAACAAAAGTATGAGCCGGCTCCAAATCACCCTTTTCGTGAACGGAGAAGCCGCTCAACCCTGATCGGTGCGCGATACGGCGTAGCCTGCCTGGCGCAGCAGCGAGACGAGACCTTCCGGCCCCGGCAGATGCATGGCGCCGACGGCGATGAAGGCATTGCCGGCGTCGAGGATCGGACCGGCGCGGCTGGCCATGGTGTGGTTGCGGGCCGTTATCATCGTTTTTTCGAACGCCACGTCGGTCTCGCCGCCAGGAAGCGTTGCCCGAAACAGCGGCCAGACCGTGCCGATGTCGCCGCTGACATAGAGCAGGATCATGGTTTCGTTGGCGTCGTCCATGCGGGCGCCGACCTTCAGCGTATCGATCAAGCCCTGGACATGGAACTGGATGGGCAGCGAGGCCATGGCTTCAAGTTGTTCGACTGCGGTCTCCAGCCCTTCCAGCTTCTTGCCGCCGGCGACCGCATCCTGCGCCAGCCTGGCGTCGAGCACAGGCGCGCCGCCCGCCTTGCGCTGCAACTCGCAGGCCGGCACGCTAAGCATGGTGGTGATGATCCACGGTTTCATCTTTACGACGCTGTAGGGCGGGATGCCGCGCGCCTCCAGAGCCTTATTGACGAAGTCGGCCTCGCCCGGCGGCAGCAACGATGCCAGCGTCGTCTGGTCGGTGAACATCATGAGTTCCGGCTTCTGCATGATCGAAGCCATCATCTTCCGCTGGTCGAGCACCTCCGTCGTCTCAATGACGACGGTGCCGGCCGCATCGTAGGCTGCTTGCGCGGCGGGCATCAGCGTCGTCACGCGCGGATCGGTGACATGCATGGTGCCGAACAAGAAGGAGGGGGCGACGCCTGGTTTCTCGATCTTCCACAGCAGGCCTTTGCCGTTTTCGACCTTTGCCGCCTCGGCTTCGACGGCGGCGTATTTCGCCGGATCGCCCTGCTTGAGTTCGGCCAGCATGTCCTTGCCCGTGCAGGCGACAGGCTCGGCATTCGCCCGGCCGACGGCCATGACGAGCGTTGCCGCGAAGGCGAGCAGGAACAGCAGGCTGGCGGCCGCCAGCAGCTTCAGCAGCGGCAGCGCGGCGCGATCGGCAAGAGGCAGCAGACGGTTCATGCCGCGAGACTAGCGGCCAAAAACGGTCAAACGGTTAAGGACCTGATGAAAACACCATCGATCGGGCGTCACGCCCGTGGATGGGCGGCATCGTAGATCTCGAGCAGCCGGGCCGTGTCGACGCCGGTATAGACCTGCGTGGTCGACAGGCTGGCGTGGCCGAGCAGTTCCTGGATCACACGCAGGTCGCCACCTCTCCCAAGCAGGTGGGTGGCGAAGGAATGGCGCAGCGCATGCGGCGTGGCCGTGTCGGGCAGGTTCAGCGCGCTACGCATCTTTCGCATCGCCCGCTGCACGATCGCAGGATTGAGCGGCCCGCCGCGTGCGCCACGGAACAGCGGGCCTTCGCCATCGAGATGATAGGGGCAGAGCCGCCGGTATTCGACCACCGCCTGCAGGGCGACAGGCAGGACGGGCACCAGCCGGGTCTTGCCGCCCTTGCCGGTAATGCGCAGCACGCTTTCGCCAGGTGACGCCAGCACGCCTGCGGGCAGGCCGAGCGCCTCGGAAATGCGCAAGCCGGAACCGTAGAGCAGCGTCAGCACCGCGGCGTCGCGCGCCGCGACCCAGGGTTCTTCCGCCAATTGCTCCTCGGTGGAGACGACGCGCCGCGCATCCGGCGCGGTGAGCGGCTTCGGCAGCGATTTCGGCTGTTTTGGCGCACGCAGGGCTGATGCGCCCGCCGCATTGACCAGTCCCTTGCGTTCGAGAAAACGCAGCATCGAGCGAACCCCTGCCAACCCCCGTCCGAGGGTACGGGCACCCACGCCGTCCTTGCGCCGCGCCGCGAGATAGGCGCGCAAGTCTGCGGGCCGCAGATTGGCGATGTCGCTTATGCCCGGCGCGCCGCCGCAATGTCCGGTGAGGAAATGCAGGAACTGCCGCGTGTCCCGCTCATAGGCCTCAACCGTCAGCGCCGATAGCCGGCGCTCCCTGCCCAGCATCTTCAACCAGTTTTCACGCGCAGCCTGGAGGTCGGGCTTCGCGGCGATGAGGAATTCCTGCATGCGATCGATCCGGATGGTCGCGAAAATGCTTGCGCTGCCGAGGTTAGCAAGGCGTGAACAGTACCGCGATTGAAACGCGAGGGCCGCAGGGATAGAGCATCCCGCAAGCAACCGGGAAAAGCGATCGTGAAAAACCCCGTCCAGATGGCCGTGATCGGCGCGGCCCACGGAATCCGCGGCGAACTGCGCGTGAAGACGTTTACCGGCGACCCGCTGGCGCTCGGCGACTATGGGCCGCTGCATTCCTCCGATGGCCGTTCCTTCGAGGTGCTCGACATCAGGCCCGCCGGCAACGTCGTCGTCGTCCGCTTCAAGGGCGTCGCCGACCGCAACGTTGCCGAGGCGCTCAACGGAACCGAGCTTTTCGTCGACCGCTCGGCGCTTCCGGACGATGCGGAAGAGGGCGAGTTCTATCACACCGACCTCATCGGGCTGGCGGTGCGCGACGAGACGGACGAGGCCGTCGGCAAGATCACCAGCGTGCAGAATTTCGGCGGCGGCGACATCCTTGAAATAACCCATTCGGGGACGAAAGGCGTGCTGATCCCGTTCACACAGGCGGCGGTGCCGGTCGTCGACATTGCGGGCGGTTTCGTCCGCATCGATACCGTCGCCGCCGGCCTGGCCGACGAAGAACAGGATGATCCGGCTCTGGAAGAACCGTCCGGCCAAGGCAAGCGCGATCTCGATCGCCGCCCGCGTGGGCCGAAGGACGCCGGAGGCAACCGGTGACGTTTCGCGCCAGCGTGCTGACGCTCTATCCGGAAATGTTTCCGGGGCCGCTCGGCGTCTCGCTCGCGGGACGCGGCCTGGCGGAAGGCGCATGGTCACTGGAAACGATCCAGATCCGCGACTTCGCCACCGACCGGCACCGCAGTGTCGACGACACGCCGGCCGGCGGCGGCGCGGGAATGGTGATGCGCGCCGACGTGCTGGCGCGCGCCGTGGATCATGCCTCGCCGGAGGGCGACCCGCGTCCGCGCCTGCTGATGAGCCCGCGTGGAAAGCCCCTAACACAGGCGAGGGTGCGTGAACTGGCCGCCGGGCCGGGCGCGATGATCCTGTGCGGGCGCTTCGAAGGCGTCGATCAGCGCCTCATCGACCTGCGCGGGCTGGAGGAAATTTCCGTCGGCGACTTCATCCTGTCGGGCGGCGAGCCAGCGGCGATCGTGCTGCTCGATGCCGTCGTGCGGCTCCTGCCGGGCGTCATGGGCAACGCGCTGTCGGGCGACGAGGAAAGTTTTGAGAACGGCTTGCTCGAACATCCGCACTATACGCGGCCGCAGGAATTCGAAGGCGTGCCGATCCCGGATGTCCTGACTTCAGGCAATCATGCGAAGATCGCCGCATGGCGACATGAGCAATCGGAAAGGCTGACGAGGGAGCGGCGGCCGGACCTGCTCGCTGCGGTCGTTCACCCCTTCCAGAAGTAATACCCTGCCAAAAGCAACCCGACGACAATGACAAAGCCGCGCAGCACGGTCTGTGGAACGCGCTTTGCCATCCAGACGCCGGCATAGCCGCCAAGCGCCACGGCCGGGATCATGACGATCGCTTGCGGCCAGGCGACGACGCCGCCCGAGACGAAGACGATGATCGCGACGGCCGCGATGACGATCGACAGCATGTTCTTGAGCGCATTCAGCCGGTGGTAGTCGCCGGTCTGGGTGAGGCCGAGCGTGGCCAGCATCATCACGCCCATGCCGGCGCCGAAGAAGCCGCCATAGACGGCTGTCGCGAACTGGATGATTGCACCAGGCACCGAGCCGACCGTTGCCGGTTTGCCGGGTTTGGGTTTCGGCTTCAGCCACGGTCCCGCCGCAAACATCGCTGTGGCGGCGAGCAGCAGCCATGGCACCATGGCGCTAAATTCCAGATTGTTCAGTGCCAGCAGGGTCAACGCACCTGCCAGCGCACCGATGGCCGATATCAACGAGAGCAGCAGGGCGCCGCGCCAGAACGTCTTGATGTCGCTCCAGTAGGCGAGCGTCGAGGTGATGTAGCCTGGGAACTGGGTGATCGAGGACGTCGCGTTGGCCGAGATCGCAGGAATGCCGGCGATCGAGAGTGCCCCGAAGGTGAGGAACGTGCCGCCGCCCGCGACGGCATTGACAGCGCCGGAGACGAAGCCGGCGACGGCAAGAAGCAGGATGTCGGCAAATATCATGAGCGGGTGTCTGGCGACTGGATCGGCGGGTTGAGAACCTGTACGGAACGCTGCACGGCGGCGCAAGCGCTTGCTTCCCGCGAAAAACCGCCATCGCGGGCGTGACAAGCCGGATGTTTTGGTGTATCGCCGCGCACGCAACCGGAAGGACAAACCGACCGGAGCCCGTCATAAGGACGGTGAATTCGCCCCTGCTTCTCCCAGTGAGACGGCATAGCCGAGCGGCAAATGTGCTGCGAGGCAAGCGTTGGGCGCTCTGGCTGTCGAGAAGCAAGAAGAGGTTTTTACCGATGGACATCATCCGTCAACTCGAGGCCGAGCAGGCCGCCAAGATCGAAGCCAAGCGCACGCTGCCCGAATTCCAGCCGGGCGACACGGTGCGCGTCCAGGTGCGCGTCACGGAAGGCACCCGCACCCGTCTCCAGGCCTATGAGGGCGTGGTCATCGCCCGCTCCGGCGCCGGTTTCCAGGAGAGCTTCACCGTCCGCAAGATTTCCTACGGCGAAGGCGTCGAGCGCGTGTTCCCGGTCTACTCGCCGATGGTCGAGGGCGTCGAGATCGTCCGCCGCGGCAAGGTGCGCCGCGCCAAGCTCTATTACCTGCGTGATCGTCGCGGCAAGTCGGCCCGTATTTCGGAAAACACCGGCGTGCGCGCCCGCAAGCTGAACGACGCCGAGCGCGAGGCGCTGAATGCCGAGAAGGCGAAGCTGGAGGCCGACAAGGTCGCCGCCGCCCAGGCGCTCGCCGCCGAGAAGAAGGCCGCCGAGTAGGTCTCGACGCATATTTTCGAGAAAGGCGGCTTTCGGGCCGCCTTTTTTATTGGGAGCGTCGAGCGGATGAACGATGTCGTGATCAGGCCCCTGACCGCCGATGATGCCGCCGCGTTTCGAACCTTGCGGATCGCGGCCCTTGAGGAAAGTCCAGACGCCTTCACCGCAAGCGTCGAGGAAGAGCGGGCGCTGAGCGACGCCGAGATGGCGGCTCGTGCCGTGCCTCCATCACCCGGCGTCTTCTTCGGCGCCTTTGCAGATCGGCAGCTTGTCGGCATGGCCGGCCACATCGCCAACGAACGGCCGAAGACCCTGCACAAGGGCGTGATGGTTGCGGTCTATGTCGCGCCGGACTGGCGGGCGGCAAAGCTTGGGCGCGAAGTGGTGATGGCGGTGATCGCACATGCGCGCTCGGTCGGCGCTTTGTTGCTGCATTGCGCGGTGAGGGCTGACAACACACCGGCGCGGCGGCTCTATCTTTCGCTGGGTTTCGTCCCCTATGGCCTCGAGCGCGATGCGATCTTCGCCAACGGCCGCTATTTCGACGACGAGTTGCTGGCGCTGGACCTGCGAAGCAATCCGGCCCACGGCGGCTGACCCGCGCACGGACGAGCCGTTCATCCTAATTTGATTTGACGAACCGGCAACCGTCCCTACGCTTCTCTGCGATCTTCAGACGGAGTAGCGAAATGTTGCGGACCCGTGAAAGTCGAATCTACTCCCGCAAATCCTTGCTGGCGGCATTGTTCGCCCTGGCGACGGCGGTTCCGGCGCTGGCGCATCACGGCTGGTCGTGGACCGAGGATGGGTTCTTCCAGCTCGAGGGCATCATCCGCGACATCTATATCGGCAATCCGCATGCAACGCTCGATGTCGATGTGGAAGGCGAGATCTGGCGTGTCGAACTGGCGCCGCCATCCGCCGCCATCCGGGCCGGCTTCACCGAAGATGTGGCGAAAGCCGGCGACGAGGTGCTGGCGGTCGGCAATCGCTCACGCGACTCGACGGAAAAACGCATGAAGGCGGTTCGCCTGACGGTCAACGGCAAGACCTACGACGTCTATCCAAATCGCGTGCCGCCGGCTTGACCTGACGCCGATGGAGTTGCTCGCTGGGGTCGAACAGCACGCCTTGGTGCGGCTGCTGAAGGCTTCGTTCTACGCCTATCCGGTCGTCAACGCGCTGCATATCGCTTCGATCGGCGTGCTGTTCGCCTCGGTCTGGCTGGTGGACCTGCGCATCCTCGGCGCGTTGCGTACCCTGCCGGAACAGCCATTCCTGCGGGTGTTGCGGTGGGTTGCGCTTGGCGCGTTTGCGGGTGCGGCGATCACCGGCCTTGCGCTGTTTTCCGTGCGGGCGACGGAGTACATCGGTTTGCCGGTCTTCCTTGCCAAGATGTGCCTCATCCTTCTCGGCGGCCTCAATCTCGCTTTGTTCGCGGCGCTCGACGCCGGACGCCCGGCAGGCAGGGCGCCTTCCGCAGCCATGCGCTTGACGGCCGTCCTGTCCGCGACGCTATGGACGGCGGCGCTGTTTGCCGGACGCTTTATCGGCTTTGCCTAAATCCGTCGGGACGACAGAAGGCGCAGCGCTGCAACGCTGTCCGGTTTCCGTTGACAGGCCAATGCGACTTGCAACACCTTCGCGGGCAAATCGACATGAATGCGGGGCCGGGCTGTGCGCGGGGAAGTGCTTCACTACGACGACAGCCAGGGTTTTGGCTTCATCAGCGGCGCGGATGGCAGCCGCTATACGGTGAAGCGAGAGGATTTGCGGCGCGGTTCGGCGCTCGCCAGCGGCGCGTCGGTCGAGTTCCAGCCGAGCGGCAGCCAGGCGAAGAACGTCCTTGCGATCCGCACGCCGACCGCAGGCGCCGAAGCGGAAACCGTCGCTGCGCAACCAGCCGAATCGCAGCGTTTCGGCCGCAACGCCACTCCGTTCTCCGGCCCTGCTCCGGTTTCTGCCGCTGCCTCGTCCGGAACCGGGCTCGGGCATTATTTCTGGCGGGCACTGACAGCCAACTACGCGAACTTCGTCGATCGTGCCCGCCGCAAGGAATATTGGGGTTACGTCCTGTTCTGGATGCTGGCCTTTGTCGGGGTGTCGATCGCCAGCCTCACGCTGGACTATCAGGTCGGCAACATGGAGCCGGGTTATGAGGCGCCGGTGCTCATGGGGCTTGGCATGGCGGGATGGATCCTGGCCACGCTGGTCCCCAGCCTCGCGATGGCCGTGCGCCGCCAGCACGACATCGGCATTTCGGGCTGGTTCTTCCTGGTGGTTTCCATCCCGATGGGCATGGTGGTCGCGCTGATCTTCGCGCTGATCCCGTCGCGCAAGCAGGAGAACAAGTGGGGTCCGGTGCCGGAGGGCATCGTCGTGGCGCCGACGCGCCTTGGCGCCGCAGATGCTGCGGCGCAGCAGGTCTGATGGCGAGCGGGCCGCAGCGCTTTCCGCTCCACCGCCGTGGATCCTAAAGTTCCAGGAAGGCCTCGAAGCCGCCAAAGATCATGCGCTTGGTATCGAACGGCATGGTGTCGAAGTTGGGCTTCATGCGCGGATCGGCCATGACCTTGGCGTTGACCTCGTCGCGCTTGGCGCGCGACTCGTAGACGATCCAGGAGAAGACCACGGCCTCGTCGTCCTTGGCCTGGACCGAGCGCGGGAAGGAGGTCAGTTCGCCATAGGGAACATCGTCGCCGATGCATTCGACATAGGCGAGCGCGCCATATTCCTTCCACACCGCGCCCGCGTCTGCCGCCAGCTTGCGGTAGGCGTCGAGATTGGCTTTCGGCACGGCCAGGACGAACCCGTCGACATAGGACATTTTCTTCTCCTTTCGATCACGATGGTCAAAGGACGAAACAAACGCTCCGGTTCCGACAGGCTCCCTGGATTTTTATCGCAGCGCGGTCCGGTCAGGCCGACAGCGCCCGGAATTTCTCGATGATGGCGTCGCCCATCGCCACCGTGCCGACCTCGGTCATGCCTTCCGAAAGAATGTCGCGGGTGCGCAGGCCGCTGTCGAGCACCGCCGAGATGGCGGCTTCCAGCCGGTCGGCCTCCGCCACCATGCCGAACGAATAGCGCAGGCACATGGCGAAGGAGGCGATCATGGCGATCGGGTTGGCGGCGCCCGTACCGGCGATGTCGGGCGCCGAGCCATGGACGGGCTCGTAGAGCGCCTTGCGGCTGCGGGTCTTGGCGTCCGGCGCGCCGAGCGACGCCGAGGGCAGCATGCCGATCGAGCCGGTGAGCATCGCGGCGATGTCGGAGAGCATGTCGCCGAACAGATTGTCGGTGACGATCACGTCGAACTGCTTTGGCCAGCGCACAAGCTGCATGCCGCCGGCGTCGGCCAGCATGTGGTCGAGTTTCACGTCGGAATAGCGCGCCTTGTGTGTCTGGGTGACGACCTCGTTCCACAGCACGCCGGACTTCATGACGTTGCGCTTTTCCATCGAGGTGACATGGTTTTTCCGGGTGCGCGCCAGCTCGAAGGCGACGCCGGAAATGCGCTCGATCTCGAACGTGTCGTAGACCTGCGTGTCGATGCCGCGCTTCTGGCCGTTGCCGAGGTCTATGATCTCCTTCGGCTCGCCGAAATAGACGCCGCCGGTCAGCTCGCGCACGATCAGGATATCGAGCCCCTCGACGACGTCGGGCTTGAGCGAGGAGGAGGCGGCCAGCGCCGGATAGCAGATGGCGGGACGCAGATTGGCGAACAGCGCCAGATCCTTGCGCAGGCGCAGCAGACCGGCCTCTGGGCGCACCTCGTAGGGAACGCTGTCCCATTTCGGCCCGCCGACGGCGCCGAACAGGACGGCGTCGGCCGCCAGCGCCTTGGCCATGTCGTCTTCCGAGATCGCCGCGCCATGCGCGTCGTAGGCGCAACCGCCGACCAGTCCGCGTTCGGTCTCGAATCCGGCGGCGAGATCGGTATTCATGACCGCAATCAGCTTCTCCACCTCCGCCATCGCCTCCGGACCGATGCCGTCGCCGGGCAGCAGGAGAAGTTTTTTCGAGGCCATGACGCTATCCTTGATATCTTGGAGAAAACGCCGCCTTGCTAGCGGGCGTAGGGCGGACGCGCAAGGCGCAAAACCCGCTGCATTTCACCTCAGCCTCCCTCCGTTCCGTGCTGCGCGGCCAACACCTGCTCATTGTGCTGCTCTAACTTGACGTTGAGCCAGTGGCGAACCGTGGCGGTGCGCTCGAAGGTGTTGCAGCAGGGCGGCAGGCCGGGGCCTGGAAACACCGTCCAATCGTCTTCGGCCCGCCGCGACACGCAGCGACGGGCCCGCCGGCAGGCTGACTTCCGGCAGTCCGCGTGCAGCCCCAGCATGGTCGCCGCCTGCTGCGCGATGCCGAGCGAGAGGGAGAGGCTGTAGTAGTAGCTTTCCATGCTGTGCCGGTCGGCCCGATAATGTTCGTCGGTCTTGAACTGCGAGCGCGCGGCGTGGAGAACGCGAAAGCGCGGGTAGCCTGGCGGAATCTCGAAATGCTCATAGACGCCGGTGATGTTGGGGTCGCTCCAGTCGGTCTTCTCGTATGGCTTCGGCGTGAAATACTCTGCCTCGGTCATGCCCGGGGGCGTCTCGCCGATCCACGGCACGTTGGCGAGCTTCTCCATCCAGCGCTGCTCGTCAGGCGGAATCGTGTCGTCTGCTACCTGGGGGACGGCTTGGGGAGCCGGGTTTCGTCTGGGCATGGGTTCTCGCTCCCGCGCTTTTGGGCCGGGTTGTTGAAAGATGTCCGGGAAGCGGGGCGCGAGGCCGTGCCTCCTAGTTTAGTTAATACGTGGCGCGACTTTCGCGCCCCGCCGGCGACTTTGGGCTCCGCCCCGTCCTGCTTCGCGACAGCTCCGGCTCCGGCGTTTGTGCCTCGGCTGGCCGTGCTTAAGCGCCTCGTCCAGCGCACACCGCACGTAGTTGCGGAGGGAGGACCTTCGGACAAAGCCTCCCCGGCCATGCTGCTTCGTCGGCAGCATGACGGAGGCGCCGGTTCCTCCCCACTTTCGAACGACTCCGGAAGCGTTCCCGGCGGGAGAAACTGCGGACAATTATGCGGGAGGTTTCGGGGGCGGGGATGATTTTCGCGGTTTTTTCTCGGCGACCGAGTCAAACGCGGAAGCGGCCGTGAACGATTTCAAGGGTTTGGCCGGATCGAAGACAGCGCGGGCTGAAAAATTTCAGCGAAGGGCGGAATCTTTATCCCCCTTTTTGGTCGCGGCGCAGCGCCGTCACCTCGATCTCGATCTTCATTTCCGGCTCGGCGAGGTCGCAGACGACCATCGTCGCGGCCGGACGGATATCGCCGAAAGTCTCGCCGAGGATCGGATAGACGCGGTTCACGAAGGCGCGATCGGTGACGTAATAATGCGCGCGCACCACGTCGGCAAAGGAGAAGCCGCCCTCGGCAAGCGCCCTGCCGATGGTCGCGAGGCAATTGCGCGCCTGATCCTCGACGCTCTCCGGCATGGTCATGGTCGCATAGTCGTAGCCGGTCGTGCCGGCGACAAAACACCAGTCGCCCTGCACGACGGCACGCGAATAGCCCGCCGTCTTCTCGAAAGGCGAACCGGTGGAGATGAGCCTTCTATCCACTTTCACCAATACTAATATTCACGCCCAAAGCCATAGAAAGTTCTCTCGTCCTTAATACCCAAACGATCAAGAAGCAAAACCTTCTCTTGAGCTGATACTGCGTCGTATAGGGCCGGAAATGCCTCTACTATATTCTGAAGGTAGGGTTCAAGTTTCGTCAAGTTATCCCCGGCCTTCTCAACATTAATTATCTCCTCATCGCTTAGTTCTATTTGAACAATGCCAATACGAAATTTTTCAGCATAATATTGCATAGATTTAGGAATTTCGGATTCGCCGTCATGGCGAAAACAAAAATACGATCTGTCTGAAAATCGTTTGTGAGAAATAGCCTCAAAAATATACTGCTCCCATCCGATTACATTTATCTTGACTTCGCACGAGGCTATTTCAATGTCCGATATTCCAAATGCTTGAATTCGGTTTAGCCCAATAATATCAGGATTACCCCATTTGCCACCCGACTTGGACGCAGATGTATCTTTTGAGCGGAAACCCTTCGTCGATAGCCACAATTCTATCAGCGGGTATAAACTTTTCTCCGAGTATTCCTTTTTCTTTTTGCCTATTTCAATTTCTACCGTTTCCGGTTTTTCCGGGGGCGAGGCTGTCTCAAGTTCCTTTTGCAGCCAATACCCAGATCGCGAGCCGCCAGTTACAATATTGGAAACCGACGAATCATTGGCGGCCAAGCTAAGATAGCTAAATAAGCTGCCGCGCTTTAAATTTATACCATCAATACCAGCAAGCGCATCAACTATTTTTGGCCCAGGAATCGATTTGTCCCTTGAATACGCCCCTTTTGACTCCAGAAGCTTCATTGCCTCGGAAACTACAGTCTCAAAGGTGGACATATCTTTTCTCACGCCCAGGGGCGCGAGGCTGCTGCAGTCTTCTCATAAGCGGCGATCGACGACGCCTTCTCCAGCGTCAGGCCGATGTCGTCGAGGCCGTTGAGCAGGCAGTGGCGCTTGAAATCGTCTAGGTCGAATTTCACCGTGCCGCCGTCCGGTCCACGGATTTCCTTGGCTTCCAGGTCGACGGTGAGCGTCGCATTGGCGCCGCGCGAGGCGTCGTCCAGCAGTTTTTCCAGATCTTCCGGGCTGACGGTGACCGGCAGGACGCCGTTCTTGAAGCAGTTGTTGTAGAAAATATCGGCGAAGGAGGTGGAGATCACGCAGCGTATGCCGAAATCGAGCAATGCCCAGGGCGCGTGCTCGCGCGACGAGCCGCAGCCGAAATTGTCGCCGGCAACGAGGATCTGCGCCTTGCGGTAGGCCGGCTTGTTGAGCACGAAATCCGGGTTCTCGGAGCCGTCCTCGTTGTAGCGCATCTCGGCGAACAGGCCCGTGCCGAGGCCCGTGCGCTTGATCGTCTTCAAATAATCCTTCGGGATGATCATGTCGGTGTCGACATTGACGATGGGCATTGGAGCCGCGACGCCGGTGAGGGTGGTGAATTTGTCCATGATGATCTTCCGTCAGCGTTCGGGATTTTCGCTGGCAACGCTTTACAGCAAGCGCATTGCGATTCAAAGCCTGTCCAGCCGAATCGGCGCCAATGCGGGGCAGGCACAGCAGGAGACGAAGAATGGCCGGAAAATACCTCTTTGCGCCGCCAGAACCGGCTTCGGTTCCGATCGTCGGCGACGCCAGGCTCTACCCGGTCGGCCGCATCTTCTGCGTCGGCCGCAACTATGCGGAGCACGCAAAGGAGATGGGGCACGAGGTGGACCGCGAGGCGCCGTTCTATTTCACCAAGCCGTCGAGCGCGATCCTGGCGACCGGCGCGACGATCCCCTATCCGCCGGGAACCGAGAATTTCCATCACGAGATGGAATTTGTCTTGGCGCTGGATGGCCCGGCCTTCCGCATCGCCGAGGCGGACGCGATGTCGGCGGTGTTCGGCTACGCCTGCGGGCTCGACCTGACGCGCCGCGACCTGCAACAGGCGGCGAAGGACAAGGGCCGGCCGTGGGACCTTGCAAAGGCCTTCGAGCATTCGGCCGCGATCAGCCCGATCACGCCTGCAAACGTGTTCGGCGCCATCGGCGACCAGCGCATCCATCTCGCCGTCAACGGTGAGACGCGCCAGGACTCCCGCCTCTCCGACCTGATCTGGAGCGTGCCGACGCTGATCAGCCATCTGTCGCGCTACTATCACCTGCAGGCCGGCGACCTGATCTACACCGGCACGCCGGCCGGCGTCGGCAAGCTTGTGGCCGGCGACAGGCTGGAGGGCGGCATCGACGGGCTGGAACCGATCGCGCTGACCATAGGTGCGGCGGAGTAGCCTCACACCAAAAGTTCCCATCACAGATCAGCCGGCTCGGCCGAAGCACCCCCACTCCGGCCCTTCGGGCCACCTCTCCCCCTAAGAGGGGTAGAGGAAAGGCGCTGCCGCGATGCCGGCGCTCATTCAGCTTGGCTTCTTCTACCCCTCTTATCGGGAGAGGTGGCCCGAAGGGCCGGAGTGGGGGTGCTTGTTGGCCAGTTTGCGATCGGCACCATCAAGCGGTTGCCCGCGGAAAGAATGCTGTCGGTATCCGCACCGGCTCATGTGGCTGCCCGAAGACCTGCGGCTGCGTCAGCATGCCGACGATCTCGTCGACGTAGCGCGTCTTGTCGTAGCCGATCGAGGCGATCGGGTAGGCGTCGAAGCTGGTGAGCGACAAATTGTCAAAACCGTAGAGCCGGAAGCGTTCGGGGCGGTTGCCGGGGAAATCGGCGCGCCGTGCATCGAGGATGCCCATGGCCATGGCGTCGGAGGTGCAGAACACTGCCTGCGGCGGATTTTCGCCGACCAGCGCCTCTGCGGCGGCGTGGCCGCTTTCGTAGGAATAGTCGCCCTGCGCCTCGCGGATCACGGTGATGCCGTGGCGGGCAAAGCTGGCACGGTAGGCGCCGATGCGGATGCGCTCGACCTCCGACGACTGCCGGCCGGTGAGCAGCGCGGCCTCGCGAACACCCTTGCCGGCGGCGTCGGCGACAGCCTGCTCGATGCCGACCGCCTCGTCGGGGATGATCGCCGGCGACAGCCGGTCATGGCGGCCGTTCAGCATGACGACATGGTCGGAGTGGAACATCTCGCGCACCGTCGCGGCATCGGCGAAATCGGAAAACACAAGTGCGGCGTCGACATGATAGGCGATGCCGCGCCGCAAAAATTCCTCGACGCGCGCCACCGAGCCGACACGCAGCAGGATCAGCTGCTTGCCCGCCGCCTGGATGCGGTCGAGCAGCAGGTCGAACAGGTCGAGGTCGGACAGGTCGTGGATATGGTTCACCACCACCGCGACCAGGTTGACCGATTTCGAGGTCAGGCTCTGCGCCAGAAGGTTCGGCTTGAAGCCGAGCTCGGCGGCCGCCTTGAGGACCCGTTCGCGCTTTTCCGCCGATACGGGCCGCGGCTTCGGCGACAGCGCGCGCGACGCGACCGCCCGGGAGACCCCGGCCCGCTCCGCCACATCGGCGATGGTCAGGGCGCCACGTTCCGTTTCGTTTTCCATAGTGGTCGACATATTAGAGCATCACTACGCATCAGGATGTAAACAAATTACATCCCGAAAGCATCGGCTACCTGCATCGTTCCGACGGACTGTGTCACCGGTTCCGCGCAGCGGCGATCGTGGCGCGCACGCCTTCCTCCGAAGTCAGCGTGTTGGTGTACTCGCGCTCCAGGTCGGTACCGCCCATGCCGATGGTCGGGTTGCGGAAATGCATGCCGCTGGGTTCGTCGCGCAGCGCGGCGAAGTGTATCTCCTCGACACCGGTGGCATCGATGACATGGGCGATGTTGCGCTCGTTGAGCCCGCCGCAGCCCATGACGACGATGCGCCCGGCGGCGACCTTGACCGTCTCGGCCAGCACGTCGAGCCCCTCGATGGCGGTGTCGTGGCGGCCGGAGGTCAGCACGCGGTCGACGCCGGCGCGCACCAGCGCCTCGATCGCCTCTCTGTGGTCGCGGGTCATGTCGAAAGCGCGGTGGCAGGTGACCTTCATCGGTCGGGCAGCCTCGACCAGTGCCTTCATGCGCTGTTCGTCGATGGTGCCGTCGGGACTGAGGCAGCCGGCGACGACGCCTTGCACGCCCATGTCGCGAAACGCCTTCACGTCTTCGATCATCGAGCGGAACTCGATCTCGGAATAGAGGAAATCGCCGCCACGCGGCCGGACCATGACGAAGAACGGGATTTTGGCCAGGCGCTGCGCCTCGCGCACGACGCCGACGCTGGGGGTGAGCCCGCCCTCCAGCAGCGAGGCGCAAAGCTCGACGCGGTCGGCGCCGGCGTTCTGGGCGGCGACGAGGCCGTCGGTGTTTTCCACGCAGATCTCGATGGCGCGGAGCGGATGGGCGGTCATGGAAGAATCCTATGGATGGAAGCGTGGCTCAACCGGAAGGCCGGGCCACGCAGGATCAAAAAATCACCAGAGCGGGTTCAGGGACGGCGGATTGGCCGTCTCTCCCCACCACTTCTTGTAATTGGCTTCGTAGGCGCCGGACTGGATGTAGTCGGAGACGAACATGTCCAGCCAGCGCACGAATTCCGGATCGCCCTTGGCCACCGCGATGCCGATCGGATCGTTGGAATAGAGGCCATCGATCGTCACCAGCGACGGGTTCTTGGTGGCGAGATAGTCGAGCAGCGAGGAATCCTCGATCGCCGCGTCGACGCGTTTCTGCTGGAGCTGCAGCACGCCGTCCGGCGCGAACTGGTCGACATAGACGAGTTCGGCCTCCGGCGCCGCCTTCTTGATGAAGGTTTCGCCGGTGGTGCCGCGGCCGACGACGATCTTCTTGCCGGCAAGATCGGCCAGCGTCTTGATGCCGGAATCGGCCTGGACGATGACGCGCAGGCCGGCGCGGTTGTAGGGAATGGTGAAGTTGACGCTCTTGGCGCGCTCCAGCGTTGCCGAGGTGTTGGCGACGACGATGTCGAGCTGGCCTGAGACCAGCATGGAGATGCGCGCGTCGCCCGACACGTCGGTGAACTCCACCGGCACGCCGAGCTTTTCGGCCAGCAGCGTCGCAACGTCGACGTCGTAGCCGACCGGGTTGTTCTGCGGATCGCGGAAACCGATCGGCTCGCCGCCGAGCGACACGCCGATGCGCACCGTGCCGCGCGAGCGGATGTCGTCGAGCATGCCCGCCAGGGCCGGGAGGACCGAGCCGGCGACGAAGGCCAGCGCGGCAAGGGCAGTCAGAAGTCGTTTCATGGTGCAGTCCTCTCTGGATGGCTCTTGTTATGCGTTGCTCGCTGCCCGGAGTTCCGGCCCGGACATCGACTCCTCCCAGAACCAGTAGCGGATCTCGCCCTGGCACCGGAAATTCACGACCTTGTGGTTGGCATGGGCGTCGACGGCGTGGATGACTACGCCTCCCAGGAAACCCCCGGTCAGTTCGGCAAGCTCGTCGACGGCGAGCCTTATGGCGTCGCCCAGCGGCCGGCCCAGTTTCATCGCGAGCACGATCGAGCGCGCGGTGGCGCAGCGCATGGTCATCTCGCCGGTATGCGTGCAGGCGGCGGCGCCATAGCGGCTGTCGGCATAGAAGCCGGCGCCGGGGATAGGGCTGTCGCCCAGCCGGCCCGGATATTTCCACGCCCAGCCGGATGTCGAGGTCGCGGCATGGATGCCGCGCTCGGCATCGGCGCTGAGGAAGACGGTGGTGTCGCGCACCCGCTCGGGATCGGTGATCGCGGTGCTCAGCGGCGCCAGCGGGATTTTCGGGAATTTCTCCAACTCGCCGGCGGGCAGCTCCTTCTCCAGCCGTTCCCACCAGACGCGTTTGCTGTCTTCCAGCAGCATGTCGTCCAGCGGAAAGCCGATCTCGGTGGCGAAGCGGCGCGCGCCGTCGCCGGTCAACATCACATGCGGCAGGCGCTTCATCACCTCATGGGCAAGTGCTGCGACGTGCAGCGTGTCCGGCACCGCGCCGACCGAACCGACGGCGCGCGTGTTGCCGTCCATGACCGCGCCGTCGCATTCCATGATGCCGAGCATATTCGGCCAGCCGCCGTAACCGACGCTGCGCACTTTCGGTTCCGCCTCGACGCTGCCGATGCCGGCCACCATCGCATCGAGGCTTTCCGCGCCGGATTTCAGCATCTCGACGGTCAGCGGAAAGCCAGGCCAGGCCTCGGCATTTGCAAGCAACAGCATTCAGTCTTTCCGCATTTTTGACAGGAACTGGGCGACGCGCGGCTGTGCGAGGCCGCCCGCAGGGTCAAAGAAATCCTTGGTTGGCAGGTCGACCAGCAGCACCCCCTTCTCGAGGAAGACGATGCGGTTGGAGATCTGCCGGGCGAACTCGACCTCGTGCGTGACGAAGACCATGGTCGTGCCTTCGGCAGCCAGCTTGGCCAGGATGGTCAGCACCTCGGCGGTCATTTCGGGATCGAGCGCGCTGGTCACCTCGTCGAGCAGCAGGTAGCTCGGCTTCATCGCCAGCGCCCGGCAGATGCCGACGCGCTGGCGCTGGCCGCCCGAAAGCTGTGCCGGATAGGCGTCGGCGCGGTCGCCGAGCCCGACCGAGGCGAGCAGCGCGCGGCCTTCCGCCTCCGCCTCGGCGCGTGGCCGCTTCAGTACCTCGACCGGCGCCAGCGTGATGTTCTGCAACGCGGTCATATGCGGATAGAGGTTGAAGAGCTGGAACACGGTGCCGGAGCGTTTGCGCGCCTCGGCAAGTTCCTTCGGCTTGCTCACATCGAACTCGTCGACCGTTATGCTGCCTGCGTCCAGCTTTTCGAGACCGTTGATGCAGCGGATCAGCGTCGATTTGCCGGAACCCGACGACCCGAGGATCGACACCACTTCGCCGGGCTGGACTGCGAGATTGACGCCGTTCAGCACCGTCGCCGCGCCGAAGGATTTTTTGACGTTTTCGACCTTCAGCATGTCAGAGACCTCTAAAGGCGCTGTGCGCCCTGAGCCGGTCCTCGAAGCGCGCGCCGAGCGTCGCCACCAGCTTTGCCGCGAGATAGTAGAGCAGGCCGACGACCGACCAGACGATGAAAGGTTTCAGCGTCCGCAAATTGAGGATGTTGCCGATCTTGGTGAGGTCGACGACGCCGATCACCGAGATCAGCGAGGTGACCTGAAGCTGGTTGACCAGCAGCGCCACCAGCGGGCCGACCGAGAAAGCGGCCGCCTGCGGCGCGATCACATGGCGCAGCACCTGCCAGCGCGTCAGCCCGAAGACGCGG
Organism: Mesorhizobium sp. KACC 23794; assembly: GCF_052180275.1. Taxonomy (NCBI): domain Bacteria; kingdom Pseudomonadati; phylum Pseudomonadota; class Alphaproteobacteria; order Hyphomicrobiales; family Phyllobacteriaceae; genus Mesorhizobium; species Mesorhizobium sp. KACC 23794. The sequence continues at coordinate 509,475 of NZ_CP197465.1, forward strand.
GCCGTCTCCACCTGTTCGCGGGCAATCGATTCGATGGCGGAAACGCCGATGACGTAGACGAACGCCGCTGTGTTTGCCGACAGCGTGATCACGGCGGCCTCGACCGGCGTGACATTGACCTTGAAGAAGGCCGGGAAGCCGAAAAAGACCAGGAACAGTTGCACAAGCACCGGCGAGTTTTTCAGGATCTCGGCAACGAAGGTGATGAGTTGCATCAGGCCGGGCACGCGATAGAAGCGGATCACCGCCCAGACCGAGCCGACGGCGAGGCCGATCAGCGATGTCGCCAGGAAAAGCCCGATGGTGGTGGCGAGGCCCTGCGCCAGCAGGAGGAGGTCATAGCTGGTGAAATCGCTGTAGCGCATCAGCCGACCGGCTCCAGCATGTCGCGGTTGAGGCGCCGGTGCAGCAGTCCGATGCCGATCGAGACGAGCCAGGTCAGGGCAGCATAGACGACGAGCAGCACGACATAGATCTCGAACGGCCGGAACGTGTCGGAGGCGACGATCTTGGCCGAGCCGGTGAGTTCGTTGAGCGTGATGGTCGACAGGATCGACGAGGTGAGGATCATGTTGATCAGCACCGACCCCAGTGGCCGAACCGAGGTTCTGAGCGCGATCGGCAGCACGATGCGGGTGAAGGTCGTGCGTTTCGACAGGCCGCTGACCTCGGCGGCTTCTAGGATGCCGTTGTCGATGGCTAGGATGCCGGAGCGGATGATGTCCGACGCATAGGCACCGCCGGCGATCGACAGCGCGACGACGCCGGTGGTGAAGGCGTCGATGTAGATGCCGATCTCCGGCAGGCCATAGTAGAAGAAAAAGAGCTGCACGATGAACGGGATGTTGCGGAAGAGGTCGACATAGACGAAGGCCAGCCGCCGCACCCAGGCGGTCGACGATGTACGGGCAATGGCGACCAGCATGCCGAGGACGACGGAGCCGACAAGGGCGAGGAAACAGGCCTCGACAGTCAGCAGCGCGCCTTCGGCCAGAAAGCCGATATGAGGCAGCAGAATGGTCAGGTCGAACCGCACGTATCCCCAAATGCGCGAGTGAAACCGGTTTCAGTCTGTGATTTTAGCGCGAAGCTGTCAATCCGTCGATAATACCCTATGTTGGTCCTGCACCCTGTGCCGCATATTCCGCGACCAGCGCCTGATAGCGCTCCAGTTCGGGCTCGCCGGCAAAGCTATATTTGGCCGGAGTGCGGGCCCAAGGCAGGCCCTGGCCGGTCGAGGTCTCGACAAAGGGAACGAACCACAAATGGTCGTCGAGCATGGAGGGGCTCAGATTGACCAGCCAGTCCAGCCCTTCCGGTCGCGTGAACATCCAGCTCTTGCAGAACGGGCAGAAGAAATGCCGCGTAGGACCCTGCAGCCCGCCGACCACCGGCTCGCCCTGCGTGACGACAAAACCCTCGGACGGAATGGCGAGCGACAGCGAATAGGCGCTGACCGACATTTTCTGGCAGCCGTTGCAATGGCAGGCGGCGGCCAGCAGCGGCGGCGCGCTGACCGCGATACGCACGCGGCCGCAACGGCAGCCGCCCGCCCGGGGCAATTTCCAGTCGCGCATGGCAGACCTCCCTATCCTGTCGCCGCACTCAGATGACGTTCAACTCCCGGAACGCCCGGTTCGCGGCGATCCTTTCATAACCGAAGGCGGACGCGTCGACGGTGCGATAGCCGCCGTGGACGATGAGTTCCGCCAGGGCCTTGCCGACTGCGGGGGCCTGCTGCAGTCCGTGGCCGGAAAAGCCGTTGGCGAAAAGGAAATTTGTCACCTCCGGATGCGGCCCGATGACGGCGTTCTGGTCGAGCGTGTTGTAGTCGTAGTGACCGGCCCAGGCGCGTGTCGCCTTGATCGCCTCGAAGGCCGGGATGCGCGTCGCCAGCACCGGCCAGATCGTCTCCTCGAACAGCGGCCAGTCCGGATCGAAATCGGTGGGATCGGCGGCCGCCTCGCCCTCCTCGATTTCGGCCCCGCCGACGATGTAGACCGAACCTTCCGGCCGCCACCAGATGCCGCTGGGATCGACGACCAGCGGCATGTCGGCGAAGCGATCATTGGCCTCGAAGACGAAGATGTTGCGCTTGCGCGGCTCGACCGGCAGCGCGATCCCAGCCATGGCGGAGACCTTTCCGGCATTCGGGCCCGCCGCGTTGATGACGATGCCTGCCTCCAGCCGCTCGCCATTGTTCAGCGTCACGCCAGCGACGCGATTCCCGTCGCGGGCGATACCGGACGCCGATGCCGTGATGAAGTCGATACTCCTTGTCCGCAACGCCTTGCGGAACAGCATCAGCAGCGCATGGGCATCGAACCAGCCTTCGCCGGTCCGGCCCCAGGCGCCGGCGACGATGCCTTCCGGCGACAGCCAGGAAAAGCGGCGCGACAGCGCCGCTGCATCCTCCAGCAGGATGTCGGCGCCCTCGGCGGTCTGCGCGTCGTGGTTGGCCTTCAGGACCGGAAGTCCGTCGTCGGTGGCGAGGATCAGGTAGCCGTTTTCATGGAAGGTTATGTCGGCGTCGGCGCCGAACTCCTGCTTCAGCCGGCGGAACAGGCCGAGCGTGAACTGCGACAGGCGGATGTTCTCGGGAATGGAAAACTGCTGGCGGATCGAGGCCGCCGACAGGGTCGTGGCGGAATGCGTGAACTGCGGATCACGTTCGACCAGCGCGATCGAGCCGGCAAAGCCCTCCTCGCGCAGATAGTAGGCGATCGAGCTGCCGACGATCGCTCCGCCGATGATGACGATGTCGTACCGTGCCATGGTCTTCCGCATATCGTTTCGTTGGTCCTAGCATGCAGCAACGGCGCCGCGAGGCAAGCTCTTGCAAGGGCCAGCGGCGCGGGGCAAGAAGGCCACATGTCCACGTCTCCCAATCGCTCCTTCCGCTCCGTTCTCTACATGCCCGCCACCAATACGAGGGCGCTGGCCAAGGCGGCGACGCTCGCAAGCGACGCGGTCATCGTCGATCTGGAGGACGCCGTTGCGCCCGATGAGAAGGTTTTGGCGCGTGAAAATCTGAGGGCCTGGTTCGAGACACGCCAGACGAAACCGGCGACCACGATCATCCGCATCAACGCGCTGTCGAGCGAATGGGGCGCCGATGATCTCGTCCTGGCGCGAAGCCTGGAACTCGATGGCATCCTGCTGCCGAAGGTCGAAACGCCGCGCGACATTCTCGAAGCCGGCGACGTGCTCGACGACGAGGCCGTGGCGGAGACGGTGAAATTGTGGGCGATGGTCGAGACTCCGAAGGCCATGCTCAATCTGGGCGGCATCGCCGAGCTTGGCCGCGACCCGGCATCGCGCCTTGCCGGCTTGGTCGCAGGCACCAATGATCTGGCGAAAGACACCGGCGTGCTGGTGACGCCGGACCGGCGCTACCTGCTACCATGGCTGATGCAGATCGTCCTGGCGGCGCGGGCCGGCGGGCTGGTGGCATTGGACGGCGTCATGAACGAATTCCGCGACCTCGACGCCTTCGGGCCCGAATGCGCGGAGGGCGCCGCGATGGGATTTGACGGCAAGACGCTGATCCATCCGGCGCAGATCGAACCGGCCAACAAGGCATTCTCGTCGTCGGAAGCAGCAGTGGCTGAGGCGCAAGCGATCGTCGAGGCATTCGCGCGGCCGGAAAATGCCGGCAAGGGGGTGATCTCGCTGGACGGCCGTATGGTCGAGCGGCTGCATCTGGTGCAGGCCGAGCGCTTGCTGGCGCGTGCCGGACGGGCTTGAATTCGGCTGCCCGCACCGTAATTTTGATTCACCTGACCGTAGGAGGCCCTGATGAAGCTCTATCGTTTCCTGACTGGACCGGACGATTCCAGCTTCTGCCACAAGGTGACGGCGGCGCTGAACAAGGGGTGGCACCTGTTCGGCTCGCCGACCTATTCCTACAATGCCGAGACCAAGACGATGATGGCCGGCCAGGCGGTGGTCAAGGATGTCGACGGCAAGGATTACGATCCGGGCATCAAGCTCAGCGAGTTTTAGCCGGCTCAAGCCAGCCTGGAATCGCTAATCCCCTTCGCGCACGAAGGCGGCAAAAGCGTCGGAAAAGTCCGGATGCCAGCGCGATAGCGGCGGGCGGTTCTCGACGACGTCGCCGGCCGCCCAGCGGATGCGCTTCTCGTCCAGTGCGCGCGGCACATCGTTATCCGGGCACAAAATGTAGAAGTCGCCGCGCTCCAGGCTCTCCAGCATGAAATCGACCGTCTGCTCCGGCGTCCAGGCGCTGTCCGGCTTTTCGGTGCGGCCGCCAGAGGCCAACGGGGTGAAGACGAAGCCGGGGATGAGGAGGTGGGCACTCACGCGGCAGTCCTTGGTATTGCGCAGCTCGTGCTGCAGGGCTTCGGTGAAGGTTTTCACGCCGGACTTGGAGACGTTGTAGGCCGGATCGCCGGGCGGCGTCGTGATGCCCTGCTTGGAGCCGGTGTTGACGATCAGTCCCGGCCGGCCGCGCGCGATCATTGCAGGTCCGAAGATGCGGCTGCCATGGATGACGCCCCACAGGTTCACCGCCAGCACGCGCTCCCAGTTTTCGACAGGTCCGAACAGCGCGCTGCCGGGCTGGACGCCGGCATTGTTCATTAGCAGGTCCGTGCCGCCGAAGGTCTTGGCGACCGACTTCTCCAGTGCAACAAGATCGTCGACGCGGCTGACGTCGGCTTCGACCGCCATCACGTCTTCCTTGTTGCTTGCCGAGAGGATCACCTGCGCCCGTGCATCGGCCAGCCGCTTGGCACCGATGTCGGCGATGCAGACCTTCATGCCTCGTGCGGCGAACTTTTTCGCCGCCGCGAGGCCGATGCCGGAGGCGCCGCCGGTGATGACGGCGACGGCGCCGGGGACGAGAACGGGATGCGACATGCGAGGCTCCTTGCAAGGCGATCACCGTCGCCAGACGGGAAGGCAGGCTAGCCTTTTTGCGCGGCCGGGCACAGGGGCGGTTTGGTTTCTTTCGGCAGGGACCGCGGCAATTCGGAGCCGTCCGCAAAAAGTCTCCTGGCTGCCGCGCCGAGCCGGCCACGGCCATTTTGACGGAGGCCGGAAGTGCCGGCTGATTTTAAGAGGACATATTTCGTGACCGGCCAGCCATGAAAAGCCGGGTGCCCCGGCGGCCCCCGCCACATGGCTGCCGCATCGCGACCGCAGGCGGGATTTGGGCAGCGCGGCGGGAACTTTATCCGGACGAGGAACTTTACGCCGCGATGAGCACGAATGCGACCTCACAGCGGGATACCCGCATCGATGTCTTCCGCGCCCTGGCGCTGCTGACGATCTTCGTCAACCACGTACCCGGTACGATCTTCGAGCACATCACCCACAAGAATTTCGGCTTTTCCGATTCGGCCGAGGCGTTCGTGCTGATTTCCGGCATCGCGTTGGGCCTAGCCTACGGGCTGAAGTTCGAGCCGGGCAACAGGCTGCTGCTGACGTTGAAGGCGTTCCGCCGCGCTGGCACGCTTTATGTCGCGCATATCGTGACCAGTGTCGCCACCCTCGCCATTTTCTCGGCCGCAGCCCTCTGGTTCGCGCGGCCGAAACTGCTGGAGATGATCAATATCGGCGCGCTGGTCGAGGATACGCCGCGCGCCCTGGTCGGCCTCGCCACGCTGGGTCATCAGGTCGGCTACAACAACATCTTGTCGATGTATGCCGTGGTGCTGCTGATGCTGCCGCTGTTCCTGCTGCTCAGCCGGATCAGCCTGGTGCTGATGGTGACGGTGTCCGGGCTGGTCTGGTTCGCCGCCGGGTATTGGCAGATGGCACCGAAAAACTATCCGACCGAAGGCTTCTGGTTCCTGAATCCGCTGTCCTGGCAGCTGCTTTTCGTCATCGGCATGGCCTGCATGATGCATGTGCGGCGGGGCGGCACGATCTGCTACAGTGCGCCGCTGGCGGCGATCTCGCTGGGTTACATCGTGCTGTCCCTGATCTGGGTGCGCTGGTCGCTGTGGGGTCTGGAGGCGAAGCTCGACCTGCCGCTGGTGCTGGCCGGCTTCGACAAGACGTTCCTGTCGCTGCCGCGCCTGTTGCACGTGCTGGCGCTGGCCTATCTGGTCGTGGCGATCCCGTCGCTCTCCAACCTTGCCCGTACACGCACCGACAATGCACTGGCGATCCTCGGCAAGCACTCGCTGCCGGTGTTCATCGCCGGCACTGTGCTGGCGATGATCGGCCAAGTGCTGAAGGCGGTGTACGGCGGCGGACTGGCTTTCGACACCACCCTGATCGCCGCCGGGCTCGCGCTGCAGTTCGCGCTGGCCTACTGGCTCGAATGGCTGCCGGCCATCGGCTGGGGCGGCAAGCGCCCGGCCAGCCGCGCGCCCGGGCAGCAAGCGGCCGTCAGCGTCAGCCGGGAACGGCGCGGTCTGGCGCAAGCCGCTCCCTGAGCCGGGGTGCGGCGAAGTCGAGAAAAGCCCGCAGTTTCAATGGCAGAGGCCCTTGTCCGGCATGGACAAGGCTTACCGGCGATGGTTCCGGCTCGAACTCGCGCAACAGGATCGCAAGTCTTCCATCGCCGATCGCGCCGGCCGCCTGGTAGGACAGCACGCGCGTGATGCCGACGCCGGCAATGGCGGCATCGATCGCCGCCTCGGCGGTGTTGACGATGAGGCGCGGCCGGATCGCCACCGATATCTCGGAATTGCCCTCGGCAAAAACCCAGTTCCTCGGCGTGAACAGCCCCTCGAAGGCCACGCAGTCGCGGCCGGCGAGGTCGGCCGGCGTCTCCGGCGAGCCATGCAGTGCAAGATAGGCGGGACTGGCGCAGACCACGCACCGGACGGTGCCGAGCCGCATGGCCACGAGGCTGCTTTCGGGCAGCCGGCCAATGCGCAAGGCGGCATCGATGTGGTCTTCGAGAAGATGGACCACCCGGTCGGACAGGATCAGCCGGATATCGATCTCGGGATAGGTTTTCAGAAAATCCGAGACGACGGGCAGCATATGCAACCTGCCGAACACGACCGGCGCGGTCAGCGTCAGTTCGCCGCGCGGCGCGCTGTATTCGCCGGCGGCGCTGCGCTCCGCCTCTCCGACCTGTTCGAGGATGCGCCGGCAGGCGGCGACATAGGCGTGTCCCGCCTCGGTGAGGCTCAGTTGCCGGGTGGAGCGGTTGAGGAGGCGCACCTTGAGATGCGCTTCCAGTTCGGAGATGCGACGGCTGACGCTGGCGAGCGGCATGTGCAGGCGTCGCCCAGCCGCCGAAAGGCTGCCGGCGTCGACCACGTCGAGGAGAACCGTCATGGCTTGGAGCCGATCCATTATTCTTCCATTCCCCGGAAGGATGACTATCAATATCGACTTCTAATTTCGAATTTCGGAATGGTCTATATGGGGTGCGGAGACAAGGTTTGTTTCGGGCGGAAAGGCTGGGCAAAACCGAAAGACGGGCCTGGCGCCGTGGCGCATACGGACAATGCCTCAAACAGGAGATATGCCGATGAGCCGTCCCCCCCTGCCGCCTTTTACCGCCGAGACCGCCGCCCAAAAGGCGCGCATGGCCGAGGACGCCTGGAACAGCCGCGATCCGGCCAGGGTGGCGCTTGCCTATTCGCCGGACAGCCGCTGGCGAAACCGTGCCGAATTCATCCAGGGGCGCGACGCCATCGAAGCTTTCCTGCAGCGCAAGTGGAACCGCGAACTTGACTACCGGCTGATCAAGGAAGTCTGGGCCTTTCACGACAACCGCATCGCCGTGCGCTTCGCCTATGAATGGCATGACGACGCCGGCAACTGGTTCCGCAGCTATGGCAACGAGAACTGGGAGTTCGACGCGGAAGGGCTGATGCGGCTGCGCTTTGCCAGCATCAACGACCTGCCGATCGCCGAAAGCGAACGCAAATATCATTGGCCGCTCGGCCGCCGGCCCGACGACCATCCGTCGCTGAGCGAGCTTGGCCTGTAGAGAGGGCGGGATGACGGACAGCGCTCCGTTCCCGCCAAGGGGATTTTCATGGACAGCCATCCGACCTATTCCAGCGACGTGGCCTTCACGCCGTCGGTCAAAGCCGTGCAGAGCCGCAAGGGATCGCGCCACGCCTATGAGCGCGTCGAGGCCAATGGCGGCTGGCAGACGCGGATCACGCCGGACCTCGCCGCCTTCGTGGAGGCGCAGACCAGCGTGTTCCTCGGCACGGCGAGCCGCGACGGACAGCCCTACATCCAGCACCGCGGCGGCCCCGCGGGATTCCTCAAGGTGCTGGACGACACCACGATCGGCTTCGCCGACTACAGCGGCAACCGCCAGTACATCACCACCGGCAATCTCGCCGAGAACGCCAAGGCCTATCTGTTCCTGATCGACTACGCGCATCGGCGGCGTATCAAGATATGGGGCACGGCCCGGGTGGTGGACGATCCGGAGCTTGTCGGCCGGCTGATGCCGGACGGCTACAAGGCGCGGGGTGAGCAGGCGATCCTGTTCTCCGTGTCGGCCTGGGACATGAACTGCCCGCAGCATATCCCCCAGCGCTTCGAGGCTGCGGATGTGGCGGCGGCGCTTGCCGAGCGTGACGGCCGGATCGCGGCCCTCGAAGCCGAGATCGCGGCGTTGAGGGAAAAGACTTCCGCGTCGGCCGTGTAAATTGCGGTGGAAGGGCCTGCAATTTTAAAGGGGCATGCATTAGGTTTCCCATGCAGCAGACCGCACGGGGGGACCTTTGACCAATATCTACGAGATCGGGCTGGACCGGAACGCCGCAAACCACCAACCGCTGACGCCGCTGACCCTGCTGGAACGCGCGGCGAAAACCTATCCCAACCATCCGGCGATCATCCATGGCGCGTCGCGCACCAGCTACGGCGACTTCTGGCGGCGCTCGCTCCGGCTTGCTTCGGCACTGGCGCAAAAGGGCATCGGCAAGGGCGACACCGTCACGGTCATGCTGTCCAACACGCCGGCGATGCTGGAGGCGCATTTCGGCGTGCCGATGGTCAAGGCGGTGCTGCATTCGCTGAACACGCGGCTCGACGCGGCGGTGATCGCCTTCCAACTCGGCCATGCGGAATCGAAGGTCGTCATCGTCGACCGCGAATTCGCCGGCGTGATGCGGGAGGCGCTGGCCCTTGCCGAAGTGCAGCCGCTGGTGATCGACTATGACGATCCCGAATATCCGGCGGACGCGCCTTATCCCAAGGGCGAGCGCATCGGTACGCTCGACTACGAGGCGTTCGTCCAGTCCGGCGATCCTGATTTCGCCTGGTCGATGCCCGAAGACGAGTGGGACGCGATCTCCCTGAACTACACGTCGGGCACGACGGGCAATCCCAAGGGTGTCGTCTATCACCATCGCGGCGCAGCACTCATGGCGCACACCAACACCATCCACGCCGGCATGGGCAAACATGCCGTCTATCTGTGGACGCTGCCGATGTTCCATTGCAACGGCTGGTGTTTTCCCTGGACGCTCGCCGTGCAGGCCGGCACGCATGTCTGCCTGCGCTGGGTGCGGGCGAAGGCGATGTACGAGGCCATTGCCGACCACAAAGTCACGCATCTCTGCGGTGCGCCGATCGTCATGGCGACGCTGATCAACGCCGAGGACAAGGACAAGCGCGCCTTCTCGCAGCAGGTGACTTTCAACACCGCCGCCGCGCCGCCGCCGGAATCCGTGCTGTCGGGAATGGCGGACGCCGGCTTCGTGGTGAACCATCTCTACGGGCTGACGGAGACCTACGGCCCGGCAGTCGTCAACGAATGGCACGGCGAATGGGACGGGCTCGACCGCGGCGGTCGCGCGGCCAAGAAGGCGCGGCAGGGCGTGCGCTACGCCTCGCTCGAAGGCCTGACGGTGATGGACCCGGAGACCATGGCCGAAACGCCTGCCGACGGCGAGACCATCGGCGAGGTGATGTTCCGCGGCAACATCGTCATGAAGGGCTATCTGAAGAACCGCAAGGCGACCGACGAGGCTTTTGCCGGCGGCTGGTTCCACTCGGGCGACCTCGGCGTCATGCACCCGGACGGCTACATCCAGCTCAAGGACCGGTCCAAGGACATCATCATCTCCGGCGGCGAGAATATTTCCTCGATCGAGGTGGAGGAGGCGCTGTACAAGCACCCTGCCGTCGCGTCCTGCGGCGTGGTGGCGCGCGCCGACGACAAATGGGGCGAGGTGCCGGTGGCCTATGTCGAGCTGAAGCCCGGCAAGGCGGCGAGCGAGGCGGAGATCATCGAGCACTGCCGGAAGCTGCTCGCCCGTTTCAAGGTTCCGAAGAGCGTGACATTCGCCGAAATCCCCAAGACTTCCACGGGGAAGATCCAGAAGTTCAGGCTGCGGGACATGGCCAGGGAAGCGAATATCGTATCCGTGCGGTAACAGGCCGTTTCATTCCCGTCTCATGCCCGGCATGCATCCGAAACGGGCCGGGTGTCTAACGACACCGCCGAGCTTCTCAGGAGGCGACCGGCTTTCGGTGCTTTGGACCCGGATTCGAAACGGGTGATGAATGGCCGCCGATAGACGACCGGTCCGCGCGGGGCGGACGGCGTATTTCCCTCAATATCCGGATTTGAAAAGGACACAGCAATGCACGGCGTTGCACGGAAATTCTTTACGCTCGCCATCCTCTACGCGGTCTGCGGCATGGCGCTGGGGCTGCACATGTCGATCACCCACGATCACTCGCAGATGCCCGTCCACGCCCATGCGATGGTGGCGGGATGGCTGATGTCGGCGGTTTTTGCCTTTTTCTACCACCTCGTTCCGGCGGCCGGGTCTTCGCGGCTGGCGGCGGCGCATTTCTGGCTGACGGCGGTCAGCGGCGTGATGCTGATCGTCGGCCTGTATTTCCTGCTGGCCGGCCACGCGGCAATCGAACCGGTCGTGGCGGTCGGCTCCATGGTCTTCTACGCCAGCATCCTGCTCTTCGCCTACATAGCCCTTTCGGCGATGCGCAAGCCGGTCCGTCCGGCCGGATTGTCTCCGGATGGCACATTGTCGGGCCGGTTGGTAAAAGAATCCATAGCCCGTTAAGTCTCTGTTAAGCATTATGGGTGTTTATTGTGGGTATCCAGTTATCTGGATTCTTACCGAGTGGTTGGAGCCACTTCGTTTGACGCCTCCCTGTTAAACTCTCGAGAGCCGCTTTCCGCGGCTCTTTTTTTGTTCATCACTTGGAACGTCCTCGTTAACCCTTTATTAAACATGTGCTTGCCTTCGCCGCCGCGGCGGAGCATCTTTCCCACACAGGGGGAATCTGCAAGAAACGGCGCAGCCGGCAAACAACGCCGGAGCCGGATTTCTCCGCAGGATCAAGGATGACGGGCAAACTTTCGATGGGAAGCGGACAACCGATCAAGCTGGCGGAACGCCGGGTGTTCTCGGATTCGTTCAAGCCGCTCTACAATGAGGGCATGAGCCTGGTCGAGCGCGCCGCCGAATATCTCGACGGCCCCGGCCGCGCCGAGGCGCGAAAGCTGTCGCGGCTGGCGGCGACGCTCTACGCCGCCGAATCCATGCGGCTGACCACGAGGCTGATGCAGATCGCCTCCTGGCTGCTTTTGCAGCGCGCCGCCAATTCCGGCGAGATGACGCGTGACCAGGTCGCGTCCGAAAAATGCAAGGTGCGGCTGGACACGGCATCTGCCCCCGACAACGCCGTGGGGTGGGGCGAGCTTCCGGCGGCCTTCATGGAACTCGTCAACCGCTCGCTCAGCCTGCAGAATCTCGTCCGGCTGATGGACGAGGAGATCTACGGCAGCGACATGGCCGCCGTGGGCAGCGCGCCGGTACGCCGCAGCAACCCCGTCTCCGACCAGATCAGCCTGCTCAACACCGCGTTCGCGCGGGGCTGATCCGCGTTCGTTTTCGTTTCGTTCACATTTTCCTGACACGGATGCCGCGAACAGGTAGGCTTCGCGCATGCGGGAAACGATTCGAATCGTCGGCATCGATCCGGGCCTGAGGCGGACCGGCTGGGGCCTCGTCGAGGCGCAAGGCAACAGCCTGCGCTTCGTGGCTTCCGGAACCGTGCGCTCCGACGACAAGGCGCCGCTGGCCGATCGCCTCTGCCAGCTTCACGACGGGCTGTGCGCCGTTCTCCAGGCCTATGCGCCCGACGAGGCGGCGGTCGAGGCGACCTTTGTCAACAAGGACGCGACGGCGACACTGAAGCTGGGGCAGGCGCGCGGCATCGCCATGCTGGTGCCGGCGCGCGCCGGCCTCAAGGTTGCCGAATATGCGCCGAACGCCGTGAAGAAGGCGGTGATCGGCGTCGGCCATGGCGACAAGAAGCAGATCCACATGATGGTGAAGGTGCTGCTGCCCAAGGCGATTTTCGAGGGCGACGACGCGGCGGATGCGCTGGCCATCGCCATCTGCCACGCCCATCACCGGCAGAGCCCGGCCTATCGGCTGGCGGCGCTGGCCGGATAGGCCCAGCTCTGCAATCCGCTAGATTTCGACGACAGCCGTATTCGCGCCAAATTGCGGTTGCATCCGCGTTGGCCCTTTGCCGTGCGGCAGGGACGATCCAACGATGAGGCAATAGTGATCTTGAGATAGACGATGATTACCGGGAAGGAATTGATCGACTGGGGTTTCAAGCCGGGCAAGTGGTTTGCCGGGGCTATCGAGGTTGCGCAGCGCATGGACCGCGGCGGCCAGTCCGCCGACGCGATCTTCGCGTATCTGCAGACATTGCAGCCCGTCGAGATCATGCCGCGGACCAACCGGCTGCCCTTCTCGGTCTTCCTGGAGCCGGAAAGCGACATCGAGCGCGAGAACCTCGCGCTGGTGACCGGCGCGATGGACGCGCTGATGCGCGTGCCGACGGTGCAGGCCGGCGTGATCATGCCGGACGCCTGCCCGGCGGGCACGATCCCGGTCGGCGGCGTCGTGGCGGCCAAGGACGCGATCCATCCGGGGTTCCACTCGGCCGACATCTGCTGCTCGATGGCGATCACCGTGTTCAAGCGCAAGGACGATCCGAAGCGCATCATGGACGTCGCCCACAAGATCACGCATTTCGGACCGGTGGTCGGCGACCACCGGAACGGCCGCGCCATGCCGGGCGAGATCGCGGCGGCCTTCGAGGCGAACCCGTTCCTGGCCGACATCGTCGGTTCCGGCCACGTCAACACCGGCACGCAGGGCGACGGCAACCATTTCCTGTTCGTCGGCCATTTGCGCTCGACCGGCCAGCCGGCGATCGTTACCCATCACGGGTCGCGCGGACCAGGCGCGCTGCTCTACAAGCGCGGCATGGCGGCGGCCAGGCGGCACACCAAGATCGTGTCGCCGCGCACGCCGGAAGGGGCCGCGTGGCTGGATGCGGAGAGCAAGGTCGGACGCGAATACTGGGATGCTCTGCAGACCATCCGGCTGTGGACCAAGAACAACCATCTGGGCATCCACGACCGGATCGCGGCCGCACTCGGCAACGCCATCGTCGACCGTTTCTGGAACGAGCACAATTTCGTGTTCCGCCGCAGCGACGGGCTGTTCTACCACGCCAAGGGCGCGACGCCGTCCTTCGCCGGCTTCTCGCCGGACGATGACGGCCGCACACTGATCCCGATGAACATGAGCGAGCCGATCCTGATCGCCCGCAATAGCGACCGCAAGGAAGCGCTGGGATTCTCGCCGCATGGCGCGGGACGCAACATGAGCCGCACCCGCTACATCAGAGAGGTGATCGGCGCCCGCGCCGTCGAGGACGTGCTGAAAAAGGAGACGGAGGGGCTCGACGTGCGCTTCTGGTGCGGTAAGCCGGACCTGTCCGAACTGCCTGGCGGCTACAAGAGCGCCGCCCAGGTGGTGGCCAGATCGGCAAGCAGAAACTTGCCGAGATCGTCGACTATGTCGATCCCTATGGGTCGATCATGGCCGGCGATTGGGAACAGGACGCGCCGTGGCGCAAGAAGAAGCTGGCTGCCAAGTGATGGCCACACCGGCTGCCGGGAGCAATTCCCGGCGGCCGGCTCGGCCGGCAACGCCCGGCAGAGCAACATATGTGTTCTTGACTTGTTCACGTCCGGATTCTAAGTAATACCGGCGAGGTATTACCATGCGTGTCACTGAAAAAGGCCAGGTCACCATCCCGAAGGAAATAAGGGACCGATTGGGTATAGGCCCCGGGTCCGAGGTGGACTTCGTTCCCGATCGACAAGGGGTACGCATTGTGGTGGCTGACGGGGAAGCTGTGGAGGATCGGCGCGCCGCTTCGATCCGCGCATGGGCGGACAATGTTTCGGGGATCCTCGACCTTGGCGGCATGACGGCTGACGAGTATTTCGAATGGATAAGGGGACCGCGTGACGACCTCTGTCCTCGTTGATTCCAACATCTTTTTGGATGTGTTCACCGGCGGCTTGGAAAGCAGTTGGTCCGCCGAGGCATTGGCAGAGGCGGGACGCGACGCCTCGCTCGGTGTGAATCCGGTGATATGGGCGGAAATCTCGACACCGTTCGCTACGGAGAGCGACTTGGCGGACGCCTTATCTGGGCTTCCGCTGGAGAAATATACAATTCCTTACGAGGCGGCTTTCCTCGCCGGAAAGGTACATCTGGCCTACCGTAGGGCTGGCGGCGCGCGCGAGCGGACCCTTCCCGATTTCCTGATCGGCGCGCACGTCGCGATTAGCGGGCATAGGCTGCTTACCCGCGACGCGGCCCGTTATCGCTCCTATTTCCCCTCGATCGAGATCATCTCGCCGGAAACACATTCATGATCGGCAAGCTCAAGGGAGTCGTCGACGAGATCGGCGAGGATAGCTGCACCGTCGACGTACATGGCGTGGGTTATGTCGCGCATTGCTCGACGCGCACGCTGGCGGCCTTGCCAGGATCGGGCGAGGCGGTGACGCTGTTCATCGAGACCTATGTGCGCGAGGACATGATCCGCCTTTACGGCTTTCGCACCGCGCTGGAGCGGGAGTGGTTCCGGCTGCTGATGAACTACGTGCCCGGCGTCGGCGCCAAGGTGGCGCTGTCGGTGCTGTCGACGCTGGAGCCGTCCGACCTCGCCAACGCCATCGCGCTCCGCGACATCGCGATGGTCAGCCGCGCCCCGGGCGTCGGCAAGAAGGTGGCGGAGCGCATCGTGACCGAACTCAGGACCAAGGCTCCGGCCTTTGCTGGATCGGCTTCGGAGACGATCGGGCTGAAGCAGGAGCTCGGCGAAGGCGTCGCGCCCGCACCGATCGCCGACGCTGTCTCGGCGCTGACCAATCTCGGTTATTCACGCGACGTGGCGGCCAATGCCGTTGCGGCGGCGCTGAAGCTGGCCGGCGAGGGACCGGATTCGGCGAAGCTCATCCGGCTGGGATTGAAAGAACTGGCGCGTTGAGTGGCATGGTATGGTGTCACATTCGCTCGGGCATCCGGGGCCAGGGTGGGGATGAGCGGTCGAGGAACCTTCGCTCTGGAAGTCGGATGATTCTCATGCATTACATCGCAATCGGGGCGGGCGAAGCGTGAGCCAGCCAGCCCGCCTGATCTCGGCCGAAAAGCGCGGCGAGGACGCCGATGCGAGCCTGCGTCCGCAGACCCTGGATGAGTTCGTCGGGCAGGCGGCGGCGCGCGCCAATCTCAAAGTGTTCATCGAGGCGGCGAAGGCGCGCGGCGAGGCGCTGGACCACGTCCTGTTCGTCGGGCCGCCCGGGCTGGGCAAGACGACGCTGGCGCAGATCATGGCGCGCGAGCTCGGCGTCAATTTCCGCTCGACTTCCGGCCCGGTGATCGCCAAGGCCGGCGACCTCGCCGCCCTTCTGACCAATCTCGAAGAGCGCGACGTGCTGTTCATCGACGAGATCCACCGGCTGAGCCCGGCGGTGGAGGAAATCCTCTATCCCGCCATGGAGGATTTCCAGCTCGACCTGATCATCGGCGAGGGGCCGGCGGCGCGCTCGGTGAAGATCGAGCTGGCGAAGTTCACGCTGGTCGCCGCCACGACACGGCTTGGGCTGCTCACCAATCCGCTGCGCGACCGGTTCGGCATTCCGGTGCGGCTGAATTTCTATTCGGTCGAGGAACTGGAGCTGATCGTGCGGCGCGGCTCACGCATTTTGCAGATGCCGATCGCCGACGACGGGGCGCTGGAGATCGCGCGGCGGGCGCGCGGCACGCCGCGCATCGCCGGCCGGCTGCTGCGCCGGGTGCGTGATTTCGCCAGCGTCGACGGCGCGGAAAAGGTGACGCGGAAGGTCGCCGACGAGGCCTTGCACCGGCTCGACGTCGATGCGCTCGGCCTCGACCAACTCGACCGGCGCTACCTCACCATGATTGCGCAGAATTTCGGCGGCGGTCCGGTGGGCATCGAGACGATTTCCGCCGGCCTTTCGGAGCCGCGCGACGCCATCGAGGACATCATCGAGCCCTACCTCATCCAGCAGGGTTTCATCCAGCGCACCCCGCGCGGCCGGGTGCTGACGGCCAACGCCTGGAAACACCTCGGACTTGAGCCGCCGCGCAATCTGGCGGCAATCCAGGCAAGTTTGTTCGAGGACGATGCCTGAACCGGTTTCGTGATCTTCGGGGGGAGACGAGTAATTGTACGTGCTGACTGCGCCCATCGTCGCCATGCGATGAAAATCCGCGTTGGCCGCTGACCCTTTGCTTTCGTTTCCGCTGGAGGCGCCGTCACGAGGTCTCGTCAGGCCCCAGCGTCCATAACCCCCGTCCGCTATCCCGCCTCTTTCGAACGTCAGCCAGAAAAGATTGCCCTGACAGGCGCGTTTTTTCCCGTTGCAATCGCGCGTCGCTTCGGCCATATAGGCCCCACTTGCGGCCCAGAGCCGCGCGAGCGGGTGTAGCTCAGGGGTAGAGCACAACCTTGCCAAGGTTGGGGTCGAGGGTTCGAATCCCTTCGCCCGCTCCAAAATTTCCAACCACTCAAAGCCGCGGAACTCCGCGGCTTTTGCGTTTCTGAAGTGGGTGAAATCGCACCTGCCTCGAATGGATTTCCGGGGCCGCGGTCACCGGATGCCGGGCGAAGGGGGCATCCACCGCATCAGTTCAGTTTGTATAACATCTGCCAAACGGAGCGGGGCTCACGTTGTGGTTTTTGCTGTTGATGCCTGAGGCTCGTCCGTGTGGTTCACCGCGCACCCCCAACGAATCCGCTCCAGAAAAGTCCATTCGTCGACCTTTCCCGAAGTGTGGTCGAGCCGGCGCAGCCGAGAGCCCTCGATGTCCACCCAGTAGAGCGCCTGCTCGGCGACATCCCAAACGGGAACCTCGCCGAGCTTGTCCTTCGCCGCATAGACTTCGCGTACAACAGTCATTTCACGACCTCCCCGACGACATCCGTCTCAGCCAGCGTCCCGCCGCGCCTCGGGCCGCATCCCCGCGCAAGGCGAAGAAGCAGACCGCCACAAGGGTCAGCGCCCCGGTCCAGACATATTGCCAATAGGCCGAGACGTGGAGCTGGTTGAGAACGTTCTGGATGAGCATGACGAGCAGCGCCCCGACAAATGTGCCGGACGCCGTGCCCGACCCGCCGAAGATCGGCGTGCCGCCGACGACCACCGCCGTCACCGATGCGAGCGTGAAAGCAGAACCCGCCTGCGGATCGCCTGATCCGATGCGCGCCGCGATGATCAGCCCGGCCACCGAGGCCGCAAGCCCGCTGAAGGTGTAGGCGGCGATGCGTACGCGGCCGGGCGAGATGCCGACGACCTTGGCCGCCTCGGGGCTCGCGCCGGTGGCATAAAGACGGGCGCCGGCGCGTCCCCTCAGCAGGATTAGCTCAAAGGCCAGGGCGAAGAGCAGCGCGGCCAGGAAGACAAGCGGCACATAACCCCAGCGGGCCAGGATGGCGGCGCCAAGATCGGCATCGAACCCTCCGCCCGGCGCCGGACGCACGATCAGGGCGAGGCCCTGGACCACGGAAAAGGTCGCCAGCGTGGCCACCAGATCCGGTATCTTGAGTTTCTCGATGATCAGGCCGTTCGACAGGCCGACCAGCAGCCCCGTTGCCAGGCAGGCGGCGAGGCCGAGGGGGACGGGCAGGCCGGAATCCGGCGCCAGCAGATGCGAGGCGATGGCCGTGACCAGGCTGATCACGGGACCCACGGTCAGGTCGATGCCGCCGAGCAGGATGACGGCAAGTTGCCCCAATGCCGCGATGATCAGCGGCGCGGACTGATTGGCGATCGACGCAAAATTGCGCGGCGTCAGGAAATAGGGCGTGGCCATCGCGGTTGCGGCAACGATGGCCAGCGTAAGGACGGCGAGGATCAGCGTCGGGGCATAACGCGCAAGCATCGGACGCCTGGCGTGCTGACGCGGCTTCGCCGGCGTGGCGTCGGTCCTCGTTGCCGCCGCGCCACGCGTAAAACCGGCAACCAGCCGCTCTTCCGTCGCCTCGGTAGCGGCAAGCTCGTCGACGATGTGGCCTTCCGAGAAGACGAGAAGACGGTCGGACAGGTTGATGAGTTCGATCAGATCGGCCGAGACGACGACCACGCCCGCGCCTTGCGCGGCAAGCTGCCGGATGAGCCGGTAGAGTTCGAGTTTCGTCGCGACATCGACGCCCTGGGTCGGTTCGTCGAAAATGTAGATGCGCGGGGAAGACAGGAACCAGCGCGCGAAGACAATTTTCTGCTGGTTGCCGCCGGAGAGCGTGACGACGGCCTGCTCGATCGACGGCGCCTTCACGGCGAGGCGCGTCGTCTGCTCAGTGACCGCCGCGCGCTCGGCGGCGGTGTTGAGCAATCCCGCCTGCGCGAAGCGTGCGATCTCGGGCAGCGCGACATTTTCCCGGATGGTATGATGGAGGAACAGGCTCTCGGCCTGCCGATCGGCCGGCACGTAGACCACGCCGGCGGCAATCGCCTCCGCCGGAGACGACGGCGCATAGGGCTTGCCGTCCAGCGTCATGTCGGAAGCACCGCCGCCCAATCCGAACAAGGCGCGCGCCACGCCCTGCTGCCCGCCACCCTGGACGCCGGCCAACCCCAGGATCTCGCCGCTTCGGACTGCAAGCGACAGTCCGGGCGACCGGTCGTCGACATTGAGGGCGTTGACGGTAAGAACCGGCTCTCCAACTTTTTCCGCGCGCGGCGGATAGACGAGGTCGACGGACCGGCCGACCATCATGGCGACCATTCGGTCGGGGGAGGTCTCGCCGACTGGAACGGTGCCGACCACCTCTCCGTCCTTCATCACGGTGACGCGGTCGGCCAGTTCCATGACCTCGTTCAGACGATGCGAGATGAAGACGATGCCCCTGCCCTCGGCGCGCAAGCGCTTCAGCAGCGCGAAAAGCTCCTCGGTTTCCGAGGCGGTCAGGGCCGAGGTCGGTTCGTCGAGAATGAGAATGCGGGCATTGCGCGACAAGGCGCGGGCGATCTCGACCTGCTGCCGCTCTGCCCGCGAAAGGTCGCCGGCCGGCTGGCGCACATCGACGTCCGAGCCGATGGCGGCAAGCGCGGAGCGAGCATCCTCGCGCAGCCTGCGCTGGTTCACGAGCACGCGCCCGGGCTCACGCCCGAGCGCGATGTTGGCGGCCGCGTCGAGCGTCGGCACCAGGCGCGTGTCCTGGTAGACCATGGCGATCCCCAGGTCGAAGCTGTCGGCCGGGGAGTTGATCTCGGCTTCCCGGCCCTCGACGGACATCCCGCCCTCGTCGGGGGGATGCACGCCGGCGATGATCCGCATCAGCGTCGATTTTCCAGCGCCGTTCTCGCCGACCAGAGCATGAATTTCGCCCGGGAAGACATCGAAGGAGACACCCTTCAGGGCATGCACCCCGGGGAACCTCTTGTGGACGCCGGAAACCGTAAGAAGTGCTGCCGCCACGATCCGCCTTACGACTTGAAGATGGCGCGCAGTTCGTCGTCTGTGAGCGACGTATCGGCGAAAACACCGTCCGGTAGGTCCGGCCGCAGGTACTTTTCATAGTTCGCGGCGGTGATCAGCGACGGGGTCAGGATTTGCTGCTTGGCGACCTCCTCGCCCTTGAGCAGGCTGACCGCGGCGCGGAGCGCGAAGATGCCCTGCCAGGTCGGTTCCGACATCAGGCCGATGTCGAACTTCGGCTGGTTCGGCTTCTCGGCCTTGTAGAGTTTCAAGAGCCCGTTGTAGTCGTCGCCGGTGACCGGGACGAGCGGCTTGCCGGCGGCGAGCAGCGCCTTCATGGCACCCGCCGCGTTCTGCCCGCCATCGCACCAGACGCCGTCGATCTCCGGATAGGCGGCGATGAGATCGGCCATCACCACCTTCGCCTTGTCCTCCTCCCAGAACGCGTCCTTGAAGGTCAACACCTCGATGCCGGGGGCGAACGCCTTCTGCGCGCCCTCCCAGCCGGCGGCAGTGTAGGAGTTGCCCGGCAGGCCGCCAAGCGCGACCACCTTGCCCTTGCCGCCCAGCGCGTCGTTGAGCCACTTGCCCAAGGCCCCGCCCTTCTTGACCGGATCGGTGCCGACATAGGTGCTCCAGCCCTCCCCATCCACCGGCAGGTTGAAGGGCACGGTGACCACGCCCTCGTCGGTCGCGCTCTTCAGCACCGGCGCCACCGCCGAGCCGGAATTGGCGATGACCAGGATTGCGTCGACCTGCTGGTTCACCAGCGTCTCGATGTCGTTCACCTGCTTGTTGATGTCGCCCTGCCCGTCTACGACGATGAACTCGGCGATGTCAGGCGTCTTCTTGGCTTCCGCCTGCAGCGCCGCGATCGCCATGGCGCGCCAGGAATTGCCGGAAAAACCGTTGGAGAAGCCGATGCGATAGGGGCCGGGTTTTGCCGTGCCCTTGACCATCGCGCCGACAGGCGCAAGCTGCGCGCCCTCCTGGGCGAATGCGCGTGTGCCGAGCGCCATGCCGGCGGCCAGTCCCGCCGCACCGCGCAGGACGGCGCGGCGGCTTATCGAAGAGTGAAAATAGGTAGTCATGCTGCTTTCCTCCGTTTGCAGTAAGTCGGCTCAGTTGGCCGAACCCGTACGACGCGACATCGACAGCGCGCGGTAGGCAAGGACGCTGACCAGGATCAGCAATCCCTGCACCACCAGTTGGGTGCCGCTCGATACGCGAATGATGTTGGTGAAGCTGGACAGTTCGGTGATGAAGACGGCGCCGCCCATGGTGGCCAGCACGTTGCCCGCCCCACCGGTCAGCGCGGCTCCGCCGACGACCACCGCGGCCACCGAGGTGAGCATGAACTGGTTGCCGATGCCGAGCGAGGGAGAGCCCGTATAGGCCGTCAGGAGCAGGCCGCCGAGCGCGGCCGTCAGCGACGACAGCATGTAGGCCGAGAGGTTTATCCTGAGCGTCGACACGCCCATCATGCTCGCGGCGCGGGAATTGGCGCCGGTGGCGTAGAGCCGCCGGCCCCAGACCGTCTTTCGGGTCATCACGAGGAGTACCAAGGTCAGCGCGATCCAGAACAGCGTCGGCACGGGCATGCCGAGCAGCGCGCCGTTGCCCAGCCACTGGAAGGACGCCGGGGTTCCGCCGGACGGAGCTCCGCCGGTGTAGACCAGCGCCGCGCCGAACAGGATCGAGTTCATGCCGAGCGTGGCGATCAGCGGCGTGATCCCGAGCGCGGCGACCAGGAGCCCGTTGATGGCGCCAACGGCCAGCGCCAGGAAGACGACCATGCCCACGGCCAGCGGGATGTTCTCGGTGAGGCCCGCCATCAGGCTGGCAGCGACGATGTTGGTCAGCGTCACTACGCCGGCCTGGGAAAGATCGATGCCGCCGGTGAGGATCACGATCGTCTGGCCGGCGGCGATGACGCCAAGAAAGGAGGCAACCTGCAGGATGTTGATCACCTGCGCCGTGCTGAACATGGCCGGCGACAGGAGCCCCGACACGACGTAGAGACCGGCAACGGCGATCCAGACGGCGCCGAGGCTGCCCAGGATCTGACGGATGCGACCCAGCGACATGGCTATTCCCCGGTCCGCGCGCGCTGGCGTTCCTGGACGATCACCGCGAGGATCAGCAGGGCGCCCTTTGCGAGCAACTGGTAGAAAGTCGGCACGCTGGTCAGGATCATGCCGTTGTTCAGCACGCCGATGATCAGTACGCCGAGCATGGCGCCGATGATGGTTCCCTTGCCGCCCTGCAAGGCACAGCCACCCAGGATGGCCGCCGTGATCGCTTCGAGTTCGAGCCCCTGGCTGCCCGAGGCCGGCTGGCCGGACATGGTGCGACTGGCGAGCACGATTCCGGCAATCGCCGCCGCGCCGCCGCTCATGGCGTAGATGCCGACCTGGTAGCGCCGCACCGCGATGCCGGCGAGGCGGGCGACGGTTGGATTCCCACCCATCGCATAGATGTTTCGCCCCACGATCGTCTCGCGGGTGAACACGACGAATGCCGCCATCACGGCGATCAGCAGCCAGATCGCGAAAGGCAGGCCAAGCAGCGTGCCGGTGCCGAGGACACGCAGACCGTCTCCGACGATCGGGATCGAGTTGCCGTTGTTCATCAGGTAGGCCAGCCCGCGGAAGGCGGACATCATGCCGAGTGTCGCGATGACCGCGTTCACCGGCCCGTAGACGATGATCAGGCCATTGACCGCGCCGGCCAGCAGGCCCGCGGCGAGGCAGGCAAGGATGCCGACGGGGATCGAGCCGGTCTCCTGCACCGCGACGGCCAGAACCATCGTGCTCAAGCCGACGATCGAACCGACCGAAATATCCAGCCCTCCGGACACGATAACGACGGTCTGGGCCATGGCGAGGATGCCGAGAATGGTGACGGCAAGCCCGATATTGATCAGATTGCGCGGCGTGAAGAATACGTCGGGGCGCAAGGCGCCGAATATGGCCAGCAGCACGACCAGCGCGATCAGCAGGCTGACGTTCTGGACGCCGATCCGATTGAGCCAGCCTCTCGATGCCGGGCGAATTTGTGAGATGTCGGCCGTCACGATGCTTTCCTTTCCCGCAACTCGGCCTCGGGGCGCATCGCCAGCGCCAGTACCGCCTCTTCCGTCGCCTCCTGCCAGGCAAGTTCGCCGCTCACCGTGCCGTCCTGCATGACGATCACCCGGTCGGCGAGGCCGAGAAGCTCGGGCATTTCGGAGGAGATCAGCAGGATGGCGAGGCCCTGGTCGGCGAGGCTCTCGATAAGCCGATAGATTTCAGCCTTCGCCCCGACGTCGATGCCGCGTGTCGGCTCATCGAGGATAAGCACCTTCGGGCCTCGCGCCTGCCAGCGGGCGAAGACCACCTTCTGCTGGTTGCCGCCGGACAGTTTTGCGACCGCCTGGTCGATCGAGGGCGTCTTCACCCGCAGTTCGGAAACATGATGCTCGACAAGCGCCCGCTCCTTGCGGCGGCTGAAGAAGCCGAGGCGCGAAACCTTGTCGGGCACGACGAGGCTGATGTTGTCGCGCACCGATTGCTGGAGCAGCAGCGCCTCCTGCTTGCGGTCCTCCGGCACCAGACTGATGCCGGCGCGGACCGAGTCGGATGGCTCGCGCGGCAGATACGCCGCGCCCGAGACCTCCATGCTGCCGGCCAGCACCGGATCGACGCCGACGACGGCGCGGGCGACCTCGGTGCGTCCCGCGCCCACCAGGCCGCCCAGGCCGACGATCTCGCCGGCGCGGATTTCCAGACTGACGTTGCGGACTTTCGCGGTAGACACACCGGATAATTTCAGCAGCACAGCCCCGAGGTTGCGCTGGTGGCGGTTGAACAGGTCGCTCACCGGCCGGCCGACCATGAGGCGGACCATCTTCGCCTCGTCGAGGTTAGTCATCGGCTCGTCGGCAACCCGCTGGCCGTCGCGCATGACGACGCAGCGATCCGCGAGGCCGATGATCTCGCGCAGCCGATGCGAGATGTAGACGATGGCGACGCCATCGGCCTTGAGGCGGCGGATCACACCGAACAGGCGTCCGGCCTCGTCCTCGGTAAGCGAAGACGTCGGCTCGTCGAAAGCGATCAGCCGTGCGCCGGGCCGCAGCGCGCGCATGATCTCGATAAGCTGCCGCAGCGCAGGGCTCAGCCCTTCGCATCGCTGCGTGGGGGACAGCACCTCGTCCATGGCGAAGGTGCGCAGCAGGTCCCCGGTGCGGCGGATCAGATCGGCGCGGTCGAGGAAGACCGCGCCGCGCGAGCGCATGTCGCCGATAAAGATATTTTCCGCGACGGTGAGTTCCGGGATGATCTCGGGCTCCTGGTGGATGACCCGGATGCCGAGCGCGTGCGCGGCGCGCGGCGACGAAAGCGAAACGGGTTTGCCGTCGACAAGGACGTGCCCACTGTCCGGCTGGTGCTCACCTTCCAGGATGCGCATGAGCGTCGACTTGCCGGCGCCGTTCTCGCCGATGAGCGCCGTCACGGTGGCGGCCGCGAAGCCGACCGACACGTCGCGCAGCGCTTGGACCACGCCGAAGCGCTTCGAGACGCCCGCTACCTGAACGACGTGCTCGTGGCTCATCGGCGCGCGATTCCAATAGGAACCGCGCGCGCCATGCAGCGGAGGGTGTCCGTTACTTGCAACCCAGCGTGTCCTTGTACTGACCGAAGTTCGCCGCGTTGATCAGGGTGGCGTCCTGGAAATACTCCTTGGCCATCGGCTTGCCGTTGGCCTCGTCGTAGAGCGCCTGGATGGCGGCGGCGCCGTGCTTGGCGCTGTCCAGCCACATCGTGCCGCGGAAGCCCGTCGGCTGGCCCGAGGCGAAAGCCTCGCAGGACCGCGAACCGTCGATGCCGATGCCAATCACGTTGCTCGCGGCAAGGCCGGCATTCTCCGTGGCGCGCACGCCGCCGAGCACGCCGTCGTCGTTGCAGGAGAAGAACACCCATTTCTCGGCGTCGGGATTGGCGGTCAGCGTGGTCGAGACCACGTCGATCGAGTTCACCATGGTGTTGTCGTAGGGGATGGACAGGACGCGCGCTTCGGCTCCGGGGATCGCGGCCACCAGCGCCTCGCGCGCGCCCTTGTTGCGCCGCATGCAGGTGTCCGCCTTCTGGTCCTCGATCGATCCGATCCGCACCTTGGATAGATCCTTGTCCCAGCCTTCCTCCTTGAGGATGCGGGCGATCTCGGTTCCGACCTGCTTGCCGATGTTCATGGCGTTCATGCCGACATAGGCGACCGGCGCGCCGTCGGCGAAGGCGATGTCGTCGTCGACCGCGATCAGGCCGATCTTGGCGGCCTTGGCCTTGTCGGCGACGACTGGGCCGAGCGCACGGTCGGGAACGACGACGGCGATGCCCTTCACCCCGTCGCCGACATAGGTGTCGAAGGTGGTGACGGCGAGATTGGCGTCGAACTGCACGTCCTGGACCAGCAGGTCGACTCCGAGTTCCGCCGCCTTGTCCTTGGCGCCCTGCACCTCGCGGACGAACCAGGGATGGTCGCCCATCTTGTTGATATAGCCGAACTTCATCTTGTCCTGGGCGCCGGCGCCCTGGCTGGTCAGCGTGACGGCGGCGGTGGCGGCAGCGAGCAGGCCTGCCTTCAACATCGTGTTCATAAGTCTCCTCCTTGACGATCTCGGTCCGGTAACGATCGGGCTTTCCTGCCTCCGGCGACCGGCCGCCGGCGAAACCTCACTCGTGGTAGAGAACGGAACGGCCGCCATCGATCACGATGCAGGCCGCGTTGATGAAAGGCGCCTCGTCGCTGCCCAGGAAAACCGCCGTCATCGCGACCTCCTCCGGCCTGCCGATCCGGCGCGGCGGATGGAGGTCGTAGGTCCGCTGGCGCTCCGCCTGCGGATCGGCGAATGTGTTCCAGTAATCGACGGCGATCTGCGTCTCGATGTAACCGGGCGCGATGGCGTTCACGCGGATTCCATCGGCCGCGTATTGCACGCCCAGCGCACGCACCAGCCCCAGCAGCCCGTGCTTGGCGACGGGATAAGGGAAGGTGGAGGGTATGATCGCAAATGAATGGCAGGACGCGATCGCCACGACCGAACCGGCCTTCCGGCCTCTCATTGCCGGGAGCACCGCCTTGGCCGAATACCAGACGCCGTCGAGATCTACCGCGAAGCAGCGGCGCCACTCCTCCTCGGATGTCTCCAGGGGCTCATGGAAGACGTTTATGCCGGCATTGGCGACAAGGATGTCGATTCCGCCGAATTTTTTGAGCGCATCTTCAGCCATCGCCTCGCAGGATGCGGCGTCGGCGACATCGGTCTCGATGAACAAGGACCGCGCGCCACCGGCAGTCAATGACGCCACCACCCGGCCGCCGCTTTCCGCGTCCTTTTCCGCGACCACGACGATGGCTCCCTCGGCCGCCATGGCGCGTGCCGTGGCCTCGCCGATGCCGCGGCCTGCGCCGGTGATGACAGCCACTTTTCCGTCGAGCCGGCCGACCATCGTCACCAGTCCACGATGGTGCCGTCAGCGAGAACGGCGTTCGTCGTATGCATGACTTCGGGCCGGTAGGGGTGCTTCGCCGCGACTTCCTCGTCGACCTCGACGCCAAGCCCCGGCGCGTCCGGCACCTGCCAGCAGCCGTCGATCATCCTGATCGGGCCCTTGACCACCTCGAAATACCACGGCACGGCGCCCACCATCTCCTCCTGGATCAGATGGTTCGGCGTCGATATGGCGAAATGCAGCGCCGCCGCCCCGGCGATAGGGCCTAGCGGATTGTGCGGCGCCACCCCGATCGATACGGCCTCGGCCATCGCCGCGATCTTCTTGGCCTCCAGCAGGCCTCCGCAATGGCAGATGTCCGGCTGGACGATGTCGACCGCGCGCGCCTTGAACAGATCGTCGAATTCCGGCCGGTCGACCAGCCGCTCGCCGGAAGCGATCGGCACGCGCGACTTGGCCGCTACCTGCGCAAGTGCAGCCGTCTCGCCGGGCGGCAGCGGCTCCTCGACGAACATCGGTCGGCCGGGTGTCAACGCATCGATATAAGCAAGCGCGGTTGCGGCCGAGGCCGGCCTGCCATGAAAGTCGACCATGATCTCGACTTCCGGCCCGACGGCGCGGCGCAGGGCCTCCATCAGGCGGCCGACCTTGTCTACTTCGGGCAGCGGCGCATAGTAGTGGGTATAGGGGATGAACACCGCCTTCAGAGCGCGATACCCCTTCGACACCACCTCGGTCGCGCGCCTGACCAGCGGCTCCTCGTCGAGCGACTCGTAGACGGCGCGCATGTCGCCGAGGCCGAGATGGGTGTAGACCTTGACCCGATCCCGCACCTTGCCGCCCAGCAGACGCCAGACAGGCTGCCCAAGCCAGCGGCCCATGATGTCCCACAGCGCCAGTTCTATGCCCGAGACCGCCGACATGCCGATGACGCCGAGGCGCCAGAACGAATGTTTCTTGAGGATGCGGACGGCCTGCTCGATGTCGCGCGGATCGCGCCCGACCAGCAGCGGTGCGAGGTCGTTGACCGCGCCGACCACGGCCTGGGTCTTCCATTCCAGCGTGGCCTCGCCCCAGCCGTACAGGCCGGGCTGATCCGTCTCGACACGCACGAACACCCAGTTGCGCATCTCCGCGTTCACCACGCGCGTGCTGATCGAAACGATTTTCAACCGGAGCTCCTCCCAGAGCTTTAGATCATATGACGGGAAATTATCATATGATCTAAAATGCCGTCAAGGCATTGCCTAGGGAGTAAGATGCAGATCGTCGGCGGCGATATCCAGAAGCCGGTTCATGGCCAGCCGCGCACCGGCGGTATCGCGGATGCGGATGGCATCGAGCACCGCCTTGTGTGCCGAGAGGGCGCGGGACTGGGCCTCCATGAGCGGATTGGTGACGATGAAAGTGGCCCGCAACGCGGCCTCCAGCATGCCGACAAGGCCGCTGAGCACCACATTATGGCTGGCGGCGATCACCGCCTTGTGGAATGCAAGGTCGCCCTGGCAAACCGCCGCCGGATCGTGCGGGATGCCGGCAACCATGGCCTGGTAGCCTCGCTCGATCTCGGCGAGGTCGGCTCCGGTCGCGCGCCTTGCCGCAAGCTCCGCCGCGGCCGGCTCGAATATTCGGCGCGCTTCCAGCAATCCTGCCAGCAGTTCCTGGTCGTCCTGGATGGCCGGGTGCCAGCTCAGCACGACCGGATCGAGAATACGCCAATTGTCGCGCGCAAGCACCCTGACGCCGGCGCGGCGCCGCGCTTCGACCAGGCCCTTGGCTGACAGGACCTTGACGGCCTCCCGCACGGACGTGCGGCTCACGCCCAGCATGGCGCAAAGATCGTCCTCGCGCGGCAGAGCATCGCCCGGAGCATATTCGCCTGCGAGAATGCGGTTGCCGAGAACGTTCACCACGGCATCATGCACCGTGGCGTTCCGCTGATCGGCCAGGCCCCAGGCAAGCGCATCTGCAGAGACGGGTGATTCCAAGGAGAAATCCTTTCGCGCGCAATGACGCTCTGTTGCGCGATGTTGTAGGAGGCGTTACGTCTTATGTAAACGCCTTATCATACGACCTATCTGGTGTGGCATTGGAGATGTTTCGCCTTGCAAGCGGGCCTTTGGTGGCCGAAGTCAGCGCAAAGGGCGGGAGCTTGCTTCGCTTCTCCCGCATCTCCACGCATGGCGAAACGCCCCTCTTTTCCCGCGGCCGGCTTGGCGACGGACAACCACTCTGCTTCCCGCTGGTGCCTTTCGGCAATCGCCTTCGGGATAACGGTTTCAACTTTGCCGGCACAGTCTACAAGCTGTCGGCAAACACGGCCACCGATCCCCTGTACCTCCACGGCGACGGTTGGCTCGGTTCATGGACGGTGCTTGCCCGCAGTCGGAACGCATTGTCACTTGAGTATCGTCACGACGCCGCGGGGCCTTACCACTACCACGCAGAACAGCGTTTCGCGCTAAGCGATCGGGAGCTTACGGTGTCGCTTTCCGTCACGAACCGGGGCGAACGTGCCCTGCCTTATGGCTTGGGGCTGCATCCTTTCTTCCCGCTCACCAAACGCACGGTCCTGACTTTCGCAGCCGAGCGGTACTGGCTCCAGGACGCGGCGTTTCTTCCACTCCGCAGCGAGCCGGTTCGCGGCAGCATGGATTTTTCGCGGGGACGGTCGCCGGCGGGCGGCTGGATGAACACCGAGTTCGAAGGTTGGACGGGCCGCGCCGAAATCGTCTGGCCCGAAACCAATTCGCATCTCGTCATCGAGGCCGATCCGATCTTTTCGAAATGTATGGTCTTCGTCTCCAGCCGGAAATTCGACCCGACATATGAGGACGACTACTTCTGTTTCGAGCCAATGACGCATGGCGTCGACGGTCATCATCGTCCGGGACTCGCTGGCCTGGTCCCGCTGCAGCCCGGCGAAATACTGCAAGGCTCCTGCAGGTTCGCCGTCGCCTAGTCCTGATGGTCACAGGGTGCAAGCTGCTCAAAGATTGGCTTCCATCAGCGAAGCGATGTTTCCGACGCCGATCCCGCGACAAGATCCGCGATGCCGCAAAGCAGTTGATGGCGCAACGCTTTATGCTGGAGGAGGACGTCGAGCCTACCCGTGGTATTCGCTTTGGCTTCTTGAACGAGCGATCGTTCGCGGCAACTGGCGATGCGCGCCTAAAATGTCGCCGCATTGCGGCCCAGCCCGCGAAGGCGCTCGGTGTGGTTGCCCGCGGCGGCGAACACGGCGCTGGCTTCGCTGACGATGGCGACGTGCGCCTGGGCGGCGCGTTGCGACGTCTCGCCATCGCCGCGCAGGATCGCGGTGACGATGGCGTCGTGCTCCTGCCAGGATTTCGACAGGCGGCCGGCGATGCGGAACTGGGCGCGGCGGAACGGCGACAACCGGTCGCGCGTCTGTGTCGTCAGATCGGCGATGTGGGGGCTGTGCGCACCGAGATAGAGCCGGGTGTGGAACTCGGTGTTGAACTGCTCGTATTCTTCCTCTGCGCCCAGGCGCACCAGGCGGGCGGCGTCCTGGTGGTGGCGCTCGAGAGCGCGCCGTTCCGAAACGGTCATGCGCTCGGCGCACAGCCGCGCGCAAATTCCTTCCAGCTCGGCCATTCCTTCGAACATCGACGCCAGATAATGCGGCGTGACGATCGCCACGATTGCGCCGCGGTTCGGCCTGCGGTCGACCAGCCCCATGGCGCTCAGTTGGCGCAAGGCCTCGCGCACCGGCGTGCGTGACACCTCGTAGCGCTCGGCCAGCGCCGGCTCGTCGAGTTTCTCGCCGGGCGCCAGCACGCCCGTCACGATCCGATCCGAAATGGCGCGGACCATCTCGTCGACCGTGGTGCCGGACCTGACGAGCTTCCTTGCTGCCCTGGCCAAAATTCCTCCCGTCCTGCTTCAGGCACCATGCGCCGTGCATGGATGCCTCGAACAGGTATGCCTACTGTTTGTGCATGTGTCAACATGATCAAGATTTAAGCAATATGTGCATGCACTTGGCCAAAACTTGGGCCTCCCGATTTCCTTAAAAAGATAAACTGGCACGCCGGTTGCATACACATTGACAGACGCCAGCTTCATCCTCAGCTAATCCGGAGCATCATCATGAATCCGCAATTCCTGATCAATCGCCGCAGCTTCATGAAAACCTCGGCCGCAGGCGCGGCTCTCGGCATCGTCGGCGGTGCGCTGCCGTTCGGCCAAGCCTTCGCGGCCACGGCCACCATCGGCTTCATCTATGTCGGCCCCAAGGACGACTACGGCTACAATCAGGCGCATGCCGAGGGCGCAGCCGCGCTTAAGTCGATCGAGGGCATAACCGTCGTCGAGGAAGAGAACGTGCCGGAAACCGTCGATGTCCAGAAGACGATGGAATCGATGATCAATCTCGACGGCGCGACGCTGCTCTTCCCGACCTCCTTCGGCTATTTCGACCCGCATATGCTGGCGATGGCGGCAAAATTCCCGGACATCCAGTTCCGCCACTGCGGCGGCATGTGGACCGAGGGCAAGCACCCGAAGAACACCGGGTCGTATTTCGGCTATATCGGCCAGGGCCAGTATCTCAACGGCATCGTTGCCGGCCATACGTCGAAGTCGAAAAAGATCGGCTTCGTCGCGGCAAAACCGATTCCGCAGGTGCTGCTCAACATCAACTCCTTCCTGCTCGGCGCGCGCGCGGTCGATCCGTCGATCACCTGCCAGGTCATCTTCACCGGCGAGTGGTCGCTGGCGGTCAAGGAGGCGGAGGCCACCAACGCGCTGATCGACCAGGGCGTCGACGTCGTCACCTGCCATGTCGACAGCCCGAAAGTGGTGGTCGAGACGGCCGCCGGCCGGGGCGCCTTCATCTGCGGCTACCACGCCGACCAGTCGCCGCTCGCGCCGGAAAAATACCTCACGGGCGCCGAGTGGAACTGGGCGAACGTCTACAAGATGTATGTCGAGAAACTGATGGCCGGCGAGGAACTGCCGAATTTTACACGCGGCGGCCTGGCCGATGGTTTTGTCAAGATGAGCCCGCTCGGACCGGCGGTTGGCGAGCCGGCCAAGAAGCAGTTCGACGCGACGCTGGCGGAAATCATGAAGGGCGGCTTCGCCGTCATCAAGGGACCGCTGAAGAACAACAAGGGCGACGTGGTTGCGGCGGGCGGTCAGGTCTTCGTCGAAACGGCTCCCGAACTCGAAAGCATGGACTATCTGGTCGAGGGCGTCGTCGGCTCGACATCGTAGGGTCGTGCTCCCACCATCCCCCTTGTGGGGAGGGTCGGCACGATACGCGCCGGGGTGGGGGTCCACGCCATACTAGTCACCCCCAACTCCGCCTCAGCGTCGTCGCTTTGCAACCACGCTTCGTCGACCTTCCCCGCAAGGGGAAGGGTGGGGCCTAAGCCCATCGATGGAACTGCCTACGCATCGGAGCCATCCATGACAGACATAGCGTCGAGTCCAGCACCGAGCTTCCAGTCGCCAGCGCTTTCCTCCGCGCTCGAATGGCTGGCGCGCCGCGCGGAAGGGTTCGTCATCCCTCTCGCCGCGCTGGTCGTCGGCATGGCGCTGTTCAGCATCTTCATCGCGCTGCTCGGCAAATCGCCTGCGCAACTGTTTGAGCTGATGTGGCGCGGCGGCTTCGGGTCCTGGTTCTCGGTCCAGAATACCTTGTCGCGGGCAGCACCCCTGCTTCTCGCGGCGCTATGCGTGGCGCTGCCGGCCCGGCTCGGGCTGGTGGTGATCGGCGGCGAGGGGGCGATCGTTCTCGGCGGCGTAGCGGCGGCGGCCGTCGCCGTCTGGGTGCAGGGTGCGCCGTCTTTCGTTGGCATTCTTCTGATGGGGATCGCGGGGGCGGTTGCCGGCGGCGTCTGGATAGGCGCCGTCGGCGCACTTCGCCATTATCGCGCCGTCAACGAGACCATCTCGTCGCTGCTGATGGCCTATATCGCGATCGCGCTGATGAACCAGTTGGTCGAAGGGCCGCTGCGCGACCCGGCCTCACTCAACAAGCCGTCGACGCATCCGATCGATCCGGCGTTTGTGGTCGGCCCGATGCCCGGAATGGACGTGCATTGGGGGCTGGTCGTCGGTATTGTCGCCTGTGTCATTTCCTGGTTGCTCATCGAGAAGACGCGCTGGGGCTTTGCCGCCCGCATCGCCGGCGGCAATGTGCGCGCCGCGCAGGTCCAGGGGCTTGCCGTCGGACCGCTGATCCTCGGTTTCTGCGCATTGGCGGGCGGCTTTGCCGGACTTGCGGGCATGATCGAGGTGGCGGCGGTGCAGGGCAACGCCAACGGCTCGCTGGCGGCCGGCTACGGCTACAGCGGTATCCTGGTCGCCTTTCTGGCGCGTCACAATCCGCTGGCGATCATCCCGGTCGCTATCCTGCTTGGCGGCATCGACGCCTCGGGTGGCCTCCTGCAGCGTCGCATGGAGCTGCCCGACGCCACCGTGCAGGTGCTGCAAGGCATGTTGTTCATCGTCATCCTGTTCAGCGAGACGTTCTACGGCCGCTTCAAGGCCTTCAATCCGGACCTCTGGAAAAGGAGCGCGTGATGGAGCCCGTCGACATCGGCCTCTGGGGCGTGCCGCTCGCGATTCTGGGCGGGGCGATCCGTGTTTCCACCCCGTTCATCTTCGTGTCGCTCGGCGAGGCGATCACCGAAAGGTCGGGACGCATCAATCTCGGTCTCGAAGGCATTCTGGTGTTCGGCGCGATGGCCGCTTATGCGACCGCGGTGCTCACCGGCTCGCCATGGCTAGGCGTATTGGTGGCTGCGGCGTCCG
Source organism: Mesorhizobium sp. KACC 23794 (assembly GCF_052180275.1). Lineage (NCBI taxonomy): Bacteria > Pseudomonadati > Pseudomonadota > Alphaproteobacteria > Hyphomicrobiales > Phyllobacteriaceae > Mesorhizobium > Mesorhizobium sp. KACC 23794. The sequence continues at coordinate 542,518 of NZ_CP197465.1, forward strand.
GCGCGGTCTTCGGCCTGTTCCACGGCTGGATCTGCAAGTTCCCAAAAGTCAACGACATCGCCATCGGCATTGCGTTGATGCTGTTTGGGTCGGGGCTCGCCTTCTTCTTCGGAAAACCGTTCATCCAGCCATCTGCGCCGGACCTGCCGGCGATCTCCTTCGGCTGGTGGTCGTCGATCCCGCAGGTGCAGGCCGCGCTCAGCATCAACGTGCTGTTCCTGATCGGCGCAGCGCTTGCCGTGTTCTTGTGGTGGGCGTTCAAAAACACCCGCGCCGGGCTGATCCTGCGCGTCGTCGGCGACAGTTCGGATGCCGCCCGCGCCATGGGGCTCAATCCGGACACGGTGCGCCTGTTCGCCACGGCGACCGGCGGCGCGCTCGCGGCGATCGGCGGCGCCTACCTGTCGCTCTATTATCCCGGAAGCTGGAGCGAGGGCGTGTCGTCCGGTCAGGGCCTGATGGCTGTGGCGCTGGTCATCTTCGCCCGCTGGAATCCGCTCGGCTGCTTTGCCGCCGCGCTGCTGTTCGGCGGAGCGGGAGCGCTTGGGCCGGCGCTGCAATCGGTCGGCGTCACCCAGGGCTATTATTTGTTCTACGCAGCACCCTACGTGCTGACCCTCGGCATCATGATCCTCACCTCGTCGCGTGGCCGCTCGCTGGCCGGTGCGCCCGGCGAACTGTCGATCACCAAATAGGAGTTTTCGCTGTGAATGCCATGCCGGAAATCTCCGAAAAATTCATCGAGGCCGATCCCTATCCCTGGCCCTACAACGGCGCGCTCAGGCCCGACAACACGGCGCTGATCATCATCGACATGCAGACCGATTTCTGCGGCCCGGGTGGCTATGTCGACCATATGGGCTACGATCTGTCGCTGGTCCGCGCCCCGATCGAGCCGATCAAGTCGGTACTGTCAGCCATGCGGGCCAAGGGCTATACGATCATCCACACGCGCGAAGGCCACCGTCCGGACCTCGCCGACCTGCCCGCCAACAAGCGCTGGCGCTCGCGGCGCATCAATGCAGGCATCGGCGATCCCGGCCCCTGCGGCCGCATCCTGGTGCGCGGCGAGCCGGGCTGGGACATCATCCCCGACCTCTATCCGGTTGAGGGCGAGCCGATTATCGACAAACCCGGCAAGGGCTCGTTCTGTGCGACGGACCTCGAACTTATCCTCAACCAGCGCGGCATCGACAACATCGTGCTCACCGGCATCACCACGGACGTCTGCGTGCACACGACCATGCGCGAGGCCAACGACCGCGGCTTCGAATGCGTGATGCTGGAGGACTGCTGCGGCGCGACCGACTACGGCAACCACCTCGCGGCGATCAAGATGATCAAGATGCAGGGCGGCGTCTTCGGCGCGGTGTCGAACTCGAAGACCTTCGTGGAGCAACTGCCATGATCATTCCGCCCCCAGCCCCGCGCGAAAACAAAGCCGTCGGCGTCTCGACGCTTGGCATGACCATGCGCTTCGGCGCCTTTACCGCGCTGGACGACGTGTCGATCAAGGTGCCGGCGGGTTCCTTCCACGCCCTGCTCGGCGAGAACGGCGCCGGCAAGTCGACGCTGGTCAAATGCATCATGGGTTTTTATCACCCAACCTCCGGCCAGATCATGGTCGACGGCAAGGAGGAGCCGATCACCAGCCCGAAGGATGCATCGGCGCTCGGGCTCGGCATGGTCTACCAGCATTTCACCCTCGTCCCGTCACTGACCGGCGCGGAAAACCTCGTCATCTCGCGCGAGAACGTGCCGCGCGTCATCGACTGGCCTAGGGAGCGCAAGGCGCTCGCGACGTTCATGGAGACGATGCCGTTCATGCTCCCTCTCGACGCCAAGGTGGCCGAGATGGCGGCGGGCGAAAAGCAGAAGCTGGAGATCATCAAGCAGCTCTATCTCGGGCGCAATTTCCTGGTGCTGGACGAGCCGACCTCGGTGCTGACCCCCGGCGAGGCGGAGGAGGTGCTGGGCCTGGTGCGTGGCATGACGGTGGCGGGCGACCTCACGGTGCTGATGATCAGCCACAAGTTCCACGAGGTGACGTCCTTCGCCGACGATTTTACGGTCCTGCGCAAGGGCAGGATGACAGGCACGGGGAAGGTCTCAGAGCATGACCGGCAGGCCATGGCGGCGATGATGATCGGCGACCAGCCGATCGCCAAGCTCGACACGCGCACCCACTTCAATGGCTCGTCGAAGACGGTGCTGGCGGTGAAGGGGCTGAAGGCGCCGGACCGCACCGGCCTGAAAACCATCAACATCGCCGATCTCGACGTGAAGTCGGGCGAGATCGTCGGCATCGCCGGCATTTCCGGCAACGGCCAGAAGGAGTTTCTGGAGGTGCTGGCCGGCCAGCGCCAGCGCGATGCGGGCGAGGTCAAGGTCAAGGGCGCGCCCTATGGCGCCAGCCGGGGCGAGGCGCGCGTGCTCAATGTGCGCTTCATTCCAGAAGAGCCCCTGCGCAACGCCTGCGCGCCGAAAATGACGGTCGCCGAAAACATTGCCTTCCGCACCTTCGACCTCGGCAAGTCAGGCGAACCGGTGAGCTGGGTGTCGGCAAGTGCGATCAAGGCCTATGCGGCGCAGCTCGTCGCGCAGTTCAAGGTCAAGACCGCCTCGCTCGCCTCGCCCATCCAGTCGCTGTCGGGCGGCAACGTGCAGCGCGCCGTGCTGGCGCGCGAGCTGACGGGCGATGTTGACCTGCTGATCGTCTCCAACCCTTGTTTCGGGCTGGATTTTTCGGCGGTTGCCGAAATCCGCGCCCGCATCATGAAGGCGCGCAACGCAGGTGCCGCGGTGCTGCTGATGTCGGAGGACCTCGACGAGCTGCTGGAGCTCTCCGATCGCATCCTGGTCATGTCCGACGGCGCGCTGGTCTATGAAACGCCGATCGCGCAGGCGAGCGTGCAGACCATCGGCGAGCACATGGCGGGGCACCACTGATGGCCGAGATACCAGCCGCTCCCTTTCCGTTCACCTTCGACCCGAAGTCGATGGCGCTGGTGGTCATCGACATGCAGCGCGATTTCGCCGAGCCCGGTGGCTTCGGGGCAAGCCTCGGCAACGACGTATCGCGCGTCCAGAAAATTGTGCCGACGGTGAAGAAACTGATCGAGGGCTTTCGTGCCGCCGGCCTGCCGGTGATCCACACGATGGAGTGCCACCGGCCCGACCTTTCCGACCTGCCGCCCGCCAAGCGCGACCGCGGCAACCCCACAATCCGCATCGGCGACGAGGGTCCCATGGGCCGCGTTCTCATCGCCGGCGAGCCGGGCACGGCCATACTGGAGGAGCTTGCGCCGTTGCCCGGCGAGATCGTCATCGAAAAACCCGGCAAGGGCGCCTTCTATGCCACGCCCTTCGGCGACGAGTTGAAACGGCTCGGCGCGCAGCAGCTCGTCTTTGCCGGCGTGACCACGGAAGTCTGCGTGCAGACCACCATGCGCGAGGCGAACGACCGGGGTTATGAATGCCTGCTCGCCGAGGACGCCACGGAAAGTTATTTTCCAGAGTTCAAGGCGGCAGCACTTGCCATGATCCGCGCCCAGGGTGCGATCGTCGGCTGGACGGCGACCACCGACGAGGTGTTGCAGGGAATTGCGGATGCCTAATCTTAGCTTCGCTGGACTCCTTGCTGGAGGCTGGCGCGACTTGGCATTCGAGCATTTTCGCGACGGCATCGGGGTGTTTTGGCTGCTCAAGGGCGGCCCGGTGGAGCCCTCGGTCGCGGTGCTGAAATACGCTCCCGGCGCCGGGGTGCCGCGCCACCGCCATGCCGGGCTGGAGACGATCGTGGTGCTGGAGGGCACCCAGTCGGACGAGAATGGCGACTATGCTGCCGGCAGCGTGGTGCTCAACCCGGTGGGCACCGAACATTCCGTCTGGACGGAAAAGGGCTGCGTCGTGCTGATCCAGTGGGACCTGCCGGTGATTTTCGTAAGGGAGGCGATATGACCGACATTCCATTCGACATCGGGAGCTTGCACGAAGCCTATACGGCGGGGCTTTCGGCGGGCGCGGTGGTCCAGGCGGTCTATGACCGGCTGGTGGCGGTCGACGATCCCGGCATCTTCATCCATCTCGCCGACAAGATTTCCGTGCTCGCGGAGGCTGACGGGCTTGGGGCCTTCGATCCGGTTGCAAAACCGCTGTGGGGCATTCCCTTTGCCGTCAAGGACAATATCGACGTCGCGGGCATGCCGACCACGGCGGCATGCCCGGCCTTTGCCTATTCGCCGGACAGGGACGCGACCGTCGTTGCGCTGCTGAAGGCGGCCGGCGCGCTGGTGATCGGCAAGACCAATCTCGACCAGTTCGCCACCGGCCTCGTCGGCGTGCGCACGCCCTATCCGGTGCCGCGCAACGCCGTCGATCCGGCTCTGGTGCCCGGCGGCTCCTCCTCCGGCTCCGCCGTTGCCGTGGCGCACGGCATCGTCTCGTTTTCGCTCGGCACCGACACGGCCGGCTCGGGGCGTGTGCCGGCCGGCCTGAACAACATCGTCGGGCTGAAGCCGACCGTCGGCGCGCTGTCGACCACCGGCGTGGTTCCCGCCTGCAAAACCCTCGATTCCGTTTCGATCTTCGCGCTAACCGTCGACGACGCCTATTCCGTGTTTTCGGTGGCGGCGGCTCCGGATGCCTCGGATCCTTATTCGAAAACCGTGGCAGTCGCGCCGCTCGTCCCTAGCCCTCCGGTCCTGACCGTCGGTGTCCCGGCACGCGCCGACCGGCAATTCTTCGGCGACGCGGCCATGGAAGCCGGTTTCGACGCATCGCTGGCAAAACTCCAGTCGCTTGGCTGCCGTCTCGTCGAGATGCCTTTCGGCGATTTCTACAACACCGCCAATCTTCTCTATGAAGGCGCCTGGGTGGCCGAACGCTACGCGGCGATCGCCGGCTTCATGGACACGCATGAGGCCGACATGCATCCGGTGACGGCAAAGATCATCGGCGCAGCGCGGAAACTGTCGGCGGCGGATGCGTTTCGCGGCCTTTATGCGCTGCAGGCCTACAAGGCGAAATTGGCGCCGCTGATTGCCTCGGTCGACCTGATCTGCGTGCCGACCGCGCCGACGCATTACACGGTCGACGCGGTGCTGGCCGACCCGGTCGTCACCAACAGCCGCAACGGCACCTACACCAATTTCGTCAACCTGCTCGACATGTGCGGCATTGCCGTACCTTCAGGCAAACGATCCGACGGGCTGCCGATGAGTGTCACCCTGCTTGCCACGGCGGGCAAGGACGGGCTTGTCGCGTCGCTTGCCGAGCAGGTGCATGCGCTTGCCGGCGTCACGCTCGGCGCCACCGGCTGGCCGCTTCCCGCCGTTCGGGAAAAGTCGGCCGAGCCCGCCGACGGCATCGAACTGGCCGTCGTCGGCGCGCATCTATCCGGCATGCCGCTGAACTGGCAACTCCAGGACCTTGGCGCACACTTCTGCCGGACGACGCGCACCGCCGCCTCCTACAGGCTCTACGCTCTGGTCGGCCAGAAAGTGCCGAAACCCGGCCTTGTGCGCACGACCGACGGCGGCGAATCCATCGAGGTCGAGATCTGGCGTCTCGATCCGGCTTCGTTCGGTCGCTTCGTTGCGGCCATACCGGCGCCGCTCGGCATTGGCTCGCTCGACCTCCAAGACGGTTCGGCCTGCAAGGGTTTTCTGGTGGAAACCGCCGGATTGCATGGGGCGACCGACATTTCGCATTACGGGGGCTGGCGCGCTTATGTCCGCGAGGCTATCGCGGCTGCGTAAGGGCTATCGGCTGGCGAGTTCGGCTGCGGCCGGTCCCTATTTGGTCAAACCGGCTGACTGAAGGCAGTCTTTTAAATCGGACGTTCAATTGCCATGCGGAGAGAAATCCTTGCTTTAAGCCACTTCCGCGCCATTTCTGAGAATGTGCCTTCCGGCGCGAAAAAGCCGCCAGCCCGGTCTTCCGTAATTGCGTTCTCACAAGCTATTAGAGCTTCTTCATCTCGGCCCGTCGCGACAAGCATCGCTACAACACACGAAAGATAGCGTGCCGCGCCATGCTCGACGCATAGCGCGAGGAAATCGTGCGGAGTCCATGACCCTACGACACGCTCGAGTTGTGCATCCGCAATCGTCAATAGACGCGCGGCGATGGCGCTTGCTTCGCCCTGTTCGGGTACTTCTACCTCTGTAAATTCGGGTGGCATACACACCCACGCGCCGCCTAAACGGAATGAAAGCGGCGCGCGTTGGTTTTGCGGCGCGCCCACAATCTCCCAAAAAAAGGATCGATGGCCATTGGCTTTGCAAACACGGTCGCCTTTGTGACCTCTTCAAAGATGTATACTGAAGGGATTACGCTGACGAACCAACCAGACCTTTCTTGGAAAAGACATCCTTCGATGGAGCGCCAGCTTGACCCTTTCGCCGTAATCCGAACTGCTTTTAGAAGCGCCTTTCTATAGGCAATCCTTGCGCTTTGTTGTGCCCGGGTGATTGTCTTGCCCATGAACTCTGGCATGGTCCCCTCATTTCCTGGATGTCCATTGTCGATGAAAGGATACTAAATGCTGCCAGTCCGCAATCTACCCAATCCAGACCTCAAGCCACCTCCGCAACGCTAATCTTTCCCGCCGGGCGCGCGCCGACTTCGCTCTTGCGCCACGCCGCCGGCGCGATGCCGACCGAGCGTTTGAACTCGCGGCCGAAATGATAGACGTCGCAGAAGCCGCAGAGGTCGGCGATCTCGGCCAGCGGCGCATCGTTTTCCAGCAGAAGCGACTGCGCCTGCATCAGGCGCTCGCGGATCAGCCATTGGCGGGGGCTGGTGCGCAGATGTTTTTGAAACAGCCGCCTCATCTGCGATTGGCCGAGGCCGCTCGCGCCGGAAAGGTCCGCTGCGCTCCATGACAGGCCGAGATTGGCGCGCATCGCTCCAAGCGCGGCGGCGAGCGGCGCGGGAAAGTCGTGCGCGGCTGTTCCCGCCACCGCGTGGTCGATCATCGTCAAAAACTCCGCGACCAGATGGTTGAGCCGCAGGTCCAGTCCAGGATCGCGCCGCCGCAGCGCTGCAAATAGCTTTTCGAACCACGGTCCCGGATGGGTGCCATCGGCGAAGGCGACATGCGGAAAACCGTCACCGAACAGTTTTTCGCGCAATGCCGCCGGATTAGGTCCATCGAAGCGGAACCACAGCACCGTCCACGGTGCCTCTGGATCGGCTTCATGGGCGTGCGGCGCTTCGTTGGCGATCCAGGCGAGCTGGCCGGGCCCGACCGCCACACGCTGGCCCAGCGTTTCCACAAAGCCGTTGCCGGCCAGGCAATAGATGATGTCCTGTCCCTGATGGGCAGTGCGGGCGACACGGTAGTCGGGTGCGGCGGCCACCTTGCCGGCGCGCAGCACGGTAAGTGCCGAGCGGGTCCATCCGGCTTCCGGAACGTAGTGCAGGCTTTCGAGAAAGGTGGTTTTCGTAGTCATGCGCGTTTTATACAAAAGCTGCGTTCCGTTTGTCCATTTCCCTAGTTTGCAAGCGGACGTAATCTAACCGCCGAGAGTTTGAGGAAACTCTCCGGGACGTCGGGAAAGCAGGGATTTCGAGCTTTTCGCGGCTGGTTCTGCGCCCTCCGGGCGAAGCGCTCGTGCATGCCAGGGAGAAGTCCGATGCTTGCGATGACCAAAGAGGAAGCCGAGCTTTACGCTCGCGACGGATACATCATCCGCAAGGGGCTTCTGTCCAAGGACGAAGTCGACCTGTTCCGCGACCGTGCCCGTGCGCAGCTTGAGGCCGAAAACAAGTCCGGCGCGGTCATGCAGAAGGGCGACAAGGAGGGCAAGACGACCCTTCTCAAGATGTGGAATACGGCCGAGGACGACCAATACGGATACCTCGCCCGCGACGAGCGCATGGTCGACCTCGCCGAGGACGCCGTCGGCAAGCCGATCTATCTCTACAGCCACAAGATGACGATGAAGCAGCCCAACGAGGGCGGCGCCTGGGAATGGCACCAGGATTTCGGCTACTGGTACAATTACGGCTGCCTCGCGCCGGAAATGATGAGCATCTATCTGGCGCTCGACAAGGCGACGAAAGAGAATGGCTGCCTTCAGGTGCTCAAGGGCACGCACAAGCTCGGCCGGCTCAATCACATCCGCGAGGACGGCCAGACCAATGTCGAGCAGGAACATCTCGAAGCTGCGCTGAAACGCTACGAACACATTTATGTCGAGATGGAAGCCGGCGACGCGCTGGTCTTCGACGGCAATCTGCTGCACCGTTCGGATGCGAACCGTTCCGACACATACCGCTGGGGTTACATCAGCTCCTACAATGCGGTCGAGAACGCGCCGTTCAAACGGGTGCGCGACTATGGAAACTACGAGGCCTTGAAGAAGGTGCCGGCCGGCACCTTCCGCATGCTGCCGGAAAAGGCCGCCTGAGCGGCGGAATAACCGCAAAGTCCGGCAGGAGCTCGCCCGGACTTTTCGACCTGAGTGAGTAAGGCACGGCGGCGCTACCAAAACGCCCGCCGGACCCAACGGGAGGACATCTTATGGCCGATGCGGTCAGGACCGGCGCGCGCGCGCCTGCCGTGGACCGATTTTCGCTGTCGAGGCTTTTGCGCGCACGCGAGACAGGCGTGTTTTTCGCGCTGCTGGTGCTTTGCCTGTTTCTCGCGATCGCGACCGACGGCTTTCTGACCTCCACCAATCTCCTGAATGTCGGCCGCCAGGTGTCGCTGCTCGGCATCATGGCCGTCGGCATGACCTTCGTGCTGATCTCGGGCGAGGTCGACCTTTCGGTCGGCTCGACCTATGCGTTCTCGGGCCTTGCCACCGGCATGCTGATCATCGCCGGATGGGCGCTTTTCCCTGCCATCTGCGTCGGCCTGCTCACCGGCATGGCGATCGGGCTGATCAACGGCGTGCTTTCGACCTATGGCCGCCTGCCTTCGCTGATCGCCACGCTCGGCATGCTGTCGATCGTGCGCGGCGCGGCGCTCATCCTCACCAACGGCCAGCCGGTCACCGTCAACGTGCGCAACGGCGCGGATGCCGGCGTGCTCGAAACCTTCAGCTATATGGGCCAGGGCTATTTGTTCGGTGTCGTGCCGATGCAGCTCGTTTTCTTCATCGTCATCGCGGCACTCGCCTGGATCGTGCTGTCCTATACCAATTTCGGCTTTCGCGTTTTCGCCGTCGGCGGCAGCGCCAAGGCGGCGCGCGTTTCCGGCATTTCGGTCAATACCGTAAAGATCTGGGCCTTCGTGCTGATGGGCGTGCTCGCCGCCTTCGCCGGGATATTGAGCCTCGCCTTCCTGCCAAGCGGCCAGGCGGGCCGCACCGGCCTCGGGCTGGAACTCGACGTCATCGCCGCGACCATCGTCGGCGGGGCGTCGCTGTCGGGCGGCGAGGGCACCATTTTGGGCACCATTCTCGGCGTGCTGATCATCGGCGTCATGCGCAACGGCCTCGTGCTGATGGGCGTCTCGCCCTTCGTGCAGGAGCTGATGATCGGCCTCGTCATCATCATCGCCGTCGGCATCGACAAATGGACGATGCGCAAGCGGGCCTGAACACGACCACCACGATTTCAAAAGGGAGGACTATCCATGAAAGCAAGACATCTTTTCCTGGCCGCGGCGCTCGGCCTGGTGCCGCTGCAATACGCCCATGCCGAATCCAAGCCGGCCGACTTTCCGCTGGCCGAACGCATCAAGTCGAAGGTCGCGGCCGGCACGCCGCTCGACATCTACGTTTCCTACCATGACGTCTCCAACGAGTTCGCGCCCTTCATGAAGGCCGGCGTCGCCAAGGCGGCCGAGGCCGACAAGGTCAATGCGAATTTCATCGGCCCGGTCGGAGCGGACGCAGACGGCCAGATCAGCGAAATCGAGACGCTGATTGGCAAGATCGACGGCCTCGCCATCTCGTCGGTCTCCACCGACGCGCTGGCGCCGCTGATCGACCGCGTGCTCGCCGCGGGCATTCCGGTGGTGACCTTCAACACCGACAATCCGGACAGCAAGCGTCTCGCCTTCGCTGGCCAGGATCTTGTCCAGTCCGGCCGCGAGGCCGGCAAGCTGATGGCCACGACGCTGGGCGGCAAGGGCAAGGTGATGATCACCACCATCGACGCCGCCGCGCAGTGGTCGCTCGACCGCGAAAAGGGCGCGCGCGAGGCGCTCGCCGCCGAGGGGGGCATCGAGGTCATCCAGACCCTCAACACCGGCACCGACCCGCAGGAGATCTATTCGGCGATCGAGAACGCCATGCTCGCCAACCCGACCGTCACCGGCATCCTGTCGCTGGAATGCTGCTCGACGCCCGCCGCCGGCACCTGGGTCGAGCGCAACAAGGCCGCCGACAAGGTCAAGGTCGTCGGCTTCGACCTGCTCGACCAGACGGTCGGCCTCGTCGAAAGCGGCAATATCCAGGCGACCATCGACCAGGCACCGGAAAAGCAGGGTTATGCCGCCGTGGACCTCTTGGCGAAATTCATCAAGGGCGAGACCATCGACAACCTCGACACCGGCGTCGGCATTTACACCAAGGAGAATATTGGCGAGGTGGCGAAGAAGTAGCGCTGGCCTAACCCTCCCCGTTGAGGGGAGGGTCGGCGAGCCAACGCAACGAAGTGGAGTTGAGCGAGCCGGGGTGGGGGTACTTGCGGATAGAACTTATCCTCGAAGACCCCCACCCCGCGCCGAAAACCTCGCGTTCCGCTCGGTTCTCTCCGCGACCCTCCCCACAAGGGGGAGGGTAAGCCAATTGCCAACGACAACAGCGTATGACCCATCCATCCTCCCAAGATGCGATCGTCCGGATTGCCGGGGTAACCAAGCGGTTCCCCGGCGTCCTGGCACTCGACCGGATCTCGATCGACTTCCGCGCCGGCGAGGTGCATGCCGTCATCGGCGAGAACGGCGCCGGCAAGTCGACGCTGATGAACATTCTCGCCGGCGACCATCAGCCGGACGGCGGCGAGATTTTTGTCGACGGCAAGGCAACCGTGATTTCGTCCCCGCTGGTCAGCCGCGCCGCCGGCATCACCGTGGTCTACCAGGAACTGGCACTCTGCCCGACACTCACCATCGCCGACAACATCATGATGTCGGACATGGCCGCCCGCTCGGTGACCTCTCTCGTTCCGCGTGAAACCATGCGACGCGAGGCGCGCGCCGCGCTGGCGCGGCTGGGCATGGGCACGCTCAATCCGGACACCAAAGTTAGCCGGCTATCGGTCGCCGAGATGCAGCTTGTCGAGATCGCTCGCGCCATTCGCCAGAACGCCCGGCTGCTGGTGCTGGACGAGCCCAACTCGGCGCTGTCCAGGCGCGAAAGCGACCGCCTGTTCGAGGTCGTCCGCCAGCTTCGCGCCGACGGCGTCACCGTCATCTACGTCTCGCATCACCTCAGCGAAGTGATCGACCTGGCCGATCGCATCACGGTCATGCGCGACGGACACACCATCGAGACCATCGTCAATGAGGATGTATCCGAGGACCGTCTGATCCGCGCCATGGTCGGCCGCGATCTCGGCGCGACCGTGCCATGGTCGATGCAGGCGGAGGGCCGGTCCGTTGACAACGACGTCGTGCTTTCGGTCGAAAGCCTGACCGCGCCCGGCCTCGATAACATCTCCTTCAGGGTCCGCGCCGGGGAAATCCTCGGCATCGGCGGCCTGCCGGATTCCGGCAAGGACGGGCTGGGCGAAGCGCTGTTCGGGCTGGTCGACCGTCAAGGCCGTGTCGCTATCGACGGTGCCGAACTGCGTCCCGCCGATCCGCTGGCCTCGATCCGCGGCGGCATGTCCTTCGTGCCGGCCGACCGGCGCGGCGCCGGCGGGCTGCTGTCGATGAGCGTCGCCGACAATGTCGTCTCGGCCTCGCTGCCGCGCTTTTCCATGTCGGGTTTTTTGCGCCGCGGCGCGATCCGCCGCGAGGCGCGCGCCCAGGTGGCGCGGCTCGACGCGCGCATCTCGCATCTCGGCCAGAAGCTCGCCACGCTGTCCGGCGGCAACCAGCAAAAGATCATCCTCGGACGCAGCCTGGTCACCAATCCGCGCTTGCTCGTCCTGCACGAGCCGACGCGTGGCATCGACGTCGGCGCCAAGGCGGAGATCTATTCGATCCTGCGCGGCATTGCCGGCGAGGGCGTCGCCGTAGTCATGATCTCGTCCGAGATACCCGAACTGATCCTCAACGCCGAGCGCGTGCTGGTCATGCGGGCGGGGCGCATTTCCGGCGAACTGACTGGCGCCGGCATCGACGAGCAAGGTATTTTGGCGCGGGCGATGGCGTCGTGAGAAATCCGGGGACAGTTTACTTAATTCCGGTCAGTTCGTTTTCCGCGCCTGTGCGCGGGGCGGAATTAAGTAAACTGTCCCAGGATTTCGCTGCTTTGCCGACCTCGCGCAATCTCCGACTTTGGCGGTAAGCAAACTATGAAAAAACCCAACATCACCATCGTCGGCAGTTTCGCGGTCGGCCTGACCATGCGCGCGCCAAAACTGCCGATCTTCGGCGAGACCATGCTCGGCACCGATTTCGACATGGGGCCGGGCGGCAAGGGCTCGAACCAGGCTGTCGGCACCGCACGGCTGGGCGCCTCTTCCGGCCTCGTCGCCTATATCGGCACCGACAAGCTCGCCGGCATCGCCACCGATCTCTATGCTGCCGAGGGCGTCGACACCGAATTCGTGCTGACGAAGACCGAGCGCGCCACCGGCGTCGGCTTCATCATCCTCAACGACAAGGGTGAGAATTTCATCATCCTCGACATGGGGGCGAACGAACTTCTGGACGCCAAAGCCGTGGACGCCGCCGAACGCCGAATCGCCGGCAGCGACGTGATGATGACCGTGCTGGAAGTGCCGACCGAGGCGGCCTCGCGGGCCATGGAGCTTGGCCGCAAGCACGGCGCGAAAACCATCCTCAACCCCGCGCCCGCGCGCGCCTTGCCGGACAGCATCTTTGCTTCCGTCGATTATCTGACGCCCAACGAAAGTGAGTTGCGCATCCTTCTCGGCCTGCCCGCCGACGATCCGCGCTCGTCGCGCGAACTGGCCGGCGAGTTGCGCCGGCGCGGCGTCAAAAACGTCGTCGTCACGCTCGGCCGCGCCGGTGCGCTGATCCTCACCGACGATCTCGACATTATGGTTCCCGCAGTGCCGGTCGAGGTGGTCGACACCACCGGCGCGGGCGATGCCTTCAATTCCGGCTTCGCGGTTGCGCTGGCCGAAGGGCGCGATATCGTCGACGCCGTGCGCTTCGGCGTCGTCTGCGGCGGCATCGCCTGCACCAAACTCGGCGTCATCCCCGGCCTGCCCTATCGCGCCAGCGCCGATGTCCTATATGCCCGCGCGCTCGAAACCACATGGAAGGAAAAACCGTGAACCGCAACAAACTGCTCAATGCCGAGCTTTCCCACGCCATCGCCTCGATGGGTCATGGCGACCTGATGATCATCTGCGACGCCGGCTTTCCGATCCCGTCCAGCGCCTGGCGCATCGATCTCGCGATTTCGCCCGACGTGCCGGACCTGGAGACGGTGCTTACCCCGATCGCCGAGAATTTCATCGCCGAGAAGGTGTCGTATGCAGACACGCTGCCCGCTCATAACGCGCCGCTACTGGAGAAGGTGAAGCGCCTGTTCGCCGACGCCGAGCACGCGCCGATCAAGCACGAGACGATTCTGGGCGAGATGGCGGCCAAGGCCAAGGTCATCGTGCGCACCGGCGCCTTCGATCCGTGGGGCAATATCCTGCTCTATTCCGGTGTCGACGTGCCGAAATGGTTTTCCAAGCCCGGTGTGGTCGCGCCCGACTATTATGCGAAGAAGATGAAGTGACGGATTGAACTTCCGCCTCGCTCGCGCCGGTCGATGCCAGGCTGGAACACCCCTCATCCGACCTCGCTTCGCGAGGCCACCTTCTCCCACAAGGGGAGAAGGTAAAGCGCTGCCGCACCGCCTCTGCCAATCGTCAACGCTGGAGATTTGCTGAGGCGTAGGCGCGAAACTCCCCCTTCTCCCCTTGTGGGAGAAGGTGACCTCGCGAAGCGAGGTCGGATGAGGGGTGTTGGAAGAAACGAGAGGGATCATCACAATGCCCCGCATTTTCGATTTCGGCGGCCGCGAGGTTGAGCGCAGCGTCACCGTCGCTGGGCTGCGTGCCCTGAAGGGAACTGGCCGGCGCGCCGCGCAGGTGACCGCCGAGACCGCCGACGAAGCGGCGGCGGCGGAAGCGGCAGGCGTCGAGATGGTGGTCTGCCGCGCGGTCAACGTGCCGAAGGTGCGCGAAGGCTCAAAAAAGGTCTTCGTCACCGCAGCACTCGGTTTTGCCGACGCGATCACGGCAGAAGAAGTCCTGCGTACCGCCTTCTCGGCCATCGTCGCCGGCGCGGATGCCGTGATCACCGGGCGCGGCTGGGATACGGTGAAGATGCTTGCGGCCGAGCAGATCCCCGTCATGGGTCATCTCGGTTTCGTGCCGCGCAAATCGACCTGGGTCGGCGGTGTTCGCGCCGTCGGCAAGACGGCCGATGAGGCGATGGAACTCTTCGACCGTTTCCGCCGGCTGGAGGACGCCGGCGCCTTCGCCGTCGAATGCGAGGTCATCCCGGCGGCGGTCATGGCCGAGATCAACCGGCGCACGGGCCTCGTCACCGTTTCGCTCGGCTCCGGCCCCGACGCCGACGTGATCTTCCTCTTCACCTCCGACATATGCGGCGAAGCACAACGCCTACCGCGCCATGCCCGTGCCTGGGGCGATCTCGCCTCGCTGCATCAGCAGGTTCGCGACGAGCGGGTCAGGGCTCTTTCCGGCTTTCGCGCCGAAGTGACTTCGGGCGGATATCCTGGCGAAGGAGAGGTGGCGCAGATCACGCAGGATGAACTCGGCAGGTTCCGGGCTGCTCTGGGCGATTGACCGAAATAATATTGCCGATGCTTTTTCATCGCCGAAGTCTGGCGTTCCATTGCCGGAGCCAAAAGGCAGCGTGGCAACGTGGAATCTTGGTCGAAGCCGCGGAACGCAAAGGTTCCGGTGTCCTGCGGCTTCCACCGGGAAGAGGGCAGCTAGAACAACTGCGCCGAGCTGTCCCAAAGCAGCTTGACGGCGATCAGTCCCACCGTCGCGTAGGTGAACGGATAAAAGATCTCCGGTCGCATGCGGCGCACCAGCCAGGCGCCGGCCAGCGTCGCCAGCGGCGCGATCGGCATCAGCACGGCAGAGGCGGAGAGGTTGGCCGTATCGAACTGGCCGAGGGCGAAATACGGGATCAGCTTGACCGCATTGCTGACGGCAAAGAAAATTGCGGCGGTGCCGGTCAACACCTTTGGATCGAGCTTGAGCGGCAGCGCGTAGACCTGGAAGGGTGGTCCGCCGACATGGGCGACAAAGCTGGTGAAGCCGGCCACCGTGCCCCAGAACGCCGCGAGCACGCGGTTGCGTTGCGCCTTGTGGGCGGCGCCGTGGCGGATCTGCTGGAAGGCCCAGCGCAGCACGAACACCAGCGCCACCGCGCCGACGATGAGGCGCACCATGTCCGCCGTCACGAGCGCGGCGGTCAGCCAGCCGGCACCGATGCCGACCAGCGAGCCCGGCAGCATCGACCGTAGCACTTCGCGGTCGAACACGCCGCGCCAGCTCCACAGCGACACCATGTCGGACAGCACCAGGATCGGCAGCAGGATCGCCGCCGCCTGCACCGGCGACATCGTCAGCGCCATCAACGGCACGCCGACGAAACCCACCGAACCGCCGAAGCCGCCCTTCGACAGGCCGACCAGGATCACGGCCGGGACTGCGACGGCGTAGAACCACGGGTCGGTCAGGAGAGGGATCATGCGGAAGGCCTTGGTACGAAGGCGTGCCATAGCGCGCCGCGCCGGCTTTGGCGATAGCGCCTGTTCAAATGCGGCCGCCTCGTTTATGCCAAAATCCAACCAAGATCGCGCGGCATGGCTGCGCTTCCGGATTATCTCCACGAATTCCAGATGGGCGGCCGCCGCACCGACATGACTGACAGATCGCCTCTCAACCGCTGCCGTGTCGTGCTGATCGCACCGGCCGACGAAAGCGCCGAGCGTTTCGGCCCGCGGCTGCTCGAAGCAGCGGCCGGCGGCGATGTCGCATCGCTGATCATACCCGCACGCGGCGACGAAGCGTCGTTCCAGGATTTTGCCGAGCCGATCGTGCGGATTGCCCAGGCCGCGGGGATTGCCGCCATCGTCGCAGACGACACACGCATTGCCGGCCGGGTGGGCGCCGACGGCATCCATCTCGAAACCCGCAAGGACGAGTTGCGGCAGGCGACAGAGCGCTGGCAGGGGAAGCTGATCGTCGGGGCCGGCGGCGCGACAACCCGCGACGACGCGCTGGAGCTCGGCGAGACCCAGCCGGACTACATCTTCTTCGGCCGCTTCGGTTTCGACAACAAACCGGAGCCGCACCGCCGCAACCTGTCGCTAGGGTCCTGGTGGGCCGGCGTGGTTCAGATCCCCTGCATCGTGCTCGGCGGCTCCGATATTGCCTCCGTGGAGGCAGTCGCGGCCACCGGTGCGGATTTCGTGGCGCTCTCCAGCGCGGTGTTCGGCGAAGGCGTCGATCCGCGCTCCGCCATCGCGCGCGCCAACGACATCCTCGACAATGTCGCTCCGCCGTTCGAGGACTAGGTCGTGTCTTCGATCAGATGGATGCTGATGGCGCTGCTTGTCTCCGTTCTGCCGGCCGCCGCGGTTCCGCCGCCCGCGGTCGAAACGAAAGACGACGCCGTCACGTTGAAGCCGGCCGACCCGAAGCGGTTCTCCGGCGGTCTGACGCGCGACGGCGATGTCGATCCGGAACGGTTCGGGGCCAAGCAGCCGGACCCGGCCTATGGCGCTTTCCAGCGCGGGCTTTACATCACCGCCTACAATCTTGCCCTGCCGCGCGCCGAGAACGGCGACCCCGCGGCGCAGACGCTGGTGGCCGAAATCCTGTCGCGCGGCCTCGGCATGCGCCGGGACGACGCCAAAGCCGCGGGGTGGTACGCGCTGGCCTCCGAGCAAGGCGTCCCCGAAGCGCAGTTCCAGTATGCGCTGCTGCTGCTCGACGGGCGCTTCGTCAAGAAGGACGAGAAGGAGGCCTACGCGCTGATGCAGGCGGCCGCCGAGGCCGGCAACCGTCTCGCCCAGTTCAATTTCGCCCAGATGCTGGTGAGACGCGAGCCGGACGAGCGCGGCCTGAAGAAGGCGGTGTCCTATTATCGACGGGCTGCCGATGCCGGGCTCGCCGATGCGCAATATGCGATGTCGCAGGTCTACGCCAACGGCACCGGCGGCGAACGCAAGGACGACGTCGAGGCCCGCCGCTTTCTGTTCCTTGCCGCCCGCCAGAATTTCGATACGGCGCAACTCGATCTCGGGCGTTGGATGATGGCGGGCCGCGGCGGCGAGAGGAAGCGCACGGAAGGTTTCGCCTGGCTGCTGCGCGCGGCGCGCGGCGGCAATGTCGCCGCCCAGAACGAGGTCGCCAAGCTTTACATGCAAGGCATCGGCACCGAGCCGGACAATGCCGCCGCCGCCGCCTGGTACATGCTCGCCCGCCGCGCCGGCCTGGTCGACCCGATGATGGAGGATTTCTTCGACGGCCTCACCGACGAAGAGATCAAGGCGGCGCTGGAGCGGGCGAACCGGCTGAGATAGGGCGACATCGCCTCAATCCCTTGCCTCTCCAGCCGTTTTATGGTCATGGAGGCCACGAAATTCGCCGCATCGGCGAAAACCCTCCTTCCGGAAAACCGAGTATGGCCAAGATCAACGGCAACGAAATCCGTCCGGGCAGCGTCATTGAGCACCAGGGCGGCCTGTGGGCCGCGGTCAAGACCAACACGGTGAAACCCGGCAAGGGTGGCGCCTACAACCAGGTCGAGCTGAAGAACCTGATCAACGGCACGAAGCTGAACGAACGTTTCCGCTCGGCTGAGACGGTCGAACAGGTCCAGCTCGAGCTGAAGGATTTTTCGTTCCTCTACGAGCAGGGAGAAGCGCTGATCTTCATGGACACCGAGAGCTACGAGCAGCTCGAATTGCAGAAGGATTTCGTCGGCGACCGAGCCGCCTTCCTGCAGGACGGCATGATGGTGACGGTTCAGCTCTACCAGGAGCGGCCGATCGGCATCAAGCTGCCCGACCAGGTGGTGCTGGCCATCGCCGAGGCCGACCCCGTGGTGAGAGGCCAGACCGCCGCCTCGTCCTACAAGCCGGCCATCCTGGAAAACGGCATCCGGGTCATGGTGCCGCCCTTCATCGAAGCCGGCGAGCGCATTTTGGTCGACACCAACGAAGTCGCCTATCTGCGCCGCGCCGACTAGGGAGGGCCCGTGCCGTTAAGCTCGGAGCAGAAGACTCATATCTTGGAGAACCATCGATGGTTTCAGGTGTGGATGAACGACGGCTTCGACGTCATCGTTGTTTTCTGCACTCTGGATGGCGATTTTGCTTTGTTTGAGGTCAATCGCGATAAGATGACGGGCTTCTTCCATGTCTATGGGGATGTCTTCTGGGAATTGCGGATGGATGATTATTTTTACGTGACCCCTCCGAGGGACGATATGGGTCCAATAATTGTGGAGGACTACCAGCGTCTCGTAAGATCCCCGGAAGATCCAAATTCAAGGACAGTGAAGCAATAAATGGCACGTTCAGCCCTTCTAAACGTCATGGTCCAGGCCGCTATGAAAGCCGGACGTTCGCTGTCGCGCGACTTCGGCGAGGTGCAGAACCTGCAGGTCTCGCTGAAGGGCCCGGGCGACTATGTCAGCCAGGCCGACCGCAAGGCGGAAGACATCGTCTTCGCCGAATTGTCGAAGGCGCGCCCCGGCTACGGCTTCCTGATGGAGGAGCGCGGCGCGATCGCCGGCGAGGACGACCAGCACCGCTGGATTGTCGACCCGCTCGACGGCACTACCAATTTCCTGCACGGCCTGCCGATCTTCGCCGTCTCGATCGCGCTTGAACGGCAGGGCCAATTGGTTGCCGGCGTCATCTACAATCCGGCGATGGACGAGCTCTACACCGCCGAGCGCGGCGGCGGCGCCTTCCTTAACGACCGCCGCCTGCGCGTCGCGGCGCGCGCCAAACTGTCGGACGCCGTGATCGGCACCGGCGTGCCACATCTCGGCCTCGGCCACCACGGCAACTATCTGGTCCAACTGCGCAACGTCATGGGTGAAACGGCTGGCATCCGCCGTCTCGGCGCCGCCTCGCTCGACCTAGCCTATGTCGCTGCCGGCCGTCTCGACGGCTTCTGGGAAGACCCGCTGCATCCGTGGGACATCGCCGCCGGCGTACTGCTCATCCGCGAGGCAGGCGGCTTCGTGTCGGACTTCGACGGCGGGCAAGGCATGTTCGACAACGGCTCGATCGTTGCCGGCAACGAGGTGATGCATAAGGCGCTGCTGAAGACGCTGAAGAAGCCGGTCTCAGTGCGCTAAGCACCACAAAACGCACACGTCACACCACAATCGATTCATAGATCGCGACGCACGCTAGATGATGTCCGGCGCGTGCGCGGTCGTGCCGTAGCCTGCCGATGGCGGAGGGGTCTTGCCGAGCACGATGCCGACGTCGCGCGCGACGAGCCTGCCGGTTTCCAGCAGTATCATGACGAGCGCCAGCGGCGCCATGATCAACACCGGCCACATCGGCCAGTAGAAGGTGGCGATCTGCAGCGACCTTCCGTCGACGAAGGCTCCCCAGCTGAAGCGGGAGAGAAACCAGAGGGTTGCCCCGTAGACCAGGATCTCCACGACAAGCACCACCAGACCGACCACCGCTCGCCAGAACGGGCTCAGCATGGCGGGGATCGCCTCCAACTGCGGGAAGATGCCTTCGCGGTGTGCGATCGGCAGCGCCCAGAACACCATCAGCGGGAACAGCACACGCTCGATGATGTTGAAGGCGCCGGGCACGAGGTCCATCTGCAGCACGTAGCGGCCGAAGACGCTGACCACGGTTATCAGCATCATCAAAAGCAGGCAGATGCCGCCGCCGATCGATGCCAGACCCCACTGAAACTTCCAGATCGTGTCCCAGATACGCATGGTCCTGTCCTTCACTTCAGGTGGCTGGGGAGCCAGGTGACGATCTGCGGGAAGACCATCAGGCTGCCGACGACGAGGACGACCGCGACCATGGTGAAGTTCAGGGCGATCCTGAACACCGGGCCGACCGGTGTCCTCGCCGCGGTCGCAGCCGAGAATGCGACCAGGCCGACTGGTGGCGTCAGCAGGCCCAGCGAGATGACGTAGCAGCTCACGACGCCGAACCAGATCGGGTCGATGCCGGCGGCCTCCACCATGGGCAGCAGAAGCGGCACCGACAGAACGATGATGGTGATCTCCTCGAGCGCCATGCCGGCGATGAAGAAGCCGAGCATGATGACGACGACCAGCAGTTCCGGCTGGTCGATCAGCGGTGCGGCCATCTGCAGCAGTTCCGCGGGGATTCGCGAGAAGGACAGGAACCGCGAGAAGATCTGCGCCGCGACCAGGAGCATGGTCAGCATGGCCGAGATCTTGACGGAATCGACCAGCGCCTGGCCGATGTCGGCCAGTGTCACGCGTCGCATGGCGATCATGCCGACAAGTGCCGTGAAGGCGCCGATGGCGCCGGCCTCGCCCACCGTCACCACGCCGCCATAGATGGTGCCGAACACGATCGTCATCAGCGTGACGACGAAGATGGCCGCGACGACGGACCGTCTGGTGATGATCGGCTCGGCAATGGCGTCCTGGCGCAGCTGGGCCGAGGTGACCTGCGGCTTGCCGCCGAAAAGCCAGAGACAGAGGATGTAGACGAGGATGCAGAGCACGCTCGGGCCGATCGAGCCCATGAACAGCTTGCCGATCGGAGCGCCGGTCACGGAGCCGTATATCATCACCAGCAGGCTCGGCGGGATGACGACGGACAAGGAGCCGGCGACAGCCGCGACCGCGACCGCGAACTCGCGCGAATAGCCCACGCGCTGGAGCTCGGGGGTTGCAAGCGTCGAGATCGCCGCGGCGCTCGCCGCGCCCGAGCCGGACACGGCGCCGAGCATCCCGCCGGTCATGATCGTGGCGACGCCGAGCGGGAAGCGGCGGTAGCCGGCCAGACGGTGTCCCACCCTGAAGAGGTCGAGGAAGACGCCCCCCTTCACGAGCACCTGCGCCATCAGCAGATAGAGCGGGATGATCGAGAGCGTATAGGACGAGGTGGTGAAGAAGACGTCCGGACCGACGAGGCCGTTGAGGACTGCCGTGTTCTTCAGAAGAACCGTGCCGAGCAGGCCCGCCCCCAGCATGACCGTTGCGACCGACTGGCCGAGCAGCAGGAAGATCGTGAACCACGACACGACAAGGATGATCACCGTTTCCGTCGTCATTGCACCATCCTGGGGAAGCCGGACGAGAGAAGGCCCGGCCGCAGGGCGGCCGGGCAGGTCGTTGCCTTAGCGGCTAAGGTATTCGGAGACGCCGGTGGGCAGTTCCGCGCCCTTGGCCGCCATCAGATCCGCCCACAGCTTCGCGGTGGCGCGCGCGGGATGGCCGGCCGTCTCGTTTTTCTCGATCCACGTGGTCCACGTCTTAAGCGACGCTTCGGCGAAGAACGCCTTGGTCTCATCGGACATATCGTTCAGCGACGGGTACTTAGCGCCGGCGGGCGTGGTCTTCTCGATCACCTCGAGACGGTTCTTCTCCCAGAAGTCCGCGTTGGTGAGCGCCTTCTCGCGGGCCGCCTTGTCCCACGCCTGCTTCTGCTCGTCGGTAAACGAATCCCAGGTGGCGTTGGAGACCGCGAGGTAGCTTTCCCAATGGCCGAGATTGGCGTCCTTGACCGTGTATTTCAGGACTTCCTGGAACGAGTATGCGAACCAGTCGGCGATGTTGTTGGTCATGCCGTCGATCGTGCCGCGCGACATGGCCTCATAGGCCTGCGTGCCCGGCATATAGACCGGCGTGGCGCCGAGGTTCTCCAGCACCATCGTATGGAGCGCGGAGCCGGCGCGCAGCAGCACACCCTTGAAGTCGGCCGGCGTCTTCAGTTCCTTGCCCGTCGTCGAGATGACGAAGGCGGGCGTCGCTCCAATCGGCCAGGCGACGATATTCTTCGAGCCGATCTCGTACTCGTAGAAGGTGGAGCCCGGCTTGACCTCCGCCTTGGAGTCCATCAACTCCTGGAATGCTTCCGTCGCCATGCGGGCATTGGTGTTGTTCATCGGCAACTGGGTTACGTCGGAGAGCGGGAACCTGCCCTCGTGATATGGCGCCAGAAGCGGGCCCGCGACGTCGATGGTGCCGTTGGTCAGTGCGTCGAGTTCGCCGCCGACCCGAACGAGTTCGCCGCCGTAGAAGCGGGTGAACTTGATCTCTCCGTTTGTCCGCTCCTCCATCACGTCGGCGAACCCGTCCATGTGGTCGCCGACCCAGAAATGCGTCCGCGGCAGACCGGACGAGAACGTCAGGTCCTTTGCATGGGCCGGCAGAATGCCGAGCGCCGTTGCGGCTATGCAGGCCGCCGCGAGACGGCGCAGGTTTCGCTTCATCATATTGTCATTCCTCCCTTTTTCGACATCGAAACGATCGATCTGGCGGCCCGGTTCACGTCGACTGCAGCAGTGCGGGCAGCGCTTTTCTTGATCCGGCGGCCCCGGCCGCGGCCGTCGAGACGCCTCCATTCCCCCTTGGTCCGCGTCTTCCAACTCCCGAATGACGAGATGTGACGCTGTGGTCTCCATTATTTACCGGATGGTATCACGAACGCCGAGGGTATCAAGCCCTCGGCAGGGAGGCTCTGTCTGCAATCGTCCGGCGGACAATCGTCTGACTTTGAGACGCCGGAGCAGGAGCGCCACCGCCCTGGGTCACTGCAGCGTTGGATCGAGCATCAGCTTTCCGAAGACCTTGCGTTCGCTCAGGAGCTGCTGCGCCCTGGAAACGTCGCCCAGAGAAAACACCTCCTGCACGACCTGGCGCAGCGTGCCCTGTTCGGCTAGGTGCATCACGTCGAGGAAGTCCTGCCGCGTTCCGGCGAAGGAACCGATGATTGTGTGTTCCTTTACGAACAGGTGCCACAGATTCATGTCGACGGTGAAGCCGGAGTGTCCGCCGCAGGTGACCAGCCGCCCGCCCCTTGCGAGCGCCCGCAAGCTACCCGCCCAGGTGGCCTGCCCGACATGCTCGAACACGACGTCGACGCCGCGTCCGCCTGTGAAGCTCCGCACCTTTTCCGGCCAGGACGGGTCGCTATGGTTGACCGCCAGGGCCGCACCCATGTCGAGCGCCCGGCGCATCTTGTCTTCGCTGCCGGCCGTCGCAATGACGCGGGCTCCCGCCGCGGCGGCGATCTGCATGCCGAGCACGCCGATCCCGGAACCGGCGGCGACAACCAGCACGTCCTCGCCGATGACGAGGTTGGCGCGCGTGCGGAGCATGTGCCAGGCCGTGGGGCCGGTCACCGCCATCGCGGCAGCGGACATGTAGTCGAGATTGGCCGGTAAAGCGAGGAGCTGCCGTGCCGGTGCTGCAACATATTCGGCGTAGCCGCCTTGAGTCTGCACGCCAAAGACGCGGCTCTGCAGGCACATGTTTGTCCTGCCCTGGATGCAGGAGGCGCAGTGCCGGCATGCGATAATGGGATCGACGACCACCCTCTCACCGACGCGCCAGTCGGACACGCCGGCTCCGAGCGCGACGATGTCGCCCGCGACCTCCGTTCCGGAAATGTGCGGCAGAGGCACCTCCTTGGGCGTCTGGCCGTCTCGCGTCAGCAGGTCGACCTGATTGAGGCCGCAAGCCTTCACTGCGAGGAGGACTTCGCCCTCGCCGGGCGAAGGCACCGGAACGTCGAAGTCCAAGCGCAACTCAGCCCGCCCCTCGCGTCCCTCGTGGAGGCGCGCCGCGCGCATTGTCCGTCCCGTTCCGAGGCTCATTTCCGCGCGTCCCTGAGCTGGTTGAGATAGGCTGACTTCTTCTGCCGGAATTCCGCCGACTGGAAGTTCAGGCCGTTTGCGACTGCCTCCATGCCGAGTTGGTTGCGCAGTTCGCTACGCTCGCCGCTCCGGAGAATCAGCTTCATCATCCGCAGCGCGTCCGATCCCATCCCGTCGATCTGCGCGGCGAGCGTGTCCATGCGCACAGCCAATGCGTCCGGGTCGTCGACGAGTTCGTTGACCAGGCTCCAGTTCAGCGCCGTCTCGGCGTCGATCTTCTGGCCGAGCACCGCCATCTGCATGGCCCGTGACGGCCCGATGACCCGCTGCGCCAGCCAGCTCAAGCCGAAGTCCTGCACCACGTCCAGCATCAGCGGCACCATCCAGAAGCGCGCCGCGCGGACGCTGATTCGCATATCGCAGGCCATGGCAAGGCCGAGGCCGCCGCCGCCGCAGGCGTGGCCGTTGATCCCCGCGATCGTCACGATCTCCTGTTCGAAGAGCGATGTGATCACGTCGTGCTGCCAGTTTAGCAGCCGCGTGCCGGAGAAGACCGAGTCGTCCTCGACATGTTCCATGAAGAATGGCGTATCGAGGTCCACACCGGCCGAAAACAATCTGCCGGAACCGAGTAGGAACAGCGCATTCAGGCCCTTGCGGCGGCGCACGCGCCCAAGCGCGTCCAGCAGCTCCTCAAGCATCTCCGGGTTGAGCGCGTTAAGCCTGTCGGGGCGCTGCAGCATGATCCGCGCAATGCGCCCATGGTAGGACAGGCCCAGCGTCGTGTAGGCGGGCAATTGCTCTTCGCTCATAGGTTCTCTCCCTTTTGCGCCCGACCCGTCGCCTTGAATGGCCGCAGGTGCCTCCCGGTGCAGTCTATACCAATTGGTATTATGAAGTACTAAATGGTATTGATATAAATCCGACGTTGCCCCGTCAAGCCGTTTTGCGGTCTGGCAGGATGCGAGTTCCAGATTCTTCCGACTGGAATTCCACGAGGTCGTCTTGACCGTCATGCAGTTCGCCGGTACGAATACCAAATAGTAAGACACGATACCGCATAGTAATGGAGGGTTTTGGGCATTGGGAGGTCGGCTTGGCGGGATGGCGGCTGCTCGACGGCGCAGCGCTCCTGACCTCGCACTCCCTTCGAGCATGCCCGGACCGTCTCGCAGACGCAGGTCGACGGCGTCGATCGCCGCGATTGAGGGAGCGCAATGGATTTCGAGTTCACTGAAGACCAGAAGGCACTGCAGGAGCTGACCCGCAGGTTCGTGGAACGCGAGATGCCGAAGGAGGCGGTTGCTGCATGGGACAAGGAGGGCGAGTTTCCGCCCGACCTGCTCGACAAGATGGCGCAGATCGGCCTCATGGGTGCATCGATCCCCGAGGAGTACGGCGGTTCCGGCGGCGGCGTCATGGAGGAGACGATCGTCCTCGAGGAACTTGCGCGCCATTCGTCGACGGTCGCGCTTGCCTATGGCCTGGACGTTTCCTTTGGCGCGGTGACGATCGAGAGGCACGGCACCGACGACCATCGCCGCGAATTCCTGCCGAAGATCGCCAGCGGCCAGGTCCATTTCGCGCTCTCCATGACGGAGCCGGACGGCGGCACCGACATTCTCGGCGCCATGAAGACCTACGCCGTCCAGGATGGCGATCACTACGTCATCAATGGCGCCAAGGTCTTCACCACCGGCATCAACATTGCCTCCTGGCTTTTCGTCGTTGCGCGGACGACACGGCAGGTCGACCGGCCCTCGCGCGGACTGACCGTCTTCCTTGTTCACAAGGACACGCCCGGCGTCTCCTGGAACAAGATCGACAAGCTGGGCTCGCGCTTCCTCCACTCCTACGAGGTCGTGTACAGGGACGTCAGGGTGCACAAGTCGGCCATCATCGGCGCCGAGGGCCGTGGTTGGCATGCGATCCTCGACACGCTGAACAATGAGCGCATCTTCATCGCTGCGACCTGTGTCGGGCTTGGGCAGGGGGCGCTCGACGACGCGGTGCGCTACGCGCAGGAGCGCAAGGCTTTCGGAAAGGCGATCGGTCAGTTCCAGGCCATCCAGCATCCCCTGGCGGACAGCCTTACCGAAATCGAGATGGCGCGGCTGATGACCTACAAGGCCGCGTGGATGCAGGATCGCGGCGAGGACTGCTCCCTGCCTGCCTCGATGGCGAAATACTATGCCTCCGAGGCCGCCTTTCGCACCACGGACCGCGGCATGCGCGTGCTGGCCGGATATGGCTTCACGATGGAATACCACATGCAGCGCTATTACCGCGACATCCGCCAGCTCATCTTCGCGCCGATCACCAACGAGATGAGCCGCAACTTCATTGCGCAGGTCGGATGCGGCCTGCCGCGGTCTTATTGAGGCGTCCATGAGCCAGGATCCTCTCGACACCTATCGCCGGCTTCTCCTCATCCGGGAGTGCGAGGCGCAGTTGAACGACCTGTTCGCCAAGAACCTGTTTCCCGGATACATCCACTCCTATCTCGGCCAGGAGGCCTGCGCCGTCGGCGTATGCGACGCGCTGACCGACACCGACCAGATCGTGTCGAACCATCGCGGCCGCGGCCACTACCTGGCCAAGGGCATGGCGCTGAAGCCGATGATGGCCGAGATGCTGGGCAAGGCGACCGGCGTCTGCGGCGGCCGGGGTGGCGAGATGCACGCGGCTGACCCGTCGATCGGCATCCTGGGCGGCAATGGCATTGTCGGCGGCGGCATTCCCATCGCGGCGGGCGCTGCCCTGTCGGCGCAGATGGACGGCAAGGGCGCCGTGGCCGTCGCCTTTTTCGGCGAGGGGGCGAGCAACAACGGCTCCTTCGCCGAGACGATGAACGTTGCGGCGGCCTGGAAGCTGCCGCTCATCATGGTCTGCGAAAACAATCTCTACGCCGAGATGACACCCTTCAAGGACACGGTCGGCCAGCCCGACATCGCGCTGCGCGCCGCCGGCTACGGGCTGCCCGGCGAGATCGTCGACGGCAACGACGTGCTTGCCGTCCGCGAGGCTGCCGGAAGGGCGGTGGCGCGGGCGCGCGCCGGCGAGGGCCCGACCCTTCTCGAACTCAAGACCTATCGCTGGGGCGGTCACTTCGAAGGCGATCCGCGTAAGTACCGTACCCGCGAGGAGGAGGCGGAGTGGAAGGCGCACTGCCCCGTCGCGCGCTTCCGCAAGGTCCTGAGCGACGACAGAGGCATCGCCGAGGTGCGGCTTGCAGAACTGGAGAAGGAGGTGGCCGGCGAGGTCGCCGATGCGATCGTCTTCGCGCTCGAGAGCCCGCTGCCCGAGGCGCGGACGGCGCTGTCGAAGGTGTTTGCGGCGTGACCGCCCCGTCCGCATTCATGTCCCGCTGAGGAGCGACCATGGCGACCAAGACTTACTGCTGGGCCATCATCGACGCGATGCGCGAGGAGATGGAGCGCGACGAGAAGGTGTTTCTCATCGGCGAGGACGTCGGCCCCGCGGGCGGTGCCTTCGGCGCGTCGCGCGGCCTGTTCGATACGTTCGGCCCCTTTCGCGTCCGCGACACGCCGATCAGCGAGGAGATCATCGTTGGTCTCGGTGTCGGCGCCGCCATGACCGGCCGCCGCCCGATCGTCGAGATCATGTTCATCGATTTCCTCGGCCTCTGTCTCGACCAGATCGCCAACCAGGCCGCCAAGACCCACTACATCTATGACGGCCTGTTCAAGATGCCGCTGGTCATCCGCACCAGCACTGCGGTGGAGATGGGCATCGGGCCCCATCACTCGCAGCTCTGGGAGGCCATCCTCGGGCACATTCCAGGCCTCAAGGTGGTGATGCCGTCGACCCCGCGAGACGCCAAGGGCCTGCTCAAGTCAGCGATCCGCGACGACAATCCGGTCGTGTTCATAGAGCACATCGCAATGCACCGCCTCAAGGAGGAGGTCGAGGACGGCGAACTCCTGATTCCGCTCGGCAAGGCGGATGTGAAGCGCGCCGGCCGGGACGTGACGGTCGTCGCCTCCGGCCTGATGGTTGCCCGCGCTCTGGCGGCTGCGGAGACGCTCGCGAAGGATGGCATCGAGATCGAGGTGATCGACCCGCGCACGATCAGCCCCCTCGACATCGACACGATCCTCGAGTCGGTCCGCAGGACCAACCGTGCGCTGGTCGTCACCTCGGCCGTGAAGCAGTTCGGCTTCGGATCCGAGGTCGCCGCCGAGATTCAGGAGCGCGCCTTCTTCGACCTCGACCAGCCGGTGAAGCGCCTGTCGCCGCCTTTCACGCCGGCGCCGTTCGGTCGCCAGTTCGACGCGTTCCTGAATCCAAACACCGAGTCCATCGTGACGGCGGTGCGCGAGCTGATGGCGTGAGGATCGGCTGATGGCACATCCCGTTGCGATACCCAAGCTCGGCCTGACGATGGTCGACTGCACGCTGGTCGGCTGGACGAAGCAGGACGGCGACAAGGTCGAGCAGGGCGAGATGCTGTACGCCATCGAGACCGACAAGATCACGACCGACGTCGAGGCCGATGGGGCAGGCTTCCTGCGCCGTTTCGCCGAGGTCGATTCCATGCATGAGGTTGGCGCCGTCATTGGCGGGCTGTTTGCGAGCCGTGACGAGGCGCTGGCCGCCGAGGCGGCTTCCGTCGCCGCTTCGGCACCGACTGCCGATCGTGTTCCCGCCGCCGCGCCTGCGCCCGCATCCGCTGCAGCGCCCGCACCATCCGCTGCAGCGCCCGCACCCAATCCTGGACGCGCTCGCGTCTCGCCGCTCGCGCGGCGCATCGCCGCCGAATCCGGCATCGACCCGGCGACGCTGAAAGGGACAGGAGGCCATGGCGCCGTGCTGCGGCGCGACGTCGACGCCGAGATCGCCCGCCGCAAGGCCGCGCCCGCCGCCTCGCCGGTGCCCGCTCCGGTCCCGTCAGTGTCGGCGGGCGAGGTGAGGCGGCCGCTCGCGGGCATGCGCCGCGCCATCGCGCAGAAGATGATGCAGAGCCTCCAGTCGACCGCGCAGATGACGGGTTTTGGCCGTGTCGACATGGGCGAGGCGGTTCGGATGCGCCAAGCCTGCCTGGCCGCCGAGGCCGATCTGGGCGTGCGCGTCTCCTATACCGACATCGTGCTGAAGGCCTGCGCCGGCGCGCTCGCCGCCATGCCGGAGATCAACGCTTCGATCGTCGGCGAGGAGATCGTCACCTGGGGCGACGTCAATGTCGGCCTGGCGGTGGCGCTCGACGATGGCCTGATCGTCCCGGTCATCCACAACGCAGACCGCAAGTCGATCGCCGAGATCGCCCGCGAGCGCATCGACCTCGCCGGGCGTGCCCGGGCCGGCCGGCTGACGCGCGACGACATGGAGGGCGGAACCTTCAGCCTCTCCAACTTCGGTTCCTATGGCGGCGACTTCGAGACGCCCATCCTCAACGCGCCGCAGTCGGCGCTGCTCGGCATTGGCGCGATCACCGACGAGCCGGTGGTGCGCGCCGGGCAGATCGTCATCCGCCCGATGATGATGTTCAGCCTGACCTTCGACCACAGGCTGATCGACGGCGCCGTCGCCGGCCGCTTCCGCGCCCGGGTCCGCACTGCGCTCGAGAATCCCTACTCCATGCTGGCGAGGATGCGATGAGCAATCCGAGCGCGACGTTCGACGGCGCCGAGATCGGCGTCCCGGTCTGCGAGGGCAGGATCGTCGTGTCCCAACAGGACATAGACAGCTTCTGCCGGCTCATGGGCTACGATGATCCCGCCTACGGGGAAGGCGCTCCCGGCGGCGGGATGGCGCCGACGTCGATGTGCCTCACCTATGGCCTGAGGCTCGGCTGGGAGGAGGACGTCTTTCCGCCCGGCGCGATCAGGGTGGGCGACGAGAATGTCTACGGCGTGCCGGCGCGCGCCGGGGACACGCTCGTCACGGTCCTGACCATCGTCGACCGCTTCGTCCGCAAGGAGCGCAAGTTCCTCAAATACGAGATGGTGACGACCAACCAGAACGACGAGCGCGTCTGCACCGTCGCCTTCACAGCCGTTGTCCCCTGAGGCGAGCATGGACCTGAAAGACATCCCCGCCATCACCATCACCCAGGCGATGATCGACGAGTATGCGCGCCTCTCGGGCGATTTCAACCCGCTCCACGTCGACCCGGTGATGGCCGCGGCGACGCCTTTCGGCGGGACGATCGCACATGGCTGCATTCCCATGGAGCCTCTCTTTCAGGCGATACGCAAGCTGACGGGGGCGCCGGCCCTGCCGCCGGGCAGCATCATGTCGCTGCGCTATCTGCGCCCGTCCCAGCCTGGCGACACGATCCGCATCGAGGCGCTGCCGCAGGCGGTCGACGCAGAGGGCAAGGACGCCGGCGTGGCGTTCGCCTGCATCAACCAACGGGGCGACAAGGTCATCGAGGGCCGCTGGACGCTGCCGCAATAGCGTTGGCCGGCAAGGCCCGATCGGTTTCGAGGGAGGAGAACGATGGCGGACGTGGGTGAAGGGATGCTGAAAGGCCAGGTCGCCGTGGTCACCGGCGCGGGCAGGGGCATCGGCAGGGCCGTGGCAGAACGACTGGCGTCGCGCGGTGCCCGGATCGTCGTGGCCGACCTGCTGCCCGAGCGTATCGAGCGTGCTGCGGCGGAGCTGGTCACCGGCGGCGCCGAGGCGATCGCGGTTCAGGTCGATACCGGTAGCCGCGCGCAGATCGACGCCATGATGGCCCGAGCGCTCGACGCTTTCGGCCGCATCGACATCCTGGTCAACAATGCGGGCATCGCGCGGGGTGCGAAATTTCTCGATACCTCGCGGGAGCACTGGGACGATCACATCAGGATCAATCTCGGCGGCATTTTCCACTGTTCGCAGGCCGCCGGGCGGGTGATGGCAAAGGCCGGCTACGGCCGGATCGTCTCGATCGCGTCGGTCGCCGGCCTCATGGGACCGATCGATCTCAGCGCTTACGGCGCATCCAAGGCGGGGGTCATCGGCCTGACACGGGCCATGGCGCTCGAACTCGCGGAGCACGGCATCACGGCCAACGCGATCGCCCCGGGGCCTATCGATACCGAACTTCTGCGCGAGGCCTGGACGCCCGAGGCGTATGCCGAGCGGGCGCGGCATATTCCGGCCGGCCGGCTGGGGCAGGTGAACGAGATCGCCCACGCCGTCGAGATGCTGGTTTCGCCGGAGGCAGCCTACATTTCGGGCGTGACCCTGCCTGTCGACGGCGGCTCCGTTGCGGCCGGTGCATACATGGTCGAGCGCTATCGTCGTCTGCAGGCAGAGGACAGATCATGAAGCCGGTTCATCTATAATCCGCCGCTTAATGCCGAGGAAATCAGCTGTGCGCTGCAGCGCGTCCGAAGTGCAGGCGTGACTGTGCAGAAACCATTGACCGGAAGGCTGCCTGGGTTTACCGATACCGATCAGAAAGCGCACCGCCTGCGAATGCCTGGGGATGGGTCCGGGCAAGCAACTTGGGAGGAATCTGCCGCGGTAGATGGGAGTCAATGAATGATATTCATTTGATGCTGGTGCGGAGGAGTGGGAAGATGAGCAAGGTGAGAGTCACGCAGGAAGGGGTCGTTTTCGCCATCGCGCTCGTCCTGTTCCTGGGCTTCGCCGTGACGCTGACCGATTTCATCTCGCCGGGGAACCTGATGACGCTTCTGCGCAGCGTCGCGGTTCTGGGCATTCTTGGTCTCGGCATGGGCCTGGTGATTGTCGGCCGCGGCATCGACCTGTCGATGGTGGCGGTCATGGTCGTCGCTGTCTCGTGGGCGATCGTCATCGGCCAGAGTGGCTATGACTTCACGACCGGCGTCGTCGCAGGCCTGATCTTCTGCATCCTCACCGGCCTCGTCGTCGGCGTCCTCGTCGCCTACGCCGAAGTGCCCGCCATTTTCACCACGCTGGCGATGGGCTCGATCGTCTACGGTATCGGCCGCAGCCTGTTCTTCACCCTCGATGTCCAGAACGTCCCGGCCGGCAACGAATGGTTCGCCTTTCTCGGTCGCGGCACGCTGTTCGGCATCCCCATGGCGATCATCGCCTTCGGCGTGGTCGCCGGCCTGCTCCACCTTCTCCTGCGCAAGACGCGCTTCGGCCGCTTCATCTACGCCGGCGGCGACAATCCCCAGGCAGCCCGGATAGCCGGTCTCCCCTACCGCCCTCTGCTGGTGACGCAATATGTCATCAGTTCCGTCATCGCTTACATCGCCGGTCTCGTCATGGCCGCGTCGGTCTCCGGCATGAACACCCGCATCTTCAATTCGACCATGATCTACGACGTGCTCCTCGTTGTCGTGCTCGGCGGCATCGGCCTGGCCGGCGGGCGCGGCGGCGTACGCAACGTCATCGTCGGCACCCTGCTCGTCGGCGTCCTGCTCAACGGCATGACGATCATGAACATCAGCCTCACGTACCAGAACCTGATCAAGAGCGTCATCCTGCTGATGGCGATCCTGATCGATACTCTGCTCAACCCCCGCGACGAGCAGACATCCCAGCAGGGTGACATCTGAACGTTCGACGATCTCCAAAACCGGCTTTGTTTCCAGGGAGGAACTGACATGAAGCTTTCAAGAATTGCCGGCGGGCTTCTCGTCCTCGCCATGACGCTCGGCGCCGGTGGCGCCTTCGCACAGGAGAAGGGCATCGACAATCCGCGCCGTGGACCCTACCTTGATCAGCTCAAGGGCAAGCGCGTCGTCTTCGTGCCGCTGTCCATGGGCTTCGACCTGACCGAGGCTTGGGCGGCCGTCCTGCGCAAGCAGGCCGAAAAGCTTGGCTATACCTTCGACATCCGCGACCCGAACTGGAATGCCGACGCCGGCGCGCGCGCCATCCAGGACATCATAACCGAAGGCGCCGACGTCCTGGTCACGCATAATCCGGACATCCAGTCATACGGCCGCCTGTTGCAACAGGCGGAGGCCGCGGGCATCAAGGTCATCCAGCTCAACATGGAGACCACGACGCAGACCGACGCCTATATCGGCGCCGACTGGGTCGAGATCGGCGAGACCGGCGGCCGCGCCCTCGTTGACCGCTGCGCGCCCGGCAAGGGCGTCTCCAACAAGATAGCCATCATCCAGGGCATCCCGACCGGGGCGGCCGACGTCTACCAGATGCGCGGCCTCTGGAACGTCCTCGAGCAGCATCCCGAGATCGAGGTCGTGTCGCAGCAGGCGGGCAGCTACGATCCGTCCAAGGCCCGCTCGATCATGGCGACGATCATCCAGCAGCATCCGGACCTCTGCGGCTCCTACGGCATCTGGGACTCGCAGGAGGCGGGCGCGGGGTCGGCTCTTCAGGAAGCCGGCAAGGCCGACCAGGTCTTCAACGTCACCAGCGGCGGCGGCAACGAGACGGCCTGCGAGAACCTCAAGAAGGGCCTCTTCGACATGCTGATCAGCTACAACGCGCCGCTGCAGGGCGAACTTACGGCCGCCAAGGTCGCCGAACTGCTCGAAAGCCCGGACGCCGCGGGAGCGCGCAAGACCACCTTCTTCACGCCATTGACGCAGATCACCGCGGAAAATGCCAACGACTACAATTGCTGGTCCCTCGGCGACCTGAAGTAGGCGTCCAGCATCGATCCGGTGAATCATGGCATCGCAAACGCTCACTCGTCTGCGCTACAGGTATGTCCCCGACCATCTGATCGGGGAGATCCTGTCAAAGCGCTGGATCGATAACGCTATCCCCTTCCTCACGCTGGCGCTGATCCTCATCGTCTTCGGCAGCGCGACGAACAATTTTTTCACCATCGGCAGCCTGGGGAACATCTCCCAGCAGGTGGCTGAACTCGGCTTGCTGACGCTGGCGCTCGCCATCGTCATGCTGTCGGGCGGCATCGACCTGTCGATCGGCTCGATCTTCGGCCTCGCCGTCCTCGCCGCCCTGATCTTCATGAACGCGCTTGGCCTGCCGGTCGGCGTGGCGCTGCTCGCGGTGCTGGCCACCGGCATCCTGTGCGGCCTCATCAACGGCATCCTGATTGGTTACTTCCGGCTGCGGGCCTTCCTGACGACGCTGGTGATGCTGATCATCCTGCGCTCGGTCTACGAGATCGTCTTCCTGAACTTCGCTACCCGCATCGTCAGCGGCATGCCGCAGTCGAAGGTCTGGGACTACCTGGCTTTCGGCAAGTTCTACGGCATCCCCGCCGCGCTCTTCGTAACACTGGCGATCTCGCTCGTCCTCCACGTCATCCTGTCGCGTGCCCGCCACGGCTGGCACATCACCGCGGTCGGCGGGGCGCGCCGCTCGGCCTACAATGCCGGCATCGATGTTCGCCGCACAGTCTGCGCCGCCTATGTCTGGTCCGGCGCGCTGGCGGCACTCGCCGGCTTCCTCTATGCCGCACGCCTCGGCAGCGCCGGCGCGGATACAGGCGCGGGCCTGGAGATCACCGCGCTCACGGCCGCCGTGCTTGGCGGTATCTCGCTCGGCGGCGGACGCGGCTCGGTCACCAAGGCGCTGATCGGCACCATCAGCGTCGCCGCGCTTTCCACCGGCCTCGTGCGCCTCGGCGTGCCTGGGCCGATGAACTCTCTGATCCTCGGCGCCGTCCTCATCATCGCGGTCTTCGTCGACGTGCGCTGGATGAAGAACAAGCAGAGGATCCTCAACACCGTCTACATGTCGCCGACCTACGTGGTCATGCCGAAGGCGGCCGAGACGGCGCTGGGGTCGGGCTCGCCTTACGCGGTCAACGACAAGCTGCGACAGGTGGAGGCGATCGGCCTCGGTGTCCTGGAAGGACCTGAGGACTGCGTCCTCGACCGCGACGACAACCTCTATTGCGGGACCCGCCACGGCGACGTGATGAAGTTCCACGGTCCCGACCACAAGACCCACGAGGTGTTCGCGCATGTCGGCGGCCATCCGCTCGGCATCCAGATGGATCGCGACAACAACATAATCACCTGCGTCGGCGGCATGGGTCTCTACATGATCCGGCCGAACCGCGAGATCGTGAAGCTGACGGACGAGACCAACCGCAGCGCGTTCTCGATCATCGACGATTCGCAGCTGAAGATCGCCGACGACCTCGACATCACCGATGACGGACGCGTCTACTTCAGCGAGGCGACGATCCGCTACAACATCGCCAACTGGCCGATGGACGCGCTGGAGAGCCGCGGCAACGGCCGCATCGTCTGCTACGACATGAACACGAAGAAGACGCACACCGAGCTGAAGAACCTCGTGTTCCCCAACGGCGTCTGCATCGCGCAGGACCAGCAGTCCTTCTACTTCGCCGAGAGCTGGGGCTGCCGACTGAGCCGTTACTGGTTCGACGGGCCGAAGAAGGGCACGTTGCAGGTCGTCATCGACAACCTGCCCGGTTACCCGGACAACATCAACCGCTCATCGGACGGCCACTACTGGTTCACGCTGATGGGCATGCGCACGCCGTCGCTCGACCTGGCGCTCAGGATGCCCGGATTCCGACGCCGCATGGCACGCCAGATCGCGGTCGACGAATGGCTGTTCCCGAACATCAACAATGGCTGCGTGCTGAAGTTCAACGAGAATGGCGAGATCCTCGACGCGCTGTGGGATCTGGGCGGCCAGAACCATCCGATGATCACCTCCATACGAGAGCACAAGGGCAACCTCTATCTCGGCGGCATCTCCAACAACCGCATCGGCAAGTACAAGATCCCGGGCGCCGATCCTGACTGGTGCGCGCTCGACGCCCGCTGGGGGAAGAAATGAGCTTCGGTGTCCTTTCCCGCTGGGCGGACTCCTTCTTCCGCCGTGGCGAGTTCAGCGTCACCGTCCCGGTGATGGACGGTCCGCTCAAGCCCAACCGCCTGCTGGAGGAGGCCGCAGTCCTTTTCAGCCTGGACGCGGTCGACAATTTGACGGGGTCCGGCGAGACGGTCTGGTGCTCGTCGGCCGACGCACTGCTAAGTTGGACCGCCGGGAGCGCCGCTCCGGCCGAGATAGCGCGTCTCGACGCCCCGATCACGGCGATCGCCGCCGCGGCCGACGGCACGCTGGCGCTCGGCATGGATGCCGGCGGGATCGTCATCCGCGGCGGCCGCCATGACGGAAAGAAGATCGCCGACGGCAAGCTCAACTGTCCGACGGCGCTGCTGTTCCTCGACGCCGACACGCTGGTCGTCGCCAATGGATCGGCCGGGCTTCGCCCGACCGAATGGAAGCGCGACCTGATGACGCTGGGCTCCTCGGGGTCCGTGCTGCGGGTGAACCTCGCCACCTCCGAGATCGTGCGCCTCGCGGACGGCCTTGCCTTCCCCTACGGGCTTGCTTCGACGCCTGAAGGGCGCGTCCTCGTCAGTTGTGCCTGGCGTCACCGTGTCATCTCGATCGATCCCGCCGGTCGCGGCGCGGCCGCCACGGTCATCGAAGACCTTCCCGGCTATCCTTCGCGGCTGGTGGCGGCTAGGGGCGGCGGCTACTGGATGACGGTCTTCGCCGTCCGCACGCAGCTCATCGAGTTCGTCCTGCGCGAGCGCAGGTATCGCGAGCAGATGATGGCCGAGATTCCCGTCGACTACTGGGTCGGCCCGGATCTCACCAGCGGCAAGAGCTTCCTGGAACCGCTGCAAGGCGGCGGCATCAAGCAGATGGGCATCCTGAAGCCTTGGGCACCGGCGCGGTCCTACGGCCTCGTGGTGCGTCTCGATTCGGCCTGCAATCCGGTCGCGAGTTGTCACAGCCGCGCCGATGGCAGCGTTCATGGGGTCACCTCGATCTGCGAGATTGGCGGCAGGGTTGTCGCGGGCGCCAAGGGTCCTGGGCTTGCCGTGCAGGTTCCGGTCGATGCGTCGGGAGACCTGGCATGACCAACGCCATCCTTGAAATGCGTGGCGTCACGAAGGAATTCCGTGGCGTTCCCGCCATCCAGTCGATCGACTTCACCCTCCGTGACGGCGAGGTGCACGCGCTGCTCGGCGAGAACGGGGCCGGCAAATCCACTCTCAGCAAGATCCTTGCCGGCGTCCACCAACCGACCTCCGGCGAGATGCTGATGGACGGCAAGCCGCTCATCCTCGCGACACCGGCCGACGCGCTCCACAAGGGCATCGCCATGGTCTTCCAGGAGACCAACCTGGTGCCGTCGATGACCGTCGCGCAGAACATCTATCTCGGCGACGAGAAGCTGCTCAATCGTCTGCGCGGCCTCTACATCCAGGCGCAGCAGTTCCTGCAGTCGCTGAACTTCCACGTCGATCCCATGGCCCTGGTGTCGGAACTCGGCGCAGCGCAGAAGCAGATGGTCGAGATCGCGCGCGCCGTCCACCACAAGGCGCGCATCATCATCTTCGACGAGCCGACCGCGACGCTGACGCCGGAGGAGAAGCACCATTTCTTCAATCTGGTGCGCCGGCTGAAGGAGCAGGGCGTCTCGATCATCTTCATCAGCCACGCGCTGGAGGAGGCGCTTGCGCTGTCGGACCGGATCACGGTCCTGCGCGACGGCCAGCACGTCGTCACCGACGACACCGCCAGGTTCGATCGCGACAAGATCATCCAGGCGATGGTCGGCCGCACCCTGTCGGGCGACCTCTACGGAGTCGCCTCGCAGAAGGATCGCGCCACGCGAAAGCCGGGGCAGCGCGTCCTGAGCGTGCAGAACGTCTCGATGGGCCGCATCGTGCGCAACACCTCCTTCTCGGTCTTCGCCGGCCAGGTGACCGGCTTCTTCGGACTGGTCGGCGCCGGGCGCACGGAGACCCTGAAGATCATCGCCGGCGCGCTGAAGCGCGACACCTTCTTCGGCGGCGAGGTGGTCTTCGACGGCCGCCGCGTCCGCTATAGCGTGCCGCGCCAGGCCGTCCGCGACGGCATCGTCTATGTCACCGAGGATCGCAAGATCGAAGGCTTCTTCGAGACCATGTCGATCGCCGAGAACATCCACATGGGCCATCTCGCCACCGGCACCAATCCGCTCTCGATCGTGTCGATGCGCGAGGCCCGCTCCATGGCCGCCGAGTGGATCAGGACGCTCGACGTCAAGGCGATCGACGGCAATGCCCGCATCATCGAGCTATCCGGCGGCAACCAGCAGAAAGTCGTCATCGCCAAGGCGCTGATCCAGAAGCCCAAGCTCATCATCTTCGACGAGCCGACCCGTGGCGTCGACGTCGGCGCTATCGTCGAGATCCATGGCCTCATCAACCGCCTGGCGGACGAGGGCATCGCGGTCGTCGTCATCTCGTCCTACCTGCCCGAGATCATGAACCTGTCGGACCGTATCCTCGTTGCCCGCCAGGGCAAGATCGTGGAGGAGATGGATCGGCGCGAGGCGACGGAACAGAAGATCATGTACGCGGCGGTGCACTGATGGCGAATGACGGCCCGAAGATCAGCCTTGTCACAGGCGCCGGCAGCGGCCTTGGACGTGTAATCGCCCTGGCGCTTGCAGCGCGGGGGGACCGGGTCGCCATCTGCGACGTCGGCGAGAAGGGCCTCGACGGCACCGCCGACCTGATCAGGGACGCCGGCGGCGACGTTGTCACCACGGTCTGCGACGTGTCGGACCCGGCGGGCGGCGGGCAGGCCGCGGCTCTGGCCGTCGATGCGTTCGGCGGCCTGGACTACGCGGTCAACAACGCCGGCGTCGAAGGTGCGCGCGCTCCAGCCGGGGAATATGATCCGGCGGAATGGCGGCGGGTCCTGTCCGTCAATCTCGACGGTGTCTTCTACTGCATGCGGGCCGAGATCCCCGTGATGCTGCGGCGCGGCGGCGGTTCGATCGTCAATGTCGGTTCGACCGCCTCGCTCGGCGGCGTGGCGGGCATGGCCGCCTACACCGCGTCCAAGCACGGCATCGTTGGCCTGACCAAGTCGGCGGCGCTGGATCATGCGGCTGGCAATGTGCGCGTCAACGCGATCTGCCCCGGCTCCTTCCGCACCCCGATGAGCGATCGCCTGTTCGGTGCGGACATGGCGAAGGTTGTTGCCGACACGCCGATGGGACGGCTCGGCTCGATCGAGGAGATCGCCAGCGTCGTCCTGTTCCTGTTGTCGGACGCGTCGTCGTTCATGACGGGAGCCGCGCTGCTGGTCGACGGTGGCAAGAAGGCGCGCTGAGCCGACTATTTCTGGGAGATATTCATGGACGTTGCTGGCAACGAGACCGTACCCGCGCTGCTTCGGCGCCAGGTGGAGAACAATCCGGACAAGCAGTTCCTCGTCTTCGAGGATGATGCCGGCAACGTTTCCGATTTCACCTACGGCGCCTTCGCCGCGCGCGTGAACAAGCTGGCCAACCATCTTGCCGCGAGGGGACTCAAGCCCGGCGACACGATGGCGGTCATGCTGGCCAACTGCCCGGAATTCCTGGTGGCCTGGTTCGCAATCAATCAGGTCGGCGCCGTGATGGTGCCGATCAACGTCCTCTATTCGGCGGACGAGCTGGCCTACCTGCTCAACAACGCCGAATGCGCCGGCTTGATCGTCGAGCCCAACTTCCTGCCGCAGTATCGCGCCGTCGAGGCCGGCTGCCCGAGCGTGCATGTGAAGGTGCTGGCGCGCTCGACCGAGCCCCAGACCGGCTTCGATCTGCTCGCCGGCATCGAGGCGTCGGGCGACGACACCTGGCGGCAGGTCCCGGTGTCGCCGGCCTCTCCGGCGCAGATCATCTATACCTCCGGCACCACGTCGCGGCCCAAGGGCGCGATCATCAGCCACCGCTCGACCGTCACCCAGGGTATTGCGATGGTCATGCTCTTCGGCATGACGCAGAACGAGCGCAGCTGCGTCGTGCTGCCGCTGTTCCACGTCAACGGCCAGTATGTCGGCACGATCCCGACGTTGACGGCGGGCGGTACGGTGGTGCTGCTGCAGAGCTTCAGCGCGCGCAAGTTCTGGTCGCAGGTCAAGGCGCACCGCTGCACCTTCATGAGCATCGTGCCGATGCTGCTGCGCACCATGCTGGCGCAGTCGCCGCGGCCCGACGACGGCGAGCACGATCTGCGTTTCTCCTTCTACGCCTTGCCGACCTCGACCGAGGAGTGGACCGCCTTCGAGACGCGCTTCAACGTCAAGCTGATCGAGGGTTACGGCCTGTCGGAGACGCTCGGCATCTGCACCTCCAATCCGCTCGTCCATGGCGTCACCAAGCGCCATTGCATCGGCCTTCCTGTTCTCGGGCGCGATGTCCGCGTGGTCGACGAGGAATGGAACGAGATGCCGGCCGGCGAGAGCGGCGGCATCGTCGTGCGCGGCGAGCCGCTGTTCTCCGGCTACTTCCGCAACGAGGAAGCGACAGAGGCTTGCATGCGTGACGGCTGGTTTGCGACCGGCGACAATGGCTGGTTCGACGAGGACGGCTATCTGCATTTCCTCGACCGGTCAAAGGACGTGATCAAGCGGGCCGGGGAGAACATCGCGGCCGGCGAGGTGGAGCGTGTGCTCAACGAGCATGCTGGGGTTGCCGAGTCGGCGGTCATAGGGGTCTTCGACCCGCTGCGGGACGAGGCCGTGAAGGCCTTCGTCGTGCTCAATCCGGGTGCGGCCGCGAGCGAGGACGATCTCAAGGCGTGGTGCGCGGCCTATCTTGCGAAGTTCAAGGTGCCCAGCTTCATCGAGTTCCGTACCAGCCTGCCGAAGACCTCGATCGGCAAGATCATGAAGTACCAGCTCCGCGCCGGGGAACGCGCCCGCCAGTGAGCTGTACGGGAGGGGTCGCCCTCCCGCCAGGCCTCAGCGCGCGACGCACCAGAGCATCGGGAACAGCATCGCGGCCAGCACCGATTTCACCAGATCACCAGGCACGAACGGGTAGAGCCCGAGCTTGAGGACTGGCTTGTCGAAACCGGTTACGCTGTCCAGCCACAGCAACCCGGTCGGGCAGGTCGCCGAAGTGTGCATCGACAGCGGCACCGGATAGAACGGGATCGTCATCTTCGCCGCCGCCGCCATCAGCGGCGAACCGGCGATCACCATGCCGCGATCTGTGGCCTGGCGCAGGCCGGGGTCGGTCGTTTTGCCCCGATATGTCCTGTACAGTGTCGTGCGGTTCTCCCTAGACGCGCTCGATGGCCAGCGCGATGCCTTGGCCGCCGCCGATGCACATGGTGACGAGCCCGTAGCGGCCGCCTGTGCGCTGCAGGTGGTAGATGGCCTTGACCGTGAGGAGGACGCCTGTCGCGCCGACCGGGTGGCCGAGCGCGATCGCGCCGCCGTCGGGGTTCACCTTGGCCGGGTCGAGACCGAGTTCTCGGTTCACCGCGAGCGCCTGCGCCGCGAAGGCCTCGTTGGATTCGATCACGTCGAAATCCGTCAGCCTCATCCCCGCCCGCTCGATCAGGCTGCGCACCGC
Source organism: Mesorhizobium sp. KACC 23794 (assembly GCF_052180275.1). Lineage (NCBI taxonomy): Bacteria > Pseudomonadati > Pseudomonadota > Alphaproteobacteria > Hyphomicrobiales > Phyllobacteriaceae > Mesorhizobium > Mesorhizobium sp. KACC 23794. The sequence continues at coordinate 583,742 of NZ_CP197465.1, forward strand.
CGGGATCGGGCCGAGGCCCATCAGGCCAGGCTCGACACCCGAATGCGCATAAGCGACGATCCGCGCGACCGGCTTCGCGTCCGTGCGCTTCACATAGCTTTCGGACGCCAGAACGACCGCGGCCGCGCCGTCATTGATGCCCGACGCATTGCCGGGCGTGACGACGCCGTCCTTCTTGAAGGCGGGTTTCAGGGCCGCCAGCGTCTCCATCGTTGTATCCGGCTTTGGATGTTCGTCGGTGTCGAAGGTCACCGTCTTGCGGCCGGCCTGGATCTCGAGCGGCAGGATCTGCGGCTTGAAGTGCCCGTCGGCTATCGCCGCCGCCGCGCGTCTTTGGCTCTCGACCGCGAAGGCGTCCTGATCGGCGCGCCTGATCTGGAACTTCTCCGCGACGTTCTCCGCGGTCACGCCCATGATGCCGTTGCCGAACGGGTCGGTGAGCACGCCCGTCAGCCCGTCGATCATCTTCACATCGCCCATCTTGTGTCCGAAGCGGGCCGACTGCACGTAGTGTGGCGACCGGCTCATGACCTCCGCGCCGCCGGCGACAGCCAGGTCCGTATCGCCGAGCATGATCGACTGCGCCGCCGAGATGATCGCCTGCGTGCCGCTGCCGCAGAGGCGGTTGAGCGTCATCGCGGGCGTTTCCTTGGGAATGCCGGCATCGATCGCCGCGACGCGCGCCAGGTAGGCGTCCCTCGGCCCCGTCGGGATGACGTTGCCAAAGACGACATGGCCGATCTCGGACGGCTCGACGCCGGCCCGTTTCATGGCTTCGACGGAAACGGCGGCCCCGAGCGATGCCGGCTCCTGGTTCGAAAGGGCGCCGCCGAATGTGCCGATCGCGGTGCGTGTGCCGGAGAGGATGTAGGTCGTTTCTGTCATGGTCCTGCCAGTGATTTGGTTTCAGTGTGTCGGGCCGCGCGCCATGCCGCGGTCCTGCTCGATGCCTGCGAGCCGCCGGGCATGATGCGTGCGTATCGCCTCGGCGAAGCCCTGGAGGGGCATATCGGCGAACGCGCCGGCGAGGTCGACATATTCCATGTATTGACGGCCTTGGATGCCGCGTCGCCGTCTCCGGCATGCGCCTCGACAAAGGCTCGCGCCGTTGTACTGTCCGCATCGACAGAGCATGTCGGGGCCGGTGTGTCCTGCATCAGGTCACCGCTCCGTTCCGCGCGACAGGAGCACCTTCCAGATGCCGTTGGCGGTTGCGATCACGCGGTTTCCGACCTTGCATTCGCCTCGCATGAACATCAGCGATCGTGTCGCGCGAACGATTTCGGTTTCGGCGACCACCAGGTCGCCGATGGCGCTGCCATCGATGAACTGGCAGTCGAAGCCGATGGTAGAGAAGCTGTCGTTGGGCCGCGCTATCTGCGTAGAATGGCCGAGCACCTCGTCCATGAACGACATGATCATGCCGCCATGCGGCCGGTCCTGCGTGTTGTCGTGCTTGGTGGCGACGCGAAAGCAGTACTGCGTCTTGCCCTCCACGGTACGGCTGTAGAAGGGGCCGACCAGCGTGATGAAGGCGCTCGGCCGCAACAGCTTCCATCCCGCGGCGATCAGGTCAGGATCGGCGTCTGTGCCCTCCGTCACCCTGTCAGCCTTTCCGCTTGGCGAAGAAGGCCGCGATCCGCGTTTTCATCGCAGGCGTCCTCCCCGCCACGCCCTGCAGGTCGCGCTCGAGTGCAAGCTGTTCGTCGACCCCGCTATCCGCAACCCGGCCGATCAACCGCTTGGTCGCGGCCAGCGCGTCGGGGTCGAGGCCGCCGAGCCGGGCGCAGAGCGATTCCGCGACCGTCGCCAGTTCGGCGTCGTCCACCACGTCCCAGAGTAGGCCCCATGACAGCGCCTTCTCCGCGCTGATGCGGTCGCCGAGCAGCATCATGCCCGAGGCTCGCATGCGTCCCAGCATGCGCGTGAGGAACAGCGTGTTGCCGGCGTCGGGCACCAGCGCAATGCCGACGAAGGGTTCGTAAAAATAGGCCGAGCGCGCGGCAACGACGATGTCGGCCGCGAGCGCGATGCCGACGGCGGCGCCCGCGCAGGGTCCGTTGACGGCAGCCACGATCGGCAGGCGCGACTGGCGCATTGCCAGCACCAGCGGGTTGAAATGGCGTTGCAGCACGTCGTCCAGCGCCGGCGTCTCGTCCGGCCTGACAGTCGAGAGGTCGTAGCCGGCGCCGAAGGCACGTCCTTCGCCGGTTATCAGGATCGAGCGAACCGACTGGTCGGCTCCCGCGCGCAGCACCGCGTCGCGAAGCTGGTCGGCCGTCTCGTTGCGGTAGGCGTTGAGCTTGTCCGTCCGGTTGACGGCGATACGCGCGCGGCCGTTCTCGACGGTGTGAGAGATGTCTTCGTAGGCCGTCACGACCGTCCTCCCGACAGCAGCCAGCGTAGTTGCGGCAATCTGTCTGCACCAAACAGCCCCTGGCCGTCGACAAGGAAATGGGGCGAACCCACAACACCTGCGGTGATAGCCTCGGCAACCGTTTCCTCAAGCAGGGCGCGTCCGAGCGCTCCCTTCATGCCCTCCGTTGCGTGGGCGGCGCCGACACCCACCTCGGCCGCCAGTCCGGCAAGGGTGACCTCGTCCGAGATGTCGCGGCGCTCCGCGAAGAGCGCGGTCAGCAGACGATGCGCCAGTGCCGATGCCCTGTCCGGGTCCTCGGCCTTCACGGCATGGTAGAGCCTGGCTGCGAGATGCGACGACAAGGGCAGTTTCACAGGGTCCGCATAGGGCGCGCCGTAGAACGCCGCCGAGCGCTTCATGTCGTCCAGCATGTAGGCGCGCTTGACCGGCGCCTCCATCGGCGCGGCGATGTCCTGCGCCTTCAGCACCGCCCACATCAGGGTCGGCCGCCATTCCACCGCCCGCCCGAACTCCGCGCCGATCCGGTCGATCTCGCGTGCCGCGAAGTAGCTGTAGGGCGAAGCGAAGTCGAAGTAGAAGTAGAAGTAGAAGTAGAAGTAGAAGCGGATCGGTTCGGAGGCTACCAGGACAGCCATCGTCAGAACCGGAAGACGCCGTAGCCAGGATCGCCCAGCGGCGCGTTGAGCGAGGCCGAGATGGCGATGCCGAGCGCGTTGCGCGTATCGATCGGGTCGATGATGCCGTCGTCCCATAGTTCGGACGTGGAATAGTAGGCCGTGAGTTGCTCGTGGTATGCCTTGCGGGTGTCCTCCCAGACGCGGTCGATCTCGGCCCGGTCCACACGGCCGGCGCGCTTCATCTGGTTCAGCTTGACCTCGGCCAGTGTGTTGGCCGCCTGGTCGCCGCCCATCACGCCGATCTGGTGGTTCGGCCAGGTCAACAGCATGCGCCCGTCGAAGGCCCGGCCACACATGCCGTAATTGCCGGCGCCGAACGAGCCGTTGCACATGACCGTGAACTTCGGCACACGCGAGCAGCTCTGCGCCATGATCATCTTGGCGCCGTCCTTGGTGATGCCGCGCCGCTCGTACTCGCGGCCGATCATGTAGCCGGTGATGTTCTGCAGGAACACCAGCGGCGTGTTGTTCTGGTTGCAGAGTTCGATGAAGTGTCCGCCCTTCAGCGAGGAATCGTTGAACAGCACGCCGTTGTTGGCAAGGATGCCGACCTTGTAGCCCCAGATGTTGGCGAAGCCGCAGATCAGCGTCGTGCCGTAGTTCGGCTGGTATTCGTGGAAGCGGCTGCCGTCGACGACGCGGGCGATGATCTCGCGCATGTCGAACTGCTTCTTGATGTCGTCCGGCACGATCCCGTAGATTTCCTCCGGATCGTAGGCGGGATCCTCGGGCGTCTCCTGCTGGCAGTCCCATTTGCGCGGCCGGTCCCACTGCGCGACGATCTCGCGGCCGAGGTGGATCGCCTCGTCCTCGGAGGCGGCCGGGTAGTCGGCCGTGCCGGACACCGACGTGTGCATGTCGGCGCCGCCAAGTTCCTCGACCGTCACCTCCTCGCCGGTGGCCGCCTTCACCAGCGGCGGCCCGCCGAGAAAGATCGCGCCCGTCTTGCGGACGATGACGCTGTAGTCGGACAGACCCGGTATGTACGCGCCACCGGCCGTGCAGTGGCCGAACACCAGCGATAGCTGCTTGACCCCCATCTTCGACAGGATCGACTGGTTCCGGAAGATTCGCCCCGCCATGTACTTGTCGGGAAACACCTCCGACTGCAGCTGCAGGAAGCCGCCGGCCGAGTCGCAGAGATGGATCACCGGCAACCGGTTTTCCATCGCGATATCGAGCGCGCGCACGATCTTCTTCGCGGTGAGCGGGTACCATGCGCCGCCCTTCACCGTCGGGTCGTCGGCGCGGATCATCACCTCGCGGCCGGACACGACGCCGATGCCGACGATCGAACTCGCCGACGGCGACTCCCCGTCATAGGCCATGTTGGCCGCCAGCGAGGACAGTTCGAGAAACGGCGTCCCCGGATCGAGTAGCTTCTCGATGCGGTCGCGCGGGCGCATCTTCTCCTGCTTGGCGAGGCGGTCCAGGTCGCGCTGCGGCCGCTGGTGCCGCGCCGCCTCCTGCTTTGCCTTGAACTCCGACACGACGCGGCGGTTGTGGACGTCGAAGCGGCGGAAATCCGCCGCCGACGTGCTGATCATGGACTGGATCTTGCGCATTGCCGTCAGTCCTTGGCCTCGGGCTCGAGCGTCGCGATGACCTCGTCCTTCTCGAACGTCTCGCCCTCGCCCTTGAGGATCCCGGCGATCACTCCGTCGCGTGGGGCGGGCAGCGCGGTCTGCAGCTTCATGCTCTCGATGGTGATGACCGGTTCGCCGCGAATGACGGTGTCCCCGGCCTTCTTCTGCACGGAGACGACGGCACCGGGCATCGGCGCCTTCAGCGTGTCCGCGCCGCCGCCGACGCCGCCGGGCGAGAACGGATCGACGAACGCCACCTCGTAGGTCCGTCCCCCGATCCGCACGATCTGCCTGTCGCCCAGCTCTGCCCGCGCGAACTCGACCCGGTGGCTGCCGACCGACATCAGCTTGCGTCCGTCGCCGATCGCCGGCGGGCGCGCGACCTCGTGCTCCTCCCCGTCTATGACCAGGACGAGGTGGGGCCTGCGCCGTGCGATCGTCACTTCGTGCACCTTGCCGTTCAGCTTCAGCTCGATCGGCATGGTCAGTTCCTCCACCCGCCGATGGCCGCGTATGGCTCGGGCGTGGCCAGGGCGAGGTCCCGGAAGTCGCGGAAGCCGAGCGCCGACGCAGCCAGTGCCTGGACCAGCGCCACGGGGTCGATGTCCGGCGCCGCGAGCGCCTCCCTGTGCTGCGCCACGAAGTCGGTGTGAATATCGCCGGACCGGAAGGCGCCGTGGTCGAGGACCCGCGCCAGGTAATCGATGTTGGTCGTCACGCCCAGCAGCGCCAGGTCGTGCAGCGCCGCGATGGACCGGTCGACGGCCTCGCCCCGGTCGCCGCCATGCACAACCAGCTTCGCCAGCATCGGGTCGAAGTCGGCGGTGATCTTCTGGCCCTGGTCGAGCGCGTTCTCGAATCGCAGCCAGGGTTCTTCGGGCACCCCCAGATACTGCACGGTCCCGGTCTCCGGCATGAAGTCGTGTTCGGGGTCCTCTGCACAGACACGGCATTCGATGGCGTGGCCGTTGGCCTTCACCTGGTCCTGCTTCAGCGGCAGGCCCTTGCCCGCAGCGATCTCGATCTGGCTGCGCACCAGGTCGAGGCCGGTGATCATCTCGGTCACCGGATGCTCCACCTGCAGGCGGGTGTTCATCTCCAGGAAGAAGAACCGGCCATCGGCGCCGAGTATGTATTCTACCGTGCCTGCGTTCTTGTAGTTTGCCGCCGCCGAGAGCCGCACGGCCGACGCGCAGATCTCCTCGCGCAGCGTTTCCGGCAGGCCGGCCGACGGCGCTTCCTCGATGATCTTCTGGAAGCGGCGCTGCACCGAGCACTCGCGCTCGAACAGATGAATGGCGCCGCCCTTTCCGTCGCCCAGAACCTGCACCTCGATATGCCGCGGCCGCTCGACATAGGTTTCGGCGTAGACCCGCCCGTCGCCGAAATAGCGTTGCGCCTCGCTCGACGCGAGCCGCGCCGCCTCGCGCAGCTCGGAGGCGCCGCGCACGATGTTCATGCCTTTGCCGCCGCCGCCGGCCGTCGCCTTGATCAGCAGCGGGAAGCCGATCGCTTCGGCCTGCGCGATGAAGGCGTCGAGGTCGCCCGTCGGCATGACCGAGGGCGCGACGGGCACGCCTTGGGCTTCGGCGAAGTTGCGCGCCGAGATCTTGTCGCCCATCAGCGAGATCGTCTCCGCGTCGGGTCCGATAAAGGTGATGCCGGCGGCTGCTACGGCGGCCGCGAAGCGGGCGTTCTCCGACAGGAAGCCGTAGCCGGGGTGGATAGCGTCCGCGCCGGTTGCCCGTGCGGCCTTGATGATCTGGTCTATGTCGAGATGCGCCGCCACCGGCGTGTCGCCGGTGATCTCGACGGCCTCGTCGGCCATGCGAACATGCCTGGCCCGTGCCTCCGCCCGATGGTAGATCGCCACCGAGGCGATTTCCATCTCGGCGAGCGTCCGCATCACGCGGCATGCGATCTCGCCGCGATTGGCGATGAGCACCTTCCTGAAAAGGGGGCCGCCCATCAGTGTGCGTCCTCGTCCCATCCGGCCATCGCGCCGCCTGCGGCAAGCCACACGGCGGGCACTTCTATGGGGAAATCCATCATGATCTGCGCCAGCGCCTTGCCTTGCGGGTCGTGCCGCAGCGAGGCGATGCCGCCGCCGCCCAGCCCCTGGTGGAGCATGAAGTTGAGGCCGTTCAGCCCCGGCCATTCGAAGCGTTCGACCGGCCCCTTCACGAAATGTGCAAAATAAGAGCCGACCGCTTCCGGCGTCGCGCTACGGCGGATCCAGGGGAGGTATTCGGCCCGTCGCGCCAGCACGCCGACATTGCCGATGTCGCCCTTGTCGCCGCTGCGCCCATGCGCCAGCGCGATCAGCGGCACCGTGGCGAGCGAGCCGCCACCCGGAGCCGTCTCGCCCGGCCGCTCCGGCGCCAGGTCGGCCTCCGGTTCGTTGGGCAGGTACGGCGCGACGGCGTGCGTCCGGCCACCAGCTTCATAGCTCACCTGGTGGTCGGCCTTGGGCGCCAGGAAGGAGAACAGCCGCACAATCGGCTGCGGCTCCGGTCTGCCGCCTGCAAAGCCAGTGATGCTCTGCGTCATGGAGGTCGCGGAGGGGAATATCTCGCGGCCGAAGATGCCGAGCGCGTCCTTGTCGGCATGGCGCACCGCGATCTTGAGGACCACTTCCCGCGTCTGTCCGGTGCGCGCCCGTGGGCCGTAGCTGGCTTCGCTGCCGAGAACTTCCACCGACGTGTCGGAGAACCCGTCGAAGCCGGCTGCGCGCATCAGCCGCTCGCAGCGCGCGAGGATCGCCCTGGCGGTCGCCTCGGCACGCGCCTTCGCCTCGCGCCCGACAATCATCATCGTCACCTGCGCCCCGTAGCCGTCGGCATAGGTGGCGCTCACCTTGTAGCTGTCGGTCGGCGCCCTGCCCTTCGCTCCGCTGACCTTCACGCGGTCCGGCCCGATCTGCTCGAGCCGGACCGCGCTCCAGTCGGCGGTCACGTCTGGGAGGACGTAGCGTCGTGGATCGCCCACCTCGTAGACGATCTGTTCAGCCACCGTGGCGGTGGAGACGAGTCCACCGGTGCCGGTGGGCTTGGTTGTGATGAAGGACCCGTCCGCGGCGCATTCGGCGATCGGGAAGCCCATGTCGTTCCAGCCGGCGGCGGTCTCGCGCCAGTCGGTGAAGATGCCGCCCGTCACCTGCGTTCCGCATTCGACCACATGGCCCGCGAGGCTCCCGGCCGAGAGCAGGTCGTAGTCGCCCGGCTTCCATCCGAACTCATGGATCAGCGGGCCGAGCACCACCGCCGAGTCGACGACGCGGCCGATGATGACGACGTCGGCGCCGTCGTCCAGCGCCGCGGCGATCGGGAAGGCGCCGAGATAGGCGTTCACGCTCGCCAGTTTTTCAGGCATGGGCGCGCCCGAGAACATTTCCATCGTTCCGGCGGCGCGATAGGCGCCAGCGAAGGCGGAGAGGTCGTCACCGCGCACCACTGCCACCCTGAGGTCGACGCCGGTCTCCCTGAACACTGCCAGCAGGGCGTCGCGGCAGGCGTCCGGATTGACGCCCCCTGCATTGGTGACGACGCGGATCTTCTTTTCCGCAATATCTTTTGCCAGCGGCTTCATCACCATGGTGATGAAATCGGTCGCGTAGCCGAGGTCCGGCTTCTTGGCCTTCATCCTCGCGAGGATCGACATGGTGATCTCGGCCAGGTAGTCCATGACAAGATAGTCGATGCCGCCGGAACGGACGAGCTGCGCCGGCCCTTCCGGGCTGTCGCCCCAGAAGCCCGCCCCGCAGCCGATGCGAACGATCTTGGCCATGCCCGTCATTCCCCGGTCCAGTGTGGGGAACGCTTCTCGTTGAAGGCCACCATGCCTTCGCGGGCATCCTTCGTGCGGGTCATGTTGGCGAGCATGAACTGCGCATATTCCAGAGCCGCGTCGGTCGACATCTCGCGAATCTTGCCGAGCGCCTGCTTGCCGAGCCTGATGCCCGTGGGCGACTTGTCGGTCACCCGCGCCAGCAGCCAATCGACCTTTGCGTCGAGTTCCGTCGCAGGCACCGCGTAGTTGACGATGTCCGCGGCGGCGGCCTCGCGCCCGGTGATGAGTTCTCCAGTGATGCAGAGTTCCATCATGCGCCGGTAGGACACCACCCGCAGCAGGTAGGGCAGGATCATCATCGGGAAGATGCCGACCTTTACCTCGGTCACGCCGAGCTTCGCATCCTCGCGCGCCACCGCAAGGTCGCAGGCGCAGAGCAGGCCGAAGCCGCCGGCCAGCGCCGGTCCGTTGACGCGGGCGACGATCGGAAGGCGGCAGGCGTCCATCCGGCGCAGCAGCCGGCCAACGTAGTGGCGGGGGTCCGACGCCTCGATGGTGAACGGCGTTCCGTCCGCCTGCAGCTGCAGGTCTCCGCCGGCGCAGAACGCCTTGTCGCCCGCGCCGGTGAGCACGATCGAGCGGACGGACTTGTCCGCTTCAGCCTCGTCAAGGCCTGCCTGTATGCCGCGTGCGACCTTTTCGTTGAGCGCGTTTCGACGCTCCTCGCGATTGATGAAGATCCACTGCACTGCGCCGCGGCGTTCGATCAGGACGGGCTCTGTCACGCTCTCCACCGTTGTTCCGACTGCCTCGGATTGTCATAAATGATTTTAATTCATCAATCTTGTCAACGGTCGATCCACCCTTTTCCATGCTCTCGCAGTCTGCTCGCTTTGACCCGGATATTTCATAGGCGATGGGACAAAATCGCCTCTTGCACAAATGATGAAATGATTTCATTAACGGTGGAACCGTGGCCTGGCCCGGTGCCAGCTGGAGGAGTTGGAGATGCAGGAATTCACAAGCCGGAATGGGCACGCATCGCTCTTCGGTCTCGGTTCCGAGCAGCAGATGATCCTCGACAACGCCGACCGGTTCGCCCGCAATGAACTCCATGCGCTGTCCGCGCGGATGGACGACGAGGAATGGTGGCCCGACGACGTTTTCCCGAAGATCGGCGAGAACGGTCTTTTCGGCATTACAGTGCCCGAGGCGTATGGCGGCGCGGGGCTTGACCTGCTGGCGGCCGGCCTCGTGCTTCAGGGGCTCGCCCGCTGGAACCATGCGATCGCGCTCGCCTGGGTCGCGCATGACAATCTCTGCGTGAACAACATCTATCGCAACGGCAATGACGAGCAGCGCCGCAAGTATCTTCCGGACCTGTGCGCCGGCAGGAAGATCGGCGCGCTCGGCCTCACCGAGCCCGGTGCCGGCTCCGATGCGCTTGGCTCGATGCGCACCACTGCGCGTCGCGACGGCGACCACTACGTCCTCAACGGTTCGAAGATCTACATCACCAACGGACCGGTCGCCGACGTCCTGCTGGTCTATGCCAAGACGGACCGGGACAAGGGCGCGCACGGCATCTCCGCCTTCATCATCGAGAAGGAAATGAAGGGCTTCAAGGTTGCCCAGAAGCTCCGGAAGATGGGCTATCGCGGCAGCCAGACAGGCGAACTCCTCTTCGAGGACTGTCGCGTCCCCGTCGAGAATCTCGTCGGCGGCGAGAACCGTGGCGTCGCTGTGGTGATGAGCGGGCTCGACCTGGAGCGGGCGATGATTTCGCCATTGTGCCTTGGCATCGCCGAGCGTGCGCTGGAGCTGTCCGTCGACTTCGCCAGGACACGCAGGCAGTTCGGACAGCCGATCGGCTCGTTCCAGATGGTGCAGTCCATGCTGGCGGAGATGTATGTGCAGGTCGAGACGATCCGCTCCTTCACCTACCGGGTCCTGGCCGCCGCGGCCCCGCTCGATATCGGCGAAGGCGGGCGCGGCGACATTCACAAGCTGACCGCGGCGTCCGTCATGTACGCCGCCGAGGCGACCCACAAGGTTCTCGACCTCGCCGTTCAGGTGCATGGTGGTGCGGGCTACATCTGGGAGTCGGAGATCAACCGCCTCTTCCGGTCGACGAAGCTGATGGAGATCGGCGCCGGAACCACGGAGGTCCGCAAGATGATCATCGCGGGCGAACTGTTGAAGGGCATGGACCGCAATGGCTGAACCTGCCGAAGTGCCCGAGTTCGGGCTGGACGACGAGGCCCTGTGGGCCCATTCGACGGTCTACGGCCCGACCGCGTTTGCCGGCAAGACGGTGCTCATCTCCGGCGGCGCCGGCGGCATCGGCCGGGCGACCGGCTGGCTGCTCGGCCGATGTGGCGCGAAGCTGATCCTGACCGGGCGCAGCGAGGCCAAACTCGGCGGTGCCGTCGAGGCGATGCGCGCACGAGGGCTGTCGGTGACATCGCATGTCGTCGACATCCGCGAGCCGGACAGCGTGACCGAACTCTATCGCCGGATCGGGGAAGAGGGCGGATTCGACATCCTCATCAACAGCGCCGGCGGCCAGTTCCCGCAGGCGGCTATCGATTTTTCGGTCAAAGGCTGGAACACGGTCGTCAACACCAACCTCAACGGCACCTGGTACATGATCCAGGGCGCCGCCCGCGCCTGGCGCGATGCCGGCCGGCCGGGCAGCGTCATCACCATCGTCGTCGTCACCCGCCAGGGGCTGCATGGCGTGGCGCACACCATCGCGGCGCGCTCCGGCGTCGTCGGCCTGACCCAGGCGCTGGCCGTCGAGTGGGCGCCGCTCAACATCAGGCTCAACTGCATCGCGCCGGGCGTCATCGAGACGCCGGGCTGGCGTGTCTATGATCCCAGGGCGCTCGAGGCCTACCCGAAGTCCAATCCAATGATGCGCAACGGCACCGTCTGGGATGTCGCCGAGGCCTGCGGCTACCTGGCCGGCCCAGGAGCCGAATATGTCACCGGCGAGGTGCTCAATGTCGCTGGCGGCGCGCAGTTGTGGGGCGAGACCTGGACCATCGGCAAGCCCGACTATTTCAAGGTCTGAACGGACAGGGACGAGCGTTGCACAACGGACATTCCGACGCATGAACGCCGAAGCCTCGATCAACCGGCCTGCTGTCTTCGATCCGACGGCGGTTGAGGCAATCCGTGGCGCGCTCTCCGCTTTCGCGGCTACCCGGGTCGGAGGCCCGGTCGAGATCGGTCCGCTGCGTCGGTTCACCGTGGGCTTCTCTTGGGTCACCTACGGCTTCCGTGGCGCCTGGCAGGAAGGCGGTGTGCGCGTCGAGCGCGAGCTGATCCTCCGTGCGGGGCCTCCGACGGGCATCTTCGGCCCCTATCGCGCCTCTCCCGAATGCGTCACCCTGCAGGCCCTGGAGGCGAGCGCCGTCCCCGTGCCCCGCGTCTACTGGTACAGCGACGACACGTCGATCCTGGGCGCGCCCTTCTTCGTCTGCGATCTTCTCAGCGGCGAGGCGCCCATACCGTGGACGCATGACGGCGGCCCCGCCTTCGACGACGAGCGTCGCGTCCTGTTGGGAACGCAATTCGTCGAGGCGCTTGCCGCCCTGCATCGATTGCCCTGGGAGGGCACGCCGGTCGCGGCGATCGATGGAACGAAGGATGTCGGCCGCACGGCGGCGGAGCAGGTCGACAACTGGATGGCGAACCTCGCCCGCTGGTCCACCCACCGGATTCCGATGCTCGAGCTGGCGGCCGCCTGGCTGCGCGAGCGTGCTCCGGTCGCCTCGTGCATCGCGGTCACGCATGGCGACTACCGGATCGGCAATTTTCTTGAGGTCGATGGCCGGATCACAGCCATCCTCGACTGGGAACTGGTCCACCTGGGCGACCCCGTCGAGGACCTGGGCTGGATCTGCCTCCAGGCCTGGCGCGGCCGCTCGCCATATATGTGCCACTTCTTCGAACGGGAAGAGTTGCGCGACCGTTACGCGACGCTGACAGGCCATGAGGTCTCGCTGTCGGATATGGCCTACTGGGAGGCGTTCGGCACCTTCAAGCTGGCGATCATGCACTACGGCGCGACGGACTGCTTCGCTCGCCGTGGCTTCAACGATCTGCGGATGGCTGGCATGGGCGCGCAGATCCCCCGCATGCTCCTGCAGGTGGAATCGGCCATGGAGCGCGCGTCGTGAACATCCCGCTGCAGCGCCTGATCGACGGCATCATAGCCACCATGCGCAGCGACGTCATCCCGCATGTCACCGACTCCTACGCCCGCGGACAGGCGGTCGGTGTCATCGACCTGCTCAACAACATAGCGCCCAGGGTGGAATGGGCGCAGGCGCCGCTGACGAGACTTGTGGCAGCAAAACGCGCCGTGCTGGCCGAGATCGCACCGCTCGTCCTGGGCGTCGACATCCCGGCGATGGACACCGAGCCGGCGACCGCCGAGGACCTGCTTGCCGTCAAGGCGCGGCTCGATGCCGCCATCGGCGACGCCGTCGCGATCGTCTGGCCTCGCCGTGGCGAGGCTGATTTCGCGCGCGCGGCCGCCATCCTGGCCGGTCATCTGCACGACGAGATGGCGGCCGAGATGAGGATTACGCGCAAGCCCTTGTTCGCCGAGATTGCGGGCGGTGCGAAGACATGATGACGACGTGGGCGACGGGAGGAGGCCATGAGCTATCGTCTTGATCCGCGGATGCCGCCGGCCGAACAGTGCGTGCAGCGCTACATGCTGGAGTGTTGGGCCGCCCAACAGCCCGGCAAGGTGTTCGCGATCTTCGCGGACGGGGAGACCTGGACCTATGCTGAGGCGTTGCGCGAGGCGATCGTCACCGCCAACGCCCTGAAGGCGCTCGGGGTCAGGCAGGGCGACTGCGTGCTGTGCTGGCTGCCCAACGGCGCCGACTGCCTGCGCGCCTGGTTCGGCCTCAACTATCTCGGCGCGGTCTTCGTGCCAGTCAACATCGCCTATCGCGGTAACCTTCTCCGGCACGCCTTGTCGCTGTCCGGCGCCAGGCTCGGCATCGTCCACGCAGACCTGCACCAGCGGCTCGGCGAGATCGAGCGCGGCGCGCTGAACGAGATCGTCGTTCTTGGTGGCGAGGGGTTGCCGGTCGCGGGGATGACGGTCCACCAGGCCGACCGATTCAGCTCGTCCGACCTTCGGGCGCCCGCGCTCGACCACGAACTGGCGCCGTGGGACATGCAGTCCGTCGTTTTCACCTCGGGCACGACCGGTCCGTCCAAGGGCGTGATGTCTTCCTACATGCATCTCTACAGCATGGCGAAGGGAGCGCCCTTCCTCGGTCGCGACGACCGCTACATGGTCAACCTGCCGATGTTCCACTCCGGCGGCGTCATGCCTGTCACCGCCATGCTCATCCATGGTGGCTCGATCGTGATGGTCGACGCATTCGACACCAACACCTTCTGGTCCACCGTCCGCGAAAGAGGCGTCACCACATCGATCTTGCTGGGCGTCATGGGTGGTTTCCTACTCAAGCAACCGCCGAGGCCGGATGACAGGGACCATCCGCTCAGGACCTGCACCTACGTTCCGCTCAACGACACCGCCCCGCAGTTCCACGCGCGCTTTGGCACCGACATCCACACCCATTTCAACATGACGGAGATATCGATGCCGGTCGTGTCGGAGCCGAACCCCACGGCGCTCGGCAGCGCCGGCAAGCCGCGCCCCGGCGTGGAGGTACGCCTGATCGACGAGAACGATTGCGAGGTGCCGGTCGGCACGGTCGGCGAAATGGCGGTGCGCACGGATTGCCCATGGGCGATGAACCACGGCTATGCCGGCGATCCCGAGGCGACCGCCGCGGCGTGGCGCAATGGCTGGTTCCATACCGGCGACGGTTTCCGCAAGGACGAGGCCGGCAACTTCTACTTCGTCGACCGGCTGAAGGACGCGATCCGCAGGCGCGGCGAGAACATCTCCTCCTTCGAGGTCGAATCCGAGGTCCTGGAGCATCCCGCGGTGCGTGAGGCTGCCGCGGTCGCGGTCAAGAGCGATGTCGCCGAGGACGAGGTCATGGCGGTCGTCGCCTTGAAGGAGGGGGTAGCGTTCGATCCCGTCGACCTGATCGAGTTCCTGCGCCCGCGTGTCGCCCATTTCATGATCCCGCGCTACGTGCGCGTGGTCGAGGGCCTGCCGCGCACCCCCACGGCCAAGATCGAGAAGGTGAAGCTGCGCGAAGTCGGCATCACCGACGATACCTGGGACCGCGAGGCCGCCGGCATCAAGATCAAACGGGAGAAGGTCGGGCAGAAATAGCCCGGCGGAGGAAGGGTATGTTCGCTGAATTGTCACCCGGGGCGCTGGATCTGCGCGACAGGCTTGTCGCGTTCATGGCCGAACACGTCTATCCGAACGAGCGGGAGCTTCTGGCGCCGCCGCGCGAGGCGGAGAAATGGGCGTCGCGTCCCCTCGCCATGGCGCTGATGGAGAAGGCCAGGGCGGTCGGGTTGTGGAACCTGTTCTACAACCACGGCCCGGAAGGGCAGGGCCTGTCCAACTGGGAATATTCGCAGTTGTGCGAGATCCTCGGTCGCTCGCTCGCCGCCCCGGAGCTCTTCAACTGCAACGCCCCCGACGTCGGCAACATGGAGATCCTCGCGACCTATGGCACGGAGGCGCAGAAGCAGCGCTGGCTGAAGCGGCTCCTCACGGGAGAGATACGCTCCTGCTTTGCCATGACCGAGCCGCAGGTTGCCTCCTCGGATGCGACCAACATCGAGACGTCCATCCTTCGCGATGGCGACGATTACGTCGTCAACGGCCGCAAGTGGTGGACGACCGGCGCGCCCTCCGAACGCTGCAAGATCGCCATCGTCATGGGCAAGAGCGACCCCTCCGCGCCGAAACACCAGCAACAGTCGATGATCCTCGTGCCGATGGACGCAGCCGGCATCACCGTCGTTCGCCCGCTCAGCGTTTACGGCTACGAGCACGCCCCGCTCGGCCACGCGGAGGTGCTGTTCGAGAACGTCCGCGTGCCGGCGGAGAACATGCTGCTGGGCGAGGGCAGGGGGTTCGAGATCGCACAGGGTCGGCTCGGGCCTGGCCGCATCCACCACTGCATGCGCTTCATCGGCCTGGCGGAGCGGGCATTGGAAATCATGTGCGAGCGCGCCAGGACGCGCGTTGCCTTCGGCTCGTCGCTGGCCGAGATGGGCGGCGTGCGCCAGGCCATCGGCCAGTCCCGCTGCGACATCGAGCAGGCGCGCCTCGTCACGCTGAAAGCTGCCTGGATGATGGACACGGTCGGCAACAAGGCGGCCCGCAACGAGATTGCCATCGCCAAGACCGTCGTTCCCGAAACGGCCGGAAAAGTCATCGACCGCGCCATCCAGGTGCATGGGGGAGCCGGCCTGTCGCAGGATTTCTTCCTGGCGGAGGCATTCGCGGAGACTCGGTTCCTGCGTATCGGCGACGGTCCCGACGAAGTCCATCGCGAGGCGCTCGCGCGCGTCGAACTCGCCCGCCGGCATTGAGGGAAGCATGACGCCGCTTCGGATAGGTCAGTCCGTCGTCACCTCCGGCCGCACGATCGGCGAGGGCGACATCAATCTCTTCGCCGGCCTTGTCGGCGACTTCACGCCGATCCACGTCGACGAGACCTTCGCGCGCAACTCCCCGCACGGCACGCGCATCGCCCACGGCCCGCACACGATGGCGACGGCCATCGGCATGGCGACCCTCACCAGCCTGCTCGGCGAGCGGGTTATCGCCATGGTCAATCCGAACTGGGATTTCGCCGGCGCGGTCAAGGCCGGCGACACGGTGCGCTCGCGCGTCACGGTGGAGGAACTTCGTCCGACCTCGAAGCCCGGCCGGTCCCTCGCGACCTACGGCCTCGAGGTTCTCAACCAGCGCGGCGAACGCATTCAGAGCGGACGCATGAAGGTCGTGGTGCGCAGCGACGATGCGGCGGAGGCAGGTCAGTGAGCGACAAGTACATCATGCGGCCGGAGCACGAGTTTAATCACGCCCCCGATGCGTCGCCCAATTTCAATGAGAGTGTCTATTCCAACGCCTTCGACAGCCACTCGGCCTTCGGCGGATGGATGCGCCTCGGCAACCGCGTCAACGAGGGCTATGCCGAACTGTCCGTATGCCTCTATTTGCCAGACGGGCGCATCGCCTGCCAGTTCCGGCGTCCGCCCATCTCCGCCAACGACCGCTTCGAGGCCGGCGGCATTCGCTACACGGTCAACGAGCCGCTGAAGAGCGTGACCATGAGCTATGACGGCGAACTCATCATCGTCGACAATCCGGAGGACCTGCGCAATCCGCAGGAACTCTTCGCCAAGGGGCCGCGTCTGCCGGGCCATGCATCCTGGACCCACATCGCGGAATCGCCCGTCCATGGCGGCGAACCGGTCGATGACACGATCCAGAGCATGTATGGACGCGACTTCTCCCTCGGCCATTTCAACCAGCACAGCCGCGCCACGGGCGTCATCCGGGTCGGCGACGAGAGCTGGGAGATCGATGGCCGCGGCTGGCGCGACCATTCCTGGGGCCCGCGCTACTGGCAGGTCATCTACTTCTACCGGTTGTTCCTCGCCAACTTTCGCAATGGCGACGGCTTCATGCTGCTCAAGATCACCGACCAGAAGGGCAATGTGCGCCGGCAAGGCGTTCTGCTCGTCGACGGCCAGTATGAGGAGGTCCTCGATCTCGAGATGCAGACCGACTGGACCGCCGCCAGGGACCCTGCCTTCGTGCGCCTCGGCGTGATGACGGCGAAGCGCAAGGTTCGCATCGACGGCGAGATCGTCAGGATGGCGCCGCTTCGCAATCGCCGCAAGACCGAGGAGGGCGTGCTCGTCTCGCGCATCGCCGAGGGCTTCACGCGCTTCACTTGGGGCGACCAGGTCGGTTACGGCATGACCGAGTACATCGAGCGCATCGAGGACGGGGACTACGTCGGCTACCCGTTGTAACCCGCCGCATCCACGTTCGGCCGCTTCCATCTCCTGGCGCAAGATATTGCCGGTTGTCGAGCGCGGAAAATCTCGAACGGGGTAAAGTGCACAGCTCCCCGCCGCTGTCAGCCTGTGGCCCCGGCCATCCTTTCGAGCCTGTCGATTGCCTGCTCCAGCCGGCCGGCCAGGTCGGGTCCCTGTTCCTTGTCGCGTATCTTCAGTCCGCTCAGCACGAGGTCGACGATCGAATCGGCGGTGACGTCGGGGTCGAACTGGCCCTCGCCGCGCAGGTAGGCCCAGGTATGATGCTCGATGCAGCCGTAGATCATGTCGCGGACCAGCCGCAGCGCCACGTCGTCGCGCAACTCGCCTGCCGCTATGCCCTCCTTGATGATGTCGAGCGTGCGGCGCGTGTACTGGCGGTTGAGCTCGAACACTGTCGTGTGACTGTAGTCCCGTCCGGTCCGCAGGAACTGGAACATGAGGTCGCACAGCGCCGGTTCCTCATGGATGGTCTTGAGGTGCCGCCAGACCATGAACCGCAGCCGGTTGCGCGTGCCGCGGATGCCGGACAGGTGCAGGTCGTAGTCGGCCAGCATCGACTTGTACCAGTCCTCGATCACCTTCACGAGCAGGTCGCGCTTGTTCTCGAAGTAGCGGTAGATGCTGCCTTCCACGACATTGGCGCGCTCGGCGATGTCGGACATCGGCGCGTCCTCGTAACCCTTCTCCCGGAAGACTGCCCGGGCGGCCGCCATGATGTCGGCCACGCGCCGCTCGCGCGAGAGCCTGAAGACCTGCCGGCGCGCTGTACTGTTCTTCATAAGTCCTCCACGCGAAAGCTGGCCCATCACCGTTCCGCGAAGGCGGCCACGCCTTCCCACCATTCGGGGCCGGCGGCCGCCGCGACAACGGCGTCGACCACGATTCGGTCGGTTTCCTCGGGCGTCGTCATCTGGCAGCGGTACAACGCGCGCTTGGTCTCGGCAACCGAGATGGGGCTGCGCAGCGGTTCTGTCGCAAACTCAGCGTGAGAAAATGATTGGCCGGACAGCGAATTGCTCAGGCAGCGACCGCACTAGCAGCATCGGCGTGAAATGGACGACCAGCGGTGGAGCGTGGAATGGCCAGCCCGAATGCCACGCTCCGTCATCATCTCTTCCGGGTCGCGCAGACTAAGATTGAAAGCGAGACACGACCACCCCTAGAGGCACGCCAATCAGCGTCCAACCCTGGCAGCCATATTCAGGCCCGCATCGTCTCGCGGCCGCCGCCCCTTCCGCGCAGGCTCGGCAGGCCGAGCGTGACCAGCACGAACAGTGCCGTCACCAGCTTGAGGTCGCTCGGCTGCAGGCCCAGCGACAGGCCCAGCGACACGAGCTGATAGTAGATCGCAGCTCCGATCACCGGCGCCAACAGCTGGCGGGTCACCGTATGGCGGCCCGTGACGGTCTCGCCGATCACCAGCGAGGCGAGGCCGTTGATCAGGATGCCCATTCCCATGCCGACATCGGCATAGCCTTGCAGCTGGACCACCAGCGCGCCGCCGAATGCGGTGAGGCCGCTGGCCATGCCGAGCCCGATGACGGTGTAGGTGCAGACGCTGATCCCGAGCGAGGGCGCGAGATCGGGATTGATGCCGACGACACGCAGGGCCGCTCCCGCCTGAGTGGCGAGATACCAGCGCAGCGCCAGCAGCGCTACGAGCAGGAACGTGCCGAAGCAGGCGATCTGGAGCCATACATTGCTGACGATCGCCCGATCGATGTGCAGGAAGATGCTGTCGGCGCTGAACATGGCGACGTTGGAGCGGCCCATGACACGCATGTTGACGCTGTAGAGCGCGGTGAACACGAGGATGCCGGCGAGCAGCGAGTTGATGCGGAAACGCAGGTGAATCAGCGCCGTGGTCGCGCCCGCCGCCACGCCGGCGGCCGTGGCGACGAACGTCGCCAGGAACGGATCGCAGCCGGCGAGGATCAGGGCCGCGCAGACGCTGCCGCCCAGCGGAAACGCGCCTTCGCTGGTCAGGTCGGGAAAGCTGAGCAGCCGGAACGGGATCATAATGCCCAGCACCACGAAGGAATAGATCAGGCTTTGCGCGAGCGTAACGGGCACAAGGTTGAGGAACGCGCTAAAGAACTCCACGGCTCAGTTCCCCAGCAGCATACGGTCGTTGTCGATCTTGAATTTCTCGACCAGGTCGCCGGCGGTCAAAGCCGTCTTCTCGGCGCCGCCGATATCGTCGCGGATGCGGCCTGCATCCATCATGACCAGACGATTCCCGGTCTCGATCGCCTGGCGCATGTTGTGGGTTACCATCAGGGCGGTCAGGGCGTTGGCGGAAACAACCATGAGGGTCGCGGCCATCACGATCTCGGCGGTGCGGGGGTCGAGCGCGGCGGTATGCTCGTCGAGCAACAGCAGCTTCGGTTTCGACAGCACGGCCATGATCAGCGACAGCGCCTGCCGCTGCCCGCCAGAGAGCTGCGCGACCGGTGTCTCCAGTCGGCCTTCCAGCCCGAGTTTCAGATCGGCAAGCCTGGCCCGATAATCGTCCCGCTTGCGGCTGTTGAGATGCGAGGCAAGGCCACGCACCTTGCCGCGCTGTTCCGCCAGTGCAAGATTCTCCTCGATGGTCATTGCTGCTGCGGTGCCAATCATCGGATCCTGGAAGACCCGCGTTATCGCGCCGGCCCGCCGGTGAGCCGGCGTCCGCGTGATGTCGGCGCCGTCGAGGACGATGCTGCCGCCATCCGGGCTTACGGCGCCGGCGATTGTGTTGAGCAGCGTCGACTTGCCCGCCCCGTTGCTGCCGATGATCACCACGAAGTCGCCGCGCGCCAAGGTGAGGTCGACGCGATCGAGCGCCGGTCGGCTGCCGGGCAGGCCGGCGTTGAACGTCTTGCGCAGGCCGCGGCAGACGAGGAGCGGTGCCACAGGCCGCTCTCCGTTTCGGTTCGTTCCGGTCACTTCAGGATCCAGGGGCTGTCCTTGAGTGCGTCGGGAACCGTCAGCCCGACAGCCGCCAGACCCTTGGGGCTGACATAGGAATCGAAGTCTTCCGGCTGCGGGACATAGGGCGCGATATCGGCCGGCTTCTCGCCCTTGAGGATGCGGTCGGCAATATCGGCGGCGTGTTCGCCGTTCTTGAGGTAGGAGATGGCATGGAAGCCGGCCATCTGGTCGGCGAGGTCCGGCGCGAACACGGAGTTGAACAGCGGCAGCTTGATGCGCTGGGCCACCTGCGCCACCACCGGAACGGCGGTCTGCACGATATTGGACTGGATCAGGAAGATCCCATCCACCTGTCCGGCAAAGCTCTGGACGCGCTGCGGCAGGTCGTTGGCATTGTCGACCGGCACGCCCACGACCTCGATGCCGGCTTTGGCGGCGGCTTCCTGGATCAGCTTCATGTTGGTGGCGTCGTTGTCTTCGCCGGGATTGAACAGCGTGCCGATCTTCTTCGCTTCCGGCAGCACCTGCTTGAGATAGACGAAGGTCGCGTCGAAGTCGGGGAGCATGGACGCGCCGGTGCTCCAGGCGGATCCATGCTGCCAATCCGGGACGATGCCGGCCACGACCGGATCGACCACCGCACCGAAGACGATCGGGATCGACTTGTCGGTGATGCCGCGCACCGCCGCCTGGTTGAGCCCGGTGGTGATGGCGAGAATCAGCGCCGGGTGCTTGGCCTCCACCTGCTGCAGGACCTGCGGGATCAGCGAGCGATCGAAATTCGCGTGCTGGAAATCATAGGTGACATCGGTCCCCTCCACATAGCCCAGCGCCGTCATGCGCGTCTTGAAACCCTCGGCGACCTGGTTGAGGGCGGGATGCTCGCCGAAGCTGGCGATGGAGATGAGTTTCGGCTCGGCGTGGGCGACGACGAGGCTGACCGCGAAAAAGGCGGCGGCAAGCAGGACTGATTTGAGGTTCATGTCATGTTCCTATGCTTGAGATGAGGAGACGGGCCGCCAGTTCTGTTCGGCGACCCGAATGAAATTCTCGCCCAGCACGCCGAGTATGGCGGCTTCGCTGTAGCCGTGACGGTCGAGCGCCTCGACCAGTTCGGGAAGGATTTCGGGCTTGACGTCGGCCCAGGGTGGCCGCGGATAACCGCGCTGCGACATCAGCGGCCCGGAATCGTAGAGCTTGATCATGAAGGGCTGGTAGAAGATCACATCAAGCCCCAGCCCGACATGTTCCGGCCCGACCAACTGAGCGATGTGGTTGATGTGGCGCACGAGCGCCGCGACGCTGGCGCTGTTGTCGTCGGTGAGGAATGCGCCGATCGAATTGATGCCGACCACGCCACCGCGCGCCGCCAATGTCTTGATCTGCTCGTCAGTGACGTTGCGTTCGTGGTTCTTCAGCGCCCGCACGCTGGAATGCGATGCGACGACCGGCTTGTCCGAGCGCTCGATGATGTCGAGCGAGGTACGGATGCCGGCGTGGCTGATGTCGAGCAGCATGCCGACACGGTTCGCCTCGGCGACAAAGGCGCGCCCGAGCAGCGACAGGCCTGCATCCGACGGCTCATGGCAGCCGTCGCCCAGCGGGTTG
Source organism: Mesorhizobium sp. KACC 23794 (assembly GCF_052180275.1). NCBI lineage: Bacteria > Pseudomonadati > Pseudomonadota > Alphaproteobacteria > Hyphomicrobiales > Phyllobacteriaceae > Mesorhizobium > Mesorhizobium sp. KACC 23794. The sequence continues at coordinate 605,683 of NZ_CP197465.1, forward strand.
CGGGTATTGTAGGCCAGGATCATCCAGCGGATGCCCAGCCGGTACCAGGTGTCGATCAGCGCCGGCTCGTAGGCGAGAGGCCCGGCGCCCTGCAGATGGAAGCCGATGCCGAGCTTGCCCAACCGCTTGGCGGCGCGCATGTCGGCAACGCTCTCGACCAGCATATAGTCGTTGGCTCGCGCTTCGAACCAGCGGCGCTGTTGCGCGAAATGGCGCAAGGTCGGCTCGGGCCTGTCCCAATCGGCACCAACGGTCAGCGACAGGAAGGAAAAGCCGGCAGCCGCATAGCGCGGCAGCATTCCCGGCCCCTCGTCGAGACATTCCGGCGTCCAGCCGACGGCGCTCTCCCATACGAGCGACTTGTCCAGAAGGGCTTTGGCGGAAAAGCTCAAGACGCATCGTCCATCGGTTTGCGGTCCATCAATCCGTGACAGACTTGAAGCCTAGGCCTACGAGGCCGGGTTGCGCTACGGGGCGATTTGGGTTTGATTGTTTCAAATTTGGAACAATAGGATCACCGTATTGCCGGCGAGCCCCGACCCTTTCGATCTGGTGATCTTCGCCCGCGTGGTGAATGCGGGCAGTTTCGGCGGCGCCGCGGAACAGCTGGGATTGCCGCGATCCACGGTGTCGCGCCGCATCACTGTGCTGGAAGGATTGCTGGGCGAGAAAGTGCTGCAGCGCACCACCCGTCGTGTGGTGCTCACGGAAATGGGGCAGCGCATTCTCGTCCCTGCCGAACAGATCGCCCAGGAGATCGACGGCGTGGTCGCCATTGCCGAGCACCGTCAGGCGATACCATCCGGCCAACTGCGGGTTTCGGTGCCGGCCGATCTTGCCGGGATTTCGCTGGCGCCCATGCTGGCGGCGTTCAGCGTGGCCTATCCCGAGGTCCAGCTCGAGCTCGACTTGTCGCCGCGTTATGTCGACGTGATCGCCGAGAGCTACGATCTTGCCATTCGGGTCGACGGCGCGGTGCAGGATCAGCGTCTGACTACGCGGCATCTGATCGATCTCGGGATCGGCCTCTACGCTGCGCCGTCCTATCTCCAGCGTCGGGGCAGGCCCGACGATCCGAGGGCTTTGACCAAGCACGACATATTGGTGCTGCTCGGCGGCGGCACCCCGATCCCCTGGAAACTGGAAAAGGGCGGCGAGATCATCCCCACCGACGTTAAACCGCGCCGTGTCGCCGCCAATTCCTACGAACTGCTTTTCCGGCTGGCCATGCTGGGTGCGGGCATTGCCGCGATGCCTGATCTTTTCGCCGCGCCTCACGCCGCCGCGGGCGAACTGGTGCGCGTGCTGCCCGACTGGACGATGCGGCCGGCGACCGTGCGGGCGGTCTTCCCTAGCCGCCAGTTGATGCCGCGCAAGACCCGTGCCTTCCTCGACGCCATGTTGAGTTTTCTCAAGCCGTCCACGCCGCGCGATCCGGCTTTTGCCGAGGCGGCACGCGCACTCGGCTTCGGCGACGGCAGCCTTCCCCTATGAGCCAGCCCGTTGCGCGAAGATCGATGCCCTGATCCAAAGCTGCCGGGACAGGCAAGTGGCCCTTCGGTTGATGCGCAAGCGACTGGAGGCCAGGAGGCCACGCCAGGCGTCACGATCACCGGCACGTCCCTTCTTCCACAGCAAAGGAACGCGGATGCCAGGCGCGGCGGCGGCTGAGCCTCCGAGCCGGTATGGGACCCATCAGGCTGCCTTGGCCGGACTGGATTCTTCGGAGGAAGCGCGTCCTGGTCGGACACTCACATTGTCGATGAGGCGCACGTCGCCGAGCCAGGCGGCCACCAGCAGACGTGCCGGACGCTCCGCGGCGTCGAGTGGCGAAAGATCGTCATCGGCCCTCAATTCGAGGTATTCGACCTGGCTGTAGCCGGCAAAGAGGATGGCCTGCCTGGCCTCGGCGAGCACCTTGTTGGGGTCCGCTTCAGCCGTCAGCCGAGCGGCCGCTTCGAACAGGATTGCGGCAAGTCTCGGCGCGGCCTGTCGCTCGTTGGCCGACAAGCGGACATTTCGCGACGACATGGCCAGGCCGTCTTCCTCCCGCACTGTCGTGCAGGCGACGATCTCTACGGGCAAGTCGAGGTCGCGTGCCATCCGGCGTACGACGTGCAACTGCTGGAAATCCTTTTCGCCGAAGAAGGCGAGGTCGGCGCCTGTCTGGAGAAACAGCTTGGCCACCACCGTTGCCACGCCGTCGAAATGGCCAGGGCGGTTGGCCCCGCAAAGGCCCTCGCTCACGCCTGCCACAGAGACTGTGGTGGCGAAGCCTTCCGGATACATCTCGGCACCGTCCGGCGCGTAGAGCATGTGCGCGCCCAGCGTCGCGAGCCTGGCGGCGTCCTCGTGTTCGGTTCGCGGATAGGCGGCGAGATCGGCCGCTCTGTTGAACTGCTTCGGATTTACGAACAGCGTCACGATCACCCGGTCGGCGCGCTCAAGCGCCGCGCGCACGAGGCTCAGATGGCCCTCGTGCAGGGCGCCCATCGTCGGCACGACGGCGATCTTGAGGTCTTCGCGGCGCCATGCGGCAATGGTCCCGCGCAATTCCGCGACGGTGCGGACGATCGGTATGCTCATGCGGCTTCTCCTCCTTTGACGGGTGTCGGCGCGTCGCCGAACACATGCTCCGCAGCCGGAAAGCGGCGTTTCCTGACCTCTTGCGCATAGGTCGCGATCGCGAACGAGGCGGCGTCTCCCAGTTCGGCGTAGCGCTTGACGAATTTCGGCCGGAAGTCGCCGAACAGGCCCAGCATGTCGTCGACCACCAGCACCTGCCCGTCGCAGGTCGGCGAGGCGCCGATGCCGATGGTGGGGATCGCGATTTCCTCGGTGATCCGGCGAGCGAGCGGTTCAGGCACCTTTTCCAGCACCACCGCGAAGGCTCCAGCCGCCGCCACCGCAAGCGCGTCACGGCAGATACGTTCGCCGTCCTCACCCCTACCCTGCACGCGATAGCCGCCGAATGTGTTGACCGCCTGCGGAGTCAGCCCAATATGAGCCATCACCGGGATGCCACGTGCGGTGAGAAAGCGGATCGTCTCCGCCATCGCCTCGCCGCCTTCGAGCTTGACGGCCGCGCTGCCGGTCTCGGTCATCACGCGGGCGGCATTGCGGAAGGCCTGATCCGGCCCTTCTTCGTAGGAGCCGAATGGCATATCGACGACCATCAGGGCCTGCTCAAGGCCGCGCCGCACAGCCTTGCCATGCATGATCATCATCTCCAGCGTCACGCCGAGCGTCGACGGCAGGCCGTGGAGAACCATGCCCACACTGTCTCCCACCAGCACCACGTCGCAATGGGGATCGACGAGCCGCGCGATCGGGGTCGTATAGGCCGTCAGACAGACGAGCGGCGTCTTGCCCTTGCGCGCGGAAATATCCGGCGGAGTGAGAGCCTTGGCTGGTCCTGTTGCGCTCATGACGCCTTCTCCCCCAACGTCAGCCGCCCGCAGGCCGTTTTGCACAGATTTGTGCGATTGCGAAGGGGAAATTTGCATCGCAACATAAGTCCTGCGGCGTGCTGCTGTTCCAGTGCTACGCCATGCGTCCAAACATACGCCGAAAGGAAACAGATCTGCCCGTATTGGGCATGGGGCGCTGAACACAGCCTTAATATTTGACGAGAAGCCGGTTCCCGCGTTCGAAGCATTCGTGCTGAGCGACCGGGCCGCCTCCGATCAGTCGGATCGACGCAAGCCGCCGGCAAATCCTGAAAGCCGCATGGCGCGGTCGCGCAAGCCCCAAAGGCTGCCACGGTTGAGCGCTTCCAGCATGGCGATCGGCCCTTTGTTTCCGGTCGGAGGCGTGGACGGGGCGCCGCAAGGAGAGGATCGAGGCCTGCGGATGAGCCTATTGACTGCAGCGAAACTACCTATTAGTAGGTAGATATCTCATCAGTTAATGTTGGAAAACAGCATGCTTGCCCAAAACACTGGAAACCTCGCCGACGGGTCAAACACGTGGCTCAAAAGCTATTACTTCATGCGGTTCGCCGTTTCGGCCGTATGGGTCGCACTGGCTTTCACAATCGCCAAGACCATGCCGCTGTTGGCCGCGATCATGCTGGTCGCGTATCCTGCCTGGGATGCCCTGGCGAACTTCGTCGATGCCCGGCGCACGGGCGGGATCAGTCGAAACAAGTCGCAGCTGCTGAACTTTGTCGTCAGCGTGCTTGCCACTTTGGCGGTGGCTATCGCGCTGACCAACAGCATGAACGCGGTGCTCGCGGTCTATGGCGTCTGGGCTGTTCTATCTGGCCTGTTTCAACCGATTACCGCCGTGCGGCGCTGGAAGATCATCGGCGCGCAGTGGGCGATGATCTTGAGCGGCGCTCAATCGGCGTTGGCCGGAATCTTCTTTGTGATAATGGCTGGCGGTGTTGAAGATATCGGCATCACGAATGTCGCGCCATACGCCGCGTTTGGCGCCTTCTACTTCCTGGTGTCGGCTGTGTGGCTGACGGTCAGCGACATCCTTCGCAAGTCACCGCGGATCGCCAGCTAGGGTGCCCTTGAAAGAACTGTTCCTGACGTTCCTTTTCGCTGACGGGTGGTGCGCTGTCTTCGTGGAGACGGCGCATTTCCTCTCGAACGGGATTGCCGGAAAGCCTTACTCTTGCCTCGTCGGCTTGGACTAAAGCTGCGAGGATTGGAAAAACTCCGATGGACCTATTAGAAGGCGGATAATGGACACGGCGCTAGGTGACACTGCGGGCAAACTGGTTGGCGGAGCCGCACAACTCATCATGCGGGTCGGCTACAACGGTTTCAGCTATGCCGACCTGTCGGAGCGCTTTGGCATCCGCAAGGCCAGCATTCACTACCACTTCCCCTCGAAAGCCGATTTGGTCGTAGCAGTCGTCGAACAAGCGCGTGCGGGCATCCAAGCCCAGGTCGCTGCGCTGGACGAAGGCTCGCCGGTCGCACTGGATCAACTACGGTTTTATACCGGGTATTGGGAACGCTGTATCAAGGATCAGTCCGCTCCCTTCTGCCTAGCTGCCGTGCTGGCGGCGGAACTGCCCAGTCTGCCCGAAACGGTGGCAGCTTCCGTCCAAGGTCATTTCGCCGACCTCGGCAAATGGTTGGAACGGCTGTTGGAACTGGGTGTAGAGCAGGGGTCCGTGCATCTCGATGCATCCCCCGATATCGAGGCGCAGGCTTTCATGGCGTCCGTATATGGAGCCATGCTTGCTGCCCGGGCGTTCAATGACCCGCAACGGTTTCACGTGATCGTGGAAACTCTTTTTCGTCGTATTCGCGCCTGACGCTCTCGACGATACTCGCGCAGGCGATCGTTCCCGACGACCGGGCTGGGGCGGCGCCTTGAACTGATGCGGTGGATGCCCCTCTCGCCCGGCATCCAATGATGCAATGAGCGCCGTTGTGGCGCTGTCGAAGGAGGAGAGCATGTCAGACGTGCGTATTCTGGCGATCGACATCGCCAAGCGGAGCTTTCCGGTCTGTGCCACCGATCGGGGTGGGGCGTATATTGACGGTCAGGCCATGAAGGCGGAACTGCCGTTGACCAGCGCGACGCGCAGCTTTTCCAGTGCGCGGCTTTCGATCTGGCGCACGCGCTCCTTGGAGATACCGAGGGACTCGCCGAGCGATTCCAGCGTCGCTCCTTCATCCTGAAGCCGCCGCTCGGCGATGATCTGCCGCTCACGCGGGTTGAGAACACCCAGGGCCTTGTACAGCCACCCGGACCGCCGCTCGTCGTCGATCGTCTCGCCGACGACCTCGTCCGGCAGCGGAGCGTCGGAGATCAGGAAATCCATGCGGTCGGCGCCGCCATCCTCTCCCATCGGCACGTTGAGCGACGAATCGGGAGAGGAGAGCCGCGAATCCATCAGCGCCACATCGGCTTCGGATACGCCGAGTTCTGAGGAGATTTCCTTGTAGAGCGCCGCTCCGGTCAGCCCCTCGTCGCCACGCGCCAGCCTCGCCCGCAATCGCCTGAGATTGAAGAACAGCGCCTTCTGCGCCGAACTCGTGCCGCCGCGCACGATCGACCAGTTGCGCAGGATGTAGTCCTGCATCGATGCCCTTATCCACCACGTGGCGTAAGTGGAGAAGCGGACCTCGCGCTCCGGCTCGAAGCGTGCCGCCGCCTCAAGCAGCCCGACATGGCCTTCCTGGATGAGATCGCCCATGGACAGTCCGAAATGCCGGAAGCGCGAAGCCATCGAGATGACGAGGCGCATGTGCGACACTGTTATGCGGTGCATCGCGTCCTGATCGTGATTGTTCCGCCAGCGCTGGGCGAGTTCCAGTTCCTCGGATCGTTCGAGATAGGGAGCAGCCATCGCCGCGTTGATCATCGACCTTCTGGCTTTGTCGTCCATGACCGTCGTCCCTGAGAGGGGTCCCCGCCCGGAAAAATCTAAGACCGGCACAATCGAAAGGGTCACGAGGCAGAACGAAGAAGAAAGCGTGATCCGCATCTCCACGCGCCTACCCGGAGACTTCAATGCTCCGAACTTGGCGCAAAACGCTGGGTTTCCTTGATGGTTCCGCCCGGCTTCGCACGACTTCGTGAACGGCTGCCACAGCGTGGAACGAGCCTGATCGTTGTCGCTTCGCCTGCCTCCAAGGCGGGTTCGCCGGAAAACGCCGCAGATCAGAAGATGATTCGGCGGCTGGGGAAGACCGAGCCGCCGCCGGATGCAAAAAACCCGGCACGAGGCCGGGTTTTTCGGGATCTAATGGAAACAACGCGCCGTCAGGCAGCCTCTTCCTGCTCGGCTTCCTCATTGTCGGCCTTGGCGCCGCGCTTTGGACCCTTGGCAAGATTGGTCTCGATCATGCGGACGGCTTCGGTCTCCGACAGGCGGTTCACCGCGGCGATCTCGCGCGCCATGCGGTCGAGGGCCGCCTCATAGAGCTGGCGTTCGGAATAGGACTGCTCCGGCTGGTTCTCGGCGCGATAAAGGTCGCGCACCACCTCAGAGATGGAGATCAGGTCACCGGAGTTGATCTTCTGGTCATACTCCTGCGCGCGACGCGACCACATGGTGCGCTTGACGCGGGCGCGGCCCTGCAGGACCTTCAGCGCACGATCGACATAGTCGGTCTCCGACAGCTTGCGCATGCCGATGGCGGTGGCCTTGGCGACCGGTACCTTCAGGCGCATCTTGTCCTTGGCGAAGTCGATGACGAAGAGCTCGAGCTTGTGGCCGGCGACTTCCTGCTCGTCGATCGACACGATCTGGCCGACGCCGTGAGCCGGATAGACGATGAACTCCCCGCTCTTGAACCCGTGACGAACTGGGGACTTCTTCTGCACTTGTGTGGTTGCCATTACGCCCTGAACTCCTGTTGCGCCGCCGGCACTTAGTGCCGACCGACAAATGGATCGGCTTTTCGCCGAACGAGAGCCGCCAGAGACAGCACAAATCCCTCCGGAAAAGCATGAACAGGGCTAGGCCGGAAACGGCCAAACCCAGCCCAAGTTGCCTTGGCCGGACGGGAATTACACCTTTCAGTGATAGAGGCTTTTCGCCATTTAACGACGATGTGTCTGCGGCATGTTTTTACCGGGTAGCATAAAAACGGGCAAGAATCAAGAATTTACTGCACCCGCGAAGATGGAGGCCAGCGCAAGGCCTGTCCCCGCACTCAAGTCAAATCTTAAAAATGCGCGAACGCGTGCCTGTTCGTCAGTCGCCTTCACCGGGCTCGGCGGAAAAATACTGCTCAAGCTTGTTCTCGACACCATCGAACGCCTTGGCGTCCGGAAGCTCGTCCTTCTTGACCGTGATGTTCGGCCATTTGACCGAATATTCGGTGTTGAGCTTCAGCCATTTGTCGAGCCCCGGCTCGGTGTCCGGCTTGATCGCATCGGCAGGACATTCGGGCTCGCACACGCCGCAATCGATGCACTCGTCGGGATGGATGACGAGCATGTTCTCGCCTTCGTAGAAGCAGTCGACTGGACAGACCTCGACGCAGTCGGTGTACTTGCACTTGATGCAGTTGTCGGTGACGACATAAGTCATGGTCGAGGCTCCGGCGGCTTTCCGCTCATCGGTCTGGGCGTGACGTAATTCCTTTGCCGCACGCTGGCAAGGGTCAGCTTTGCGCCGCCAGGCCGCAGCATGGAATGGCATTTCGGCTGGTGTCGCCGGCAAGGGACGGGCGGCCGCATCCAACCGCGCGGTTCAGGTGTCATCGCGCAACCGGTCCGTCTGGCGGCGTTCCTTCTTGGTTGGGCGGCCGCTGCCGATGTCGCGGACGGCGGGCAGCGCATCCGGCAGGGCTTTTTCGCTGGCCGGCGGTGGCGAAAGGTCTTCGTAAAGCGTGCGAGCCTCTTCCGCCGGCCCGCGCCGGCTGCCGGGCGCGACGATCCGGTAGACCAGGATGCGGCGGTCGAGCGTAATGGTCAGCGTGTCGCCGCCTTGTACCAGATCGGAAGCCTTGTCCGTCTTCTCGCCGTTGATCCGCACCCGCCCCGCCTGCGCAAGCTTGGCGGCCAGCGAGCGGGATTTGACGACGCGCGCGAAAAACAGCCACTTGTCGATGCGCTGCCGCGTCTCCGCCATCTACTTCTTGAGCTGGTCACGCAGGGCCGCGAGCTTTGCGAAGGGCGAATCCGGATCGAAACGGGCGGGGCGTTCTTCGCGGGGCTTGGCCTGGAAGGCGGGTTTGCCGCTATCCTTGTTGCGATGGTCGGGCCGGTCGCCGCGTTCCGGCCGGCTTCCGCGATCGGGGCGGTTGCCATGGTCAGCCTGCGGGCGATTGCCGTGGTCGCCCTGAGGGCGGTCGCCGCCCGGCTTGCCCTTGTAGCGGCTGCGGTCGAATTTCGGCTTGTTTGCAGGGCGCTGGTCGCCGGCGGGCCGCTGGTCTCCCACGGGTGCGCCTTCGGAACGACCTCGCCTCGGGCCGCGTGCATCGCGCTGGCCCTCGGTCTTTTGCCCATCCGGACGGGACTGCCCGTCGCGCGGCGTACGGTTGCGGTCGCCGTGGCGGTGGCGCGGACGCTGCTCCAAACGGGCCGGGCGCCACAAAAGCAACGGCTTAGGCTCTTCGGAGGGAACCTCAGGAACGGGCGCCGAAACCGAATGAACATCCGATTCTGTTGCGTTTTCAACAGCTTCGACGGAAGGACCGGCGATATCGCCCGTTTCCGGTTGACGCACGGCGATTTCGGGGCCGACTTCCGCATCATTCTCAGCAGCGGCCGTGACGGGCTGCTCGCCGGGCGCAACGCTGGCTGCGGGTTCCGGAGACGCTTCATCGGCCGTATCGGGCGCAGCCGAGGCCACGTCGTCCGAAGTCGCTTCCGACTCCGAAGCCGGTGCCTGATCGGTATCGCGCCCAGCGATCTCGGCCGTTTCTTCCACGGCCTCGTCCTCGACGGCATGCGGAGCTGGCTCCGCCGCGACGACCTCGGCTCCCTCTCCGGTTGCCGCCGCCACCACGGAATCTTCGGCGGGCTGTGGCGCGGCTTCGGAACCGACGGTTTCATCACCGGCAGCAGTGTCGCCGGTCTCCGAGACAGCCGGATCAATCGCCTGCCCCGTGGCGCCTTCGTCCGAACCAGCCTCGGAGGTTTCGCCGAGCGGCGAAATGGCGGCCGCGGAATGGTCGCCCGCCCCTTCGTCCGTCTCCCCCAAAATCCCGTCGACCGTTTCGCCGGCTGCAGAATCGCCTCTCGCGGCTTCGGCTGCCACAGCATCGGCTTCGGCCCTGGCTGCCTCCGCCCTTGCCGCCTTCTCGGCCGCGGCCGCTTCCTGCGCGGCGGCGCGGTCGGCGGCTGCCTTGGCAGCGGCCTCGCGGGCGGCGATGTCGAGCAGTTCGAGGCGCGCCTTGACGTCGGCGGCAGGCTTGGGCTCGGAGCGGTAGCCGAGACCCTTGAGAATCTCCTCGATGTCATCGCCACTGGCGCCGAGGATCGACATCATCGCCGGCGTGACCAGGAAGGCGCTGCCGTCGAAGGCGCCGTCGGGGCGAAGGCCCGCGCCGGGCTTCCACGACAAAGCGGGCCGGATCAGGTCAGCGAGCCGCTCCAGAATATCGACGCGCACGGCGCGGCGGCCGAGGATGCGGAAGCCGGCTAGCGCATAGAACGCCTTGTCGAACACTGCGTTGACCAGCACCGAGGTGCGGCCGGCCGCCAGCATGTGGACGACATCGCCGAAACCGGGCTTGTCCTTGCCGTCGTTCTTCAGCGACCACAGCAGGGTGATGATGCTGGCCGGCGCGGGCTTGATCAGCGCCGGGACGAAGATGTGGTAGGCGCCGAAGCGCACGCCGAGCCGGCGGAGCGCGGCGCGCCCTTCCTGGTCGAGCGACTTCACCTCGTCGGTGATGTCGCGGCGGTTGATCAGTCCGAACTGCTCGACCAGCCGGAAGGCGATGCCGCGCGCGATGCCGGTCAGCTGGTCCGCCTGCTTCAGGTCGATCAGCGGCTTCAGCGCAGTCTCGATCTGGAAGGCGACAAAGCGCTCGGCGCGCGCCGCCACCTTGTCGCGGGCAGGCCCGGTCAACTGTTCGTCGGCGAGCAGGATGACGCGCGGCTTCAGCGCGTCCTCAGTCGCGGCAAGCGTGCCGATCGGCGCGCCGATCCAGCGCAATATGCCATCCGACGCCAGCGCGATGTCGTGATTGCCGGACAGCGCGAAACGGTCGGCGCGCGCCTCGAACTCGGCGGCAAGCGCCTTCTGCGCGGCGGCGCGGATCGCCTTGCCATCCTCGCCGCCGGCACTCTGGTCGGCGGTGAAGCGGAACCCTTGCAGGTCGCCGACATGGTGGCCTTCGACTGTGACGGTTCCGGACGGGTCTATCTCGGCTTCAAGCATCGTATTTTCTCTTAGGCGCCGCATGAGGACGGAAGTCCTGCGATCAACGAAGCGTTTCGTCAACCGCTCATGCAGGGCATCGGACAATCTGTTTTCGATCTCGCGCGTTTTTTCCTGCCAGTGCAGCGGATCGGCCAGCCAGCCAGGCCGGTTCGACACATAGGTCCAGGTGCGGATCTGGGCGATGCGACCGGACAGCGTGTCGATATCGCCCTCGGTGGAATCGGAACGGCGCACCTGCTCGGCCATGTAATTCTCGTCGACATGGGCGCGCCGGGCGATGTCGCCATAGATCGAGCCGATCAGCTCCGAATGCTGCGCCGGCGCGATGCGCCGGTAGTCCGGCAGCGAGCAGACGTCCCAGAGCAGCGCGACGCGCTGCCTGCTTGTCGCCAGGTCCCGGATGTCCGGATCGCGGGCGAGGTGTTCCAGGGCGCGGACGTCGACGGCGGGCAGCGCGCGCGTCAGGCCCTCGACAGGTGTGGGCGTCTCGATCGAGTGGCGCAGTGCGTCGAGGCTGGAGAAGTCGAATTGCGCGGTGCGCCATTGCAGCACCTTCACCGGCTCGAAATCGTGCCCCTCGATCTTCTCGACCAGATCGTCGTCGAGCGGATCGACCTGGCCGGTGACCCCAAAAGTGCCGTCGCGCAGGTGCCGGCCGGCGCGGCCGGCGATCTGGCCGAGTTCCGCCGCTGTCAGTGGGCGGTACTGGAATCCGTCGAATTTCCGGTTCTGGGCGAAGGCGACATGATCGACATCGAGGTTCAACCCCATGCCGATGGCGTCGGTTGCGACGAGATAGTCGACGTCGCCCGACTGGTAGAGCGCGACCTGCGAATTGCGGGTGCGCGGCGATAGCGCGCCGAGCACGACGGCGGCGCCGCCGCGTTGGCGGCGGATCAGTTCGGCGATGGCGTAGACCTCGTCGGCGGAGAACGCGACGATGGCCGAGCGGCGCGGCAGGCGGGTCAGCTTCTTCGATCCGGCATAGGCCAGGTGCGACAGGCGCGGCCGGGTCACCACCGATATGCCGCGCAGCAATCTTTCAAGGATGCCGCGCATAGTGGCGGCGCCGAGCAGCAGCGTCTCCTGCCGCCCGCGCAGATGCAGGATGCGGTCGGTGAAGATGTGGCCGCGCTCGAGGTCGCCAGCGAGCTGGATCTCGTCGATGGCGACGAAGGCGGCGTCCGTCTCGCGCGGCATGGCTTCCACCGTGCAGACTGAATAGCGCGCGCCAGCCGGCGTGATCTTCTCCTCGCCGGTGACCAGCGCGACCTTGTTTGCACCGACCTTCTCGCAGACGCGGGCATAGACCTCGCGCGCCAGGAGGCGGAGCGGCAGGCCGATGACGCCGCTCTCGTGGGCGACCATGCGTTCGATGGCGAGGTGGGTCTTGCCGGTGTTGGTCGGTCCCAGCACGGCGGTCACGTCGCGCCCGGAGAGGATCAGCGGGTCGGCCTTGAACTGGTGGAGATTCATCGGATCGGAAATCGGCCCTTCGGCTTGGTTTCGGCGCGCCACCCGCAGATAGCCTCGCCCAGGATTTCGGCAACCCGCCCTGTGCGTCAGAAATAGGGACTTCGGGCGGGAAACGGAAGCCTTATGTTCCGGACCGGCCGGTTGATTCGCGGAACGAGTCTGGAACGAATCGGCGACGAATCGCTGACTCGACCTGATTCAGGGTTTGTTCCATCTTGCTCCCGACGAGCCTCGTCCGCGCTATCGTGTTGATCCTGAATCCAAATTTGACTCCGGGGAATCTCCCCGGCGGGCGTTGGCGGACTCTCAATTGTGGCTTTTTTTTGCCTGCACGCAGAGATAGAGTGTGCGCCGTGGTCAAGGAGGGAATTCTGCCATGTCTAAGCGATTGATCGCTGAATTTATCGGTACGTTCTGGCTTGTGTTGGGTGGGTGTGGCAGTGCGGTGCTTGCCGCCGGCTTTCCCGGTTTTGGCATTGGGTTTCTCGGAGTGGCGCTGGCCTTCGGCCTGACGGTGCTGACGATGGCCTATGCGGTGGGCGGCATTTCCGGCGGCCATTTCAACCCGGCGGTCACCGTCGGCCTGTTCACCGGCGGCCGCTTCGAGGCCAAGGACGTCATTCCTTACATCGTCGCGCAGGTCGTCGGCGCGATCGTCGCGGCGGTGGTGCTCTATGCGATCGTGAGCGGCAAGGCGGACTTCGCCGGCGTCGGCGGCTTCGCCTCCAACGGCTATGGAGACGCGTCGCCCGGCAAGTTCTCGATGCTCTCGGGGCTGATCATCGAGATCGTCATGACCTTCATCTTCCTGTTCGTCATCCTGCGGGTGACGTCCGGCGACGTTCCCGCCGGCTTCGCGCCGATCGCCATCGGCCTGTGCCTGACGCTGATCCATCTGGTGACGATCCCGGTGACCAACACCTCGGTCAACCCGGCACGCTCCACCGGCGTGGCGCTGTTCGCGGAAGGCCCGGCGCTGGCGCAGCTCTGGCTGTTCTGGGTCGCCCCGCTGATCGGCGGCGCGCTGGCCGGCATCGTGCACTCGGCGCTGTTCGAGAAGAAGTAGTTTTGGCCGCTCGGGCTGTCGCCCGGGCGCGTGTTTCGAGCGAGACGGCGGCGTTCAATGCGCCGCCGTGTTGTATTGTGGCATTCGGCGGAACTACGGCGCTCGGTCCGGCACCCCTCATCCGACCTCGCTTCGCTCGGCCACCTTCTCCCCTTGTGGGAGAAGGTGGCCGAGCGAAGCGAGGTCGGATGAGGGGTGCTGGACGGAGTGTGGCGTGGAACCATGATGCGACGGGCTCACCCATCGCATCAATCCATCTGCCTGACGCTCACGTAATATACTGCCCGCCATTGGCCGTCAGCGTCGAGCCGGTGATGAAGCCGGCCTCGTCGGAGGCGAGGAAGACGACGCAGCGGGCGATCTCGTCGGGCTCGCCGAGACGGCCGACCGGGATCTGCGCGATGATCGATTCGCGCACCTTTTCCGGCACGGCCATCACCATCTCCGTGCCAATGTAGCCGGGCGCAATCACGTTGACGGTGATGCCCGCGCGAGCCCCCTCTTGAGCAAGCGCCTTGGTGAAGCCGATGTCGCCGGCCTTGGCGGCGGAATAGTTGGCCTGGCCCATCTGGCCCTTCTGGCCGTTGATGGAGGAGATGGTGATGACGCGGCCGAATTTTCGGTCGCGCATGCCGGTCCACAGCGGATGGGTCATGTTGAAGGCGCCGTTCAGATTGGTGCCTATGACCTCGTTCCACTGCTGCGGCGTCATTTTGTGGAACATCGCGTCGCGGGTGATGCCGGCATTGTTGACCAGCACCTCGACCGGACCGAGATCGGCCTCGACCTGTTTTATGCCGGCGGCGCAGGCGTCGTAATCGGCGACCGACCATTTGTAGGTTTTTATGCCGGTTTCGGTGGTGAATTTTGCCGCCGCTTCCTCGTTGCCGGCGTAGTTGGCGGCAACATGATAGCCGGCATTTTTGAGGGCAATTGAAATCGCAGCACCTATGCCGCGGGACCCACCCGTTACCAGTGCAACTCGTGCCACGTCCATCTCCTCCCGTTTAACTGGCCAGCTTCTCTGCTCTTGCAATCAAAAGGTCATCCTCATCGCCTTTGAACGCATGCGGAACTCTACGCAACTGGTCTGCCGACCTCCAGTCAGGCGGGCACAATTTCGGCGACGACCATCGGCAATTTTCTACTTCGACCCAGTGCTTTCGAATGGCCGCGCAATTCCACTGGTGGGTATCGCCATAGCCGAACTCAACGCCGCAGCAATCGCAAATAATATATGTCGGGGAATCGCCGTCAGTTCCCCAAGGCTCGTCGGGATAGTGGTTGAGGCCACAGACACGACAGCGATATCGCTCCGTGGCTTCAGCGAATTGGATTACGCGCGCCATTCGCCCCGGGTCAATTCATCGCCTCGACACACATCGCCACACCCATGCCGCCGCCAATGCACAGCGTGGCGAGACCCTTCTTGGCGCCGCGGCGGCGCATCTCGAAGACCAGCGTGTTGAAGACGCGGGCGCCGGATGCGCCGATCGGGTGGCCGATGGCGATCGCGCCGCCGTTGACGTTGACGATGTCCGGGTTCCAGCCCATGCCCTTGTTGACCGCGCAGGCCTGCGCGGCGAAAGCCTCGTTGGCTTCGACGAGGTCGAGGTCGCCGACCGTCCAACCGGCCTTTTCCAGCGCCTTCTGCGAGGCCGGGATCGGGCCGGTGCCCATCACCGAGGGGTCGACGCCGGCGGTTGCCCACGAGACAATGCGCACCAGCGGGGTGATGCCGCGGCGCGCCGCTTCGGCCTCGGTCATCAGCAGCGTGGCGGCTGCGCCGTCATTCAGCCCGGAAGCGTTGGCGGCGGTCACCGTGCCGTCCTTGTCGAAGGCCGGCTTCAGCTTCTGCATGGCGTCCAGCGTCGCGCCGTGGCGAATGTATTCGTCGGCGTCGACGATGGTGTCGCCCTTGCGGCCCTTGATGGTTACGGCGACGATCTCGTCCTTGAACTTTCCGGCCTTCTGGGCGGCCTCGGCCTTGTTCTGCGAGGCGAGCGCGAACTGGTCCTGGGCGTCGCGGGTGATCTGGAACTGCTTCGCGACGTTTTCGGCGGTGTTGCCCATGTGGTAGCCGTTGAAGGCGTCCCACAGCCCGTCCTTGATCATCGTGTCGATCAGCTTCAGGTCGCCCATCTTGGTGCCGGCGCGCAGGTGCTGGCAGTGGGCCGAAAGCGACATGGATTCCTGGCCGCCGGCTATGATGATCCTGGCGTCGCCCGAGGCGATCTGCTGCATGCCGAGCGCGATGGCGCGCAGGCCGGAGCCGCAGACCTGGTTAAGGCCCCAAGCGGTGGCCTCCTTCGGCACGCCGGCGTTTATCGCCGCCTGCCGCGCCGGGTTCTGGCCCTGGCCGGCGGTGAGCACCTGGCCGAGGATCACCTCGTCGACTTCGTCGGCCTCGACGCCGGCGCGCGCCAGCACTTCCCTGACCACGACGCTGCCGAGGTCATGCGCGGGGGTGGCGGCGAAGGCGCCGTTGAACGAACCGACCGGCGTGCGGGCAGCGCTGGCGACGACGATGGCATCGGACATTCTTGCTTCTCCAGACCTTGGTGACGGCTTTGCCGCCCTGTTTGCCTGGACTTTATGTGGCCTTGTCGCGCGGACGAGTCAAACCTGAAAATCGGCGGGCTGCCATGCACGGCACGAACCGGCATTCATGTTGCGCAACTGCTGCGCAGCATTTTTCCCCGGCATGGCCCGCCGCGGAATCCCGCACCGCACAAACCGCTTGGAATTGTGACGGTTTTGCGCGTATCCTCCCTCGGACGCGCAATCGTTACCGGCCGCTTACCCTGCGGCGGTGCGCCCGGGAGGATGTTGATGGCCGCGAAGGACGAACCCGTCGTCATCAAGAAATACGCGAACCGCCGCCTCTACAATACAGGCACAAGCACGTACGTGACGCTGGAGGACCTCGCCGGCATGGTGAAGCGCGGCGAGGATTTTACCGTGCAGGACGCAAAGACCGGCGACGACATCACCCATCCGGTGCTGACGCAGATCATCTTCGAGCTGGAGAACAAGGACGGGCAGAACATGCTGCCGATACCGTTCCTGCGGCAACTCATCTCCTATTATGGCGACCAGATGCAGATGATCGTGCCGAGCTTCCTTGAACAGTCGATGGGC
The DNA here is from genome assembly GCF_052180275.1 of Mesorhizobium sp. KACC 23794. NCBI lineage: Bacteria > Pseudomonadati > Pseudomonadota > Alphaproteobacteria > Hyphomicrobiales > Phyllobacteriaceae > Mesorhizobium > Mesorhizobium sp. KACC 23794. Next base: position 622,179 of record NZ_CP197465.1, read on the forward strand.
GCCTTCGCCAAGGAGCAGGAGCGCTTTCGCGAGCAGATGAAGGCGGCGCTGGGCAAGACGCCGGTCGACGTTATGAAGATGGCGACACCGATCAAGGCGCTGGAAGAGCAGACGCGCCGCAACATGGAGATGTTCCAGAACGCCATGCGGATGTTCACGCCGTTCCCGACCGGCGTGCCGGGTGCCGTCGCGCCGGAGCCGGCGAAGAAGGAGACCTCCGACAAGGCCGACGACCTGTCGGAACTCAAGGAACAGATCGCAGCCATGCAGCGCAAGATCGACTCGCTGAGCTGACACTCCGGCCTGGGGTGTTTTTATCCCCTTCGCTTGGCCTTTACCTACGCCTTTGCCGCCGGCTACTGGCAGACGTCGACCCATTCCGCGCCGACAAGCGCCGCAAGGCGGGCCGGCGAAAGCCTGACCGCCGCGTTGGTCGCCCCCGCGGCGGGGACCACCTTGTCGAAACTTTTCAGCGACGCGTCGCAATAGACCGGCAGCGGCGAAGGCAGCCCGAACGGACAGACTCCGCCGACCGGATGGCTGGTGGCGGCGACGACCTCCTGCGCGTCCAGCATGCGCGGCTTGCCGCCGAACCGGTCCTTGAATTTTCGATTGTCCAGCCGCGCCAGCCCGCCGGCGACGACCAGCATGACCTTGTCGCCGGCCCGCAGGCAGATCGTCTTGGCGATCTGCGCCGGCTCCACGCCGTGCGCCTCCGCCGCAAGCTGCACCGTCGCCGAACTCTGCTCGGTGACGATGATTTCGATGTCGGGGGCATTTTCGGCGAAGAAGGCACGGACAGACTCAAGTGACATGCGGCAGGACTTATCGATTGCGGCGATGCGTGACAATCCGCCGATGAGGGTTTGCCGCGTAGAATAATCCTGAGGCAAAACGTCGGCCGCTCCGGCTTCGAAGCGTCCTTATCAATACGGCGGGAGCCCGCGCCTTTGGAGAGGGAGAAGAGAATGCAATATATTTGCCTCGTCTATCACGACGAAACAGTCTTCCAGCGCATGTCGGCGTCCGAGATCGAGACGATGCAGCGCGAGGCCGCGGCCTATGACGAGCGGCTTGAGAAAGAGGGCAAGATCGTCATGGCGCGCCCGCTGAAGCTTCCGCACAGCGCCAGGACCGTGCGGGTGCGGGCGAAGAAGCGCCATGTCACGGATGGGCCGTTCGCCGAGACCAAGGAGCAACTCATCGGTTTCATCCTGATCGAAGCCGGGAGCATGGATGAAGCCGTCGAACTGGCCGGCATGAGCCCATTGGCGAAGACGGGCTTCATCGAGGTGCGCGGCATCTCGTTCCATGGCGATCCGGACTTGGAACAGCCGAAGGGCTGAGGGTCAAATCCCCTCGCCGCGCAACAGCCTTGGCGTTCCGCCGGTCGGCTCGGACGCCTGGCAGGTAAAATCGATCGCGGCAGACGATCGACGAGGCCGACGCCAGACAATGGGCCATCTTGCCGTCTCAAGCCATCTTGATGTCGCGGAAGTCGCTCTCTATCATGATCCTTTCGACAGCGAGGAAGGTTTTCCATGGCCGAACCCCAGCTTTCCGTTCGTAGCGCAAAGGCGCGCGATCTCGCCCATCGCTTGGCGCGGCGAGAGAACCGCTCGATCGCCGACATCGTTGAAAGGGCACTGGAATCTTATGAGGTTCGCGAAGCGGGCCGGGAGCCCGCCGCGTCCTTTTACGCGCGCCTGTCCGCGGCCTATGGAACCGATATCGATGTGGAAGCCGTCATTCAGGCCGCCCGAAGCGTCAACCCAGGCCCCGACCTTTGATTTTCGTCGATACCAACGTTCTCTCGGAGACCTTGCGCCGGTCGCCCGACCCTGCGGTGATGTCATGGCTGACGCGCCACGACGCGGAACTGGCGTTGCCGACAGTGACGATCGCGGAAGTGGCTTTCGGGATTCAGAAGATTGTTCCTGACCAACGGGCTGCACGGCTGGAACAAGGACTTGCCGAATGGCGACGGAGGTTCGCCGACCGCATATTCGGTCTGACCGAGGAGGCGGCGATGGCCTATGGGGAGATCATGGGAACTGCTTCACGGCGGGGAGCCGGCATGTCGGCTCCCGATGGCATGATCGCAGCGATTGCACGCGTGAACGGCGGTCGCCTGGCGACGCGCAACGTGTCACACTTCCAAACCACCAGCCTCGACCTCATTTCACCTTGGGATTTCTAGATTCCCTCGCCGCGCAACAGCCTTGGCGTTCCGCCGGTTAGGCCGGATGCCTGGCGGATGAAATAATCCTTCAGGCGCGGCACGCGGTCGACGAGGCCGAGGCCGATGTCGCGCACCGCGCGTAGCGGTGCGAAATCGTTGGAGAAAAGGCGGTTCAGCACGTCGGTGGTGATGCCCATCTGCACCGTGTCGAAGCGCCGCCACTGCTGGTAACGCTCCAACACGTCGAGTGCGCCGAAATCTTGGCCGAGGCGGTCGGCTTCGACAATCGTCTCGGCGAGGGCGGCCGCATCCTTGAAGCCGAGATTGAGGCCCTGGCCGGCTATCGGATGGATGCCGTGCGCGGCGTCGCCGGCCAGCGCGATGCGCGGTTTCACGAAATCGCGGGCCAGCGTCAGCCCGAGTGGCCAGGCGCGGGGCTTGCCCTCGACGCGGATTTCCCCCAGCTTCAGCCCGAAGCGCAGTTCCAGTTCCGTTTCGAACAGCAGTTCGTCGGAGGCGACCAGCCGTTCCGCGTCTGCGGTGCGCTCGGTCCAGACGATGGAAGAACGGTTGCTGCCGTCCTCGCCCGGATGCAGCGGCAGGATGGCGAAAGGGCCGGCCGGCAAAAAGTGCTCTTCCGCGCGACCGCCATGCGGCCTTTCATGCGCCACGGTGCAGACGATGCCGGACTGGCCATAGTCCCAGTGCACGGTCTTGATGCCGGCCATGTCACGCAGTCTTGACTTCACCCCATCTGCGGCGACGAGCAGGCGGGTGCGCAGCGTCACGCCGTCGGCCAGATGCACCAGCGCCCGGCCGCCGCCGGTCTCGAAGCCCTCGACGGCAATGCCTTCGATGATGTCGATGCCGAGTTCGGCGGCGCGGCGGCGCAGGCTGCCGCTCAGCACCTTGTTGGCGACCATGTGGGCGAAGGGCTCGCCGGTGCCAACGTCGCCGCCGAAGGTCAGGAACACCGGGCGCACCGGATCGCTGGTGCGCGAATCGGTGACAATCATGTCGGTGATCGGCTGCGCCTTCTCGGCGATCTCGTCCCAGCAGCCGAGTTGGCCAAGCATGCGGCAGGCAGCGGCGGCAATCGCCGAGGCGCGGCCGTCGCGTTCCCATGCGCCGGAAGGCGCCGCATCGACCACGGCGACCGACAGGTTCGGCCGTGCCTGGCGGATCGACACGGCGACCGCCAGGCCGACATAACCCGCGCCCGCCACAAGAATGTCGAGGGCCGGCGTTTCGTCTGTTGTCTTGCCAGGCATTGCCGCCTCCTTGCCTTTTCGGCGCGATCGCTGGAGCGATCCATCGCCGCTTGACTTGTCTGCCGCTCCCGGTGCAACCGGTGTCCGGAAATCGTTCCGGAGACGCCGATGTCGTCCGCCATGCAAGAGCTTCTCTCCATTCTCGACCTGGAGAAGCTCGAACACAACCTCTATCGGGGTCGCAGCCCCAAGGAGAGCTGGCAGCGCGTGTTCGGCGGACAGACCATTGCGCAGGCGCTGGTGGCGGCTCGGCACACGGTGCAACCCGACCGCTACATCCATTCGCTGCACGGCTATTTCATCCGCCCAGGCGACACCGCAGCACCTGTCGTCTACGAGGTCGAGCGGACCCGCGACGGCGGCTCCTTCACGACGCGGCGCGTCGCTGCGATCCAGCATGGCGAGACGATATTTTCCCTGGAAGCTTCTTTCCAGGTCGACGAAGATGGCCTCGATCACCAGATTCCGATGCCGGCCGACGTTCCCGGCCCTGAAACGCTCAAGACGCCGGCCGAGATTCTTCGCGACTATGGCGACGCCGTTCCCGAGGGCGTGCGGCGCTACTGGGCGCGTGAGCGGCCGCTGGAGATCCGGCCGGTCATCCTCGAGCATTATACCAGCCGGGAAAAGCTGCCGCCGACGCAGCACATCTGGATCCGCACCACCGGTCCCGTGCCCGCGGACCGGGCGGTGCGCTCCGCCATCCTCGCCTACCTCTCCGACATGACGCTGCTCGACACCTCGACCTTTGCGCATGGCCGCGCCGTCTTCGACCGCGACCTGCAGGCGGCGAGCCTCGACCACGCCATGTGGTTCCACCGCGATGATCCGCTCGACGGATGGCTGCTTTATACGCAGGACAGCCCCTCGGCTGGCGGCGCGCGCGGCTTCACCCGCGGCGCACTGTACTCGCGCGGCGGCAGATTGATCGCTTCTGTGGCACAGGAAGGCCTCATCCGCCTGCGATGATCGCCCGCCGAATAGGCATTTTTCGGTTTTTGCCTATTATTTAGGCGGACGCAATGCTGCGCCTGCGAAGGCATTGCGTCCGAACTGTGGCGATTCCATTGATTTCCAACAGGTTAACGCTGCGCGCCGCAACTGGCACGGAGCTTGAATTGCCCTTTGCACTCATCGGATGCCCTGCGGCAGCCGGCCGAGGCACGAAACGCGGGGGACCCGCAACCAGCAGAGGGTGAAACCTTATGAAAATCGTGATGGCTATCATCAAGCCGTTCAAGCTTGACGAGGTGCGCGAAGCGCTCACCGCCGTCGGGATACAGGGCCTGACCGTCACCGAAGTCAAAGGCTACGGGCGTCAAAAGGGTCACACGGAAATCTACCGTGGCGCGGAATACGCGGTGAGCTTCCTGCCGAAGATCAAGATCGAAGTCGCGGTCGGCACGGACATGGTCGACAAGACCGTCGAGGCCATCTCCGCGGCAGCCAAGACCGGGCAGATCGGCGACGGCAAGGTCTTCGTCTACGCGATCGACCAGGCGGTGCGCATCCGCACCGGCGAGACCGACACCGACGCGCTGTAAGCACGCCACCAGGCATCATGGAGATATCAATGACCTTTCTGAACAAAATAGCGCCGGTGGCGCGCACCACCCTTTTGAGCGCGGCGGCGTTGTGCGCGCTGGGCACGCTCGCCGTCTTCGCGCAGGAAGCCGCACCTGCCGCTGCCGAGGCCGCCGCCGCGGCGCCTGCCGCGCCAGCCGACGTCATCGACAAGGGCGACGTCGCCTGGATGATGACCTCCAGTGCCCTCGTGCTGTTCATGACCATCCCCGGTCTCGCCCTGTTTTACGGCGGCCTCGTGCGTGCCAAGAACATGCTTTCCGTGCTCATGCAGTGCACGATGATTGCTTCCGTCGTGATGATCGTCTGGGTGCTCTGGGGCTATTCGATCGCCTTTGGCGGCGGCACCAGCCCGTTCTGGGGCGGCCTCGGAAAGGTCTTCCTGTCCGGTGTCACCAAGGACACGACGGCGGCCACCTTCACCGCTGGCGTCGTCCTGCCTGAATATGTGTTCATCTGCTTCCAGATGACCTTCGCGGCGATCACGCCGGCGCTGATCATAGGCGCCTTCGCCGAGCGCATCCGCTTCCGTTCGGTGGTTCTGTTCGTCATCCTGTGGGTCACCTTCGTCTATTTCCCGATCGCCCACATGGTCTGGGACGCCAATGGCTACATCTTCAAGATGGGCGCCATCGACTTCGCCGGCGGCACCGTCGTCCACATCAATGCCGGCATCGCCGCTCTGGTCGGTTGTATCCTGGTCGGCAAGCGCACGGGCTTCGGCAAGGACAACATGGCTCCGCACTCCATGACGCTGACCATGGTTGGCGCCGCCATGCTCTGGGTCGGCTGGTTCGGCTTCAACGCCGGTTCCAACCTTGAGGCAACCTCGGGTGCGGCGCTTGCCATGATGAACACCTTCGTTGCCACAGCGGCCGCGGTCATCTCCTGGTCGGCGGTCGAATCGCTTGCCCGCGGCAAGGCCTCGATGCTGGGCGCGGCTTCCGGCATGGTCGCCGGCCTCGTCGCCATCACGCCTGCCTGCGGCACCATCGGCCCGGTGGGTGCGATCGTGCTCGGCCTCGTCGTCTCGCCGGTCTGCTACTACTTCGTCACCTCGGTGAAGTCGAAGCTCGGCTACGACGACTCGCTCGACGTGTTCGGTGTCCATGGCGTCGGCGGCATCATCGGCGCGCTGGCCACCGGCATCCTGACGTCCGCGACGCTTGGCGGCACGGGTTTCCCCGCAGAGGCCACGATGGGCAGCCAGTTCATGACCCAGCTCACCGCCGTGGTCATCACGATCCTCTGGAGCGGCATCATCTCGGCGATCCTCTACAAGATCGTCGACGCCATCTTCGGCCTGCGTCCGACCCCGGAAGCCGAGCGCGAGGGTCTCGACCTCACCTCGCACGGCGAAGTGGCCTACCACTCTTAAGCGGAGTTCCCGGCGCGGTCCGCCGCGCCGGATAATTTCCATCCCGTCGGGCGGCAAGGGCCGCCCTAGCTTGAACCCGGCTCCGGCCGGGTTCTTTTTTGCGACGGTAACGGTAGAGAGTGCCGGCGTTGGCCCAAGTCATTCCGCAAGCGCCCTGCTTGACAGGCGATTAAACCGATTTAGGTTCGCGCGCTTCGCAACCGGCCGAACGGGGTCGACATGGACGCTTCGAATATGATCCACACGGGTCAGCGGCACAGGTGGGCGATCGCCGGGCTTTTCTTCATGAACGGCTTCCTGTCCGGCAGCTGGGCGCCGCAGATTCCGGTGTTCCTGACAAGACTTGGCATCACCGAATTCACGCTGGGCCTGCTCATCCTGCTGTTCGGCCTCGGCGCTGTCACCGCCATGCCGTGGTCGGGATACCTGATGTCGCACCATGGGTCGCAGAAGGTGGTGCGCGGCTTCGGCATCGTTGCGGCCTTCGGTCTGCTGGGCGTGGCGCTGGCGCCGAACGTACCGGTAGCAGCCGTCGCCATGTTCCTGTTCGGCGGTCTGATCGGCGGCATGGACGTCGCCATGAACGCCAACGCGGTGGCGGTGGAGCGGCACATGTCGCGCGCTATCATGTCGTCCTCGCACGCCTTCTGGAGCCTTGGCGGCTTCTTCGGCGGCGGCGCCGGCGGGCTGATCATCCAGAATTACGGCCATCTCAGCCACGCCATCGGCGTGACGCTGATCGCCCTTGCGGTGCTGGCGATCTGTTACCGCAATGTCATCGCCGACAAGGCGCCGGCCACCCACGAGCATCACAAATTCGCACTGCCGAAATCACCGACCGTCTATCTCGTTGGTCTTATGGCGCTTTTTTCGATGATCCCGGAAGGCGCAGTGCTAGACTGGGCGGCGCTTTATCTCCAGCAGGAGCGCGGCGCCGACCTCGCCACCGCCGGCTTTGCCTTCGGCCTGTTCGCCGGCGCCATGGCGCTCATGCGGTTCCTCGGCGACGCCGTGCGCAACCGCTTCGGCGCGGTCAACACGCTGCGGGTGTCGAGCCTGATCGCGGCGGCCGGCATGCTGATTGCCGGCCTGTCCTCGGAACCGTGGCTGGTGATTGCCGCCTTTGCGCTGTCCGGCATCGGCATCGCAAACGTCGTGCCGATCATCTTTTCCGCCGGCGGCAACCAGCCGGGCATGGCCTCGACGACGGGCATGAGCGTAGTGACGACGATGGGCTATTCGGGCATCCTTTTGGCGCCCTCGGCCATCGGTTTCACCGCGGAGCACACCGGCGGCTTCTCGATGATCTTCGTGGCGCTTTCGGGCCTGCTGGTCGTCGTCTGCCTGATGGGCCGCCTTGTGCATACCGCCGATTTCGACCATGGTAAGGCGGGCGAATAAAACTGCTTCAAGATCAATGCCTTGGCCTCGGCCCGCTGGAAACTGGCCGTTATGCCCGCCACTGTGTGAAGTCCGTAATATGGAGCGATTTCAACTCGTTACGGCGCGATAGCCGCCGGAAGGAGGTGAATCGCTTCGTTTCGGCCGCCAAAACGCCGGTCGCGCCGTCGTTTTTCCGCATCCGCGGTTTGCCGCAACCCTTTTTTGTTTCGCGTAAAACTCTATCGTTGCTGCGCCCGCCGCATCCTCTGCTCCAGTGCCCGCAGCAGCAGCGACAGGCTGACGGTCAGCAGCAGGTAGATGTAGGCGACGATCGAATAGGTCTCGAAGAAGCGGAACGAGCCGGCCGAGTAAATCTTCCCCATCTGGGTGATGTCGGCGACGCCCAGCACCGAGACGAAGGACGAGTCCTTGACCATGGTGACAAAATCGTTGCCGAGCGGTGGCAGGATGGTGCGCATGGCCTGCGGGAAGACGATCAGGCGAAAACGCTGGGTGCGCGACAGGCCGAGCGCCTTGGCCGCCTCGATCTGGCCGGAGTCCACGGACTGGATGCCGGCGCGAAAAACCTCGGCGATGAAGGCGCCGTAGCCGATCGTCAGCGCAATGATCGCCCGCCACAGCAGCGAGACGTCGCGCACCAAGAGTTCGCCAACGACGCCGGCTTCCCTGAGCGGCGTCATCAGGGCGTTCCACAGCGCGACGAAGGCCGGCACGCCGGCGAAGGCGATCCAGAACAAAAGCACGAGGAACGGGATGCCCCGGCAGAGTTCCGTGTAGAAACGGGCGATCTGTCTCAGCCAGATGGAGCCCGACAGCGCCATCAGGGCTAGGCACAGGCCCAGCGCCGAGGAGAGTGTGAAACCCACAATTGTGACATAGATGGTGATCCAGGTTCCCTGGGCCACGGTCCTGAAAATCTGGCTGTAGAGGTCGCTGGAGGCGATGGCGATCGCCGCGGCGACCGCGATCAGGATGAGTGCCACCAGCCAGTACGGAAAATCCGGCTTTCCGGTCCTGCCTGGTCGAATCCGGTCGGCTGCGATGCCGCCTGCTGGCATTTCCTCCAAGATTATCTATCCGGCCGATACGGCGGGATTTACGGCTTGTAGTCGACGAACCATTTTTGCGTCAGGCGGTCGAACGTGCCGTCGGCCTTCAGCGCGGCTATGCCGGCATTGATCGGGGCGACCAGGTCGGAGCCCTTCGGGAAGATGAAGCCGAATTCCTCCGCCTGCAGCGGCTCGCCGATCAGTTTAAGCTTGCCGCCGGAAGCGGCGCTCAGCGCCTTGCCGGCGGCACTGTCGGTCAGCACCAGGTCGACGTCGCCGGCCTGCAGGGCGGCGACCGTCGAGGCGAACGTGTCCATCAGCTTGATGCGCGGGTTCTGCTCGTTGCCGTCGAGCACGTTGTAGACGGCGACATAGAAGGGCGAGGTGCCGGCCTGCGCGCCGACCAGCAGCTTTTCGTCGGCAGCAAAACCCTTGGCGTCGGTAAAGCGGCTTTCATCGCCGCGCACCAGCATGAAGATCTCGGACAGCATGTAGGGATCGGAGAAGTCGACCTTCTCCTTGCGGTCGTCCTTGATGGTGATGCCGGTCATGCCCATGTCGTACTGCTTGTCCGACACCGCCTGGATCATCGCGTCCCACGAGGTGTTCTGGTATTCGGCAGTGAAATTCAGCTTCTTCGACAGCGCGTCGATCGCATCATATTCCCAGCCGACCGGCTTGCCCGTCTTGGGGTCGACGAACTGCAGCGGGAAATAGGCGTTCTCGGTGACGATCACGATTTTCTTGCCGCCGAGATCGGGTAGCGCCTGGGCGAAGGCTGCGAGCGGAAACAGCATAAGGGCCGCCAGCGCGGCCAGTACGAATTTCAGACGGGTCATGACGCGCTCCTGAGAAGCTGCTTTTGTCGGGATCGGTGGAATTTTCGCGACTTTAGCGGGCTGCCGGAAGGTTGCAAGCCACCCGCATCGCGTCGAAAAACCTATCGGCCTGTTTCGATTGCCTTTTGCCGGGAAGATTCGGAAAATTCTCGCGAAACGGGGGTTCGGGGCAGCGAGTTGCCTGTCAGCGCCTCACCTCTAGCACCGTGCCGCGCGACAGATGCGGCAGTAGCCTTGCCATGACTCGTGCCGTCACCGCCACGCAGCCTTGCGTCGGCGAAAAGTCTGGCCGGGCGAGGTGGAAGAAGATGGCGCTGCCGCGTCCGCGGCGGCGCGGAACGATGTTCCAGTCGAGCACGATGCAATAATCGTAGAGCGGGTCGGAGCGCCGCATCGTCTCGTGGCTTGCCGCATAGGGCATCTTGACGGGCCGGTTGTAGTTGCGGTCGTCCGGCACCTCGCACCAGCCGAGATCGGCTGATATCGCCTCCATCACCAGTCGCGTGCCGCCGATACGGATATGGTCGTTGCGGAAATAGCCGCCGAGCAGCCGCATCGGTCCCAGCGGCGTCGCGCCGTCGCCCTCGCGCTTGTCGGCGGAAATGCCGCCGCGCCCCAGGGCGCAGGGAAAGACGCTTTGGCCGGCCTGTAACAGGCCCTGTGTCGGTACGCCCGGACGTGGCCGGACGACGAGCCGCGTCAGGCCCGACGCACCTGTTCCAAATGACTGCTTGCGCTCACGTTTTTTGGAGTATGATCGCATGCGCCGACAAATCACCGTGACCAGGCTGTTTGTCGGCGGAGGTTCCGCATAAACGGGGCGGCGGTCAACCGAATTGTGGTTGCAGGACAACGGATTGGATCATGACATCACGCACCATCCTGATCGTCGACGATGATGACGACCTTCGCAGCACGCTGGTGGAGCAGCTCTCGCTCTATGAGGAATTCGACGTGCTGCAGGAGGCGACGGCCGCAAAGGGCGTCGCCGCGGCGCGTGGCGGCATGATCGACCTTCTGATCATGGATGTCGGCCTTCCCGACATGGACGGCCGCGAGGCGGTGAAGCTGCTGCGCAAGGGCGGCTACAAGGCGCCGATCATCATGCTGACCGGCCACGACACCGATTCGGACACGATCCTCGGGCTGGAAGCCGGCGCCAACGACTATGTTACGAAACCCTTCCGCTTCGCTGTGCTGCTCGCCCGCATCCGCGCGCAGCTTCGCCAGCACGAGCAGAGCGAGGACGCCACCTTCTCCGTCGGCCCTTACACCTTCAAGCCCAGCCAGAAGCTGCTGCTCGACCAGAAGGGCGCAAAAGTGCGGCTGACCGAGAAGGAAGCCTCGATCATCAAATACCTCTACCGGGCCGGCGAAAAAGTCGTCACCAGAGACATCCTGCTCGAGGAGGTGTGGGGCTATAATTCGGGCGTCACCACCCACACGCTGGAGACCCATGTCTACCGCCTGCGCCAGAAGATCGAGCGCGATCCTTCCAATGCCGAAATTCTTGTGACAGAAAGCGGCGGTTACAAGCTGGTTCCCTGACCGGTGGAGGCGGTGGGGGTCGCTTCGGGGAGAGCCGGCCGTCGGAACTGGGGACTGGATGGCGCTGGATGACGATATTCGCATCCTGTCCGGCGTGAGGCTGTTCGAGGGCTTCACGGCCGAACAATTGCGCCTGCTGGCCTTCGGCGCCGAGCAGGTCTCTCTTCCCAATGGCCGGAGACTGTTTCGGGAGGATGACGAGGCTGACGCCGCCTATGTGGTGGTGGTGGGTTCGATCAGCCTGTTCCGCGAGGGCGACGACGCCCGGCTGCCGATCGGCCGTGCCGGGGCGGGGGCGATGATCGGCGAGCTCGCGCTGATCGCCGACACGCGCCGGCTGACAAGCGCAGAGGCCGGCGCGGATTCCGAACTGTTGCGGCTGAGCCGCCGGACGTTCCGGCGCATTCTGGAAGAATATCCGGACACGGCTGTCATCCTCTACCGCCGCATCCACGCGGATTTCCAGGCGCTCATAGAGCAGATCGAGGAAATGGCGCCGCGATTCTCCGGGTAGCGGCTATCCCAGGAAGGGCCGTGCCCCATGCAGTTCGAAGTCACCCGCGCAACCGAGGCCGACATCTCCTTCGTCATGGCGACAGAGCGCCTTGACGGTTATGGCGCCGTGGTCGGACGCTGGGAAGAGCTACGCCATCGCCAGGCCTTGGTCGACGGAACGCACGCCCATTTCATCGGACGTGAAGACGGCGAGCCGATCGGATTTGCCATCCTGCGCGATTGGGCCTCGCCTGAACGCGTCACCCTGATCCGGCGGCTTGCCGTAACGCGGCCCGGACAAGGTCAGGGCAGGCGGCTGCTGGCGTCGGTCGTCGGCAAGGTCTTCGAGGAGACCGATGCATACAGGGTATGGATCGGCCATTTTCCCGAAAACCTGCGCGCTCACCGCGCCTATGAGGGTGTGGGGTTCGTGCAGGAAGGCATCGCACGCGGCAGCGCCTATTTCGGCGGCGCCCACAGGGACGAGGTGATCATGTCCCTGCTGCGGCCGGAGTGGGAAGCGCTTTCCCGGGCGCGCCAAGCCGGTTGATGTCTCGAACGATTGATTGTGCGTCCTTCGAGGCTCGCCCATTGACGATTTCGCTCCTATCCCAAGCGTCGTGTGGGCTCGCACCTTGTATTAGCGAGATTGTGTATTGTTTGGGTGTTCCGTGAAGGGGACGGTGCGGCCCGGGTGGCCACCCGGGCCGCACCGCCGGCCGTCGGATCGCTCGCACCCAAACAATACACAATCTCGCTAATACAAGGTGCGAGCCCGCAAGGCGTTCAAATACGGCGAAGACTTTGAAGGGCGAGCCTCGAAGGACGCACTCAACACCGATCATCCCTGGAGGCCATTGGCCTATTCCAGATCGAACCGCGCCATCACCGGCACATGGTCGGACGGCCGGTCCCAGCCGCGGGCGGCGCGCAGGATTTCGTAGCCCTGGAAGGCCGGCACGAGGTTGGATGACGACCAGACATGGTCGAGCCGGCGGCCGCGGTCGGACGCCTCCCAGTCCTGGGCCCGATAGCTCCACCAGGTGTAGAGTTTCTGCTCGTAAGGGATGTTGTGGCGCATCAGGTCGATCCAGTCGCCGGCCTTGCGCATCGCCTCGAAATTCTCGGTCTCGACCGGCGTGTGGCTGACGACGTTGAGCAATTGCTTGTGCGACCAGACGTCATGCTCGAGCGGCGCGATGTTGAGGTCGCCGACCAGCACCGAGCCGGAAGCGTCGCCGGCCTCGGCGCGCACCGCGTTCATCTCGGCGACGAAATCGAGCTTGTGCTTGAACTTCCAGTTGACGGCCGGATCGGGCTCGTCGCCGCCGGCCGGTACGTAGAAATTATGCAGCAGCAGCGATTTGTTGCCGGCCGGAACACGCACGGAGATATGCCGGCAGTCCTGCATGTCGCAAAAACGCCGCCGGTCGACGATCTCGATCGGCCGCCGCGCCACCGTCGCCACGCCGTGATAACCTTTCTGGCCGCTGATCGCGATGTGCTCGTAACCCAGCTTGCGGAAGGCGGCGGACGGGAACTGGTCGTCCGGGCATTTTGTCTCCTGCAAACACAACACGTCCGGCGCGTATTCGGTCAGCAGCCGCTCGACGATCGGCATGCGCAGGCGGACGGAATTGATGTTCCAGGTGGCGATGGAAAACGGCATCGGGGGATCCGGGTGGAAGCAGCCCGGTTACTGGCAGCCGGCGGGCCGGATGGCAAGTCCGGCTCGGAGGTAACCCTGGCGGGAGGAGTGACGATCCACACAACCGGTGGAGAAGTCGATCCCGGAGACCTACAAAGTAGGTGGGCGCCGTATGAGAGGACCCACGGGTCCCCCCAGGGACAGCTCCCTAAGGATCGTTAAGGCCCCGGGGAAAATGTCTCTCCTGCCGCGAAGCACAGACCGTCGGGAGTGAATATAGGCTGGCTAGCTATCGCCCGCCAGTGCGATCTTGGGCAAAGCGCGGCTTGCGCACCGACGCGTCCCTACTTATGCACCGTCTGGAACGGCCGGCTGGAAGGAACAAGCATGCGCTTCGAAGGAACGGCGGCTTATGTCGCCGACAAGGATCTGATGGTGGCCGTCAACGCGGCGATCGCGCTGGAGCGGCCGCTGCTGGTCAAGGGCGAGCCCGGCACCGGCAAGACCGAGCTGGCGCGACAGGTGGCGTCGGCCCTCGGCCTCGACCTGATCGAATGGCATGTGAAATCCACCACCAAGGCGCAGCAGGGCCTTTACGAATATGACGCGGTGAGCCGGCTGCGCGACAGCCAGCTCGGCGACACGCGCTTCAACGACATCCACAACTACATCAAGCGGGGAAAACTGTGGGAGGCCTTCGCCGCCGACCGCAAGGTGGTGCTGCTGATCGACGAGATCGACAAGGCCGACATCGAGTTCCCCAACGACCTTTTACAGGAACTCGACCGCATGGAGTTCTTCGTCTACGAGACCGGCGAGACGATCTCGGCAAGGCAGCGGCCTATCGTCATCATCACCTCGAACAACGAGAAGGAGCTGCCGGACGCGTTCCTGCGCCGCTGCTTCTTTCACTACATCCGCTTTCCCGACGCCGGGACGCTGCAAAAAATCGTCGACGTGCATTATCCCGGCATCAAGCAGAACCTCGTGCGGGCCGCACTCACGCAGTTCTACGAGATCCGCGAGGTGCCGGGGCTGAAGAAAAAACCCTCGACCTCCGAGGCGCTGGACTGGATCAGGCTGCTGGTGGCCGACGACGTGGCGCCTGAGGATCTGCGCGCCGACCCGAAGAACATGCTGCCGAAACTGCACGGCGCGCTGCTGAAGAACGAGCAGGACGTGCACCTGTTCGAGCGGCTGGCGTTCATGGCCAGAAGGCAGGGGTAAAGCCGCCCACGCGCCGGCAGCGGCAACGATAGTTCGGGCCTGGGCCATCGCCGGGACCGGCACCGTGGCGTATGGATATCGGGAGTCCCAAACAGCGAAGGGTCGCGAGTAAAATGCCCGAAATCGTCGTCCGCCCGCTCCAGCAATCCGACCACGCCGAGTGGCGCCGCCTCTGGACAGCGTACCTCACCTTCTATGAAACGACGCTGTCCGATGAAGTCTATGCGCTGACCTGGCGCCGCCTGTTCGAGGCGGGCGAATTCGAGCCCAAGGGGCTTCTCGCCCTGCTGGACGGCAAGCCGGTCGGACTGACGCATTATCTCTTCCACCGCTCCTGCTGGGCGAAAGCCGACAATTGCTATCTGCAGGACCTGTTCGCCGACCCGGACGTCCGCGGCAAGGGCGTCGGCGCGGCGCTGATCGCAGCGGTCCGCGAGGCGGCGGCGAAAAAGGGCGTCACCAACGTCTACTGGATGACCCACGAGACCAACGCCACCGCGCGAAAACTCTACGACCGCGTGGCGAGAAGGACGGGGTTCATCGAGTATGATTTGCTTTGACGGCCCGCGGTTGAATCGGCGCTTATTGCGCAATATATTGCGCACTTAAGAGGTGTTGACTTGCCTCAGGTCGAGACGAACACGAGAAAGATTGCGTCTCTCCTTCTGCGGGATGGCTGGATCAACGTCGGCGGCGGCAAGCATGACAAATACACGCATCCCGGCAGGCCCGGTGTCATCATCGTGTTGCCGCGCCATCGGGAGCAGTCGCCGGGCGTCGCGCGTTCGATAGCGCGCCTCGCGGGATGGATTTGAGGAAAGACATGACCCACTATGTCGGCATTCTGGACGGAGCGACTGAGGTCTGGGGTGTCCGCATCCCGGATGCCCCCGGCTGCCACGGCGGCGGCTCCACGCCCGAAGAGGCGATCAACGACGCCACATCGGCGTTGCGCGAGTGGGCGGAAACCTTTTTGGGCACCAGCGATTCCATGCCGGTTGCACGGAACGTCGCGGAATTGCTGTCCGGCGGAGAGATCGATACCGGGGCCGGCGAATCCGCCGTTCTAATCCCGCTGCTTTTGGATTCTGGCCGTCCCGTTCGCGCGAATCTCTCGCTTGATTCCGGTCTTCTGGCCGCGATCGACGAGGAGGCCAGGCGGCGCGGCCTCACGCGATCGGCCTTTCTGGCAAGTGCTGCACGCGAGAAGATTGAGGGGCACCGTTAACATGTCGCGACCAACGACTTCCAGGCGACGCAGAAGGCTGTCGCCTTCAGCCGATTTCATGGTTCAGCGAAGGATTTGCCGATGACTGAATTCACACCCTGGGCGTCGCTGGCCGGCGGCGCGCTGATCGGCCTGTCCGCCGTCCTGCTGATGCTGGCGGAAGGCCGGATCGCCGGGGTCAGCGGCATCGCATCGCGGCTCCTGCCGCCTTTCCGCAACGGCCTGCCGGGCGGCCAGTTCGGTTTCGTCCTGGGCATGGTGGCCGCGCCGTTCGTGGTGACGGCGGTGACGGGCGCACCGATTGTCCAGACCGTGTCCTCGAATCTTGCCCTGATGACGGTCGCCGGCCTGCTCGTCGGTTTCGGTACAGTGCTCGGCAACGGCTGCACCAGCGGGCATGGCGTCTGCGGCCTGTCGCGGCTTTCGCCAAGGTCGCTGGCGGCGGTCGTTACGTTTATGGCGACAGCTTTCGCGACCGTTTTCGTCGCCCGCCACATCGTTGGGGCCTGAGCCATGTCCTTCGTCGTCAATGCGCTGCTCGGTCTGCTGTTCGGTGTCGGCCTCGTTGTGTCCGGCATGGCGGATCCGGCGAAAGTGCTGAATTTTCTGAATCTTGCGGGAAATTGGGATCCGTCGCTGGCTTTCGTGATGGGGGCCGCGGTGCTTGTCGCGTTCGTCGGCTATCGCGTGGTTCTGCGCCGCGACCGGCCGCTGATGGCCGATGGTTTCCACCTGCCGACAAGAACCACCGTCGATGCCCGGCTGCTGGCCGGTGCGGCGATCTTCGGGATCGGCTGGGGCATTGGCGGCTTCTGCCCCGGTCCGGCCTTTACGGCGCTCAGCCTTGGCCAGCCGGGCACATTGGCCTTCGTGCCCGCCATGCTGGCCGGCTTCTGGATTGCGCGAATGGTGTCTGCAGGACGAGGCGGCGTCCCGGCCGCGAAGGGTGGGCAGGCCTAGCCATGTTCCTTCCCTTCTTCCTTGAATTGAAAGCCGCGAAAGTTCCCGTCTCGCTGCGCGAATATCTGACCTTGCTCGAGGGTATGGAAACGGGGCTCGTCGACTATGACGTCGAGGGATTTTATTACCTTGCCCGCTCGGCGCTGGTGAAGGACGAGCGGCATATCGACCGCTTCGACCAGGTTTTCGCCCATGTCTTCAGGGGCGTCGAGGCGCTGGCCGGCGAGGCGGCGATGGATGTCGCGACGCTTCCGGAGGAGTGGCTGCGGCGGCTGGCCGAAAAGCACCTTTCCGACGAGGAGAAAAAACTCGTCGAGGCGCTGGGCGGCTGGGAAAAGCTGATGGAGACGCTGAAGAAGCGGCTGGAGGAGCAGAAGGGCCGGCACCAGGGCGGTTCGAAATGGATCGGCACGGCCGGCACTTCGCCCTTCGGCGCCTATGGCTACAACCCCGAAGGCGTGCGCATCGGCCAGCACGAAAGCCGCAACCGGCGCGCGGTAAAGGTGTGGGACAAGCGCGAGTTCAGGAATTTCGACGATTCCGTCGAGCTTGGCACCCGCAACATCAAGGTCGCGCTGAAGCGCCTGCGGCGGTGGGTTCGGGATGGGGCGGTCGAGGAACTCGACCTGCCCGGCACCATCCACGCCACCGCCGAGCATGGCTATCTCGACGTGAAGACGCGGCCGGAACGCCGCAACGCGGTGAAGCTCCTGATGTTCTTCGATGTCGGCGGCTCGATGGACGACCACATCAGGAGCGTCGAGGAACTGTTTTCCGCGGCGCGCGTCGAGTTCCGGCAGCTCGAATATTTCTATTTCCACAACTGCCTCTATGAGGGCGTGTGGAAGGACAACCGCCGGCGCCACGCCGAGGTGATCCCGACGCTGGACGTGCTGCACAAATACGGCCACGACTACAAGGTGATCTTCGTCGGCGATGCTTCGATGAGCCCTTACGAGGTCACAATGGCAGGCGGCTCCGTCGAGCACTGGAACCCGGAGGCCGGCGCCGTCTGGCTGGCTCGCGTGCTCGCGCAATGGCCGAACGCCATCTGGCTGAACCCGGTGCCGCACAAGCACTGGGGCTACACACATTCGATCGGGCTGATCCGCGAGGCATTTTCCGACCGCATGTATCCGCTGACGCTGGCCGGGCTGGAGGCGGCGACCAGAGAGCTGTCGAGGAGGCATTGAGATGCCGAAGGATCGCTACACGAGTGTCGAGGAGCAGGTCGAATACGGGCTCGACACGATCCCGGAAGATCGGGTCGTTTCAGTTCCGTTACGGGATTTGATGTACGCCTTCCAAACCCTCGGTGAACTCGCCCGCTTTTTCCACCAGCCGCTGCATTGGCAATCGCACGAGGACGTTGCCGAGTTCATAGGGAACAAGAACAGCGGTGCGCTGCATGTCATCCATGAAAGCTATTATCGTCGTTTGAGAGACACTCTACCGCCAGACATCGAAGCTGCGTTTGATACCGACCGTTTCGACAACCCGAAGTCGCCCTATTATTATGAGCCGAAGGGTGACCAGAAGCCCTGAAAACAGAGCCGGTCGGAACCTACATCAGGCGAAACCGAAGAGCAGGAGACAGCAATGGACAGCCACAGCTATCCCGTGACCCGCACCGACGCCGAATGGCGCGCGCTGCTCAGCCCCGAACAATATGCGGTCATGCGCAACCACGGCACCGAGCGGCCGGGCAGTTGCGCGCTGCTTCATGAAAAGCGCGCCGGCACGTTCAAATGCGCCGGCTGCGACCAGCCTCTCTTCGAATCCAAGCTGAAGTTCGAGAGCGGCACCGGCTGGCCGAGCTTCAACGACCCGGTTCCGGGGGCGGTCGAGAACACGGTCGATCGCAGCTACGGCATGGTGCGCACCGAGTGCCACTGCTCGCGCTGCGGCAGCCACCTCGGCCACGTCTTCGAGGACGGCCCGCCGCCGACCTATCTGCGCTACTGCATCAACGGCGTGGCGCTGAATTTCGAGGCCGCGCAACCGGTCTGACTCGGCAAAGCCAGCGGCAAAAGTGGCCGTTAAGGCTTCAAATCACGATCGCGGCGATCAGCCAGAGCAGGGATAGGGTCTGGTAGAAAAACCCTGCCAAGCCGCCGCGACGGTCGGCGGTGCGCCATACGGCGAAGGTCAGGAAGAGGTTGTAGGGCAGCGGTCCGAAATGGACGGCGAGCGCGATCAGGAGAGGCGTCTTCGCGGCAAGCAGGCCGAGCGAGGCAAAAGTCGCGGCGATGTTGATCGCCGTGCCGACGACGATCGTGTCGCGCCAGAACAGCCTTCCCAGCGGGATTTCGCCCATCCAGCGCGCGGCGAAGAAACCGCCTATGCCGCTTCTCCCGGCGACGTGGCGGTTGGCATCATCGCCTGCGGCCATCGCCAGGACCTTCCGGCCGCTCAGTCGACGTTCAGGTCGCGGCCGGCCGTGCGGATGGTCACCGAGAAGCCGGCGAGCACGTCGATCAGCGTGATTACCATCAGCGTGAAGAAGACCGGATGCGCCGCGCCGCGCACCAGCAGGAATTCGACGAGGAAGGCGACGAAGACGAAGGTCGAAAGCAAATGGTCGACGATCGAGGCGTTGGAGGAGCGCGTCGACTTCATCATCTCGACGAACAGCAGCACCAGCGCGATGGTGATGAGGAGATCGCCGATCGACATCGTCCAGACGCCGCCCGACATCATGGTCACCGAAAAGATTTCCGCCGCGAAGGGGTCTGCCGCCGTTCCGCCGAACAGGCCGGCGAGACCGAGATTGTAGAGCAAGAACGGGATGATCAGCAGCGGAACCATGCCCAGCATTTTTTGCACACCTCGGCGATTGGAGCCCGACCTATTCCAGCCAGCCCCCGGCTACGTCAAGCCCGATCACCCCGGCGAGGAATCCCGGACGCAAAAAGACCGGCGCAAGGCCGGTCCCTTCAAACCAGTCCGAAAAGCCGAATGCTCAGCTTTCCTTGGGTTCCAGAACCTGACGGCCGCGATACATGCCGGTCTTCAGGTCGATATGGTGGGGACGGCGCATTTCGCCGGAGTTCTTGTCCTCGACATAGGTCGGGGCCTTGAGCGCATCGGCGGAGCGGCGCATGCCGCGCTTCGACGGCGAAGTCTTTCTTTTTGGCACTGCCATGGACGTATTCCTTCGGTCAATGGACCCGGCTGCTCTGGCAAAGGGAGCCGCGCGTTCCGGGCCGGTATGAGAAATCCAGCGCGCCTATACACGCGCGAGCCGCCTTTGGCCAGCGCATTGGTCAATATTTTTTAGCCGCGCGCCCAGCCGTCAGTCGATGCACTGGACATAATCGCCCGACCGGGAGGCGAGGCGCTGCACACGGTTGGCCAGGAAACGCATCTCGCGCGACGGCTTCGCAGGATTGCGCAGGATCGGATTGGGCAGGGTCACCGCCAGCAGCGCGGCCTGCTTGCGGCTGAGGTTCTTCGCCGAAACGCCGAAATGATGCTGCGCGCCGGCCTCGATGCCATATATGCCCGGCCCCCATTCGGCGATGTTGAGATAGATCTCCATGATCCGGCGTTTCGACATCACCAGATCGACATAGGTGGCGTAGGGGAGTTCAAGGACCTTTCGAACGGTTCCGAACGGGCGGGGCCACAGATAGAGGTTCTTCACCGACTGCATGGTGATGGTCGACGCCCCGCGCGACGGGCCTCTCGGGTCGAGAATGACTTTCTTGAGTTCTCCCAGATCGACGCCGTAGTGGTTACAGAACTGGCCGTCCTCCGACATGATGACGGAGTGGATGAGAACCGGTGAGACGTCGTCGATCGAAACCCATTGCCGGTCGTAGCCCTTGAGCGTCACGAGGTCGGCGAGCATCAGCGTCGAGATGGGCCGGACGAAGGGCGGCAGATAGAGGATCGTCAGCACCACAGGGATCAGCGCCAGCACGATGGCGATCTTGAACAGCCGTCGCAGCCAGAAACGCATGCCGCGCCGGCTGGTTCGGCCGCTCTTCGCTGCCACCTCCCCGGTCTCCGATTGCACGGTCTCGCCCAAGCCATCCGCCTTCGCGTTCTACCCCAACCGGAATAATGGTGACTGGACGCAAGCGCAACGGCTGCCACCGTATAAGCACCGGCTTGACCATGGCTGCGTATCGCCTAAACGGGGCGGCATGACGATCCTGAGCCCGTCCGACTTTGAAGAGCGTCTCGGCCGGCGCGCGCGCCAGGTCGAAGACCTGCTGCGCAAGTTGCTCGACGACAAGCCGCGCGACGGCGAGATCACGCGGCCGCCGACGCTGCTCGCCGCCATGCGCCACGGCGTGCTCAATGGCGGAAAGCGGCTCAGGCCGTTCCTGGTGCTGGAGAGCGCGGCGCTGTTCGGCCATGACGGCCAGGATGCTCTGACGGTCGCGGCGGCGCTGGAATGCGTGCATTGTTATTCGCTGATCCATGACGATCTGCCCGCCATGGACGACGACGATCTGCGCCGAGGCCAGCCCACCGTGCATCGCGCCTTCGACGAGGCAAGCGCCATCCTGGCGGGCGACAGCCTGCTGACGCTGGCCTTCGATATCCTGACCGATGATGCTTCGTCCGGACCGCGCGAGGTTGCGGGGTCGGCGCGGCGCCGGCTCGAACTGGTGCGCGGGTTGGCCCGGGCGGCTGGGGTCGGCGGCATGGCGGGAGGGCAGGCGCTCGACCTTGCTGCCGAGAAGGCCATGCCTGACGAGGCCGGCATCATCACGCTGCAGGCGATGAAGACGGGTGCTTTGATCCGCTTCGCTTGCGAGGCGGGCGCGATTGTCGCCGACGCTGGTCCGGCGGACCGCGAGAGGCTGGCGGAATTCGGCTCGGCAATCGGCCTCGCTTTCCAGTTGGCCGACGATCTGCTCGACGTAACCGCCACACCCAAGACAATGGGCAAGGCGACGGGCAAGGACGCCGCCGCCGGCAAGGCGACGCTGGTGGCGCTGCATGGCGCTGGCTGGGCGCGGCGGCAACTGGGGGGGTTGGTCGAACAGGCGCATGACCTGCTCAGGCCCTATGGCGAGAGCGGCGCCACCCTGAAATCGGTCGCGACTTTCATCGCCGAGCGGGACCGGTAGCCGGGCACGCCCTTGCGGGCGCCGGTAAGAAGTAGAAATTCCGCGTCCAGATTTTATCGGTTCCGCATCACGATGCAGGAGCCGCCCGCCGAGCGCAAAGTGGCGCAGATCTTGTTGGCCGTCGCCCGGTCGTCGGCGCCGATGCGCACGGCATAGATGCCGCGGCGGCCGCGCGGCGTGCGCACCCGGCTGACGACGGGATCGGGATTCTTCAGGATCTTGCTGAAGCGGCCGGCGATGCGCTGCCATTGCTTTATCGCGGCGGCACGGCGGAAGTTGCCGGCGACTTGCACGCCCCAGGGCTTTGTCGCGATGGTCGCCATGGCGATGGTCTGCGCATAGATGGTGCGCATCTCGCGGCAGGCTTCGTGGAACGGCCGCTTTGGGTCGAGTGGGCGGATCGTGCCGAGATAGGTGCGCTCGGAAAAATTGTCGGCAGGTTCGCCCATGATGTCGAGCACATATTCGTCGGTTTCCAGCGGGAGGAAGCCGCCCGACGAAAGCCAGCGCGTCACCCGCGTTTCGCCGGCATTGTAGGCCGCCGCGGTGAGGCCGAGATTGCCGAAGCCGGCGCGCATTTCAGCAAGATAGCGGGCGGAGGCCGGCAGCGCCTGGGTGACGTCGAAGGAATTCTTGAGCTTCCGCATCTTCGCCGTGCCCGGCATGAACTGTGCTATGCCTTCCGCTCCGGCTGGACTGACGGCGTCTGGATCGAAACGGCTTTCCTTCCAGATCAGCCGAGCGAAGAAATCGCGCGGCAGGCCGTTGGCGCGGGCATGGATGTCGATCAGGTCGCAGATGCGCGCCGTCGTCATGATGCGCGATTTCGGCGGGTCGGCGAGGGCCGTCCCATCGCCGAGGCAAAGCCCAAACACCAGGGCAAACGGCGAAAAGCACCAGAACCTGGCATGGAAAAGCCTCAGAAGCGACAGCCCGATATGGACCGCCCGCCTGAACACGCCCTACTCCGCCGCCTGCCTGCCGGACTGGCCGAAGCGGGCGTCGATATAGTCGGCGACCATCTTCTCGAATTCGCCGGCAATGTCGGGGCCGCGCAGCGTCGCGGCCTTGCGCCCGTCGATGAACACCGGGGCGGTGGGCGTCTCGCCGGTGCCGGGCAATGAGATGCCGATGTCGGCATGCTTCGATTCGCCGGGGCCGTTGACGATGCAGCCCATGACGGCGACCTTCAGTTCCTCGACGCCGGGGTACTTTTCACGCCAGACCGGCATGTTCTTGCGCAGGTCCGCCTGGATGTTCTGGGCGAGTTCCTGGAACACAGTCGAGGTGGTCCGGCCGCAGCCGGGGCAGGCGGCGACCACCGGCACGAACTGCCGGAACCCCATCGTCTGCAACAGTTCCTGCGCGACCTGCACCTCGCGGGTGCGGTCGCCGTTCGGCTCCGGCGTCAGCGAGATACGGATGGTGTCGCCGATGCCCTGCTGCAGCAGAATGCCCATGGCGGCGGACGAAGCGACGATGCCCTTCGAGCCCATGCCGGCCTCGGTCAGGCCGAGATGCAGCGCATGGTCGGATCGGCTGGCGAGTTGGGTGTAGACGGCGATGAGGTCTTGAACGCGGCTGACCTTGGCCGACAAGATAATCTTGTCGCGCGGCAGGCCGATTTCTTCCGCCGCCTCCGCGGAGAGCAGCGCGGAGCGAACGATCGCCTCGCGGGTCACCTCGTCGGCGGTCAATGGCGCACCGTTCTTCTGGTTCTCGTCCATCAGGGCCGTCAGCAAGTCCTGGTCGAGCGATCCCCAGTTGACGCCGATGCGCACCGGCTTGCCGTAGCGGATCGCCGTCTCGACGATCGCCCCGAACTGCCGGTCCTTCTTTTCCTTGAAGCCGACATTGCCCGGGTTGATCCGGTATTTCGCCAGCGCCTCGGCGCAGGCCGGGTGATCGGCCAGCAGCTTGTGGCCGATATAATGGAAGTCGCCCACCAGTGGCACATTGATGCCCAACCGGTCGAGTCGCTCGCGGATGCCGGGAACGGCCGCCGCACTCTCGTCGCGGTCGACGGTGATGCGCACGATCTCGGAGCCGGCCTTCGCAAGTGCTGCGACCTGCGCGACTGTGCCGTCGACATCGGCCGTGTCGGTGTTGGTCATCGACTGGACGACCACTGGCGCGTCGCCACCCACCATGACGCCGCCCACATTCACGCCAACTGAACGCCTCCGCGGCAAGGGGAAGGGTTGGTATCCGGTCATGGCCGGCTGGCCTCATCGGTCGGTGAATTCAGCCCATGAGGTGGAGGATGCGGCAATACTTGTCAATGGCGCGCTTGCCGCGCGAAAGCGGAAAGCATGCAACGCGAGGCTCCGCTCGATCATATATCCACCGGCGGCTTCACCTGCAGGCCGGGCTCGGTCCAGTCGGTGGGGCGCATGACCATGCGGTGCACCTTTGGCGGCTCGGCGCCGCTGTGGAGGGCGCGAACGCAGTCGTCCACGACGGCGTCGGCCTGGGTGCGGCGCTGGTTGTGGCGCAGATAATCATGCCAGGTCGGGACGTGATAGGACTCGATCCACTGTTCGGGTTTTTCAGTGTCGCGGAGCAGTTCCCATTGCCGCGCGCCGTCGCGGCGGCGGATGCGTTCGCGGTCCTGCATGGCCTTCAGGAAGGCGCGCGTGTCCTGTTCCTTGATGACGTATTCAATGAGGATCGCCACGGGGCCGCTGCGGCCGCGCAGGTCGAGCGCGACGCTGGGCGTCCGGAAGCGGTTGAGGGGATCGAGATTGTCGGAGGTCTTTTCCGGCAACGCCAGTTTCAGGCCGATGGCTGCCCCCAAGAGCATGACCCCGGCGGCCGACAGTAGCGCGACGTCCGTGCCATGCTCCTCCGCCACCAGACCCCACACCCAGCTGCCCATCGCCATGCCGCCGAAAGTCGCTGTCTGGTACAGCGCCAGCGCCCGGCCGAGCACCCAGCGCGGCGTCGACAATTGAACCGTGACGTTGAACATCGACAGGGCGAACACCCAGCTTGCACCGCCGATGGCGACGCCCAGCCCGGCGATCCAGGCATTCGGGGCGAGCGCGATGATCGTCGCGCTGCCGGCAAAGGCGATGAAGGCGGCGCGCGCGATCGCCTCGTTCGACCAGTTCTCGCGCATCCGGCCGCCAAGGAAGGCGCCGCCGATCGCGCCGATGCCGTAGCAGCCGAGCAGCAGGCCGTAGAGCAGGGGGCCGCCGCGCGGCAGGTCACGCGCCACCAGCGGCAGCATCGCCAGCACCACGATGGCGCTGAAGCCGAAGACGAAGCCGCGCAGCATCACTTTTTCGATATGCGGCGACATGGCGACGTAGCGGAGGCCCGCCGTCATGGCCGGGCCGAGCGTTTCCGGCGGGAGCGAGCTTGGAATGGTGTCGCGCTTCCAGCGCGCGATGACGAAGATCAGCGGGAGATAGCTGAGCACATTAACAGCGAAGGCGGCAGCCGCGCCCGCGGTAGCGACGATGATGCCGCCAATTGCCGGTCCGACGCTGCGGGTCAGGTTGAAATTGACGCTGTTCAGCACCACCGCCGCGGAGAGCAGGGGGCGCGGCACCATATCGCCGACGGAGGCCTGCCAGGACGGGTTGTTGAGCGCCGTGCCGCAGCCGATCAAGAAGGTGAAGACCAGCAGCAGCCAGGGGTTCAGCACGTTCAGGTAACCGCAGACCGCCAGCAGGATGGATACCGCCAGCATCAGCAGTTGGGCGGTGAGCATCACCCGGCGGCGATCGAAATTGTCGGCGATCGCGCCGGCAGCCAGCGAAAAGATCATGACCGGCAGCGTGGTCGACGCCTGGACCAGGGCCACCATGTCGTCGGAAGCGGAGATGGATGTCATCAGCCATGCGGCGCCGACCGACTGGATCAGGCCGCCGAGATTGGATGCGAGGCTGGCGAACCAAATTGCCCGGAACACGGGATGCCCCATGGGAGCCAGGGGCGATATGCGGTCGGTCACCGGCGGGTTCCTCCTTCGCAACCGCGGCTAAACCAGATTTTCCGGTGATTTCATAGCGTCTTCGCGCGCCAGCGAGAACCGGTGCAGTCGCCGGGAGCTTGCTGGACCAATGCCTTGCGGGTTCGGCTCGTACAAGCTCCGGCGAGATGCCGGTCAGTCGTCAGGTTGCTCAGGGCATCTGGGCACTGGGCCGGAAGTGGAAGGCCGCTACTCGGCGGCCTTGGGGAAGGGTACTGGAGCCGCGGCCGGCTTCGGCTCAGGGAGGGCTTGAGCGGCCTTGTTGCGCCGGAAGACGCGACGGAAGAAGCCGTAGACCTTGCTGTTCTTGCTGCGCGTGAAAACCATCAGCATGGACGGGGTGACGATCAGCGTCAGCACCGTGGCGAAGGACAGGCCGAAGACGATCGCCGAGGACAGCGCGATCCACCATTGGGTCGACGGCGCGTTGATCGTCGTCTCCTGGTGGAAGATCTCCAGCCCGAGGCCGAAGGCGATCGGCAGCACGCCGAGGATCGCCGACACAGCCGTCAGCACCACGGGTCGGGCGCGCTCGCGGCAGGTCTGCAGCACCGCGTCCTCCTTCTCCCAGCCTTCCTCGCGCAGCCGGTCGTAGGTGTCGATCAGCACGATGTTGTTGTTCACCACCACGCCGGCCAGCGCGATGAAGCCGATGCCGGACATGACGATGACGAAGGTCTGCCCGGTGAGCAGCATGCCAAGCAAGGCGCCGACGATCGCCATGACGACGCAGGTCAGGACAAGGATGACACTGGTGAACTTGTTGAACTGCGCGAGCAGCACGATGAAGATCAGGAACATCGCAGCGCCGAAGGCGCTGACCAGGAAGGCGCCCGCCTCGGCGCTGTCCTCGTTGGAGCCGGCCAGCTTCCAGTCGACGCCGGTCTTGGCCATGTCGCCGACGACCTTGCTGACCGCTGCCTGTACCTCCGCCACCTGGAAACCCGAGGCGACGTTGGCCTGAATGGTGATTGTGCGCTTGCCGTCGATACGGTTGAGGACGCCAACCGTGGGTTCCGGCTTGCGGGTGACGAAGTTCGAGATCGGCACCGAACCCTGCGCGGTCTCGATACGGAGATCGTCGAGAGCCGATAGCGTGCGACGATTTTCGGGGAGCCGCAGCCGGATGTCCACGGCGTCGTCGGCGCCCGGCGGCCGGTAGTCGGTCAGCTTCAGGCCTGTGGTGACGAGCTGCACGACCGTGCCGACCGCTACTGGCGAAATGCCGTATTGCGCGGCCTTCGATCGATCGATCTGTAGCGCCCAGTCGACGCCGGGTGGCGGCAGGCCGTCAGACAGGTCGATGACGCCCGGCACTTTTGCGACGGCGCCGGCGACCTGCTTGGCGTAATCGTTGAGCCCCGTCGGATCGGTGGCTGAAAGCTGGACCTGGATCGCCTTGCCGGTCGGCGGTCCCGCGTCGGGGACGCGCACCTCGACGTCGACGCCGGGAATGCCGGCCATGGCGACGCGCAGATCGTCAAGGATCTGATGCGCCGACTTGCGCTCGCGCCAGTCGATGAACTCGTAGTTGATGACGCCGACGACGTCCTCGGGGATGTCTTCCCCGCCACGCGTCTTGCCGACCTTGGTCAGCACGGACTTGATGCCCGGCCACCCCAGCATGCGGTCCTCGGCGATGCGGGTCGCCGCATCCATCTCCTCGAGCGAGAGGTTGCCACGCGCATGCACGTAGAGCAGGCCGTAGTCGGGTTCGACGGTCGGGAAGAACTCCACCCCATTGCCGTATTTGACATAGGCGTACATGCCGCCGCCGAGCAGCAGGACGGTCAGCAGCAGCGCGGTGATCGGCCAATGCACGGCGGTCTTGACCACCGCCATGTAGGCGCCGTCGCGGTTATCGTGCTCGCCATGCAGCGGCGCCTTGCCAATGAGCGCGCCGATCGCCGGCGCGAAGATCAGCGCGTAAGCCATCGACGCCGCCAGCGTGACGATCAGCGTGATTGGCAAATATTTCATGAAATCGCCGACGATGCCGGGCCAGAACAGCAGCGGCGAGAAGGCAGCGATGCGCGTCAGCGTCGCCGCGATGACAGGACCGGCCATGCGCTTGGCCGCTTCCTCGAAGGCCTGCGCCTTCGGCATGCCTTCGCCCATCCGCCGCTCGGCGTATTCTGTGACGATGATGGCGTCGTCGACCAGCATGCCGACCGCCAGGATCAGGCTGAACAGCACGATCATGTTGATCGTGTAGCCCATCAGCGCCAAGAGCAGGATGCCCATCAGGAACGACGACGGGATGGCGAGGCCGATGAGCAGCGAGGCGCGGCCGGACAGCGCGTAGAGAATGACGATGAAGACCAGGATGACCGCGATCAGCACGTGGTTCTGCAAATCGTTGAGCAACTGGTTGACGAAGGTCGACTTGTCCTGGGTATAGGTCACCGTCAGGTCGGGCAAAGTCTGCTTGTTCTGGTCCCGGAACTCTTCGGCGACCTTCTTGGCGCCTTCGATCGTCTGGACCACATTGGCGCCGATGCGCTTCTTGACGGCGATGGTGATAGCGCTCTTGCCGTCGATGCGGGCGATGGTCTCGGCATCCTTGAAGGTGGAGCGCACGGTGGCGAGGTCGCGGACGCGCACGACGGCGTCCTGGCCGGCCACGACCGGAAGGTTGGCGACATCCTCCGGCGTTTCGATCAACGCCGGCACCTTGACCGCATACTTGCCTTCCGAGCCTTCGATTGCACCGGCGGCGACGAGGCTGTTGGAGGCGCCGATGCCCTGGATCATCTGGTCGAGCTGCAGCCCGTAGGAAGCCAGCCGCATCGGATCGATGATGGCCTCGACCAGTTCGTCGCGCGAGCCCTGGATTTCACCTTCCAGAACGCCCGGCACCTCCTCGATGCGGTCGCGCAGCGTCTTTGCCGCCGCGGTCAGCACGCGCTCCGGGATATCGCCGGAGAGCGTCACGAAGACCACCGGGAATTCGGAGAGGTTGACCTCGTTGACGGTCGGCTCCTCGACGCCCGCCGGCAGGTCGCGCTTGGCGTCCTGCACCTTGTTGCGGGTATCGATCAGCGCGTCGCCCAGGTCGACCGACGGATCGAACTCGACGATGACGTTGGCGCCGCCCTGGAAGGCGTTCGACTTCATCTCCTTGAGCCCCTTGAGGCTCTTGAGCTGCGACTCCACCGGCCGCAGCAGCAGCCGCTCGGCATCCTCGGGCGAGATGCCCTGATAGATGAGGCTGACATACATGATCGGGATGGCGACGTCCGGTTCGGCCTCTTTCGGCACCGAGTTGTAGGCGAACGCCCCGGCAACGATAAGGAAGAGGAGCACCGACAGGGTCAGGCGCGCATTGCGTATGGCAAGCTTGACGATATCCATACCGTGTCGTCCCTCGCCGTGTCGACGCTAGTTGATGCCGGCGGCGTCGCCGACCAGCTTCTTGAGCATTGCCTCGTCGGCCGGCACGGCCTTCACATGCGCGCCTTCCGCGACGAGATCCTGTCCGGCGACGATAACGCGCGCGTCGGCGGGTATGCCGGCGAGCACCAGGCCCGTCGGGGTGTCGTCGACGATGTCGATTGGGAAAAACACGACCTTGTCCTCCTTGTCGACCGCGCGGATGCCGATGTCACCGGCGTCGCTCAGCGTCACCACCGAGCGCGGCAGCAGGATCGCGTCCGTCGGCTGTCCGCGCAACGTGATCTCCGCGGTCATGCCGGCCGGCAACTGCTTGTCCTCGTTGGGGATCGCTACCTCGATGCGGAAGGTGCGCGTCGTCGCGGAGGCATCACGGCTGATATAGCGCAATGAGCCCTTGACCCTGGCGCCGTCGACCAACTGGATATCCGCTTCGTCGCCGAGCTTGAGGTATGGCAGGTCGCGCTCGCTGACCTCACCAATGGCAAGCAGCGGGTCGAGGTTGATCAGCGTCGCCACCTCGGCGCCTGCAAGGATGGTGCTGCCGCGCTGGACAGGGACGCGATCGATCAGGCCGTTGAACGGGGCGTATATCTCGTATTGGGCAAGTTCGGCCTTGGCGCCTTCGAGTTGCGACTGGGCCGTGGCAAGCGCGGCGCGCGTCTGATCCGCCTGCAGCTTGGGCGCGTTTCCGCCCTTCACCAGCTTCTCGGCGGCATCGTACTCGGCCTGACGCTGAACGACCACGCTTTCGGCCATACGGATGGCCGCCTCCTTGTCCGCCGCATCGAGACGCAGCACGAGGTCTCCGCGATTGACGCGCTCGCCCTGCTTCACCGGCAGCCGCTCGATGACACCCATGACACGGGTGGCCAGCGTGACACGCTTGTCGGCTTCGGTCCGGCCGGAGATGCGGATCGCCCGCGCATGTTCCGTGCGGGGCGGCGTGATGACGGCGACCGTGCGCAGCACGACCGGAGGCTTCTCGGCCTCGGCTTTCGCAGCCGCGGCGTCGGCTTCCTGCGCGGCGCTGCCGACCGACGAGAATTTGCCGGTTCCCATCCAGCCGGCAAATGCGACCAGCACGACGACCGCAGCCACCTTATGGAATCTGAATTTCGACATGATCGCTTCCGTTTGCCGATCCAGCTACGCATTCGCAGCACCGCATATGGGTACGCACGGCAGCACTTGTACACCCGGTCGGCGGACCACCGGGAAAGCGCCGGACACGTACAACATCTCGTTCTCACCCAAAAGTAAGAATTTTTTATCAATCGATCAAAACGGCGGCGCGGAATTCAACCTTGCCCGCAAATCAACGTGCAATCCGCCGCCGTTGCGGTCTCGCTGCATGATGGCAGCAGCCGTCAGCAATATTGTCGCATAGCTCATACGAAGGATATTTCCTTGCCGAGCGGCAGCGAGCGGATGCGTTTTCCCGTGAGCGCAAAGATCGCATTGGCCAGCGCGGGCGCTGCCGGCGGCGTGCCGATCTCGCCGACGCCACCCATCTTGTGGAAGTTCTCCAGGATGGCGACCTCGAACTGCGGGCACTGATTGATGCGCATTGCGTCGAAATCGTGAAAATTCGACTGCTCGACCATGCCTTCGGCGAAAGTGATCTCCTGGCCCATCGCCGCCGACAGGCCGTAGATCGCGCCGGAAATGAGTTGTGCCTCGATGATGCCGGGATCGAGCGCGGTGCCGACATCCGCCGCGATCCAGACTTTTTCGATGCGGATGCCCGACGGGGTGTCTGCGACCTGCACGACCTCGCCGACCCAGCTGCCGAAGGACAGAGTGAAGGCAATGCCCTTCGCCTTTCCGGCGGGCAGTTCTTCGCCCCAACTTGCCATGGCGGCGACCTTCTCGACCACCTTCAGGGCTGCGGGATAGTCGGCCATCAGTTTTTTGCGCAGTTCGACCGGATCGGTTTTCCCGGCGACGGCGATCTCGTCCAGAAAGCCTTCGTGGAAAAAGCCGTTGAAGGAATTGCCGACAGAGCGCCACGACCCGACCGGGATGGTGACCGGCGCGGCGACGCCTGTGACCCGGTAGTTGGGGATGGTGTAGGGCTGGTTGTAGGCGCCGTCGACGATGGTCTTGTCCGGGCCGAGCGGCGACATCGAAGGAAACAGCCGCCGCAGGGTGCTGGCGATGATCGACGGCGCGGAGATTTTCATGTCGAGCGCGACGGGCAGGCCGTCGCCACCCAGCCGCGCCTGGAATTTTCCGGCGGCGGCGGGACGGTAGGCGTCCTGGCGCATATCCTGCTCGCGGGTCCACACGACCTTGACCGGACGCCCGCCGGTCTCCTTTGCCATCAGCGCCGCGCACAGCGAGAAATCGGCCTCGACACGACGGCCGAAGCCGCCGCCGAGCGACGGTGTGTGGATGTTGACCTTGGCTTCGTCGAGATGCAGCGCCGTGGCGCACAGCCGACGCGTGATCGTCGGCGCCTGGTTGCCGGCCCACAGGTCGAGCACGCCGTCCTTCAGCCGCGCCGTGGCGTTCATCGGCTCCATCGGGGCATGGGCGAGATAAGGCACCCAGTATTCGGCCTCGACCAGGCTTTCCGCCGGCGCGTCGGCAAAGGCGATGTCCACATCGCCATCGTCGCGCATGGCGGAACCGTCGGGCGAAGACAGGGCATCGGTGAGCACCTTGGCGATCGAGACGCTGTCAGGCGGATATTCCGGCGCGGCCCACTCCGCCTCGATGGCATCCGCTGCCTTGAACGCCGCCCAGGTGTTTTCCGCGATGATGCCGAAGCCGTGGCCATAGTGCGTTTCCAGCGGCACGATCTTAACGACGCCCGGCATCTTCTCGGCATTGGACAGATCGGCCCTGGCCGGTTTCGCCCAGAAGCGCGGGCTGAGTTTCACGGTGCCGAACAACATGTCCGGCAGCATCATATCCATGCCGAAGATCGGCGCGCCGGTGACCTTCGCCAGCATTTCGATGCGCTTCTGCGGCTTGCCGAGCACCGTCCAGGCGGATTTTTGCTTGAGCGGCGGGTCGATGGGCGGCGCCAGTTTCGCGGCGTCGAGTGCAACCTCGCCATAGCTCAGCGAGCGTCCCGAAGGCGCATGCACGATGTTGCCGGCGGCGGTTTTCAATTCGCTGGATGGGACTTGCAATCGTGTCGCGGCAGCCGCAACCAGCATGATCCGCGCGGCAGCGCCTGCCTGACGCATTTTGACAAAACCGTCGCGGGTCGAGGCCGAGCCGCCGGTGCCCTGCAGGCCGAAAATCTTGCTGACGCCGCCCATGACCGACCGCATGATCTCGGCGGTGACGCTCTCGTCGTAGAAGGCGAACGGCCCGCCTTCCTCGATCATCGCCGAATTGTAATAGGCCCAGGAGGCCGGGCCGTGCTCGACCTTCAGCGCTTCCAGCGGCACGTCGAGTTCTTCGGCAACCATGGCGGCGAGCGTCGTCGAGATGCCCTGGCCCATCTCGGCGCGCGGCGCGATCACGGTGATCGTGTTGTCGCTGGCGATCTTGACATAGGGATTGAAGGTGGCCTCGCCCTCGCCGAGGTTGCCTTCGAGCGGGTTGGGGTAAGGAGTCGCGACATACCAGTAGCCGAAGGCCGCACCGCCGGCGACGGCAGCAGCACCGAAGAGGAAGGCGCGGCGGGTGATCTTTCCGAGGCTGGCCATGGTCAGATCCCCGCCGTCTTGAGGACGGCGGCCTTCCTGACGGCGGCGCGGATCTTCGGATAGGTGCCGCAACGGCACAGATTGCCGCTCATCGCCGCGTCGATGTCATCGTCGGTCGGGTCAGGTACCTGGTCCAGCAAGGCGACAGCGCTCATGATCTGGCCGGCCTGGCAGTAGCCGCATTGCGCAACCTGTTCCTCCAGCCATGCCTGCTGCACCGGATGCAGTTTTCCATCCTGCGCCAAGCCCTCGATGGTCAGGACCTCTTCCTTCACCTCGCCCACCGGCAGCGAGCAGGAACGCACCGGCATGCCGCCGACATGCACCGTGCAGGCGCCACACATGGCGATGCCGCAGCCGAATTTCGGGCCGGTCTTGCCTGCGAGGTCGCGCAAAGCCCAGAGCAACGGCATTTCCGGGTCGGCATTGATTTCCGTGGGCTTTCCGTCAACGATCAGGCGCATTGGATGGGAAATCCTTCTGCCAGCGGGTAGGAAGGGCGGGAATTGACTTATCGCAACAATCTGACAAAATCCGTCAAAATGTCAAGACACCTGCGTCAAGCCGAAAATCCAGCACCATCCGAGGCAACAGCGGAGGATGCGAAGCGTTCCCGCATCCTGCAGGCGGCGATGAAGGTATTCCTCGCCTATGGATTTTCGCGGGTCACCATGGACGATATCGCCAAGGCGGCGGAGATGTCGCGCCCGGCGCTCTATCTTGTTTTCCGCAACAAGGCAGACATCTACCAGGCGATAGCCGCAAGTCTTATCGCGGAATCCTTCGGCAAGGCGCGCGCGGCGCTGGCAGCCGAAGGCACGTTCGCCGGGCGGATGAATGCGGCAATCGATTCCTGCCTGATCTCGATCTTTTCGGAGATCGCCGCCTCGCCGCACGGCGCCGAAATTCTGGACGCCAAGAGCACGCTTGCCGCCGACCTGCTGCTGTCGTGGAAGCGCGATCTCGGCGCCATCATCCGCGACGCGATCGAGGCGGAAGCGGAGCGCAACGGCGTCGATCTGGTGACCGGCGAACTCTCGCCCGAAATGCTGGCGCAATTCCTGCTGGACGGCATCGAGGGCATGAAATCGCGCCTCACCGATCCCGACCAGCAACGCAAGGCGGTGCGCGGACTGGTGAAGATCGTCGAACGGACGCTTCGGCCATAGGATATCCGTGCATCTGCCTCTGCGCTGAACACCAGGTTGGCCAGGAGGCGGTGTCTGAATGGACAGAGTCGATATTATCGCCTGTTGCGGCCTGGACCGGTCTTCCGATATCCAGACCGGCCATATCGTTTGCAAGACAACAAAGCTGCGTGTGCCGGATGACGACGCCGAAAGACCATAAGAAGCAACTGCGTCTCGAAGCGCTGGAGCGACGCGACGCTCTCGACCCGATCTGGCGCATCGAGGCGTCGCTGGCCATGGCCGAGACCGCGCGGCAGAACATCGAGGCGGGACCCGCCGACATCGTCACAGGCTTCTGGCCGATCCGCTCGGAGGTTGATACGCGCCCGACACTGTTCGCGTTTCGCGAAAACGGCGCGAGGCTCGGCCTGCCGGCGATCCTCGACAGGACGACCATCGTTTTCCGCGAACTGGTGCGGGATGGGGCGATGATCGACATGGGGTTCGGCACGTCTGGGCCTGGACCCGACGCCGATGTGCTCGATCCGACCATCATGCTGGTGCCGCTCGCCGCCTTCGACGCGCGCGGCCACCGCATCGGCTATGGCGCCGGGCACTATGACCGGGCGATTGCCCGCCTGCACGATAAGGGGGCAGCGGTACGTCTGATCGGCGTCGCCTTCGATTGCCAGGAAGTCGCCCGGGTGCCGGACGAGCCGCATGACGTGATCCTGCCTGAACTGCTCACCGAGAGCGGGTTGAGACGGTTCGACCGCGGCGGCTGAGGCCATCGACCCCGATTTGCCGCACTTACGACCAGTTTGCGTCAGTCGCCTAACATAATTTTCAGCAGCACAGGCTAGCGTCGCGGCGTCGCCGGAGAGACGGGATGTTGCTGCTGAAAATCGCTCTGCTGCCGTTTGTCCTGCTGGCGACGGTCATTCTGGTCATGGTCACCCATGTCGCTGGAACCACGCTGCATCATCGGCTCGCCTGGGCACCGGTCACCGCCGTGGTGCTGCGGTCGGAAACGCTGTGCGAGGTCACCTACCAGCCACGCGACGCCGTGCTGCGGGCCGTCGCGGCGCTGGGCTCTTGCGAGGAGACAGGCTCTGTCGTCCTGCCGGAGGGCGGAACGAAGCCCAGAACCGTCGAGGGCGTGTATGGCGCCCTTGTCTACAGCGTCGACGGCACGGCACAGACATGGGAGGGCAAGCTGTCGGACGCCGGCATCTACAAGGCAAGTGCCGGCGACGAGTTCCTGCTCTATTACGATCCGTCCTCGCCGCAGGACATCGATACGGCGCAGTACAAGGGCTGGTTGGGCGGCCTGCTGATCTTCGGCTTTTCCGCAGGCATTATCGCCTTCTACGGCTGGCTTGTCCGGCCTCGCCGCAAAGGGCCGGCCGACTCCGGCGGGAAGCCAATGGATGCGGGCGGCAGGCCGGGGGCATCGCCACCGCATATCGCCAAAGGACGTCCCCGGCAGAGGTTCGGAAGAGCCTGAACGTTCGCCTGCCGAGGAATTCCCGGGTGTTTCGGCTTGCTTCGATGCTCGTCACCTGACTAGAAGTCTGCATGAGACTTCTCTTTCTGGGCGACATGGTGGGACGGTCCGGCCGCACGGCGGTGTGGGAGCGGCTGCCGGGACTGATCTCCGACTTCAAGCTGGATTTCGTCATCGTCAATGGCGAGAACGCCGCCGGCGGGTTCGGTATCACGGAGGAGATATTTCGCGAGACGCTTGCCGCGGGCGCGGACGTGGTGACCACCGGCAACCACGTCTGGGACCAGCGCGAGGCGCTTGAGTTCGCACCCCGCCAGGAGCGCTTTCTGCGGCCCGCGAATTTTCCACGGGGCACGCCCGGGCGTGGCTCGGGCGTCTACATCGCCCGCAACGGCGCGCGCGTGCTGGTCTCCAACATCATGGGCCGGGTGTTCATGCATCCGGAACTCGACGATCCGTTCCAGGCAGGCGAACGCGAGCTTGCCGCCTGTCCGCTCGGCGAGCAGGCAGACGCGGTGGTCATCGATTTCCACGCCGAAGCCACATCGGAAAAAATGTGCTTCGCTCATTTCGTCGACGGCCGCGCCAGCCTCGTCGTCGGCACCCATACGCACCAGCCCACCGCCGATCACCAGATCCTCAATGGCGGCACGGGATACCTGACCGATGCCGGCATGTGCGGGGACTACGATTCCTCGCTCGGAATGGACAAGGAGGAGCCGCTCAACCGCTTCCTGTCGAAGGTGCCGAAGGGCCGCTTCGAGGCGGCGGGCGGTCCTGCGACGATTTGCGGCGTCGGCGTCGAAATCTCCGATCGCACCGGACTTACCGAACGAATCGCGGCGCTTAGGCTGGGGCCGCGGCTCGAGGAAACCATTCCGTCCTTCTGGCAAGGCCGTTGACGTGAGCGGGGACCTCTCCTACCTCTGTCGCGATTTCACCTACGTCCCTTCACCATGTTTTGACCCGACGAGAAGCCGATGACCGACTTCCTTGCGATGCATCTCGACTGGTTTTCCGATCCGACGGCCTGGGTGGCGTTGCTGACACTGGTGGTGCTGGAGGTCGTGCTCGGCATCGACAATCTGATCTTCATCTCCATCCTGACCAACAAGCTGCCGGAAGCGCAGCGCGCCCGCGCCCGCCGCCTCGGCATTTCCGCAGCCCTGGTCATGCGGCTGGTGCTGCTGGCGACGATCTCCTTCATCGTGCAACTGACCGCGCCGCTGTTCACGCTGTTCGACCACGGCTTTTCGTGGCGCGACCTGATCCTGATCGCCGGCGGCCTGTTCCTTGTGTGGAAAGCGACGAAGGAAATTCATCACACCGTCGACCCGGACGACCACAAGGATTCGATGGTCGGCGATGCGGTGCAACTGACGATCGGCGCGGCGATCTTGCAGATCCTTGTGCTCGACCTTGTCTTCTCGATCGACTCGATCATCACCGCCGTCGGCATGACCGACGAGATTGCCATCATGTGCATCGCCGTCATCGCCGCTGTGTCGGTGATGATGCTGGCGGCCGCGCCGCTCGCCAAGTTCATCGAGAAGAACCCGACCATCGTCATGCTGGCGCTGGGTTTCCTGCTGATGATCGGTATGACGCTGATCGCCGACGGCATGGGTTTCCATGTGCCGAAGGGCTACATCTACGCCGCGATGGGTTTTTCCGCCCTGGTCGAAGGGCTCAACATGCTGGCGCGGCGACGCAAGGGCAAGGTCCGCTGACCACGCGGCCTCCGGGCGAAGCCACCCGCCCAGTGGGCGGCCCGGCGCGCTGGCGTTTCCGGTTCCTGGCCTGATCTGGTGCGCGCTTTCCTACAGCATGTTCATCACGGCGGTCGTCACCATGCTGCGCTCCGGATGGTTGATGATCGCGGTGTCGTCGAGCCTGCTGCTCCTGCCCGTGATGTCGGACGTCATTGCATCGACGACATCGGTCCGGCTCGGCGTGGCGCTGATCGCGCTTGGGCCGCTGACGGTGGCAAGCATCAATACGGCCCGCAACGAACTCCTGGCCCGGCTGTTCCGCGCCGCAAACCACGATTCGCTCACCGGCACGCTGTCGCGAAGCGCATTCCTGACGTTTATGAACGACGTGATCCGAACCGGGAAACCGGCGACCCTGCTGATGCTGGACGTCGATCATTTCAAGCGCGTCAATGACGGCTATGGACACGCCGGCGGGGACCGGGCGCTGGTCGAACTCGCGCGACTGGTGGGCAGCCAGCTGAGGCAAGGCGACGCCTTCGGCCGGATCGGCGGCGAGGAGTTCGCTGTCATGCTGCCGGACACGGACATCGCGGAAGCAAAGTCGATAGCCGAACGCATTCACGGCGCCGTCCGTGAAGCCGATATCCAGATGACGCAGTCGGTTTCGGCGCGGATATCGGTGAGCATCGGGGTAGCCGTCCACGACGGGACATCCCGGGCCAGCCCCGAAAGCCTGATGGCCGCCGCCGACCAGGCGCTTTATGTCGCGAAGTCTGCCGGCCGAGACCAGGTGCGGGTAGCGGATTGAACCGACGTTTCGTGCGCTGCCCGCCTATCCGGTGGAACCAGAACCGTCATACACCGTCGAGCACGACGATGGTCGGCCGGCTGGGCAGGCTGCGCAGCGAGACGGTCAGCGAGCGGCTGTCGCGATAGTCGACCGCGAAGGCGTCGCCCATCATGCCAAGGAATTGTGCCATCGGCGTCGCATGGCGGTGCATCGGAAGTACGATCGAGGACTGCAGACGCGCCGTGATCTCGCTCATCGAGCCGAGCGATTGCGTCAGCCCTCCGTCGATCGGCACCATCAATATGTCGAGCCGGCCGATCGCCCCGAACTGGGCATCGCTCAGCCTCGTATGCAGGTGGCCGAGATGGCCGATGCACAGGTCCGCGACCTCGAAGATGAAGATCGAATTGCCGTCGCGCTCGAGATTGCCATCCCAGTCGCGGATGTCGGTGGTGACGTTGCGGATGTAGACGTCGTCGACCACCGCGGCGTGTCGGACCGGCCCGCCCTGCGGGTTCCAGCCACGCAGCACGTGTTCGATCGCCGGATCCGGTGTGTCCGTATAGTGGGTGCGATGCGCCTTGTTCATGGTGGCGACGCGCGGTGGCGGATTGCCGCCATAGACGCCGCTGAAATCGGTGGCGATGCGCACGCCGGCCGGCGTGTCGATCAGATAGGTGGAGTGCCCGGCGTAAGTGATGACCACCTCGCCGTCTTCGGCGCCCGCGATCGGCGTGAAATTCGCATAGGTCACCTTCGGAAGGGCCCGGGCTATCGCCATGCATTTGCTGGGTGGCCGCGCGTCGTCCTGCGCCCAGGCGACGGCAGGCGCAAACAGCAGCCAGCAAAGGGCGGCAATGAGGCGAAGCGGCATGGGCATGGCCGACCGGACTCCACGAAGAGGTTCCGCAAGGTTAAGCAGAGCACCGGTCGCGACCAGCCCAATCGCCGCGCCGGCGGATCAAAACTTCGCGAGCATCTTTCGTCGGCGCCGTGTCACCGTCTGTGCGTGAGGCCCTACGGCAGGTGGGGAAGGGCATCGCAACTCACAAAAGCCGCATATTTCCGCTTCTTCTGGACGTTTGACGGCAACTTATCTATAAGCCCGCCATTCCGGAAATCGCCGTACTTTCGAAGACAGGGACCTCATGGCCGGGCATTCACAGTTCAAGAACATCATGCACCGCAAGGGCCGCCAGGACGCGGTCAAGTCGAAGATATTCTCCAAGCTGGCGCGCGAGATCACCGTCGCTGCGAAAATGGGCGTTCCCGACCCGGCGATGAACCCGCGCCTCAGGCTCGCCATTCAGAATGCGCGCGCCGAATCCATGCCGAAGGACAACATCCAGCGGGCCATCAACAAGGCGACCGGCGGCGACGCCGAGAACTATGACGAGGTCCGCTACGAAGGGTATGGTCCGGGCGGCATCGCGCTGATCGTCGAGGCGCTGACCGACAACCGCAACCGCACCGCTTCCAACGTGCGCGCCGCCTTCACCAAGGCCGGCGGGGCGCTCGGCGAAACCGGTTCCGTGTCGTTCCTGTGGGACCGCGTCGGCGAGATCTATTATCCTGCCAAGGCTGCCGACGCCGACAAGGTGATGGAAGCGGCGATCGACGCCGGCGCCGACGATGCTCAGTCCGACGAAGACGGCCACACCATTCTGTGCGCCTTCGAAAGCGTCGGCGAGGTCTCGAAGGCGCTGGAGACCGCGCTCGGCGAGGCCGAGAGCGTGAAGATCATCTGGAAGCCGCAGAACAACGTGCCGGTCGACGAGGAGCGCGCGCAATCGCTGATGAAACTGGTCAACACGCTCGAGGACGACGACGACGTGCAGAACGTCTATGCCAATTTCGAGGTCGACGAGGCGACGCTGGCCAGGCTGAGCGCGGCATAATGCATTTCCGCCATCCTTTTGCTGTCGATTTCGGTTGAAATCCTTTCGGCTTTCAACCAGCAATCCTCCCGATTGGGAGGATGGACATGGCAAGTGAAAGTGCGGTTTCGGGATTGCCCCGCGTCGGATTCTGGCGCCGCTTCCTTGCCCTGATCATCGACATGACGATTATACTGATTCCGCTGCAGGCGGTTGTGGCGGTTTTGTATGCAAACACCAATGGCGTCATACAGGGCAATTTTGGCTTCACCATTACATCCTGCTCGCCCCTTACCCAAATTCCAGACGGATTGCAGCCTGCGCCGCCCGAAGGCATCAATGGAGCTGCCGAATGCCGCACATCTTTTCTAGGCTTCGACATCAACCGGGTGCTGATTGTCAGCAAGACAACACAAAGTGGCAACGTCACGACCAGCGTTTCCCAATCATACGCGCTGGATGCCAAAGGCCTGCCTAGCGACGGTGTTTTTGATGTCACCTGGGCCGCGGTGCTGTTGCTCCTCGCCTACCTTGTGATCATGGAGATCCGTTCGGGAAGAACTCTGGGTAAGCGCGCCACGGGGATCAAGGTGATAGATGCAGCTGCTCCCGACCGCGTTGGTATTTCGGCGGGGAAAGCGCTCTGGCGACAGGTCATGATGTGGATCGGTCTGGCACCCGGGTTCATTGCCCCCATTGCACTAAGCGGTTTTTTCAGCACGGCGGAACTCGAGCCTTTTTTCAATGGCCCTTATTTCCTTCCCGCGTTGATCCTTATTGGACTGATCGGATTCGGCTGGTCCCTATGGATCGTCATCTCACTTGTCCGTAAGGTCGACCCGATCTACGACCGGATCGCGGGAACGTCCGTGCTGCGAACATGACGAATCTGCCTGTCATTCGCATCACCTACTGCACGCAGTGCCAGTGGCTGTTGCGCGCCGGCTGGATGGCGCAGGAACTGCTTTCGACCTTCGGGACGGACCTGGGCGAGGTCACGCTGGTGCCCGGCACCGGCGGCATATTCACGATTGCCTGCAATGAAACTCTCGTCTGGGACCGCAAGCGCGACGGCGGCTTTCCCGATGCCGCGAAGCTGAAGCAACTGGTTCGCGACGTGATCGATCCGGGCCGCGATCTCGGGCATTCCGACAGGAAATAGACTGAGATCGAACGTGGCGAGCTCTGCCGCTACCGATTGCGATAGGCCTTCCACGCTCCGCCCGATCCGGGGCCGAGCGCGATGCCGATGGTTATGCCGATCGGAAGGTCGTCAATCGCCGCGCCGATAGCGGTGCCGAATCCAACGCGGATGGCTATGCCGAAGCCATAGGCTGCCTCCCTTTTGCACCGGTTCACGGGCCGAGGGACAATGACGCTTGAATTCTTCGACGAGAATGAGATCGGCTGCGGCGCAGCCAACAAAAAACCCCGCTGGAGCGGGGTTCTTGTCGGAAGCGGAAAGTCGTGCCTTAGATGCCGAGGCCTTCGTAGCGCTTCTTGAACTTGGAGAGACGGCCGCCGCGGTCGAGCAGGGTCTGCTGGCCGCCGGTCCAGGCCGGATGGGTGGTCGGGTCGATGTCGAGGTTCATCGTGTCCCCTTCCTTGCCCCAGGTCGACCGGGTGAGATATTCGGTACCATCGGTCATCACGATCTTGATGGTGTGGTAGTCGGGATGGATCTTGTCTTTCATCGGTCTGTTCCTGGCTTTCGCGAACGCGCCGGCACGCCTGCGGCGATGCGCCCACTGTCAAAAAGAATGAAGCCGCAGCTATTGGACGGCTACGGCTGCAAAAAACGGTCGGCGGGCCTATACACCAGCCGAAATTGAATCACAAGGCCGCAGCACCCGGGAAGGAAGCCGATGGAGGAACCGAAAAGGCGTTCGCTGAAGCCGCTCCGGCGCCTGCTGCCTTATGTGCTGCGTTATCGGGTGCTGGCCATCGGTGCGGCTATCTCGCTGGTGGTGGCCGCCGCAACGACCCTCACCTTGCCGCTAGCCGTGCGCCGCATGATCGACCACGGCTTCTCGTCGGCGGATTCCACCTTCATCGCCAACTATTTCTCGATGATCGTCGTCCTGGCGGCCGTGCTCGCCGCAGCCTCGGCGGCGCGTTACTATTTCGTCATCACACTCGGCGAGCGCGTCGTCGCGGACTTCCGCCGCGACGTGTTTTCGCATGTGACGACGCTGTCGCCTGGCTTCTTCGACACGGTGCAGTCCGGCGAGATCGTGTCGCGGCTGACCGCCGACACCACGCAGATCAAGTCGGCGGTGGGTGCGACCGCATCGCTGGCGTTGCGCAACGCCATCCTCGGCATCGGCGCGGTCGGCATGATGATCGTCACCAGTCCGAAACTGTCCGGCCTGGTCATCGTCGCCATCCCGGTGATCGTTCTGCCGCTGGTCGCCTTCGGGCGCTCGGTGCGGCGCAAGTCGCGTCTGGCGCAGGACACGCTGGCCGAGGCGTCGGCCTACGCCAGCGAGCAGATCGGAGCGATCCGCACGCTGCAGGCGTTCACCAATGAAAGGCTGGTGACCGGGCGCTTCGCCGGCGCGGTGGAGGCGGCGTTCCAGGCCGCGCGCTCTTCGGTGCTGGCGCGCTCGCTGCTCACCTTCTTCGCAATCTTCACGATTTTCGCCTCCGTCGTCGCGGTCCTTTGGTTCGGCTCCCGCGACGTACTCGCGGGCAACATCTCGCCCGGCACGCTCGGCCAGTTCCTGCTCTACTCGGTGTTTGCCGCCGGCGCCCTCGGCGCGCTGTCGGAGGTATGGGGCGAACTCAGCCAGGCGGCCGGGGCGGCCGAGCGGTTGACCGAACTGCTGGCCGAGACGCCAGCCGTGGCCAGCCCTGTCAATCCTGTGCCCCTGCCGGCCAAGCCGGTTGGCTCGGTCGAATTCCGCGACGTCTCCTTCTCCTACCCGTCCCGGCCCGACCTGCCGGCGCTGCATGGGATGAGCTTTTTCGTTAAACCGGGCGAGCGCATCGCGCTAGTCGGCCCGTCGGGCGCCGGCAAGAGCACCATCTTCTCGCTGATCCTGCGTTTCTACGATCCGCAATCCGGCACGGTGCTGGTTGACGGTGTCGACATCGCCACAGCCGATCCGGCCGAACTACGCGCCCGAATCGCTATCGTACCGCAGGACGTCACGGTGTTCGCGGCGACGGCGGCGGAAAACATCGGCTTTGGCCGGCCGGGCGCCAGGCTGCCGGAGATCGAGGCGGCGGCGCGTGATGCTGTCGCCGACGAGTTCATCCGCAAGCTGCCGGGCGGCTACGATGCGGAAGTCGGCGAGCGCGGCGTGACCCTGTCGGGCGGCCAGCGCCAGCGTATCGCGATCGCCCGCGCCATCCTGCGCGACGCGCCGATCCTGCTGCTCGACGAGGCGACCTCGGCGCTCGACGCCGAGAGCGAGAGTGCCGTGCAGACGGCGCTGGAGCGGCTGATGCTGGGACGCACGACGATCGTCATCGCCCACCGCCTCGCCACGGTGCTCAAGGCTGACCGCATCCTCGTGATGGATGACGGCAGGATCGTCGAGGAGGGCACCCACGACAGCCTGGTCGCCAAGGGCGGGCTCTATGCACGGCTGGCGGAATTGCAGTTCGCCGACGGCAAGGCGGCAGGTTTCGCTCGGGCGGCGGAGTAGCGGCTCAGTCAGGCTTCCAGTCAGCCAAGAGCATCACATGGCCGAATTGGCCCGCCTTCGCGACGTGGCGGGCGTCGGCGGTTACGAACTTGCCACCGCGTTGGATCGCCAGGGCGTGGTAGATGCTGTCTTGCAATCCGGGATAGCCTGCAGTTTTGGTGCCAGTCGTCGTGATGCTCTCCGCCAGCAAAATATCACTCTCATCCGGCTGGGCGATTTCCAGCCCGGCGATGCGTAATCGCCCGAGGAGTTCCATGACCTTGTCGAAAGGGACGCCATGCCGCAGCGCGATCGACAGGGCCTCATACAAGAGCAGGCTTGGCGCGACTAACGACAGTTCTGCCTCCAAGGCATGGGCAAACAACGCCTCGGCTTGGTCGTGGTCCGGTTCATCGAGGAACAACTTCGCGAAAACCGACACATCTACAACGATCATTCGTCACCATGACGGGACGCCAGTTCCTCATCGCGTTGCGTCCGGATTTCCTGCAAGGTCTCCACGACGCCGGGACCTTTCAGCGGATAGGGCTTGAAATCCCGAATTGCCGTCAACGCTTCCTGCTTTTTGACGTCACGCAACGCCCGTTCGATTGCGTCCTCAACAAAACTCGACCGCTTGGTTTTGGGAACGGTCAATTCGAGTTGACGCTTGACGTCGCTGGCTATCGAAAACGTCGCGCGTTCCTTCGGGCCTGATGCATTCATTTTCGCACCTCTTCAGCGTATCTTATTCTCATACGCATACGTACGCAAATTGCGTACGCATAGTCGCGTTGGAGACCGTCTACCCCAGCAGATTGCGCGCCGTGCGCATAAAAATGCGTGAGCCGATGGCGATCAGGTCGTCCGGGAAGTCGTAGTCCGGATTGTGCAGGGACGGACGCTCGACGCCGGCGCCGAGGAAGAACATCGCCGATCTCGACGCGTGGCCGAACACGCCGAAATCCTCCGAAGCGCGCATCGGAAGCAGCTCCTCGTCATGGGAGATGCCTTCCGCGTCGAGCGCGGCACGCAGATAGCCCACCGCCTCCGGCGCGTTGAGGCTGGCGACGAAGATCTCGTGGTAGTCGATCGTGTGGCGCAGGCCGTCCTTTTCGGCCGCTTCGCGCACCAGAGTTTCGGCTGCCGCGCAGAGGTCAGCCATGCGCTCGTCGAGGCGGGTACGCAATGTGGCGCGGATTTCCGCATGGCCCGGCGCGATGCCGAAGACCGGTTCTCCCATCGAGGCATGCGTGACGGTGACCATGGCAAAATCGTCGTCATGAAAACTGCCGCCACCGAGTTTCGCCAGCGCCGGCATAAGCCGGCTGACGGCG
This sequence comes from Mesorhizobium sp. KACC 23794, assembly GCF_052180275.1. NCBI lineage: Bacteria > Pseudomonadati > Pseudomonadota > Alphaproteobacteria > Hyphomicrobiales > Phyllobacteriaceae > Mesorhizobium > Mesorhizobium sp. KACC 23794. Next base: position 667,107 of record NZ_CP197465.1, read on the forward strand.
AGCATCGGCGAAATGCCGGTCTCCGGCATGGAGGAATGGGCGGTCTTGCCGTCCAACACAACACGCATGCCACGCGAGGCGCAGTTGACGACGCCGGACTTCAGCCGGACATGGCCGAGCGGCGTGCCGGGCAGGTTGTGCAGCGAGAAGGCGAAATCCGGGCGGATCTTTTCGTAGCGCGGATCGGCGACCACGCCGGCGGCTCCGTTGCCGGTTTCCTCCGCCGGCTGGAACATCAGCACGATGCGCCCGCGCGCCGGCGGACGGCGGCCGAACTGGCGGGCGAGCGCGGCAAGGATAGTGGTGTGGCCGTCATGGCCGCACATATGCGACTTGCCGGGTATCGCGGAGCGGTGCGGGATATCCGGCAGTTCCTCGATCGGCAGTGCGTCGAGTTCGCTGCGGAAGAGAATTGTCGGCCCCGGTTCGGCGCTCTCGTAGACCAGCGCGACACCGTGGCCGCCAAGGCCGGTGAGCACCTTGCTCGGGCCGGTGTCAGCAAGGAAATCGACCACGCGCTGCGCCGTGGCTTCTTCCTCATTGGATATCTCGGGATAGCGATGCAATTCGCGCCGGAAGGCGACCAGGTCGGCGATGTCGCGATTGGTGAGGTTCATGATTGTTCCAGTCGGGGCGTTGTTGGGCAGCGTGCCGGGCCTAGCGCGACGTCCAGCCGCCGTCGATGATCAGCGTCTGGCCGGTGATCATCGACGCAGCGGGCGAGGCCAGGAAGGCGACCGCGCCCGAGACTTCCGTCGGCCGGCCGATCCTGTGAAGGGCGGCGATGCGCTCGATCACGTCGGCCTTGAATTCTGGATTGCCGAGCGCCTCGGACGTGCCGTCGGTTTCGATGAAAGTAGGGGCGACGGCGTTGACGGTGATGCCGTGCTTGCCCCATTCGATCGCCATGCATTTGGTCATGTGGGCGATCGCCGCTTTCGTCAGGCAGTAGATCGCCTCGCCGGGCAGCGCGATGAAGCCGGCCTGCGAGCTCATGTTGACGATGGCGCCGCCCTTGCCGCGCGCCATCATCTTCTTGGCGACATGCTGCGAAATGAAGAAGCTTGCCTTGACGTTGTAGGCGACCGTCCAGTCGAATTCCTCCTCGGAAAAATTCTCGACCGGCCCCTCGGTGCCGCCGCCGGCATTGTTGACGAGAATGTCGACGCTGCCGAAATGTTTTGCCGCTTCATCGACGGCCGCATAGGACTGCTTCAGGTCCAGAACGTCCATCTGCAGGGCCAGCGCCTCGCGGCCGAGCGCCCTGACCGCGGCGGCGGTGCCGCCATCCTTGTTGCGGTCGCGCAGGCCGAGGGCAATGTTGGCGCCGGATTGCGCCAGCGCCAGGCAGATCGCCCCTCCAAGCCCGCGCCCAGCTCCGGTGACCAAAGCGGTTTTTCCCTTCAGATCGAAACTCGGCAATTCGTTCATCGATTTCCCTCCCATGGTATCGAGCCATGAACCGGCTCTTTGATCTTATTGCCGCGCAACCGGCAGCGCTTGCCGCAGGCCACTATGACCGCCGGACTGGCGGCGCTACGTCAAATGCCTGTCAGCGAGCGGCCGCCCGTCCGGCATTGCGTCCCGAAAAAATGCAGCCGCCGAGGAACGTGCCCTCCAGCGCGTTGTAGCCGTGATAGCCGCCGCCACCGAAGCCGGCTGCCTCGCCGGCGGCATAGAGGCCGGGGATCGGCGCGCCGGCCGCGTCCAGCACTTGCCCCTCAAGATTGGTGTGGATGCCGCCCAGCGTCTTGCGAGTCAAAATGTTGAGGCGCACCGCGATCAGCGGGCCATAGGCCGGTTCGAGGATTTTATGCGGTTTTGCCGTGCGGATGAGCTTGTCGCCGAGATAGCGGCGGGCGCCATTGATGGCGATCACCTGCGCGTCTTTGGAGAAGGGATTGTCGATCTCGCGGTCGCGTGCCTCGATCTGCGTCCTCATCCGGTCATGATCGAGAAGGGCGGAGCTGGCCAGCTGGTTCATGCCGTCGACGAGGTCGCCGAGGTTTTGCGCGACGACAAAATCCTCGCCGTTCTTCTTGAACGCCTCGACCGGCGGCGGTGCGCCCGCGCCGCGCCGGCTGCGCAGCACGTTGAGCCAGCTTTTCGAGGTCAGGTCGGGGTTCTGCTCCGAGCCGGAGAGCGCGAATTCCTTCTTGATGATCTTTTGGGTCAGTACGAACCACGAATAGTCGTAGCCGGTCGAAAGAATGCGCTTCAGCGTCGCCAGCGTGTCGAAGCCGGGCAGGCAGGGAGCGGCCAGCCGCTCGCCCAGTGCGTCGAACCACAGTGACGACGGACCGGGCAGGATACGGATGCCGTGGTTCGGCCAGATCGGCGCCCAGTTTCGCAAGCCTTCGGTGTAGTGCCACATGCGGTCGGCGTTGATGACGGCCGCGCCGGCTTCCTGCGCGATGCCGATCATGCGGCCGTCGACATGCGGCGGCACGCCGGCGACCATCGAACGCGGCGGCTCGCCCAGCCGGTCGCGCGGCCAGTTTTTTCGCACCAGGTCGAAATCGCCGCCGATGCCGCCCGACGTGATCAGCACCGCGCCGGCAGCGAATTCGAAATCGCGGATGACCGTACGGCCGGATTTTTGGCCGCGCTCGGCGGTCGAGGGTTCGAGAACCTCGCCAGCGACGCCGGTAACGGCACCATTGATCTTGACGATGCGGCTCGCGCGGTGGCGGAATTTCAGCGCGATCAGCCCTTTCGCCGCGTGTTCACGGACGCGCCGCACGAACGGTTCCAGCACGCCGGGGCCGGTGCCCCATGTCAGATGGAAGCGCGGGACGGAGTTGCCGTGGCCATGCGCCTGGCCGCCGCCGCGCTCGGCCCAGCCGACGACCGGAAACCAGCGCATGCCTTGCGCATGGAGCCACGGACGCATCTCGCCGGCGGCGAAGTCGATGAAGGCCTCGGCCACCTGGCGGGGCCAAAGATCCTCGGGGCGGTCGAATTGCGCCGATCCCAGCCAGTCCTGCATGGCGAGTTCGCGGCTGTCGCGGATGCGCATGCGCCGCTGCTCGGGACTGTCGACGAAGAACAGCCCACCGAGTGACCAGAACGCCTGTCCGCCGAGCGAATTCTCGCCCTCCTGGTCGAGGACGATGACACGCTTGCCGGCATCCACCAATTCGGCGGCGGCGACCAGCCCGGCCAGACCCGCACCTACGACGATGGCATCGGCCTGTTCGGCCATTTTTCCTCCCGTTCCTGAGCCTGCCAATCTTCAGGTTGAATCTCGAAAGACCAACGCCGACTGTATCGGCTAGCGGCCGGAACGCAATTGCGCGAGCAGGTCGGGACCGCTCCAGCGACGGCGGTTGCCGGTCTCGGCCTCGTGTACCAGTTTGACCAGTTTCCGGTTGACCGGCGCGGGTACGCCGTTCTTCTCGGCAAGGCGGATGACTTCGCCATTCAGCCAGTCGACGTCAGTCCTGCGACCGGCGTCGAGCGCATCGATCATTGACGAGCGTGCGGCTGGATCTACTTCCAGCACGCTGCCGGCGAGCCGCAGGAACAACCAATCCGGAAGGCCGAGCAGCCAGGGCACCAGCGCTGGCGGCAGTGAAGTCAGCTTTGCCGGGCGGATACCGGCGGCTTTCATTGCCGCCAGAGCCTCGCGCTGCGCCATAGCGAGGCACTGCCGGTAGGCGCGCTGCGACAGTTCCTCTCGCAAGGTCAGGCCCGACAGGCCGCTGACGGCGTTGTTGAGGTTGAGCAGGAGCTTTCCCCATTGCACCGGACGAAAGTCCGCATGCTGGGTGAGCGGCAGCCCCGCTTTCTCGAAGATTGGCAGGAAGGGGAGGATCGCCGCGCTTGCCTCGATGTCGAGCGCGCCCTGCGTCGCCTGCTTGAAGGTGGGACCGGCGAGTTGCACGACGTTGAACGGCACCATGCCGGCCAGCACCGTTCGCCCGGGCAGCGCGGCGCGCAAGATCTCCTCGTTGGCGATGCCGTTCTGGAAACTGATGATGATCGCTTGGGATGGCGCATGCTCGGCCAGGACGGCAGCCGTAGAGGTGGTGTCTCCGGCCTTCACGGTGACCAGAACGAGCGCCGCGTCGGCAAGGGTTTTGGGATCGGTCTGATAGTCGACTGAGCCGGGCTCCAGCCAAAAATCCGCGCCAAGATGGTCGGCGAGCCGCAGGCCGCCCTTGGCGATCGCCTCGCCGAAACGCGGGCGGCCGATCAAACGCACCTTGGCGCCGGTCACCGCCAGCCGGCCGCCGATGTAGCAGCCGATGCTGCCGGCGCCGAACACGCAGATCGTTGGCGGTGTCTCCATCCCTCGCGCCTCCTCCGCCGGCTTCCCAAACAGCGCCGTTTGCCGGACCCGTCAGCCGGCGTAGCGGGCCTTGAGATGATCGATGAAATGGGCGGCGTTCAGCTTTTCGCCCGTTGCCCGCTGCAGCAACTCAGGCGTCGACCAGCGCGAGCCCTGTGACCAGATCTTTTGGCGGCGCCAGTCGTTGATGGAGTCGAACCTGCCTTCGGCGATGTCGTCGTCGAAGGCTGGGTGGTCGCGGCGAAGTGCTGCCGCCTGCTGGGCCGCGAACATTGCGCCGAGCGTATAGGACGGGAAATAGCCGAAGGCGCCGCCCGGCCAGTGCACGTCCTGCATCGGCCCGTCCTGAAAATTGTCGATCGTCGAGAGGCCGAGATAATCGCGCATCTTGGCGTCCCAGGCCTCCGGTATGTCGGCCGCCTCGAGGCGTCCGTTGATCAAATCCTGCTCCAGCTCGAAACGCAGGATCACATGCAGGGGATAGGTGACCTCGTCGGCTTCGACGCGGATCAGGCCGCGCTCGACGTGCAGGACATGGGCGAGAATGTCGGGCACGCTCCAGCCTTCGCCGAGATGCCGCTCGACGATGGGCAGCGCCCAGCGCCAGAAGGCGGGGTTGCGGGCCAGTTGCATCTCGACGAACAGGCTCTGGCTCTCGTGCATGGCCATGCCGCGCGCCTTGCCGAGCGGCCAGTGCGACCACTGCTTCGGCAGGTTCTGTTCGTAGAGCGCATGGCCGGTCTCGTGCAGGACGCCCATCAGGGCGGAGAGGAAGTCCGACGTCTTGTAGCGCGTGGTGATGCGGACATCGCTCGGCACGCCGCCGCAGAACGGATGGTGCGAGACCGACAGGCTGCCATGGGTCAGGTCGAAACCAACCGCCGTCATCATGGCGAGGCCAAGCTCGCGCTGCTTCTCCTGTGCATAGGGTCCGTACAGCGGCCGCATCGGCGTTTTGCCAAGCCGTTCCTCCTGCGCGGCGAGCGCCTCGGGTACGAAATCCCGAAGGAAGGTCTTAAGCTCCGCGAAGATCGGGGCGATCTCCGCCGCCCGGTTGCCCGGGTCGTACTGCTCCATCAGCGCGTCGTAGGGATCGAGCCCAAGCGCGCCGGCTCGCAGCGCCGCCTCCTCGCGGGCCAGGTCGACGATGCCGGTGAGCGCCGGCAGGAACCCGCTCCAGTCGTTTTTGGCGCGCAGGTCGCGCCACAATTGTTCGGCGCGAAGCCGCGCCTTCGTCTGCCGTTCGACGAACTCGGCAGGCAGGCAGGTCATGTTGGTGTATTGCCGCCGGAATTCGCTGAGCGCGGCAAGCTGCTCTTCGTTCAAGGACTCTTCTTCGGCGGCTTCCAGCCAGTCGGCGATTTCCGGGGCGGTCGCCTGCCGGTGGTACATGCCGGCCAGCGTGGAAAGCGCCTCGGCGCGCTTCTCGCCGCCGCCAACGGCCATATGCGTCGCCTCGTCGGCGCCGAGGATCGCCAGCGCATGTTCCAGCGCCTCCAGCTTGCGGCCTGTTTCGTCGAGTTTGGCGAAGGACATTTTTGCTCCTGCTTTGGTCCGGCGAAGGGACACGAACTCGGCAGCGACCGCAACCCCTCGCTTTGCCTCCGGCCGGACTTGCGGAAGCCATTGCTTGCGTCAAGATGGAGGCCTGCACAGGAGCGGGAGGCAACGATGCTCGCCGGCATTTTGATCGCGGTGGTGGCGCTGCTCCACCTTTATTTCATGTATCTGGAAATGATCGCCTGGGACCGGCCCTTGGGGCGAAGAGTCTTCGGCACGTCGCCGGAATTCGCTGCGGCGTCCAAGGCGCTGGCCGCCAATCAGGGTCTCTACAACGGCTTTCTCGTTGCCGGGCTGGTCTGGGGGCTGGTGCTCGGTGAGGGCGGCTTCGCGATAAAGGTCTTCTTCCTCGCCTGCGTGATCGTCGCCGGGGTGTTCGGCGCGGCGACCGTGTCGCGGCGCATCCTCTATGTCCAGGCCTTGCCGGCCGTGCTGGCGCTGATCTGCCTCTATGCTGGCCTGTGAATCAGACCGGCCGCCGGTGGATGCCAGCGGCCGATGAATCCGGGGTGAAAGTAGATGCGAGGCGGTCAGGTCGTCACGGCGTGATGGATTTCCCGGTTCAGCCTGTCGATGCGGTTCTGGAAGGCGACAAAACTTGCCTTCGGCAGGGCGCCGCGATGGTTGCTGGCGGTCCGCTGGGCATCCAGGCGGATGTCGTGCGAACGGGCGCGCAACATCCGGTATTCGGCGGCGGTCAGGTAGCCGCGTCCGTGGTCGACGGTCATCCGGTGATTGGCCGCGCCAAGCTGCCGATCGATGTGGGCGAGCCGCGGGCGAAGCGTCTCATGCTGCATGGCGAAGTGCGCCGGCTTCGGCGCGGCCTGCGCCGGTGCGGTGATCGCTCCGGTGGTCATCGCATCAGGCATAACGGACTGCATCTGTGGCGCGGAACCAGGCAATGGCGTACCTGTGGCCGTGGGCGCCGATGCAGCGAACGCGCCTGCGAGGGAGGTCGAAACGAGAACTGTGGCGAGAGCCGCCGTGAGGGTAAAGGAACGCATGATGCGTCTCCTGTCAGAACGCGGGGCAAGTTCGTCCCGCGCGATACGGCTGTCCGGTTCCGTCGCGTCGCGACGCCTCTCCGGGTCGGGCGGCCAACGGGAGGCGTTGGCCGCGTCGATCGGGATGTCCGGCGTCACCGGCAGTTCCCAGCCACGACCGGACGCTACGCCCCGGCCGGCACGATCGGCAAATTACAAAATGATAATCTTTCAAATGAGTTGACGGGGGTAGAACGGGCCATAAGTGTCTCAACATCCGCAATTCCTGACCATTCCATGAGGTCAAACCCGGCGCGGAAGTTTGAGCGGTGCGCCAAGGGCGGCCGGGCATTTGCCGTCAAGGTCATGACTCATATCGGCGGAGCCGGCCTCTTTGGTTTCATCCTACCGAAACAAATGCAGATCCACGGCAGGGTCGGCCGCCGGCGCATGCCGGCAGCCGATGGTTCCTGGTTTGAGGACTGGTTGTTATCAGGTGATCGCATCGTGGTGGATCGTTCGGTCGAGCATGGCGACGCGGTGTTGCAGGACATCGTAGCTCGCTGTCGGCAGCGCGCCGTCATGCCGCTCCGCAATCTGCCGGGCTTCCATACGGATGTTGTGGGAGCGGGCGCGCAGCGCCTGATATTCCGCCACCGTCAGATAGCCACGCTCGCGATCGACGCCGATCCGATGATTGGCGGAGACGAGTTCACGATCGATATGCGCGATCCTCGGGCGGAACTCCTCGTGCCGGACAGCCACCCGCGCCGCCTTCGGAGCAATCTGCACCGCCTGGGCCGGCGTGGCGGTCGAGCCGGTGGTCATGCTGTCGATGTCGGCCGGCTGGTTGTCGTGACCGGCCCAGGCTTCTGCCTGAAGCGTGTTCATCCTGGGCGCGCGAGGGTCCCATCCGTTGCCGACGGCAGACATGGCGTGGGCACCGGCAAGGGAAGTCGAGACGAGAATGGCTGCGAGGGTGGATTTTATGACGAAGGAACGCATGATGCTCCTCCTCTGACAACGCGAAGAAACGTCGTTTTCTCCGCGGTAGCGGCTGTCCGGTCCTGTCGCGTCGCGACGCTTGTCCGGGTCGGTATGGCCGAAGGGAGGCCTCGGCCATGTCGATCGGGAGGTCCGGCCATCGCCGGCAGTTCCCAGCCGCAGCGACAACTTACGCCCGCTTGAAGGTGCTTCGCAAATTACAAAATGATAATCTTGCAACAGCCTTGACGGGAATGGGTCGCGCCGCCAGCAGCGGTGACGTGACGTTTCTCAACGTTCGGTCAGCTTGAGTTCGATGCGGCGGTTGCGGTTGCGGGCCTCGTCCGTATCGGCGGGGTCGAGCGGCTGGTATTCGCCAAAGCCGGCGGCGACGAGGCGGTTGGCGGGCACGCCGTTGGCGATCAGGAATTTCACCACCGAAGTCGAGCGCGCCGAAGAAAGCTCCCAGTTGTCGCGATAGCGCCCGGTGCCGGAAAGCGGCCGGTTGTCCGTATGTCCGTCGACGCGCAGCACCCAGTTGATTTCCGGCGGGATTTCCTTCTGCAATTCGATCAGCGCCTGGGCGAGCTTGGCCATCTCGACACGGCCGGCCTCGTTGATCTCATCCGAACCGACCGGAAACAGCACCTCGGACTGGAAGACGAAGCGGTCGCCGACGATGCGGATGTTTTCGCGGTCGGAGAGTATTTCGCGCAGCCGGCCGAAGAAGTCGGAACGGTAGCGGTTGAGCTCCTGCACACGCTGGGCCAGCGCCACGTTCAACCGCTTGCCGAGGTCGGCGATCTTGGTGTTCGATTCGCGATCGCGCGCCTCGGAAACGTTGAGTGCGTCCTCCAATGCGCCAATCTGCTTGCGCAGCGCCGAAATCTGCTGGTTGAGCAGCTCGACCTGGCTTAGCGCCTGCTGGCTGATCTGGCGCTGCGAATCCAGTTCGCCGGACAGCGTGCCGATGCGCTCGTCCGCCGCCGCGCCCGCGCCCGCGCCGCGGTCGAGAAGCTGCTGGAGGCGGGTGCGCTCGGTTTCGGCGGATTGCAGCGAGGCCTGGAGATTGATCAACTGGTCCTGGGCGTCCTGCGTGCTGGATTTCTCGAGCGCCAGAAGCTGGGTCAGCTCGTTGATCTGCGAGTTGAGACGGGTCAGCACCTCATCCTTGCCGGAGATTTCGCGCGACAGCAGGAACTGCGCCAGCACGAAGACCGAGAGCAGGAACATGATGGCGAGCAGCAGCGTCGACAGGGCGTCGACAAAACCGGGCCAGTAGTCGATGCGGCGATCGTTGCGGCGTGCGCGGGCCAGCGCCATGTCAGTTCGTCTCCCGCTTCTTCAGCGCCTCGGCGATCTTGTCGAGCGTGGTGCGCAGCGCTTTCTGCTCCTGCGATTGCGCTTCCACCCAGTCGCGCATGATCTGCTGTTCGTTGCGCATGTTCTTGACGAGCCCGGAAATGCCGTCGGCGAGGTTGGCCATGGCGGTGGCGACGCGCGGATTGGAGCCGCCATTCTCCTGCAGTGCGCGCATCCGCTCGCCCAGTACTTTCAATTCGTCGGCTGTGCCGGTGCGCGCGAGGTCGGACGGGACGGCGACGTCGGAGGAGAGGTCGGTGACCGAGGACAGCCAATTCTCCAGTTCCGTGTAGAAGCGGGTCTGGGCGCGCCCGGCCTGCAGGTCGAGGAAACCCAGCACCAGCGAGCCGGACAGGCCGAACAGCGAGGACGAGAAGGCGGTGCCCATGCCGGCCAGCGGCGCCGACAGGCCGGCCTTCAGCGCGTCCAGAACCGCGGACGTGTCCCCGGAACCCGGATCGAGGGACTGGATGGTCTCGCTGATCGACCCGATCGTCGCGAGCAGGCCCCAGAAGGTTCCCAGCAGGCCGAGGAACACCAGCAGGCCGACCAGGTAGCGTGACACGTCGCGGCTTTCGTCGAGGCGGTTGGCGATCGAATCCAGCATGGTGCGCATGGAGTTGGTCGACAGCGCCATGGCCGAGGAGCGGCCGAGCATCGCCTTCATCGGCGCCAGCAGCACCGGCTCGTTGGCCTCGGAGCCGGCACGGAACGAATTCACCCAGCGCACTTCGCGGAACAGCCGGGTCACCTGGCCGAAGGCGAGCAGGACGCCGACCAGCAGGACGCCGGCGATGAGCCCGTTGAGGCCCGGATTGGTGACGAAGGCGGAGGTGATCTGGCGGGTGAGGATGGCCGCGATGAAGGCGACGATGGCCAGGAAGATCAGCATCGAGAGCAGGAAGACCTGCGGGCTCGAAAGCTTGTACGGATCGTAGACGCCGGCGGTCTCGCCACCGCCGATATTTTTCAAGAACGACATTCGCGCCCCGAATCCATGCCCGCATTTTCCATGCCGGGGACTCTAAGCGAAAATGTGACGAAAATGAAAGGCGCGTGGCCGCCAAGCACCCGACGATGCGCCGGTTTGCGGTTTGTGGTCAAGTCCTGCCAATGGCCGGATGCTGGAACCATGCCGGACGGTGGGGTTCTGTTGGAGACTTTTAGGTAATCGGTTGCCGATGTGAGGAGCCCTGTGACTTTGGGGGATCGCCTGATGTTCTCGGCAACGCGACCTCCCAGTCTCGATCATTGCGAAGCCCGTTCATCATGTGCCCCATCATGCGAAAGTCTGCAAAAGCACATCTTCATCTTCCATCTTCACTTGGGGCTTTGACGACGAAAACATCACTCCAAAGCCATGATCACCCTCGTGCTAGGGCACGAGCAACGTTCGCAGGCTGGATTTCTGACTGCTCGCGAGCGCGGCAAGGGTTTCCGCGCCCTCGGCGAGAGGCTCGGCCTCGGCCCACGCGAGGCTACCGAGACGCCCTTGCCCCATCGCATCGACGATCTCGCGGAATTCCGTCGGCCTGTAGCCGTAGGCGCCCAGCAGTGCCACCTCGCGCAGGGTCGCGTCGCGGAAATCGTATCCCGGCCCCTCGTCCGCCAGCCCGAGATGGACCACGACGCCACCGATCGCGACGCTCTCCAGCGCCGCCTTGCGCGAGGCGCCCGAGCCAACGGCATCGATGACGAGATCGAAGCCCGCGCCCCTGCGGCCGGACAGGCTCGCCGGATCAGCGGTCTCGATCTGCTCGATGTCCGCGATCAGCAGCCGGCGCTCCTTGAATGGTTCGACCAGAAGCAGGCTCCAGGCAGCCTGCATGCGGATCGACAGGCAAGCGCCAAGTCCGATCGCGCCGCCGCCAAGGACAAGGCAGCGCGCGGCCGCGATCGGCTTGTCGAGAAGGTGCGCCCCGAGCACGACCCCGTGGTGGCCGACCGCGATCGGCTCGCTGAGAGCCGCATGGCGGCTGCTGACGCCTGGCGCAACGTCGACCGCGTTCCGGTCCGGCACGACCACATATTCGGCGAAGGCGCCTTGCGTCAGCCCGAGGGACATGACCTTGCGCGACCGGCACAGCTGGTTGCGGCCGTTCAGGCATGACTCGCAGGTCCCGCACCACTGGATCGGATTGATCGCCACACGCCGGCCGTCGCGCGCGCCGCCGACGATGACTCCGGCAGGCTCGTGCCCCCATATGGCGGGGAACTGCTTGCGCGGGTCGGCATGGCGGTAGGAGTGAATGTCGGTGCCGCAGATCCCGACCGCCTCGATCCTGACGAGGACCTCGCCGTCTCCGGACACGGGGGCCGGGACCTCCGCATACTCGAACAACTGGTGAGCCGTGGTGACAAGCGCCTTCATTCTCTTCCCTCCCGCCTCGGTGCCGAAGACAACGGCGGACCGGCCAAGCCTCTTCAGTGAACCGACGCGTACATGATCTGCTCCTCGGTGGTCTCGCCGGGCGTGAATTCCTCGACGATGCGGCCCAGTCGCGAGACCAGGATGCGATCCGAGATGTTCATGATCTCCGGCAGATAGGAGGAGATGACCAGCACGGCGAGGCCGCTGTCGGCGAGGCCGCCGATTATCTCGTGAATCTCGGCGATGGCGCCGACATCGACGCCGCGCGTCGGCTCGTCGAAGATCACGAGCTTCGGCTCCTGCACGAGGCCCGAGGCGATGACGACCTTCTGCTGGTTGCCGCCGGACAACTCGATCACGCGCGTGTCGCCATTGATGGCGCGGATGTTCAGCTTCCTCGTCCAGTCGGCGGCGATCTCGCGTGCATCCTTCCCGCGGATGATCGAAGAGGTCTTGAGACCCGAGGCCAGCAGGCTCGAATAGATGTTCTCCGAAATCGACATCGTTTCGAAGAAACCCTCTAGCTTCCGGTCTTCGGTGACGTAGACGATGCCGTCGCGTACGGCCGGGCGGGGCACACGGTAGCTGACATAGGCGTCGCGGTATTTGACCTCGCCGCCGTGGAAGTAGTTGCGCTTCTGGACGCCGGCAATGACCTTCGCCGTCTCGGTGCGGCCCGATCCGATAAGCCCGAATACGCCGGTCACCTGGCCGGCGTAGATCGAGAAGCTGTTGTTCCTGACCATCGCGCCCATCGACAGGTTCTGGACACTGAGGATGCGTTCGCCCGCCGGCCGTAGCGTCCTCTGCTCTTTGGAGTAGAGTTCGTTCGACAGGGCGCGGCCGACCATCGCACGGATGATCGAATCGCGGTCGTAGGACGAGGTGGGTCCGGAGGAGACGAGTTCGCCGTCCCGGAGGATCGTTATCCGGTCGGACACCGAAAGCGCCTCCTCCAGCGCATGCGAGATGAAGACGATGGAGACGCCCGACTTCTTCAGGCGCTGGAGCAGCGAGAAGAAGTGGCCCTTCTCTTCCGGCGTCAGCGACGCCGTCGGCTCGTCGAAAATGATGACCTTGGCATTGTGACGGACGGCGCGCGCGATCTCCACCATCTGCTTCTTGGCGGCACCGAGCGTGGAGACCATCGCCCAGGGATCGACGCTGAAGTTGAGCGACTGCAGGAACTGCTGCGCGGCGATATACAGGCCGCGCAGCCGGTTGAAGAGCTTCTCGTCGCCCAGATAGATGTTCTGGGCGACAGACATCGAGGGAACGAGGCTCGTCTCCTGGAAGACCATCACGACGCCGCCGTCCAGCGCCTCGGCCGGGCTGTTGAACGTCACCTCGCGCCCATCAAGCCGCATCGTGCCCGCGCTGCGGGCGACGACGCCCGCCATAATCTTCATCAGCGTCGACTTGCCGGCGCCGTTCTCGCCGAGAACGGCGTGGATCTCGCCGGGGTTGAGGGTTATGCCGACATCGCGGAGCGCTGGCACGCCCCGATACTCCTTGGATATGGAGGTCATCTCCACGACAGGTGCGACGTTCACTGCTTCCTCCCTGTGCCGGGCATTACGACCAGCGCCCCGTCTCCCCGGCTCGATGCGACAAGCCGGCCGTTCCAGTCGGCGATGCTCGTCATGCCGTGGCGATTGCCGTCCGAGCGGCTGTGAAGGCTCGCCGCGATGCGGTTACGGCCTTCGATCCGGACGATGAGCCCGGAGGAGCGCGTCGGCCCCCAAGGCTTCTGGATGCCCAGATGGCGTATGCCTCCGCCCTGGACCGGTTCCTTGAAGTTCCTGCCGGCCCTGAGCGTCGGCGCCATCCAGAACCGTTCGTCGATCGTGTCGACCATCCGCTCGCGATACGCACGCTCGCGCAGCACGAACTCGATCATCTGGCTCCGCGGGGCGAATAGGCAAAGCCAGTGTGCGCTGTCGTCCGTCGACAGGATACGGCCGGGATAGCCGGGCAGATCCGCCAGCACCGGTGCGGGATGCCCACTGTCGTCGAGACCGACCAGCCGATGCTTCCATGCCTCGGAGACGAGTGGCCGTCCGTCTGCGAGGAAGCCGATCCCCGAGGGATACGCCAGTCCGTCGGCAATCCTTGCCGGGACGCGATCGCCCTTGCGCAGGACCCACACCGAGCCGCTCGCGCCGAGCCTCATCAGGTCGTGCTTCCACTGCGAGGCTCGATGCACCCGGGATCCTACGCAGAGGTAGAGATCGCCTGTCGGGCCGAACGCCATCGCCGTCACGTGAGCGGGCGCTCCCTGGAAGTCGAGCCTTGTCCATTCTCCCGAATGGACGGCTCCTCTCGTCAGGGTGCTTCCGTCATCAAGCGCCACGACGACCTCGCCGTCCCGGGAGACCGCCAGCGCCGCGATATCGGTAGCCAGTTCCTCCACCACGGCCTGTCCAGCTTTCGCCGCGCCGAGCGACATCAACTGCCGCCCCTGCGTGAAGTAGAGCTTGCCGGCATGGCTGGCGAGATTGTCCACGTCTGGAGCAAGTAGCAGCGTCTCGGCGGTATCCAGCGCATTGTTGGGCCGCAGAGCGCCGTCCATGATCGGCACCGTGACCGAAAACTCGCCACTTCCCCACAGCCCGTGCCAGGCTTGCCTGAGAGCCGAGATCATGACCGGTCTCCGAAATAGAGCGTGCGATCGTTGAAGGCCTGGTCGGCATCGGGCAACGGCAGCCGTCCGATACGGTTGTGGAATGCGCCGGCCAGATAGAGATAGCCCTTGTGCTCGCGGATCGACGTCACCATCGGATGCCGCTCGCCGTTGCTGTCCCACAGCGACTGCAGGATCTTGCCGTCGATGTCGAACTTCACCACGCCACCGGTGTTCAGGTTCGGGTAGATCCACTCCTCGAAGGCGACACGGTGCGCCATGCGGCGGCGAAAGCCGGGCATCCGCATCGCAAGGTCGAGCGCGGGCGTGCGCATGCCGAACATGGCTACCCAGAAATGGCCGTCGGACGAGCGCCGGATGTTGTCCGGATAGCCGGGCATGTCATCCATGATGGTCACGACGGTGCCCTTCTTCGGCCCGGCGAACCAGAAGCGCGACACCCGGCACGCCCACGTCTCGGCGAAGAACAGCGATTCACCGTCGCCGGTCATGCAGATGCCGTTGGGCAGCATGCGCTTCGGCAGGACCGTTCGTGTCTTTCCGGTCTTCGGGTCGTAGCAGAGGATGCGGCCGTTGCCGCGTCCTTCGAGGGAGTCCGTCGCCCAGTCGGCTTGGTCGTAACGGATCGTCGCCTCGCTGAAATAGATCTTGCCGTCGGGCGCGAAGTCCATGTCGTCGGCGAACCGCATGCGACTGTCGTCGATGATCGAGAACAGGCTTCGGTTGGTTTCGTCGGCAAGCTTCACCACCGTGCGGTCGGGCAGCACCTTGTAGAGGCCCATGCCGCTGACGCAGGCATGCAGGTGGCCGTTGCCGTCGAAATGAAGGCCGAGCGGATGCCCGCCGATATGCACGAAAAGCTCCGGTGCACTGTAGTCGGGCGCCATGAAGCGGAGGATGTCGCCATGGCGGCTGCCGCAATAGATGTTGTCATCGGCGTCGAAGGCCAGATCCTCCGCGCCGTCGACCTGGTCCAGGCCGATGGGTTCGGCGACAGCGAGAAGATCGTTGATCTCGTAGGGCGAGCCGGAGCCGCGGTCCGTCGACGCCGCTTCGGGAGGGGCGTAGTAGGTCGGCGATACATAGACCTTGGACAGGAGCTTGTGGCGGTTCTTTAGCCAGCGAATGTCGGTCGCAACCGCGACCAGCAGGGCTATCGCCAACAGGAGCGAGCTGAAGCCGCCCGGCATCTGCAACCTGAGCAGGCTGTTCGTCAGAATGACGACGATGAGCGTGCCGAGCAGGGCCTTGGCGACCGAACCTCGCCCACCGCCCAGCGAATTGCCGCCCAGCAAAGCGGCGGTGAGGACTGTAAGCTCCAGGCCGGTGCCGACCTCCGCGCCGGCACTGTTCAGCCGCGCGGCGTAGAGCATGCCGGCGAAGGCCGCGAACATGCCCGAGATGACATAGGTCAGGCAGACGGTCCTGCGCACGTCGATGCCGACATTGTGCGCCGAACGGCGCGAGCCGCCGACGGCGGTGATGTGCCAGCCGGTGCGCATGCGCGTGAGGAATATATGCAGCGCCAGCGACACGACGAGCGCGATGCACAGGTTGGCGGGAATGCCCGCGATGCTGCCCACCGCGAACAGATCCCATACGGGGGATTCCGGCAAGCCCATCACGGCGTCGGTCCCGTAGTTGAATATCAGGATCTGCACGCCGGAGGCCAGGATGATGAGTGTCGCGAGCGTCGTCAGGAAAGCGCGCAGCTTGAGGTAGCCGATCAGGATCCCATTGACGAGGCCGCAGACGGCCCCCACCGCCAGCACTGCCGCGACGACGACATAGACCGGCAGCCCCAGATAGTTGATCAGATAGAGCGCGACGAAATTGGCGAGCGCGAAGACCGCGCCGACGCTCAGGTCGACGCCGCCGCCAAGAATCACCACCGTCATACCGAGCACGACAAACAGCAGTTCGGCCATCTGGCGCAGCATGGTGGCGAAGGACGCCAGGCTCCAGAAGCCGTCGATCGTGTTGCCGAACACGATCAGGACAAGCGCAAGAATGAAGACCGGAATCGCGTTGTCGATCCAGTTCTTCGACAGCAGTTCGCCAAGGATGTGATCCGGGAGAAGCCTGTACCGATACTTCGCGTAGATTTCGCCAGCGGTCATTTCGCAATCCCATCAGGGCTCCCGGGACTCGTCAGGGTCCCGGGAGCGAAGCACAAGAAATCAGAGACCGGCCTTGATCTCGTCCATCGACCAGCAGGAACTGCCGGTCATGTTGTCCTTCGTGATGGCGCGCGATTCCGAATAGAGCGAGAACGGGCGCACGGTCTCGTCGGCCGGCGTCTGCAGGATCACCGAGACCCCGGCGTTCATGACCTTCGACAACTCGCGGACGTTGTATGCGCGGTAGTAGTCATAGCTACCGTTCGCCACCATGTCGCAGGCCGAGCGCTCGGCGCCGCCTTGCGAGGCCACGAAGACCTTGCCGGTCAGGCCGGCCTCGCGGACGGCGGCGGCGAGGCCGGAATCCTGGCCGTCCCAGAAGCCGAAATAGCCGCACAGGTCGGGGTTCTGACGCAGGACGGTCGCCACGACCGAATGGGCCTTGCTTGGGTCCCAGTCCGCGGCCTGGTCCGACACCACGACCATGTCGGGATTGGCCTCCATGACGTCCTTGAAGGCTTTCATGCCGATGAAGTTCGTCGGGTTGTTGGGCGTGCCCTGAAGGATCGCGATCTTGCCGTTGCCGCCGTTCTTCGGGCTGCACTTGGCGACGATCGCCTCGGCCGTGCGGTAGGCGTTCCAGTACCAGTCCACGCCGATATGGCCGGTGGACTTGGCGATCGACTTGACGTTGATCTGCACGACGCGGATACCCGCATCCTCAGCCTGCTTGATGGCGCGGGCGTAGCCCTGCATGTCGATGTTCTGGACCACCAGTACATCGGGCTTCTCGTTGATCAGCTGGCTGATCGCCTGGACGCCCTGATCGATGCTCCAGTTGGGATCGCGGACGCTGAAGCTAAAGCCCCGCTCGTCGGCGAGACGCTGGAGGCCCGTGGCAATTCCCGCTCCGATCGGCTCGCCCATCGAATAGGGGATCATCACCACCTTCTTGCCGGCGAACGACTCGTAGAACGCCTTGGACGTGCCGTCGTCGTAGGGCTCGGCGAACGCCGCGCTGGAAAGTCCGATCGCCGCGGCGATCGCACAGGCTGCAAGTCCTCTCATGTTTTCCTCCTGTTGTCGGGCTAGATATCGCCCTGCTGAGATGTCTGTTCGTCTCGTGGATTGAGATAAGTATCTACAACAATGGCAGTCAGTAGCATTACACCCTTGATCAAATTCTGAATGGAATAGGAAACATTCATAATCGTCATTCCATTCAGAAGTATTCCAATCAATATTGTTCCAACAATTACATTTGTTACTCCTCCGCGGCCGCCGCTTAGAACGACGCCGCCGAGCACCACGACGAGAATTACGTCATAGACCATCGTTGAATTGACGATGCGGGTGTTCATGGTTGCAACCAGCGTCGCGAGCAGAAGGCCGGCGAAGAACGCGATCGAGGCCGAGAGCACGTACTGGAAGACGATCATCGGGCGGGTCGGCACGCCGGCGATGCGCGCCCTGAGCGGATTGTCGCCGCCCATCCGCACGAAGGTTCCGAGCTTGGTGTATTTCAGGAAAAGATGGACGATAAGCGCCACGCCGGCAAAGGCCAGAACGGGGACGGGAATACCCAGAACATAGCCGCCGCCAAAGCCCCGCATCCACGAGGCGCTCTCCGGCAGGAACGCCAGGTCGAGATCGACGAGCGCGACGCGCGAGAAGCCGTAGACGGCGGTGATCATCGCCAGCGTGGCGAAGATGGCCGGTATCTCGGCATAGGCCACCAGCAGGCCGATGATGATCCCCACGGCCACGACGAAGAGATAGCCGAGCAGCAGGGCGGTCAAGACCGGCGTCCCGTTACCGATCATGTAGAGTACCCAGGCCGTCGACATCGCCATGACGGAGATCACCGTCAGGTCGATGTTGCGTCCGATGATCGTGATGGCCATCCCGATTCCGAGGATGCCCAGGATCGATACGCTCTGGATCAGCGATATGATGTTCTGCGGATCGAGGAACCCAGGCAGGGTGATACCGAAGACGACGAACAGGAAGATCGCGATCCCCAGGACGATGCGTTCCTGCGACAGGTTCGTTGCAAAGGAGCGTGAAGTGCTCGAAGAGGCCGACGGCTTGGTGTCGATGGTCATCTGGATCTGGATCCGCCTGGTTGGACGTTTGTGACGGGATCGCGGTCGCCCCGCGCCGATCCGGCAGGGCGCGCATCGGGAATGCCGCCGTAGGTGTGCCAGGTGCCGGCGCCGATCCAGCCGCCGTCGACCACGAGGTTGGTTCCGGTGATGGCGCTGGCGGCGTCCGACAGGAGGAACAGGGCGGCGTTGGCGATCTCTACGGGCTCGATCAGCCGACCGAGCGGCGTCGCCTCGACGAAGGCGGAGACGTTTCGTTCATTGCGGCTGACGGCGTCCGCGAGCGCCGGCGTGTTGGTGATGCCGGGAGAGATCGCGTTGACCCGCACGCCGCTGCGCCCCCATCGCGTCGCCAGCGATTCGGTCAGCGACACGACAGCCGCCTTCGCCGGACCGTATGCGTGCAGCGGCGTCGACAGGATCGCGGCGACCGACGCGATGGTGACGATTCGCCCATTGCGGCGCTCGATCATCGGACGTGCAAAGGCGCGGCAGCTCAGATAGGTACCACGCAGATGGGTGCTGATGACGCGATCCCAAAGCTCGACGGGCAGAGCGTAGGGATCCTGGGGCGGCTGCAGAATGCCGGCGCTCGTGACCAGCATCGAGACAGGCCCGATTTCCGCTTCGGCCTGCCGCGCACAGCGATCGATCGAGGCTTCGTCCGTCACGTCGATCTCGATGAAAACACCGCCGATCTTCTCGGCCGCGCGCTGGCCGGCCTCAGTGTCGAAGTCGGCGACGACGACCTTTGCGCCGGCTTGCGCCAGGCGATCGGAACAGCCGAAGCCGATACCACTCGCGCCGCCCGTGACGACGGCGACCTCTCCGTTGAACGTCGTCATGACGTCTTCCTCGTCGGATCGGCCATGTGCATCGAGCCACCGGAGCCGCAATATCCGTCCGACCGTCCGCACAGTTCCGCGAACATCCGCTTCAGCGACCTGCCCATCGCGATGAGGTGACCGTGACCGCGATGATGGCTGAACACCGCGTCGCCACGGTCGAACGCGGCGCCGGCAGCAATGGCTTCCTGCCCGACCGCCGAATGGGTGCTTCCACACAGGGTGCGATCCTCGAACATCTGCTGGACGTGGAGTTTGAAGCCACGAATGCGCAACATCTTCTCGTACATTGCACGCGCGGCATCGGCGATCGAGACATCGGCCTTCCCGCGCTTCTGCAGATCAAGTTTCTTACCGAGCAATCTCATCGAGAAACGCGCTGGTTGCATTATAATACCAATCAGTATCATGCTGCGCGGGTTATGCAAGCGCCCGCCGATCACATTGCGTCGCCGCGGATCTCCTGCTCCCTCGTCGCCCAGGCGATCTCGCTGGCGCGGGACGTCCTGCATCGTCGGCGACCGGTCGTGAAAAACGCCGCATAGGCGGTACGGCCGGCGGTTCGTTTATCGGCTAGACCTGTGTCTTCTTGTGCGACCGTGAAGGATGGTCCAGAAAGCACCTGGAAGAGGCGCTCCACCCGCCGAGGACTGCCATCCAGAGGCAAGGAAGGGGTGTGAAACCCATCAGAATAATTTCATACTGCTGAAGCAGAATCTGTTACCTAGCTTGGTGAAGCCCTGTCGATGCAACGACAGATGCAGCCCGCCGGGTGGAAAGATACCGACAGCATTCCTGGAAAGGTGACAGAACATGGCCCGCGCTCGCAAGGCCGCCGCCGGTGAAACGCTCTGGGACGAGCTTGCCGGGATCAAGAAAGAACGCATCCTGAAGGAAGCCGCGGATCTCTTCTTCGAGCGCGGCTACATGCAGACAACGGTCGACGCCATCGCCGAGCGGGTGGGCGCGACCAAACCCTTTATCTACTCCCACTTCAAGAGCAAGATCGATCTCCTCATCGAGATTTGCGAGCGAGCCAACCAGGACGCCCTGGCGGTGGCAAAAATGGCGGCATCCCAGAAGGTCATCGCGAGCGAACAACTCTGCCTGTTCGTCAGGGAGTTCACCGACGTGGTGCTGGCCCAGCACCACCACGTGGCGATCTATTTCCGCGAGCAGATCCACCTGCCGCAGGCCGATGCGGAGCGGATCGCCATCCTGCGCAAGCAGATCGACAAAAAGCTCCAGGAGATCCTGACCCGGGGCAAAAAGGACGGCCTGTTCGAGTTCGATGACCTGTCCATGTGCAGCCTGGTGATCGCAGGCATGCTCAGCTACGCGTTTGCCTGGTATCGGGAAGGCGGCCGCCTGACCAATGACCAGATTCGCGAGCAGATGCTCGTCTATGTGCTCCGGGTCGTAAAGGGCGGCGGCTGATCGACACCTGCCGGGGCAAACCGCCTTCCGCCGTCACGTGCCGGACCGAATGCGGCTCAGTCAGCTTGCAGCATGCCGGGTGCGCGGGTTGAAGAGATCGATGACATTGGCGATGTCGGCGCTCGGAAGGTCGTCGGCGAAGGCCTCGAGCCGATCGTAGATCGATGACGGCAGGCCCTGCTCGGCGCCGAGGCGGCGAACCATTCCGGCGGCAGCATCGCGGCCATAGGCATAGTCGGCGGCAGTCATGATCTGATCATGCCGCAATGTCTCTCCGGACGTTGTCTTGACCTCGATGATGGTCGAGAGGTTGGCCACACATGGATCGGTCACCACCTCTATCTTGCTCGACAGTAGCGCCACGGCCTCGTCGTCGTAGGTCGTCATCCGGCGCATGTCTGGCGCCCCGTACAACAGCGTTGTGGCGATGCAGAAGGGGACGCTCATCAACGTACCCGAAACGGTGGCGAAGGGACCGTATTCGAGCATTCCAGGGTAGCCTGTCTCATAGGCATTCATCCGTACCGTCACGGATTGCGGCGCCTGGCCGGCAAGTTTCGAGCGCATCGCCAGTGCCGCCTCGACGGGTGTCTGGTTGAAGGCGCAGACGGGATAGGGTTTGAACGTCACCCTTTCGATCGCCCAGTGGCGACCCAGCGAGCTTGCTAGTGCCTCGACATCGCAACCATGCCGCGCGAAGGCGTGCACGAAGCCAGCCTTGCCCTCGATCGCATTTGGGGCCGATACGGAACCGGCCGCCGCGAGCATCGCGGCGCGAAGGCCGGTGGCGGCGGCTATGCCGACCTGATAGCGCCACTCGTCCGTCCCGTCGTTGAACGATTGCAGCGTTCCGCCCGTGAACGAGGCAGCATTGGCGATCGCCGCCGCCATACGGTCCTCGTCGAGCCCCATCAGTCGGCCGGCGGCGACCGCCGCGCCAATTGTTCCGTAGAGAATGGATGCCCGCAGCCCCATCGGCGCTGTCGTCGAGCCGTAGGCACCATCGAGCAGACCGGCGATTTCGTAGCCCGCAAGAAGCGCCGGCAGGAAGCGGTCCATCGGATATCCTTTGATCTCGACCAGGGACGTCAGCATCGGGATAACGACTGCGCCCACATGCGCGGTGCCGCAGGTGTCCTCCTGCGCACGGCCATGAAACAGCGCCCCGTTTGCCGATAATGCGCCGACCAGCGCGGTTCGCCGACCGTCCCCGAGAACCGTTGCGCCCTTCTCTACCTCCCCCTCGACATCGAAAGCGGCCCTCGCGGCCACGCTCCAGTAGGGCGTGTCAAGTCCGGCCAACGCGATGCCGAAGCCATTAACAACGCAGGCCCGCAACCTCTCATTGGCGGATGCGGGGATGGTGGAGTGATCGAGCCTCGCCACGAAGCGGGCGATATTTGCCGAAAGTGTCATCATCCGGCGCTTCCTACCGTGTGGTACAAAAATATTCTATCTGGTCCGGCGGTGCGATCAAGCCCAGAAGACGAGGATTCGAGCTTGCGATACGCATCAGAATGCTGCAATACTCATTGGTAATAATGTCTGTGAAACAAGGTCGCCCTGTCGACACGGACTGGAACGTCGAACCAAGGTGGGAGGACCTGAATGACGACCGTATCACGCCGCAACCTTATGCTGTCCGCGACTGCCGCGGGCCTCGCGACCCTCCTTCCGGGGCGGATCACGGCGGCCCGGGCGCAAAGCGCCGACACCATCCGGCTGGGTCTCACGACCGCACTTACCGGCCCCTACAACGAATTCGGCGAAGGCTGCAAACGCGGCTTCGACCTCGCGATCGAGCTGTGGAACGCCGCCGGGGGCATCAACGGCAAGAAGATCGAGATCGTCACGGCGCTCGACGACCAGATGGTTCCCGACCGCGCCGCGCAGAACATGCGCCGCCTGCTCGACGACCCCACGCTCGTCGGCATCCTCGGCCCCGCAGGCAGCGGTGCGACGATGGCCGTGATCGATATGGTGACCGCCGACGGGCGGCCCTATGTCAACGCACTGGCGCAAGCCACGCCGGCGACCTATCCCGACGGCATCGACAAGCCGCCGCGCGCCAACGTGTTCACCTTCGGCATTCTTAGCCCGGTCGAAGCCAAGGTGCTCGGCGCCTACATCGCGAAGTCCTACAAGAAGATCGGGCTGATGCACGAGAGCACCGCTTATGGCGTCTCGGGCCGCGATACCCTCTCCAGCGTCATCAAGGCAGCCAATGGCGATGTCGAGATCACCGCTGAGGCCTACAACCAGCGTGCGACCGATGTGACGGCCCAGTTGGTGCGCATCCAGCGCGCCGACGTCGAGGCGCTGCTGGTCGTTGGCCTCGGCACCGACCTCGTGAACATCCGCCGCTCGATGCTCCGGCTGGGCCTCGAGCTGCCGCTGGTGACCAGCGCCGGCGGCCTGTCGCTGCCCTACTTCGAAGGCGCGGGCGAGACCGCAGTCGGCACAATCGCACCGATGGTCTCGGTGCTGGTGCAGGACAACCCACGCCCAGCGGTGACGCACTTCATCGAGGAGTACAAGAAGAAATACGGCACCGACCGCTACTGGGGTCCGGACCCGGAGCGTCCGCAGCTGCAGATGTCGCTGATCGTCATCCCCGCCTTCGACGGCGCCAACGTCCTGTTCGAGGGCATCAAGGCTGCGGCCTCGACCGAGCCGGCGAAGGTGATTGCCGCGATCGAGGGGCTGAAGGACCTGCCCGGCGTTAACGCCGTCTATTCCTTCACCGCCCAGCAGCACCATGGCATCCAGCCAGACGCGCTCTCCATGCTGCGCGTCATCAAGAAGGGCGGCGGCATCGGGCTGGAAGTCCTGAGCTGACCACATCGAACCCGATGATGCGCCAGGGCCGCAAAGCTGCGGCCCTGTGCCCATACGCCCCTCCTTTCCATAGGGTATAGTTGGTGACGTTCGTCCTTACGCTGGTGATCGCGGGCCTCAGCGTGGGCTCGATCTACGCGCTGATCGCGATCACGCTCAACCTGACATTCTGGACCACGAAGACCGTCAATTTCGGCCAAGGCGCCGTGCTGATGCTGTCGACGATGGGCACCGCCTTCCTGGCGCAGTCGGGCGTGCCGTGGCTGGCCGGCCTTCTGGGCATCTCCTTATCCGCGATGGCGATGATCCTGGCCGAGCGCATCAGCGTGCGTCCGGCGCTGCGTATATCCGGCAGCATGGGCTGGGCCGTCTCGACGCTCGGCTTCGGCATCTGCATCCAGGGCATCGTTTCGAAATACCTCGGAGCACAAGCTGTCGCCTTTCCCGACGTGGTGCTCAGCGCCACGACCTTCGTCAACGTCTTCGGCCTCCGGATCGGCGCGCAATACCTGGTGATCCTGGCCTTCTCCATCACCACGATCATTGCCCTGGACCTGCTGCTGAAGCGCACCGTATGGGGCAGCGTGGTGCGCGCCGTCGCGCAGGATCGCGAGCTGGCCAGCGTCTTTGGCATCCCTGTGGCGCGGGTCGTGACGATCTCGTTCGCGCTGTCGGGCGCACTGGCCGGCATCGCCGGCATCCTGACGGCGCAGATCATCGGCACCGTCGATCCCGCTTTCGGCTTCAGCCTGCTGATCTCGGGCTTCGTCGCGGGCGTCATCGGCGGCTTCGGCAGCAATTGGGGTGCCCTGGTCGGCGGCCTGCTGATCGGCGTGATCGAACAACTGGTCGGCGGCTTCGTTTCAGCGGCCGCGGGACACGGCCTCTCGCTGGCGCTGCTGATGATCGTTCTTGCATTTCGCCCGCACGGCCTGCTTGGCCGCCCGGAGCTGGTGAAGCTATGAATGCGCTCCGGCAACTGCTCAGCACGATCTTCTGCAATGCCTACGCGGTGGGCGCGATCTGCGTCGTCCTGTGGATCGCTGCGCCGCACATGTCCGAGGCCGCGCGCCAGATGGTCTCCTTCGCCATCGTAAACATGCTGCTGGCGGCATCCATCAACCTGCTCACCGGCATGGTCGGGCAGATCTCGCTGGGCCAGGCGGCGTTCATGGGGATCGCCGCCTACACCTCGGTGCTGACCGTCAAAGCGGGGCTTCTGCCGCTGTGGCTGTCCATCCCGGCGGGAACCGTGCTCGCCGCAGGCGTTGGCGTGTTGCTGTCCATTCCCGCGGGGCGGGTGCGCGAGTTCTATCTCGCCATGATGACGCTGGCGTTCGGCATGATCTTCGTCGAGATCATCCGGGAGTTCGAGTGGATCACCGGCGGCGTCATGGGCGTGACGGGCATCCCCTCGCCGCAACTGCGCAATCTGGAGGTCTTCGGCCAAAGGGTGACGACCGACGACTATCTGCGCCTGCTGATCGTCATCGGCGCGGCCACGGTCTATGCCCTCAGCCGCTTCACGCGCAGCCGCTTCGGCCGCGCCTATTTCGCCGTGCACGAATCGGAGCCGGCGGCTCGCAGCATCGGAATCGGCAGCGAAGCGATAAAGCGGCAGGCCTATGTGCTGAGCGCCGGACTGGCGGGCCTCGCGGGCGGGCTTTACGGCCATCTCGTCAGCTATATCGGGCCGGAGAGTTTCGAGCTGCATCGCTCAATCGAGATACTGGTCATGTCGGTGATCGGCGGTCTCGGCTCGCTCGCAGGCCAGGTTCTGGGAGCCGTGGCGCTGACCTGGCTGCCGCTGCAGCTCGAAGCCTTCAACGACTACAAGTTCATCATCTACGGCGTCGTGCTGGTGGCGATCTTCGTCGTCATGCCAAAGGGACTGGCCGGGTTGCTGCTGCAGCCGCCGCGCTTCATCGACGCGCGGATCAAAGGCAGCACATCGGTCGCATCCGGCGCGGTCATCGCCGAGCGCACGCCTGGCGAGACAGTGCTGACATGGCGCAACGTGCGACGCGATTTCGCGGGGCTGACGGCCGTAGCGGATTTCTCCATGGACCTCCGCAGCGGCGAGGTGGTCGCGCTGGTCGGGCCTAACGGCTCCGGCAAGAGCACGATGGTCAATGTGCTGACGGGTGTCTACGCTCCGTCTGCCGGAGACATCATGCTCAAGGGCCGTAGCATCGGGGGACTGTCCAGCGATGCGATTGCCAAGCAGGGCATGGTCCGGACATTCCAGGATCCGCGGCTGGTCGGCCGCTTCACCGTGCTTGAAAACGTGCTGCTGGGCGGCCATCTCGCAAGCCGATACGGAGTCGTCGAAGCAATGACGGGCCTCGGCAGGACCAATGGTGACGAGCGCGAAGCGATCGAACGCGCCCGCGCCGTCATCGCGTTGATGGACCTGACCGGGGTGGCCGAGCACGTGCTAGAGACACTGCCCTACGGCTATCGCCGCCTGGTGGAGGTGGCGCGCGCTCTGATGGTCGATCCGGACGTCGTGCTCCTCGATGAGCCAGCCGCCGGACTTTCCGAAGTCGAGATCGACCGTCTCGGGAGCATCATCCGGATGCTGCGGGACCGGGGCGTGGCAGTGCTTATCGTCGATCACCACATGGATTTCCTGGCAACGCTCGCCGGTTCCGTCGTCGTCCTCGATTCCGGCAACGATATCTATCGCGGAACCATGGAGGGGATGCGCCAGGACGACCGCGTCGCCGAATGCTATCTGGGGAACTTTCAGGACACCCATGCTTGAGGTTCGGGATCTGGGCGTCTCCTATGGCGCGGTGCACGCCGTCCGCAAGGTGTCGATCATCGCCTCGCCGGGACGCATCACTGCCATCTTCGGCGCCAACGGCGCCGGCAAATCGTCCGTTATCCGGGCCATCGTCGGGCTGGTGCCGTCGACCGGCACGATCACGATGAACGGGCATGAGCTGACCGGCCTGCCACCGGATCGCCGCGCGAGCCTCGGACTCGCCTGCGTGCTGGAGGGGCGACGCCTGTTCCGCGATCTCAGCGTCGAGGAGAACCTTCAGGTGGCATGGAGCTTCGGCCGTCGCCGCGAACCGTTCGCGGCGATGCGCGACCTTGCCTACGGCCATTTCCCGATCCTGGGCGAGAAGCGCCACATTCCATCGGCGCTGCTCAGCGGCGGACAGCAACAGATGCTTATCATATCGAGCGCGATGATCCGCTCGCCCGACTGCCTGCTGCTGGACGAGCCGTCGCTCGGCCTCGCGCCGGTCATTGTCCAGCAGGCGTTCGAGTTCATCGTCGAGGCGAACCGCCAGCAGAACACCACGATCCTGCTGACGGAGCAGGTGGCAGCGCTTGGATTGCGGATCGCCGACTATGGCTATGTGATGCGCCAAGGCGCCATAGTGCTGGAGGGCGACAGGGCCTCGTTGTTGGCCTTGCAGCATGACAGGAAGCTCGCCGAGGCTTATTTCTAAAGCATTGACCGGCTTTGATGAGTCGAAAGTGATTTGGGGGAGGCGCCCCTCCAACCGCGGTGAGAAGTGCACGACCCGACGGTGGATCGTCGAACTGCAGCCGGCTATTGCATTCTGGTCGGCCGTGATCTCGCCGTTAATCGAAGGATCCGATGGTGGGCGCCAAAGCCGCTTGAAACGAAGTGTCTTCACCCAGACGTTTTGCCGTGGCTCCAAGAAGCGAAATCAGGGCAGTCCTCGTCGCATCACTGAACGAGGAATTCTCAACGACAATGCTCAAGCTAGCGACCAGAGCCTGGCGCGGAGACGAGACCGGTACTGCGATGCCGACCAGTCCGGCGTCGACTTCGGCGCGCGTGATGGTGTAGCCACGCTTCCTGATCAGCGCCAATTCGTCGCGCAGTCCGGGCAGCTCATCGGATCGGATATGGCCGGAACGAATCTCTATGTCGAGCAGCCTGACGAGTCGCCGGGCAGGTAGTTGCGCAAGAATCGCCTTGGACGTCGCGCCTCGCGTCAGCGGCCTCGGCCGTCCCCGCTCATAGCTCGTGTGAACCGACCTCTCTTGCGTCGAAGCGTCGGCGACGCACATGACCGTGGTGCCGTAGAGGCGGGCAAGCACCGTCACACAGGCGATGCCGGCCTGTTCCGCCAACTCGGCGAGCAAGGGCTCGCCGGCCCTGAGCAGAGGATCCGTCATGCGGATGAGACGGTCGAACTCGATGAAGGACGGTCCCAGCCGGCAACGTCCGTCGGTCGCGAGTTCCAGGAAGCCGTCTCCGCTGAGATCGCGGACTGTGCGATAGATGGTGCTTTGCGGAATCGCGAGCTCCGATGCGATATCCGCGATCGTCCAACTGCTTCTGGTCTCGCTGAAAAGGCGCAGCACATCGGAATACCGCTTCATCCCCGACATCGAACTGTTCCACGCCTTGTCCAGATGGCCGCAGGCCGGTCGTTCCGCACCATATCCATTCCGTTCGTCGTCACGCCTTGTCGTTCCGCGGCGCGGTTATCTTGTGGATCATGCCTGAGAGTCTCTCCGCCGTTGCGAGGGGCACCACCGCGGCCGTGTAGCGATCCCTGCGCAGAAGCAGCGCGTGTTCGAGGCAGGGCCGCATTAAGCCCGAACCGAACAGGTTCGTCACGTCGCGGTAGACCGGGAAGGATGATGACTGTGGATTGAGCCATTCGGGCGTGATGCCGACGATGGAGGCACCGGCTTCCCGGAGCCCATTCGCGGTGGCACTGTCGAGGGCGCGATCCGGATACTGCGAATAAACCAGGACGACGGGACGATCCGGCAAGGCAGCGTCGAGCAGAAAGCGAAGCCGGTTCTCGTCTTCGACGATGGGCTGCGGCAACAGTCGCCCAACCATGGCCGCCGCCGGGGCGCGGCTGTCGGGCCATATCAGGCCCGCTCCAAAGCGGGGCCTGGGCTTGTAACGCATCTGCGCCACATAATCCCGTGCCGGCGGATAGAGGCTCAGAAGCCGGAAGCCGGTGCGCGTCAATGCCGCCCTGATCGCGGAGGTAGGCATCATGATGCGCCCCATGCGCAGCGCCAACTCGATCATCGCCCATGCATGTGGCCGGCGCTCGATCTCGTAGCTGTCGAGAAGAGTGTCGGCGTCGGCCCCTGCGACGACCTCGGCGAGCTTCCAGGCCAGATTGTGCGCATCGCGCAGCCCGCTGTTCATGCCCTGTCCGGCGAAGGGCGGGGTGAGATGGGCGGCGTCGCCGGCGAGCAGCACGCGCCGCTCGCGCCAACGCTCCGCCAGCCTGGCATGGAATGCATAGACGCGGACACGGCGGAATGCGGCGTCGCGGTCGGGACCGACATCCGCAAGAAGCGTGCGGACGAAAGCCTCATCGGTGCAGCTTGCCTCGTCTTCGCCGTCAAACAGCATGAATTCGTAGCGGCGGATGCCGTTCGGCCCCGGCAGCGAGATGCATGGGCGCTTCGGATCGCAGTAGACCTCGGTATGCCTGACCCTGTTGGCGGTACGGACGAGGTCGACGATCAGCCAGCGCTCGGAAAAGCTCGATCCGGCCATTTCGATGCCGAGTGCCTTGCGTACCGAGGATCGCCCTCCGTCGCAGGCCACCATATAGCGGGCGCGGATGGTGCGCTCGCCACCTTCAACACGATCCACTCGGGCGATCACCTGGTCGTCGTCCTGTGTGAAGGAAGCCAAGGTCGTGGAAAAATATTGCCTGACATTCGTATAGCGGGACAGGCCGTCGCGCAGCAGCGCCTCGAGTTCCGGCTGCTGGAAGCCGGTGCGCTTGTCGAAACCGTATTCCGTCGATGCCGGTTCGACAGAAGCGAACTGCCGGCCGCCAGGCGACAGATAGCGCGAACCGTAGCCGCGAGCGGCGATCCCAGCGAATGCTTCCGCAAGGCCGATGGCCTGCATGGTGCGCATCGACTCATCGTCGATGGACACCGCACGAGGTTCGTCGACGGTCGCCGTGTTCCGTTCGACGAGCGCGATCGTCAGGCCCATGCCGCCGAGCAGATTGGCCAGCGTCAGGCCGGTCGGCCCGGCTCCGACGATCAAAACGTCGAGCACCTCGCTCATCTCGCGAGTTCCAGTCGTCGGTTCACGACGCCTATTCCTCGACGCCGATGGAGTTGACCAGCCTGCCGATGCCGGGGATATCCACTTCGAAGACGTCGCCGGCCTTCATGAACAGCGGCGGCTCCCTGCGGTCGCCAACGCCGCCGGGAGTCCCTGTGATGATCACGTCGCCAGGCTCCAGCGGCGTGAAGCTGGAGCAGTAAGCAATGAGGCGGGGTATCGGGAAGATCAGATCCGCGAGGCTCGCCTGCTGCATGACTTCGCCGTTGAGCCGGCCGGTGATGGAAAGCGTGGTGTAGTCGTCGATTTCGTCCGCCGTGACGAGCGCCGGCCCGAACGCACCCGTCGCGGGAAAATTCTTGCCCGGTATGAACTGATGGGTATGCCGCTGCCAGTCGCGAACGGTGGCATCGTTGTAGCAGGCATAACCGGCGACGTGGGCCATCGCCTGGTCCTCGGAAACATAGCGTCCGCCTCGGCCGATGACGACGGCAAGCTCGGCTTCGAAATCGAGGGCGTCGGAGACGCGGGGTTTCAGGATCGGCTGGCCATGGGCGATCTGTGTATCGGCAAAGCGTGTGAAGATGGTGGGATATCTGGCGTCCGGGCGCTTGGTCTCGGCCCGATGCGTCTCGTAGTTGAGGCCGACGCACAGGATCTTGGCGGGGTCCGGTATCACCGGCAGCAAGGCGACATCGGCAAGCGTCATCTCCGCTTGCCGGTCTTCGGCGTAGCGATCCAGAAAATCGAGATGACCGCCGAGGAGCGCCTGCCGGATCGTCGTGACATGAGGCGCGGCCCTCGAAGTCAGGTCGACCAGGCCGCCATCGACGAGTGCGCCAAAGCCGGGCGAACCGCGGCGCGTGAAGCTTACGAGTTTCATGGATATGTCCTTCGAAGGAGAGTGGATCAGGAACGCAGGATCGCCTTGCCCCACAGGTTGAGCGTGCGCGGCTCCTGCGGCCAGTCCTTGACGGGCCGATCGTGGACGACCTCCATCTCGGCCGACACTTCGATCCAGTTGCCGTCCGGGTCCTCGATGAAGATGAAGAGGTTGTTGCCGGGGCCATGCCGCCCTGGCCCCCACATCAGGGGAATCCGCCGCTCCCCGAAGCGATCGCACCAGTCGCGGATCGTGTCCCATTCCCCGGCTTCATAGGAGTGGTGGTCGACGCCGCGGCGGTTCGATTTGAAGCAGGCGATGGTGTGATGCTCGTGGTTCGATCGCACGAAGCACGTCGCGAGCGTGCCATCCTCGTGGACGACACGGTCGGACAGGGCAAAGCCGAGCTTGTCATGGTAGAACGCAGCGAAGGCTTCGACGTCGAACGATGCGAAGGTAAGATGCTGGGTCGGACCGCGCAGTCCGTTGCGCTTAACGGTGTCGGGCCGGGCAAGGCCAAAACAGATCAGGTGGCTGTCCGGGTCACGCACCGCGAAGGCGCCGTCGAGAAAATAGGGCGACGGACTTTCAAGAACTGACAATCCTTCGGCCACGGCGCGCGCCTTGAGTTCCTCAAGCCCTTCCTTGTCGCGGCACGCCAGCCCGGCGTAGGCGAGTTGCCTGTCCGCGCCATTTTTGACGATCACGCGCCGGTCGGGACCCTGGCAGCGCCATTCATCCTTTGCGTACCGCTCGGCATCCATATCCATCGCGTCACGATAGAAACCGGCAAGCCGCTCCGGGTCGGAACTTTCGAAGGCGAGATGATGCAGATACGCTCCGGCGCGAACCGCTGTGAGGCTCATCGAATGCTCCGTTCTGGGAAAGACAATGCTTACGGAGATTAATTATCATATTTTGATAATTTAGCAGCGCTCGACTTTTCAGGGCTGCGCACCATGGCCTTCGCCGGAGCGCAATCCTTCCCCGATCCGCAAACGGAGATGACATTTGGCTCCTATGCCGGGATGCCGTCGATGGCAGCGTCGCGGACGAAATTCAGCAGGCGAGCCTGAAGCGCCGAAAACGTCTTGCCGCGGCGATGAACCAGGAACATCGGCACGGGAAGGTTGAGATCGGGTGTCTCGACCTTGCGCAGCAGCCCCCGTTTGAGTTCGTCGCGCACCGACGTTTCCAGAACGAATGCGACTCCCGCATGATTGCGCACGGCCTGCTTCATGGCTTCCGGGTGGCCGAACTCGAGCACGATCCTGTTGCGGACGATACCGTAGGCACGAAGCGCGTCGTCCTCGAGCTCGCGCCGCACCTGGTTGCGGGGCGAGGTGATGAAGGGAAGATTCGCAAGCGTTTGGATGTCGGCGGCGTCGCCGATCAGCGTCGAATCCGGCGCGGCGACCAGCACGAGCTGTTCCTCCCAGATTCGTTCGACATTCAGCCCGTCGACATCGTGCCGCGGATCCAGGATGCAAAGCGCGAAGTCGCACGAGCCTTCGCGCACCGAATCGGTGACGGCCCTCGGATTGGATATCTGCAGGGCGATCTCGCCGTGCGGATTGCTTTCGCGAAACAGGGCGAACAGGCGCGGGAGCACATAGGAGGCGACCGTCATCGACGCCGCAACCACCACGCTGCCGACTGCCGTGTCCGTCGCGGCCGAGAGTTCGCGTTCCAGCTCGCGCGTTCGCGTCACCACCTCGTTCGCCCATTTGAGAACCCGCTCGCCGGCTTCCGTGAGGGCAATCCGCCTGCCCTGGCGGACGAAAAGGCGAACCCCGAGCTTGTCTTCGAGGAAACGCAGATGTGCCGTCACCACGGGCTGGGCAACGCCCATGCGCTCGGCGACGCGCGTCACGCTCTGCATCTGGCAGACCATGCAGAAGATCTCGAGCTTATGGAGGGTCGCCTGGGATGCGAATATGCGCTGCATGGTGGCCCCCATTTCCATAAGAATCCTACTATGGATCGTATGTAAATTATATATTTTTTTTACGAAGAACGCCTGCCTATAGATGTTTCAGGAACAAGCCGCGATTGCTTGATCGAGCCATTTGGGAGGATGGGATGAGATATCTGAAACACACCGCCGCAGCGTTGCTCGGCGCCGCTGTTCTCGCTGCTATGCCAGCCCGTGCCGACCATATGTCCGTCGAGCGCTGGCGGGCCGCCCTCACAGCATGGCCCGGCCCCAACGCGCCGGTGAAGGCGGAATCAGGCAAGACCGTATTCGTCGTCACCTGCGCATCCCAGGGTATCGGCTGCGTGCGTGCTGCCCAAGGCGTCGAACAAGCCGGAAAAGTTCTCGGCTGGACGGTTCAGGTCATCGATGGGCGCGGCGATCCCGGCGCCTGGAATGGCGCGATCCTGTCGGCGATCGCGGCAAAGGCCGACGGCATCGTTCTTGCGGCCGTGCCGCCGATGCTGGTTGGCGACGCCCTGCAGCGCGCCAAGGATGCAGGGATCGCCGTCGTCTCGGTGTTCAATCCGAAGCCAGCCGACGAAGATTCGATCTTCGCCTACGTGCGGCCGGACCACCATGCCCAGGGCGAACTCGCCGCGAACTGGGTGGCGGCCGACAGCGGCGGCGATGCGAAGATCCTTCTCATCGAGGATAAGCAGTTTCCAGAGCTTGCACAGCGTGTGGACGGCTTCCGCGAAGCGCTCGCGGCCTGTGCGAAATGCGAGATCGTCGAATCCGTGGAGTCGACGATCGGAACGATGGCGCAGCGCCTGCCGGGCGCCGTGGCGGCGGCGCTCAGTCGCCATCCAGATGCCGACTATGTGGTCGCGCCTTTCGATTCGAACGCGTTCTTTGCCGGCGAAGGCGTGCGGCAGGCAGGTCGCTCCGACACGATCAAGGTCACCGGCTATGAGGGCGATCCGCAGACCATCGAGGCAATCCGGGCCGGCGGGCAGGCGATGACCATCGCCAACCCGGCGGAATGGATGGGCTGGCAGGCGACCGACGAACTGGCCCGCGCCTTCAGCGGCGGCACGGCCGCCAATGTCCCGGTTCCGTTTCGCCTGATCGACGGCGACAATGTTCCGCAGACAGCCGGCTGGTTGGGCGATCTCGACTATGCCGCTCAGTTCAAGACGCTCTGGGGCGTAAAGTGACAGCGCACGACCCGGTTCTCCGGGTGCGTGGCGTGGAGAAGTCCTTCGCCGGCGTACGCGCCCTCTCGGATGTCGACCTCGATGTCGGGCCTGGTGAGATCCACGCGCTTCTGGGGGAGAACGGCGCTGGCAAGTCGACGCTCATCAAGGTGCTCGCCGGTGTCCATCGCCCCGACGCGGGTTCCATCGACGTCAATGGTACGAGGCTGCCTGCGGGATTCGGCCCGCGAGACGTGGCAGCGGCGGGACTCCGCTTCGTCCATCAGGATCTCGGCCTCGTCGACGGCATGACCGTCTTCGAGAACATGGCGTTCCAGACCGGCTTCAGCAAACGCTTCGGCCTGATCGATGACACGGCGACGGCCGCGACCGTCCGTGAGCAACTTGCTCGCCTCGGCTCGACCGCGGACCCTCGGGCGCTGGTTGGCGACCTGCCGCAGGCGGAAAAGGCGATCGTGGCGCTGGCGCGGGCCATGCAAGGCGAAGCACGCCTCATAGTACTTGATGAGGTGACTGCCAGCCTTCCCAGTCCTGACGCCGCGCGGGTCCACGCCGCTGTGCGGGCGGCAAGTCGGCGCGGCGTTGCGTTTATTTACGTCTCGCACAGGCTCGAGGAGATATTCGCCCTCTGCGAGCGCGTGACCGTGTTCGCCGATGGCAGGAACGTCGCCGCCGCACGCATCTGCGATGTCGACATGGACATGCTGGTGCGCTGGATCGCCGGGAAATCGGTGGCGCGCGGACGGCGGGGCGCCGCAAGGCCGGCAGTCACCAGCGCCGTCCGTTTGTCAGCGGTCGGGCTGGCAGGAACAGGCGTGGACGGAGTGCTTTCCATCGACGTCCGCGCCGGCGAGATCGTCGGCGTGACCGGCAGCCGTGGGTCCGGTTATGAACGGCTCTGCCGCTGGCTGGCCGGCCTCGAGAAGCCCGTCCAGGGAGAGATTCGCATAGACGGGAGTTCCGTCGAGACGGGATCGCCGCGGCGCATGCGTGACGCGGGATGCGAAGTGATCCTGGGGGACCGGTCCGAGGCCGCCTTTCCGGACCTTAGCGTGCGCGAAAATGTGTTTCCGTCGGCGCTGGGCGGCGGTGGTGCGCGCGGCCCACGTCATGAACAGACAGTCGCAGCCTCGGTCCTGACGCGGTTCAACGTCCGTCCCGCTGGCGCCGGCGAGGCGACAATGATGGGTCTGAGCGGCGGCAATCAGCAGAAGGTTATCTTCGCCCGCGCGATGGGCGGGGTGCCGAAGGTCATCGTGCTGATCGATCCGACGGCGGGCGTCGACATCGGCGCACGCAGCGAACTGCATGCATTGCTGCGATCGGCCGCGCAGGCCGGAGCCGCGGTTGTGCTCGGCTCCAGCGACTTCGAGGAGATTGCCGGAACGGTCGACCGGGCGCTGGTCATGCGCGCGGACGGCGAAGCGGTGATGCTGGAGGGCGAAGAACTCGGCTGGGATCGTCTGTTCAAGGAAGCACATGGCGCGGCTCACATCCCTGCCGGAGGCGAGCGTTCGGCGATGCATGGAGACATGCGATGATGACTTCCGAAACGTCTCCCGCGCCAGCCTCCTACAACGACATGCTGGCTCGCTTCCTGGTCAAATACAGCCTGCAGTTGCTGTTCCTGGGGGTTGTCGCGATCTTCTCGCTCGCCTTGCCTTCGAGCTACCCGACGCTACTCAACGCCCAGACGATCGCCGCCACCAACGCTGTTCTGGCGGTACTGGCGCTCGCAGCCATACCGGCGCTGGTGACCGGGCAGTTCGATCTGTCGATCGGCTTCCAGCTCGCACTTGCCCAGTCGCTCTGCGCCGGCCTGATCATTTATCAGGGGCTGCCGCCGGCCGTGGCGGTGGCCATCACCCTTTCGGTCTGTCTCGCGCTTGGCCTCGTCAACGGACTGCTGGTGGCGTGGGCGGGATTGAATGCCTTCATCACGACGCTCGCCACTGGCATCGTCATCCAGGGTGTCGCTCAATGGTATACGGACGGCGGCTCGATATTCGGCGTCATGCCGCCGGCCTTCCTGGCCTTCGGCCGGGGCCAGGTCGCGGGCGTCCCGCTGCCGCTCGTCTACGTGCTCGTTCTGGCGCTGCTGCTTTGGCTGCTCTACCGCTATACCGACTGGGGCCGCCGCTGCTTCGCGATCGGTGGAAACGCCCGCGCCGCGCATCTCATGGGCATGCCCGTCAAGGGCATCGTGGTGCAGGCCTTCGTGCTGGGCAGCCTGCTGGCGGCACTCGCCGGTGTTCTCTCGGCCAGCATCCTCGGCTCGGCCAATCCCAACATCGGCGTGAACTTCCTGCTGCCGGCCTTCGCCGCGGTCTTCCTCGGCGCCGCACCGGTCGGCCCCGGCCGCTTCAATGCCTGGGGGACGGTCGTGGCGGTCTACGCGCTGGCCGCGGGGATCGCCGGGCTGCAGCAGATGGGCGCCGCCTTCTATGTCGAGCAGTTCTTCAGCGGCGGCGCCCTGCTGATCGCCATTGCCGCGGCACGCTGGATGGCGCTCCGGCGCGTCCGCAGCCTCGCCAGGTAGGGTGGACGGAATTCAAGGGAGGAATGACATGTATCTCGGAGTTGATATCGGGGGAACGTTCACCGACCTCGTCCTCCTGGACGAGACGGGCGAACTCACCACCACCAAGGCGCTCAGCACTCCGGGCGAACTGGAAAAGGGCGTGTTCGCCGCTGTCAGCGATGCGGCCGCCCAGCGCGGCATGACGGCCGAAGAGCTTTTGGCGCGCGTCAGCAGTTTCGGGCACGGAACGACGCAGGCGACCAATGCGCTGATCGAGCGCGACGGTGCGCGCACCGGCCTGCTCGCCACGCGCGGCTTCGGCGACACGCTTGCGCTGCAGCGCCTGATGGGTTTCACCGCCGGCGTTCCGTCTGATCGGCTGGGTTGGTACAGCCGACGCCGCCATCCGGACCCGATCGTGCCACGGGCGTTGGTGCGCGAGATTCGCGAGCGGGTCGATCATGCAGGGCGTATATTGGTCGCCATGGACGACGAGGATGTGCACCAGGCGGCGCGCGAGCTCCGCGATGCCGGCGTCCAGACATTTGCCGTCGCGTTCCTCTGGTCCTTCCGCAACCCGAAGCATGAGCGCCGCGCCGCCGACATCATCTCCGAGGTCTGCCCCGGCGCCTATATCAGCATCTCCAGCGAGGTTGCCCCGGTCATCGGCGAGTATGAGCGGACAGCCACGGCCGCGCTCAACAGCTATCTCGCGCCGAAGGTCGTCTCCTATCTCGACGACATCGAAGGACTGCTGCGCCAACGCGGCCTAAAGGGAGCATTCTCGATCCTCAACAGCGCCGGCGGGGTGATGCCCGTTGCCGAGGCGGCGCGGCGTCCCGTCACGCTCGTCACCAGCGGCCCGACCGGTGGAGTGATGGGTTCGCTGCATCTCGCCAAGGGGCTCGGCTATCGCAACATCATCACCACCGACATGGGTGGCACGAGCTTCGACGTTGCCATCATCGTCGACGATAAGCCGCTGCTGTCGGCCAACCACGAGGCCGGCGGTTTCCACATATCCACGCCGATGATCGACATCCGCGCCATCGGTGCGGGCGGCGGGTCGATCGCGCGCGTCGAGGACGGCCTGCTTCGCGTCGGCCCTGACAGCGCGGGGGCGCGGCCGGGCCCCGTCTGCTACGGCCGCGGCGGCAAGCTTGCCACTGTCACCGATGCGGATGTCGTGCTTGGCATCATCGATCCCGCGACCTTTCTCGGCGGTCGCATGAAGCTCGATCGCGAAGCAGCCGCGAGCGCGATCGGTGAACAGATCGCCCGGCCGCTGAACCTTACGGTCGAGGAGGCCGCGGCAGGCATCCGCCGCATCGTCGATGCCCAGATGGCCGACACATTGCGCGAGGTTACCATCGGAAGGGGCTTCGACCCGCGCGATTTCGTGCTCTTCGCCTATGGTGGCGCGGGTCCCGTGCATTGCGCAGGCTACGGCGCCGAGCTCGGCGTGCAGAAAATCATCGTGCCGGTCACCAGCATGGCGCACTCGGCCTACGGTGCGCTGGCGGCGGACGTCCAGCATTCGACCGAACGCTCGTTGCTGATGCGCGGCGGCGGTGGCGGGCATCCGATGACGGCCGGGCTCGACGCGGCGGCGATCGAGCGCGCCTTCGCCGACCTGGAGGCGGATTGCCTCGCTGCGATGAAGCGGGCCGGTATAGCGGACGGCGACGTCCGCCTGGCACGCACCGTCGATCTGCGCTACCGGCGCCAGACCAACGATCTGATGATCCCGATGCCGGACGGCGGCGTCAACGATGCATCGCTGCAAAACCTCGTCGACCGCTTCGAGGAGACCTACGAGCAGGTCTACGGCAAGGGCTCGGCGTTCCGGCCCGCGGGCATCGAACTCACCAATGCCCGCGTCGAGGCCTTCGGCAAGACAAGACGGCCAGACGTCAGGGTTACCCTCTCCGCCGGCAATGCCGGGCTGGGGAAGCGGAGGCTCTTCGAACCGGTGGCGAACCGCTGGATGGAGGCATCTGTCTGCAACTGGCGCGATCTCGTCGTCGACCAGAGCATCGAAGGCCCCGCGGTGATCGAGCATCCCGAGACCTCCGTCTTCGTCGCGGCCAGCCAGGTCGCCCGGCTCGACGCCAACAGCAACATCATCATCGAAGCCGGGAGCAACGGCAAATGACCAGCGCAGCCGAGAGAAAGGCCGATGCCGGGCAGAGGATTGACGCCATCACCTTCGAGGTGGTGCGCAACAAGCTGCAGGCGATCACCGAAGAGCAGGCAATCACGTTGAAATCGGTCTCCGGGTCACCGGTGGTGACCGAGGCCACGGATTTCAACAATGGTCTCTATCTGGCCGACGGCTCGATCGTCACCATGGGGCCGCAGGTGATCTTCCACACCGGCACCATGTCATCGGTGATCCGGTCGATCATCAAGGATTACTCGAAGAACCCGGGCATCAGGCCTGGCGATATGTTCATTCTCAACGATCCCTACCGGGGTGCGATCCATCAGCCCGACGTGTCGATTGTCGCGCCGATATTCGTGAAGGGGCGTCACATCGCCTGGGCTGGCTCCTGTGCGCATCAGCTCGACGTCGGCGGCATGAGTTTCGGGAGCTGGGCCTTCGGCGCAACCGAGATCCAGCAGGAGGCGATGCTTTTGCCGGGCATCAAGCTCGTCGAAGGCGGGGAACTGCGCGAAGACCTTTGGCAGATGATCATGGGCATGACCCGTCTGCCCGAGGTCCTCGGTCTCGATCTGAAAGCGATGATCGCCGCCAACAACGTGGCCGCGAAGCGGTTGACGGAACTGATCGAGCGCTACGGTCTCGACGATGTCGAGGCGATCATGCAGGCCGAGATCGCCACGTCGGAACGGCAGTTGCGGCAGACCCTTGCAAAGCTTCCGGACGGGACGTTCCGCGCACGCGACTATCTTGAGCACGACGGACATTCCAACGCGCTCTACGAGGTCTGCGTCACCGTCGACAAGCGGGGCGACGAGATCACCTTCGACATGAGCGGAACCTCGCCGCAGGCTCCCGGTTTCATCAACTGCACCGAGTCCGGCCTGCGGGGAGCGGTTCTGACGGGTCTTCTGCCGATCCTGGCTCCCGGCATCCGCTGGAACGAAGGCGTGATGCGGCCGGTTACCATCAAGGCGCCGCAGGGAACGCTCTGCAGCGCCTCATGGCCATCGCCCACGTCGGCCGGAACGGTGTCCGCGGCCTGGGTCGTCCAGAACGTCGTGGTCGCCGCGCTGTCACGCCTCGTCGCTTGTTCGGATGAGTTTGCCGGTGAAGGGCAAGCGGTCACCAAGGGTCACATGATGGTCATGACGCTTGCCGGCAAAGACCGCGAGGGCGCCCCCTTCGGTACGTTCCTGCTCGACTCGACGGCCGGCGGAGGCGGTGCCTTCGCCGATCACGACGGCCTCGACGGTTCGGGCGACTATGTCGTGCCGCGGCCTTGCATCGCCAATGTCGAGGCGAACGAGGCGGCAGGCCCCTATCTCTACCTTTTCCGGTCGTTCGTGCCGGACACGGGCGGTCCCGGCCGGTCGCGCGGCGGCGCAGGCACGGCGCTGGCCATCACACCTTACGAGACCGCCGGGCTTTCGGCCATGATGGTCGGCCACGGCGTCGAGGTGCCGAATTCTGCGGGCCAGTTTGGTGGGCTACCGGGCTCCTGCGGCCGCAATTTCCTGCGCCGCAATGCGGGGTCGACCAGTGAGATCGTTGGATCTGCCGGGCGCCTAGGCGATATCGTGGCGCTGGGCATCGAGAACCTGGGGGCGAAGCCCGGCCATCTGCCGGTCGGACTTGGCGATGTGGTCGGTTATGCCTTTCAGGGCGGAGGCGGTTACGGCGACCCCATCCGGCGAGAGCCGGAGCGTGTTCTTGCCGACGTGCGAAACGGTCATGTCTCCAGCGAATGGGCGCGACGGCTCTACGGTGTGGTGCTTACAGGCGACACGGTCGATGCCGCGGCGACACAGGCAAGGCG
The DNA here is from genome assembly GCF_052180275.1 of Mesorhizobium sp. KACC 23794. Taxonomy (NCBI): domain Bacteria; kingdom Pseudomonadati; phylum Pseudomonadota; class Alphaproteobacteria; order Hyphomicrobiales; family Phyllobacteriaceae; genus Mesorhizobium; species Mesorhizobium sp. KACC 23794. The sequence continues at coordinate 707,224 of NZ_CP197465.1, forward strand.
CCTTGACATGCGTTGCGAACGGCTCGGCGGCGCCAAGCCTGCGGCGGCTCCGGGAACCGCGAAGGGGCCGCTCAAATCCGATATGCGGGTGAACGGCAGGCATCGCTTCGAATGTTCGTGCGGTGCCGATTTTGGTCCGGCGTCGGGAGACTGGAAGGCGCATGCCAGGAGCCGCGTCGTCGCGGAGGGAGCCTATGGGCCGCATATCCGGCTCCATGCCGAACTGGAAATCCGGGAGCATGTCTGCGGGGCATGCGGCGCCCTGCACGAATCGGAAGTGGTCCGAACAGACGAACCTTCTCTCGTCACCTTCACCCTTGTCGTCTGATCGAGGCCGGCGCCGCGCCGGCAAATTCTGGAGTTGAGCAAATGGTCCGTTATCCCTCGACCGGTGGCGTTATCGTCACCGGGGGTGCCCAGGGCATTGGCCGCCGCATCGTCCATACGCTGGTATCGGAAGGTGTCGACGTGACGATCGCCGACTGGAACGAGGAAAAGGGCACGGCGGTCGCCGAGGAAACGTGCGAGGGGGCGGGCCGGCGGCTTTTCGTGAAATGCGACGTTGCCAGCCGCGACGATTGCGAGCGGGTGGCAGCGGAGACGGCCCGCGCCTTCGGCGGCATCTTCGGCATCGTCAACAACGCATCGATCTTCTCGACCCTTTCCATGCGTCCGTTCTGGGAAATTCCGGAAGACGAATGGGATCAGGTTTTCAACGTCAACCTCAAGGGCGTCTGGCAGATGACGCGGGCGGCCCTGCCCGAACTGCGCGCCGCCGACCGCGGCAGCATCGTCAACATCTCGTCCAGCACGGTCCATCTCGGGCGGCCGAACTATGCGCACTACGTGTCGTCGAAGGCAGGGGTCATCGGCCTCAGCAGGGCGATGTCGCGTGAAGTCGGCGCTTTCGGCATTCGGGTCAATTCCGTGACGCCCGGCCCGATCTTCACCGAAGTGCCGCGCGCCACCGTCACCGAGGAGCAGAAGCACCAGATGATCGGCATGCAGAGCCTCAAGCGCGAAGGCGGACCACAGGACATCGCCTCGGTCGTTGCCTTCCTGCTGTCGTACCAGAGCGCGTTCATTTCGGGCCAGACGCTCAATGTCGACGGCGGCATGGTGATGCATTGAGGTCGCGCGCGCTGCGCGGTCAAGGTTGAGGAGAGTTCCGATGGGATACGTCACGAAAGCCGATCGCATGCTGATCGGCGGCGAACTGGTCGCCAGCGAAAGCGGGGAATGGGACGAATCCATCAATCCCGCAAACGAGAAAGTGATCGGCCGCTGGCCCGCGGGAACCGCCGGCGACGTCGAACGCGCCGTGACGGCTGGCGAGGCCGCGTGGCCGGCATGGGCGGCGAAGTCGCCCTACGAGCGCGGCGAGATCATGCGCGAATTCGGGCATCGCCTGTCGGAGCGCGCCGAGGAAATCCTGCATGTCGAGGTCGCCGATACCGGCAACACCATCACGCCAATGCGCGGCGACGTGCGCATAGCAGTGGAGAGCCTGAATTATTACGCTGGTCTTGCACATGAGCTGAAGGGCGAGACGTTGCCTTCGACGTCGCGCAATCTTCACCTCACTTTGCGCGAACCCTATGGCGTGGTCGCCCGGATCGCGCCATTCAATCATCCGTTGATGTTTGCCGTGGCGCGCACGGCCGCCGCGCTGGCCGCGGGCAACGCGGTCATCGTCAAGCCGCCCGAGACCAGCCCGCTCTCCGCGATGGTTCTGGCCGAGATCGCCCGGGAAGCGCTGCCGGCGGGCGTGTTCAACATCGTCACCGGCCATGGCCGAACGGTCGGCGACGCCATCGTGCGTCACCCGCGGATCAAGCGCATTGCCTTCATCGGCTCGCCCGAGACCGGCAGGGCGATCCAGCGCGCCGCCGCCGAGGTCGCTGTCAAGCACGTGACGCTCGAGCTTGGCGGCAAGAATCCGATGATCGTCTTTCCGGATACCGATCCCGACGAGATCGCCAGGGCGGCGGTTGGCGGCATGAACTTCACCTGGCAGGGGCAGTCCTGCGGGTCAACCAGCCGGCTGCTGTTGCATGAGGACATCCATGACGCGGTGCTGGAACGGGTCGTGGCCCGCGTCGCGTCCCTGCGGGTCGGCGACCCGATGGATCCCGAGATCAATATGGGACCGCTCAACTCCGCCCAGCAACTGAAGAAGACGCTCGGTTTTGTCGATACGGCGCAACGGGAAGGGGCACGGCTCATGACCGGTGGCCGGCGCCCGACGGGCAGCGGCTTCGAGCAGGGATTCTGGGTTGAGCCGACGGTCTATGCCGACGTGAAACCCGGCATGCGACTGTGGCAGGAGGAGGTCTTCGGGCCGATCCTCTCCGTCGGGCGCTGGAGCAGCTTCGAAGATGCGGTGGAAAAGGCTAACAGCACCGAATACGGGCTGACGGCGGCCATCTGGACGAAGGATATAGGGAACGCCCTGAACATGGCGCGCCGCGTACGGTCCGGACATCTGTGGATCAACGGATGCAGCAGCCATTTCCTCGGAGTGCCGTTCGGCGGCATGAAGAACAGCGGCGTCGGCCGCGAGGAAGGCATCGAGGAGATGTTCAGCTATACCGAGGCGAAGACCATCAACGTCATGCTGTAGGAGCGACGGGTCGTGAACTACGGCAGACGATGGGGAGCGCGGCTGTGCACGTTGTTCTCGTCGGCGATCTTGGAGAGCAGCGCGATCAATTGTGTTCGCTCGCGTGGCGTGAGCGGCGAAAAGATGCGCTCCTGGACCGTCCGTACGCTGGGCAGAACCTTTCGAAGCGTCGCGCGACCATCATCGGTGATGTCGACGATCTTCGAGCGCTTGTCCTTCGCGGATTGGCTGCGCGTGGTCAGGCCGCGCTCCTCCAGCTTGGTGAGCACCACCACGATCGTGGTGCGGTCGAGCGCCGTCACGCCACCAAGGCGTGCCTGGTCCATCGCTCCAAACCGGTCGAGCGCGGCAAGTATGCTGAACTGCAAGGGTGTGAGATCGAAGGCCCTGCATTCGTCGAGGAAGATTGCAACGCCAATCTGCTGACATCGGCGCAGAAGGTGACCGGGCATCGACAGGAAATCCGCTTCGGCTTCTTCCGGCAATGACGTTTCCTGTCCACTGATCGCTGGTTGCATCTCGCTCCGGTTCTCAATACGCCCCTGCCCGCTTCGCTCAAGGCCTATCAGGCTATGCGGGATTGTTGAAAGCCCACGACCATTGCCTGATGTCGACCGACTGGAAAAGATCGGCCCTGGCGAAGGGGTCCTGGCTGCCTATCGCCGCCGCCTCGGCTCTATCCGCCGCCTCGATCACCACCAGACCGCCATTTGGCTTGCCGTCGTCGTCGAAGAACGGCCCGGCAAATTTCAGCTTGCCGGCTTCGTTCAGTGTCTTGAGGAACGCGACATGATTGGCCCGCACGTCCATCCGTACATGCAGATGCTCGGGCTTGTCCTTGCAAATGAGTGCAAACAGCATCGATTGATTTCCCTCGTCCTCAGGTGATTGATGCGGGCGCGGGCCCGACGCAGGACAGGCCGATCGTTCATTCGGCGTCCGGCTGCCTCTCCGGGAGGGCTCTGGCGAAGGCGTCCAGCGCGGCGCAGGCGTCGAAGATGCGAGCGATCGTCGGATAGGATGCCATTTCGATGCCGAACCGCCTGTTGTTGAGCACCTGCGCATAAAGGCAGACGTCGGCCAGCCCCGGCGTGTCGCCGTGGCAGAAGCGGCCGGTCCGCGGATCGCCGGCAAGCATGACTTCCAGCGGATCGAAGGTCTCCCTGACCCAGTGCCTGAACCAGTCGGCGGTCGCGGCGTCGTCTGCGCCGAACGCCGACTTCAGATGGGCGAGAACGCGCAGATTGTTGACCGGATGGACCTCGCAGGCGATCGCATAGGCGAGCGCTCGCACGCGGGCTCGCGCCCGGGCGGTATCGGGCAGGAGCGGCGGCTCCGGATGGATTTCGTCCAGATATTCGATGATCGCCAGGGACTGCGTGAGCACGCTGCCGTCCTCGAGTTGAAGGGACGGAACCAGACCTTGCGGATTGATCGCAAGATAGGACTGCGATCGCTGCTCGCCCTTCCGCAGATGATAGGCGACATACTCGTAGTCGAGCCCCTTCAGGTTGAGCGCGGCCCGGAGCCTGGTCGAGGTCGACGAGCGGAAATAATTGTGCAGGACGAAGCCACTCATGCGGGCTTTCGCACCCCGATGATGGTGGTCAGCGAGCCTAGGCCCTCGATCTCGACCACGCAGACATCGCCTGGCACGAGCGCTCCGACGCCCGCTGGCGTGCCGGTGAAGACGAGGTCGCCGGGCTCGATCCGCACCGACCGCGACAGGATCGAGATAATCTCGGTGACCGACCAGATGAGGTCGGCGACGTCGGCGTCCTGCTTGCGCTCGCCATTGACCGCAAGCCGGATAAAACCCTTGCCGATATGACCGATCTCGCCGACCCGGTGGATCGGACCACAGACGGCGGATCGATCGAAGGCCTTGCCCCAGTCCCAGGGCCTGCCCTTGTCCCGCGCCTCTAACTGCAGATCGCGCCGCGTCAGGTCGTTGCCGACCGCGTAGCCGTAGACATGGGCCAGCGCGTCGTCGTTCGCGATGTCCGAACCGGCCTTGCCAATGGCGACGACGAGTTCGCCCTCGAAATGGAAGTTGCTGGTCAGCGGGGGATAGGCGACCGTCTCGCCGTCGCCGACGATCGCATCCGCCGGTTTGGTGAAGAAGAACGGAGCTTCGCGCTCCGGATCCTTGCCCATCTCGCGGGCGTGAGCCGCATAGTTGCGGCCCACGCAGAAGATGCGACGTACCGGAAAACGTGCGGGTTCACCGGCGACTGCGACACTCGCCGTCGCCGGCGGGGGGAATACGAAATTCATGGGATGCCTCTTCGATCGTTCAATGATTACCGCGGTCTTCGCGCCACAGGCCGAGCTTTTCCTGCGCCGAGCGGTCGGAGAATGAGAAGAGCACCGCGTCCGAGGACGGCGTGTGGGTGATCCATTTCCAGCTCGGCGCGACGAAGATGTCCTTAGGCCCCCATTCGAAGACCTCGCCGTCGATCGTCGACTGGCCGGAGCCTTCGACCGCGACGAACACGGTAGCGTCGGTCGAGCGGTAGGCGCTGGTCGAGACGTCCTTCGGCAGCAACTGCAGGAAGGCTGCGATCGTCGGCATGGCGAAGTCGCCGTCGACAGGATTGACATACCGCAGCTTGAGGCCGTGACACGGATCCCATTCGGCCTGCCGGCGCAGTTGCTCAAGCGCCTCGCGCGAACGCTCGTAGGGGTAGTTGAAGATCGGCGAGCTCTTCTTCCTGGTCTGGAAGTCGACCGGCAGCATGTTGGCGCCATAACGAGCAAGCGAGTCGCCGGCCTTGCGGAAGATCGGCTGCTCGTCCTTCGGATGACCTTCGGCGAAGGAAGCGTCGAAGAAGGAAATCATCGGGATGTCGAGCCCGTCGAGCCAGATCATCGGCTCGCTGGTGTGGTTGCCATGATCGTGCCAGGCTCCTGGCGGGGTGATGACGAAGTCGCCGAAATGCATGATGGTGCGTTCGCCATCGACGGCGGTATGCGCGCCGTCGCCATCGAGCACGAAACGCAGGGCAGACTGGCTGTGACGATGGGCGGGCGCCACCTCGCCAGGCATGACAAGCTGCAGCCCGGCATAGAGCGAGGTGGTGATGCGGCTCTGGCCACGCAGCCCCGGGTTCTCCAGGATCAGCACGCGCCGTTCGGCTTCCTTGGCGGTGATCAGCCCGCCGGCCTCGATCATGTAGGTTTTGATTTCGTCGAACTTCCAGCCGTGCGCGACGCAAGCGCTTCGCGGCTCCGGCGTGATCAGGCCCGACAGAACCGACCACAACGGTGTCAGGCTCTTCCTGTCGATCTTCTCGTAAAATGCTTTCCGCTCCGGTGTCTCGACAGGCTTTTCGGTCAGTGACATGACGGTCTCCTCCTTCTTCTCAGGTGGCCTCGGTGAGCCCGGTGCCCCCGTAGAGCCACTCCAGCCGGTCGTAGTAATCCTGCGCGCTCAGCGAGCGCATGATCTCGTTGCGGACCATCGCCTTGGCACCGCCTGGGTGGTAGATGAATTCACCGATGAGCCGGGAATCGATCTGCACGCGCGCAGTCCGCACGATCCGTTGCGACTGGTAGGCGCGCAGCGCCTTCTCGACGTCCTGAGGGTAAGCCTCGACCATATGGCTGAGGCAGACAGCATCCTCCATGGCCATGGCCGCGCCTTGCGCGAAATATTGCAGCATGGGATGCGCCGCGTCGCCGAGCAGGGCCACGCGCCCGTCGACCCAGTTCTCGACCGGTTCGCGATCACAAAGGACCCAGAGCTTCCAGTTCGAGCCGTGCTCGATGATTTTTTGCGCGCGGGGGTGGATATGCGCGAAGCCGCTCATCACCTCTTCGACCGGCACAGGTACGCCGGCGACGGCTTCCTTGACGTCGTTGTGATAGGTGACGACGAGATTGAAGACCTTCCAGCCCTTCAGCGGATAGTGAACGATGTGGCATTTCGGGCCGGCCCAGAGCGTTGCCGCGTTCCAGCGCAAATCCTCCGGCATCTGCTCGGTGGGAATTACGGAACGATAGGTCGTGTGGCCGGAAACCCTCGGCTCGCCATCCTTGACGATCTGGGCGCGGATCGGCGACCGGAGGCCGTCCGCGCCGATCAGTGCCGCTCCCGCGATCGGCGCCCGCGCGGCGCAGTGGACCGTTACTCCCGACTCATCCTGCTCGAAGCGCTCGACCTTGTGGGAGGTGCGCAGGTCAACAAGGCCGCTCTCCCTTGCCGCGGCAAGCAGGACGCCGTGCAGGTCGGCCCGATGTACCACCGCGTAGGGGTTTCGGAAGCGCTTCCGGAATGGCTCGTCGAGAGGGATGTGGACGACTTCCTCTGCGGACAGTCCATCCATCAGACGCAGCTTGTCGATGAAAACTGCGCCGGCGCGCGCCTGGTCGCCGACGCCGAGAGAGTCGAAGCAATGAAAGGCGTTGGGCGCAATCTGGATGCCGGCGCCAATCTCGCCGAGTTCCGCAGCCTGTTCCAGCACGATGCTGCGGACGCCCTTGCGCGCAAGGCCAACCGCTGCGGCGAGGCCGCCAATACCGCCTCCTGCGATGATGATCGGGCGCATCCCGTTCCTCCCAGAGTGTGCCAATTTATGCAGTAATATGCGCATAATACTGACTAATGCAAGAGCTCTTTTGGTTGGAATAACCGTTCAGGGTGGCGAAGCTCGATCAGGTCGCTCGACATGCTCCGGTCCGGGCTGTTGGCCTTCCAGAAAGAGCGATGTCAGGTCAGGTGTCGCAGGGATCGGCAGGAGCGGGCGTCGTATGGCGCAACGACTGCGTGATGAAGTCGAACATTTCCTGTTGCGCCGCCGACAGGGATTTTCCACGCCTCGCGATGAGATAGACGGGTGCTGTGATTTCCAGGCCAAGCGTCGCGACCAGCCGCAAGGCGCCGTGCCGCACGTCGCGGCGAACGGAAGATTCGAAAAGGAAGGCGACGCCAGCGTCATTGATGACGGCTTCCTTCATGCCCTCGGCATGGCCTATCTCGAGCTCTATCCGGTGTCGCACGATGCCGTGCAGCCGCAACGCATTGTCCTCGATGTCGCGGCGCGGCGTACCACCTTGCGCGGCAACGAAGGGCAGGACAGCGATCGCAGATGCTGCGACCGAAGCATCGACAAGGGCGGAATTCGGCGCCGCGACCAGCACCATCTTCTCCTCCCACAGCCGGCTGATCTCAAGACCGTCGGCGTTTTGGCCCGAATCCAGGATCGTGACGCCGAAATCGCATTCACCCTCCCGCACCGCCTCGACGCATTCGCGTGGCGTCGTGACCGAGAGCGAAATCTCCGAGCGTGGATTGAGCCGACGGAATTCAGCCAAGAGCCCGGGGAGGACATAGGAGCCGACGGTCAGGGATGCGGCGATGGCAATCGCGCCATGGATGGTTTGCGGTCCCCCCTGGAATTCGCGCTCGAGTTCGCGCGTCCGCATCACGACATCCTTCGCCCATTGATAGGCGCGCTTGCCTTCCTCCGTCAGCACGATGTTGCGGCCCTGGCGGATGGTCAGGCGCACACCCAGCTTGTCTTGCAGGGCGCGGATATGAGCGGTGACGACAGGCTGTGCGATACCGATGCGATGGGCGGCCCGCGAGATGCTCATCAGCTCGGCCACCGCGCAGAAGACCTCCAGCTTGTGGAGGGTGAGTTGTGAGCCGAGCAGACGCAGCGCGACCTCCAAACAGGAAATAGGCTATGTATCGATGCTAAAATATATATTAGACACTATTCGTTGATCGATCTAGCGCTTCTTCCGAAGGCCCGCGACGGTGCCGAAAGGAAGAGCAAATGACCTCAGACAAGACAGTCGATCACGTCATCCGCGATCTCGTCATCGCCAACCGCATTCTGGCCCGCGAAGGGGTGATCGACGATTTCGGGCACGTCAGCGTCCGCCATCCGAACAATCCGCAGCGCTATTTCCTCTCCCGTTCCCGCAGCCCGGAGATCGTCAACGTCGACGACATCGTCGAGTTCACCCTGGAGGGCGAGCCGGTGAAGCCGGAGAACCGGCGTCTCTACGCCGAGCGCGCGCTGCATGGAACGATCTACATGGCGCGGCCGGACGTGAATGCCGTTGCGCATCATCATGCGCGGTCGATCCTGCCCTTTACGGTCACGGACATTGCCTTGAAGCCGATGTTCCACATGGCTGCCGTCATCGGGCGAGAGGTACCGAAATGGGATAGCCAGGCGGAGTTCGGCGACACCAATATGCTCGTTGATGACCTGCCAAAGGGGCATTCGCTGGCCAAGGCGCTCGGAGCCGGCACCACGGCGATCCTGCGCGGCCACGGGTCCGTCTGTGCGGCGCACGGACTCGCCGCGGTTTGTTTCGTATCGATCTATCTCGCCGAGAATGCCAAGGCGCTGCTGGCCACCCTTCCGCATGGTGAGCCGACCTATCTGAGCGCGGGCGAAGTCGAGCTCGCCGGGAAGATGCTGCTCGGCGAAATGCCGCTTGCCCGCGCCTGGGACTATTACAAGGCGCGCGCAGGCTTCGCGGGCATCTGAGCTTCGATCGCGGCGGCCGGCAAAGTCGGGCGTCAGTCCCGCCTATGCCGCCGTGTCGATCCTCAGACCGGTGTATTTGCCGAATTGGGACAGCAGCGGCCGCCTGACGTCGTCGATCTTGTAGCCGACAATGCGGCCGATCACCAACTCCGTGTCATGGTAGTCGAAGACGCGATCGACGGCGCAATCGAAAACCGCGACCGCGTCGCCGAAGACGGGGGAACCCGTGATCAGCATGTCCCACAGGCCGGCGGCGAACCGGTCCGCGCCCGACAGGCCGCGCTTACCGCCAAAGATATTGGCGGTTTCCGAGGCTTCCTCCGGTAGATAATTGATCGAAAAGAAGCCGGAAGCCTTGATCGTCTTCAGCGCGCTGGTGGATTTTCCAATGCTGACAAGCATTGTCGGCGGAGCCGCGGCGACATGCGTGGCGGAAAGAGCCAGCAACCCGGCGGGTCCGTCGATGTCGCGCGACGCCACCACGGGTACGGCAACCGGGCGCGAGCCGAGCAGCCTCCAGAATGTCTTCGGATCGATCGCCGCGGTCGCGCCGTCCGGTTCAAAAGCCTGGGTCATGTTCGACTTCTCCACTTGGCAGCAAGGTGGGCTCTTTAGCGAAGATCGTGCGCTGCGACGAGTTTGCCGCCATCGACGGAGATCACCTGGCCGTTGACCCAACTGCTCCCCTTCGATGCCAGGAAAGCGATGACCGAGGCGACCTCCTCCGGTCTCCCCATGCGCCCGAGCGGCGTCCGTCTGATGGCGCCTTCGCTCCAGTTTCCCGGCTTTCCGGCCTCCGCAAGCGCGCTTTCGGTCGGGATGGGACCGGGCGCAACGGAGTTCGTCCTGATCCCGCGTGGACCGAGCTCCACCGCGAGCTGCCTGGTGATGCCGGTAAGCCCGGCCTTCAGCGACGCATAGGCGGAGAACCCCACCGATCCCTGGAATGCGGCACCTGATGAGACATTGACGATTGCCGCGTCTCCTGTCGCGGCTACCGACTTTTCAAGCGCCGTCAGTGCCGCCTGGATGCACCACACGGTTCCTTTCAGGCCGACCGCCAGTGTCTTGTCGATGTTCTCTTCGGTCAAGGCGGGGAAAGCCTCGAACCGGATGAAGACCGCATTGTTAACGAGGGCATAGAGCGGCTGATCGCCGAGAAAGGCGCCGAAGCCGCGCTCGACCGACGCCTTGCTGGAGACATCCGCGACGATTGGAACGACGTCGAGTTCCTCGTCGCGGAACGTCGCCGAGATCCGGTCGACCGCTGCAGCGTCGATGTCGAGGCAACCGACACGCAGGCCGGCCTCGGCCAGCAATCGCACCGTCGCCAAGCCGATACCGCGTGCGCCACCGGTAACGATGGCGTTCTGCCTGATGTTGGGAGACATTGAGACCTGCCTGAACTTGCGCCGCGACTTGAGAGCGGCAGTGGCTGAAGCCGCGACATGATGCCGGGCCGCAGGAGCAATCAAGCGGTATTGCCGACGAGAGCGCGCTGACGAAAGCGACAGGTCCCTCGCTCTAAATCCGGCGAAACATGCGCCGGCGGTGCATCTTAGACACTCACGTCGTGGGGCAGATCGTCACGAAGCAGCAGGGCCACCATTCGCAGGAATGCCTCGCGGTCCTGCTTGGGCAACGGCGCGAGAATGCGTTCCTGGGCGGCGGCGACGACGTCTTCCACATTCGCGACGAGATCGACGCCCGCCTGCTCGAGGTAGAGTGCGCGCGCACGACGGTCCTGGGCGTGAACCTGCCGCGTCAGCAGCCCCTTCTTCTCAAGCCGATCGATGACGCCGCCGATGGTGGCACGGTCATAACCGATGACGCTCGCCAGAGATGCCTGATCGATGCCAGGCTGGACCTCGATGGCCGTCAGCGCGGCATACTGGACCGGCGTGATGTCGGCTTGCGCCTTGTCCAGTTCCTCGGTGACGATGGACATCGAAGTCTTGTGCAGACACCAGAACAGGTAGTTAGGGCTGGAGTGCAAGAGAAGACCTCGTTTTTCCGCGCTGGGCGACTTCGCATACGGAACGTAGTCCTGCTTCCGACCGAGCATCCCAAACCTCCCGACGCCAACCTTGAATTCTCTTGACTCGGCGCCCCGATCACTTGTCGACGTAAAGACACATGCCACTACCGGACATCAATAGACAACCGCAAGGCACGCAACAATCTCCGAGTTCATCGCTAGGCCACCTCGTGGCGTGCCACCACCTTGTAGCTGCCGTCATGATAGACGAGAGGCGAGGTCTGCGACCTGTTTCCCTTGAGCACCCGCGCGATGAAGATCGTATGGGTGCCGACATTCATCTCTGTGATCGTCGCGCATTCCATGCTTGCCACCGCGCCATCGATCACCGGCACGCCATGTTCGTTCAAAGTGTAGGCGATGCCGTCGAACTGGTTGTCGAGTTTGCCGGAAAAGCGCTTGCTGAGCTCGATCTGGTTCTCGGCCAGCAAGGTAACGACGAAATGCTTGCTCGCGGACACCAGCGGATGGGTGCGCGTCGAGCGGTTTAGCACGATAAGAATCGTCGGCGGATCGGCGCTTACGCTTGAGAAGGCGGTGGCCGTCATTCCGTGCACACGACCCTCATGCGAGGTCGTGATCAAGGTCACACCAGCCACCATGGATCGCATGATCGAGCGGAACTGGTGGTCATCGATGGTGGTGTTACTGTCAGGCAGAGGGGCGTTCACGCGACAGTTCATCGGACATTCCTTCCGGTTGGAAATGGCATGCGCTACCGCATCCACGGATGGAAGAATGAAGGCGGTGTCGGCCCGCTTCAATGAAGTACGGCTGGCGTGCACTCCCCAGCAACAACTCATACCGTCAATGGAAAAAAAGACGGCGAACGCCTTTGAGACGCAAGAGGGCTTTTATGCTCAGCGCGCCCGGCTTTTTACACATGCGATCACACGACAGGGGGCTCGCCCGAATGTAGCGCGATTGCACATCCGTTGTTCATCGCGCGCTCACGGGGGAGGCACTTTCCGTCAAAGCGCACACGTATTTGAGCCGGCGCGCAGGCGAGACAGAACGCAATTGCCAGCATTGGTAAGCAGCGCAAGCTGCGACCTTCATGGTATTCTCGACAAGGGGAAACTGATGACGCACCGGCCTCTTCCATTCTGCCCGGCCCTTGAGATTCTCGACCGGTGACTGACAGAACGCCCTTTCCAGTCGATCGGGATCGACACGGCGGCGAGCCGGCCAAATTCCCGACAACACCATTCGTCCCGCGGGTTGGTTCCTCGAATTCGGTGTTCACGCTTCATGTGGAATAGCGATAAGCTTCAGCTTCGTCTGCGCCGCGATCTGATCGATGGGCAGCAGGCGGATGCGCCGCCGTCGATGCTCGATTGCGGTGCGCACATGCTGCTTTTCCTGGATCAGCCGGTTATGGTCCAGCGGATCGCCCTGCGCCATCTGCGCTACAGGCTGCGGGCCGCCCGCACTGACATCGGGCTCGGCTCCCCGGACGAGGAATTCCACAAGGTCGGGACCGTCGAAATCGATGGCGATGCAGGTCAAGTGGAAAACCATGTGGTGCCCAACCGGCATCCTGCGGTACAGGTCGTGTGGCGCTCGAAGGAACCCGTCTATCTCGACATCGCGCGCGATCCCATCATCGGCAGCCTGAGGGCCAAGACGCTCGAACGGGGGACTCGCTCCAAGCTGGCCTGCCGGCTCGAACACAGGAACCGGATATTCGGCATGGTCTGCGTCGACGCCAGCGAGGAGCATCGCGACTGGGATCGATCCGAACGGCAATATCTGGAAGAGTTCACGCGCCGCTTCCTGTCACCTATCTTGAGCACCAGCCTCGCCCCACAGGTCGACGGGGTCTGCAGCCTGTTGACGACAACCGAGATTTCGGTCGCACGCCTGGTGGCGGCGGGAATGTCCTACAAGGAAGTCGCCAAGCAACTCGGCAAATCGCCCAATACCGTCGACAACCAGCTTCGCAAGATTCGCTCCAAACTTCAGGTCACCAACCGCGTGGAATTGGCAAATGCCTGCGCCGCATGGCTGTGAAGCACATCTCTCCGCAGCCCCGATACCGCCAAAATAGTGATTCCACGCTATTTTGGCGCGCCATTCCGGGCGTTAACGTCGACTCACAAGCGGTCGAGATGGACTGCCATCCAGCAGCGGGCGGGTTCGCCCGAAGCGCTGATACGGACGCGCAACAAGAGGGGCAACACCATGCGTCATCATATGATCCGGCTGGCAGCGTCGGCGGCGTGTCTCATCGCCGGGCTGACGCCGCTCGTCTCCGTACCGGCAAATGCCGAGCCCTACCGCATCGCCTATCTTGCGGCCTCCCGCCCCAACATCTTCAACCAGGCCGTATTCGAGGGAATGCAGAATGCGGCGAAGGAACTGGGCGTCGAGCTCGAGATCTTTGACGGGGAGTTCAACCCTTCGAAGCAATTTTCGCAGGTCGAGGATGTCGTAGCGAGCGGCAAGTTCAACGCGATCGCCATACTGGCGAACGATTCCGTCGGGATCGTGCCCGCCGTGGAGGAAGCGATCAAGTCTGGGTTGAAGGTTGCGGCGATCCAGTTTCCGCTGGGTCCCGATCTCGATACGATCGCTCCCCAGATCGACAAGCTGACCACCACGGTGGCGTCGGTGCCGCGCGATGCCGCCAAGATTCAGGCCGGCGCGGTAATCGACCATTGCAAGGACAAGGCAACTTGCCGGGTCGTGATCGTCATCAGCCGTCTCATCTACCCGTTCGACAAGCGGAAATACGACGTCTTCCTGTCGGAGTTCGCATCGCACCCCAACATCAAGGTCGTCGCGACGGTCGAGGGCGCCTATGACACGAGCATCTCGATGAAGGGCGTGCAGGACGCGCTTCAGGCCAATCCCGAGATCGACGTCGTGCTGTCGATCGCCGACCAGCAGACGCTTGGCGCGGAGGTCGCTATCGAGGATGCAGGCATTGACCTTGCTTCGCTCTACATCGTCTCGGGCGGTGGAACCGACATCGGCGTCGACCGGGTTCGCACCGGCGCGTGGGATGCGAACCTGGCGGAGTTTCCCGCAAGCGAAGGCAGCCTCGCCGTCAAGAACCTCGTCGATGCCCTTCAGGGCAAGGACGTGCCGTCGTCGGTCGATGCGCTCACCATTGGCGGCGTGCCATCGCTGATCACCAAGGAGGTCCTCGACGCCCATCCGGATTTCGTTCCGGAATGGAAGGGCTGATCGACTGCTGGCGATCGGGCGTGCATGACCATGGCTTCCGGCCATCCGACTGAAGCAAAGCACGGAGGCGTAGACCTCCAGGGCCGGTCAATTGCCGGGAACCCGGTTCCGTTGGTGCGGCTTCGCGGCATCGGCAAGTCCTTCGGGCCGGCCACGGTGCTGATGGCGGTCGATCTCGACTTCACCGCCGGGGAGGTTCACGCGCTTGTCGGCGAGAACGGCGCCGGCAAGTCGACCATCGGCAAGATCGTCGGCGGCTACTATGCCGCTGACAGCGGAACGGTCGAGGTCGACGGCGAGGCGATCCTGCGGTGGACGCCAAGGTCGGCGCTAGGCAAGGGTATCGCGATGATCCACCAGGAACTGCAACTGGTGCCACAGCTCAGCGTTGCGCAGAACGTCTTCTTGGGCATCGAGGAAAATGTGCTCGGCGCTACCATTGGTTCCGAACGCGCCCGTTTTGGGGAGTTGGACCGCCGTTGCGGCTTCCGGCTTGATCCGGACGCGATTGTCGGGGGATTGCGCATCGCCGACCGGCAGAAGGTCGAGATCATGCGGGCAATCGCGCGCAACGCGCGGCTGATCATCATGGACGAACCCGCGTCCTCGCTCACCGCCGACGAGGTGGAGCGGCTGCACAAAGTGATTTCCTGGCTGCGGGACGACGGCCGATCCGTCGTCTATATCACCCATCAGCTCGACCATGTCTTTTCCCTGTGCGACCGAGTCACCATCATGCGTGACGGCAGGCTGGTAAGGACAACTCGGGTCATGGCCGAAACCCGGTCGTCGCTCGTCGAAGCCATGATCGGCGGGCCGAGCGACATCATGATTCCAGCGCGGCCGCCTCGTCCTGACACTGCGGTTCTTCCGGTTCTGGAAACGCGCGGCATCTCCACGCGCACCGGCCTTTCCGATGTCTCGATCAGCGTTAGGCCCGGCGAGGTCGTCGGGCTGATCGGACTTGTGGGCAGCGGCCGAAGCGAGCTTGCCCGCGCCATATACGGAGCGGATGCGATCACCGCTGGCGAGGTCTGGATCGGCAACAAGCACTATCGGAATCCGAGCCCGCACGAATCGATCAGGCGTGGTGTCGCCTTCGTCCCGGAGGATCGGCGCAAGCAAGGCCTGGACCTCACGCAAACGGTGCGGCCCAACATGTCTCTCGTCCATCCGGGACTTGCCAGCCGGTACGGCATTCTCCGGCGTGAGGCGGAGTACAGGCTCGTCCGGCGTCTGATCGACTGGTTCGGCATTTCCCCGAACGACCCCGACGGCAATGTCGCGGTCTATTCCGGCGGCAATCAGCAGAAGGTCCTGCTGTCGCGATGGACCGCCAGGCAGCCGCTGCTGGCCATTCTCGACGAGCCGAGCCGCGGAGTCGACATCGGCGCACGGCGCCGCATTCACGACTTTATCGTCGACCTCGCCTCGAAAGGCGTCGCGGTGCTTCTGATTTCATCGGAACTGGAGGAAGTCCTGGCACTGTCGCATCGAGGCTACGTGCTGAGCGACGGCGGCGTGATCGACGAGGTGGATTGCGCCGAAACCAGCGAGGCCGACCTCCTGCGCCGACTCTTCGATGTCGATCCCGGCAGGCGCGGTGAAAATTTCTCCGATGTTGCGGCTCAAGGCGGAGCGGCACGAAAGACGTGATGCGTAACATTCTCCAGAAATACGGCATCGTCATTCTCAGTGTTGTGCTGGTCGTGATCCTCACCGCCGCGAGCGATGCGTTCCTTACGCCGCGCAACATCCTGAACATCCTCAATCAGGCGGCCCCTCTGGCCCTGATCGCCTCGGCGCTGACGCTTGCGATCATCGCCGGCAATTTCGACCTTTCGGCCGGCTCCATCTTTGGGGTGGCGAGCGTCTCGGCGGCGGCAGTCGCCGTCAATATCGATCCCGCACTCGGACTTGTGGCGGGGTCGGCTGTGGGCCTCTTGCTGGGCGTAGCCAACGGGCTGATCGTCACCGGCTTCAGCGTCCATCCCTTCCTGGCGACGATCGCCACCGGTGTCGTCTATCGGGGCCTGGCCATCCTGATCGCAGGCGGCGGTCTCATTCCGGTGCGCAGCGAGGTCTTCAACTGGCTCGGCCGCGGCCGCATCGGAATGGTGCATGTTGCGATCGTCGTGCTCGCACTGTTTTGCGCGTCGATGATGTTTCTCCTCAACGGGACGACCTTTGGCAGGCGCGTGCGCGCTGTTGGCGGCAACGAGGAGGCGGCGATCCTGTCCGGCGTGCGTACGGACCTGATCAAGATCGCGACTTTCGCGCTGACCGGGCTGGCAGCGGGCCTTGCCGGTACGATCGCCGTCTCGCGGATCGGCGTCGGACAGCCGACGGCGGGCGCGGGCATGGAGCTAGACGCCATCGCCGCGGTCATCATTGGCGGAACCAGCATCTACGGCGGTGCCGGTGCGGTCTGGCGTTCGCTCGCCGGGGTGCTGCTGCTTGCCCTGATCGGCAACGGCTTCAACATCCTCAATGTCGATCCGTTCCTCAAGGATCTGACCACCGGACTGGTCATCCTCGTCGCGGTAGGACTGAGCGCACGGCGGCGGGCACGATAGAGCGCGCCGACTGGAACGACCCAGCAACGAATACGGAGATCCAGGACCATGGCGAACGCCGCAACACGGTCATTTGACTACATCGTCGTCGGCGCCGGCTCGGCCGGCAGCACGCTTGCGAGCCGGCTGTCCGAAGATCCGACGGCGCGCGTATGCCTCGTCGAGGCGGGGCCGCGCGACAGCAACATGTCCATTCACGTGCCGGCAGCGCAGATCAAGAACATGGTCAGCCCGCACTTCTCCTGGCACTACTTCACCGAACCGCAGGCCGCGCTCGGCAACCGCAGGATTCATCTGCCGATGGGGCGCATCCTCGGCGGATCAAGCTCTCTCAACGGTATGCTCTATGTCCGGGGCGACAGATGGGACTACGACCACTGGGCAGAACTCGGCTGCGAGGGCTGGAGCTATGACGATGTTCTGCCATTCTTCCGGAAATCGGAGGGTTATGAGGGCGGCGCCAGCAAATATCACGGCGGAGACGGGGCGCTGAAGGTCCGCAAGGGGACGCCCGGCACGCCGGTCTGCGAAGCGTTCATTGCGGCCTGCCGTGGCGCCAAGGAACGCATCAACGACGACTTCAACGGGGCCGACCAGGAAGGTTTCGGCCATTTCGACAACACCATCTACCGGGGTCGCCGGTGGAGCGCCGCCTCGGCGTTTCTCGCTCCGGCACGACACCGCAAGAACCTGACTGTGCTGACCGGCGCGCTGGTGCGCAAGCTCGTGATCGAGAATGGCGTCGCCCGCGGCGTCGAGGTCACGGCGGACGGCGAGTCCTTCGTCTGGAATGCCGATGCCGAAATCATCCTTTGCGGCGGAGCGATCGCGTCGCCGCAGATCCTGATGCTTTCGGGCATCGGGCCGGCCGAGCATCTGCGCGCCGTTGGCGTGGAGGCCCTCCTTGACGTTCCCGGCGTAGGTGCCGATCTGCAGGACCATGTCGGCCACCACATCAACATCGACTGCCCGCTTCCGGTGACCGCCTACAAGCTGCTCAACCCTGCCCGCGCTCTGGCGGCCGGCATCCAATACACGCTGACGCGCGGCGGGCCACTGGGAAGGCCTTCTCTGCCGACAGGCGGTTTCTTCAAGACGAGCTCGCAAGCGAAGGTCGCGGACGCGCAGATGCACCTCACGATCGCCCGGCTGCCGGAGATCGAGGAGGTGACGGGCAAGATACCGCTGCCCAAGGGGCATGGCTTCTGCGTCGTCATCAACCAGGGGCGTCCGGCAAGCCGCGGGCAGCTCCGGCTTCTGTCCTCCGACCCCGCACAGCACCCCTCGCTCGATCCAAACTATTTTGGCGAGCCCTCGGACGAGGAAGCCATGTTCGCCGCTGTCGCACGTGTCGGCGCGCTGCTCGAGCGCCCCGAAATGCGTCCCTACATCACCCGGCCGGAAGAGATCGCCCGCCGCTTCGGCGATCGCAAGACCGTCAAGGCGGAGTTGATCAAGATGGCGGGGAGCGCCTTCCACCCGGTCGGAACCTGCCGCATGGGGAGCGATGCGGCCGCAGTGGTCGATCCGCAACTGCGGGTGCGCGGTGTAAGGGGGCTGCGGGTCGCCGATGCCTCGATCATGCCGACCCTGATCAATGGCAACACCAACGCTCCGTCGATCATGATCGGGGAAAAGGCGGCGGCGATGATCCAGGCGGCGTGACCCGTCGTCGCGCGGCCCGGCCGGCTACGACTTTACTCCCAGCGCACTAAAGTTTTGTCGCATCCGGTTCGCAGGTGACTCGGTCCCCGGCCAAAACTAGCGTCCGGGCTAGAGCCAAGAATGCGAATTGCCTTCCATATCTGTCCGGCACTTGAGAGAGGCGACAAATTGAATGCTATAGTCGAACTCAAGCAGATCAGCATCGCGTTTGGCGGCGAGACGGTTTATGATCGGCTGTCTTTCAGCATCCGCGACGGCGAGTTCCTCTGCATTGTCGGCCAGAGCGGCTGTGGCAAGTCGACCTTGCTGCGCGTCATCGGCGACCTGCTCAAGGTCGATTCTGGCGAGGTCACCGTTGGCAGCCGACCGGCGGCCGAGGCGTGGCAGGAAATCGCCTATGTTTTCCAGACACCCCGACTGCTGCCTTGGCGCAATGCCGAGGACAATGTGGTGCTCGGACAGCAGCTCCGGTTCGGGAGCAGCGTCTCCCGCGACGACATGCGCGACAAGGCGCGGTCGCTTCTTGAACTCGTGGGCCTCGGCAAGGATCGCCTGAAAATGCCTGGCATGCTCTCCGGTGGCGAGCGCCAGCGCGTTTCGATCGCGCGCGCCCTGGCGGTCGATCCCCGCATCATCCTCATGGACGAGCCATTTTCCGCACTTGACGTCATGACGCGCCATCGCATGCGTGCCGAGATCGTGGAGATCTGGAAGAAGACGGGCAAGACCATCGTTTTCGTGACCCACGAAGTAGAGGAAGCGATCGAGCTTGCCGACCGGATCGTCGTCCTGTCGGGCAAGCCGACCAAGGTCCGCTCGATCATCGAGGTCGCCCAGGCGCGTCCGCGCAACCTGGAGGACCCGGCGCTCAAGCTCATGCACGATCAGCTGCGCCAGCTTATCGGAACTGCGCAGCACGAATGAGCGGCCAGCCGTCAGCTTCACCCGGGAACTCAAGAACAACAGGGAGTATCACATGCGTTTGTTAATTACGGCTGCGCTCGGCGCGGCAATCGGACTTGGGAGCGTCGTCGCATCGCTTGCCGCGGAGAAGATAACCGTCGCGGGTATTTCGGATCCTGGCTACCATTCGGCGTTGTGGGCGGTGATGAACGGAAAGGTCAGCGATCCGTCCGTGGAGATCACCGTCGATCTGATGCCCATCCCCGCCATGATTCAGGCGTCGATGACCAAGCAGTACGACATCATCCCGAACGGCGTCCTCGCCATTCCGCAGATGGCGGAGGCCGGGATAGATCCGCTGATCATCGGCACGATGATCCGCCATATTCCGGGCGCGGCCAATCACACCACGGACCTCTGGGTCAAGGCAGACAGCCCGATCAAGACCGCTCAGGACCTGAAGGGCAAGCGTATCGCTGTGACTTCGCTCGAGGCGCAGGACGTGGTGTCGCGGCGGGCCGTTCTAAGTGAAAAATATGGCTTCAACGCATCCGCCATCGGCGGCGACTTCACCTGGGTGGAGATTCCGGCGGCGCAGTTCGAAGCGGCGCTGGAGGGCGACCGGGTAGACGCCGTAGCCTTCTCCAACGTGCTTGCCTATAAGATGGAGAAGTCGGGAAAATACCGCTCGGTTCTTCAGGGCGCCACCGACCTGAACGAGATGTATGGCGGCCCGATGCCGACCGTCCTCGAGATGGGCTACAAGGACAAGATTGCAGAGCGGCCGGAAGCCTATGTCGCTGCCGCGAAGCTCCTCAGGGCATCGGCGGAGTATGTCCTGGCCCATCAGGACGAAGTCTTCGCCGATGTAGCGCCGCAATACAAAATGACGCCGGACGACCTGAAGGGCTGGTTCACAACCTATGCCGGCATGCCCTTCGCCGTCGGACCGACCGACAAAGCTGTCTATCTGAAGGCCTGGCAGTCTGGCGAAAAGCTCGGCGTGCTGCAGAAGGCTCCGACCGACGTCGAGCCGTTCATGTGGGAACACGCGATCTCCGAGTAGGCGATCGGCAGTCCGCGGCATCCGCTGGCCATGACGGCTGGCGGATCGCCATGCCGGACGATGGGGCCGGCAACCAGAGGATAGAATGGCAATCGTGGAAGACAGCGTGAATGACAAGAAACGCGCGGCGGCCGAAGAGCCGGTTGCTGTGGCCAGCCCGGTTTCGAGGTTCGTGACCGGGCGCGGCATCGCGATCTTTGTCTTCCTGCTGGCGGTGCTGGCGGTTTGGCAGGTCTATTCGAGCTTCATGCCGCCGGTACTGATCCCGAGTCCGGCGCGTGTGGCGTCACGCTTCATGACAATGTGGTCCGATCCCGGCTTTCTTGCCTACGCAGGCGCAACGCTGATGCATGTGCTGCTGTCGGTCACGTTGGCCTTTGGTCTCGGGCTGGCGATCGCACTGCTGGCCTATTTCTTTCCTGTGCTCAATGGCGCCGTCTATCGGCGCATGGCGCCGTTCCTGAATTCCTTTCCCGGGGTTGGCTGGGCATTTCTCGCCTTGATCTGGTTCGGCATCAACGGCCAGGCGGTTGTCTTCTCCTCCGCGGCTGCGATGCTTCCTCTCGCCGTCATCAACATCGGCGCCGGCCTGCGCGAGCTCAACCGCGACGCGATCGAGATGTCGGTCAGCTTCAGCCGCCAGCCGGGCCGCCGCATCGGGCTGGTCATGCTGCCGATGATGTTTCCCTATCTGTTCGCCACGCTGCGGCTGTGCTTCGGCGTGTCGTGGCAGATCGTGCTGATCGTCGAGCTTCTGTGCGGCGCGCCTGGCCTTGGCGCCGTCATCAGCGTGGCGCGCCAGCGCTACTGGACCGATATGATCTTTGCCGTCGTCGCGCTGATCCTGATCGTCGTCTTCATCACCGACAGGCTGATCTTCGCCCGGCTCCAGCACCGGATCGGAAAGACCTACAATGTCTGAGCGCGGCGCTTCGCTTCCCTTCGTCTATTCCAAAGAGCGCCTGGTGGCCGATCTCCTGATCGTCGCCGTGCTTGTGGCCTGGTGGCTGACGTCGCTCTCGCTGCCGGAGGGCGTCTTTCCGAACATCGCAGTAGTGGCCCGCGCGTTCTTCGAGCTCGGCGTCAGCGCCGAATTCTGGACCAATGCCGGCATCACGGCCGCGCGCATCTTCGCGGCCGTCGTGCTGGCCACGTTCTTCGGGAGCCTGATCGGCATCCTGCCGCGCTACCTGCCCTGGCTGGGCGGCATCGTCGACGACGTGCTGGTGCCATTCTTCAGCTCGTTCCCCGGCATTGCCTGGGCGATTCTCGGCACGGTCTGGTTCGGAGTGACGTCGCAGGCGGTGCTCATCGTCCAGGTCCTGATCATCCTGCCTTTCGCCCTCGTCAATGTCGCCGAGGGTGCAAAGGCAATCGGCACCGAGGAAGTCGAGATGGGGCGCTCCTTCAGCCGCCGGCGCTGGGCGGTCTTCTGGCGCGTGGAACTGCCTTTGCTCAGCCCCTTCATCATGGCCTCGGTACGCATTTCCTACGGCGTCTGCTGGAAGATCAGCCTGATCGCCGAGCTGTTCGGCGCGCATTCCGGCATCGGCTACCTGATGCAGCTTTCGCAAGATCTCGGTGAGATCGACCGTATCATCGCCATCTGCCTGTGGATCGTCGCCTTCGTCATCATCGGCGAGCGTTTCATCCTCGATCCGCTCGCCCGGATCGCCCACAAGGGGGAGGGGCAGCCAAGCCGCAAGCGCGGTCTTCTCTCCTTCCTTTCGCGCGGCTGAGCCATGGGCGAGCGGATACTCGTCTGGGGCGCCGGCGCTATCGGCGGGACAGTAGGCGCCTATCTGTGGCGCGCCGGCCACGACGTGACCCTCGTCGACGCCTCGCCAGCCCATGTTGCCGCCATCCGTCGGGAGGGGCTGCGCATCGTTGGGCCTGTCGACGAATTCGTGTGCCGCGCGCCTGCCTTGCTGCCGCAGCAAGTCGACGGCCGCTGGCCGCTCATTGCACTTGCGGTGAAGGCGCAACCTACCGAGGCGGCCTGCCTCCAGCTTCGGCCGCATCTTGCCGAGAATGGCTATGTGCTCTCGCTGCAGAATGGGCTGTGCGAAACGGTGATCGAAAAGCTCCTGGGCCGCTCGCGCACCATGGGCGCCTTGGTCGGCTTCATGGGGGACCTGATTGGCCCAGGAGAAATCCGCTTCGGACAGCGCGCGAAATTCTGTGTCGGTGAATTAGACGGCCAGATCAGCGATCGCGCCACGGCACTGGGCAGGCTGATGACCGATTTCGAGCCCGATGTCGAAGTGACAGCCGATATCTGGGGCTACCTCTGGGGCAAGCTCGGCTTCATTGCGCTCCTTTACGGGACGGCGCTGGGAACAGCGACGCTCGTGGAGCTGTTTTCGGCAAGCGAGTTCCAACCGGTCTGGCGCTGCCTTGCCGGCGAGATCGTCGCGGTGGCGGCATCCGAGAATGTTGCGCCGAAAGGCTTCGACGGTTTCGAGCCGGATGCGTTTGCCGCTGGCGCCACGGCGGCGGCGGCGAGCCGCAGCATGAATGCCATGGCCGACCTGCTGCGCGGCAGCCCGAAAACTCATTCAGGCATGTGGCGCGACATCGCGGTGCACCGTCGTGCCACCGAGATCGGTAACCAGATTGGCCCCGTCGTCGAGATCGCGCTGCGAAACGGCGTTCCGACACCGGTGCTGCGCCGACTCGTGAAGCTGATCCAGGCTGTAGAGAAAGGCGATCTCACGCAATCCGATACCCTGATCCGTGAGCTCCTTCCCTTGCCGTCCGGCGGTTCCGCGCGAATTGATGCCGTAACCGGCCGGGAGGCGCAACGATGACGGCCGCCGCCAGGGACGTGAAAAGCACCGCGCACGACTTCATCGAGCGCAACGCAAAAGCGTTCGCCGAACTCAGCGATGCGATCTTCTATTTCGGCGAACTCGGCATGCAAGAGCACTGCTCCGCCGCGCTCATGTGCGATCTTCTCGAAACCCATGGCTTCGCTGTCGATCGCAAGCCCTCTGGTTTCGACACGGGCTTTGTCGCGCGCTACGGCTCGGGAAAGCCGGTGGTGGCGATCCACACCGAATATGATGCCAATCCGGGCAATTCCCAGAAGTCGGGCGTCGCCGAACAGTCGGAGATCGTGCCGGGCGCCCCGGGCCACTGCGAAGGCCACAACGTCAATGCGGCCTGCATGGTGTCGGCGGCACTGGCGTTGCGCTACACCATGGCGACCCATGGCCTGCTAGGCGAGATACGCATCTTCGGAGCGCCTGCGGAAGAGCAGCTGATCAGCCGCCCTTACTTCGTGCGGGACGGCTATTTCGACGATGTCGACATCGCGCTGCATCCGCACATTCTCGACGAGTTCAGATCGGATCACGGCCTGATCCAGAGCGCGGCGATCTCGGCCGATTTCGTTTTCCATGGCCGCGCCGCCCATGCTGCGGTCGCGCCGTGGGACGCCCGCGACGCTCTCGACGCGCTGGTGCTGATGGATGTAGGCATGGCGCAGTTCCGCGAGCACATGCTGCCCGGACTGTCGATGCACCGCGTCGTCACGCATGGCGGCGAACAGCCGAACGTCATCCCCTCCCGTGCCTCGGTCTGGTGGTATCTTCGCGGGCCGGGTGCCGACAGCGTTAACCCTTTGTTCGAACAAGCGAAGCGGATCGCCGAGGGCGCCGCCCTTATGACAGGCTGCACCGTGGAGACGAGCATAAGGGCGGCGGTGTGGCCGGTACGGCTCAACCGAACGGTGGCCGAGACCATCCAGCGAAATATCGACGCGGTCGGAATGCCGGCATGGACCGCCGGCGAACAGGCTTTCGCGCGCGAATTGCAGCGCGCCGCCGGCAAGAAGGATGACGGGCTGCGACCGTCCGCGACGCCTTTTTCCAGCACCTCCCGGCAGATCGCGGCCTCGAACGATTGCGGCGACATCTCGTGGAAGGTGCCGATGGGCCGCGTCTGGTTTCCGGCCAACGTACCCGGTCTGCCGTTCCATCACTGGTCGGCAGGCGCAGCACTCGCCACCTCCATCGCACACAGGGGCGGGATCGCCGGTGCCAAGGCGCTGGCGGCAACCGCCATCGACTACCTGACCGATGCCGCGTTGCTGGCACGCACCGAAAAGTCGTTCGGCGAGGAGATCGGCGGCACACGTTACGCGCCGCTGATCGCACTTAACCAATCGCCGCCGTCTGCGCTGAACGCAGAGATCATGGAACGCTACCGGGTCGACATGGAACGGTTCTATCCCGCCGTTTCCCCGGTCTTTGTCTGAAACACGCCGAAGAACATCGAGAACGGAGAAGCCGGATGGGCATCAGGGACAATACCAGGAAGAACTGGCATCTTCCGGACAACGCGAAGATCGCCGTTTCGGTCAATCTCGCGCTTGAAGCGTTTCGCCACAAGAGCCAGCTGACTCTGGAGTCGCGTCCCGGCAAGACCGATCATTTTTCGCTGTCCTACGCGGAATACGGCGCGCGCGCCGGTATCTGGCGCATCCTCGACCTGCTCGACGAACTCGGCATCAAGGCGTCGATGTCGACAAACGGCAAGGCGGCCGAACTCTATCCCGAAGCCGTCCGCGCCGTTGCCGATGCAGGACACGAGGTCGTTTCGCATGGCTGGGAGAACGATGTGCTCAACGAGGACGGCGATCCGGCCAAGGAACTCGACGAGATCCGCCGCGTCACCAAGGCGATTACCGACGCTGCCGGCGTGCGCCCGGTGGGCTGGACGAGCCCGGGCTCGGCCGGCTCCGACAACACGCTCGACCTCCTGGCCGGCGAGGGTTACCTCTGGAATGGCGACCAGGCCGATGACGACCTACCCTACAGCCGGAAAACCAGGAACGGACCGATGATCATCCTGCCGCGTGTGAACATGCCGCAGAACGACCTGATCATGTGGGCCAAGTCGCACAATCCGCCGAGCGTCATCTGGGAAAGCTTCAAGGACACGTTCGACGAGCTCTATTCGGAAGGCCAGAAGGGCAGTCCGAAATGGGTCGAGATCGTGCTGCACGCCCATATGGGGGGCCGCCCGACGCTGATCCCGACCGTCCGCAAATGCATCGCCTATGCCCGCCAGCACGAAGGTGTGTGGTTTCCGCGCAAGGGCGACATCGCGCGCTGGGCCGCGAAACTGGAAGGCTTTGCCACCTAGCGGCTGCGGATACGCCGACGGCCAATTTTTGGTTCGCTGCAGCGAAAGCCGGTTTCCGCTTTTCAGCGGAAGACAGATAAATCATCCGATACAATTAGTTAGCGTGGATCGCCTGCGGCTTCCGCGCCAGGAGTCTGCTATGCAAAAAAGCACTTTCATGCAGGGCGGTTCGGCTTTCAAGCTTGGCCTGTTCGGCTATCTCCATGACGGCGGCGTGACCATCACCAAGGCTCCCGAACGCTGGACGGCGCGCTGGGACGACATCGTGGCGATGGCACGCTATGCGGACGAGGCCGGGCTCGATTTCCTCCTGCCCTATGCGCGCTGGAAAGGCATGCCCGGCGAGATACCGCAGCGCACGCATTCCTTCGAGACGCTGACCCATGCGGCTGCCCTTGCCGGCCATACGAAGCGCATCGGGCTGTTTTCCACTGTCCATACCCCGATCATCCACCCGGGCGTCGCCGCCAAGATGATGACGACGATCGACCATGCCTCGCATGGTCGCGCTGGCCTCAACATCGTCTGCGGCTGGAACCAGGACGATTTCGACATGTTCGGCATCGAGCAACTGCCGCATGACGAGCGCTACCAGCACGGCCGCGAATGGTTCGACATCTGGTCGCGGCTCGCGGCCGGCGCCGAGGCGCCCTTTGACTACCACGGCACTCATTTTCCAAAGATAGAACGGGCATCTGCCATGCCCGAAAGCGTGCAGCGACCGTGGCCGCTGGTGATCTCGGCCGCCTATTCGCCAGCGGGCCGCAAGTTCGCGATCGACACATCCGACTATCTGCTGACGGTAATGGAGGATGTCGAGGCCGGCCGCACCGAATTGGCTACGCTTGCGGCGCAGGCCGAGGCGACGGGACGGTCCGAGCCGATCAGGCCGATCGCGGTCTCCTATGTCGTCTGCCGGGACACGCGCGAAGAGGCTGAAGCCTTCCATCGCTATTACGCGGAAGATAATGCCGACAATATCGGCGTCGACTACTGGCTGGCAGGGCGCCAGACCAAGGCGATGCTGCCGGAGGCGCTTTACAAGCTCCGTTCTCGGATCGCCGGCGGTAACACCAATTTTCCGCTGATCGGCACGCCGCAGGACATCGCCGATCAGCTGATCGCGCTGCATGACGCCGGCTTTGCCGGAGCCGGCATCGGCTTCTTCAACTATCTCGCAGATCTGCCGGTCTTCGTCGAGAAAGTGGTGCCGATCCTGGCTAAGGCGGGACTTCGCAACGCTGCATGAGCGTGTGCGCCGGGCCGAGGCTGGTCGGCGCACCCATGTCCCCGCGAAATAGGATGGCAGGCAAAGAAAAAGGCGCGCCCGATTTGAGCGCGCCTTTTTGTGTCAGCCAATGGGGGGCGATATGCTGGCCAGCCGCAGGCTGCGATCAGGCGGCCTGCGCCGTGACGGCCACCTGAAGCAGATCGGAGGCGCGCTTCTCGGCCGAGGCTTTCCGCCATTCGGTCGCGGAAATACCGTAGCGCTGCTTGAAGGCGGCGGCGAAATGCGCCTGGCTCCGGAAACCCGCGCGATGCGCGATCTCGCGGATCTGGATCGATGCCTTCTGCGGATCGGCGAGTTCCAGCCGCGACGTCTCCAGCCGCGTCGAGCGAAGATAGTCGCAAACCGATTCGCCGGACTCCTGGAACACCTTGTGAAGGTAACGCACCGAAATACCCATCACATCGGCAATCTTGTTAGGATCGAGCGAACAGTCGGCGAGGTGGCTCTTCACATAGGCCGTGCAACGCTTGAAGATCGCGTTGCGGCCGGTGGAATCCCCGGCGATCTGTGTGTCGGCCTCGACTGCGATGCTGACCATCTCGACCACCTGGCTGGCGTAGCCATAGGCCATCGGCGCCGGAATGTGCCGGATCTCGCTCGCCAGCATACGCACCAGATTCGAGGCTATGCGCCAGGGCGAGCCGGTGCAGGAAAGCGGCCTGGCGAGGATCATCGGCACATTCCGTAACCGGGCCTGCAACAGGAAGCTGGGGATGAAGATGCCGAGCACCCTGTAGTCGCTGACGCCTGCGAACCCCACCGCGCTGCTGCAGTCGAACAGGGCGTACTGGCCTTCCTGCAAGCGACATTGCCGCCCGCGCTGGGTTACCGAAATGCTGCCGCTTTCGACCAGGACTAGGACGAACTTGTCGGCCCTCGTATACGCCAGTTCCGTCAGTTGCTCGATGGCGTTTGACTTGTCCAGCGACAATGTAACGAGTTCCACGCTGCCCAGATTGGCGATTGGAACCAGCGCCGGCCTCGGCTGCGGTTTCAGGGTGAGTGGTCGGTAAACCGTGCTGATAGCCATGCAGTGCTCCACAGATTGGTCCGGTATCCGAAAGAACTCCCGGCTTTGGCAGCCTTCCGCTCTTGTGGCGGTTGTCGCTGGCAGCAGGCCGGTTCCCTCAGTCCTGCAAATTCATATTGATATGAATACATATCATATGTGTACGGTCAATAGGCTGGATTTCGGACTCGTGAAATTAATACGGGCATGAGGCGACGCTTTTGCCCCGGGTGGCTCCGGCCCTCGGCTGCGTGTTCGGTCTCGCGCAAGATCTGGTGCACTATGGCAAAGGCGGCGAAGGCCGCGCGCGTTGTTAGCCGAAACCGGACTGCCTAGACTGTTCGCATGGAATTGGGCGGGCTTTCGTGCGGCATCACGCCTCCGAACCATGCCTCGCACCGCATTCGCAAGAAGGAATCCCGCCCATGAGTAAAAGACGATATTTTCCGCGCGCGTGGTCGTGGCCCGGTGACCAGAAGCTCGCCATCACCATTGGCGTTCCCTTCGAGGCGTTTCAGTATCAGAGCCAGTTCAACTACATCGCCACGCCCGGCAAGAAGGACCTGCTCTCGCTGTCCTACGGCGACTACGGATGGAAGGCCGGCATATGGCGCCTGCTCGACCTGCTCGACCGCCATGGCGCCAAGGCTTCGATGGCGACGAACGGACTCGCCGCCGAACGTCACCCGCACATCGTCAGGACGATCGTCGATGAAGGCCACGAAGTCATGGGGCATGGCTGGGCAAACGATATCTATGTGAAGGATGCCGGCGAGGACGCCGAGCGGGCCGAGATCCGACGGTGCACGCAGGTGCTGACGGAAGCCTCCGGCGGCGTCCGGCCGGTCGGGTGGACCAGCCCTGGCAGCACCGGGTCCGATCACACGATCCGCATTCTCAGGGAGGAGGGTTATCTCTGGAACGGTGACGATCTCAGCGACGACCTGCCCTTCGTCGTCGAAAGCGGCGCCGGACCATTCGTGATGATGCCGCGCCAGAGCCTCGCCACCAACGACATCACCCAATGGGTGCTGTCGCGCAATGCGCCAAGCGTGATGTGGGAAGGCTTCAAGGATACGTTCGACGCACTTTATGCGGAGGCCTGC
Source organism: Mesorhizobium sp. KACC 23794 (assembly GCF_052180275.1). Taxonomy (NCBI): domain Bacteria; kingdom Pseudomonadati; phylum Pseudomonadota; class Alphaproteobacteria; order Hyphomicrobiales; family Phyllobacteriaceae; genus Mesorhizobium; species Mesorhizobium sp. KACC 23794. The sequence continues at coordinate 736,353 of NZ_CP197465.1, forward strand.
GAGGGCGGGCCGAAATCGATCGACATCACGCTTCACGCGCACATGGCCGGCCGGCCGACGCTGATCCCGACGATCGAGAAGATGCTTTCCTATGCGAGCGGGCACGAGGGCGTTTACTTCACCCGTAAATGCGACATTGCCGAATGGACGCTGAAGCGGCACAGCGCAGCCTGACGACTTTCACTGTCGATCCCACGGATTGCGCCGCGCGCAATGCAACGAAACAGGCGGCCGTCTCGGCCGCCTGTTTCGTTCGGGAGCGCTTGCCGCAGCTCGCTATGCCGCCTCGGCGATCAGCCCGTCCTGGAACGCGGTGAGGACACGCAGGAATTCGTCAGGCTGTTCGCGGAAGGGAAAGCTGCCGCTGCGGTTGATCAGGTGAAAATGCGCGGCGGGCTGCTTTCCCGCGATGATGCGGTAGAGCCAGATGCCGTGGTCGACCGATACGAGCGGATCGTTCTTGGCCCAGATGATCTGTGTGGGGACCCGGATTCCGTCCTCGCGCGCGACCCGGAAGAATCGCGACTTGGCCCGCATGACGGAAACGAACAGGTCGCTGTCGGACGCTGCCGCTTCGGACTTTGCAAAGGCCTTGTGCCCCGCCAGTTCGGCTGCGGCCACAGAAGGGTCAAGCAGTTGATTGTCGATATGATGATGGCTGTACGACAGGCGATCATAGGCCCATGCCTGCGATTCGCGCGACCACAGCGGCCGCGGCGGGCTGAGCAGTGAAAGGTTCTCGACGCCGTCGCCCGTTGGTGATGCTGCCGCACTGGCGACGATCGTCAGCGCGGCGATCAGCTCCGGCGCGTTGATCGCAGTCCACAGCGCGATCAGCCCGCCGAGGTCATGGCCAACAAGATGGACGGGTTCCTTCGCCGTCGCCCTGGCGAGTTCCGCGACATGCGCGACCATGCGCTCGACGGTGAGCGGTCCGTCGCCGGCGCCGGTGCCGCCGCTTCCGAGGAGATCGGGTACGATGAGCCTTCGGTCGCGGGCGAGCCGGTCAAGAATGTCGCCCCACAGATGCGCACCGCCGCAGAAGGGCGACAGGCCGGGCGAGCCGCCATGCAGCAGGATGGTCGTCGGGCCGCTGTTGATGCCGCCGATCAGCATCCGGGTCTGGACGCCGCCGATCGTGGCCGATGTTTCGGTGAGCTTGGTCATCCCAGGATCCTTATACGCGGTAGAGGTTCACGAAACTGTCGAGCAGCGCGTTGAAGCGTTCGGGATTCTCGCGATAGACGAAATGTCCGGCCTCGTTGACGATGTTCAGCGTGGTGCGGCGCTCATGGGCGGAAACCATGTTGAACATCTCGACGCCACGTTCCGCGACCACGGTCCGGTCGTTGAAACCCCAGACGATCTGCGTCGGACGCTGCAGTCGGCCTTCATTGATCCAGGCGAGCGTCTCGCGCTTGTAGCGCGCAAGGTCGGGCAGGAAGAGGCGCACGCCGAGCTTCTCGTCGACCATCTTCGCCACCCCCTTGCGATATTCGGGCTGGCTCAGCACATCCATCACGACGTCGAGCCATTCTTCGGTGACGACCTCACGCCTGTGGCAGTAGTTTTCGTAGACCCAGCGCGCCGATTCGCGGGTAAACGGCGGAAAGGGCGGATTTGCCAGGGTGACTTCGTTCGTGCCGACGCCGGGGCTCAGCGTGCCGCTGGAAACGATCGACAGCGAACGGATGAGTTCCGGACATTCGAGCGTCAGCCGTGCCGAAGCAAAGCCGCCGCGCGAATGGCCGACGATATGGACCGGCGGCAATTTCAGCGCCCTGATGAAGTCGCGCGCATGAGCGACCACCGCCGACATCGTATAGTCCTCGTCGCGAAGCGGCACGCCGGTATAGCCCTGGCCGAGCTTGTCGAATGCGATGACACGGTATTTCTGCGACAACGGCACGAAGTTCAGGTTCCACACAGCTGCGCTGGACGAGGCTTCGGCGCCGCCGAAGTTGCCGCCATAGACGAACACGATCGTCTCTGGCCCCGAGCCTGATTCGTGGTAGGCGGTGCGAATGCCCCCGACGTCGATGTATTTCTTTTCGGGCAACGCGCTTTCGCGCGACACCGGGACGTTCGCTTGCGTGTTCGCGTCCATTTGCAATCTCCTTATGCGGCGTGTTGGGCCGAGGCTTTGAACGGTGCGCGCAGCCCGCGCATCTCCAGCATGGGCATGATGTCGCGGTTGAAGCGCTGGAGGCCGTCCATGAAATCCACCCAGGTGAAGAGGATGCCATCGAGGCCCGCATCGGAAAGCTGGTGCAGCTTTTCGGCGATATGGTCGGCAGTGCCGACGAGCTGGTTGCCGCCGCCGCCCGCGGCGAAGTGTGTTCTCAGGTTCTGCAAGGTTTCGGGTGACATGCCCTTCGCCGTAGCGGCATTGCCGGCGATCCAGCCGTCGACGCTGTCCTTGTCCTGGTTTTCGACGGCGTAGTGGTGGAGGTAGTCCTGCGCTTCCTTCATCGTGTCCCGCTGGACAACCGGCGCATAGGTCCAGACCTGCACAGAGCGGCCGAATTCCTCGCGCGCGAATTTCTTGTAGGCCGAGATCTGCTGCTCCCATTCCTTCGGATCCTCCGAATGCAGGAGCAGGAAGCAGATGTCGGCATGTTCGCAGGCGAAGCGCCGCCCGGTATCCGAACCGCCGGCACTCATGATCGGTGGGCGCGGAGCCTGGAGCGGCTTCGGCATCGACATGCCTTTGATGATCTTGAAGAATTTGCCTTCATGGTCGAACTCCTCGTTCTCGCTCCACAGGCGCTCGATGATCTGCAGCCATTCCGCCAGATGCTCGTAGCGCTCGGTATGCTCCTTGAGCGGCGCCCCGAACATCTCGAGTTCCGGCTTGTTCCAGCCTGCGACCACATTCAGCACCAGACGGCCGTTGGAGATGATGTCGATCGTGGCACACTGCTTGGCCGCGGCGATGGGATGGATCGTCGGTGCGTGGCTGGTGGCAAAGATCGCCGCATGCGAGGTCGCCTGCGCGACGCCGGCCGCGTAGGTGAAGGGATCGAGAATGATGCCGGAAGGGTGCGAGACGCGGCCTTGGATATAGCCTTTCCAGCGCGCGTAGGCGACGATCGCCTCATAGCCGGCATCGTCGGCGATGCGTGCCGTGTTGAGGACATTGTCCCAGCTTGGCTTGAATGCTTCAGGCACCAGCGTATGGGCGGAGCCTTTCCCATTGGTTCCGAAGATTCCGATCTTCAGGCGATTTGCGCCGAACAGGGGATTGTTGGGTCTGCTCACGATATCGGACACGAAACTGCCTCCAGGAAAAATGCGCCGGTCGGAGCCATTGGCCGCTATCGCAGCAAGCAGCCGGCGGCGGCCCTGAGCCGTCGGGGCAGAGATAAATTGCGGATGCGCGGATGGCCATGCGGGGTTTTTCGCCTCAGCGCCCTCATTTTATCCTGCTCGCGGTAGTCGCCTTTTTTGCCTTCGTCCCTTGTTCTAGGCAGCGGTGGAACAGAACCGATGGGAAAGCGGCGGGTGTCGCTGGAGAGTTTGTCGTGAACGGTGCCGACCTGCTGTGTGAAGTCCTGCTGGCGAATGGCGTGGATGTCTGTTTTGCCAATCCCGGCACGTCCGAAATGCACTTCGTCGCCGCTCTGGACCGCAATCCCCGCATGCGTTGCGTTCTGGGTCTCTCCGAAGGCGTGGTGACGGGCGCGGCCGATGGTTATGGTCGTATGGCCGACAGGCCGGCCGCGACGCTTCTGCATCTGGGGCCGGGCTTGGCGAACGGGCTTGCGAATCTGCACAATGCGCGACGCGCGCGAACGCCCATGATCAACGTGGTGGGCGATCACGCCAGTTATCACCTCGCGCTGGACGCGCCGCTCACCAGCGATATCGAAAGTCTGGCGCGACCCATGTCGCAGTGGGTCGGCCGTGTCGGCAGTGCGGCAACGCTCGCCGCCGATGCGGAGGCGGCCTACCGACACGCCGTGACGGCGCCTGGCGTCAGTACGCTCATCCTGCCCGCCGACAGCGCCTGGAGCGACGCGCCGGCCGAGGCGGTGCGTCCCGCGGCGCTGGATCGACCGGCGACGACGGATGATGATCAAATGAAGGAGGCTGCCGAGGCGCTGCGTTCGGGCGGACGGATTGCAATCCTCCTCGGCGGCCCAGCCCTTCGGGCCGATGCGCTCGCCATAGCCGGTTCGATTGCCGCCAGGAGCGACGCGCGCCTGCTTGCGGAAACCGCCAACGCCCGTATCGAACGCGGCGCCGGCCGGGTTTCCGTCGACCGCATCCCCTATCCCGTCGATCTGGCGCTCGCCGCGTTGCGGGATATCGATGTCGTCATCCTTGTGGGCTCCAGGGAGCCGGTCGCATTCTTTGCCTATCCCGGCAAGCCGGGGCCTCTGCTGCCTGACGCTTGCCGCGTCGTCCGCCTTGCCGATCCGGGCCAGGATCTCGAGGATGCGCTGGAGCGCCTGGCCGCGGAGCTCGGCGCCTCGCCGTCCAAGGTCGCCGGCATCGCCCGGCCGAACGAGGATGCGGCGAAGATCGACAATGGCGTGCTGACGTCGGAGGCGATAGCGACGCTTGTCGCCCGCATGATGCCCGAGGGGGCCATCATCTGCGATGAGGCGCTGACCTCGGCCGTCAGCTTCTTCAACCAGTCCCGGGGTTCCGCCCCGCACGACTACCTTTCGCTGACCGGCGGTGCGATCGGCATCGGCATTCCCCTGGCGACGGGTGCCGCGGTCGCCTGCCCGGATCGCAAAGTGATCGGCCTTCAGGCGGATGGCAGCGGCATGTACACGCTGCAGGGGTTGTGGACGCAGGCGCGGGAGCGGCTCGACGTCGTCACTATCATCTTCGCCAACCGGGCCTATCGCATTCTCGAGGCAGAGCTGCGCAATGTCGGCGTCGAAAAGGCCGGGCCGAATGCAAGGCGCATGCTCGAACTGGACGACCCTCATCTCGATTGGGTGCACCTGGCAAAGGGCATGGGCGTCGAAGGCCTCCGTGTCGACACACCCGAAGGGTTCCGGAGCGCCTTTGCCGCTGCGCTGGCCCAACGCGGACCTTTCCTGATCGAGGCCGTGATCTGACCCAGGGCCCGACCCATCTCGGCGGGCGATAAACAATCATGCGATGGAGTCTTGGCAATGCCCTCATTTGAAGGAAGAGTTGCGGTTGTTACCGGCGCGGCCGAGGGCATAGGCGCCGCGATCTGCCAGGCGCTGTGGGCAAAGGGCGCCGACCTTGCCGCGGTCGACCTGAAGCCGGTCGACATGGTCAGGATCACGCAGGGCAAGGGGCGGCGCGGCCAGCGCTTTTTCGGTTATGAGTGTGATGCGACGTCATCGCAGCAGGTCGCCGAAACGTGCCGAATCCTGCAGGCGGATCTCGGACCGGCCGCCATCCTGGTCAACAATGTCGGTGGTGGCGGGACCGAGCCCGGCGACGATGTGGAGACCATTTCCGACGAGCAATGGGATTTCGTCGTTTCGCTCACCCTGTCGAGCGGGATGCGCTTCTGCCGTGGCCTCGTCGGCGGCATGAAGGAGAAGAGATACGGGCGCATCGTCAACATCTCGTCGTCGCTCAAGGATGGTGTCTTCGGACCCGTCGGCACGGTGCGCGGCAGGTTGCCCTATATCACCTGCAAGACGGCGGTAATCGGCATGACGCAGCAGCTTTCCAACGATCTCGGCGGCTTTGGCATTTCGGTGAACGCGGTCAGCCCCGGACTTACGCTTCCGGGGGAGGATGCCCGCATCACGCAGCGTTTCCGATCCCTGCCATTCGAGGAGCAGGCGCGTTTGTACGCGCATATTCCGGCCGGCCGCCTGGCGACAGGCGAGGATATCGCGAATGCGGTGTGTTTCCTGGCCGCCGAGGAGAGCGGCTACATAAGCGGCCAGACGATCACGGTGGCCGGCGGCGGATATCGATAGGCCGTCAATCTGCCTGACCCATTTGCCGATCGGGAGCGCTGCTGATGCAGCGGCAGGCCGGAGCACGCACGGATTTCGAGTGCTCCCGACCGCCCGCGTAGTGTGTTCGCGTCATTGCTGGGGTCGTTTCCCCCGCATCATAATCCCGGAACTTCCAGACCTTCGAAGTGCTTGAAACGGGACGTGGACGGGCATGGCGGTGACGAAATTCCATATGGCCTGGTTCCTGGCCTTCGGCTCCGGCGATTGGCGCGGATCGGTCGGCATGAGCACGTCGCCATGGGACGGCAAGACCTATGTCGAGATGGCGCGCCAGTTCGAGCAGGCCTGCTTCGACTTCGTGATGATCGCGGATACGCTGATGATCTCCGACGTCTACGGCGGCAGCGCGGAAACGGCGCTGAAATATTCGATGTTCGCACCGCTGCACGATCCCTTTCCGCTGGCGACCATCATGGCGGCGTCGACATCGCGCATCGGCGTCGTGTCGACCATGTCGACGCTAAGCTACCATCCGTTCCAACTGGCCCGGCTGTGCGCCACCGCGGACCACATCGCCAATGGCCGCTTCGGCTGGAACATCGTTACCAGCAGCGAGGATCTCGCCGCACAGAACTACGGGCTCGACGCGCTGCCGCCGCACGACCTGCGCTACGAGATGGCCGACGAGTTCGTCGATCTCGCTTGCAGGCTGTGGGAATCCTGGGACAGGGACGCTGTCGTGCTGGATCGCGAAGGCGGCGTATATGCCGACCACACCAAGGTCAGGCCGGTCAATTTCAAGGGCAAATTCTACAGCTCGCGGGGGCCGCTCAACACAGCCCGACCGCCGCAGGGCCGGCCGGTCTTCGTGCAGGCCGGCGCCTCCGAACGGGGCCTGAAGTTCGCTGCCACCCATGCCGAGGCGATCATCGGGCTTGCGCGCGGTGTAGAGGGCATGAAGCGATATCGCGGCCGCATCCGGCAACTCGCGGCGGAGGCCGGCCGCAACCCGGATGACGTCAAGGTGCTGTTCCTCACCCATCCGACCGTTGCAGAGACCGATGCCGAGGCGCAGGCGAAGCGCAAGCGGTTGCTCGACGATCCCGCTTCCGTCGTCCAATCCCTGGCCTCGATGTCGGCTTTCACCAATATCGACCTGTCGCAATTCGATCCCGACAAGCCGCTGCCCGACCTCGCTACCAATGGCGGCCAAGGATCGCTGGAACGTTTCTCGCAGAAGGGCTCGGGCAAGACGCTTCGGCAACTGGCGCTGGCCGAATATGACGAGGCGGGCGATCCCGACCTCGACTTCGTCGGCTCGCCGGACACGGTCGCCGACAAGATGATCAAGGTGATGAATGAAGTCGGCGGCGACGGCTTCCTGATCAGCGCGCCCATGTTGCGCCATTCCCGCAAGGTTGTCGCCGAATTCACCGACGGCCTGATGCCCGCGCTGCGGAAGCGAGGCGCGGTCCGCTCCGCCTATGGCGGACCGACCTTCCGTGACAATCTCAAGGAATTCTAGGGTGTCGCCACTACCTCGGCATCCCATGCTGACGATCGATGGGCTGACTAAATCCTACGGCGGCGACAAGGTCGTCGACGGTTCCACCTTCCGGCTGGATCGCGGCGAGATCGTTGCATTGCTCGGGCCGAGCGGCTGCGGCAAGACCACCACGTTGCGCATGATCGCGGGCTTTGTACGGCCCGATGGCGGGCGGATACTGATCGAAAATACTGAAATCTCGGCAAGCAAGCCCTATGAGCGCAATATCGGCGTGGTCTTCCAGGACTATGCGCTCTTCCCGCATATGAGCGTGGCGCAGAACGTCGCCTTCGGGCCGCGTCATCGCGGCGTCTCCGCGGGCGACACGCAAGCCAGGGTGCGCCGCTACCTCGACATCGTGCGTATGGGCGCAATGGCGGAGCGCTTGCCGGCACATCTTTCCGGCGGCCAGCAGCAGCGGGTGGCGTTGGCGCGGGCGCTGGCCACCGAGCCTCAGATCCTGCTGCTCGATGAGCCGCTTTCGGCGCTCGACGCCAAGCTGCGCGAGCATCTGCGCTCCGACCTCAAGCTCATCCTCCAGAAGGCCGGCGTCACCACCATCATCGTCACCCATGATCAGGAGGAGGCGCTGAGCCTCGCTGACCGCGTCATGGTGATGAATCGCGGACGCATCCTGCAGGACGACCGGCCGGAGGTCATCTATCGCCGGCCCGCCAACCGCTTCACGGCGGAGTTCGTCGGCCGCAGCAACTGGCTGCCCGGCCAGGTCGTCGACGAAGCGGGCAAACCGGTGCTGAGGTGCGGGCCTTCACTTGCGATAGCCGCGCCGGAACATCTGCCGCGCGGCCGCAAGGTCCAGGCCTTTGTCCGGCCCGAAAGGGTGCGTGTCCGGCGCCCGGGCGATGTGACCGCGGGAGTAGCCAGCATCCCCGCGCGCATCAGGACGGTCATCTTCCTCGGCCAGGACGTGGAATGCCTCTGCGAGGTCGACGGCCTGGACGCCTTTTCAGCTCTCGACCGCGGCGCGCCTTCCGGCCTTGCCGCCGGTGACCCGGTCGAACTGACCTTTGACCTCCAGGACATCGGATACGTGGAGGAGGACTGACCACCGGCCGTCCCATCGCATGCCATGACGATCTTAACGCCAACAAGGGGAACCACATGACGATCGACAGACGCACGATACTCAAGACCGCACTTCTCTCTTCCGCCGCCGCCGGATTCGCGAACTGCTTTCCATCCATCGCCCAGGCGCAAGGCAAGGAGGTCACCGTCATCGACTGGGGCGGCAACTACATCGAGAACATCAAGGCGATCAGCGGCAAGCTTGCCGGCTATGACGTGACCTACGACGTCCACGCCGGAGATGCGACGGCCACGCTGACCAAGATCAAGACGACCTGGCCGAAATCCGACTACGATGTCGTCGCTGGCTACGACGCCGTGTTTTCCTCGATGATCGCCGAAGGCTGGGTCGAGACGTTCACGCTCGACGAAATTCCGAACGCGAAAGACGTTCCGAGCAAACTGTTCATGAAGGATGCGGCCGGCAACCTCAAGGCAATCCCACGTTCGATCATGGGGCTGCATTGGGGTTACATGAAGGAGACCTGTCCGTTTCCGATCACCAACATCCGTGACCTGCTCGACCCGCGGCTGAAGGGCCTCGTGCTGTTCCAGCCGCCGCAGTCCAGCGCCAACATGCAGATGATCTCGATCGCCTATGCTCTCGGCGGCAGCGAGAAGGACCTCGAATCGGCCTGGGCCTTTGTCAAGCAATTGGCCGAGATGGGCAATATCGGCCGCGTCTCGCTGTCGGACGCCGACACCTTCACCTCGCTGACCACCGGCGAGACGGCGGTCACGTTCCAGACCTCCAGCGGCTTCCAGCGCGCGGAGACCGTGACGCCCGTCGAACGCCTCGCCCGCATGCCGGAGGACAGCGGTTTCAAGACCGGTATCGCGATGGAAGGCTGGATCGTCGTCCAGACAGACAAAGCAGCGGTCGGCAAGGCCTGGATCAACGACATGCTGAGCCCGGAAAACAACGAGGCTTTCTGCACCGCCGTCGGCAGCATACCGGCCAACAGCAAGGCCAAGGTCAGCGAGGCCCAGAAGTACCTGGCCTTCACCGAGGAGGAGTACGCCAAATACGTTTTCCCGATGGACTGGGCCTATGTCGGGCAGCATCTCGACGAATGGACCCAGCGTTGGGAAAAGGAGATCGCGCCTTTCCTTTGAACTCCATCATCAAAATGGCATCTGCGGTGGGAGCCAACACGTTCTCGCCGCAGGTCTGGCAAAAGGCGGTTCGATGCTGAGTGCCCGATGGCGACTGGCCATCATTTCCCTGCCGGTCCTGTTCTACATGGTCATTTTCCTCCTGCCCCTGTTCGTAACGGCGCAGGAGAGCCTTCGCACCTTCGTTCCCGGCCGCGTCGGCGCCACTGCCGACGCGCCGTTCACATGGGACAACTATCGCCAGATCTTCGAGCCGGCCTATCTCATCTATCTGTGGCAGACCCTGCGGCTTTCGTTCCTCGCTGCGTTTGGCACGGTTGCGCTGAGCTATCCTGTCGCGCACCATCTGGCCCGCCGCCAGCCCGACATTGTCCGCAAGATGGCGATCGCCGGGCTCGTATTGCTGCTCTTCCTCAGCGGTCTCGCCAAGATTTATGCGCTGATGATCGCACTGGGGCCGATCGGCTTCGGCCGTCAGCTTGCCTTTCTCGTCAACGCGCCGATGAGCAGCCGCGAGATGGCCGAGCTTCTGGTCATGCTCGGCCTGTTCAGCTTCGCCTTCCCGGTTTCCTGCCTGATGCTCGTCGCATCGATACAGGACATCAATCCCCGCTATCTCGAAGCGGCGATGTCGCTCGGCGCGAACGCAACCTCGGCGCATCTCAAGGTCGTTCTGCCGCTCTGCCTGCCCGGCGTGCTTTCGGCATTCCTCGTCGTGTTCACACTGGGGCTGAGCGCCTTCATCATTCCGCTCCTGCTCGGCCGAGGCAAGGTCACCTTCGTCACGACCCTCATCTACAACCGGTTCAGCAACATGGGTAATTTTCCAAGTGGCGCCGCGCTGTCGATCGCCATGCTCGTGATCTCGCTGGTGATCGTTTTCCTCATCGGTTTCGTCGCGCGGCGCCTCGCCAGCCGGGCCTTTGCCGTGGAGCAAGGCCGGTGAAGCGGTATGTAGACCGGATCACCTTTGCCTGCGTCTGCCTTCTGGTCGTCGCCGGTGTCACCGTGCTTGTCCTGCCGCTGGTCTGCACCATCGTCATGTCGCTGGAATCGCGGAGCTCCATCGGCAGGTTCCCGCCGCCTGGCCTTTCGCTGCAATGGTACGCCCGCTTCTTCGCCGACCAATATTTCCTTTCCGCCCTCTGGATCAGCCTGATCGCCGCCGTCGTCTCCGCCGCGATCTCGTCTCTTCTCGGCACCATGGCCGCTCTCGGCCTTGCCCGCGCGAGTTTCCCCGGCGCCGCCTTTCTCAACGGCCTGTTCCTCGCGCCGATCATCGTTCCGGGAGTCGTGACCGGCTTTTCACTGCTGGTATTCTTCGCGACGATCGGGCTGGAATCGAACCTCGCCCGGATCGTCCTTGCTCATGTGCTGGTAACGTTGCCCTACACCATACGCACCAGCCTGGCAGTGATCTCGTCGATCCCGCCGACGCTGATGGATGCCGCGATGAGCCTCGGCGCGACCGAAGGACAGGCACTGCGGCGGGTGCTGCTGCCGCTTGCGCGCACGGGCATCGCCACCGGTTTCATCTTTGCCTTTGCCTTCTCGATGGACGACGTTTCGGTGACGATCTTTCTCACCAGCCCGCGCGTCTACACGCTGCCGGTGGCCATGGCTAGCAACATGAAAGCCGATCTGAACCTGACTATCGCCGCAGCCTCGGTGATGCTGATGGGGCTGGCGGTGATCGCAATCCTCGTGCTCGAGCGCCTCGCGGGCGTCAGCGAGTTGATGGGTCGCGGTATTTATCGGACCTGATGTTTGCCGGGCGTTCAATCGGGTCTTTCTCAATTCGGTTCTGTCGCAGGCTCTTTTGAAGGCCCGAAATGTAGGAAAATGTTCCATATCCCCAAAAATAACGCACTGATGCGATAAAAAATGACACCAAGTGGCGTAGCGTCACCGCTGCGGATCGATCTTTTTTGCATTCGGGTCGGAGGTAGACGGGTAGATTGTTCTACGCTCCCGGAAATTTGTGACAGAACATCGAATGGCTCGCGCAACTTGCAGTATTGCTTGACATTCCGGCGGAATTTTCCCACTTCATGGAGCATGAACCGGGCCATGCTCTTCATCGAGACTGTTTACAGGGTCTGTCCTATCGCGGGACAGTAGTCCCCGGCCCGGTTGCGTCGCACCCGGCCGCGGGAATAGGCCGGTTTTCCGCTGAAGCGTTCTCCCGCCATCAAGTGCGACATCCATTCCAAGTCAGATGAATGAATCCGCTGGGCGTGCTGCGCGCCAAAAGGCGGTCAAAGTGTACAAGGAGGTCAGAAATGGCTCCCAACCCCGTGAAATACCGTAAGCCTTCGATCGCCATGACGCGCTCGGATCACGACGCGCTTGTACGCCTGGCGGGATCGATCTCTGGAAAGAACCCGACAGTCGCGGATGAACTTTTCGCAGAACTTGATCGTGCGCGGGTGGTGGAGGAGCCCGAACTGCGGTGGGACGTCGTTCGGATGGGTTCCACGTTGCGGTTCACGACCGACGCAGGCGAGGCGAGGACTGTCACGCTGGTATTCCCGGGACAGGCCGACATCGCGGAGGGAAAGATATCGGTTCTGACGCCGATCGGCGTTGCCCTCATCGGCCTTTCGGCCGGACAGTCCATCGACTGGGCGGCGCGCGATGGCCGGATACATCGGCTCACGGTCGAGAGCGTCGAAAACAAGGGAGGCGTTTCTACTCCTCACGCCGCGGATAGCGAACTGCGGACATCATGATCGACGCTCCAGTGTTTTCTCGCCTCTCGCTGTTCGGAGGTTGTCTTATCACGGGATAGCAGCCCCTGCGCCGGCCGCGGCCAGGGGATTCTCCACTGTCGTCTCAATCTGAGCGCTCCCTTGCGGAGCGATGGAGAACTGCGATGTCACATGATGCTTGTATCCTTACCACCAAGGATTTGACGATCCTCGAAGTTATGCTCGACCGCTGCCTCGGCATGGACGATCCTATGGCGCCGTTGCTCAGGCGCAAGATCAATACGGCGCAAGTTGTCTTCCGCGATGACGTACCTGCTGACGTCGCAACACTGAGCAGCCGGGTGGTGTTCAGTGTCGATGGACGCGGTCCGGACACGCGCATCATCTCGCATGACCGGATGACCTCGCCCATCGGCCTTTTCCTGCCAATCACCACATTCCGTGGACTTGCCCTGCTCGGCCAATCCGAGGGTCAGGAATTCAGGCTCCCGGGTCAGGACGGAAGAGAGGAATCTGTTCGCCTGGATCAGGTGCTCTATCAGCCGGAGGCGGCGAGGCGGGAAAAGGAGGCTCTCGATCGCAGCGGAACCGCGACGCCGCGCAAACCGGCTCTCCGGTTGATCAGAGGCGGGCGACCAGAAATCGCCCGGATCGCACCTGGAGGGTTCGACGATCCCGACGGACCGACTGCGGCATGATGGTCGCATCAGAAACCACAGAGTGATTGCTCGTCGTGCAGTGACGTCTTGCGGCAGAGACCTGCAGCTTAAAAGACGTGCGTCGCCTGCATTTTGGATACGGTCACTTTTTGTCTGCTCCTGCTCCTGCTTCAGGCATCAGGGGCAGGTGGCCGTCGACGGCAAGAGCCCGAAGCGCGCCTAGCGAAACAATCGCCATCGCTTCCTGCACCGAATCTCCTGAATCCGGCCGGCGTGTGGGCGCATTGACGCGCCATATCTTCGCTGGCGATGCGACGTTCCCTGCGGATGCGGATATTCCATGATCACCAGACGCGGCTTCCTGAAACTTGTCGGCGGTTCGCTTGCGGCGACGCTGGCGCTGGGCGGCTACGCCTTCGGCGTCGAGCCGCAGCTTTTAACGCGGGTGAAGCGTTATGCACTGAAGCCGCCCGGCTGGCCGGGCGATCTGAAATTGCGTATTGTGGCGCTGGCCGACATCCATGCCTGCCGGCCATGGATGCCGCCCGAACGGATCGCAGAACTGGTGGAGCGCGCCAACGCGCTGGAGCCCGATGTCATCGTGCTGCTCGGCGACTATGTCAGTGGTACGGCCCTGGCGACCGACTGGGTCAAGGCGACCGAATGGGCACCAGTGCTGGGCGGCCTGAAGGCGCCGCTCGGCGTTCATGCCGTGCTGGGCAACCATGACTGGTGGGAGGATCTTGCTGCGCAGAAAGCCGGGAAGGGGCCGACGATCGCCCGCGCCGCGCTGGAGAAGGCAGGTATTCCGGTTCTGGAAAATGATGCCGTGCGGCTGGAGAAGGACGGAAAACCGTTCTGGATTGCCGGGCTCGGCGACCAGCTCGCGCTCCGCCCCGGCAAGCGTTGGGGCCGCAAGGGCTTTCATGGGCTGGACGATCTGAAGGGCACGCTGGAAAAGATCACCGACCATGCGCCGGCGATCCTGCTGGCGCATGAGCCGGATATTTTTCCAAAAGTCCGGCAGCGCATTTCGCTGACGCTGTCGGGCCACACCCATGGCGGACAGGTGCGGCTGTTCGGCTACGCGCCGGTGGTGCCGTCGCGCTTCGGCAACCGCTACGCCTACGGCCATATCGAGGAGGACGGCCGTCACCTCATCGTCTCGGGCGGGCTCGGATGCAGCATCCTGCCGGTGCGCTTCGGTATGCCGCCGGAGATACTGTCGATCGAACTTGGTGACCCCGGCCCGTCGAGGCCACATGATGGCGTGGGTCATGGCGGGCCTATACCGCGTGCGGGAAATGCCGCCTAGGGAAGCTCCCGCACCATATCCAGCACCTCCGGCTCGGCCTTCCTGCCTTCGAAGGATTCGACGACGCCGAACGCCCCGCCGTAGCTCCAGATCGACCATGCATAACCATGGTCCTCCGCATGGGCGATCATGTCGCGATAGTAGGCGGCGCGCTGGTCAGGCGGCGCGATGTAAGACTTGTTGTATTCCTGCCGGATCATGCCGAATTCGCCGAACAGGATATCTTGCGGCGCGACGCTGTTCTTCTTCGCCCAGGCCGCGACGGTGGCGAACGGCCTGTCCAGGAACGCCGCGAGCTTCTCCTTGGTGTCGATCTCGCCCATCAACTCGTCGAGGTAGCTTTTCATGCCGGAACGTTTCGCCCAGGGTGCCTCCGCGTCGATCTTCGCCTTCACCTTGGCGATCGTCGCATCAAGCGTTTCGCGCGGCACGCTGTCGGGCGGATAGGGGATGCCGGCGACGTAGTTTATGAAATCTCCGGTCCACGTGGCGCCCTGATGCGTCAGGATGAACGGGTCGTAGGCGTGGAAGCCCCACATCAGATTGTCGTCGGGAAACGCCTTCGGGTCGAGCGCGGCGAGGCCTTCGGCGCTGCTCCAGCAGGAGCCGGTGAGTATCAGGGTGAGCCGGGTCGCCGACGCGCGCGCCGCCGCGAAGAGCCGGTGCAGCTTCTCGGCCCATGCCTTGGCCTCGGCGCCTTCGCAGCCCAGCGTCGGCTCGTTCATCAGTTCGAGCGCCACCATCGACGGGTCTTCCGTGGCGAGCGTGCGGGCCATGCGGCGCAGCAGTTCGACATAGCGGTCGAACATGGCGTCGTCAGTCAGCACCTCCCCGGTGCCGAGGCTGCGGTTTCCTCCGGCCGGCACGATGTGCATGTCCACCACCACCTTCAACCCGGCGGCGTTGACCAGACGCGCCGAGTCGCGGACCGACAGCAGCAGGTCGTCGGTCAAGGATGCGGATCGGTCGGACAGGAACGGCACGGGATCGACCGGCATGCGCACGAAGTCGAAACCGTCGGCCTTCAGCGCCTCCAGATCGGCCGGCTTGAGGAATTTTCGCCATTCCGGAAAGGGCAGGATGACGCTTGGTTCGCCCCATCGAGCCTCGGGCGGCCAAGTGGTCCAGATGTCGAGGTTGATGCCGCGCTTGGCCGAGAAGCTGGCGGCTGCCGCCGGAAATACCAGTGACGCGGCCAGTATCACCGCCAGCATGCAGGCCTTGAACATCCCAACCATAAGTGCCATCCGGTTCGTCGCGGCGATAGGTGTCAGCAAGTCTTGGAAAAGGAAAGAGCGATGGGCGATCATGGTGAAGATTCCGCCCTGACTGCCGGGCTGACGGGCATGCTTACCGACACCGGCCACCGGCTGGCGGCGCGCGTCTATTATGCGGACACGGATTTCTCCGGCGTCGTCTACCATGCCCGCTACCTCGAATTCCTGGAACGCGGCCGCTCGGACTTCCTGCGCATGGCCGGCGTGCATCATACCGAGCTGGCCGACGGCAAGCATGGCGAGCGCATCGCCTGGGTGGTCCGGCGCATGGAGATCGATTTCGTCGCGCCGGCCCGCATCGACGACATTTTGACCGTCGACACCCGCACCGACGATATCTCCGGCGCGCGGATCTTCATGGCGCAGACCCTTTCGCGCGGCAGTGACGTGCTTGTGAAGGCGCGGGTGGAGGCCGCGATCGTCGGCGAGAACGGCAGGCCCCGGCGTTTCCCGAAGGAATGGCTGCCGGCCTTCCTACCGAAGGGCCAACGCGCCGCAGGGTAGAAGGATCTCAGCCTTTCCAGCGGTCCATTTCGCGCCTGTCGAAGGCGGGCTTTCGCACGCTGCTCCAGGTCACCCCGCGCTTGACGATTCGCGCCGGCGCGCCCGCCAGGATCACGCCTTGTTCCTCGAACCGGCCATTCACGAAAGACGTTGCCGCCACGATGGTGTCGGACGGAACGACCGCGCCCTTGTTGACGATCGCCCGCATGCCGACCCAGACATGGTCGCCGATCTCTATCGAAGCCGCCGAATTCACCCGCTCGCCAGTTTCGCGGTCGATGACCGAATGCCCGTCCGAGGTCCGGATCTCGATCTCCCGGGAGAACATGCACCATTTCCCGATGTGGACGTCGCAATTCTCGGCGCAAAGGATGTAGACGCCCTGGGCGGCGGATTGATCCCCAAACACGACGGTCTGGCCGCTTCCCCTCAGGGTGATTCTGCCGTTGAAAAAACAATTCCTGCCGATAAGCACCTTGTTGTCGTCGCCCATGAATTTGACGCTGCCCTGAAAGCGGGCGCCCTTGCCGATCTCCACGACATTGCCCGTGCCGGTGGTGACAAATGCCCGGCCCCGCACGGATCGCGCCTCGCCGGCGACAAGACGGCCCCGCGAGCCCATCCGGTTGAACAGCGGCCAGGACAAGGCACGGTTCAGTGCGTCGAAAATCGCGCGAAGCTTCTTGGTCATCATGATTTGCATATACTGCAAGCTTGACGCGTGTGGGCGGCTGACGGCCAGATTTTTCGATCCAGCCGGACATCGACCCATCCTCCGGTCGCCGGTCCGTCCGCCATGTCGTGCTGGATCGAACTGGGCAAGTCCGATCCTAACCTCTCGTTAACCCTAACCGTTCATGAAGGATTTGGTGAAAACCGTCGGTGTCTCCCAACGCCTTCGTTTCACCAAACTTTGCCCCGAAAAGGCCGGATCGGCAGATTTCTGGGCGGGCGCGCCTATCGCGCCGCACTATCGAGACGGAATGCTGCCAGGGGCTGGCCGGGGGCCGACGCCCGGATATCTTTAAGGACTGTCTGACGATGGAAAACCTACCTCTCGCCGAGCCGGGCGTGCAGTTGTCAGTTTGGGCGCTTTTCCTGCAGGCCGGCTGGGTCGTGAAGCTGGTGATGCTGGGCCTGCTCGGCGCCTCGATCTGGACCTGGGCGATCGTGGTCGACAAGGTCCTCGCCTACGCGCGCATGCGCCGGTCGCTCAGCCGCTTCGAGCAGGTGTTCTGGTCCGGGCAGTCGCTGGACGATCTCTACCGGACGCTATCGGAACGCAAGCCGACCGGCATGGGCTCTATCTTCGTCGCTGCCATGCGCGAATGGAAGAAGAGTTTCGAGAAGGGCGCGAAGTCGCCGATCGGGTTGCAGAACCGCATCGACAAGGCGATGGATCTGGCGCTGACCCGCGAGATGGAGCGGCTGGAGGGCCGGCTGGGCTTCCTCGCCACCATCGGTTCGGCGGCGCCGTTCATCGGCCTGTTCGGCACGGTGGTCGGCATCATGACCTCGTTCCAGGCGATCGCCGGCTCCAAGTCGACCAACCTTGCGGTGGTTGCGCCCGGCATCGCGGAGGCGCTGCTTGCTACCGCCATCGGCCTGCTCGCCGCAATTCCCGCCGTCATCGCCTACAACAAGCTGTCGTCGGACGCTGGCAAGATAGCGGTTCGCATGGAGGGTTTTGCCGACGAGTTCTCGGCCATACTCTCGCGCCAGATCGATGAAAAAATACCGCAGCAGCGGGCAGCCTGAGGACTGAACGATGGGAATGTCGGTAGGCTCCGCGGGGTCTGGACGGGGCGGGCGCGGCCACAGGCGGCGCGGACGCCATCACGGCCTGATGTCGGAAATCAACGTCACGCCCTTCGTGGACGTGATGCTGGTGCTGCTCATCATCTTCATGGTGGCAGCCCCGCTGCTCACCGTCGGCGTGCCGATAGACCTGCCGGAGACGCAGGCCAAGGCGATGAACGCCGACACGCAGCCGATCACGATTTCGGTGAACCAGTCCGGCCAGATACACCTTCAGGAGACGGAGATCCCGATGGACGAGGTGGTGCCGAAGCTGCAGGCGATCGCCAAGACCGGCTACGAGGAACGCATCTTCATCCGCGGCGACAAGATGGCCGACTATGGCACGGTGATGAAGGTCATGGCCGTGATCAGCTCGGCGGGCTTCAAGAACATCGGCCTGGTCAGCCTGCCGGAACAGGGCACCTGAGTCTGGGATGAAGGCCGGTCTTACCACATCGGTTGTCCTGCACGCCGCGCTGCTCGGCTTCGGCCTGTTCGCGCTGTCGGCGCCTGCGCCGCTCGAGGTCTCCGACGTCGAGGCGCTGCCGGTGGACATCGTGCCGCTTTCGGAGCTGACGCAGATCCAGCAGGGCGACAAGAAGGCGCCGATGGCTGAAACGGCGGCGCCGACGCCGACGACGCGCCCCGATGTCGTGCCCGACGCCCAGAAGGTTGGCGACAACGACGTCGATACCGACAATCCGCCGACTCCTGACGGCAAGCCGAAGCCGGTGAAGATAGCGGAGTCCGTCACTCCTGCACCGAAGCCGATCGCAAAACCCAAGCCGGAAGAGACACCGAAGCCGAAAGAGGAGCCGAAGCCGGTTCCCGCTACGGAGGTCGCGCCGGTGCCGGCGCCCAAGGAAGAAGTCAAGCCGGAGCCGGTAAAGGAGCCCGAGCCGAAGCCGGAACCGGTCAAGCAACCGGAACCCGAGCCGGTGAAGGAACCCGAGCCCAAGCCCGAGCCAGTGAAGCAGCCGGAACCCAAGCCGGCCGAAAAGCCGGCGGAGAAGGTAGCGGAAGCCGAGCCGGTCAAGCCGGACGCTGTTGCCGAGGCGATTGCCGAAGAGCAGCCGGCGCCGGCGGAAGACGCGGTAAAGCTACCGAATTCCGCCCCGGCGCCGCAGGCCCGCCCGGCACCGGCTCAGAGTGCCAAGGCGCCCGACCGTAAGTCGTCCGAGAAGCCCGTGGAGGAAGCGTCGTCCAAGCGGCAGTCGGACGATACGAAGTCGCTTGAGGACCTGGTCGGCAGTGTGCTCCAAGACAAGGAAAAGGTGAAGGGCGGCGGCGCCAAGCGCTCGCCTTCAGCGGCGGCGCTGGGCGGTGAGAAAGCGACAGGCGGCTCAAAGTTGTCTCAGAGCGAAATGGATGCGCTACGCGGTCAGATCGGGCGCTGCTGGAACCCGCCGACAGGTCTTGCTGATGCCAGTGGTCTGAGGATCTCGATCAAGATGAATTTGACGCAGGCCGGCGAGGTCGAAGGTGCTCCCGAGATCGTTGCCGGTGGCGGCGGAAGCGGTATCGAGCGCATCGCCGCCGAGGCGGCGCGGCGGGCCGTCCTCCGGTGCGCCCCTTACAATCTGCCCTCCGAAAAATACGCGGGCGGCAGTGGCTGGAACCAGGTGCTGGTCAATTTCGATCCGAGCGAGATGTTTTGACTATGCTTGTCAATCAGACAGAGAGAACCTGTGTTTGGATGCCTTGTCTCGTCAGACAGATGGCGTCTGCTTCGGTTGTCGTCGTGGGTTTGAATGCGGCAGCGTCGGCGGGACAGGCGCCCGAATTGTCCGAAAGCGAGATGGCCGGGTTTCGCGATCAAGTGACGCGATGCTGGAACATCCCGACCGAGGCGGTGGGCGCAAAAGGCCAGGGTGTCTCGGTCAAGGTCGAACTCGATCCTTCAGGCGCTCTTAGGAGGGATCCGGCGGTGGTTTCCGGCGAGAGCAACAGTCGCCTCGCCCAATCGGCGATACGCGCCGTGAAGCGGTGTTCGCCTTTCACCTTGCCTGCGAAGAAGTACGACGCGTGGGCGGAGATCACCATCAACTTCGATCCAAGCGAGATGAAGTGACCGTCTCCAGGATTTACAAACGAGGTTCAATCGAATGAAGAAATTTCTGGCGTCATTTCTGACGGTCGTCACGATCGCCGCGGGTTTTGCCGCAATGGCGACCTTGCCGGCGCGGGCGCTCGTCGAGATCGACGTCAACAAGGGCGTGGTCGAGCCGCTGCCGGTAGCGATCACGGATTTCCTGTCGGGCGACGGTACGGGATCGGAAATCTCACAGATCGTCGCCGCGGACCTGCAGCGCTCCGGCCTGTTCGCACCGATCGACAAGGGAGCCTTCATCGAAAAGATCTCCAATCCGGATGCAGCACCGCGCTTCGAGGATTGGAAGGTCATCAACGCCCAGGCTCTGGTCACCGGCCGCGTCAGCGAGGAGGCAGACGGCCGCCTGAAGGCCGAATTCAGGCTCTGGGACACATTCGCCGGCCAGCAACTGGTGGGCGAACAGTTTTTCTCTTCGAAGGCCAACATGCGCCGCGTCGCCCACATCATCGCCGACGCGATCTATGAGCGGCTGACCGGCGAGAAAGGTTATTTCGATACACGCGTCGTCTTCATCGACGAATCCGGCTCCAAGAACGACCGCAAGAAGCGGCTGGCCATTATGGACCAGGACGGCGCCAATGTGCGTTACCTCTCCGATGGAAAGTCGATTGCGCTGACGCCGCGTTTCTCGCCGACGCGGCAGGAAATCACCTACATGTCGTATGAGAGCGGCCAGCCGCGCGTCTATCTCTTGCAGATCGAGACGGGGCAGCGTGAACTTGTCGGCAATTTCCCGGGCATGACCTTTGCGCCGCGCTTCTCGCCCGATGGGCAGAAGGTAATCATGAGCCTGCTGCGCGACGACGGCAATTCCAACATCTACGCAATGGACCTGCGCAGCCGCACGACGACGCGGCTCACCAATTCCAACTCGATCGACACCTCGCCCTCCTATTCGCCGGACGGGTCGAAGATCGTCTTCACCTCCGACCGCGGCGGCCAGCCGCAGATCTATGCGATGGGCGCCGACGGCTCGGGCCAGACCCGCATCTCCTTCGGTGGCGGCTCCTATTCGACGCCGGTGTGGTCGCCGCGCGGCGACCTGATCGCCTTCACGAAACAGTCGGGCGGCGAGTTCCAGATCGGCGTGATGCGCACCGACGGCTCGGGCGAGCGCATCCTGTCCAGCGGGTTCCAGCAGGAAGGCCCGACCTGGGCGCCGAACGGTCGCTACATCATGTTCTTCCGGGACGCGCCGGGGGCCGGCGGGCCGCGCCTCGTGTCGATCGACCTGACGGGCCGCAACGAGCAGCCGATTCCCACCTCGCATTTCGCGTCGGATCCTGCCTGGTCGCCGCTGCTCGAATAGGCTTTCAAACACGACCGATATTGGTCTCGTCGCGGCGAAGTTTCATGACCTCGCCGCGTTTTCGTCGCATTTCCGCCCAGCGTGCGCGCGACTTGTGGCGGGGAATGGCATGCCGTGGACGGCGGCGTGCAAGAGAGCGTTAACCATGTTCCTTGAGCGGCGGTTAACCCAAACGTGGTTACTCAACGCTCAATGATTTCACTCGAATATTAAGGAGAGGCGGGATGCTCCGCATCGCAAAGCTCACCACGAACCCAGTCATGATCGCGCTGGTCGCGACGCTCGCCATCGCCGGCTGCGCATCGAAGAAGATGCCGGACAACGCGGCAGGCCTCGGCCTTGGCGCCGGCGCGGCGACGCCCGGCTCGCCCCAGGACTTCACCGTCAATGTCGGCGACCGCATCTTCTTCGACACCGATTCGTCGGCGATCCGCGCCGATGCCCAGCAGACGCTGACTAAGCAGGCGCAGTGGCTGAACAAATACAGCCAGTATGCGATCGTCGTCGAAGGGCACGCCGACGAACGCGGAACGCGCGAGTACAATCTGGCGCTGGGCGCCCGCCGCGCCGCCGCAACGCGCGACTATCTGTCTTCGAAGGGCGTCGCTTCCCGCCGCCTCAAGACCATCTCCTACGGCAAGGAGCGCCCGGTTGCCGTCTGCGACGACATCTCCTGCTGGTCGCAGAACCGCCGCGCCGTCACCACGCTGGGCGGTGCCGGCAGCTGATCGCTATCGGTCATAGCCGGCAATATGCAACGGCGGCCTTCAGGCCGCCGTTTGCGCTTGCCGGGCAGTGTGGTATGAAAGCCACATGAGCAACGAACCCGACAGTCTCATTCTTCGCATCCTGCGCGACATACGCGCCGAGATGGGCGAGATGCGTTCAGAGATGGCGACGAAGAGCGATCTCGCGGAACTGAGATCGGAACTCAAGTCGGATATCCATTCACTGCGGGCAGACGTGGGCATCCGACATCGCGACCTTGCAGGCCGAGGACAAGAAAACCCGCAAGGAACTGGGCGACCAGATCGTCGCGCTGCGCCGCGCCGTCGTCGAATATCACACTTCCGTCATCGGCCACGGCATCCTGATTTCCGAACTCTAGGCGCGCATGCGCCGGGTCGAACAGCATCTCGACCTGCCGGCCATCGATGCGCATTGATTGCTTCCGGCCGGATTCGTCACGACTTTCCGCACGAAACAAAATTTGGCCGAAGTCTCGCGGCCTGATAAAAGGCCGATGCGTGCCGCATCGGAAATGTTTTTGCGTCGTTCCTGCGGCCCGCTGAACCCGCAGCCTTTATCAGCCATGAGACGCCCATGTATTTTCGATCGATCCTGAGCGGCACGCTTGCCGCGATGTTCCTTTCGGTTGCCACCGTCGAGGCGCGCGATGTCGCCGCCTCCGATCATGGCGTCGCCGTGCAGCGCCCGGCCGCTGGCCTGCCCGGCGTGTTTGATGCCTCGCTCTCCGACGGCAGCTACCAGATGGCGCAAGCCTCTGATCCGCGCGTGGTGGCTCTGGAAGAGCAGATACGCTCGCTCAACGGCACGATGGAAGAGTTGAACTTCCAGATCCTGCAGCTTCAGGAGCAGATCCGGAAGATGCAGGAGGACAATGAGTTCCGCTTCCAGGAACTCGAGAAGAAGACGGATGCTTCCGGCAAGTCGAACCGCGCTGTCGCCGGCAATACGCCGGCGGCAGAGGGCAAACCCGCCGAGGACAGTGTCGCGGGCGTTATCGCCAACGACACCACCAACGCCACCGATCCCAATCGCGGCGCGCCCCAGAAGACGTTCGGGACGATCACGGTCGACAAGAACGGCAATGTTCGCTCTGTCGAACCCGCGCCGGCAAACGGTGCTGCGCCTACCGGAGTCACCGACGCGCCCGCTGCCAAGAAGGGCGGTGGGTCGATCGTGGCGGCGCTGCCGCCGACCGACGATCCGGAAGAACTCTACCGGAACTCGTACCAATTCATCCTGTCCGGCGACTACTCGACCGCCGAGACCGGTTTCCGCGACCATATCGAGCGCTTCCCGCAGAACGAGCGTACCGCCGATGCGCATTTCTGGCTGGGCGAGGCGCTGCTCGGCCAGAAGAAATATCGCGACGCCGCCGAGACCTTCCTGGGCGCCAGCAAGCAATACCCGAAAGCCAAGAAGGCGCCCGACATGCTGCTCAAGCTCGGCATCTCGCTGGTCGGCCTGAACCAGCGCGAGGTCGCATGCGCGACCTTTGGCGAGGTTGGAAAGCGGTACCCGAACATCTCCGCCGCGCTCAAGGAGCGCGTTAAGCAGGAGCAGGCGCTCGCCGCGTGCTAGAGCCCGATGCATCCGGCGCCACACCGCCGGGCGAATTGATCAATGTCATTTCCAGAAGCGTATCCACGGATCGCCCGGCCATCGTCGCGGCAGTCTCGGGCGGCAGCGATTCGACGGCCCTACTTCTGCTGCTGAAGGATTTCATCAAGCGAACGGCAAACGCCCCGCGCCTCGTCGCTGTCACGGTCGACCACGGCTTGCGATCGGAATCCGCAGACGAGGCCAAGGCCGTCGCGCAACTGGCCGCGCGGCTCGGCGTCGAGCATCGCACTCTCCGCTGGAGCGGCCCGAAACCCGCCACCGGCATTGCCGCCGCAGCGCGCGAGGCGCGGTATCGTTTGCTGGCGCAGGCCGCGACCGACGCAGGCACCGATACCGTCTTCACCGCGCATACCGCCGACGATCAGGCGGAAACGGTTTTCATGCGCCGGCAGCGCGGCGACGGCATGGGGCTCGCCGGCATGGCGCCTGCCACCCTCTTCGACGGAAAAGCATGGATCGTCCGGCCGCTTCTCGAAACGCGAAGGGAGGTGCTGCGCGTCTTCCTGAAATCGAATTCGACCGGCTGGATCGACGATCCGAGCAATGTCGATCGCCGTTCCGAGCGTGCGCGGGTTCGGGCCGGACTTGCCGGGCCGAAGGGCGCGACGTCGGACGTTGAGGCGCTTCTCGATCTGGCGCGCATTTCCGCGGAGAACAGGAAGAACACCGGAGGCGCGGCGGCACGGCTGGTCTCGCAGTTCGTGCGGCAGGCCGAACCTGGGCTGATCTTCGCCGATCCGGCCTTCGCCACCGCCGATGACCGGCCCGCCGCGATCATCGCCCTGCGCGTGCTGCTGGCGGTGGCCGGCGGCAGCGCGCAGCTTCCGGACGAGGCGCGCACGGAGCATCTGCTCGCGCAACTGGCGAATCCGCCTTTCCGCGCCACTTTGTCGCGATGCCTCGTGGTGGCGCGCCGCGACGGCGTGTGGCTGGCGCGCGAACTGCGCGACCTGCCCGCGCCGCAATCCGTTCGCGGCGGCATGATCTGGGACGGACGGTTCCGTGTCGTGGCCGATGGATCGGCCGAAGCAAGCATCGCGGCAGCCGGGGATGAAGCTGCACGCGAAGGCGAGGATAGCCGGAACGCCCCGGCGCTGGCGCTGCGCGCCGCGCTTGCGGCACGGCCGGTGGTGACGGGCGGGAGCGCTCCCGGCCCGGCCGCCATTCCCGTCGCCGGACCCTATGCGCGCTTCCTCCCTTCCTTCGATATCGAGCTGGTGCGCGCGGTTTCGGCGCTGGTCGGCGCGTCTCCAATTTCCGACCCGCCATGCAGCGGTCACAATGTCAGGCAAGCTTAACCGCTTGGAGGGGTTTTGCTTGGCAATATGGCCTGCTCTCCCTATGTTACGCGGGAACACATCTCACTCTGGACGCATGCCCAAGGTCGGGCGTGAACGGGACGCCTGATGAATCCGAATTATCGCAACCTCGCGCTGTGGGCGATCATCGCTGTACTGCTTATCGCGCTGTTCAATCTCTTCCAGACCGGGGGGCCGCAGGCGCGGGGGGCTACTTCTGAGGTCGCCTATTCGGACTTCCTGAAGGATCTGTCCTCGGGCCGCATCAAGACCGTCACCATCGTCGGCCCCCGCATCACCGGCTCCTACAGTGACAATGCTGCCGGCTTCCAAACCTATTCGCCCGGAGACCCGACGCTGGTGTCGAAGCTGGAGGAAAAGGGCGTCACCATTACTGCCCGTCCTGAGAACGACGGCTCTGGCAGCATTATCGGCACTCTCCTGAACTGGCTGCCGATGATCCTGATCCTTGGCGTCTGGATATTCTTCATGCGCCAGATGCAGTCCGGCTCCGGCCGCGCCATGGGCTTCGGCAAGTCCAAGGCCAAGCTGCTGACCGAGGCGCATGGCCGCATCACCTTCCAGGACGTGGCCGGCGTCGACGAGGCCAAGCAGGACCTGGAGGAGATCGTCGAGTTCCTGCGCGATCCGCAGAAATTCCAGCGGCTGGGCGGCAAGATTCCGCGCGGCGTGCTGCTGGTCGGCCCTCCCGGCACTGGCAAGACCTTGCTGGCACGCTCGGTCGCCGGCGAGGCGAACGTGCCGTTCTTCACCATTTCCGGTTCGGACTTCGTCGAGATGTTCGTCGGCGTCGGCGCCAGCCGCGTCCGCGACATGTTCGATCAGGCCAAGAAGAACGCGCCCTGCATCATCTTCATCGACGAAATCGACGCGGTCGGCCGTCATCGTGGCGCCGGCCTCGGCGGCGGCAATGACGAGCGCGAACAGACGCTGAACCAGTTGCTGGTCGAGATGGACGGCTTCGAATCCAACGAGTCGATCATCCTTATCGCCGCCACCAACCGTCCTGACGTGCTGGACCCGGCGTTGCTGCGTCCGGGTCGCTTCGATCGTCAGGTCGTGGTGCCGAATCCCGACATCATCGGCCGCGAGAAGATCCTCAAGGTCCACGTGCGCAACGTGCCGCTGGCGCCGAATGTCGACCTCAAGGTCGTGGCGCGCGGGACTCCCGGCTTCTCGGGCGCAGATTTGATGAACCTCGTCAACGAGGCGGCGTTGATGGCGGCGCGGCGCAACAAGCGCCTGGTCACCATGGCCGAATTCGAGGACGCCAAGGACAAGATTATGATGGGCGCGGAGCGCCGCTCCTCGGCCATGACGCAGGAGGAGAAGACCAAGACCGCCTATCACGAGGCCGGCCATGCGATCCTAGCGCTCAATGTGCCGTCCGCCGATCCGCTGCACAAGGCGACGATCATCCCGCGCGGCCGCGCGCTGGGCATGGTGATGCAGTTGCCGGAAGGCGACCGCTATTCGGTCAGCTACAAGTGGATGGTCTCGCGCCTCGCCATCATGATGGGCGGCCGGGTGGCAGAAGAGGTCAAGTTCGGCAAGGAGAACATCACTTCCGGCGCATCTTCCGACATTCAGCAGGCCACCAAGCTCGCCCGCTCGATGGTCACGCAGTGGGGCTTTTCGGACAAGCTCGGGCGGGTTGCCTATGGCGATAATCAGGAAGAGGTTTTCCTCGGCCATTCCGTCGCTCGCACGCAGAACGTCTCGGAAGAGACCGCGCAGATCATCGATGCGGAAGTCCGCAGGCTGATCGACGAGGCCTACACATTTGCCACGCAGGTCATCACCAAGCAGAAGAAGGCGTGGATCGCGATCGCCGAGGGCCTGCTCGAATACGAGACGCTGTCCGGCGACGAGATCAAGCAGTTGATCGCCGGCCAGAAGCCGTCGCGCGACCTTGGCGACGACACGCCGCCCAGCCGCGGCTCGGCCGTGCCGAAGGCCGGCGCGACCGGCGGCGGCAGGCGCAAGAAGGGCGGCGAGGAGCCCGAAGGCGGCATGGAGCCTCAGCCGTCGAGCTGATCGCCTCCACGGATCGATTCCGGAAGGCCGGGCAGACCTTTTTGATGAGCGGGACATTTTTAGAGTCCCCGATAGGGGATCAGGAAACCCCACGCCTTTAGGCGGCTGGGATTGAGTCGCATCCTGTGTAGATTGGCTTTATGGAAGCGTACAAGCGTGGCAGCCACACAGCTTGGGACTGTAAGTATCATCTGGTGTGGGTGACGAAGTACCGCTACGCGGTGCTTGGCGGTGATGTCGGCAACCGCTGCCGAGAATTGCTACGGGAGACTGCGCGAGCGCACGAGATGGTCATTCACGCCGGGTCGATCAACCGTGACCATGTGCATATGCTGTTGTCGATCCCGCCGCGCCTGTCTGTATCGCGCGCCGTGCAGCACCTGAAAGGGCGCAGTTCGCACAAGTTGCTGAGTGAGTTCGGGATATTGCACAAGCGCTACTGGGGTCAGCATCTGTGGGCGCGGGGCTATTGGGTGACGACGAGCGGCAACGTCACGGACGAGATGTGGATGGAGTACATTAAGAACCAGATGCCACCCGAGCCCGATGACGAGTTCAACGTGACGTGAGTGAATGCCGCGTCCGCCGACGGCGGACCGATCCGGCTTTGAGCCGTAACCCGAAGCCACCGCCTCTTAGGCGGTGGAGCATTCACAAGAATGAAAACGCTGCGGCTTGCCGCAGCGTTTTTCGTTGATGCCAGCGATAAGTCCCAGCCGGGCATGTGCAACAGGCAGAGGCCGGCGTGATGTCCAGGAAGCAGACTACACCCTCATCCGCCTGCCGGCATCCTCTCTCCCCGTTCTTCACGGCTATTGGATTCGCGCATCTCAGCTCCACGATCCGCGTACAGTCTGGCACCTGTGCTTCGAACATCCTGTCGGGATTTTGATATCATCTATGCCTCTGCATCGCGGAAGCCAGAGACGGCCAATGGGATGGACAACCCCTTCGTCTGCTGTCGATGTGTTGAGATGCGTGTATCCAATAGCCGTTTCACGGGGGAGAGCTGTCCAGCAGGACAGTGAGGGGCGGCGCGGACGGTCAAGGAAAATGACCCCTGGTACAATGCCGGTATCGAAAAAAACGCCGGCGAGGCTTTTGCCTCGCCGGCGTTCTTCTTTCGGCTAGGCCCGATCCGCCTCAGGAGGCGGCCTTAAGCTTGGCATTGCAGAGGCTGTAATAACCACCGCCCTTCTGGATCCAGCGGATGCCGCCGAGCGAGTCCGCGTCCTTGTTGGCGTAATACTGCTCCAGGCAGGTGTGCATGCGCGCCTTGCCGGGGGTCTCGCTGGAAAACTTGCGGGACATCGCCGTGGGGAACTTAAGGCCGCGCGGAGCAACCGTGGTCGGAGCGTCCGGCTCACTGGTATAGCTGGCCTCGTCGGCGGCCGGCACCGTCTCGTCGTCCGAGGCATTCGCCCCGCAGGACGATTTGCGGAAATCGTTCCACTTCATGCCGTTCAGCGAACCGCCGGCCTTGGCCGCCTGGTATTTGGCGCTGCACTCGGCCATGGTCAGGCCCTTGGCCGTGTCCGTGGCAGTGACCTTGGTCGCTTTCTCCGCCTTCGCAGGGACCGCCGCTGCCGTCGCGCTCGCGCCGGGGCCGCATTCGGCCTTGCGGAAATCGTTCCACTTCAGGCCGCCGAGCGTGCCGGCATCCTTGGCGGCGTTATACTTGGCGCTGCACTCGGCCATGGTGAGGCCCTTCGCCGTGTCGTCCGTTGCATCGGAGGAAGCCGTCGCCTTGGTCGCCTTTGCAGGGGCCGCCGCTGCCGTCGTGCTGGCACCGGGGCCGCATTCGGCCTTGCGGAAATCGTTCCACTTCAGGCCGCCGAGCGTGCCGGCGTCCTTGGCGGCGTTATACTTGGCGCTACACTCGGCCATTGTCAGGCCCTTTGCCGCCTCGTCCGTGGCGTCGGAGGAAGCCGCCGCCTTGGGCGCTTTCGCAGGCGCAGCCACTGCCGTTGCGCTGGCGCCCGGACCGCATTCGGCCTTGCGGAAATCGTTCCACTTCAAGCCGCCCAACGTGCCGGCATCCTTCGCGGCATTATATTTGGCGCTGCACTCGGCCATGGTGAGGCCCTTTGCCGTCTCGTCCGTGGCATCCGACGACGCAGCCGCCTTTTTCGCGGGCTTCGCAGGTTCCGGCTCGGCGACGGCGCTGGCGTCGCTACCGCATTCCGCCTTGCGGAAATCGTTCCACTTCATCGTGCCGAGCGTGCCGGCGTCTTTGGCAGCGTTGTACTTGGCGCTGCACTCGGCCATGGTCAGCGCGCTTGCCGGCCCGGCCACGAAGCAGGCGAGGACGGCAAGACAGGAAAGGGCGGCCAGTCGGTTGATGAGCATAACGCGTCTCCTGCTATCGCTCATAATATTCCTCCCGCAATCCATAGCGCGCAACGCCCCGCCGGGCCAGTGAATTGCGCGGGAGTCGACCGAACCGCGGTTCCGCGCCGTGGATTTCGTGGCTGTGACTGTCGGTCGAGCCACGGTTACTGCTGATTCTGTCATGCGATCTTTGCCAACATATGACGTACTCATGGCGCAGGGCGGCAACATTCCCGCTCGCTTGGCCGACAAATGGCGACGGCTGTATGCCCGTTTTGCGCTGTTTCGTGGCGCAGGATCGTGGAACGGGGCCGAATCATGGCCGCTTGCCACGGACATGCCACATTGTGCTAAGATCAATTCCATCCTCACGCGGGGAAAGGCATTTGGGCGATATCGCTATTCTATGGGAAAGGGCATGCGCCGCCGCGCGATCCCTGCCAGTTGGTGGGTCGGGTGCTTCGAACCTCGTGTCGTCAAAAGATTAAATAAAAACAGTTTATTGGCCTGCCCTGCATCCAGTTTCGCGGCGGGCCGAATTTTCGATAGGGGCGGGCGGCGTCAAGCTGCCGTAAGTCATCGCGGGTCGTCGGACGAAGTCGGAATTCGAGTTGTTGAAATGACTTCTAAGGGATTCGTAACAGATACTCACACTTTGTGATGCCGTCCGGCTGCCCGATTTATGGCAAGGCTGTGTCATCGAGTTTGTTTAGGGACCAACCTGAATGACGAGAAAGTATTTCGGAACGGACGGGATCCGTGGCCGCGCTAACAAATATCCAATGACCGCCGAAGTCGCGATGAAGGTGGGGATGGCCGCCGGCCTTTCCTTCCAGCGCGGCAAGCATCGACATCGTGTCGTGCTCGGCAAGGATACGCGGCTGTCCGGTTATATGATCGAGAACGCCATGGTCGCGGGCTTCTGCGCGGCCGGCATGGACGTCTTCCTTCTCGGACCTATCCCGACGCCGGCCGTCGCCATGCTGGCGCGTTCGCTGCGCGCCGACATCGGCGTGATGATCTCGGCCTCCCACAACCCCTACTACGACAACGGCATAAAGCTGTTCGGGCCGGACGGCTACAAGCTGTCCGACGAGATCGAGATGCGCATCGAAGGCCTGCTCGACAGCGACATCGACATCGCGCTGGCCGATGCCGACGGGCTGGGACGGGCCAAGCGTGTCGACGGCGTGCATGACCGCTACATCGAGTTCGCCAAGCGGACCCTGCCGCGCTCCATGTCGCTCGCCGGGCTGCGCATCGTCATCGATTGCGCGCATGGCGCCGGCTACAAGGTGGCGCCCGCCGCGCTCTGGGAACTCGGCGCCGAAGTCTTCACCATCAACAACGAGCCCAACGGCTTCAACATCAACGAGGATTGCGGCTCGACCCATCCGGCCAGCCTCGCCAAGAAGGTCCACGAAGTGCGCGCCGACATTGGCATCGCGCTGGACGGCGACGCCGACCGCATGATCATCGTCGACGAGAACGGCACGGTTGTCGACGGCGACCAGATCATCGCGCTGATCGCCGAGTCGTGGCAGCAGAGCGGCCGGCTGGCCGGCGGCGGCGTAGTCGCCACGATCATGTCCAATCTCGGGCTCGAGCGT
Organism: Mesorhizobium sp. KACC 23794; assembly: GCF_052180275.1. Lineage (NCBI taxonomy): Bacteria > Pseudomonadati > Pseudomonadota > Alphaproteobacteria > Hyphomicrobiales > Phyllobacteriaceae > Mesorhizobium > Mesorhizobium sp. KACC 23794. The sequence continues at coordinate 767,365 of NZ_CP197465.1, forward strand.
TTCCTGTCCGGCATCGACCTCCAGCTTTTTCGCACGCAGGTGGGCGACCGCTATGTGGTCGAGCATATGCGGGCGCATGGCTTCAACGTCGGCGGCGAGCAGTCGGGACACATCGTGCTGTCCGACTTCTCCACCACCGGCGACGGGCTGGTCTCGGCGCTGCAGGTGCTTGCCTGCATCAAGCGTTCCAACAAGCCGGTCAGCGAGCTTTGCCGGAAGTTCGAGCCGGTGCCGCAGCTTCTGAAAAATGTCCGCGTCTCCGGCGGCAAGCCGCTGGAGGCGACCGCGGTGAAGGCAGCGATCGAGGATGCGCGCGACCGCCTCGGCAAGGCCGGCCGGCTGGTGATCCGCCCTTCCGGCACCGAACCGCTGATCCGCGTCATGGCCGAGGGTGACGACCGCAAGCTGGTCGAATCCGTGGTCAACGATCTGGTCGGCGTGATCTCCGACCTGCGTTCGGCCGCCTGACCGTTTTCGCGCGGGGCGATCCACCCCGCGCCCTCTTCGCAAAGTTTCGCGGCACGTTGCGGGCAGGCAGAAAAGCCTGCCCGGCAGGATGGCGCCGTGCGTCATCCCGTCTTCGCATATTATCGATTCCGGTGCGCAACATGCCTGCAATTCCGGCCTGCGCCTCCTCGACCCTTGCATGTCGATAATACAACTAATCCAGCCCGTTTTTCGGGCCGGATCGGTGTTTCAAAAGCAGCATCATGGTTAAGCAACAGGGTTAAGCGCACTTTAACCTTTCCCCTTCATTATCCACGTTGAGTTCAACCTCTTTCGGGCGAGTGCCTGGTCCCGAGGAACGTGGGGTATCGAAATGTTCAGACTTGGAATTGCGGGCCTCGCGGCCGTCCTCGCAAGCAGCGTCGCATTGCCGGCGCTGGCTGCGGACTATGTCGAGCCGCCGGTCATCGAGGCGCCGGCCGAGCAGGTCGTCTATGACGCGCCGAATGTCGGCGGCTGGTATATCCGTGGCGACATCGACTATCACTGGATGGATTTCCGCGACGCGGATTATATCACGGGGTCGCCCGGCAATAACGGTACGCTTGATGGCGACCTCAAGGGTGCGATGTCGCTCGGCGCCGGTATCGGCTACCAGGTCAACGATTATTTCCGTGTCGACCTGACTGGCGACTATTTCTTCGAATCCGACTTCGACGGCAGCACGAGCGGCTTCTGCGGCGACTTACCTTGCACATCCTCAGACAGTTCTTCCGTGGAGGCCTTCCTGCTGCTCGCCAACGCCTATGTCGACCTCGGCACATATAACGGATTCACGCCTTATGTCGGTGCCGGTATCGGCGGCGCCTACGTCAAGTGGGACAAGCTTTCCAATGACATCGACGGTGACGTAACCGAGCATGACGGCGACGGCAATTGGCGCTTCGCCTACGCCGCGATGGCCGGCGTGTCCTACTGCCTGACCGATACGACCAAGCTCGATGTCGGCTACCGCTTCTCGCGTATCGAGGGCGGCAGGATGTTCGGCTATGCGAATGGTGGAGGCCCGGGCTACGACAACGGCTTCAACACGCATGAAGTGCGCGCCGGCCTGCGCTACCAGTTCAGCGGCAGCAACGGCTGCGTGGCCCCGGCCCCGGTGGCCTACGAACCGCCGCCGGTCTACAAGCAGTAGCCTCCCGACCCCGTTCAGGATCCCGACCGCCCGGCCTCGCGCCGGGCGGTTTTGTTTGCGTCTTCGAAAATCCGGAACTCAAGGCGCGACGCATCCAATCGGCCTCGTTCCGCCATTTGGATGCGGCACGGCGTAAACCTCCGGTTAGCCTTAACGGTGATTTAACCGTTATGGTTAATGATACTTCTCGACTGCGATGGATGAACTGTCGGCGTCTTCGTCGTATGAGGAGTTTCCTGACCATGATCCTTGCCAGACGCATCGCCTTGCTGCTCGCGGCAACCGCGCTCCCACTGTCTCATGCGGCTGCTGCGGACTACGACCCACCTGTGGTCGTGGAAGCGGCGGAAGAGTTCGTCCCCGTCGAAGTGGGCTCGGGATGGTACCTGCGCGGCGATATAGGCTACATCGTCTCGCAGGATACCGGGCGATACACATACAGCATCTCCAATGGCGTGACCTCCGGCAGCAACTCCTTCGACAGCGCATCGCTGGACAATGATTTTACCTTCGGCGGTGGCGTCGGCTACCAGTTCAACGAATGGTTCCGCGCCGACGCGACGATCGACGGCTTCCGCTCCGATTTCTCCGGCAGCACCAGCAGCGCGTCTCCCTGTTCCACCGACGCGGCGTTCGACGATACGGGCTGCCGGTCGTCGGATAGCGCCGACATGTCCGCCATCAGCGTCATGGCAAACGGCTATGTCGACCTCGGCACCTATGCGGGCTTCACCCCCTATGTCGGCGCCGGCCTCGGTTTCAGCTACGTCAGCTGGTCGGACCTCGGGTCGAAATACTACTGTGTCGACGGCGGTGCCGCCTGCCCGGACTCGCTCGTCGGCTCCAGCAGCATGGGTGGCGAGAGCGACTGGCGCTTCACCTACGCCCTCATGGCTGGCGCGGCCTATGACCTGACAAACAACTGGAAGGTCGACGTCGGCTACCGGTACAAGCAGATCGACAACGGCGACATGTTCAGCTGGGCCAGCGACGGACTGAGCATCAAGGGCAAGGACAGCGATCTTTCGCAGCACGAAATCCGCGTCGGCCTTCGCTACGAAATCTGGTGACGACGCCGTTTCGGTGGCTCGAAATTGTCGGCGGCGGGCTTCGGCCCGCCGTTTGCGTTTTGAGGACGGGATGCGGCATCCTGCGCCGGATTCGACGCAAACTTTGCCCTTGACGGCAAAGCGCGTCCGAAAATGTCCGCCAGCGGTCACCCCTCACCAACGGGGGTTGATGTCTGCTTCCATTTTCCTTAGCCGTTTCAGCGGCTCTGTCGCAAACTTTTTTGTAGACCCCGAAACGTAGAAAACTATTTCGTGGCAAAGGCTCATTCACACGCTGGCGCGACCAGATCAGCGTTCGATCAGGTATTTCAATAGCTCAAGGTCGGTTCTCTGAGCAGCGATTTTCAAACGCTTGAGAATTTCATTCTACACTGGAATGTTTTTTGCCACAGAACCCAAAAAGTTGCGTCGCATGCCGGGGCAGCCACGGCCGCACCGGTTGCCGATTGCGTCAGGTTTAAATCCTTTGCGGCGCGCGTTACATGCTCGCGTTCGGCAACAGCGACGAAGATGCGCAACTGCCCCAATGTGATCCAAAGATCCTCAGCCCGCCAGATGCACCAGCAGCAGGCTAAGGGCGGCGATAAAGACAAACGCCGAAAGCGCAAGGCAGAGCGGCTTTAGGCCACGCGAACGGATATCGGAGACGTCGGTCTTGAGCCCCATGGCGGCCAGGCCGACCGACAGCAGCATAGTCGTTATCGTGCCGAGAAGTGTCTTCGCTTCGGCTGGCAGGGGCATTACGGCATTGAAAGCGACGACGGCGACGAAGGCGAACACGAACCACGGCATTGGTGGCCGGGCTGATCCATGATTGTTGCCGGTGGTGCGCCGCGCCAGCAGGCCGAGAGCCAGAACCACCGGCGCCAGCATGGCAACCCGCGAAAGCTTTGCGACGGTGGCGATCTCGCCGGATTCCTGGCCATTCTGGAAGCCGGCGCCGACAACTTGCGCAACCTCATGAATCGAGGCGCCGGCCCACAGGCCATAGGCGTGCGCGTCGAGCCCGAAAACCGGCGCCAAGAAAGGATAGGCAAGCATGGCGACGGTGCCGAACAGCGTCACCGACGCCACCGCATAGGCCACGTCCTCGTCGCGTCCGCGCGTCACGGCGTTGGTGGCCACGATCGCTGAAGCACCGCAGATCGACGTGCCCGCTGCAATCAGTTCGATCAATTTGCGTTCCACGCCCAACATCTTGCCGACGGCCAGTGTGAACCCGAAGGTCGCTAGGACCACCAGCGCGATGCCGGCAATCCCCGTCAAGCCAACGGATGCGGTCTGAGCGATGGTGACCTGGAAGCCAAGCAGGACGATCGCAAAACGCAAAAGGCTGCGCTGACAGAACGCGATGCCGACATTGGTTCGCGTCGAAACACCGACGACGTTGGCGAAGACGATGCCGACGACGACAGCCAGGATCACCGGACTGAACACGCCGAACCCGGGCACCTGCTTCAGTGAGAGGGCCGCCGCGGCCACAACTACCGCAGCAACGACGCCTGGCGCTTTGCGACGCCAGCCATCCTTCGAAAATGGGTCGTCCGCCGGCTGCTCGATGATGGCTGAGGAAGAAAGGGTGCCGGAAGCGGACATGGGAATTCGGTACTCTAGAATGTACGTCTGGCAGGTTCGCATTCTTGCGTCGACGTTTCCAACGCATTGTGAACGTCGAATTGTTCGCGTTGTCGAACGAACCGCGTGAATTCCTTGTTATCAGCAGAAACGCAATTCAGGGGTACTAATTTGACGCATTAGCTCATGACCATCTTTCATGAGGTCCAATGCGGTTCATTCTAGACACCGCTAAATTTCAGAGACTACAAGCTATCTGCCATTGTAGCCCTATGACGAGTTATCAACTTCGCTCATGATGCCACCGCGATTTAGACGTCTGCCGCCTTTGTCCGCGCTCTGCGCCATAGAAGCCGTGGCGCGGCTGGGCAGCGTCACCCGGGCAGCCAACGAACTAGGGCTGACACAGAGTGCGGTCAGCCATAACATCCGCCTGGTCGAGGAAGCTCTCGGTGTTGTGTTGTTCCGGCGAGACACGACCGGCACGGTGGTGCTGGCGCGTGGCGAGGTTCTCGGTTCGGCGATTCAGGACGGCCTGTCGCGGATCGCCGACGCGATCAACGCGGTGCGCCGAAACGATTCCGGACCCGCTCTGACGATCAGCATTCTGCCTGGCTTTGCGATTAAGTGGTTGTTCCCCCGGCTGATCCATTTCGATGAGACGAACTCCGGTGTCGAGCTGTCCATCATGACGACGGCAAACCTCGCCGATTTCGACTCTGGCGGGGCCATGGTGGCGCTGCGCTACGGTACGGGCGACTATCCCGGTCTTCACGTCGATCGCCTGTTCGGCGAGCAGATGTTTCCGGTCTGCGCGGCCAGCTATGCCGATAAGCAGCGCGCGCCGCTGAGGGAGCCCGCGGACCTAGCCAGCCACACGCTGATCCACGACGAAATCTGGCCGTTGCTACAGACCGTGCCAGGCTGGCGTTCCTGGCTGGACGCTGCCGGGTATCGAGAGATCTCGGCGGAGAGGGGGCGGCGCTACAGCCAGTCGAACCTTTCGATACAGGCTGCGATCGCCGGGTTCGGCATCTGCCTTGGTCGCTCGCCGCTGGTGCTGGATGATTTGATGGAAGGCAAACTCGTGCAGCCGTTCGGCCCTGCGATCGACACCGGCTACGCCTACTACTTCGTCTGCCCGCCGCAGGCCTTGAAAATTCCCAAGGTTCGAAATTTTCGTGAGTGGCTGCTCGCCGAAGCAGGCCGAACGACGGCGGCACTTCATCAGTTACCCCAGGCAACTCGCGATGCATAAATCAGCGATCGACATGCACTCGCATTATTACGGCGGGCTAGTCGATAGTCTGCGGACACGGCGCGCAAGACCTTATGTCGCCCTGGACGCCCAAGGCCGCAATGTGTTGAACGCCATGACTGCGAGCACAGTCATGTCGGCCGGCTACACCGAGCCGCAAGCGCGTATTTCCTATCTCGACGCGGCAGGCATCGGAACCCAACTGATGACTTTCCCGGGCGCGCTCGGCATCGACGTTATGCCGAGCGCGGAAGTGGCGGATCCGATCCGCCATTTTAATGATCATCTGGCGGCCATTTGTCGGGATTCAAACGGCCGCTTCTGCGGTCTGGCCGGTCTACCCTTGGACGACATGCCGACAGCGGTGGCCGAGTTCCGCCGCATTCGCATCGACTTGGGGCTTCCCGGCGCGATCTTGCCAGGTGATTTCTTTCTCGAGATCGAACGCGCCGAGCAGTTGCGTCCGTTGTTCCGCTGCGCCGACGATCTGGGGGGCCTGCTGCTGGTGCATCCCGGTCTGGCGCCCGGCGGCATGCCGCCGGAGCCGTTTGCCGACACTTCGGTCTACCGGACGTCGGTCCTAGCGTTGCAGGCATCGATTTCGCAGATGGGCATGACTTTGCTGTTCAGCTCATTGCTCGATGACCATCCCAACGTGGCGGTGCAGCTGGTCAATCTTGGCGGCACCTTGCCTTTCGTCGTTGAGCGGCTCGAAGCGGTCACGCGCTCACGCTCGCTGGATAAACCTTTCGAGCGCGAACGCCTGCGTCTGCTCCACTACGATTGCGCCTCGCTGGGGCCACGAGCTTTAGAAGTTGCCGTAAAGACGATCGGCGCGGACCGGATCATGCTCGGCACCGATTATCCGATCTTTCAGGCACAGGATGCCCTTGAAGCCATCGAGCGGGCGGCGATCAGCGAGGGCGAAAAGCAGGCCATCCGATCGAACAATGCCGCTGCTTTGCTCTCGCGATTTGGATGGATGGGTGGCGAACGGCGCAGCCACGCCGGCGCCCGTTCCGAAATGGGGGTTGTATGATGAGCCGCTCCGTTCCGCAGCCGCCGATGGTGGAACTGCGCAATGTCGACAAGCAGTTCGGCACGTTTCATGCGCTGAAGAATATCTGCTTCGAGGTCGGTCGCGGCGAAAAGGTGATCGTTTGCGGCCCGTCGGGGTCCGGCAAGTCCACGATGATCCGCTGCATCAACCGGCTGGAGAAGCACGATGGCGGGAGAATCCTCGTCGAGGGCATGGAGCTCAATGACGAGGTTCGCAATCTCGCCGCCATTCGAAGAGAAGTCGGCATGGTTTTCCAGCATTTCAACCTGTTTCCGCACATGACCGTTCTGGAAAATCTGGTACTTGCCCCGATGCGCGTACGGAAGGCGTCGAAGGCCGAAGCACGCGACCTGGCCATGCAGTATCTGACGCGGGTGAGGATCGCGGAAAAGGCCGATCGTTATCCTTCACAGCTTTCCGGCGGCCAGCAGCAACGCGTGGCGATAGCCCGCGCGCTGTGCATGAAGCCCAAGATTCTGCTGTTTGATGAGCCCACCTCCGCGCTTGATCCGGAGATGATCAGCGAGGTGCTCGATGTCATGGCCGAACTGGCGCGCGAAGGCATGACCATGATCTGCGTCACGCATGAAATGGGCTTTGCTCGTCAGGTCGCGGACAAGATGGTGTTCATGGACCATGGCGAGATCGTCGAGGCGGCGCCATCGGCCGATTTCTTCGCCGCGCCGAAGACCGACCGCGCCAAGCTCTTTCTAAGTCAGATTCTCTCCCATTGAAGGCAGCGGCGATGCTCCCACGCTTGAAAAAATTCGCTGCCCTACTTCTTCTGACAATGCTGCTCAGCGGCTGCGGCAGCGGCTATACGTGGGGCTGGTATGTCATTTCTCCCAGCCTCGAAAAGGGCAGAGAGAACCTGTTTTTTCTGGCGAGCGGCCTTGGCTACACTTTGGCCGTTGCATTATGTGCCATCCTTCTGTCGGTGATCCTCGGTCTGGTAATGGCTCTGACCGCCCTGTCGCCGAACCGGCTCCTGCGGACAGCCAGCAGGATCTGCATAGAGGTTCTGCGCTCCGTGCCGATGCTCGTCATGGTGCTTTGGGCCTATTACGGACTTCCCATCGTCTTTGGCATCAGCCTGAACGCCTTCACTGCCGGGGTCATCGCGCTGGCGCTGTGCGACAGCGCATTCGAGGCGGAGATCTTCCGCGCCGGTATCCAGTCCGTCGATAAGGGGCAGCATGAGGCGGCCAGCGCTTTGGGGCTGAATACGTTCGACAAGATGCGCTACATCATCATGCCGCAGGCGATACGGCGTGTGCTCCCGCCGCTCGGAAACCAGTTTGTCTACATGCTCAAAACATCTTCGCTGCTGTCGGTGATCGGGCTCACGGAACTGACGCGGCGGGCAAATGAGCTGATTGTCACGGAATACCGCCCGCTCGAAATCTACAGCTTCCTCGTTCTCGAATATCTGGCCCTCATCCTGGTCGCCTCCTGGCTGGTGCGGCGCCTTGAGCGGCGCATGGCTGTGGGCGAGCACGCGTATGCCGCAACCTAGGGTCACGCCGGCACCTCAACAGCGCCCGCAAATGACTATCAAACCAGGGGAACAAACGAAAATGTCGGTATTCAAGTACTTCCTTTCAGCCTCGTTGCTGATGCTATCCATGCTGGGGATATCGTCCATCGCCCAGGCTCAGGACGCCGGAACCTCGCGTCTGTTTAAGGTGCCAAGCAGTGGCGTGCTGCGGGTCGGTATGACCGGTGACTACCAGCCGATGACCTACAGGGATCCCAAGACCCAGGAGTTCATCGGACAGCAGGTCGATCTCGCGAACGAACTGGCCAAAGATCTCGGCGTCAAACTGGAGCTCGTCGCCACCGACTGGAAGACGATGATCAACGGGCTGCAGGCCGACAAGTACGACATCGCGATGAGCGGCACATCGATGAGCATCGCGCGCGCCAAGACGGTCGGGATGATCGATAGCTGGGGCATGAACGCCTTCGTGCCGATCGTGCGCAAGGAAAATGTCGACAAGTACAAATCCTGGGACGACCTGAACAATGGCGAGCGCACAGCCGGCGTGACGCTCGGAACGACGATGGAGGACTTCATCAGGAATGAACTGCCGCAGGCGCAAGTAAAGAGTGTCGAGGCGCCGGGCTCGGGTTGGCAGGAAGTACTCGCGGGGCGTGTCGACTACACGATCTCGACGATGATCGAGGCATCCGCGTTGCAACAGACACATGATGATCTCGTCATGATTCTCACCGAGCAGTCCCGCAATGCGCTGCCGATGACCTTCCTGGTGCGTATCGAGGACAGTCAGTGGATTCACTTCCTAAACAACTGGGTCTATCTGAAGAAGACTTCGGGCTTCGTCGACCAAGTCAACAAGAACTGGGGACTGATCCTCAAACAGTAGGGCGGGCCGCGCGGAAAGTCGTCGCCGGATCAGACCCGGCGACGCACACGCGAAACGACAAACGAAAGTGACCGAAATGATCCAATATTTCTCTTCGGGCCGCCCTTGGGAAGAGCGCATGAAGCATTCCCGTGCCGTCATGGTTGGCCCCTTCTTCCGCACCTGCCTCACCTCACCGTCGGACGCTTCCGGTGAAGTACTTTTCCCCGGTGATATTCGCGGCCAGACACGCCAGTGCCTGAAGATCATCGGCGAGACGCTGGCACAGGCCGACATGGGCTTCGAGCATATCGTTTCCAGCAACATCTACATGCTTGACACTAGGGACTGGGAACAGGCCGGAGAGACGCATGCTGAGATCGTTCTGGGAACACGACCGACACTATCGTTCATCGGCTGCTCCAACTTCTGGCACCCAAACATCCTGCTGGAGGTCGAAGTGCATGCTTTCGATTCACGTCGCACATTCACCCTCGGCACCGGGCAGGACGTGTAGATGCTGCGCGGAGCGCCTGGCAGAAATCCGCATGACAACAAGGAGATGCGTTCATGACATTGTTAGATAAACTCTTGCCTGGCGCGCTCGCTGCAGGCCTTGCCATCGCTGCATTTACACCGGCCCAGTCACAGGACGCGACCTCGTCCCGTCTGGACAAAATCTTGGAAGCCGGCGTCGTGCGGGTTGGAACTACGGGCGATTTCCCGCCGATCAGCGCGCGCGACACCGCCACCCAGAGTTATGTCGGGCACGACATTGACGCGGCCATTGAGCTGGCCAAGGATCTTGGCGTGAAGGTCGAGTTCGTACCGGCAGACTGGAAGACATTGATCAACGGCATCACCGCCGACAAGTATGATGTCGTGATGTCAGGCGTTTCGCTATCTATTGATCGTGCCAAAGTCGCAGGGTTCACGCAGCCATACCTCGAATTTGGCACCGTTCCTGTGACGAAGAAGGAGAATGCCGAGCGTTTCAAAAGCTGGGCGGATATCGACAAGCAGGACGTAACGGTCGGGACGACACTGGGTACTGTCTTCGACGCGCAAGCCAAGGCCTATTTCAAGACGGCGACGCTTAAGCAGGTGGAAGCGCCGGCGCTCGGATTTCAGGAAGTTCTTTCCGGTCGCGCCGATGTGACCATCACCAGCAATGTCGATGCCGCGGCCTTGGTACAGCGCTATCCCGAACTGATGATCGTTCCGGTAGAGAAAGCCCGCAGCAAGCGACCGGCCAGCTTCATGATCGCGCAGGATGACCAGATCTGGCTGAACTATCTGAACAACTGGATCACGGTCAAAAAGATGCAGGGCTTCTTCGATCAACTCGATCAGAAATGGCTGCAAGCGAAATAGGTCTTCAGCCTTGGTAGGCCGGGCCTACCGTCCCTATGATGGAATGCCAGCCATGGAACTAGTCTTCACCACCTGGAATGAAGTCGAGGCCTATCTCGACCGCAGCAAGGGAATCATCGTGCCGCTCGGTTCGATCGAACAGCACGGCCCCAACGGTCTGATCGGCACCGACGCCTTGTGCGCTGAGGCGATTGCACGCGGAATTTCGGGGTCGGACGACGTCATGCTCGGCCCGACGATCGCCTTTGGCGTGGCGCCCTTCAACCTCCGCTTTCCTGGTACCATCTCGATGCGTTCCAAGACGCTGATGTCGATCGTCACGGACTACGTTCAGTCATTGGCGTCGCAGGGGTTTGAGCGCTTCTATTTTCTCAACGGACATGGCGGCAATGTCGGCCCTGTGCGCGCAGCCTGCCAGGATCTGCAGGCTGAGAGGAGCCTCTCCGCAAGCGGAAGCCAGCGGGACATGCGTTTCTTTTTCCGCAGTTGGTGGGAGTACCCCACAGCCGACGCCTTGCGGCGAGAGCTTTACGGCGAAGGCGAAGGCATGCATGCAACACCGAGTGAAATAGCGATCACGCAGGCGCTCTTCCCAGAACACCCCAAGGCCGCGCCAGCGGCGGCTCCTCCCAGGCTGTCGATTGAATATCTGCGCGACCATGCAGGCGACAATCACGCCGATGCCCGGCAGCATCGGCTCCATTTTCCCGACGGTAGAGTGGGTTCCGACTCTCGTCTTGCTCGACCTGAACATGGTCGAACGCTGCTGGATGCAGCGATCGAAGACGGAAAGCGAGACTACAAGACATTCTTGTCGCAACTCTAAGAAGGAAGGGCATAAACAGAGAAAAATAGTCCCTACCTTGGTTATTTCCTATATGAATAGAGCTCATATTCTTATGAATATTTTTAAATTGTTTATTGTAAATCACCCCTGCAACGTCCTGGCTGTGGCTTAAATGGCCGGGATCTGGAGAGCTTGAATTATGTATCTTCGAAATACGTGGTATGTTGCGACGCGCAGCAGCGATGTGGCGAGGCAACTCACGCCTCTCACCATCCTCGGCGAGAAGATCGTCCTCTACCGGCAAGAAGACGGAACCCCGGTGGCGCTCGAGGACGCGTGTCCGCATCGCAAACTGCCGCTGTCGATGGGCAGTCTGAAAGGCGATCACGTCATCTGCGGCTACCACGGTTTGACGTTCGGCCGTGGTGGGGGCTGCTTCGGCGCGCCGACCCAGACACGTGTCCCTTCCACCGCGACAGTCCGCAGCTATCCCGTCACTGACCGTTGGGGTCTACTGTGGATATGGATGGGCGATTCCGAGGCGGCCGACGAAAGCACCATCTTCCAACTCGACAACTACGACAATCCGACCTGGGGTCTAAGCCGAGGCGGCACGATGAGCTGCAATTGCAACTACCTCTACCTCACGGACAATCTCCTTGATCCCTCGCACGTCACCTGGGTGCATGTGACCTCGTTTGCTGGTGGCGGCACCGAGGATACCCCGCTCGAAATAAAGGTCAAAGACGACGGCGTCATCGTTTCGCGCTGGATGCGTGGTCGCGAGGTACCCCCCTATTATGCGCCGCTCGTCACATTCGAGGGGCCGTGCGACCGGCTTCAGCACTATGAGGTGCGTTACCCGTCGATCGCCATCAACAAATCCATCTTCACGCCCGCGGGCACCGGTGGGGACGAAAGCAATCTTCCCGACAATGCCTACGTCATGATCTCCTATCACTTCCTGACGCCAGTGGACGAGAACCGGACGGTCTACAACTGGCTGCAGAATCGCAATACCGATCCGGACAACCGGGAAATTACGGCGCGGATCGCCGCCGGCGCCCGCAACGCCTTTGAGGAAGACCGTCTTGTTCTCGAGGCCGTCCACTCCGGGATGGCCAATCGGTCGACACCCTATCTGGATCTCGCTCTCGACGCCGGATCGCTGCGTTTCCGCAAGGGGCTGCAGGCGCTGATCGACAGGGAGACTACTCCGGCGCCGATGGCTGCGACGGCGTAACCCGTCATGGATAGTTCGACATCGTCAAGGCTTGTTCGCCCTTACAGGGTGGCACGGAAGGTGCGCGAGAGCGCGGTCATTGCGTCCTTCTATCTTGAGCCGGCGGATGGGCAGCCGCTCATGCCGTTTTCCCCAGGTCAGTTCCTGACCTTTAGCATAGAGGGCGTTTCTCCTGGCGGCACCATCTGGCGCAACTATAGCCTGTCAGGCAGTCCTCATTGGAGCGACCGTTACCGTATCAGCGTCAAGCGTGAGCCTGCCTCGGCTCCGACGTATGGTCCCGGTCTCTCGTCCAACTACCTGCATGATGACGTGAATGTCGGCGACCTATTATGGGCGCGCGGACCGGAAGGTCGGTTCATGTTGGATCTGCAATCCAGCCGGCCGGTCGTGCTATTGAGCGGCGGCGTCGGTCTCACGCCGCTCGTTGCGATGGCGCATGCGCTGGCGCGGCAGGGCGAGCGCAAAGTGCGGTTCATTCATGCTTGCGAAAGCGGCGAGGTCCATGCGCTTGGCGACGAGATCAGGCGGTTGGCGACAACTGGCCTGAGCACGCATTTCTGCTATCGCAATCCCAGGGCTGACGACGCGCTTGGCCGCGACTTCGACACCCATGGCATCGTCACGCGGGAGTTACTGCAGTCCTTGCTGCCGCTGGACGACTACGAATTCTACCTTTGCGGCCCATCAGGCTTCATGCAAGGCGTCTTCGGGCATCTGCTGTCACTTGGCGTGCGCGACGAGCGAATTCGCTATGAGTTCTTCGGTCCGGCGACGGTGCTTCGCGCCCAGCCACCTCTCGTTACGAAGGCATCCTCCAAGACTGCGGAGAAGAGCGGATCGTCTTCTGACAGCGCTGCACGGCTCATACGTTTCGCGGACACGGGTGTAACGATTTCGTGGGATGAAAGCTTCGACTGCTTGCTCGATTTTGCCGAGGCGCAAGGGCTCAACCCGGCCTTTAGCTGCCGGGCGGGAATCTGCAGCACCTGCATGTGCGATCTGAGAGAAGGGCAAGTGGACTATCCAATCGAGCCGCTGGAAATGCCACCCGAGGGCAAGGTGCTCATCTGCTGCGCAAAGCCGCGCGGCGACGTCGTTCTTGGACTATAGAGAGCCGTTGTCAGGGGCCGTCGTCCAATCGTTGATTCAGCCATGGAGCGCGCTTACCAACTCATCCTCGGCCGCGGCAAGAACGCGCCCGGGTTGCGGTCGGTGCGCTGTGCTGGACTGCGCGCCAGAAGCCTTGGCGATACCTGCAACCTTATCCCCAGCCCAGTGCGAAATCGCCGACTACCGCCGGTGTCAGGGTCGGATGCGCGGCGGCCAGCGCGAACTTGCCGTGCACGAAGGCCATGGGCGAACTTGCGGTCGAGGAGAAGGCCTCCACCTCGCCGAGGAAGATCAGGTGATCGCCGCCTTCCTGCATCCCGTACAGGCGGCACTGGATCACGGCGGCCACGTCAGGCAAGATCGGGGCGCCGCCTCGTCCGGGCGTCCAGTCGACATGGTCGAACTTCCCGGCGCCCGATGAAGCGAAGCGGGTGGCGAGCGCGATCTGCGAGGCTTCCAGTACGTTCACGCAGAAATGCGATGCTTTGAGGAACGCGTCGAGGCTGCTCGACTGCCGGCGAAGCGACCACAGGATCAACGGCGGGTCGAGCGACAGCGAGGAGAAGGAATTGGCCGTGACGCCGACGCGCCGGCCGTTCGTCTCGGCGGTCACCACCGTCACCCCGGTCGCGAAGCTGCCGAGGCAGTGGCGGAACGCCTTCTGGTCGAGCGCGGCGGGTAGCGTGCCGCCTGCGGCCGCCTGGTACGGGTTGACGCTGGAGAGTCCCATGACAGTTTCCTTCATTGCCGGCGGAGCCTGTCCGGCGCCGCCAGCCGCCGTTTCGTTCAGTTGCCCGGCTTGCCGGCCACGTTGTCGAAGAAGACGTCGGTCCACTTCTCGACCTTGTTCTTCATCAGGCCGCTCTCATACATGTAGTCGGCGAAGCGCTGGAAGCCGATCGGCGTCGTGGAGAAGCGGAACGTGTCTTCCTGCTGCAGCAGCTTGACGATGAAGTCCGCGCCGTCTTTCTGCGGCTCGTACTTCACATAGATCTTCGCCGCCTCTTCCTTGTTGTTGCGGACAAATTCGTTGGCCTCCTCGAAGGCTGCGATCACGGCCTGGTAGAGCACCGGGTTCTCGTCGACGAATTTCTGGTTGCCGTAGAGCACCGTGGCGGTGATCATCTCGCCGAACAGATCCTTGGCGGTGAAAATCTTGCGCGCACCGGCCTGCTCCACGATGTAGCTGTACGGAACTGTGAGCATCTGCGACTTCACCTCGGTGTGGCCGGAAAGAAGCGCCGCCACGCCCTCATTGTTGTCCATCGCGATCATGTTGGGATCGTAACGGAAGCGATTGTCCCAGCCATATTGCTTCGCCGCCTGCATCTGCAGGATGAGGGCTTGCGTCGAGGTCTTGACGTCCGTCATGGCGATGCGGTCGTTCGCCTGGAAATCGTCCAGCGACTTGATCCGGGGGTCGACCGTGTAAAGCGTCTGCGAGCAGACGGCGGTGCCGAGCATGCCCTTCACCTTGTTCCTCGCGATAGTCTTGTCCCAGATGGTGAGCAGGGGCCCCATGGCGGCATGCACGATGTCGACCGTGTCGGTCAGAAGCGCCTCGTTCGCGGTGGCGGCGCTCGGCGTGCGGCTGAACTCCACCGTCACATCCGTCAGCCCGAGTCCCGCTGCGTGCTTTTCGATGAGTTGCTTGTCCTGCACGATGTAGTGCGGCAGCAGCGTCAGCGCGTAGAGATTGATCAGCCGCACCTTGTTCGTTTCGGCCATGGCCGGCTGGACGCCGACTGCCAGCCCCGCGATGGCCGCCACGGCCAGTACGAGTTTCCTCATTCCCATTTCGTTTCTGTCGCAAAAATATTCCGATGTAATGAAATTCTCAAGCGTTTGAAAATCGACACTCAGAGAACTGGCCTTGGGCTATTAAAATACCAGATCAGATAAAATACCAGATCGGACACTGATCTGGTCGCGCCAGCGTGTAAATGAGCCTTTGCCAAGGAATAGTTTTCTACGTCTCGGGGCCTCAAAAAAGTTTGCGACAGAACCCATACATGAGGTCACCGCTCGCTATCGCAAGTCCCTATGCAAAGAGGTTCTGCATAGTCAGTCCCCATGCCCCGCAATCATCATCGCCTCCAGCGCCAGCCGCTCGGCCTTCTTCATCCGTTCGGATTCCGACTTGAGCTGCCCGCAGGCGGCGAGGATGTCGCGGCCGCGCGGGGTGCGGATCGGCGAGGCGTAGCCGGCATTGTTGATATAGTCGGCGAATTTCTCGATCGTTTCCCAATCCGAGCACTGGTAGTTGGTGCCAGGCCAGGGATTGAACGGGATCAGGTTGATCTTGGCCGGAACGCCCTTCAGCAGATTGACCAGCGCCTTGGCGTCGTCGAGCGAATCGTTGACATCCTTCAGCATCACATATTCGAAGGTGATGCGCTTGGCGTTGGACAGGCCGGGATAGGCCTTGCAGGCGGCGATCAGCTCCTTCAGCGGATATTTTTTGTTGATCGGCACCAAAAGGTCGCGCAGGTCGTCATTTGTTGCATGCAGCGAGATCGCCAGCATCACGCCGATCTCGGCGCCGGTGCGGAAAATCTCCGGCACCACGCCGGAGGTGGACAGGGTGATGCGGCGCTTCGACAGCGACAGACCGTCGCCGTCCGACGCAATCAGCAGCGCGTTCTTCACCGACACGAAATTGTAGAGCGGCTCGCCCATGCCCATCATGACGATGTTGGAGACTTTTCGCCCTTCGGCCGGGACGATGGCGCCGTCCGGCGTGTCGCGGTCGGGAAAATCGCCGAGCCGGTCGCGCGCCGTAAGAAGCTGTGCGAGGATTTCTTCGGCGGTCAGGTTGCGAACCAGCTTCTGCGTGCCGGTGTGGCAGAAGGAACAGGTCAGCGTGCAGCCGACCTGGCTGGAGATGCACAGCGTGCCGCGCCCTTCCTCGGGGATATAAACGGTCTCGATCTCGACCGGCCTGCCCGCGCCGCGCGGCGGAAACCGGAACAGCCATTTGCGCGTGCCGTCGCTCGAAATCTGCTCCTCGACGATCTCGGGCCGAGCAATGGCGAAATGCTTCGCGAGGGCGGCACGCAAGTCCTTGGAGATGTTGAACATGTCGGAAAAATCGGAGACGCCGCGCACATAGAGCCAGTGCCACAATTGCTGCACCCGCATCTTCGCCTGCCGTTCCGGCACGATGCCGGTAGCAACCAGCGCCGCCGCCATCTCGGCACGGGTCAGGCCGATCAGCGAGGGCTTTTCGGCAAGCAAGGGTTTTGCGCGCATGGCGTCGCGCCGGTCGGGCGTGGTGAGGTCGAGGGTGAGCGTCATGGCAGGCCTATATGGGGATGCCGCCGAAAAATCAAAGCGAACGCTGCGCCATAGCATGTTGGGCGGGCCGCGTCACGGCCCGCCCGCGAACTCGCCGATCACCAAGCGGAAATCGGGGACCTCAGCGCTTGAGATTGACCACGACCACGCCACCGAGCGCCAGGAGACCGCCGATGATGCCAATCAATCCGGGGACTTCGCCCAGCCACAGGAAGCCGATGAGCGTGGCGACCGGCGGTACGCAATAGAGATAGTTGGAGGCACGGGACGCCGGCAGGCGCGACAGCGTGACCGCCCAGGCGCCGTAGGCGACAAAGCTCGGGATGATGCCGAGATAGATGGCGGAAAGCAGCGCGTCGGTCGGGGCTGCGCTCGCCTGGGCGAACGCCGAGGGCAGGCCGGGCGACAGGATCAACCCGCCTACGACCATGTTCCAGGCGGCGACCGTCAATGGTTTGTGCCTTGAAAACAAAGGCTTCTGCACGATGGTGTTGACCGTTGTGCAGACGGCGCCGCCAAGGATCAGCAGCGCGCCGGTGTCGATCGACAGGCCGTCGCCCTCGCCGAGCGCGATCAGGCCCACGCCGAAGAACGACAGGAACGTGCCGCCCCAGGCCAGCAGCGGAAAGCGCTCGCTGAGGAAGATGGTGGCGAAGATCGCCGTCAGGATGGGGCTGACATTGATGATGAAGCTGGCGGCGCCGGCCGAGACGGTCTGTTCGCCGATGTTCAGCAGCACCGTGTAGAGCGCGACGAAGACGATGCCGCCGGTGGCGAAGCGCCACGCCTCACCCGGCGAGGGCAACGAAGGCCTTGCGATCAAAAGGAAAATCGCCGCCGGGATGGCTGCTATGGCGAAGCGTACGGCGCCGAGTTCAAGCGGGCCGAAGGCCGTAAGGCCGGCGCGGATGGCCGGAAAGGCGGACGCCCAGCCGACCACGGTGATGCCGATCGCGGCGAAGGTCGCGAGGTTGAGCCGAGGCGCGGCCGAAGGCGCTACGCTGGCGACAGACATGGGCTTTTCCTCCGGAAGTTCGTTGGAGGACAAGTGGACTTTGAGGAGTTTCTTGACAAACGACATATTCGAGGATGAGCTGTGAGCATGGATCACAGCTTGGACCGTTCCCTGCCGCCGCTGGATACGCTACGCGCTTTCGAGGCGGCGGCGAAGTCAGGCAGTTTCAGCGCTGCGGCCGAGCGGCTGAACCTCACCCATGGCGCGGTCAGCCGGCAGATCGCCAAACTGGAACATTGGCTAGGGCTGAAAGTGTTCGACCGCGGCGCGCGCGGCGTGGTGCTGACCATCGAGGGCCAGCGCCTGTTCCTGCGCACCAGCGAGGCTTTCGCGCTGATTGCCGACAACACCGACCGCTGGCTGGAGCCGCGTGGCGCGGCGGTCGTGCGCGTCACCTCGATCCCGTCGATCAGCGGACTGTGGCTGATGCCGAGACTGCATATGCTGGAAAGCGGACCGCCGAAGCTGCGCATCGTGCTCGACGTCGACAACCGGCAGGCCGATCTCACGGATGAAGGCCATGACCTGTCGATCCGGTGCGGCCGCGGTCGCATTCCGGGGCGTATCTCCGTGCAATTGTTCGAGGAACATTGCTTTCCCGTCGGCTCGCCCGGACTGGCGGCAAGGATCGGGACAGGGCAGCCGGAACGCCTGCTCAACCATCCGCTGATCAACGATTCCGACGCATCGGCCTGGCGCGCCTGGTTCGGCGCTCATGGCATCGACTATCGTCCGCGTCCGGAGGACCGGCGCTTCGAGGACTACAATCTGGTGCTGGACGCCGCCGCTTGCGGCCTGGGTATCGCACTTGCCCGACCGCCGCTCACCATCGCCCAGCTTGCCTCGGGGCGCATCGCTCCGGTCGACGAGCGGCGCGTGCTCAATCCCGTATCCTACTGGCTCGACCGACCGGAAGGCATTTCGCCCCGACCCGCCGCCGCCGACCTGGCGCGGCGCATCGCCGGTGAGGCGGGCGTGGCGGAGGAAAGGATTGAGGCGTTTCTGGCTACGAGTTCGGACGTGGCCTGATGGTTCTGTCTCAAACTTTTTTGGAGGCCTGGAAACGTAGAAAGCTATTTCTGGCAAAGGCGAATTCACACGCTGGCGCGACCAGATCAGCGTCCGATCCGGCATTTCAATAGCCCAAGGTAGGCTCTCGGCAGCATCTTTTTCAAACGCTTGAGAATTTCATTCTACACCGGAATATTTTTGCGGCAGAACCCTCCGCGGAGGAGCCGTGATGATCCCCATGGGCGCCGTCGTGGTTACCTACGCATCGTTACTGCCATCGGCAGCTATTATTGCCGTCTCGGAGTTCTTCGGATGGCGTGGCTGGCTGACCTATGCGGCTGCCTCATCGCGGCCGGAATGCTTCTGCATTCTGGCGATCTCGTCGCGCTCAGCAGCGGGTTTGATCTCCCCGCAGGAAGATTGCCAATCGAGAGTCCCGTTTGCCCTTTGCGATGCTTATCGACGGCGGCATGTGCGGTAGCCTTGGCCTATTTGGCCGTGGCAGGGCGAGGGACCCCGGACTGGCGAGAGCGTCGAAATAAAGACGACGGAATGTCCCCTACTTCGCCTGCGCCGTGAGAATCTTGAGCGCAAACGCCGAAAACACGCCCGCGAACAAATAGTCGACGATCCGCGTGACGCGCGGGCTTTTTCGCAGCAGGCCGGCGAAACGGTCGGCGGCGATCACCATCGGCGCGGTGATCGGGATCGACAGCACGATAAACATCATGCCGAGGAAGAACAGCTTTCCCGGCGCATGCGGATCGCTGGCCGAGACGAATTGCGGCAAAAAAGTCATGAAGAACAGGATGATCTTCGGGTTCATCAGGTTGATGCCGAGGCCCGTCGCCCAGTTCTTGACCAGCGAGCGCGGAGGGCGCGGCGTGGCGTCTGGCGAGAAGGCGGAGCCGTGGCGGATCGCCTGCCAGGCCAGCCAGACCAGATAGCCCGCGCCGAAAATCTTCAGCGCGAAAAACGCCTGCGGCGAAGCGACGATCAGCGCCGACAGGCCGAGCGCCACCAGCGCGGTATGGATGATGATGCCGGTCAGCGCGCCAGCCATGCAGGCGAAACCCGCCGCGCGGCCCTCGGAAAGCGCCCGTCCGACGAACAGCGTCATGTCCGGCCCCGGCGTGATCGCGATGATGAAGGTGGCGACGGCGAACTGGACGATGGTTGGGACATCGGGGATGAAGCTCATGGCGGGCCCTCCGGGTGGCGGCCCTGCTTAACGTCCAGCGCGAAAACGGGCAATGCCGTCGCGGCCAAAACTACTTCGTCGACGGCGATTCCGGGCTGCGGATGATCGTGGCGCCAAGGATCGGGCCGGGCATGCCATCCTTGCTGACCGCCTGCAGCAGGGCGGCGCAACCTTCCTTCTTGGCAATCTCGCTGGCCGGCAATTCGAAACGCGCCGCCTCGCCATGCCACATGCCGGCGGTCTGCACGTCGGTCACGGCGTTCCAGTAGGTGATGGTGTTGCCGCTGTTCTCGCCGCGCTCGATCGTCACCGGTTTCGCGCTGTCGAAATAGACGAGCACGAGATGCGCCTTGCTGTTCGACGGTCCCGTTCCGGTCTGGATGACGATACTTTCGCCCTGCAAGGTGGCCTTGAGATCGACCGACATCCCCTTGCCGGAATTCAGCAGCGTCTCCAGCGTGCCCTTGACCGCCCACTTCTTGGCACCGTTGACATGCACGCGGCCGTTGATGACCGCCTGCGGCGTGTAAACCGAACGGATACCGAAGGCGCGCCCGTAGTCGCGCTGGCGCTGCGTGTTCTCTGGCTTGGCCAGCGTGTCGCGCCAGCCGAGATAGTCCCAGTAGTCGACGTGGTAGGCGAGCGCGATGACATCGCCCTTGCGCACCAGTTCGGTGAACAGCGCGTCTGCCGGCGGGCAGGAGTTGCAGCCTTGGCTGGTGAACAGTTCGACCACGCCGAGAGGTTTGCGCGATTCGGCCGAAGCCATGCCAGCAGTAAGGACAAACCCCGCCGCAACCAGCGCGACCGCCGCCAGTTTGCCCAGTTTTTCGCGCTTCATGACGATTCCAGATGCTTTCACCGGTGGCACCGGCTTATCTTTTTGTTCATCAAACAATAGGCAGATGGCCATTTCAACGGGAAGTCACGTTGCGGTGAGAAAAGAGGCAGGCGGATGGGTCCGACACTCTCGGCGCATATCGACCTCTATTGCGAACGCTCGGGGCCGGAATTCTGGTCCGAGCCGGTCAACGCGCTGACCAATCTGACCTTCGTAGCCGCCGGCCTGTGGGGCGTCTACGAGGTTCGGCGTCATGCCGCCGGCACCTTCGCCGAAGTGCTTGCCTGGTGGGTGGTGGCGATCGGCATCGGTTCGGCCATCTTCCACACCTTCGCCACCTCGCTCACCATCTGGTTCGACATATTGCCGATCGCTGGCTTCACGCTGGTCTACACGCTGTTCAACCTACGGCGCTTCGCCGGCATGCCCTGGCCAAAAGCGCTCACCATTTTCGTGGTTTTCTACATCATCGTCGGCACCATCACCGCGCTCGTCCCGGCCTGGCTGCGCCAGGCCACCAACGGCTCCACCGGATATTTGCCGCCGTTCCTCGCGCTCATCTTCTTCGGCGTGCTCGTGATCCGCAGCGGCAGCCCGGCCGGCTGGTACAACATCGTTGCCGCCTGCATCTTCGTCTTCTCGGTCGCCTTCAGGATGATCGACCCGCTGGTGTGCGGCTCCTTCCCGCTGGGCACGCATTTCCTCTGGCACGTGCTGAACGGATTGATGCTCGGCGTGCTGCTGGCGGCCGTGGCCTGGTACGGCGCGCCGGGGCAGGCAAAACAAAGGCCGCAGGCGCGATTGGCGCCCACGGCCTGATTTGACCAAAATAGCTGCCGCTCAGGCAGCCAGGTCGCGCAGCACGTACTGCAGGATGCCGCCGTTCTTGAAGTAGTCGAGTTCGTCGACCGTATCGATGCGGCAGAGGATCGGCACCTCCGTCACGGTGCCGTCGGCCGAGGTGACCTTCGCCACCATCTTCTGGCGGGGGCGGATGGTCTCCAGACCGTCGATGGTCACCGTCTCGTCACCCTTCAGCCCGAGCGAGGCCCAGGACGTGCCTTCCTCGAAGGTGAAGGGGATGACGCCCATGCCGACCAGGTTCGAGCGGTGGATGCGCTCGAACGACTGGGCGATGACCGCGCGAACGCCGAGCAGGTTGGTGCCCTTCGCCGCCCAGTCGCGTGACGAGCCGTTGCCGTATTCGACCCCGGCGAAGATCACCAGCGGCACGCCCTCCCGCTTGTATTCCATGGCGGCGTCGTAGATCGGCAACTCTTCCTTGGAGGGATAGTGGATCGTGTAGCCGCCCTCGCGCCCATTCTCGCCCAGCATGTGGTTGCGGATGCGGATGTTGGCGAAGGTACCGCGCATCATCACCTCATGGTTGCCGCGCCGCGTGCCGTACTGGTTGAAGTCGGCGACGCCGACGCCGTGGTCGGTGAGGTATTTGCCGGCCGGCGACGCCGCCTTGATCGAACCGGCCGGCGAGATGTGGTCGGTGGTGATCTTGTCGCCGAACAGGCCGAGGATGCGCGCGCCCCTGATCGTGCCGATGGCGCCGGGCTTGCGGTGCATGCCGGCGAAATAGGGCGGGTTCTGCACATAGGTCGAGCTATCGTCCCAGGCATAGGTCTGGCCCTCCGGCACCTTGACCTCCTGCCAATTCTCGTCGCCCTTGAACACGTCCGCATACTTGCGCGCGAACAGTTCGCGGGTGACGTTCTCCTCGATGAAGGCGTTGATCTCCGCCGTGGTCGGCCAGATGTCCTTCAGGTAGATCGGCTCACCATTGCGGCCCTCGCCGATCGGCTCGGTGGTCAGATCCTTGGTCACCGTTCCGGCCAGCGCATGCGCCACCACCAGCGGCGGCGAGGCGAGGTAGTTGGCCTGCACGTCGGGCGACACGCGGCCCTCGAAATTGCGGTTGCCGGACAAGACCGCGGCGGCGATCAAACCCTTGTCGTTGATGGTCTTGGAGATCGGCGCCGGCAGCGGGCCGGAATTGCCGATGCAGGTGGTGCAGCCGAAGCCGACCAGATTGAAGCCGATCTGGTCGAGTTCCTTCTGCAGACCAGACTTTTCCAGATATTCGGCGACCACCTGCGATCCCGGCGCCAGCGACGTCTTCACCCACGGCTTCTGCTTGAGACCGAGCCGGTTGGCGTTGCGGGCGAGCAGGCCGGCGCCGATCAGCACCGACGGGTTCGAGGTGTTGGTGCAGGAGGTGATCGCCGCGATCACCACGTCGCCATGGCCGATGTCGAAATCCTCGCCCTCGACGGCGTAGCGTTTGAAGGTGTCGACGGTTTTCTTGTAGTCCTTCTCCATGGCGGCGGCGAAGCCGGCGGCGATGCCTTCCAGCGGCACGCGGCCCTCGGGACGCTTCGGCCCGGCCATCGACGGCACGACCTCGCCCATGTCGAGTTCGAGCAGGTCGGTAAACACCGGATCGGCCGAATCATTGTCGCGCCACATGCCCTGCGCCTTGGAAAATTCCTCGACCAGCGCGATGCGGGCCTCCGAGCGGCCGGACATGGTGAGGTAGCGGATGGTCTCGGCATCGACCGGGAAGAAGCCGCAGGTTGCGCCATATTCCGGTGCCATGTTGCCGATGGTGGCGCGGTCGGCCAGCGTCATGTTGGAGAGGCCGGGGCCGAAGAATTCCACGAATTTTCCGACGACGCCCTTCTTGCGCAGCATCTGGGTGACGGTCAGCACCAGGTCGGTGGCGGTGACGCCTTCCTTGAGCCGGCCGGTGAGCCGGAAGCCGATGACTTCGGGCAGCAGCATCGAGACCGGCTGGCCGAGCATGGCGGCCTCCGCCTCGATGCCGCCGACGCCCCAGCCCAGCACGCCGAGGCCGTTGATCATGGTGGTGTGCGAATCGGTGCCGACGCAGGTGTCGGGATAGGCGGTGGTTTCGCCGTCCTCGGTGTTCGTCCAAACGACTTGGCCGAGATATTCGAGGTTGACCTGGTGGCAGATGCCGGTGCCGGGCGGCACGACGCGGAAATTGCGGAACGCCTGCTGGCCCCATTTCAGGAACTTGTAGCGCTCCTGGTTGCGCTCGTATTCGAGTTCGACGTTGCGGGCAAACGCCATCGGCGTCCCGAACTCGTCGACAATGACCGAATGATCGATGACCAGGTCGACCGGCACCAGCGGGTTGATCTTCTGCGGGTCACCGCCGAGCGAAGCCAGACCATCGCGCATGGCGGCGAGATCCACCACCGCCGGCACGCCGGTAAAATCCTGCATCAGCACGCGCGCAGGGCGGTAGGCGATCTCGACGCCCGCGGTGCCCTTGTCCGTCAGCCAGTTGGCAACGGCCTGGATGCTCTCCTTGGTGACCGAGCGGCCGTCCTCGTTGCGCAGCAAATTCTCCAGCAGCACCTTCATCGAGTAAGGAAGCTGCGCAATGCCGGTGAGGCCGTTCTTCTCGGCCTCGATCAGATTATAGTAGACGTATTCCGCCCCGCCCGCGGTCAGGGCGCGGCGGCAATTGAAACTGTCGAGAGATTTGGACACGGATGACCCCATCTAGTCTGTTCAGCCTTCGAGGGAACGGACTCCGATGGGCATGCAATCACGCGCAAAGGTGCGGGTACGGCCATTTCCGCTGTCCGCTCCCAAGCGTGCGGGCCGTGGAAAACGGCACGAGCGCTGGTCCGGCACATATCAAGGTTGCCTTCCCCGACCGCTGGGGTTGGTATCTCGCATATAGAGAAATTCGTGGAATAGTTCTAGACACGGAATTGCCATTTTTGCTGCGCCGCACAGAGGTCGCGCCGGGCATCGATCGAAGGGGAACGGATGCGGCTGATCGCCGAGAAACTTAGCGGCGAACGCGGCGGCGAGACGGTGTTTTCCGAGGTTTCCTTCACGCTCGAGGACGGAGAGGCCCTGGTCATCACCGGGCCGAACGGATCGGGGAAATCGACGCTGCTTGCCATTCTCGCCGGGTTGCTGACTGCGGCCTCCGGCCGCATCGGTTTCGACGGTGGCGAGACGTTTCCGACGCTGGCTTCCGCCTGCCACTATCTCAGCCACCAGAACGCGATGAAGACGGCGTTGACGGTCGGTGAGAACCTTCTGTTCTGGCGCGACTTCCTGGGTACGCCGCGCTTCACGCCGGACGAGGCGCTGGAACATGTCGGGCTGGACGGGCTCGGCCACCTGCCCTTTTCTGTGCTGTCGACCGGACAGAAACGCCGTGCCGCCATCGCCCGGCTGCTGGTATCGGATCGACCCGTATGGCTGCTCGACGAGCCGACCGCCGGGCTGGACGCCTCCTCCGAGGCGCGGTTCGGGGAGTTGATGGAGGTGCACCTGCGCGAGGGAGGGATCGTGGTGGCTGCGACGCACCTGCCGCTCGGGTTGGCTCGGGCGGTGGAATTGCGGATGGGCTTACCCTCCCCCTTGTGGGGAGGGTCGATCCGCGAAGCGGAGCGGGGTGGGGGTTCGAACCAATGACCCGACCCCCGCCACGACTCGCAACTTCCGCTTCGCTTCAATTGCTCGTCGATCCTCCCCGCAAGGGGGAGGGTGAGGCTGGCGCCTCATGCTAGCGCTCTACCTCCGCGACCTGCGTCTCGGCATCCGCGCCGGCGGCGGGGCGCTGACGGGCATCGTGTTCTTCCTGGCGCTGGTGGCGACGATCCCCTTCGGCATCGGGCCGGACCTCAACCTCTTGGCCCGCATAGGCCCGGCGATCCTGTGGATCGGCGCGCTGCTCGCCTCGCTGCTGGGCCTCGACCGGCTGTTCCAGGCCGACCGCGAGGACGGCTCGCTCGACCTGCTGCTGCTTTCCGGGGATCGCCACCTGCTGCCGCTGACAGTTCTGGTCAAATGCCTCGCGCACTGGACAGCCAGCGTGCTGCCGCTGGTGGTGGCGTCACCACTGCTCGGTCTGTTCATGAACGTCGAGCCGGCCGGTCTCGGCGCGGCGGCGCTGACACTGCTCATCGGCACGCCCGCTATCACTTTCATCGGCGCGGCCGGCGCGGCCGTCGCGGTAGCGCTGCCGCGCGGCGGGTTGATGATCTCGGTGCTTGTGCTGCCGCTGGCGATCCCGGTGCTGATCTTCGGCGTATCGGCAACCTATGGCGCGGTGACGAACCCCGCGCCGTTCCTGCAACCCTTCCTTATCCTGTGCGCGCTGACGCTATTCTTCGCGGTGGTCGGGCCGGTGGCGGCGGCGGCGGCGCTGCGGCATGCCGAGTAAATCCGCCGCACTTTGGGCGAATTGCTGCGGTGGTGTCGAGACGGTAGGGTGCGTCCTTCGAGGCGCGCACGTGCAAGCCTTATGCTTTGGTGCCCGCCCACGGCGGGCTCGCCTCTCGGGTTGAGGATCGTCAGTGACCGCCCACGCGCTCTATGTGACCGCTGCCTACGCTGCCTCGGCGGTTGCTCTTGCCGCCTTGGTTGGCTGGATCTTGCTCGATGGCCGGGCACGGAGGCGCGAACTCGCCGAGCTTGAGGCCAGCGGCATCAGGCGGCGCTCCGACAAGGCTGCTTCATGACCGTCGAACATTCCGAAACACCCGGCATAGGGCAGGCTGAGGCGAAGCGCCCAAACCGACTGATCGTTTTACTGCCGCTGGCGATCTTCCTGGTGCTGGCCGCGATCTTCTTTTCGCAACTGCTGTCCGGACGTGAAATCGGCACCGTGCCTTCGGCGCTGATCGGCGCGCCAGCGCCTGAGACGAAGCTGCCGCCCATAGACGAGCTTGGCCTGCCGGGTCTCGATTCGGCGGCCTTCGCCGGCAAGGTCACGCTGGTGAACGTCTGGGCGTCCTGGTGCGCGCCATGCCGGCAGGAGCACCCGGTGCTGTTGGCCCTGGCGCAGGACAAGCGGTTCCAGATCGCCGGGCTGAACTACAAGGACGAGCCGGAGAACGCCCGGCGTTTCCTCGGCGACCTCGGCAATCCATTCGCCCTGGTGGGCGCCGACCAGAAGGGCCGCACGGCGATCGACTGGGGCGTCTACGGCGTGCCGGAGACGTTTGTCGTCGGGCGCGACGGCAAGATCCTGTACAAACATGTCGGGCCGCTCGACGGCGAAAGCGCGCAGAAGCTTGTCATGCCGGAGATCGAGAAGGCGCTGGCGTCGGGTCAATAGGCCAATGCGAAACGGCCGCCAGTCTCCCGGCGGCCGTTCAGCTACACATATGCTACGCGGGACTCGGACGAGCGTCCGCTTGCGGACCTTTCAGCGGCCGTACACTTCCTTGTAGGCGTGCTGCAGCATGTCGGTGCGGTTGCCGTTGATGTCGGCAAGGTCGCGATGCGACATGCCAAGAATCTCGTCGACCATCTGGTTGTAGCGGCGACGCTTGGCCATACGGTCACGGGTGGTGTTGATCAGCGTGGAAAACATTGCGAGGTTCCCTTGATGGAGCCGCCTTGCGGCGACCGGGTTGTTCCTCCCTCACGCTGCATAGATTGGCATTACCAGCGTGCATTGCAATATTCCATGCTGCATTGCAGCAATGCGCTCGCTGCATGACACAGACGTAAGGCATTAACGGCTTTTCAACGCTCGCCGATGAAGCGGGCGAAATCGGCAAGCGTCGCGCGAAGCCTTTGCCGCCATGATGGGTCTCCCAGGATCTCCGCGAACTCGGCCGGTTTCTTGCCGAGCAACGGCACTTCGAGTTCCGGACCCGGAAACACCTTGAACGACATGGTGTTCAGCACCTCGCGCAAGGCGTCCCGCGAGATTTGCGAGCGGTGCGAGGCGTGGACAAGCATCACCGGCTTGCCGACCGCTGCCGGCCCCGACACCAGCCAGTCGAGCGCATTCTTCAGGCCGCCCGGAATGCCGTGCGCATATTCCGGGCAACAGATCACGACGCCGTCGGCACGACTGACGGCCTCGTTCAGGCGGGCGGCCTCCGGCGGCAAGCGTTCTCCTTCATCGTCGGGATTGAAAATCGGCAGGGCGGCCAACCGGTCGTAGAGGGCGAGAGTGCAACCCTGTGGCGCCTGCCGCTGCAAGGCCCGCAGCAGCCCCGTGTTGGTGGAGGCGGTACGAAGGCTGCCTGACAGGCCGATCAGATTCACGGCGTGCCCAGCCGTTCAGCTTACCACATCGACTTGCTGTAGGCGTCGTCCAGCCAGCGGTCGGTCTGCTCGGCGGTCTCGGCCAGCGCAAGCTGGTCCTTGAGGATTTCGCCCAACGTCGGCATTTCGGCACGGGGCCGCCATTTCTCCGGCGCCCATAGATCGGAGCGCATGAAAGCCTTGGCGCAATGCATGTAGACGGCCTTGGCCTTGACGACAATAACGCTCTGCGGCGCCTTGCCGTCGACGGCCAGCCGCTCGCGCAGCGCGCCGTCCAGCGTGATGCGCGCCTCGCCGTTGACGCGCAGCGTCTCGTTCATGCCGGGGATAAGGAACAGCAGGCCGATCGCCGGGTTGACGAGGATGTTCTCCAGCGTGTCGAGCCGGTTGTTGCCCGGTCGATCCGGGATCGCCAGCGTGCGGTCGTCGAGCACCGCGACGAAGCCCGGCCGGTCGCCCTTCGGCGTGACGTCGGCGTTGCCCTCGCGATCCGATGTGCCGATCAGCACGAACGGGCTCTTGGCGATGAAGGTACGGCAATGGCCGTCGAAGGCGCGCAGTTCCTTGCGCAGCGCCCCTTCCTGCGCTGGCTTGTACTGCTGGCGCAACTCCTCGTGCGTCGAAATGAACTGCATCGGCCTGCCCCCCTATTTCCCGATATTTTCTTCCAGTGAATGCCGCATGATCAACGGCATCTGCGCGATGGTGAACAACAAGGTGATCGGCATGATGCCCCAGACCTTGAAGGCGACCCAGGCGTCGGTCGAGAAATTCCGCCAGACGACCTCGTTGGCTATCGCCAGGAACAGGAAGAACAGGCCCCAACGCAAGGTGAGCTTGCGCCAGCCCTCGGCATCGAGCTTGAAGGCGGAATCGAAGACATAGCCGAGCAGCGACTTGCCGAACAAAAGCCCGCCGAGCAGGACGCCGCCGAACAGCGTGTTGACGATGGTCGGCTTCATCTTGATGAACACGTCGTCCTGCAGATAGAGCGTCAGCGCGCCGAAGATGAAGACGACGACGCCGGAAACCAGCGGCATGATCGGCAGGGTGCGGGTCAACATCCAGGACGCGGCAAGCGCCACCGCCGTTGCCGCCATGAACAGCCCAGTCGCGATGAAGATCGGCCCGCCCAGCTCTGCGAGCGCCGGAAATTTCTGCGCCAGCCACTCGCCGCGTGTGTTGGCGAAGAAGAAGACGACCAGCGGCCCGAGTTCCAGCGCGAGCTTCAGCAGCGGATTGATCTCTTTCCTGCGCGGATCGGTCGGGTCGCGTTCGAGGATGCGCTTGCTCATGGCTGGCTGTTTCCGATGCGGGATGCCGGCTTTGGATGGCAATACAAGGCACGGCGCATAAGGGCTACCCCACCCCCGCGATCGCCTTGGCGAAATCGCTCGCGGAGAAGGGCTCAAGGTCGTCGACCTGCTCGCCGACACCGATGAAATAGACCGGCAGTTTATGCTTCGCCGCGATGGCGACAAGGATGCCGCCGCGCGCGGTGCCGTCGAGCTTGGTCATCACCAGCCCGTTGACGCCGGCGACGTTGCGGAAAATCTCGACCTGATTGAGCGCGTTCTGGCCGGTGGTGGCGTCGACCGTCTGCAGCACCGTATGCGGCGCCTCGGGATCGTGCTTGCCAAGCACGCGAACGATCTTTTCCAACTCGGCCATCAGCTCGGTCCGGTTCTGCAAGCGCCCGGCCGTGTCGATGATCAGCACGTCGGAGCCGGCTTCTTTCGCCTTCTCGAAGGCGTCCCAGGCGAGGCCGGCTGCATCCGCGCCAAGCTTCGATGAAACGACCGGCGAGCCAGTGCGCTCGCCCCAGATCTTCAACTGCTCGATCGCCGCGGCGCGAAAAGTGTCGCCGGCAGCGAGCATGACGGAGAGCCCGCCCTGCCTGAGCTTTGCCGCAAGCTTGCCGATGGTCGTGGTTTTGCCAGTGCCGTTGACGCCGACCACGAGGATGACGTGAGGCTTGTGGGAAAGGTCGAGTTCGAGCGCCTTTGCCACCGGCGTCAGCACTTTTTCGACTTCCTGCGCCATGATGGCGCGGACTTCGATGTCGGAAACGTCCTTTCCGTAGCGGGAGGAGGCTAGCGTGTCGGTGACACGCAATGCCGTTTCCATGCCGAGATCGGCGCGGATCAGCACATCCTCCAGTTCCTCCAGCGTGTCTTCGTCGAGCTTGCGCTTGGTGAAGATGCCGGCGATCGACCCGGT
The DNA here is from genome assembly GCF_052180275.1 of Mesorhizobium sp. KACC 23794. NCBI lineage: Bacteria > Pseudomonadati > Pseudomonadota > Alphaproteobacteria > Hyphomicrobiales > Phyllobacteriaceae > Mesorhizobium > Mesorhizobium sp. KACC 23794. Next base: position 797,506 of record NZ_CP197465.1, read on the forward strand.
CAGTTCGCGCGACGAGCGCGACAGCCCGTCGCGCAGCCGCTGGAACCAGCTTTTGCGGGGTTCGGGGACGGCGGGAATAGGCGCAGCTTCGGCCTTCTTCTCCACCGTCTTGCCGACTGTGACCTTGCCGGCGGGAGCTACGGGAAGCAGCCTCGGATCGGGGACGGCGGCGGAGATGCGCGCCGCCTCCTCTCCCCCCTTGAGGGGGAGATGGTCCGAAGGACCAGAGGGGGGGTTTGCGGCAGTGCTCGACGCTTTTCCTTCGACGCCACCTACCGCCGGAGCCAAGGAGTCGCGCGCTTCTTGGGCGACCCCCTCCGCCTGCTTCGCAGGCACCTCCCCCTCAAGGGGGGAGGTGGACACCGCGCTCGGCATCGGCGGCGCGGGAACTTTGGTGGGTCCAGGCGAAGGAACTTCGATAGGCGCCGGCTGTGGTTGTTCGACCGGCTGCGGCGGAACTTCCGGCTCGTACGGGATTTCAGGGGCGGGTTGTTTTTCCGGTTCAGGCCGAGCGGGCTCGGCGGGGATTTCCGGCGGGACCGGAACGGTCTCCGGAACCGGGGAAGGCACAATTTCGGGGGCAGGCTTTTCCGGTTCAGGTTCGGGCGCGGGGGAAGGGATAGGCTCGGGTGCCGGAACTTCCGGTACAGTTGGAGTCGGTTCGACGAGTGCCGGCCCCTCTCCTCCCTTGGAGGGGAGATGGTCCGAAAGACCAAAGGGGGTCGCCTCGGCAGTGCTCGGCGTTTCTTCTTCGATGTCGCGGGCGGCGGGTATAAGGGCGTCGCGCGCTTCATTGACGCCCCCCTCCGCCTGCTTCGCAGGCACCTCCCCCTCAAGGGGGGAGGGAGGCGTCGGCGCTTCCCGCGCAAATTCCTTCAGCGCCTCGAAATTGAGCGGCGCGAGCGGCTCATCCTCGGCGGGACGCTGCTCGACCTCCTTGCGGCCGAAGGAAAAGACCTTCTTGAGAAAACCCAATGCCATAGAGTGATCAGGCCGCCTGTGCCGTGGCGGCGGGCGCCGCAATCAGCCGTTCGCCGTCATGCCCGGCTATGTCAGCCGAGACGATCTCGCCCGACCTGCCGAAACCGATTGCCGCCAGCGTGAACCCCTCGGTGCGGCCAAGGCCCTCGCGCTCGACAAGAATCGACTGGCGTGTCCCGGCAAGCGACGCAAGATGCCGCCGATATGCGGCGTCTCCGGCTGCCCTGAGCCGCGCCGCGCGCATCTTGACCGTCGCGCCGTCGACCTGCGGCATACGCGCCGCCGGCGTGCCTTTTCGCGGGCTGAACGGGAAGACATGGAGATGCGTCAGGCCGCATTCCTCGATGATTGTCAGCGAGTTGTCGAACATCGCCTCGGTTTCGGTCGGAAATCCGGCGATGATGTCGGCGCCGAAGACGATGTCGGGCCGGATGGCGCGGATTTCGGCGCAGAAGCGGATGGAATCGTCGCGCAGATGCCGCCGCTTCATGCGCTTCAAAATCATGTCGTCGCCGGCCTGCAATGACAGATGCAGATGCGGCATCAGCCGGCGCTCGCCGCCGATCGCCTCGATCAGTTCCGGATCGGCCTCGATGGAGTCGATCGAAGACAACCGCAGCCGCTTCAGGTCCGGTACCTGGCGCAGCACGGTCTTGACCAGACGTCCCAGCTTCGGCGCGCCGGGCAGGTCGGCGCCAAAGCTGGTCATGTCGACGCCGGTCAGCACGACCTCGGCATAGCCGTTGCCGACGAGGCGTTTCACCTGCTCAACCACCGCGCCCATCGGCACCGAGCGCGAATTGCCGCGGCCGTAGGGGATGATGCAGAAGGTGCAGCGATGGTCGCAGCCGTTCTGCACCTGCACGAAGGCCCGCGCCCGGCCCTCGATGGCGTCGACCATGTGCCCGGCCGTTTCGCGCACGGAAAAGATGTCGTTGACGCGCGCCTTCTCGAAGTCGTTGACGCCGAAATCCGGCAGGGCACGGTAATTGTGACTGTGAAGTTTTTCCTCGTTGCCGAGGACAAGATCGACCTCGCCCATGCCGGCGAAGGTTTCCGGCTCGGTCTGCGCGGCGCACCCGGTGACGATGATGCGCGCTTGCGGGTTGTCGCGGCGCGCCTTTCGGATCGCCTGGCGCGCCTGGCGCACAGCCTCGCCGGTGACGGCGCAGGTGTTGAAGATGACGGCGCCGCCTTGCAGCGCGCCGAGCCCTGCGGCCTCCGCCTCGCGCCGCATCACCTCGGATTCATAGGTGTTCATGCGGCAGCCGAAGGTGACGATGTCGATCATCTTGGAGACGGGCGCCATCAGGCGGCGCTCTCTTGCGTGTCGCGCGCCCAGGCCCCGGTTGCTGGATCGAAATGGCCGGAAAACTCCCACTCGGCCGGGCCGGTCAGCACGACATGGTCATCGGCGCGCCACTCGACCTGAAGCCTGCCGCCAGGAGCGATGATCGCAACGGTGCGGCCGGTACGCCCTGTCCTTGTGGCGGCGACGGCGGAAGCGCAGGCAGCCGAGCCGCACGCTTTGGTCAGGCCGGCGCCGCGCTCCCAGGTGCGGATCGTCAATTGGTCGCGTCCGGTCACTTCAGCGATGGTGATGTTGGCGCGCTCCGGGAAGATCGGGTGGTTTTCCAGCAGCGGGCCGAAACGGTCGAGTTCGAAACTCCAGACGTCGCGATCCACCCAGAAGACGGCGTGCGGGTTGCCGATCGACAGGACGGAGGGCGAATGCAGCACCGGCGCGTCGATCGGGCCGATCTGCAGCTCGATGGCGCGGGTATCGGCAAATTCCTCGGCAAGCGGGATATCCTGCCAGCCGAAGCGCGGCCGGCCCATGTCGACAGAGATCGTGCCGTCGGCATGTTCCTCGGCATTCAGGATGCCGGCGACGGTCTCGAAGGTGAATACCTTCCTGCCGGTCTCGGCAGCCAGCGCCCGGACTACGCAGCGCATGCCGTTGCCGCAGGCCTGCGCCTTGGAGCCGTCCGAATTCAAAATGTCGACGAACCAGTTGGTACCTGGCGTGCGGGCGTCGTGGATCGCCATGATCTGGTCGAATTTTGTCGCCGGATCGGCGTCGAGCGCCAGGGCGGCGGCCGGCGCGACCCTATCGGCGCGCGAACGCATATCGGCAACGATGATCTCGTTGCCGAGCCCGTTCATCTTGGCGAAGGGCGCGCGCGCGTTCATGCGAGGCTATATGGCGGAAAGGCGCGGGAATTACCAGTCCGCAGCGACGTAGTGACCTTCGGAACGACGGAACGTCAGGTGATCGCCAGGACGCCGAGAATGACCAGCAGGAACAGGATCAGCACGATGGCGATCAGCACTTGCGCGCCGGTCGCGGCCGCGCCGGCCAGTCTCGGAAAGCCAAGCAGGCTGGCCGCAGCGGCAATCACCAGAAGAATGAGAATCCATTTGATCATCACAATATCCTCCGCGAGCGCTGAAACGCGGTGCGATGGTGCTTCGTTCCGGATGCCTGGCGGATAGCCGGGGGCGCTATGGACTTCCGGGAGCCTCGGGCACGTCCCATATCTCGCCTGGCCGCATCGGCCGGAATCTTTCCCGCGCGACCCCATGCGCCGCGAGTGCCGCAAGCAGTTTTTGTCGAGGTTCGTCGACGGGCTCGTTGGTCAAATGGAACGTGCCCCAGTGGCAGCCGACGGCGAAGCTGGCGCCACACAACTGCATTCCGAGCACTGCCTCCTCGGGGTTCTGGTGCTGCGGCTCCATGAACCAACGCGGCTCGTAGGCGCCAATCGGCAGGACGGCGAGCCGCAGCGCCCCGTGCCGCTGCGCCAGTCGACGGTACGGCGCGCCACCATGAAAACCCGTATCGCCGGCGAAGAAGATTTTCCCCGCCGGGCCTTCGATGACAAAACCGCACCACAGCGCCATGCGGCGGTCGCGCATGCCGCGCGCCGACCAATGATGCACCGGCTCGATGTGGACGGTGGTGCAGGCATCGATGCGCACCTCCTCGTCCCAGTCGTGGACACTGATCCGCGCGTCAGGAACGGCGGCGCGGATGATCGTGTCGTTGCCGAGCGGCGTGACGAAGAGCGGATCGTGCCCAGCCTTCAGCCGCTTCAGCGTCGTCAGGTCGAGATGGTCGTAGTGGTTATGGCTGACCAGAACGAGATCGATCCGCGGCAGGTCACTGAAGGCGATGCCCGGCGGGTTGACGCGCTTCGGCCCGGCGAAGGACAGCGGTGAAACACGTTCCGACCAGACGGGATCGGTGAGGATGTTGAGGCCCCCGGCCTGGACGAGCAGGGTCGAGTGGCCGACCATGGCCAGACGCAGCGTGCTGCCCTCGATCCTCGGCTCCGGCAGCGCCTGCGGATATGGGCTCGGCCACTCGGCCGGCCATTTGGTGCGGCTGCCGTCCATCTGCCACTTCAGCAACTGGCGGAAGGTGCCGGGCGGCAAGCCTCCGGGATTGAAGAATATCCTGCCGTCAAAATGACGGCTCGGTGGACCCTCATAATAGGCGTTCCTCGTTCTGGGACGACCGGCGCCTCGCAACGTCCCATCACCTGTCATCCGGCCTTGCCTTCCTGCTTTCTCGTAATCGCAAGATAGGGTGCGGACCGCCGCTGGAGAACAGCACAGCGGTTTCTGACGTATTATCGACAAGAGTCGGTCCTGTCCCGGCCGCAACGGACGGCCGTCGAGTCACGTGGCATTTGCACATTGGGCCGGCGCACGGCGGCACAAATGTGATACGCTGGCGCCCCATGGCTCCATCATCCTGCGGGCTCGCAATGCCGGTGCGGCGGCATACAAACCGCGACATAATTGCAACGTTTCTCTCTGGAAACCGTATCTTAACCATGAGTGGTTGAAATTCCGCCTAATTGTGGTTTCAGCAGAGAACCCTGATGTGGTCAGGGTGATGCGGCAACGGTCCGCAGGAGGTCGGCGATGGCACTTTCGAGGACAGGCATACTGCTCGCGGCGATGGCCGCGCTGGCGGTAAGCGGTTGCCAGAGCTCGCGTTTCGCCGCCGAGGAGAGCAGGCCGGCGCCCTTGCCGGCAGCACCGTCCGGTCCGGTGACCTCCGGCTCGCTGCCGCCGCCCGCCAGCCCCGCCGCGTTTCCGACCGCGCCGACGCCCAATCCCGCCGATGTCGCTGCCGCCACGCCGGCTGGCCCGCCGCCCAACGCGCCGGACCTGACGCCCTCGACCGTCGGCGGTGTCTGGAACGTCTCGGTTTCCGGCCAGAGCTGCAAGATCGCCACCTCGCAGACAAAATTCGGCGCCGGTTTCCGTGCCGGCCCGCTGCGCTGCCCGGCCCCGGTCGACGGCGTGAAGTCGTGGAACGTCGCCGGCAAGCAGCTTTCGCTCTATGACGAGAACGGCGGGGTGATGGCGCGCCTCTATTCGTCGGGCTCGGAAAAGTTCGACGGCCAGACCGAAAGCGGCGTCCCGATCTCCTTCAGCCGCTGATCGCCGGCGCCATCGCCAGCATGGCACCGCATATTCGCGACGGCATCGAGCCGCACGCTACGGTTCGCCAGCGCTACGACCATCTGGTGAGCAACGGCGCGATCAGCCGCGACCCGGCGCAGCAGATCGTCGTCCGGGCGCTGGACAAGCTGCTCGACGCGCTTTCCGCGCGCCGCCTCGCCCGCAAATCCAGCGCGCTGGGCTGGCTGTTCGCAAGAAAGCCGGAAGCCTCGATGGTCAAGGGCCTCTACATCCACGGCGGGGTCGGCCGCGGCAAGACCATGCTGATGGACATATTCTTCGAACTGGTGCCGATGCGGCGCAAGCGGCGCGTCCATTTCAATGATTTCATGGCCGAAGCCCACGACCGCATCCAGAAGCATCGGCAGGCGCGCAAGGATGGCACTGTCAAGGAGGACGACCCGATCCCGCCCGTCGCCAAGGCGCTCGCAGAGCAGGCGCAGCTTCTCTGCTTCGACGAGTTCACGGTCACCGACATCGCCGACGCGATGATCCTGTCCAGACTGTTCTCGGCGCTGTTCTCCAACGGCGTCGTGCTGGTCGCCACTTCCAATGTGGCGCCGGACGATCTTTACCGCGACGGCCTCAACCGCGCGCTGTTCCTGCCTTTCATCGACATACTGAAGCGCCATGCCGAGGTGCTGGGCCTCGATTCCGACACCGACTACCGGATGGAAAAGCTGAACCGCTTGCCTGTTTACGTCACGCCGCTGGGTCCGGAAGCCGACCGGCTGATGGACGACGCCTGGGCAGCAATGACGCATGGCCGCCACGCCGCGCCGGAGATGGTCGCGGTGAAGGGCCGGGAGATACCGGTCCCGGTGGCAGCAGGCGACGCAGCGCGCTTCTCCTTCGCCGACCTCTGCGAAAAACCGCTTGGCGCCCGCGACTACCTCGCCGTTGCGTCACGCTATTCGACGCTGTTCATCGACCGCATCCCGGTGCTGGCCGACGGCCGGCGCAACGAGGCCAAACGGCTGATTCTGTTGATCGACACGCTCTACGACCGGCATGTGCGGCTCGTCGTCAGCGCCGCTGCCCCGCCAGCCGAACTGTATGCCGGCAAGACCGGCGTCGAGGTGTTCGAATTCGACCGGACCGTGTCACGTCTGATCGAGATGCAGAGCCAGGATTGGCTCGATGCCACGCGAGACGCAGAACTGCCGCAGATTGAAAAGATGGCTTAGGGGCTGGTTTCGAAACAAGACCGTCGCTATCGGCCGATTGCTGGTCAGCACAGTCGCTTGAGTGCATCCGCGACGCGTAGGAACCGGTAGGTTTCAGTCGCAAGGCCACCCGCGTCCTTGAGTGCCTCGCGTTTTCGCGCGGCGTCGACGCGGTCCTGCTCGGTGACGTCGCCTTCGCGTTCCAAAAGCCAGTTGCGGTAGGTCGGATCGACCTCCTTGACCTGGATGCCGGATCTGGAAGGCTTGGTTGGCGCGGCAGCAGGTACAAGCGGGCGCAGCACCCGCGAGGGATTGTACTCCGTGCGCCTGTCGTTCCCGGCGATGGAAAAGTCCGGCCGGGCAATGCGTCCGCTCGATGCATAGGCCACCGCGGTAACGATCCGATCGAGCGCAGCGTCCTCTTCCTTGGGCCGATGAACGAGATCGCGCAACGGTCCATCGGGAACGGCGAGCCGAGTGATCCCGCAATCATTGATCGCATCCAGCATGTCGCGATGGTCCCCGGAGACAATCTTCTCGCGTCGCTGCGGCCAGAAATCGAAGGGCGCGTGCGTCCCGTGACCCTTGCCGGCGTGGAACGCGTATATCTCCGGATAGATCTTCCGCTCTGTACGGCGGCTTTCCTTCACATCATAGAAAGAGGTGATCGCGATCTGCAGCAGATGCGTGGCGCCAAGACCTCCAAGCGGGCTGCCGATGATGAGACCGAACCGATCGTGCGGCTGCCAGTCCGGAAAGATATCCGCAATGCTGCCGAGGCTATCGCCGATGCGCACATCAAACATATCGGATTTCAAAAGTGCGACGACGTGTATGGCGAAAGGCCCTGGCGGCAGGAACTGAGGGCTACATCCTGCCCTGGAACACAAGCTCTTCCAGCGGCGCGCGATCGGCCGGGAATTCGCGAGATCGCAGCTTGTCGGTGAGCATCGCGCTGTCGCCGATCCTGCCGATCGCCGCGACGGCATTGATCCTGAAACCTTCCGGCACGCCCAGCACGTCGCGCAGCCTTTCGTGATCGAAGCCGGCCATGCCATGCGTGTGCCAGCCCGACAGGAAGGCCTGCAGAGCAAAGGACATCCAGGCCGCGCCGGTATCGAAGCTGTGGGTGGGTGACGGAACCGGCCCGCCGCCGAAATCCAGCCAGTCCTGCGACAAGAAGACGACAAGCGCAGCGGCGCGGAAGGCCCATGAGCGGTTGGTGTTGGACAGGCCCTCAAGCATGCCCTGCCAGTTCTCGCCGTCACGCAGGATGTAGATGAAGCGCCAGGGCTGCGCATTCATGGAGGACGGCGCCCAGCGGGCCGCTTCGAAGAACGGCATCAACTGCTCGGCCGCGATCGTCTCGTCGGTGAAGGCACGCGGCGACCAGCGCTCGAGGAAGAACGGTGCGATGTCATGCTGGCTGACGCGGGGCGTCAGCCGCTTGTAGGCACCGTCGTGGTAGAGCAGCGGATTGGCGGCGGACAGCGCGCCGCCGACGATCTCGCCGACGAAGATCGTATGCGTGCCCATGTCAGTTTCGCTGACGAGCCGGCATTCGAGATGCGCGGCGGCGCCCTTCAGGATCGGGCCACCGGTGCCGGCGATCTCATAGTCCACGCCCTCGAACTGATCGTCGCCTCTTGAAGAGAATCGTGTGCCAAGCTCCCGCTGCGTCTCCGCCAGCATGTTGACGGTGAAGTTGCGGCTGGCCGAGATCAGCGGATGGCTGCGCGTCGAGCGGTTGACGACGATCAGCAGGCGCGCGGGATCGGCCGAGACACTCGCGAGGGCGGTTGCTGTCATGCCATGAAGATGGCCGTCATGTGCCGTGGTGATCACCGCCACGCTGGAGGCGATGCGTCGCATCAGCGCTCGGAAGAGTTCGGCGTCGATCGCCTTCACGTCCGCATGCTGCGTCATCGTTCAGTCCCTCTTTTCACCCGGCATGGGGGCAGTTTACGCAACGACTTCCGACATCATCGGTAACGATCGCAAGAAGTTTGCTGGCCGCCCGCAGCCCGTCGCACCGCAGATCACCTCGTGCACCCGCGGTGCGACGGCGACACAGAACCACGATATCCGAAACGTCCGCAAGCTCGCGCGGCATCATTGCCTCCTTTACCCTGCGCGAAACGAGGTCGTCGCCCGGCGCAAGGCGCGACATACTATAACTGTGAGTGGTCATCCGCGGCGAGGATGTTCCCTGCCATCTCCCTGACCCTTCAGGCTGATCCGGATGATGCCGATCCGGCTCTCGCTCATGCATTTCTCGCTCCTGCATCCAGATACCAGCCCCACGGCTCGTCACTGTCGTAGCGCGTGATCTGCTTGGTTTCGAAATAGGCTTCGTAGCCCCACCGCCCCAGCTCTCGTCCGATCCCGCAACGGTGGCGATAACCTCCTCGGTCGCCGGATCGACGACCGGGAACGTTCCGCCCGCAGCCGGCGCCCGCCACTCTCCGTCAATGTAGAGTTCCGTGATCACGCCGCAGCCGGCTCCTTGGCAATGCCCAGGTCCTCAGTGCGGCGAGACGATCGAGCGCCTTCTGCGAGACGTCGAAGGCGACGACCCTCTCGATCGGGACGATCGTGCGATCGGAGAGAAGATCGAGCACGATTCCGGTGCCTACCAGGCCGGCGCCGCCTATAATATGGATGTTCTTCTTCTGGGTCATGTCCTTGCTTGGTTGGAAAATTGGCATTGGCAATCGCCCAATCGGCGACCGTCAGGCGGAATAGATGACGAAGCTCTTGCGGACCGGCTCCGTCGGAACGACTGGTGGCGCGCCTCCGAAACAGGTAGCCGGCGCAGCCCTTCCGGGGTCGATGCCGGCGGCGGCAAGGCATTCGCTGCTACTCCAGTCGAGCAGCAGGATTGGTAGGGACGTGACGGTTCATGCATTTGGGCACAGGGTGACCATGACCGGCCGCTCGCACGTCTAGCTGTTGGCCGCGTACCAGGTCGCGCATTCGGAGATGTTGGCGGTGTTCTGGTGGCACATCCCGGTCGCGCCGCCCACAGGCAAATCAGCGGGGAACTGACGAGGAACCGCGTGTGCCAGATTTGTGCCACACGATGCCGCTCGTTCCATCGATGTTCTGCGAGATCGAGCAAGAAGCAGCATCATAGGTTTCGACAGGACTTGCGCTTTTCCGCGCCTTCGCGTAATCGCCGCAGTGGGACACCCCTCCCCAACGAGGGGCTTTCTATCTGGAAGGATAGCCAAGATGACGACGACCGTCTCCAAGCCCGGACTCCGTCCGGCAAATCCCAATTTTTCATCAGGTCCTTGCGCGAAACGCCCCGGCTGGTCGGTCGAGGCGCTGAAGAATGCCGCGCTCGGCCGCTCCCACCGCGCCAAGATCGGCAAGACCAAGCTGGAACAGGCGATCGCCTTGACTCGCGAGGTGCTTGAGGTTCCCGTCGACTACCGCATCGGCATCGTGCCGGCCTCCGACACCGGCGCTGTCGAGATGGCGATGTGGTCGCTGCTCGGTGCGCGCGGCGTCGACATGCTGGCCTGGGAAAGCTTTGGCGCCGGCTGGGTGACCGACGTTGCCAAGCAGTTGAAGCTCAAGGACGCGCGGATGTTCGAGGCGCCCTATGGCGCGCTGCCCGATCTTGCGAAAGTCGATTTCGACCGTGACGTGGTCTTCACCTGGAACGGGACGACCTCCGGCGTGCGCGTCGCCAATGCCGACTTCATTCCTGCCGATCGCAAGGGCTTGACCATCTGCGACGCAACTTCCGCGGCCTTCGCGCAGCGGCTGGACTTTTCGAAGCTCGACGTCGTCACCTTCTCCTGGCAGAAAGTGCTGGGCGGCGAGGGCGCGCATGGCATGCTGATTCTCAGCCCGCGCTCCGTCGAGCGGCTGGAGACCTACAAGCCCGACTGGCCCCTGCCGAAAATCTTCCGCCTGACCTCGGGCGGCAAGCTGATCGAGGGCATTTTTCGGGGCGAGACCATCAACACGCCGTCGATGTTGTGCGTCGAGGACTATATCGACGCGCTGGAATGGGCAAAATCGGTCGGCGGCCTCGACGGGCTGGTCGCGCGCGCCGACGCCAATGCCACCGTGCTGGCGGATTGGGTGGCGGAGAATTCCGCCGTGGATTTCCTGGCGGAAGTTCCGGAGACGCGATCCAACACCTCGGTCTGCCTGCGCTTCGTCGACCCGGCGGTCGCCGGCCTCGACGACGCCGGCCAGCAGGGTTTCGTCAAGGCGTTCACGGCCGCGCTTGAGGCGGAAAAGGTGGCCTATGACATCGCCAGCTACCGCGATGCCCCGCCTGGCCTGCGCATCTGGTGCGGCGCGACCGTGGAAGCCGACGACCTGCGCAAGCTGACGCCATGGCTCGACTGGGCTTTTGCGCAGCAGAAGGCGGCGCTGAAGGCCGCCGCGTAGCCGCCAACCACCCTCCCCCTTGCGGGGAGGGTCGGACCGAAGGTCCGGGGTGGGGGTGCATCCCCATCCGCCAATCAGATCAGAACCCCCACCCGGTCGCTTCGCGACCGACCTCCCCACAAGGGGGAGGTAGGCCAATCGCAGAGGATTCCCATGCCCCGCGTTCTCGTTTCCGACAAACTCTCCACCACCGCCGTGCAGATCTTCAAGGATCGCGGCGTCGAGGTCGACTATTTGCCCGATCTCGGCAAGGACAAGGAAAAGCTGCTCGAAGTGATCGGGCAGTATGATGGCCTCGCCATCCGCTCGGCGACAAAGGTCACCGAAAAGCTGATCGCCGCCGCGACCAACCTGAAGGTCATCGGCCGCGCCGGCATCGGCGTCGACAATGTCGACATCCCCGCCGCCTCACGGCGTGGCATCATCGTCATGAACACGCCGTTCGGCAATTCGATCACCACCGCCGAGCATGCCGTCGCCATGATGTTCGCGCTGGCCCGCCAGATCCCGGAAGCCAATGCATCGACGCATGCGGGAAAATGGGAAAAGAACCGCTTCATGGGCGTCGAGATCACCGGCAAGACGCTGGGCGTCGTCGGCTGCGGCAACATCGGCTCGATCGTGGCGACGCGCGGCGTTGGCCTGAAGATGCATGTCATCGCCTACGACCCGTTCCTGTCGGAGACGCGCGCCACCGAACTCGGCGTCGAGAAGGTTGAACTGGATGAACTGTTTGCTCGCGCCGACTTCATCACGCTGCACACGCCTCTGACCGACAAGACGCGCAACATCATCGATGCGGCGGCGATCGCAAAAATGAAGAACGGCGTGCGCATCATCAATTGCGCCCGTGGCGGGCTAGTGGTCGAGGCCGACCTGATCGCGGCGCTGAAGAGCGGCAAGGTGGCGGGCGCCGGCATCGACGTGTTCGAGACCGAGCCGGCGACCGAGAATCCGCTTTTTGGCATGGAAAACGTGGTGACTACGCCGCATCTCGGCGCGTCCACCAGCGAGGCGCAGGAGAATGTCGCCCTGCAGGTCGCCGAGCAGATGTCGGATTACCTGATCAAGGGCGCCGTCTCCAATGCCATCAACATGCCGTCGATCACGGCCGAGGAGGCGCCGCGGCTGAAGCCTTTCATCAAGCTCGCCGAAGTGCTCGGCGCCTTCGTCGGCCAGGTGACGGAAGAGCCGATCAAGGAGGTGGAACTGCTGTTCGACGGCGCCACCGCCGGCATGAACACCCGCGCCCTGATCAGCGCCGCCCTTGCCGGCCTGATTCGTCCCCAGGTCTCCGACGTCAACATGGTGTCAGCGCCGATCATGGTGAAGGAGCGCGGCATCGTGCTGTCAGAAGTCAAGCGCGACAAGTCAGGCGTGTTCGACGGCTACATCAAGCTGACGGTGACGACCGAAAAGCAGACGCGCTCGATCGCCGGCACGTGCTTTTCCGACCACAAGCCGCGCTTCATCCAGATCAAGGGCATCAACCTCGACGCCGAGGTGGGGCAGCATATGCTCTACACGACCAACCCCGACGCGCCGGGCATAATCGGCCTGCTCGGCACGATCTGCGGCAGGAATGGCGTCAACATCGCCAACTTCCAGCTCGGACGCAACAAGCCGGGCGGCGACGCCATCGCGCTGCTCTATCTCGACGCGCCGTTCCCCGAGACTGTGCTCGCCGAGCTGCGCGCCGATCCGAAGATCGTCTCGGCCAAGCCGCTGAAGTTCGACGTGGCCGGACTGTAGGAAGCCGGCTAACGACGCCTCGGCTCAGACTTTCCTGGTCGAGGCGTCGAAGATCTCGTCGATGGATTTCGCCAGCGCCGCGTCGAATTGCGCATCGCTCATCGAATGCCGGAGGTCTTCGGCCAATGCCCGCGAGAAACTGGCGATCATTCCATGGTTCTGCGCGAGGCGCTTGCAGGCGTCCGCGCGGCTGTAGCCGCCCGACAGCGCCACGACCCTTGCGATACGCGGGTGCTTGACCAGCGGCGCGTAGAAATCCGGCGTATCGGGGATCGTCAGCTTGAGCATGACTTTCCGGTCCTGCGGCAGGGCGTCCAGCTTTTTCAGGATTTCTTCTCGAAGGATCGTTTCTGCACCGGCCTTGTCCGGGCTCTTGATCGACACTTCCGGCTCGATGATCGGCATCAGCCCGTGCGCGGCGATCTGCGAGGCTACGTCGAACTGCTGCGCGACCACCGCCGCGATACCCGCCTTCGACGGCAGGTTGATGACCGAGCGCATTTTTGTGCCGAAGATGCCGGCTTTCACGGCGCGCTCCAGCAGCGGCTCCAGCCCCGGCATCGGTTTCATCAGGCTGACGCCGTCCGCCTCGGCCGCGAGCCCGCTGTCGACCTTGAGGAACGGGATGATCTTGCGGTCTTCCCACAGGAACAACGGAACAGGCTTGCCCTGCGCCACTCCGTCCATCGTGCGCTCGAAAAGGATGGCGGCCAAAATCTTGTCGCCGGTGAACGCCGGCGCGCTCATGATGCGCACCCGCATCTCGTGGACCAGCTTGAACATCTCGGCGTCGCCACTGTAGGCGGTTTCCGGTACGCCATAGAGACGCAATGCGCCGGGGGTCGACCCGCCGCTCTGGTCGAGCGCGGCGATAAAGCCGGGGCTTCCGGACATCCGCGCCATCATTTCGCTGTTGCTCATGCCGCTCTCCCTCTTGATGCGATGGCGCCGGACGGGGCGTCTGGATTGGCCGTCGGGCCGACATTGCCACGGAGTTTGAAAGCCGCGCAATCGGGATGACGTGCCGTAAAGGGTTATTGCCTGAAGTTTGCCGCTCCTGGGCAGGGCGCCCGCCCGACGCTGGACCGAGTCTTGCCTTGCGCGATCGTTCTACAATGATGCCTGTATGCACTCCATGGATTGTTTTCCTAGGATTATTTACTTATCCACCAATCCATGCGATGACGGGATGGCTTGTGTTGGAAGGAAGGCGGCGATGTATATTCCGCAAGTCGAGACAAATCGGGAAGCGCTTAAGCGCATCCTGACCATGCTCGTCGCCATGGCCGAAATGGCTTTTGGCAGGCCGTTGTCGTCGGTTCTCCAGGAAGCCGCGGCTGCTCCAAAAACTTCGCGGACGGGAAGAAGCAGGCCGTCCACGGCTTTTACCCTGCCACGCCATCTCTACCGCGCCATCCTGCGGCTGCTGCGTCCGGCAGAATCCGCCGCGCGGCGCCTCATCGTCGCGGCGGCGCGTGGCATCGTGGTGACCTTGCCACCGTTTCGTCCGCGCAAGCCGAAACCCATCGACCCGGCGCCGATGCTGCGCCGCCTCGGCCTCGCCGTCACCCTGTCGCGTGGGGATTTCGCCCGCGCCGAAACCGCCAGGAAAGCCGCCGCTCTGCGCGCCGCCAGGCCGCGTGCAATAAACCTGCCGCTGCTCGATGCGCTGGAAAATCCGTTCCGCGTACGACGCAAGTATGTGCCGGCCCACGCCGTTCCGCGCATCTCTGTTCCCGGCTTCAGCGAGCGGTCTCCGCCGCCGTCACCGGACGATCCGATCGGCGCAGCACGGCTGATGCTGCGGCTGGAGGCGCTCGGCCGCGCGCTGGACGACCTGCCGGGACAGGCAGGACGCTTCGCCCGCTGGAAGGCGCGCAACGATGCCGCACGCGTCCGGGTGAAGGAAGGGACCGAGCCGTGGCGGCCCCGACACGTCCTCATGCGCGGGCTGTCTTACCCCCCATCCCTGACCTTTCAGGGCGAGACAGGCGGCTCGCCCTGAAAGGTCGGGGATGGGGTTCCAGGCAAAAATCGAAGGCCGCCGCGGATTTTCGCGGCCTGGCGGCGGTGGCGATTGGACAGCCGTCGCGAAAGCATCTGCGATGTGGAGTTTCATACCCCGTTACTCATCCCAGGGGTCGAACGATTGTCCCGACATGTCGATGGCCGGCGCATGGACGTCCGGCGACCACAAAAATAATGTGCCCGCGTGGCGATTCTGCCGATATCCGTAGTCGCGCTCGCGAGGCCTTGCCGCTATAGAAACCCGTTGCCCGGCGGTCCGGGCTGTCTGCATTTGAGGAAACAGCATGGCCAATGTGGTGGTCGTCGGCTCACAGTGGGGCGACGAAGGCAAGGGCAAGATCGTCGACTGGCTGGCCGATCGCGCCGACGTGGTGGTACGTTTCCATGGCGGTCACAATGCCGGCCACACACTGGTCATCGGCGGCGTCAGCTACAAGCTCGCTTTGCTGCCCTCCGGCCTCGTCCAGGGCAAGCTGTCGGTCATCGGCAATGGCGTGGTCGTCGACCCGCACCATTTCGTCCAGGAAGTGGAGAAGCTGCGCGGGCAGGGCGTCACCATCAACCCCGACGTGCTGCGCATCGCCGACAATGCGCCGCTCATCCTGTCGCTGCACCGCGAACTCGACGGTTTTCGCGAGGACGCCAGTTCCGCCCTCAAGATCGGCACGACGCGGCGCGGCATCGGCCCGGCGTACGAGGACAAGGTCGGCCGCCGCTCGATCCGGCTGATCGACCTCGCCGAGCCCGAGACGCTGATGCTCAAGATCGAGCGGCTGCTCACCCATCACAACGCGCTGCGGCGCGGCATGGGGCTCGCCGAGATCGAGCCGCAAACGATCCATGACGAACTGACATCGGTCGCCGACAAGATCCTGCCCTTCATGGACCAGGTCTGGCGCGTGCTCGACGAGAAGCGCCGGGCCGGCGCCCGTATCCTGTTCGAAGGTGCGCAGGGTGCCCTGCTCGACAACGACCACGGTACCTATCCCTTCGTCACCTCGTCCAACACGGTGGCGGGACAGGCGGCCGCCGGCTCCGGCCTCGGTCCGACGGCAATCGGCTATGTGCTCGGCATCACCAAGGCCTACACCACCCGCGTCGGCGAGGGGCCTTTTCCGTGCGAGCTCGACGACGAGATCGGCCGTCACCTGGCGACGGTCGGCCGCGAGGTCGGCGTCAACACCGGCCGTCCACGCCGCTGCGGCTGGTTCGACGCGGTGCTGGTGCGCCAGACGGTCAAGACCTCGGGCATAACCGGCATCGCGCTGACCAAGCTGGATGTGCTCGACGGACTGAAAGAGATCAAGGTATGCGTCGGCTATGAGCTTGACGGGCAGAGAATCGACTATCTTCCTGCCTCAATGCGGGCACAAGCTGCGGTTAAACCGATCTATGAAACTCTCGAAGGGTGGTCGCAAACGACAGCCGGGGCGAGAAGCTGGGCTGAATTGCCGGCCCAGGCGGTGAAATACGTGCGGTACATCGAGGAACTCATCGGCGCTCCCGTTGCGCTCCTCTCCACAAGTCCGGAGCGGGACGATACGATACTTGTGACCGACCCGTTTCAAGACTAATTACAGCGGTTCCCGAACTGCCGCCGTCGACTGGCGCGCCGCGGGCAATCCAGACCACAGGCCGACGGTAGAATGGCAGATTTCGTAGCGGTTCTTAAGAAGACCCTGGATGGTCTCTCCGACACAACCCCGGTGATGCGGGAGAAAGTGTACGAGAAGGCGCGCATAACCATTTCCGGAAAGCTGGCGGCCATGAATCCGCCGCTGCCGGAAGGGGTCATCGAGAAGCAGAAGCAGGCGCTCGAGGAAGCGATTGTCCAGGTTGAGAAGGAATATGCCCGCGGCAAGCCGGCCGACCCGCTGAGCGAACTCGAAAGCGTCTTCGCGTCGCTGAAGAATCCGGCGCCGCACGTTGCCTTGCGCGAGGCCGCCGCCAAGGCGCCTGTCGCCGAGAAGACCCCGCCTGTCCATACCGAGATAGCGCCATCGGCTCCTGCCGCCGCGAAGGCCCCAGTGCCGGCTGCTCCCGTTGCCAAGGCGCCGGCGGCGCCTGCGCCTCCCGTAAAGGTTCCGATCCCGACGGCAAAGCCGGCGCCCGCCCCGGCCAGGGTGGAGCCGGTCCCACTATCGCCTGCACCGGCGACCAGCGCCGTGCCGGCGAACGGCAGCAGGCCCGCCGCCGAATTCGCACGGGACAATCTCGCGGAGGACGATGACGGCCCTTCCTTTCTGCCCGACAGGAGCGACGGCGAGACCATCGCCGCCGAGGAAGAGCCGCGGCGCCGCACTGGGTATGGGCTCGTCGTCGCCGTGGTCGTTCTGGCGATCCTTGCGGGCGGCGGATACCTGGCATGGCTGCAGCGCGACCAGGTCGAGCAACTGCTGGCGCGTGTCGGCATAACCGGCCTGAACCTGTCCTCGAATACGCCGACCGACGCGCCGCCGGAGCCGGCAGCGGAGACGCCTGCGCCGGATGTCGCCGCCGCGCAGCCTGCTGCCACGCCCGAACCGGAAACGCCGGCCGAGCCTGCGCCGGAGGCCGCGGCGCCCGAACCGGCCGATGCCGGCCCGCAGAAATTCACCCAGCGCCTCAGCCCCGACGGAACCGAGACCGATGCCGGCCGGGCCGGCGGTCCCGCCGAGATCGGCGAAGGCACCTCGATCGCCGCAGTGACCCAGCCTTCCATGCCGGCGGCGGAGCCGCTGTCCGGCCAGGCGCCGTCGGCCACGGAGCCGCCTGCCGTCGCACAGCAGCCGGAAGCGCCGGCCGAAACGCCCGCGACCACAGTCGAAGTCCCGCCTGCAACCGGCGAGACCCCTGCAGCCTCCGAGGCTCCTGCCGCGCCTGACGCCGCTGCCACCCCAGCCGTGCCCGTCGAAACGCCTCCTGCCGCCGCGGAAACCCCGGCAACGCCGCCCGCGGCTCCAGCCGCACAGCCGGCCGCACCGGCCCAGGCCGCGCAGCCGGAGCAGTCGCTCGCGGTGGGCCAGCGGGCGATCTTCTATGAAGAGCGCACCAACGTCTCCGAGGCGTCGGCGGAACCGGGCTCGATCGTTTGGTCGCTCGTCCAGGAATCACCTGGCGGCGACCTGCCGCCCGAACCGGCGATCCGCGCCGAGGCGACGATCCCCGGCAAGGATGTGCAGCTTCGCATGACCATCCGCCGTAACGCCGACCAGACGCTGCCGGCGAGCCACATCGTCGAGATGATCTTCCTGACCCCGCAAGGTTTCGAAGGCGGCGGCATCGAGAATGTGCTGCGCCTGTCGCTCAAGGGCTCGGAGCAGGAAGCCGGCAGCCCGCTGCTCGGCATTCCGGCCAAGATCGCCGACGGCTTCTTCCTGATCGCGCTGAACGACAGCAAGCCGGAGATCGAGGCGAACACACGCTTGCTGCGCAGCCAGTCGTGGATCGACGTGCCGGTGCAATACAAGTCAGGCCGGCGCGCCTTGTTCACCATGGAGAAGGGTATTCCCGGCGCCAAGGTGTTCGACGAGGCGCTGAAGGCCTGGCAGGCGGCGGGCAGCGGCTGATTTCAGACCAAGGCCACGGGCACAGCGGCCTCCTGTACGCCTTCAAAATCCCTGAAACAGCATGTCGAGCGCCGCGACGATTTCGTCCTGATGGCGGAGGAAGTTGGTTCGCGGCTCCGGCAGGCGCGACACAGCGACGGTCGCGATGAGATGCATGAACATCACGTGTGGCTTGCCGTCGATCACAAAGGCCGGATTGAGCCGGCGTATGACCTTCACCGACGCAGTGGCTGGCAGTAGCGGCGCCACCACCCGTGTATTGAGATCACTCAGCAGATCGGCCTGAAGCTCGAGCAGGAACCCGTCGCCGGAAGGGTTGGGAAAGACGTCATATTTCGCCATCAGGCTTGCCGCTGCTCGTCCAGGGACAGGCCCTGCTTCTCCGCGTAATCATTGAGACTCTGAATGACGTCGCGGTTCTCGATCTTCCATAGCCGCGCCTTCTCTTCGCCAATCGCCCTGGCGATGCTCTCCTCGGCGACGCGCGAGATGTTGATGTCGAGATTCTTCGCCTCGGCGACGAGACGGGCGTCGAGGGTAAGGTTCGTGGGTTTTCGAACGACTGAACGGGCCCCGGCGCGCATGACGCATTCCCTATCCAGAAAACGCGCATAGCATATGCGCATGAACACCACTCACGCAACCAGGCAGGTCGCAGGCCGGTTGGCGGTCATCTCCCTGACAGCCCGCGTGGAGACTTGAGCGGTGTCTAAAACAGACAGTCGACAATTTGAGTTGGGGATGGTTCGGCCATTTTTGCGCCGGCAAAGGACTCTGCCGGAGAACCACGTTATGTTGCCGTCCGCCGGGCGAAACCAATGCCGCTGCGGCACGTTGCCGGCTAATTGTGGGGATGGAGGTGTGGCCGATGCTTGGATGGTTCCGTGCGCTGCTTCCTCGCGAGGACCGGTTCTTCGACCTGTTCGAGAAACATGTAGCCCTCGTCGTCGAGGCGGCCGGCGCGCTGGAAAAGCTCCTTGAAGGCGGTGCGGATGTCGAAAAACACGGCCGCAGGATCGTCGTGCTTGAGGACCAGGCGGACGAGGTGACGCGACAGGTCATGGAAGCCGTGCACCGCAGCTTCATCACACCCTTCGACCGGGGCGACATCAAGGACCTGATCCAGTCGCTCGATGATGCCGTGGACATGATGCACAAGACCGTCAAGACGGTCAGTCTGTTCGAGCAGCGTTCCTTCGAGCCGCGCATGCGCGAGATGGGCGCGATCATCGTGCAGGCGGCGAGGCTCACCGCCGAGGCGATCCCGCTGCTCAAGAAGGTCAGCGCCAATGCCGCCCGCCTCCAGGCCCTGGCGCGGGAAGTAACCATCGTCGAGGGACGCGCCGACGAACTGCATGAGGAGGGCCTCAAGGACCTGTTCCGGCGCCACGGCCAGTCCAACGGCATGGCCTTCCTCATCGGCAGCGAGATCTACGGCCACCTCGAGAAGGTCGTCGACCGCCTCGAGGACGTGGCCAACGAGATCAGCGGCATCGTCGTCGAAAACGTGTAGCGGCAAAAGCACTGATGGACGCCACGCTTGCCTTTCCCCTGCTGGTCGGCCTGGTCGCCGTCGCGCTGTTCTTCGATTTCCTGAACGGCCTGCACGACGCCGCCAACTCTATCGCCACCATCGTCTCGACCCGCGTGCTGAGGCCTCAGTATGCGGTGTTCTGGGCGGCCTTCTTTAATTTCATCGCCTTCCTGTTCTTCGGCCTGCATGTCGCTCAGACGCTCGGCACCGGCATCATCGACGCCTCGATCGTCGATCCGCGCGTCGTGTTCGCCGCGCTGGCCGGCGCCATCGTCTGGAACCTGGTGACCTGGTATTTCGGCATTCCGTCAAGCAGTTCGCACGCTCTGATCGGCGGCCTGGTCGGCGCGGGTGTCGCCAAGGCGGGCGGCGGCGCGATCGTCTGGGGCGGGCTGCTCAAGACCTCGGCGGCGATCGTGCTCTCGCCCGCGACCGGCTTCGTGCTGGCGCTCCTGCTCATCCTGCTGGTTTCCTGGCTGTTCGTGCGCGCCACGCCTTTCGCCGTCGACAGCACGTTCCGGGTGCTGCAGTTCGTGTCGGCGTCGCTCTATTCGCTCGGCCATGGCGGCAACGACGCCCAGAAGACGATGGGCATCATCGCGGTGCTGCTCTATTCGCAGGGCTATCTCGGCAGCGAGTTCTACGTGCCATTCTGGGTGGTCATCTCCTGCCAGACGGCGCTGGCGCTCGGCACGCTGTTCGGCGGCTGGCGCATCGTGCACACAATGGGATCGAAGATCACCCGCCTCAACCCGATGCAAGGCTTCTGCGCCGAGACGGGAGGAGCGATCACGCTTTTCGCCGCGACGTGGCTCGGCATCCCTGTGTCGACGACGCATACCATCACCGG
Organism: Mesorhizobium sp. KACC 23794; assembly: GCF_052180275.1. Lineage (NCBI taxonomy): Bacteria > Pseudomonadati > Pseudomonadota > Alphaproteobacteria > Hyphomicrobiales > Phyllobacteriaceae > Mesorhizobium > Mesorhizobium sp. KACC 23794. Next base: position 818,257 of record NZ_CP197465.1, read on the forward strand.
CGCCATCATCGGCGTCGGAGCGGCCCGCCGGGCTTCGGCGGTCCGCTGGGGCCTGGCCGGCAACATCGTCGTCGCCTGGGTGGTTACCATCCCGGCCACCGCGCTGATCGCAGCGCTCGCCTATGCGGCTGTCGCGCCGTTCGGCTGAGGAAGCCGGCTTCGAAGCCGGACCGGATTACCCTTCCATCTCCTCGCGCAGCATTTCGAGTTCCAGCCACTCGTCCTCCAGCGCCTTGAGAGTCGCGCGCTCCTTGTCGAGCGCGGCGATGGTTTTCTGGAACGAGCCGGGATCGCGCGTGTAGAAGGCGGGGTCGGCGATGCGGTCCTCCAGTGCGGAGATGGAGGCGGCGACCGCTTCCATCTTCTTCGGCAGGTTTTCCAGCGCGAATTTCTGCTTGAAGGAGAGTTTTTGCGCAGGCGCTTTTGGTGCGGCGGGCTGGGCCGGGTCGGCTTTTGCGGCTACGCCGGTATCGGCCTTCGCCTCGTTGCGCCGGTCCGCCAGCTTCGTGCCGCCGCGCTGCGCCAGCATGTCCGAGTAACCGCCGGCATATTCGATCCAGCGCCCGCCGCCGTCCGGCGCGATGATGCTGGTGACCGTGCGGTCGAGGAAGTCGCGGTCGTGGCTGACCAGCAGCACGGTACCGGCATAGCCCGCCACCAGTTCCTGCAACAGGTCGAGCGTTTCCATGTCGAGGTCGTTGGTCGGCTCGTCCAGCACCAGCAGGTTGGAGGCGCGGGCCAGCACGCGCGCCAGGATCAGCCGTGCCCGCTCGCCGCCGGAAAGCTCGCGGATCGGCGTCCGCGCCTGCTCCGGCTTGAACAAAAAATCCTTCATGTAGGAGACGACGTGCTTTTCCTCGCCGTTGACGACGAGGTTGTCGCCGCGCCCGTCGGTGAGGAAATGCGAGAGCGTCTCGTCCGGATCGACCGCGCGCTTCTGGTCGAGCGTGGCGATCTCCAGATTTGCCCCCAGCCGGATCGAGCCGGTGTCCGGCGCAAGGTCGCCGGTCAGCATCTTCAGCAGCGTCGTTTTTCCCGCCCCGTTCGGCCCGACCAGACCGATCCGTGCGCCGCGCGCGATGCGGGTCGAAAAATTGTCGACGACGGTGAGATCGCCATAACGCTTGCCGATGCTTTTTGCCTCTATGACGAGCTTTCCGGATTCGGAAGCGTCGCTGGCGGCGAGGTTGACCAAACCCTCCGGACCGCGATGGCCGCGCAGTTTCTGGCGCATGTCCTGCAAATCGCCGAGGCGGCGCATGTTGCGCTTGCGCCGGGCGGTGACGCCATAACGCAGCCAGTGCTCCTCGCGCACGATCTGCCGCGCCAGTTTGTGCTGGTCGCGTTCCTCTTCCTCCAGCACCGTATCGCGCCACGCCTCGAAATGCGCAAAACCCCTGTCCAGTCGGCGCGTCTGGCCGCGATCCAGCCAGACGGTGGCGCGGCTGACGCGTTCGAGGAAACGGCGGTCGTGGGAGATGACGATGATCGCCGAACTCGACCGGTTGATCTCGTCCTCAAGCCACTCGATGGTTTCGAGGTCGAGATGGTTGGTCGGCTCGTCGAGCAGCACGATGTCAGGCTGCGGCGCCAGCACGCGGGCGAGGGCGGCGCGCCTCGCCTCGCCGCCGGAGAGCGTTTCGGGCTGCTCCTCGCCGGTCAAGCCGAGATTCTCCATCAGATAGGTCGCGCGATACGGATCGTCGGCAGGTCCGAGCCCGGCTTCGACATAGGCGCGCACGCTGGCAAAACCTTCCATGTCGGGGATCTGCGGGAGGTAGCGGATCGTCGCCGAAGGCTGGCGGAACACCTCGCCGTCCTGCGGCTCGATCAGCCCGGCGGCGATCTTCAGCAGTGTCGATTTTCCCGATCCGTTGCGGCCGATCAGCGCGATCCGGTCGCCGGCGGAGGCCGAAAGGGCGGCGCCGTCGAGAAGCGGCGTGCCGCCGAAAGTCAGGCGGATGCCGTCGAGGGCAAGCAGAGGGGGAGCCATGTCGGTCTTTCTATTCCTGCCCGGCCGGTTGCGGATGAACGATCAGCATGGCGCGGCCTGCGCGGACGGTGACTTGCAGAAGGCCGTCCGTCTCGTTGGAGATGGTCCATGACGAGCCGAACGGCACCTCGACATCGTGCAGCGGCCATTTCGCGCCGGTCACCGTCAGGCCGGAAAGTTCCGAGAAGGCGATGACGCTGAACAAGGTATTGTTCGGATAGGAAAATTCCGACCTGCCGCCGAGCGGAAAGCCCTCCTGGTTGCCGCTGGTCAGCGTCACCGGAATTCCGCGCTCCGACAGGCGGATCGCGAGCGTCAGGTGCAGGAATTCGTGGTCGCTGCGTGTGCCCCCAAACGCGCCGACCATAAGCAGCGAGGTGGCGCCGCGTGCGATGGCGATATCGGCCGCCAGTTCCCCATCCGTCTTGTTCTTCTCGCGCGGAAATCCCTGCCGATCGACGCTTCGCAGATGCGCCGGCAGGTTGTCGGGCTCGGAATCGAAATCGCCGACCCACAGTTCCGGCAGAAGCTCGAGCGCCGCCGCATGCTTCATCCCGGCGTCGGCCGCGATGACCCGCGACCCCGCGACCTGGCGCGCGACGGCGGGCGTGGGGACAAGATCGCCGCCAAGCAGGATGGTGAAAAGGCTCATGCGGCAGGGCTCTATCACGGCGGCGGCGGAAAACGGAAGCCGACAAAGCCGCTTGCGCGCATGCGCCGCCGGGCCTATGGTCCGCCCCGCTCTAACGGGGTGCCGGCTGTGGGAAACCACCGACCGGCTGAGAGGCGAAACGCCAACCCGCTGAACCTGATCCGGCTCGTACCGGCGGAGGGATTAGAAGCGATCGGACAGTCCGGCGCCCATTCCCTTCAATTCAAACGATGGAGGCGCCGATGCGCAAGACTGTTACGATACTGCTCCCCGCCCTGCTAGCGTTCGGCCTTTCGCCGGCGGCCGCTGAGCAAAAGACCCTCACCGTCTATACGTATGAAAGCTTCACCGCCGAATGGGGCCCCGGTCCGCAGGTGGAGAAGGCATTTGAAGCCGAGTGCGGCTGCGACCTCAAATTCGTCGGCGTGGCAGATGGTGTCGCCCTGCTCAACCGCGTGAAGCTGGAGGGCGCCGGCACCAAAGCCGAAATCGTGCTCGGCCTCGACACCAACCTGACCGCCGACGCCAAGGCGACCGGCCTGTTCGCGCCATCGGGCGTCGACACGTCCGCCGTCAATGTGCCCGGCGGCTGGAGCGACGACACTTTTGTGCCGTTCGACTACGGTTATTTCGCCGTCATCTATGATTCCGAAAAACTGCCCAACCCGCCGAAGAGTTTGCACGAACTCGTTGATGGCGACCCAGCCCAAAAAATCGTCATTCAGGACCCGCGCACCGCAACGCCCGGGCTCGGCCTGCTTCTGTGGGTCCGCTCCGTATATGGCGACGAGGCGCCTGCCGCTTGGGCAAAACTCAGGAAGCGTGTGCTGACTGTCACGCCGGGCTGGAGCGAGGCCTACGGCCTGTTCACCAAGGGCGAGGCGCCGATGGTGCTGTCCTACACAACCTCGCCGGCCTACCACATCGTCGCGGAGGGGACCGAAAAATACAAGGCAGCGCCGTTCTCCGAGGGCCACTACCTGCAGGTCGAAGTGGCGGGCATGACAACGGTCGGCGCCGCCAACCCGCTGGCAAAACAGTTTCTTGCTTTCATGACCGGCCCGAAATTCCAGGACGTCATTCCCGAGACCAACTGGATGTTCCCGGCGGGGAAGACCGACAAGCCGCTGAACGCCGCCTTCGACGCGCTGGTGAAGCCGGAAAAGACGCTGATCTACAGTTCCGAAGAGGTCGAGAAGAACCGCAAGGCCTGGGTGGATGAGTGGCTGTCGGCGATGAGCGAGTAAGCCGAAGCCGCTAGTCGTCCAAGTGTCCGCCCCTTCGCGCCCCCCTCTGTCCTGTCGGACATCTCCCCCACGAGGGGGGAGATTGGCCGGCCGCTTGGCTTTCGCCAAACACCAACGTCGCAAAAAGAGCGGCACAGTTGAAGCTGCCAGTCTCCCCCCTCGTGGGGGAGATGTCCGACAGGACAGAGGGGGGCGCGAAGGAACATTGACTTCCAAGGTCGGCCAAGGCCGCCCGGAGGCGCGCCTTGTCTGATCGCCGCATACTGGCCGGCGCTACCGCCCTTGCCGCAATCTGCATCCTGATCGGCGGGGCGTTTCTCGGGCTAGCGCTCGAAGGTTTCGGCGACTGGTCGAGCGCTATCGCCGCCTTTGACGGCTATCTCCTGCGCATAACGCTGTTCACGCTCTGGCAGGCGGCCTTGTCGACGCTGCTGTCGATCATCCCCGCCATCCTGCTTGCCCGCGCCCTGTCGCGCCATCCGGCCTTTCCCGGCCGCGCCTTGATCCTGCGGCTGTTCGAGCTGCCGCTGGCATTGCCGGCGATCGTCGCGGCGCTCGGCCTGCTCGAGCTGTTCGGCCGCGCCGGATATCTGGCCGGCCCGCTCGGCTGGTTTACCGGCGGCGACTGGCCCGGTATCTACGGCCTTTCCGGTATCCTCGTCGCGCATGTCTTCTTCAACCTGCCGCTGGCCACAAGACTGTTTCTTGAGGCGCTGAACACGGTGAGTGCCGACCAATGGCGGCTGGCGAGCCAGCTCGGCATGGGCGCTGTTCCATCCTTCCGCTTCATCGAATGGCCCGTGCTGCGCGCCGCCCTTCCGGGCGTCGCCGGGTTGGTGTTCATGCTCTGTATCACGTCCTTCACGCTGGTGTTGACGCTGGGCGGCGGTCCCCACGCTACGACGCTGGAGGTTGCGATCTACCAGGCGCTGCGCTTCGATTTCGATCCGGCGCGGGCGGTGACGCTGACGGTGTTGCAGATCGCTTTGACGGTCGCGGCGGTGCTGGTGCTGGCGCGCCTCGGCGCCAACGTCACCGGCGAGGCCAGTCTCAGCGTCGCGTCGCCTCGCCCGCCTGCCGCCGGCAAGGGTGAGACGGCGGTCAACGCGCTCTTGCTCGGCGCGGCGCTGCTCTTCGTCGCCGGGCCGCTGGCGGCGACGCTGGTTTCCGGTCTGCAGGCCGATCTTCTGCGGCTGGCGGGCGAGGCAAGCGTGCAAAGGGCGACGGCGACGAGCGTCGTGCTGGCGCTGGCGGCCTCCGCCCTGTCGGTGGCGCTGGCGTGGTCGCTGGTCGCGGCGCGGCGCGCGCTGGCCGCTTCCCGCCGTTCCGGCTCGCTGCTGGAACGGATGATGGACACGGGCGCGGGCTTCGTGCTCGTCGTGCCGCCGATCGTCATCGGCGCCGGCTGGTTCCTGCTGGTGCGCCGCCACGCCGACGTGTTTGCCATCGCGCCGGTGATGGTGGTGACGGTCAATGCCGTCATGGCGATGCCATTTGCCATCCGCGCCATCCGCCCGGCTCACGACGCCGCAGCGGAACGGCACGACCGGCTCTGCGCGGCGCTCGGCCTCTTCGGCTGGACGCGGCTGAAACTCATCGACTGGCCGGTGCTGAAGCGCGCGCTCGCCACGGCCGGCGCCTTCGCCATGGCGCTCTCGCTAGGCGATCTCGGCGTGGTCGCTTTGTTCGGCAGCGATTCGGTGCAGACGCTGCCCTACCTGCTTCTGGCGCGCATGGGCAGCTACCGCACGGCGGATGCCGCGGGCGTCGCGTTGCTGCTCGGGCTGCTCTGCCTGGCGCTAATGATGATCGCCGACCGGTTCGGCAGGGAGCCCGCCCGATGACCGTCACTAAGGCCGGCATTCGAGTTGAAGGCGTGCGCTTCCGCTATCCCGACATGGAGATGCGGTTCGACGCCGATATCCAGCCGGCGTCGATCACCGCTGTGATGGGGCCGAGCGGTTCGGGAAAATCAACCCTGCTCGACCTGATCGCTGGTTTTCGCACGCCGGAGGCCGGACGCGTGCTGATCGACGGTGTGGATGTCACCGCGCTGCCGCCGGACCGGCGCCCGGTCTCCATGGTGTTCCAGGAGAACAATCTTTTCGCCCATCTCAGCGTGGAGAAGAATGTCGGCCTTGGCCGTTCGCCATCGCTGAAACTGTCGTGGGCGGATCACCAGGCGATAGCCGAGGCACTTCAGCGTACAGGCCTTGCCGGCAAGGAAAAACGGCTGCCGCGCGAACTTTCCGGCGGCGAGCGGCAGCGAGTGGCGATCGCTCGCGTGCTGGTGCGCAACCGCCCGGTGCTGCTGATGGACGAACCGTTTGCGGCGCTCGGCCCGTCGCTGCGCGATGACATGATGGACCTGATCACCGCGTTGCAAGCCGAACGCGGCCTTACCGTCGTGCTGGTGACGCACCATCCGGAGGACGCGCGGCGCGTGGCCAGCCATATGATTTTCGTCGAGGACGGCGAGGTGGTTGCGGCAGGGTCATCCGCCGATTTTTTTGGTAAAACTGGACCGGAGGCGTTCCGGCGCTATATCGGTCAGGCAGGCCCTGCCGACGAATTGCTGAGAATCGCCCGCAAGCCGACATAATTGCGAGGCAGACGGGCCTTGCTACCTTTCTGTCGTTGTGTTCGGAATGCGTAATGGCTAGCCCCGCACAACGTTTGGAAGGCGAGATTCGCCTGCGGCCATAGAACGAGAGGAACCTGCCCTGCCGGACGTCGTGAACAGACGCGAAGTTTCGTATGCCTTCCTGCGTGCGAATGCCCGGCGTCTGGCGGCGCTGGCTTTTGTGGTGTTGCTGGCGGGCTGCGAGAGCTTTCCGTCGAGCGTCGAGGAATCCAATTTCCAGCCTTCGGACAAGCCGGTCACGGTCGACACCGTCACCCGCAACGACCGGCTGGCGGAACTGGCGCGAGCTCAGCATCCGCGCATCCTGGCCACCTATGGCGGCGAATATTCCGATCCCAAGCTGGAGCGCATGGTCGCAAAAGTGGTCGGCAGCCTGACTACGGTGTCGAACAACCCGACGCAGACTTATCGCATAACCATCCTCAATTCGCCCAACGTCAACGCCTTCGCGCTGCCCGGCGGCTATCTCTACGTGACGCGCGGTCTTCTGGCGCTCGCCAATGATTCGGCGGAGCTTGCCGCGGTGATCGCCCACGAGATGGGCCACGTCACCGCCAATCACGGGCTGGCGCGCCAGCAGAAGGAAGCCGAGGAGGTTTTGGCCACCAAGGTGGTGAGCGAAGTGCTCGGCGAGACCCCGACCGCCAAGGTAGCGCTGATCCGAGGCAAGCTCAGGCTGGCCCAATTCTCGCGCAACCAGGAGCTCGAGGCCGATGCGATCGGCATCAAGACCAGCGGGCTGGCCGGCTACGATCCCTATGCGGCGGCACGCTTCCTGCAATCCATGGCCGACTACAGCAATTTCCGCTCGATTAGCGGCGCGACCGATCCCAGCCTCGATTTTCTTGCCAGCCATCCCAACGCGCCGCAACGCATCGAGCTTGCGCGCATGCATGCGCGCCAGTTCGGCCAACCGGGCACCGGCGCCACCGACCGAGACTCGTTCCTCGCCGGCATAGACGGCCTGCTCTACGGCGACACGCCGGAAGAGGGCTATGTGCGCGGCAGCACCTTCCTGCATCCGGGGCTCGGCATATCGTTCTCGGTGCCGACGAATTTTGTCATCGACAACAGCGCCGCCGCGGTGACGGCCACCGGACCGGGCGACGTGGCGATCCGCTTCGACGGGGTCACGCTCGACCGCAAGGTCACGCTGCCCGACTACATCCGTTCCGGCTGGGTGACCGGCCTGGACGCCGCCAGCGTCCGCACCGAGACGATCAACGGCAACGAGGCGGCGATAGCCAGCGCGCGCGCCGAAGGCTGGCAGTTCGACATCACGGTCATCCGCGTCGGCGGCCAAGTCTACCGCCTGCTCACCGCGGCGCCCGTCGCGAACACGACCATCAACGTCATCGCCCGTTCCGTCGGTGGCAGCTTCAAGGCGCTGAGCGCCAGCGAGAAGGCGGCGCTCAAGCCTCTACATGTGCGGGTGATCACCGTGAAGGCCGGCGATACGGCCGGCACGTTGTCGGCGAAGATGGTCGGCGTCGACCGCAAGCTCGACCTGTTCCGCCTGCTCAACGCGCTGTCGCCGGTGGCGTCGGTGTCGGCCGGCGACAAGGTGAAGATCATCACGGATCAGTAAAGTCGGCAGCGCCTGGGATTGGCCGATTGATCGTGCGTCCTTCGAGGCTCGCCGTCAAACGTCGAGCCCAACGTCCTGCTTCCGTGAGATTCGCGCCACAGCATGAGGACGGGCGTGCCTGAACGCCAATCGTAGACAGCACACGAAACTGATACCAGGATTCAATGATCAGCACCGGCGTGCCCATTCTGGAAGGCCGCTCGGTCGGCGGCGGATGCTGGCTTTGGCACTGATTCTGGGCGTTGATCGCAAGACGTGCGGGATGGACCGTCAGAGGCTGCGCGATGCCGCCTGCCTCTTGCCGGTTGGCACGAGCAGTACCCGGTGGCTCAATGGCTCGACGGCACGAGTTCCGGCGCTGATAGCCTGCTCGTTTGCCGCCAGATGCTGGCCCGACAGGGCGGAACGAGGCTGCGCATCGCCGCAAGCAATTGCTCGGTTGTGACGAGCCCGGTAGTGGTCGCGAAGGCCGACATCAGGATCATGCCGCCGACCAGCGGGTTGCCGATCTCGCGCGCCATCCGCGTCGCCGCGACCTCGTCGCGAGCTGAGCCGAAATCTCACTGTCAGTGAGGATCCGCGCATTCGCACGCAACCGCTCGCGCGGGGCTTCTCAGAAAGGTTCTGTCGCAAATTTTTTTGGAGATCCCGAGACGTAGAAAACTATTTCCTGGCAAAGGCTCATTCACACGCTTGGGCGACTAGATCAACGTCCGATTCGGCATTTCAATAGCCCAATACCGGTTCTCTGAGCATCGTGTTCAAACGCTTGAGAATTTCGTTCTACATCGGACTATTTTTGCGACAGAACCAACCTGATTGGTGTTTCTTACTTACAACTCGCGATCGACGAAAGCGCTGCCGAAATGCCCTTCAGCGAAAACGTGTAGCCCGTCGGGTTGCCGCGGCCTGATTTGGCGGCGATCTTCATGTCCGAGCCACCCTTCATCGCGGCGATCAGCAGAGGCTCCTCGGCGGCATTCTCGACCCAGGCCGACTTGCCCTTGGTGAACATCGAGAATTTCTTGTCGCCGACCGAGACCTGGACCTTGGAATTCTCCTGGAAATTATAGGACGCGATGAATTGCGGCTCGTAGGTGACTTGCTGGCCGGGGCGTTGGCTGACGAAGAAGAAGATGTCGCCGTGGTCGAGCGTCGTCGGCTGCTTGTCGGTCGGCACGGTCAGCACGTAGCACACCTTGCCGTTGCCGGACTGGTAGCTGTAGGTGCCCCAGGCATTGTGCTGGCCGATCTTGGTCGCCTGCTGGGCAAGCGCCGGCACCACAGCCGCAACGAGAACCAGGCCCGCAATCGCCGCTAACAATCCGCGCATGTTTTTCATCGTCTCGCTTCATTTGCTGGAATTGCCGAAACAGGCCTGGTTGGACCCACGCCCGTTCGTTTAATTTTGAATTAGTCAGGGTTACGAAATGGTGAACATCCGCGAAAAAGGGCACCGCCATCCGTACCACCACTAGACCTGCGCCGAGGCCTTCCGTGGCCCGATGCAGCGTCCCCTTGGCCCACATCAAGACAAGAAAAGCGGCAGCAGTTTGACTTTTTTGGCCGACATGCAATGGAGGGCGCGATGAAGGCGGCCGGCGAGGCCGCCATGGGGCGATGACCTCCACGCGGCGGAGATACGGCTTTCCGGCATGATCCGATCATGACCAATTCGCGCGATGAGGAGTTTTCACGGCTTGCCGCCCTGGTGGCCCGCGATGGCGACCGCGCCGCATTCACGCGGCTGTTCGATCATTTTGCGCCGCGCATCAACGGCTATCTGCAGCGGCTGGGCATGGAGCCGGCGATGGCCGAGGATCTCGCGCAGGAGGTGATGGCCGTGCTGTGGCACAAGGCGCATCTGTTCGACCCGGCCAAGTCTTCGCTGGGAACCTGGCTGTTCCGCATCGCCCGCAACCGCCGCATAGACCTGCTGCGCCGCGACCGGTCACATCTTCTTGACCCGTCCGACCCGATCCTGCTGCCGGAGGATCCTGAGCCGGCGGACGAGGGCATGGATGCGCGGCGGCGCGACGAGCGGGTGCGGATCGCCATGGCAGCGCTGTCGGGCGAACAGTTGGAGCTCCTGCAATACGCCTTCTTCGTCGGGCTGACGCATAGCCAGATCGCCGAGCGAACCGGCCTGCCCCTCGGCACCGTCAAGTCGCGGATCAGGCTGGCTTTTGGCAGGCTTCGGAAGATATTGGAAGCCGACGGCGCTGTCGACACCGACTAAGCGCTGGTGCGAAAGCATCGGGCCAAAACGGATCGATCAGGAAATATCGTCAAGCGCCTCGCGGGCGGCGAGCCGGTGCGATGGTTTGACATGGGCGCGCACGGCGGCAAGTGCGGCGGTCAGCACCGCGATGTCGTCGGTGAAGCCGATGCCGAAGAAAACGTCGGGAATGGTGTCGGCTGGCAGGACGAAATAAGCCAGCGCCGCCAGCAGGATACCCTTGGCTCGGAGCGGGGTGCCCTTGTCCATCGCGCAATAGTAGCCGGCGACGACTTCGTCCATGAACGGAACCTGTGCGGCGGCTTTCCTGGCGGTGCGCCAGAATTTTTCCCGCACGTCCAGCTCCGGCGCGTTATCCTGAGATTTGGTCGACTTGGCCATCCAATTCTCTCCCTTCAGGCAAAAATGTGGGGAGGGGTCTGCCCTGCTGCAAGAGTTTTCGTGGATGGGGGACAATTGCGCGCAAATCACGTGAGAGGCAGATGTGAGCGTGTAGCACAGCTTTTTGGTCATTCCGACACGTTTTCAGGCCGAAATCCATCGCGTGAAGTCCGGAAGATTGTTTTCAACCAACGGGTTATCGCGAACACTGATCGAACAAAGGCGAATTGAGTTCGCGCGGCGCCGTCTTTTACCGGGCCAAGACCGTTTTTCCGGCCTGCCGCGTTGCCGCAGGCACCGAAATCAGCTCACGAACTTGCCGCGCCGGCGAAGCGGTTCATCCTGGCCGCCAACTCGAAATCGAGCCGGGTCAGCCCACCCGCATCATGGGTGTTCAAGGTGACCTCGACGGTCTCGTAGACATTCGACCAGTCGGGGTGATGGTCGAGCTGCTCGGCGGCGAGCGCCGAACGGGTCATGAAGGCGAAGGCTTCGCTGAAATCGGCGAAGACGAAACGGCGGCGGATCGAAGCGCCGTCCCCTGCAAGGGTCCAGCCATCGAGTTTCGAAAGCCCGGCACGGATCGCCGCCTCGTCGAGTTTTGATCTGGCCATTACGCCTTCCATGTCCGAGCCGAACCCGGGATGATGGGCCACCCTCTTTCGTGCTCGGGAGATGAGGGGAGGAGCAATCCTACCGCAGGGTGCGGTCCGCGTCAGCGAAATTGGCGGACAGGTTCGGGCGCGTGTCGGCGCCGGCCAGCGGCCAGACTTCCTCCACCACGTAAGGGCCGCCGCCGACCGAATCGCGCGACGACATCAGCACGAAGCGGCCGACCCGGAAGGGCGCGGCGGAGAAATTGCCGCGCGCCGAGAGATAATGCGCGACGTCGATCGGGCTGGAGTTGCGCAGCCGCGCCAGGGTGACATGCGGCGTGAATTTGCGCGGGTCGGCCGGGAGGCCGAGGCGCTGGCAGATACGATCGATCTCGGCCTGTAGCGCAATCAAGTCGGGCGAGGGCGCGGCGGCCGCGAAGATCGAATGCGGCTTCTTGCCGCCGAAGGCGCCGACGCCATCGAGGCGAAGCTGGAAGGCCGGGCGGCGTACCCGGTCCAGCGCGTTTGCGATCTCGTCGGCGACATGGCCTTCGATGTCGCCGAAGAAGCGCAGCGTGATGTGGTAGTTCTCGACGTCGATCCAGCGGGCGCCCGGCAGGCCGCCTCTCAGCAAAGAGAGGGAAAGGGCTGCGTCACGCGGAACTTCGAGGGCGGTGAAAAGACGCGGCATGAAGAGCCTCCCTTCCTCGAATCGACTTACAGGTCAAGCGAATCATCGATCCGTCGCGACGGCAAGCGGTTTGTGTGCATTGCAACAGCAAATCGCCTTACGTTGCGCAATCTTGAGCGAGGTGAGCCGATCCATGATCATTTCGTTCCGGTCCGGACGCCGTTGCGTCGGCGTTCGGCCGCAGTTCCGTCAGGTCGACCCCTTGGGCGCGGCCAGCACCTTTTCCATTGTCGGCAGGAATTTCTCGACCATCTTGTCCACGCCGGCGGGATTGGGATGCATGCCGTCCTCCAGTTGCAGATCGCGGTTGCCCGCGACGCCATCGAGGAAGAACGGATAGAGCGCCAGCCCGTACTTCGCGGCGAGGTCCGGATAGATCGCATCGAACGCCGCCTGATAGTCGCCCCCGAGATTGGGGGCGGCGCGCATGCCGGCGAGCAGTACGGTGATGTTGCGCTGCTTCAGCCGCGAGATCATCTGGTCGAGGTTCTTGCGGGTGATGTCGGGGGTCACGCCGCGCAGCATGTCGTTGGCGCCAAGTTCCAGAATGACGATGTCGGTACCGTCCGGCACCGACCAGTCGAGCCGGGCCAGGCCGCCGCTGGAGGTGTCGCCGGACACGCCGGCGTTGGAGATCACGACATCGTGACCCCCGGCTTTCAGCGCCGCCTGCAGCCTGTCCGTGAACCCTTTGCCGGCATCCAGCATGTAGCCGGCCATCAGGCTGTCGCCGAAACCGACGATTTGGCGCGGTTCGGCTTGAGCCTGAACAAAGCTGAGCGCCGAGGCCATGACAGCCGCCGCGACAAAAAGCATGAAACGTTTGAAAGCCATGCGCAAAAGCCCATATGACGGAAACATGCCGCCGATTTCCCACTCCATATAGGGCTATTCCGTGACCGCAGAAGCCGTCATCGAACTTCGCGATGTTTCGTTGACGCTGGGCGAAGGCGCCTCGTCGGTCCACGTGCTGAAGTCGATCAGCCTCGATGTTATGGCCGGCGAGACCGCCGGCATCGTCGGTCCTTCGGGGTCCGGCAAGTCGACGCTGCTGATGGTGCTGGCCGGGCTGGAGGGGGTCGACAGCGGCACGGTGCGGATTGCCGGCAAACTGCTCAACGGCAAGAGCGAGGATGAGGTGGCGGCCTTTCGCGGCCGCACCATCGGCATCGTCTTCCAGTCCTTCCACCTGATCCCCAACATGACCGCACTTGAAAATGTCGCCGTGCCGCTGGAGCTTGCCGGCCATGCCGATCCGTTCGGCTGGGCGGCGCGTGAACTCGCGGCGGTGGGGCTGAGCGAGCGGCTGACGCATTATCCCGGCGAATTGTCCGGCGGCGAGCAGCAGCGCGTGGCGATCGCCCGGGCGCTGGCGCCTTCGCCGCGCATCCTGATCGCCGACGAACCGACCGGCAACCTCGACCAGGCGACCGGCCGGCAGATCGCCGACCTGCTGTTTTCCGAGGCGGCCGAGCGCGGCACGACGCTGGTGCTGGTCACCCACGACCCGTCGCTTGCGGCGCGCTGCTCGCGGCAGATTTCCATGCGCTCGGGGCGGATCGAGGCGGGTGCGCCTCGGCTTGCCGTGTCGGCTTAGGAAGCGAATGGTGAGTCGCGCTATACGGTGTAGCCCTCTGTCGTCCCGGGTTGGGCCGCTCACCCCCACCCCTAGCCCCTCCCCACAAGGGGGAGGGGGATCGGCTTGCGTCTCCGTCAGGCGCCAATCGTCGGCGGTTTTGTGCGGCATGGCCGCTGCAAAGTCCCCTTCCCCCTTGTGGGGAGGGGCTAGGGGTGGGGGTAATTTCGCACCAGCATGTCGGATCGTCCGTTGGTCTGATCTCCGACGTGTGGAGAGAGCACTTCCGCAGCCACGCCCGGGGAGCCGCTCATGATGTCCTCCCTCAAACTCGCTCTGCGCTTTGCATTACGCGAAATGCGTGGCGGGCTCTCTGGATTCCTGATCTTCCTCACCTGTATCGCGCTGGGCGTGGCGGCGATCGGCGGGGTCAATTCGGTGGCGCAGGCGATAACCGCCGGCGTGGCGTCGGAGGGCCAGGCGTTGCTCGGCGGCGACATACGGTTCGAACTCAACCAGCGCGAGGCGACCGAAAGCGAAGCGGCTTTCCTCAAGGACCTCGGCACGCTGGCGGTAAGCGCCAACATGCGCTCGATGGCGCGGCTGGAGGACGGATCGGACCAGGCGTTGGTGGAGGCCAAGGCGGTCGACGGCGTCTATCCGCTCTTTGGCCAGTTGCTCACGGAACCGGCGCTGTCGCGGGAGGACCTTTTCGGCGAGAAAGACGGCGTGTTCGGCGCGGCGGCGCCGGATCTTTTGTTCGAACGGCTCGGCTTGCAGCCGGGAGCCCGAATCAAGCTCGGCAACGCTACCTTCGAACTACGCGCAAAACTGACCGGCGAACCGGACGCCATCTCCGACGGTTTTGGTTTTGCGCCGCGCCTGCTGCTCTCCATGGACGGATTGCGCGCGTCGGGCCTGGTACAGCCGGGCAGTCTGGTCGAGCACGCCTACAAGATCCGCCTGCCCGACGGCACAAGCGAGGCGCGGTTGGCCGAGATCCGCACGGAGGCCGCGCAAAAATTCCCCGAGGCTGGGTGGAGTATCCGTACCCGCAGCAACGCCGCGCCGGCGCTGTCGTCCAACATCGAGCGGTTTTCGCAGTTCCTGACGCTGGTCGGGCTGACGGCGCTGGTGGTGGGAGGCGTGGGCGTTGCCAATGCGGTCAGCGCCTATCTCGACGGCAAGCGCGGCGTCATCGCCACCTTCAAGAGCCTCGGCGCATCGGGCGGCTTCGTGTTCACGCTCTATCTCGCGCAGATCATGATCATCGCGGTGGCGGGCATCGCGGTCGGGCTGGTGCTTGCGGCGCTGATGCCGTTCGCGGCGAGTGCCGCACTTTCGTCGCTGATCCCGGTGCCGACCGAGGGCGGCATCTACCCCGGCGCGCTGGCGCTGGCCGCCGTGTTCGGTGTGCTGGTGACGCTTGCCTTCGCAATTTTGCCGCTCGGCCGCGCCCGCGACGTGCCGGCGACCGCGCTGTTCCGCGAGGCCGGTATCGGCGGTCGCGGGTTGCCGCGATGGGTCTATCTGGCGACGACGCTCGGCATCGCAGCGCTTCTGGCGGCGATGTCGATCTGGTTCGCGACGGACAGGCGCATCGCCGCGATCTTCGTCGGCGCGGCGGTGTGCTCCTTCATCGTGCTGCGTGTGGTCGGGCTTGCGGTGCAGGCACTGGCGCGCCGCGCGCCGCGCGTGCGCTCCACCGCGCTCAGGCTGGCGCTGGGCAACATCCATCGCCCCGGCGCGCTGACGCCCTCGGTGGTGCTGTCGCTCGGGCTCGGCCTGACTCTGCTGGTGACGCTGGCGCTGATCGACGGCGATTTGCGCCGGCAGATCTCCGGCAGCCTGCCGGAGCGCGCGCCGAACATCTTCTTCGTCGACATCCAAGCGGCAGATGTGGACGCCTTCAGCAACCTCGTCGGCAGCCTGTCGCCGGAGGGCAAGCTGCTGCGCGTGCCGATGCTGCGCGGCCGGATAATGGAACTGAACGGCGTCGACGTGCAGCAGGTAAAAGTGCCGCCGGAAGGCGCCTGGGTGCTGCGCGGCGACCGTGGCCTGACCTATTCGGAGACAATTCCCGAAAACGCCACGCTGAGCGAAGGCGCATGGTGGCCGGAAGATTATTCCGGCGAGCCGCTGGTCTCCTTCTCCGCCGAGGAGGCACGGCAGATCGGCCTGAAGATCGGCGACACGGTGACCGTCAACGTGCTCGGCCGCAATGTCACGGCCCGCATCGCCAGTCTGCGCGAGGTGAAGTGGGAATCCATGGGCATAAACTTCGTCATGGTGTTCTCGCCCAACACTTTTGCCGGCGCGCCGCATGCGTGGCTGGCGACGCTGACCGCCCGCGACGCGCCGCCGCAGGAAGAGGCGCGCATCCTCAACCAGGTGACCCGCGCCTATCCGGCGGTAACGACGGTGCGCGTCAAGGACGCGCTGGACATCGTCAACCGGCTGGTGGCGCAGCTCGGCACCGCGATCCGCGCGGCGGCCAGCGTTGCGCTGATCGCCTCGGTGCTGGTGCTGGCGGGGGCGCTTGCTGCCGGCAACCGGGCGCGCATCCATGACGCGGTGGTGCTGAAGACGCTGGGCGCCACGCGGCGCACGTTGATCGCCGCCTTCTCGCTGGAATACATGCTGATCGGGCTGGCAACGGCGGTGTTTGCGCTGGCGGCGGGCGGCGTGGCCGCCTGGTTCGTGGTCGCACGCATCATGACGCTGCCGTCGAGCTTTTCGCCGGCGGTGGCGGTCTCAACGATAGGGATCGCGCTGGTGCTGACGGTCGGCATAGGCCTCATCGGCACATGGCGGGTGCTGGGGCACAAGGCGGCGCCGGTGTTGAGAAACCTTTAGGCAGTCGGCAATGGGCAGTCGGCAGTAGGTTAAGAAACAATTGCCGACTCTAAACCCCTACTGCCGACTGCCCATTGCCGACTGCCCGCTCTGATCAATTTCGTATGAGATCGTAGAAAAACGTCGCTTCACGTTGGGTTTCGGTCCGTAATGGCTCTTGTCCTTCGCCGCGAGACGCATCATATTCCGGGCAGGCATGCTGGAGCCCTGCCAGCGGCGCCTGGGCGTGACCGCCCGACACCCGACGGGGCAGAAGCAACAGAGGAAATCTATGGCTGACCTTCGCAACTACCAGGCGCGCGTAGCGAATGCGGGTTCGCGCGCGGACGCCGGCATCGACGAGGGCCTGCGCGCCTATATGCTAAAGGTTTACAACCTGATGGCGCTGGGCCTCGTTATCACTGGCTTTGCCGCCCTCGGCATCATGATGCTGGCCACCACAAACGACCCGTCGCTGGCCGCCGCCACGCTCGGCAACGGCAAGATGCTAACCTCCTTCGGCGTGACATTCTTCACGTCCCCGTTGAAGTGGGTCGTCATGCTCGCTCCGCTCGGCATGGTGTTCTTCCTGAGCGCTCGCATCCAGTCGATGAGCGTGTCCAGCGCGCAGATCGCGTTCTGGGTTTTCGCCGGCCTGATGGGCCTGTCGCTGTCGTCGATCTTCCTGGTCTACACCGCGCAGAGCATCACGCAGACCTTCTTCATCACCGCGGCCGCCTTCGGCGCGCTGTCGCTGTTCGGTTATACGACCAAGCGCGACCTGACCGGCATGGGCACGTTCCTGTTCATGGGCGTGATCGGCCTGGTCATCGCCATGGTGGTCAACATCTTCCTGCAGTCGCCTGCCATGCAGTTCGCCATCTCCGGCATCGGCGTGCTGGTGTTCGCCGGCCTCACCGCCTACGACACGCAGAAGATCAAGGAGATGTATTTCGAAGGCGACGATACGCTGGTGGCCGGCCGCAAGGCGACCATGGGCGCGCTGACGCTCTATCTCGACTTCATCAACCTGTTCTCGTTCCTGCTGTCGTTCCTCGGCAACCGCGAGTAATCGCGCCGGCACTCAGGTTTGGACTGGACCAAAGGGCGGCCGCTTGGCCGCCCTTTTCTTTTTGGCGTCATCGCTCTATCCGTAGGCACTTTCGGAGCGTGCCTATATCATGAGCAGTATCGTACTGAGGGATGCCGTCGAGGACGACCTCGACCGGGTTGCGGAAATCTACGCCGACGCCGTTGCAACCGGGACGGCGTCTTACGAATTGGAGCAGCCGACCCGGGCCGAGATGGGGGCGCGGTTTGCAGCGCTGCAAGGTGGCGGCTTTCCCTACATCGTTGCGGAGACGCCGGATGGCATTGCAGGCTACGCCTATGCCGGGCCGTTCCGGCCGCGCCCGGCCTATCGTTTCATCGTCGAGGACTCGATCTACATCGCGCCCGCCGCCAAGGGGCAGGGCGTAGGCACGCTGCTGCTCAAGGAACTGATCGGCCGTTGCGAAACGCTCGGCTTCCGCCAGATGATCGCGGTGATCGGCGACGGCCGGCCGGAAAGCCCCTCCGTGAAGCTGCACGAAAAGCTCGGCTTCCGGCATTCGGGCAGGCTCGAAGGATCAGGCTACAAGCATGGCCGCTGGCTGGATACGGTGTTCATGCAGTTGGCGATGAATGGCGGGGCGAGCCGGGCGCCGGATGCGGAGTCATGGCCGGAGCGACGGTTTAGGACGGAGGTTTAAGCTCCGACCAGCCTGAGCTTGCTGTCGAAGACGCCGAGCACGCGCGCAAGCTCGTGGCCGCGCTTCAGCACGGCGCCGGTGGCGGCTACGACCGCGAACATGCCCTGCTTGCGCGCGAGCTTCGGATCCTTGACGATCTGGAACAGCGGCAGATCGTGGGCGCGGCGGTAGACCGAGAAGACGGCGCGGTCGAGCCGATGGTCGATCGCATAGTCCCGCCACTCGTTGGCGGCGACCATGCGGCCATAGAGCCGCAGGATCTGGTCGAGTTCGCGCCGGTCGAAGGAAACCGGGATGTCGAGCCGCTCACGCCTTGCCTCGTGGAGCGGAATCAATATTGCGGATTCGTCCCCACCCTCCCCTCCGCTGCGATCGGTCATTCGCGACTGCCTTCCATGACGGTTTCACGACATGAAAAACTGGCCCGTTCGCGGTCAAATTGCAAGGCCGGCGATTCGCATGAAAACCGCATTCTGGAGCAAATCAAATCACGTAACAAATAATTTCAGAAAGAAATGTTTGGTGAACGTTCGCCACATTCCTGCCTTGTTTTATCCGCGCTGACGCCCCATTGTCCGACGAACTTAGCTGTGTTGCCTGAGACGGTTCGGTCCGGCACCGGCTCGTAACCCCAAGCCCCCCGCCCACGGGCCCGCGTCGGATCGAACCAACTCCGGCTTCCTTGATAGGAAGCCGGGCAGCGAGAATTCCAGACAGATTTCGAAGCTGGTTCCGGTCATGCCGTCGCCGGCTTTTTTGTTCGAGTTACGGCGGCTATGCCGGGCGGTCGGGAAAGGTTCTCCGCGAATATTTCGCCGCCGATCAGGCGTGCCACCGGGGTCCTGATATCAGGGCGTGACAGTTCCGGTGCTTGTTGGCTCGTCGCCCGCCACCATCGGGTCGCGCAATTCGTATGACGAGCCGTTCCACCTCCAGTGGATCGGCTCGATGCCGCCGACGCGGTCGAGCGTGACCAGGTCTGGCCATCCGCCATTGGAAGCGGCCGGGTCGATGTAGAGGCCCATGCCTTCGCTGTTATAGGCTTGGCGCCATTCGTCGGCCGCCGTGGGGCGCAGATAGCCGACCAGCGTGCAGCCGGTACGGCCATAATACCAGGACGAGCCGCACAGCGTGGCGAACAGCATTTCGCGGCCTTCGCCGCGATCGAGATGCGTGGCGGCGAGCTTCGGCGTGGCGCTGGTCGCCTCCCGGAAGAGTTTCGTCTCCTCGGCCAGCAGCGGTCGCGCCCGCTCCACCGCCGGGTCGGTCTCCGACAGCGAGACCTGCTCGAAGGCCGACATGTCGACCTGGCTGCAGCGCGGCGTGATCGCCTCCAGCACCTTGCGCGAGTCGCGCAAGGTGAAATCGGCGGCGGGCGCTCCATTCTCGCCGCCTGTGCTGACCGACAGCCCGCTGCCGGATTTCATCTGTTC
This sequence comes from Mesorhizobium sp. KACC 23794, assembly GCF_052180275.1. NCBI lineage: Bacteria > Pseudomonadati > Pseudomonadota > Alphaproteobacteria > Hyphomicrobiales > Phyllobacteriaceae > Mesorhizobium > Mesorhizobium sp. KACC 23794. The sequence goes on from NZ_CP197465.1 coordinate 837,883, forward strand.
GATCATCTGGTAGTCGATCGGGACCGTGATCAGGCCGGGTTGCTGCGCGGCGATCACCGGAAAGGATTCACCGTCGATCGTGAGCTTTGCCGGAACCGGGCCGGCCGACGCGGCGCGCATTCCCGTGCGCAGCCTCAGCGTCCAGCGCTGCTCGGCGCAGACCAGCGAGCCGCCGGTGATGGATGTCGCCTTCACCGGGGCCGGCAGGATGGCGACGGCGCCGCTTCCGGCTTCCTCCCAGCGGTCGGAAGCGAAGGCCGGCGCGGGCAGGCCCAGCGACACCGCCAGCAGCACGCCCGCAAGCAGGCCATGCGGGCGCTTCCGGCTTTCAGGGCGAACAGGTTTTTCAAGGGTCATCGGCACGCAGGAACTGTTCGGGGAGAATCATTAAGAGTTTATTGAAGGGCTTCTTCCTCGCGAAGCTGTGTCCAGCGGCGCAGCAATACCGGTTTCAGGCCGACCCTTGCCCGGCAAGGCATTCCTGCTAATAGTGCCGGCCGAAAACCGGCCGCCGGCCGTTCCGAGAATCCGGGGACATCATGTCGAAGTGGAAAGACGTCAAGAAGGTCGTGCTCGCCTATTCGGGAGGGCTCGACACCTCGATCATCCTGAAATGGCTGCAGACCGAGCTTGGCGCGGAGGTGGTGACCTTCACCGCCGATCTGGGGCAGGGCGGCGAACTCGAGCCGGCCCGCAAGAAGGCCGAGATGATGGGGATCAAGGACATCCGCATCGTCGACGTGCGCGAGGAGTTCGTCTCCGATTTCGTCTTTCCGATGTTCCGGGCAAACGCCGAGTATGAGGGGCTTTACCTGCTCGGCACCTCCATCGCCCGGCCGCTGATCTCAAAACACCTGGTGCAGATCGCCGCCGAGACCGGCGCCGACGCCGTCGCCCACGGCGCGACCGGCAAGGGCAACGACCAGGTGCGTTTCGAGCTTTCCGCCTATGCGCTGAACCCCGACATCAAGGTGATCGCGCCGTGGCGCGACTGGACGTTCAAGTCGCGCACCGACCTGCTCGACTTCGCCGAGAAACACCAGATCCAGGTGGCCAAGGACAAAAGGGGCGAGGCGCCGTTCTCGGTGGACGCCAACCTGCTGCACTCCTCCTCCGAGGGAAAGGTTCTGGAGGACCCGTGGATCGAGCCGCCGGAATATGTTCACCAGCGCAGCGTGTCGCCGATGGACGCGCCGGACCGCGTGACGGAGATCGTGCTGACCTTCAAGAATGGCGATCCCGTCGCGCTGAACGGCGCGGCGATGTCGCCCGCCACGCTGCTCTCGGCCCTCAACGATCTCGGCCGCGACAATGGCATCGGCCGGCTCGACCTCGTCGAGAACCGCTTCGTCGGCATGAAGAGCCGCGGCGTCTACGAGACACCCGGCGGTACGATCCTGCTCCAGGCCCACCGCGCGATCGAATCGATCACGCTGGACCGAGGCGCGGCGCATCTGAAGGACGAGATCATGCCCCGCTACGCGGAGCTGATCTACAACGGCTTCTGGTTTTCGCCGGAGCGCGAAATGCTGCAGGCCCTCATCGACAAGAGCCAGGACAAGGTCGAGGGCGACGTGCGCATGAAGCTCTACAAGGGCAACGTCATCGTCACCGGCCGGCGCTCGACGCAGTCCCTCTATTCGGACGCACTGGTGACCTTCGAGGACGACCGCGGCGCCTACGACCAGAAGGATGCCGAGGGTTTTATCCGTCTGAACGGCCTGCGGCTGAGGACGCTGGCAGCGCGGAATCGGAAAAGCTGATTCCATCGGCTTTGCGCAGCGGCCACCATGCCGCTGACGGCCCGCATCTCAGGATTTTCAACGATCGCGCGGTTACGACGAAGATCGCCATGCGCTGTTCATGCCGTTCGAGCGCGTGCGTGCCTGGTCTGGAAACACGTCTGCATGGTCTATTTCGATCAGCAGCGATACGATCATGATCATGGATCGCAACCAGGGCTGACCGCAAACCATCGAGATCGTTCAACGCAGTCTTTCGGATAAGGTTGATGGGAAGTCTACAAAGTGGCCTGCGTAGATCCTTTCATGATTTGGACCGAAAACCCGTACCCAACAGGCCAGCCGGCTAGGCTGTGTGGACGAATTTGATCAAGCATAGTCCAGCAGCGAAGCTGACGATTGATCGATAGTTTCGTTCGGTTTTCTCACATCGCAGGGCGACACGCTTGAAGCGTTTGACGAGGCCGATGCCCTGTTCGATACGGGCTCGGGCCTTGTAGAGCACCTTGGCGAAGTAGGCGGGCCTGTCCTTCTCGTTGCTCTTGTGCGGGATGACCGGGGCTATGCCTCTGGCTCTCGCGGCGGCGCGGTTGGCTTTGCTGGAGTATCCCTTGTCGCCAATGGCGGCGCGCGGCGTGATGTCCGGTCCGATGCCGAGCAGGATCGGAAAATGAGGTGCGTCAGCCTTCTCGCCTCCGGTCAGGTCGAAACCGATCATGGCTCCCGATGCATCTGATTTGGCATGGATTTTCGTCGTGAACCCGCCTCTGGAACGACCGAGCGCCTGACCTTCCTGCCCCCCTTTGCGCCGGCCGCCGAGACATGGGCGCGCACCACGGTGGAATCGAACATCTGGATGAGATGCGCCGATGCGCTCATCGAAGCCAGCGTGTCGAAGAAGGCCTCGAACACGCCCGCCTTGCTCAACCGGTCGAAGCGTTTCCACACCGAGTTCCAATGGCCGAACCGATCCGGCAGCGCCCGCCAGCGCACGTTCTCAAGCGTGAAGAAGTGTATCGCCTCCAGGAAAAGCCGGTCGTTCGACGCCGTGCGTCCACGCCGCGGCAGGCAGGCCCGAAATACTTCCAACGTGTGATCCCAATCTGCTTCGTCCATCCGCGTTGACATGGTTTCCGATCTCCGAATCAATCGGAAACTCATGAATCACAACCGCTTCAACCGAGGAATCCTCAAACTTCAACACGCCGCAATTCGTCCACACGGCCTAGCAATATGAGCGTCAATGCTCGGGCGACCGGAACGTCTCGTGGCAGCCGCTGCAGATCGTACCGATCTTTTCAAAAGAAGCCGTTAGCGCGACTTTGTCGCCGAGAGTCGCCGTCGCGACAAAAGTCTCTGTCGCGCCGTGTAGCCGCTGCATCGCCTCTTTGAATGCGTCCGGCTTTTCCCATATTGCCGGCAAGGCTCTGCTGTGGTGATCGATGCTGCCGGGCGGGAACAAGGTTGAGGTCCGGTGGCAATTTTCGTGAAGCGCAGCTGCATGCTGGGCCACCGCCGCTGCATCGAATGGCGCATTTCCCACGAGCATGTCTCCGATAGCCTTCAGCTCATTGCCCATGTTCTTCATCGCCGACATGCGTTCGGCAATGATCCCGGTCGCCTCTTTGTGCGCCAGAGCCGCGCCCGCAACAAGCACAGCTGCCAACGCTGTGGCCGTGAGCTTGAACAATCAAATATCCTCTTTGCGAGGTGACCTGCCGCTGCGCCAAGGCGGCAGGTCTTGCCTGGACTACTTGACCGGTATCATCAGGTGCGCATAGGGCGTGTCGGGGAACATGACATAAGGCTGTGTCGGGTCCCATTTATGGGGATACAAGGCCATGATGTCCGGGGAATTCATGACCATTACGTGGGGACCGTCCTCAATCCATTTGGCCCCGGCCGGCGGCTCGGTCGCAAAGGGGTCGGTATTGCTGGCGCCACTGCCCCCCTTCAACATATAGGCGAAAGCGACCTTGCCCTTGGGCGGCTCGCTCTTGGACATGATAGCGTGCATCCACGCCATCCCGTTCTCATCCGTGCACATCGGGTCGTCGGTGGGAGTAGCGGGGTCGTCCGGAATGCACGTGAACCCGTTCGTGCCCTTCCTGAGCGACTTCATCTCCCAATTCACGACGGCGGCGTTTTTCCCGACAGTCGCAGGTGCTGCCGAAATCGCATTCTCGATCAGCTGTTCATCGCTCATATCGGCCGCAGGCGCGGCGGACGCCCAAGCGATGGCGGTAGCTGCTATAAACACACGGCTTGAATAGATGCGCATTACCTCCTCCTTCGCGTCAGGTTTGCCGGCGCGTTGCGACGAGCACAGCTCCCGCTCTTTCGGAGTTGGCCGTTTCCCTATCTAGAACGCGCCAAGGAAGATGATACTCCTAAACTTACGTCACGTCATCTGAGCAAATGACGCCGGTGCGGCTGGAGGCCCGAAGCGGTTGCTCTCAGGGTGTGGCGCATAGCCGGTCGTCGCTTGTGAGCCACGGCCTAAGCTTATTCATGGTGTGATTAGCCGGCCAATCTCGTCGGAAGTCGGCTACCCGCCGGCCTCCGGGGTGCGTTTGACGACCTCCTTCCCTATGAATGAAGAGAAGGAGGAAGGCGATCAATTCCCGTCGATGGCGTCTGCCATGATGATGATGGCCTGCTGGTAGACCGACGCCGAGTTCCATCCTGCGATCGCGCCGGGATTGGCGCTAGCCGGCCCGCCGCTGTAGCCGTGGCCACGCAGGAAGTTCGCCGTCGAGGCGAGCGCCGTCGCCTTGTCGCGCAGGTTGCCGTTGCCCACGCCATACTTCAGCGCGTTGCCGGGCAGGAATTGCGTATGACCCATCTCGCCATGCGCCGCGCCGACGGAACTCGAGCTCAACACACCGCGATCGACGAGCTTGAGCGCGGCGAGCGCGTGCGGCGTGAAGAAGGCCGGACGGCGGCAGTCGTAAGCCAGCGTGACGATCGCCGAGACGGTGTTCTGGTTGCCCATGGCGGCTCCGAAGCCGGTTTCCATGCCCCAGATGGCGAGCAGCGGACCCGCGGGCACGCCATACTTCTTCTCGATCGAGGCGAACAGCGCCGCATTCTGCTTCTTGAGCTGGCGGCCTTTCGAGATGATCGTCGCGCCGCCACGCCGCTTCATGAACGCATCGACCGACCCGCTGAACGCCTTGTGGATCGCCCGGTCGACCGAGATCGTCTTGGTGGCGTAGGAGGTCTTGGCGAGCGCGGCCAAACCCTTGGAGCCTACGCCGTTGGCCGCGGCCTCCTGCGCAAAATCTGCCTTCCACGCCTCGAAGCCGCCGGCGTTCTTGCCGCAGCTCGCCGCCTGCGCGCCCACGGCCGAAAGGCCGACCATGGCGCAAGCCGCGATAGCAAGCCTCAGTCCCTTGGCAATCAATGCCATCCTCATCTCCTGGTTGCCTGAAACACGTTTGGCGACAATGCCAGCGAATCGCCGCCCTGTCACCGAAGCTTCTAGCCTATATCGGCCGAGCCGCTGGCCAGTTTCGGGGAATTTCCCTACGATCAAGTATATTGTGTGGCAAGGGGTGGAATAGGCCATGGAAGATGTGGACGTCGTGGTGGTCGGCGCCGGTTCTTCCGGGCTGGCGGCAGCGAAAGTTCTTAGCGACGCCGGTTTGACCTTCAAGGTGTTCGAGGCGATGGACCGCATCGGCGGCCGGGCTTTCACCTCCACCGAACATTTCGGCATTCCCTTTGACATAGGCTGCGCCTGGCTGCATGCCGCCAACCGGAACCCCTATTTCGTGGAAGCCGAGGCCGCAGGCTGGACGCTGCATCACCACGACATGAATGTCGATCATCTGTATTTCGGGGCGAGCAAGGCGTCGGAAGCCGACGAGGCCGACATGAAGCTGGCCGACCGGCAACTGGCGAACCTGGTCGGGCAATGGGCAGGCACCGACGACCGCGTGTCGTCGCTGCTCGCCTCGGGACACGCGCCGCGCGCCGCGGCGACCTTTGCCGGGCCGATGGATTTCGGCAAGGATTTCGACGAGATCTCGATCGAGGATTTTCGCGCCGCCGCCGACCTGGACCCCAACTACTACAGTCTTGAAGGGTTTGGCGCACTTGTTGCGCGGTTCGGCGAAGATGTGCCGGTCGAGCTTGCTGCGCCGGTGCGAAAGATTCTTTGGGATGTGCCCGGCGGCGTGGCTTGCGTCACCGACGGGGGAACGGTTCGCGCCAGGGCTGTGATCGTCACGGCCTCCCCGGCAGTGCTGGCCTTCGAGGAGATCGAATTCAGCCCGCACCTGCCGGCCGCGCACATGCAGTCCTTCTTCGACTTGCCGATGGGCATGCTGACCAAGCTGCCGATCGAGATCAGGGGCACGCGGCTCGGCCTCGCACCATTCGAGGACCTGCTGATCGAGCGGCATGCCCGCCATGACATCTACTTCCTCTGTTTTCCCTTCGATACCGACCTGATGGTGGGTTTCGTAGGGGGCGATTTTGCCTGGGAAATGTCGGCAGCCGGCGTGGCGGCCGGCGTCGATTTCGTCACCGACCGCCTGTGCGGCATCTTCGGAAACGATCTTCGCAAACATGTCGGCCGGGCGACCATGACGAATTGGGGCGGCGAGCGGTTCGTGCGTGGCGCCTATGCCGCCGCCCGCCCGGGCAAATCCGGCGCCCGCGCCACGCTGATGCAGCCGGTGGCGGAGCGCATCTTCTTCGCCGGCGAACACCTGGCCGGGCCGCTGATCCAGACCTGCGGCGGCGCCCGGCTTTCCGGCGAGGCCGTGGCACGGCAGGTCGTGACCCATCTCGCGGCGAAATGAGGCGCCGGAACCAAGCATCGGCCATTGCGTTGAGCGCCGCCCCAGCCCGATCCGAAGCAGATCCGTCATGAAGCTTTTCACTTGCCCGCAGTGCAGCCAGCGCCTGTATTTCGAGAACGCGCAGTGCCTCGCCTGTGGCACGCTGGTTCTCTACAATCCCGAGCGCGCCGAATTCGAGGTGGCGGGAGGCGATAATGCCTTCCAGTGCGTCAATGCCGCCGAATGCGACTGCAACTGGATCGGCCAGGCAGACCAGCCATTCTGCCGCGCTTGCGCGCTCAACAAGATCATTCCCGACCTGTCGATCGACGGTAACCGGCGGCGCTGGACGCGGGTGGAGGCGGCGAAGAAGCGCGCGATCTATACGCTGCTCGCCTTCGGACTGCCGGTCGGGCCGAAACTCAACCCGGAGGACGAAGTGGGGCTCGCCTTCGATTTCCTGGCGGACCCGACGGGCGGCGGGCCGGGCGGCGAGCGCATCCTGACCGGCCATGACAATGGCCTGATCACCTTGAACGTGGCCGAGGCCGATTCCGCCGAGCGCGAGAAGATGCGCGCCGAGATGCGGGAGCAGTATCGCACGCTGCTCGGGCATTTCCGTCACGAACTCGGCCATTATTACTGGGACCGGCTGGTCCGCGACGATCCGGTGTGGCTGAACGCCTTTCGCGCGCTGTTCGGCGACGAGACCGCCGACTACGAGGAGGCGCTGAAAGCGCATTACGCCAATGGCGCTCCGCCGGACTGGCAGGCCAGCCACATCTCCGCCTATGCGGCGAGTCACCCTTGGGAAGACTGGGCCGAGACCTGGGCGCACTACCTGCACATCAGCGACACGCTGGAGATGGTGCAGTCGCTCAACATGCGCCTGGGCCAGCTGGAGACGGTCGATGCCAACGAACTCAGCCGGACCGATACGGGCGGCGGCCCGGCGGCCGGCGGAGACGAACAGGGGACGGCCAGCTTCGACAAGGTGCTGGAACGCTGGCTGGTGCTGTCGGAAGCCTCCAACTCGATCAACCGCTGCATGGGCCTGCCCGACCTCTATCCGTTCGTGATCTCGCCGCCGACCGCCGACAAGCTGCGCTTCGTGCACGAATTGCTGGCAAGCAAACACCTGGCCGTGCAGCCCGCGCCGGCTTCTTGCGCTGCGGCGTGAGGGCGGTAACAAAACGTCATCGGGGCATTCGCGCCGATGCGGGAACCCGTGGCTGACGCACATCGTTGCGACCCTGAGGGAAGCTCAACGATGGAGAATTATCATGAACAAGCTCACGATGCTTGCCGCAGCCGCTACGACGCTGGCACTCGGTGGAGCCGCCCTGGCGCAGACACCCGTGCAGGCCACCACCGAACTCAATGTGCGTGCCGGTCCTGGATCCCAATATCCGGTGGTCGGTGTGCTGGCTGCCGGCCAGGACACGACGATCAAGGGATGCCTGGCCAACGGCAAATGGTGCTCGGTCGATGAAGGCTGGGTCTATGCCGACTACCTCACCGGCGATTTCGGCGGACAGACCGTAGTGCTCAGCCAGCGCCCGGCCAATTCCACCGTGGCGGTGATCGAGCCACCCGACACCGGTACGGCCGGCGCCATCGTTGGCGGCACCACCGGAGCCGTGGCCGGCGCGATCGTCGGCGGACCGGTCGGGGCGCTGATCGGCGGTGTGGCCGGCACGACGATTGGCGGCACAGTCGGCGAGATCGCCGAACCGCCGGCGCAGGTTCGCACCTACGTGGCCGACAACCGGCTGGAGCCGGTCTATCTCGACGGTGAGGTGGTGGTGGGCGCCAAGGTGCCGGACACCGTGCAAATCCGTGAAATCCCGGACTACAAATACAGCTACGTCAATGTGAACGGGCAGGAGGTGCTGGTCGAGCCGGCCACCCGCCAGATCGTCTATGTGGTTCGCTGACAGCCGGATTTCATAAACTAAACATAGGCGACGCCGGGCCCTTGAGCCCGGCGTTTCTTTGCTGTGGACAGCGCTCGTGATCGAGGCAACTGGCCACACGCATGACGATAGTTTAACACCTCGTATACGAGTGGCCGGTATTCCTGTGCGATGCCGGCCACCCATGCGGCATTTCGCGGGATCGACCATCCATGCTGGACAGCAGACTGCGCAGTTTTCGCGTCGGCCTCGCCCGGAGCCTGCGTCTGCGCGTGCTGCTGCTGGTGCTCGCAGCCTTCGTGGCGGTCGCGATACCGGCGGCGCTGTCGTTCAACTGGCTGGTCAATTCCACCATCGTCAAGCTCGGCACGCTGTTTGCCGAAAAGCAGGTGCTCTACGACCGCTCGCGCGGGCTGGAGGCGCTGATGCGCGAGGTGGCGCTGGCCGAGACACTGTCGCGCTCGCCGGCGGTCCTCGCCTGGACGGCGGACGAGGACGATCCGGAGAAGCGGGCGCGCGGCGTCGCCGAGCTGGAGCATTTCCGTCTCGCCTTCCGCGACCGCAGCTACTTCCTGGCCATCGGCGGCTCGGGCAACTATTATTTCAATGACCGCCAGGACGAGTTCGACGGCACGCAGCCGCGCTACAGACTGGATCCCGGCAATCCGCGCGACGGCTGGTACTACAAGACGGCGGCGCTGGGGGACGGGTGCCAGCTCAACGTCGACCATGACGACAATCTCCGGGTAACGAAGGTCTGGATCAATTGCGTGATCGGCGAGGCCGGCCGGACCCTGGGGATTCTGGGCACCGGGATCGACCTGACCGCCTTCATCCACGAGGTCGTCAACTCCGACCAAGCCGGCATCGAGACAATGTTCGTCGACCGTTTCGGTGCGGTTCAGGCCGTGCGCGACGCAAGCAAGATCGACTTCCACAGCCTGACCAAGGAGGCCGGCAAAAAGAAGACCGTGTTCCAGATGGTCGACAGCGACGACGATCGCGCGAGCCTCGCCGAGATGCTGCGCAGCGTCTCCGAGCGCGACGGCAAGGTTGAGGCTCGCTTCGTCCAGGTGGCGGGGCAGCGGATGCTGGTCGGCGTCGGCTATCTCGACCAACTGGGCTGGTACAACGTCACCTTCATGGACGTCGACAAGATCATCGACCGCAGCCTGTTCGTGCCGATCGGCCTGCTGCTGGCGCTGGTCATGGTGGTGGCGGCCGGGCTGATGACGCTGCTGTTCAAGCGCGCCGTGCTCGATCGGCTCGGCAAGGCGGAAGCGGCGCTGGCGCAGGTGGAAGCCGGCGATTTCCCGACCGAAGTCGACGAGGGCCGCAAGGACGAGATCGGCCGCCTCGCCAACGCGCTGACGCGCATGGCCGCCTCGGTGCGCGACAACACGGCGACGCTGGAAGCGGCGGTGCAGGAACGCACGGAGCAGTTGCGCCAGATCGCCTATCTCGATCCGATGACCGGCATCCTCAACCGGCGCGGCTTCGCGGAGGCGTTCGGCCCGCGCGCGGCGGAATGCGCGGCGCAGCAGATGCGGCTCGGCCTGCTCCTGCTTGACGTCGACCGCTTCAAGGCCATCAACGACGGGCGCGGCCACAGCATCGGCGACGCTGTCATCTGCGAGGTGGCGAAGCGCCTGACGGCGGTGGTGCGCAAGGGGGACCTCTGCGCCCGCTGGGGCGGCGACGAGTTCGTGGTGCTGGTCGCCGACTGTACCGCAGAAACGCTCGCCGAGCTATCGGCGCGCATTATGGAAGCCTTGCGGGCGCAGCCGGTTGTGCTGTCCGACGGCGCGAAGCTGCGGATCACCACCAGCATCGGCGGCCATCTGGTCGGCGGCGACGAAAACCTCGACACCGCCGCGCACAAGGCGGACGTGGCGCTCTATGCAGCCAAGCGCGCCGGCCGCAACCGCACGGTGATGTACGACGCCGAGGCGCATGGCGAGGGCACGTCGCGGGTCGCTTAGCATGGCGAGAAGGCCTTGATTGTTTGGCGGCTGGCCGCCGGCCTTCCGAAGATTGTCCGCCCGAAAGCTGCCCGTCGGGGTCGGTCGGGGAAACGAGTCACCCGGACCGCAAGGTGGCATTTGCGGTTGGTGCGTGAGAGCGCCGTCGGCCTGTCTTTAGCCGAAACACCGCAAGAACTGATGTTAGATCCGGAGGCCGGAACGCAAGGCGCCGTCCACAAGACCGACCTCGATCTTTAAAGCATGTCGCACCCGCTCGGCTTCATTGCGCCGGGCCGGTTTGAATCAAATCCGTCGGCCGATTGGGATAAGCCGCCAGCGTTCCCGATGCTTATGATCAGCGGCCTTGACAGAAAAGCTCTGCAAAGTTGCTATATCTGTTGCTTTCCCGCTATAGTTGTCGAACGCCTTACGGGCTGGTAGCTTTGCAAAAAGCCTGGGAGGGTTTCATGCTTGTCAGCCAGTTCGTTTCCGGCGTTTCCGCCGAGTTTTCACTTGTCCGCAGCGGCGATCAAGTAACCGCGACGCTCTATTATGGGCTGACCGGTTATTACGACGAGGAACTTGGGTATTATCTGTGGGATGGGGAGATCGGCGCATCGATCGGAACTTACAACGACTATCTCTATCAGACCGCTGACCGGCCGATGGATCTGCAGTTCGTGGCGACGCTGACACCGGGAGCCAACACGGCGGCGAGCTATTTCGTCAACGACAATATAGGCGGCGGCGCGTTCGAGCACGAATTCAACATCGTACTCTTTGATACGGCCGCCAGCTATATCGGCAGCTCGGCTGCCGACCTGGTGTTCGGCTCCGCCGCGGCGGACACATTCCGCTCTGTCGGCGCGGGCGACATGTTCGAGGGCGCCGCCGGCAACGACATCTACAGCATCTATAGTTCCGACACGCAGGTGTTCGAGGCGGCGGGCGAGGGCACCGCCGACCGTATCGCCGCAGGCGTCTCCTATGTCCTGGCGGAAGGGGTCGAGGTCGAACTGCTGACGACCACCAACTCGAAGGGCACCGCGGCAATCAATCTGACAGGCAACAAGCTGCTTCAGGAGATCACCGGCAACGCGGGTGACAATGTATTGAGTTCCGGCGGCCGGAACGTCTCCAATCAGGGCGATATCCTGCGCGGACGCGATGGGAACGACACCTATCGTGTCTACAATGCCGCCGATGTCGTGATCGAGACGGCAGGAGGGGGCACCGATCGCGTCATCGCGGCGGTGTCCTACAACCTGGCGCAGGGCGTGGAGGTCGAGCAATTGACGACCAACAGTTCCAGCAGCAAGTCCGCCATCAACCTCGGCGGTAACGAACTGTCGCAGACGATCATCGGCAATGCCGGAAACACCCGTATCACCGACAACTATTTTCACGCCACAACGTCCTATTTCAACTCATCGGCCGATGTCCTGAGGGGTCTGGGCGGAGACGACAATTATCTGGTCACCAACGCGGGCACGACGATCGTCGAGGGCGCCGGAGGTGGCAATGACGTGGTGACGGTCCAACTCGGGCAGGGCGATGTCAGCCCCTACGTTCTGGACGCCAACGCACAGGTCGAGACCTTGCAGGCGATCGGCTACAGTATCGAACTGACCGGAAACCGTTATTCCACGACGATCAAGGGCTCCGGTGGCAACGACACGCTCAGTTATACCGCCGGCCAGTCCGGCGTGACCTATACGCTAGATGGTGGAGCAGGCAACGACACCCTGATTGGCGGCGCCGGCGACGATATCCTGATCGGCGGTGAGGGCGACGACATTCTTTACCTGGGAACCGATGGCGGAATCGCCAAAGGAGGGAAAGGCAACGACCACTATGTCATCCAGTCGGCGACCAACAATGTGCTGGAAGACACAGTGGGTGGCAATAGCGTGAGCAGCTTCTTTACGTTCGCGCTTCCGGATGCGGGGAGCGGTCTCTTCGTACGGCTCGAACTGCTGGGCACCGGCGCGATAGACGGCACGGGCAACGAACTCAACAACCGTATCGACGGGAACAGTAGCAAGAATACGCTGAGCGGCCTCGCTGGAAACGATCATCTGGACGGCCATGGCGGCGGCGATACGCTGGACGGCGGCAAGGGTGACGACACCTATTATGCGCGCGGCAACGAAACCTTTATCGAGGCCGCGGGCAACGGGTTTGATACGATCATAACCCAGACCCAAAATGTCGTGCTAAGCGCGAATGTCCAAATCGAGGTCATAAAGACATCGAATGCCTCCGGCAATAAGGCCTTGAATCTGACCAGGGCTTGGAACTCGGGTTAACGCGCTTTCTCTGTTGCGGAATGACTGATTCCATGGGTGCTTCCTTGATTCGGAGCATCGCATGTCCGTCGCGATCCTTGAGGGTTTCGAAAAATCCCGCCTGAAGTCGCTTCTTGATCATTTTGGCGACATTGAAGACCCGCGCGAGCCATGGCGCGTGGCTCACCCGCTGCCAGAGGTCCTATTTCTTGTGGTCTGCGGCACCATCTGCGACTGCGAGGACTACGATCTGATCGCCGACTGGGGTGCGGCGCATCTGGATTTCCTGCGTCGCTACCTGCCCTATCATCACGGCGTGCCGGGTGGCCGCTGGCTGACCATCCTCATGAACCGTATCGATCCGGCCCTGTTCTCGGAATGCTTCACGGCATGGGTGCGCGAGACCTGGCCCGACAAGCCCGACTTCATCGCCATCGACGGCAAGACCTCGCGCCGCAGCCACGACCGCAGCATCGGCCGCGCGCCGCTGCATCTGGTCTCCGCCTTCGCCACCACGCAGCGCCTGGTGCTCGGCCAGGAGGCGGTCTGCGACAAGTCGAACGAAACCACCGCCATTCCGGTGCTTCTGGAGCGGTTGGCAGCAAATGACGGCCTCAAAGGCGCGCTGGTGTCGATCGATGCCATCGCCACCAATGCCACCATCGCCACGGCGGTCCGCGATGCCGGGGCCGACTATCTGCTCGCCGTCAAGGCCAACCAGCCAACGCTGCGCCGCGACATCGAACGCTATTTCAACGACGCGCCCGATGAAACGCTCGACAACTCCCACGACCTCGACAAAGGCCACGGCCGCATCGAGGAACGCTCCGTCACCGTCTCACGCGAGACCGATTGGCTTTCCGGAGACAGACGCTTCCCCGGCGAACTGCGCCTGCCAGGCGCGACGACCATCATTCGTGTCAGTTCGCGCGCCGAACTCAAGGACAGGTGCCGCTTCGAGACCCGTTACTATATCTCTTCGGCCACGCTCTCCGCCGAGCGGGCCGCGCACGCCGTGCGTGGCCACTGGTTGGTGGAGAACGCCCTGCACTGGACCCTCGACGTCGTCTTCAAGGACGACCAGTCGAGGTTGCGCAAGGGCCATGGCGCACACAACATGGCCATTGTCCGTCACTTCGCCATCAACCTCGTCAGAGCCATGAAGGACAACAGAGCCATCAAGCGCCGCCGCAAGGTCGCGGGATGGGACGCAGACTACCTCGCCTCTATCCTCGGCCACCTAACCCGTTAACCCGGATTCGAAGCCCTGTGAATCTGACCGGCAGCGATTTCGGGCAGACGATTACTGGCAATGGCGCCGCCAATGTCCTGGACGGTGGCGGAGGCGACGACGTTCTATGGGGTTTGCAGGGAAGTGATACGTTGTATGGCCGTGGCGGCGCGGATACTTTCGTGTTCAATGACAGATCCGGCAGTTTCGACACCATCGCGGATTTCAGTGCCTCGGACGGCGACACGATGGCGCTCCGCTTTACGATCTTCCCCCTGCTGTTCACGGAGGGCGTGCTTGAAGAGTCGGCATTCCGGGTCAATTCCACCGGATTGGCCGAGGACGCGGACGACCGCCTCATCTACTACAGCACCACCGGCGAGCTTTTTTACGATTCCGATGGGGCCGGTTCGGCAGCTACGGTCAAGCTGGCGGTATTGATCGGGGTTCCGGCGCTCACCACCGCCAGTTTTGAGTCGATCTGATCCATTGAACGGATCGATCGCGCATCGTTCGACCCGGTGCGTTTCTTTTGCTTGAGGTGCCGGTAACCTGATGCGACGGCATCAAGCCGCCACATGGTTAAAGCCCCTTTAACCCTCGCCGCCTAGTCTCACGGTCGATTCTGCCGGCATCGCGTTCCACGCGTGCCGGCCGTAGTGAAAACGACCGCGAGGATTTCCGCATGCGTTCTGGGGCTGCCGCGCCGCTCGCGCTTTCCGATACAGGCACCGGCATCGGCGCTTTCCTGCGCCGCCAGGTCGGGCGGCTGATCGGTATCGGCATCTTCGCCGGCATCGCTTTCGCCTTGGCGAGCCTTGGCACATGGAACGTCGCCGACCCCAGCTTCAGCCACGCCACCGACAACCCGATCACCAACGCCATGGGTTATGCCGGGGCGGCCTTCTCCGACCTTGCCATGCAGTTCTACGGCCTGTCGGCGGTAGCCGCCCTTGCGCCCGCCGTGGTGTGGGCCATCCTCTTCCTCACTGCCCATGGCATCGACCGCAAGCTCAAGCGCGCCGCCGCCTGGTTTGGCGCGTCGCTGCTGTTTGCGGGCGTGGCCGGCTGCGTCGTGCCGCCGGACACCTGGCCGCTGCCGTCCGGCCTTGGCGGCGTCTTCGGCGACATCGTGCTGAAGATCCCGGCGCTCATCATCGGCCATTATCCGAGCGGGCTTGTCGCCATGAGCCTGGCCGGCGCGCTTGCGCTGCCGGCGCTCGGCCTTGCTGCATTCGGCTGCGGCCTGCTGTTCCGGCGGCCGATGCCGGCCGAGGCCGAGCGGCCGGCGCAGGAGGCGCCGCAACTCGACGACGCCAATTTCGAGGACGAGGAAGAGAGCGAGGGCATATTGGCGCTCGGCGCGATCACCCATTGGTGGCTGTCGGCCCGTGCCTTCGTGCGCCGCCGGCTGGCCCGCCGCCCGGCCCGCAAGGACGACGACGACTACGATCTGCCGGCGCCGTCGCGCGGCTGGCGCGAAGCCGCCGAGCGCGTCGAATTCGCGGAACGCGCCGAAGCCCGCGTCAGCCCAGCGGGGCGGGCGCGCGTCGAGCCGGAATTCTTCGCGGCGATGGTCGCCGCCGACAGCCGCGTCCCACCGGCGCAGGCGGCCGAGGAGGACGAATTCGAGGACGACGAGGAACTGGAGCCGATCCGCCCGGCGGAACGCGCGCAGCCGGCGCATGTCCAGCCTTTCCGCTCGAATCCGTCCGGCGCGCCGGTTGCGCCGACCATGCCCAGCCGCGTCGAGGCGCCGGCGCCGCGCCCCGTCCCCGGCGCCCGCGTGAAGCGCGAGGCGCAGACCTCGATGATCGGCGCCGACAATTTCGAGATGCCGTCGCTGTTCTTCCTCTCCGAACCGAAGAGCGTGGCGCGCGACGCGACCCTTTCCAAGGATGCGTTGGAGCAGAACGCCCGCATGCTGGAAGGCGTGCTGGAGGATTTCGGCGTCAAGGGCGAGATCATCCATGTGCGCCCCGGTCCGGTGGTGACGCTCTACGAACTGGAACCGGCGCCCGGCATCAAATCGTCGCGCGTCATCGGCCTTGCCGACGACATCGCCCGCTCGATGAGCGCGATTGCCTGCCGCGTCGCGGTGGTGCCCGGCCGCAACGCCATCGGCATCGAACTGCCCAATCTGAAGCGCGAAACCGTCTACCTGCGCGAACTGTTGGCCAGCAAGGATTTCGAGACGAGCAAGGCGAAGCTGGCGCTGGCGCTGGGCAAGACGATCAACGGCGAGGCTGTTATCACCGACATCGCCAAGATGCCGCACGTTCTGGTGGCAGGCACGACCGGATCCGGCAAGTCGGTGGCCATCAACACCATGGTGCTGTCGCTGCTCTACCGGCTGAAGCCGGAGCAATGCCGGCTGATCATGATCGACCCCAAGATGGTCGAACTCTCCGTCTACTCGGGCATCCCGCACCTCCTGACGCCGGTCGTCACCGATCCGAAGAAGGCGGTGGTGGCGCTGAAATGGACGGTGCGGGAGATGGAAGACCGCTACCGCAAGATGGCCAAGGTCGGCGTGCGCAACATTGACGGTTTCAACGCCCGCGTCGCCCAGTCGATGGAAAAGGGCGAAAAAATCTCGCGCACCGTGCAGACCGGCTTCGACCGCGAGACCGGCGAGGCGATCTACGAGACGGAAGAGCTGGATCTGGCGCCGCTGCCCTTCATTGTCGTCATCATCGACGAGGTGGCCGATCTGATGATGGTGGCCGGCAAGGACATCGAGGGCGCGGTGCAGCGGCTCGGCCAGATGGCGCGCGCCGCCGGCATCCACGTCATCATGGCGACGCAGCGGCCGTCGGTCGACGTCATCACCGGCACGATCAAGGCCAACTTCCCGACCCGCATCTCCTTCCAGGTCACGTCCAAGATCGACAGCCGCACGATCCTGGGCGAGCAGGGCGCGGAACAACTGCTCGGCATGGGCGACATGCTCTACATGGCCGGCGGCGGCCGCATCCAGCGCGTCCACGGACCGTTCGTCTCCGACGACGAGGTCGAGAAGGTGGTCAACCACCTCAAGCTGCAGGGCGCGCCGGAATATCTCGACGCCATCACCGCCGATGACGAGGTGGATGACGAAGAACCGGCCGCGAAGGGCGGGTCCGGCGGCGGAGGCGGCAACTTCGAGGATTCGGACGATCCGTACGACCAGGCCGTGGCGATCGTGCTGCGCGACGGAAAAGCCTCGACCAGCTACATCCAGCGACGTCTCGGCGTGGGCTACAACAAGGCCGCCTCGATCATCGAGAAGATGGAGAAGGAAGGCATCGTCGGCGCGGCCAACCATGCGGGGAAACGCGAGATTCTGGTGCCGACGGAAGAGGACAAGATGTGAGGCCGCCGCACGCTCGGCCCTTGTCACCGCCAAACTAAAGCCCAACTACATTCCTAGTTGGACGCCAACGAAGAACGCGATTCCCGGGTGAGAAAAATGACCAAGGCCCCCACGACGAATGCCGGCGCGACGAAGACGCGGCGCGGCGTGATCGGCATGGCGCTCGGCCTTGCGGCCGTTGCCGGCCTGTCGCTGCTGACCGGCATGACGGCGCCGGCCGCTGCCGAGGCTTCCGCGACGGCGCAGAAGATCGCCGACCATTTCGCCTCGATCCGCTCGATGAGCGGCGAGTTCGTGCAGTTCGACGCGCGCGGCAGGCAAACGGGCGGGAAATTCTACATCCAGCGGCCCGGAAAGATCCGCTTCAACTATGACGGCAGCGCCGGCTTCAAGGTGATCTCCGACGGCGATTCGGTCGTCCTGGAAAACCCGAAGATGAAGACGATGGACCTCTATCCGCTGTCCAAGACGCCCCTGAAGCTGCTGCTCGACGACCGCATCGACCTCTCCGGCAACAAGGTGCGCAGCGTCAAGGAGGAGCCGGACCAGACGGTGATCCAACTGGTCGACAAATCGGCCTTCGGCAATTCCAAGATCACCATGAAGTTCGATCCGGCCAACTACGAACTCAAGGAATGGACGATCACCGACGCGCAGGGCAAGGACACGACCGTGATGATCTTCAACGTCAAGCAGGACGTGAAGCTCGATCAGGCCCTGTTCGCCATCGACTACAAGAAGAATCTTGAACTCAACAGCAAGAAGACCAACCGGTAACTCCAGCCCGGTAGTCTGCCTGCGGAACCTTGAGGTTCATCCGCGCATTGTCCTGCCATTCGGCTAATCAACCCGGAGGGCTGCAATGACGCTGACGACCATCCTCATCATCATCCTGATCCTTATCGTGATCGGCGCCGTGCCGGCCTGGCCGCATTCGCGCGCCTGGGGTTATGGTCCTTCCGGCATCGTCGGCGTCGTTCTGCTGGTCCTGCTGGTCCTGCTGCTGATGGGCCGCATCTGACCGTTTGGCCGGCTGGCGTTCGCCTTGGCGGGCATCGGACGCATCCCTTTAACAGTCTCGCTCATACCTTCCGGCCTGTTTCGCTTGCCGTGGCGGCCGTGTCCTGCCAGTTTTCCGAAAACATCGATCGGGGAGGCAGGCGGGTGAGCACTTCGGACAAGGCGGCGGCCGCGTTGGAAACCGTCTACACCGCCGGAACGCCGGAGGCGCTGGCGCAAGCCTATGCGGCCTGGGCAGCGACGTATGACGGCGAAACCGCGGCGCTGGGCTACCTCCTGCCGTTCCTCATCCCGGCCTGGGTGACGCGCTACGTGCCTGCGGGCGAAGGTCCTTTGCTCGACGCCGGTTGCGGCACCGGGCTCTCCGGTCCCCAGCTCAAGGCGCTTGGCTACGCCAACCTGGCCGGTCTCGACCTGTCGCCGGACATGCTGAAGATTGCGGGCTCGCGCGGCAGCTACAACGATCTGCGCGAGGCTGCCCTCGGTGGCCCACTGCCGTGGCCGGACGGCCATTTCCGCGCCTTCTTCTCGACCGGCGTGTTCACGATGGGCCATGCGCCGGCCTCGGGTCTGCACGACCTCGTGCGCATCACGCGAAAGGATGGCCACGCGATCTTCACGGTGCGCGACCAGGTTTTCGAGAAGGGTGGCTTTCGCTCCGTGTTCGACGAACTGGAACGCAACGGCAAATGGCGGCCGGTCGAGGAAAGCCCCTGGTTCCGGTGCTATGCGATCGCCGAGCCTGACGCGGTGGTGAAGGCGTTCGTGTTCAAGGTGTGTTGAAATCGCACTCTAGAGAGGGACCCCAGGAATCCGTCAATGCGCATAGAGGTAGAGTTCGAAGAAATTGAGCTGGATGGCGACTATGGATCGGTGGATAGCTTGCGAATTTCTTGCCCACATTGCGGTGGGTGCGCGGAAGTTTTTGGCCGAAGTCTGAGTTCTGCCCGCCGAGCTGCGGCAGAATTGCATGATCATTGTACGTGTCCGGGTTCGAAGTTCTTCGATCTCGGTGAATGGGATGATGATTGAAGCTTTGTGTTCGGAACCTCGCCGATGCCGCCGCGTTAGCGGCCAGCGCTTGAGGGAGTTCCATGGAACAGCTCGTCGAGGAATTTGGCCATCCGACCTACACGTCGTTCCCGGTGATCGCCGCGCGCTTGCTGCTGGCGACGATTTTCGGCGCGGCGATCGGTTTCGAGCGCGAATGGCGCAACCGGCCGGCGGGGCTGCGCACCCATATCCTCGTCTGCGTGGCCTCGGCGACCTTCGCCAT
Organism: Mesorhizobium sp. KACC 23794; assembly: GCF_052180275.1. Lineage (NCBI taxonomy): Bacteria > Pseudomonadati > Pseudomonadota > Alphaproteobacteria > Hyphomicrobiales > Phyllobacteriaceae > Mesorhizobium > Mesorhizobium sp. KACC 23794. Next base: position 857,465 of record NZ_CP197465.1, read on the forward strand.
CCTGACCATCGAGATCATCCACGCGCCGATGTTCACCACCGACGTGCTCAAGGATGCGGTGAAGGTCGATCCGATCCGTATCGTCGAGGCGGTGACGGCCGGCGTGGCGTTCCTCGCCGCCGGCGTCGTCATTTTTACGCGCGGGCAGGTGCACGGGCTGACGACGGGCGCCGGCATGTGGCTGGCCGGCGCCATCGGCGTGGCCTGCGGTCTCGGCCTCTGGCAGATCGCGCTGTTCTCGACGCTGCTGGCGCTGATCGTGCTGGTGATGCTCTACACCGTCGAAAGCCGGATGGATATGAACCAGGGCGAGGATTTCGAGTTGCCGGAGGAGGAACGCGGGTCGGCCAAGCGGGCGAAGGAGAACGATCTATCGAAGATGAAGCCCGCCAAAGGCTAAGGGCTCGCTGGCCTGAACGAGCGCTCAACGTTCCAAGATGGTCGGGTGCTTGCGGCGTCCGCTATTTCCAGTAGTCCGGATCGGCAGCTTTTTTTGCCAGCCAATCCGCGTACTTTGCTCGTCCATGGAATCCGTCCCCAAACTCAAACCCCAAACCGTTCGCGCATTTGATCATGCCCGCCATCAGAAACCATCCGGCCCGCCACGGCAGTACGTCCGAGCGGAATGTTAGGTTGATGACATAATCCCCGTCGCCGTAGTCGGGAGTGGAGACGCCCAACTCACTCAGGTCGGCATTAAGGTTTCTCGGTACGAAGTCTTGCATCCCGGTGGGTCGCGCTATGAAGTGTCCCGTTCCGTCTGGATGTGTTTCCTGTTGTTTTAAGAGTTCGGGGTTGATGGTAAACGCATAGGGAGAATCGGGACCAAGTCGTGTGACACTGACTTCAAGCTCGACCGGCTTGCCTTCAAACGTAACGACGAATCCGCCGACGCCTGGCGCTTCTGTCAAAGGCTTGTCCATCGCGCCGGGAACGACGGCGATCACTATCGGATAGTGCAACTCACCGAGGCATCGGTTGATTGCAGCGGGCGTCGGCCAATCCGACGCATGAACCGCGACATGGTAGTCAACGCCCATACCAACAGCTTTCCCGATAACGATATCCTACGATGTCACTCGGCAGGCTGGTGCGCAACGACACTGGATCAGCTCTTGCTATGACCATCGCAGAAATGACCGACAATTGCCGCCGCGTCAAAAGCTTGGTATGAGCGGCGCGATGGAAGAGCTTTTCGGAGATCCGAGCTACAAGGGCTTCGTGCTGCAGGACAAGAAGCGCCTGCCCGCGCGGTTCTTTGCGCGTATCTCGGGCGCGCTGCTTTCCCGACTTCGCTGAGGCCGACGGGCTTCCGGCTGCGGCCGGACTTTTCCTCCTTCCCTTTCCTATCGACGGATAAAGACCATGAGCGCACCGCGCACCCTCTACGACAAGATATTCGACGATCACGTCGTCGACCGCCAGGATGACGGCACCTGCCTGCTCTACATCGACCGCCACCTGGTGCATGAAGTGACCAGCCCGCAGGCTTTCGAGGGCCTGCGCATGACGGGGCGCACGGTGCGTCATCCGGAGAAGACGCTGGCCGTGGTCGACCACAATGTGCCGACCTCCGCCGACCGCAAGCTCGGCATCAACCGCAACGAGGAAAGCCGTATCCAGATCGCAGCACTTGCGACCAATGCCAAGGATTTCGGCGTCGAATATTATTCGGAGAACGATATCCGCCAGGGCATCGTTCACATCATCGGCCCCGAGCAGGGTTTTACGCTCCCCGGCATGACCATCGTCTGCGGCGACAGCCACACCTCGACGCATGGCGCGTTTGGCGCGCTGGCGCACGGTATCGGCACGTCGGAGGTCGAGCACGTGCTCGCCACCCAGACGCTGATCCAGCGCAAGGCCAAGAACATGCTGGTGCGGGTCGACGGGCAACTGCCGGCGGGCGTTACGGCCAAGGACATCATCCTCGCCATCATCGGCGAGATCGGCACGGCGGGTGGTACCGGATACGTCATCGAATACGCTGGCGAGGCCATCCGCGCGCTGTCGATGGAAGGCCGCATGACCATCTGCAACATGTCGATCGAAGGCGGCGCCCGGGCCGGCCTGATCGCGCCCGACGAGACGACTTTCGCCTACGTCAAGGACAAGCCGCGGGCGCCGAAAGGCGAGGCGTGGGACATGGCGCTGGACTACTGGAAGACGCTGAAGACCGACGAAGGCGCGCATTTCGACAAGGTCATCGTGCTGGACGCGGCGAAGCTGCCGCCGATCGTCACCTGGGGCTCGTCGCCCGAGGACGTCGTCTCGGTCACCGGCATCGTGCCGGACCCGGCGACGATCGAGGACGAGAACAAGCGGACCTCCAAGCAGCGCGCACTCGACTATATGGGCCTGACGCCCGGCACCAAGATGACCGACGTTACGCTCGACCGCGTCTTCATCGGCTCCTGCACCAACGGCCGCATCGAGGATCTGCGCGCCGTGGCCAAAGTGGTCGACGGCAAGAAGGTCGCGCCGACCGTTGACGCCATGATCGTGCCGGGTTCCGGTCTGGTGAAGGAGCAGGCGGAGGCAGAAGGCCTCGACAAGATCTTCATCGAGGCCGGCTTCGACTGGCGCGAGCCCGGCTGCTCCATGTGCCTCGCCATGAACGACGACCGGTTGAAGCCGCATGAGCGCTGCGCCTCGACCTCGAACCGCAATTTCGAGGGCCGCCAGGGTTTCAAGGGCCGCACCCATCTGGTGTCGCCGGCGATGGCGGCGGCGGCGGCCATCGCCGGGCATTTCGTCGACATCCGCGACTGGAACTGATCGTCCGGCGCTTCTTCGCGGCGAGCTTCAGCCTCGCCGCGGAACTCCCTACCTGCTTCTCAATGTCGATGTTCGGTCGAACCACGGGCAGCCCTTTGGGCTGACCGTGGCTTGCGGCTTAACGTCTTGTTTGCAGCTTTCTTCTAGCGTCCGACATCAGGGCAACCGCGAGCTATGAGGCGTTGAACCAGGGACTTTTCATAGCGCTGCTCAACCCGGCGGTTTCGCTGGCGCTGGCGGTGTCGTTTTTCGTCCTGTGGTTCGTCCAGCGCTGGCTTCGCCATGCCCTGCTGTTGTGTGCCGGCTACCTGTGCTGCATGGGCGCCTTCGCGCTTCAGGGCTTCGAATTCGGCATGGGTTTTGCGGCATCGAGGCTTCTTTCCAACTTTCTATTCTTCGCCGCCATGTTCCTGATCGCATCCGCCGCCGTTTCCCGAACAGGGCAGCGGCCTCCTTACGGGGCACTCGCGATTTGCACGGCTGTGGGCATGGCAGCCTTCATCTGGTTCCTCGTGGGACTGCCGGATTTCGAGAAGCGGGTCTTTGCCGTCAATTTCGGTCTCGGCGCAATGTGCGTCGTTCTCGCCGTCACATTGTATCGTGCGCCGAAGCGCATGATGATCGACCGGGCGATCGTCTGGGTCGCGGCGCTCGGGGCGCTCGACTTCTTCATCCGGCCGGTGCTTTCGGCCCTGTTCGCCGGCGGGTATCCCCTCATGGCCGGCATGACCACACCCTATTGGCTGGTGACCAATTTGTCGGCGCTGATCCTGATGCTGGTGATCGCACTGATGCTGTTCAGCGCCGTGGCGCTCGACGCGATCTATCAGCTGCGCACGGAATCACACACCGATGCGCTGTCTGGCCTGCTCAACCGCCGTGGTTTCCACGAGAGGACGGCAGCCTTCTTCGCCAATCCGAGGGTTCCCAGGGTGCCTGTCGGCCTCGTGCTTGCGGATCTCGATCACTTCAAGGCCGTGAACGACCGCCATGGCCACGCGGTCGGCGACGTGGTGATCACCGCCTTTGCCGGACTGCTCCGGCAGGCGGGCGCCGACAAGGCGATCATCGGGCGCACCGGCGGCGAGGAGTTCGCGGTCTTCATGCCGCAATGCGATCTCGGCGCGGCGCGGCTCTTCGCCGAGGGCGTGCGGGCCGCGCTTTCGTCGGGAGCGCTGGAACAGGTGACGCCCCGCCTCGGCCCGGTCACCTGCAGCTTCGGGGTCGCGGCGCGGATCGGGGACGAGAGCCTCGATGCGCTTTTCAAGCGCGCCGACGACGCGCTCATGCAGGCCAAGCGCGCCGGGCGTGACCGTGTCCGCGTCACCCATCTCAGGCCGGATGCGGCGGAGTGGCGCACCGGCGCGTGAGCGAGGTTCTGCCGAAGGCTGCGGCGCCGGCGGGGCAGGCCAAAACCAGTCGATATACGGACGATGACCGTTTGCGGCCTTCTCCCGAACGGGCGAAGGCCGGCCGAGGCTTAACCACTTCTTTGCCGCTCGTGCCTATCGTCTTCCCTCACGGAAACTCATCGGAAGCGGCGTGGATCAGGAGCTTTTCATTGCTCTGCTTAATCCTTCGCTGTCGGCAGTCTTGTCGGCGGCGTTTTTCGTGCTGTGGATGATGCGGCGCCAGTGGCACTACGTGCTGCAACTCTCCCTCTGCTATGGGATGATCGCGGCCGGCTTCGTGCTGCAGGGTTTTCAGGTCGGGCTGGGCTTCGAAGGGTCGAAGCTCGTGTCCAACGTGTTGTTCTTCGCCGCGGTATTCCTGTTCATCGCGGCGATTGTCGACCGGCAAAAACTGCCGCTGCCAAAATGGCCGCTGCTTGTCTCTGCGGCTGCCGGCCTGTCGGCGTTCACCTGGTTCCTGATCGTCGCACCCAATTTCGCCGCCCGCATCTTCGCGGTCAATTATGGGCTCGGGGCGATGTGCGCGGTTGGCGTGCTCACATTGGCGCAGGCGAAGAGCCCGACGCCTGTCGACCGGCTGCTGACGTGGCTGGCGGCGCTGCGTGCCCTCGATTTTTTCGTCCGGCCGGCGGTGGTGGCCCTCTTCGACGGCCAGGCCGGACAGATGTCCCTCACCAGTTCCGCCTACTGGCTGACGACGAGCCTTTCGGTTGTCATCGCGTCGCTGCTGTTCGCACTGACGCTGCTCACGGCGATAGCGTCCGATATCATCCAGGAATTCCGAACGGAATCGGCCACCGACGCTCTTTCCGGCCTCCTCAACCGCCGCGGCCTGGCGGAGAGGGCCTTGCCGTATTTCGGCCGGGGCAAACTCGGCGCCGCGCCGCTCGGTCTCGTGTTGGCGGATCTCGACCACTTCAAGGCCGTCAACGACCTGCATGGACACGCGACCGGCGACGCCGTCATCGTATCATTTTCCCGGTTGCTGACCGATGTCGCCGGCGGCCGCGCGATCGTCGGCAGGACCGGCGGCGAGGAGTTCGCGATCCTCCTGCCGCATTGCGATCTGGCGATGACCCGACTGCTTGCCGAGGGCGTCCGGACGGGCCTGGCGGACGGGGGGCTGGAAGACGTGACGCCCGACCTTGGCCGCATCACCTGCAGCTTCGGCGTCGCGACGCGAATAGGGGACGAGAGCCTCGAGGCTTTGTTCAAGCGCGCCGACGATGCGCTGATGCAGGCCAAGCGCGCCGGCCGCGACCGCGTCCGCGTGACCTATGTCCAGCCGGATATGAATGCGTGTCTCCAGCCGGATACGGATGCGTGGGCGGGTGCAGCGGAGCGGCGCGTCGGCGCTTGAGCGAGCCACGCTCGGGCGTCGCACCGTCGGGCGGCCGCGCAAGGACCGCTGCACAGTTGAAAATTGCACCTGCCTGTCGGGCCGCGCCTCGCGGTTAACGGCTTCTTCGCACGCATGTGCTTTCACTTTCCATGACCCGCATGATGCGGCGGAGGGACCGGATGAGCGGCGCGGGATTTATCCTGGCGATCAATTTCGTCGTGGCGGGCCTGCTTGCCGCCGCGTTCGTGACCGTTGCTCTCTATGACGCCAGGTTGACGGCGGCGCGCTGGTTCGCGTTCGGCTATATGCTCGGCATGGCCTATTTCGGCGTCGAGTTCATGATCTATGCGCTGGGTAGCAACACGCCGGCGGTGGTGTTCTCCTTCACCATAGTGCTGGCCGGCATGGCGCTGTTCAATGTCGGCCTGGCCCAGAAATATTCCGTCCAGAATCCGCGCACCGTCATCGCCATAACCTTCATCCTGTCGGTCGTCATCTGCACCTTGATCCAGGATCTGCCGCGCACCTCGTTCTGGCGGATGCTCGCCTATCAGGCTCCCTATTTCGTCATGCAGATGATCGGCGTCTGGATCGTCGGCTTCTCGCGCGCCCGTGGCCGGCTCGATACGGTGCTGCTGGTCGTGCTGGCGGCGAGCGCCCTGCAATTCCTGTCGAAACCGTTCCTGATGGTGTTTCTGGGCGGCACGGGAGCCACGGCGCAGGACTATCTCAAGACCAACTACGCCCTGTTCTCGCAGACGCTGTCCACCATCTTCGCCATCGGCGTGGCGCTGCTGATGCTGGTCGTGATGGTCCGCGACATTCTCGCCGATGTCACCTCCAAGTCGGAGACCGACACCCTGTCAGGGCTCAACAATCGTGGCGGCTTCGAGCGCCATGCGGGGGAGGCCATGGAGGATGCGTCGCGGCAAGGCATGCCGGTGACGCTGGTCATCGCCGATCTCGATCATTTCAAGGCGGTGAACGATACATACGGCCACGCCAGCGGCGACCGCGTCATCCAGGCCTTCGCCAGCCTCCTGAAGAGTGCGGCGGGCGGCAGGCATGTGGCGGCGAGATTGGGCGGCGAGGAGTTCGCCATTATCCTGCCCGGCTCGAACCTGATCGCTGCGCGGCTGTTCGCCGAGGGCACCCGCAGCGCCTTCTCGGCACTGCCCATCGTCGGACTGCCGGCGGACAAGCGCTTCACCGCGAGCTTCGGGGTCGCCGAGCTGCTGCCGTTCGAAAGCCTCTCAGGACTGATGCGCCGTGCCGACGAGGCGCTGTATGCGGCCAAGAAGGACGGCCGCGATTGCGTAAGGGTTTCCCGGACCGCCGCGGTCATGCCGCGTCTGCTGGCGGGCCGGACGGGCTGATTCTTCTATTTTTTTCTGGCGGTCTTGGTGTCCGACGCGGTGACCAGGCGGTAATTCGCCAGTTCCTGGCGCGAAAAGTAATAGAGGGCGCGGGGCGGCGTATCCAGCGCATGCAGCCACAGCGCCGGATCGACATCCATGGAGGCGAGGTGACGCGAGATGCGCGCGGTCGTCGCCTGCGCATCGGCCATGATCTGCGCCGGGGCCGATTCGATTGCCGTGGCGGCGTAGAACTGGTGTACGCCGATCGCCGCCTTTTCGCCGGCCGCGCGGTGTCTTCCGCCGGCCATCAGCAGCGGGCAGGAGGAGGCGCAGAGCGCGCCATCGCCCACCTCGGTGTCGAGGCCGCGTTCGCGGATCAGCCGCGCCATCGCCATGGCGTCGTCCAGCGCGCCGCCGGGCGAATTGAGCGAGACGAGTTTCACATACTCGCCACGCTCGCTCATTTCGGCCGCGAAACGGTCGGCAGTTCCCGGCTGGATGCTGCCGGTCGCCCGGAGTCGACCGCCGGGTTCGAGCGTAAAACTCATCGGTTTGCCGAGCACGCCCTCATCGGTCGTGAGGAATGGGCGGGGATCGGTGGACGGCGCTTCCGGCACGCCGATGTCAACGGCCGGCGGCAGCACCGGCGCCGGATCGGCCGGCGAGGCGATGCCGGCCAGGGCCCAGCCATTGGTTTCGGCCAGATCGCGCAGGTCCATCGCCAGCACGCCGATCGCGCCGATCAGCAGGCCGCGGAACGCCCAGCGGATAACCTCGCCATCGTCGAAGCGCGAGAGATAACGCCAGAGCAGGTTGCGCTGTAGCTTGCCGTCGCCCGGCAGCCCAACTTGCGAACCGTTGACGGGCAGGCTCATGGATCAAAACGCTTTCGGTCGGAGAGCGCCAGCGCCGTCACGTTCTCTGCCGTGGCCTGACGGGCGGGTGGCTCCGGCCGTTCCGGCTCGGCCGGCGGCGCTGCTTCGGCCACGACAGCTGCTGGCGCCGGGATGCCGGCGACGCTTTCCGCCTCCCGCTGCGCGCGCAGCTTTGCCTGAAGCAGCTCATTGTATTTGAGCGAGCGCAGCATGTCGCCTGCGGTGATGCGGTCGGCCTCTTCCAGATCATCCTCGCCGCGCCGCATGATGCCATGCACCACGGCCATGATGCCGACCAGCACGGCGGGCAGCAGGTCGATGGAGATGGCGCCGGCCCAACTCGGGATGAAGTCGCCGGCGTAGCGCAGCACCGCCTCGGCGGAGGTCAGCGGCACGTAGCGCCGCTCCGGCACCTTCGGCTGGTTGAGAATTTCGGCGGCGGCGTCGGACAGCGCCTTCGACTGTGCAGCGACCGAGCCGCGGATCGTCGTCATGACCTGGTCCTGCCGGCCGGCGAGGTCCGGCGTGGTGCCGTCGGCGACCGGCGCGATGAAGCCGACCGAAAGGTCGGCGGCGGCACGGGTGACGGAGGCGGCGATCGAGGTCTGCTCCAGCGAGGAGATCACGCCCGACAACGCCACGGATTCGGCGGCGAACTGGTCGGAGCGCTGTTCGATCGGTCCCGGCGCCGAGACCAGCCCGCGCATGGTCGCCAGATGTTTCTGTCCCTGCTCGAAAGCCTGCTGGATCGGTTCGCGCGACGACTGGATCGTGGTCTCCAGTTCCTTCATCTGCGCGGCCATCTGGCTGAGCAACTGCACGACGCTGCCGGAGCCGGAGGTACCGGTCAGCGCGCCCGACGTCTGTTCGTCGGCGGCGAGACGAGAAAACCGCTCGCCGGCGCGCTGGATGTCGGGCAGCAGCGACAGCGCGCCGAGCGCGTTGCCGTGCGCCTGGTCGAGGTCGGCGGTGTATTCCTCGATGGTGATGGCGAGATGCTGCTCCACCGCCGCCGAGCCGGCCAGGGCGGCCGCGTTCAACCAGGACGACATGGCGATGATCATCGCCGATCCCACAGCCATGATGCCGAGCAGCGCCAGGCGCGAGCCGCCGTCGCGCATCTCAGGCAGGAAGCGGATCAGATACGTCCAGAAGCCGTACATGGCGACGGAAACCGACGCCGAATAGATGACTGCCGCGAAGAACACGACGGTCGCGGAACCGTCGAGCAGGCTGCGCACGCCGAGATAGGTGTAGACGCCGCTCGCCAGCGCCAGCGTGGCGAGCACGAAGCGCGTCATGGTTTCGAGACCGGCGATATGGTCCTTCAGCCGGCGAGACTGGGCCGCATGGCTCATCGATGGTTAACCGTTCCTGAACACGCGGAGCTTGGCCGGACAAAGATGACCGAATCAGGGCCGCGCCACGACCTGACGTGGCTCAGCCTTTTGCCGCGAATCTTAGAGCCCGCGCCAACCCCGCGTCGTCGCGTGCTTATTGGCAGGGCCCGCCTTGCAGCGGGATCTCGCCCTGGTCGAAGCCGTACATATAGCTGCGGCCCTTCACCAGCACCGGCGGCCGATAGCACTCGCCAATGACGACCTCGCCAGTCCGATCCGAATAGATCACCTCCGGTTCGTCGGTGCGCGCGGGTTGGCCGGCGCCGACATATTTGGCCAGGCGCTCCGCCTCGTGGCCTTCGCCGACGAGGATGCGCTTGAAGCCGGCGGAACTTTCGATGACGAGGTTGCCAAAACTATCGGCATAGACCCGGTCGCGATCCCAGGCGGCGGCCGGCGTGGCAGCGGTGATCGCAAGCGCCGCGCTCATCGCGACGCCTGCGAGAATTCCAAGTCCGAGACGCATCATGCTCTCCTTCGATCGAGGCGAAAGCCTCCTCGATTCGCGAAGTTAATCCATTCTTAACCAAAGTTAAGCGTGAGGCATGACGGCAGACGGCCTATCGTTTGGTATGGTTAATTTACGATGATCGCGGGGCGCGAACCCGGTGGATAGCACGGCCTGCCCTGCCGATGCCCCATTGATAGGCGATCGTGTCACCCTGTATGCAATTTTACCCGCTATTGCCCAGGGAGGTTGTGTTGCGTCGGACCACTCGGGTTGCCCTCCTCGCCCTTCCCTTCGCCTGTCTTGCCGCCTGCGTCGGAGAGGGCGACGCTGGCTCCACCCATGCCGCGGCCAGCGCGGCGGGGGCGGCGGGCCGGCCAGGGCTCACCACCTATCGCTGCGAAGACGGTACGATCACGGTGGACAACCGCGCAAGCGAGGTCGTGCTTACCGATACGACCGGCGAGAGCGTGACGCTGCCTGCCGCGCCGCCCGAACAGCGCTCGCGCTACGGCCTGCCCGGCTATGCGCTGGTGCTGGAAGGAAACCAGGCGCTTTACGTCAAGGGCGGCAAGCCGATGGACTGCGCCCGATAGACTGGCACGCAGGTTTGCCGGCTCCAGAAAGTATCAAAACATTTTTTTCCCAATGCCGGCATAATCGCCGGCCAGATGTGGATTTCTGTCCACCGACAGCCGGCTCTTGCTGGCCGCTACAGCTTCAAACGATTGAAGTGCACTGCCCGCGCGCATTGCTCATTCTTCGTGACTAAAGCCGCGCGCCGCAACGGTTTTTTGCCCTTTGACGCGGTGCAAAAAGAGCATTAAGTACCCGTCGTCCAGTCGCTTTCGGATACGGTCCAAGTCGTTCCGGCGACATGGATGGGCGACGACGACAAGGGGCAGCCATGAGCCAATCACCAGCCACCCGCCAAAGCCCGCGCGCCCGGCCGCTTTCGCCGCATCTGACCATCTACCGCCCGCCGATCACCATGACGATGTCGATCATCCATCGCATCACCGGCGGCGCACTGTATTTCGGTACGCTGCTGGTGGCCTGGTGGCTGATCGCGGCTTCGACGTCGCAAAGCTATTTCGATTTCGTCGATGGCATCTTCGGCTCCTGGCTCGGGCGGCTCGTGCTGTTCGGTTACACGTGGGCGCTGATGCACCACATGATGGGCGGTATCCGCCATCTCGTCTGGGACACCGGCGCCGGGCTGGAGAAGCACACGGCGTCGAAGATCGCCTGGGCGACGCTGGCAGCCTCCGTCGTGCTGACGCTGGGTATCTGGATCGGCGGCTATCTGGCGCGGGGAGCCTGACCATGAGCGGCGGCAACAAGGATATGCGTACCGCGCTCGGAAAAGTCCGCGGCCTGGGTTCGGCCCGCGAAGGCACCGAGCATTTCTGGCGGCAGCGGCTGACGGCGATCGCCAACATCCCGCTGACGCTGTTCTTCGTCGGCTTGCTGGTGGCGCTGAACGGCGCAGGCTTCGCCGAGACGCGCGCCGTGCTCGCCAGCCCGTTCGTGGCTCTGGTGCTGCTGCTCTTCGTGATCTCCGGCCTCTACCATATGCGCCTCGGCATGCAGGTCATCATTGAGGACTATATCCACGGCGAAGGCATGAAGCTCGCGCTGCTGCTCGCCAACACCTTCTTCACCATCGCGGTCGGCGTCTTTACCGGCTTCGCGCTGCTCAAAATGGCGTTCGGGGGCTGATCCAGTGGCACAGGCAACATCGGCGGCCGCCGGCAAAGGCTATAATTTCGTCGACCACAAGTTCGACGTGGTGGTGGTGGGCGCCGGCGGCGCCGGCCTGCGCGCCACGCTGGGCATGGCCGAGCAGGGTTTGAAGACGGCCTGCATCACCAAGGTTTTTCCGACGCGCTCGCATACCGTCGCAGCGCAGGGCGGCATCGCCGCCTCGCTGCAGAACATGACGCCCGACAGCTGGCAGTGGCACCTCTACGACACCGTCAAGGGCTCCGACTGGCTCGGCGACGTCGATGCCATGCAATACATGGTCATGGAGGCGCCGAAGGCTGTCTACGAGTTGGAGCATTACGGCGTGCCCTTCTCGCGCAACGAGGAAGGCAAGATCTACCAGCGCCCGTTCGGCGGCCACATGCAGAATTTCGGCGCCGGCCCGCCGGTGCAGCGCACCTGCGCCGCAGCTGACCGCACCGGACACGCCATCCTGCACACGCTTTACGGTCAGTCGCTGCGCCACAGCGCGCAGTTCTTCATCGAATATTTCGCACTCGACCTGATCATGGAGCCGGACGGCCGCTGCACGGGCGTGGTTGCCTGGAATCTCGACGACGGCACAATCCACCGCTTCTCGGCCAAGATGGTGGTGCTGGCCACCGGCGGCTATGGCCGCGCCTATTTCTCGGCCACGTCGGCGCACACCTGCACGGGCGACGGCGGCGGCATGGTGGCGCGCGCCGGCCTGCCGCTGCAGGACATGGAGTTCGTGCAGTTCCACCCGACCGGCATCTACGGCGCCGGCTGCCTGATCACCGAGGGTGCGCGCGGCGAGGGCGGCTATCTGGTCAACTCCGAGGGCGAGCGCTTCATGGAGCGCTACGCGCCGTCGGCCAAGGACCTTGCTTCCCGCGACGTGGTTTCGCGCTGCATGACATTGGAAATCCGCGAAGGTCGCGGTGTGGGCAAGAACAAGGACCATATCTTCCTGCACCTCGACCATCTCGACCCGGCGGTGCTGCACGAGCGTCTGCCCGGGATTTCGGAATCGGCGAAGATCTTTTCAGGCGTCGACGTCACGCGCGAGCCGATCCCGGTCCTGCCGACCGTGCACTACAATATGGGCGGCGTGCCGACGAATTATTGGGGCGAGGTGCTGAACCCGACGCAGGATGATCCGGACCGCGTTTCGCCCGGCCTCATGGCGGTGGGCGAGGCGGCCTGCGCCTCGGTGCACGGCGCCAACCGGCTCGGCTCCAACTCGCTGATCGACCTCGTCGTGTTCGGCCGGGCCGCAGCCATCCGCGCCGGCCAGGTGATCGACCGCAATTCGGCGATCCCTGCCATTAACGAAGCCTCGGTGGACAAGATCATGGATCGCTTCGACCGGCTGCGCAACGCCGGCGGCTCGACGCCGACCGCCGTGCTGCGCGAGAAGATGCAACGCGCCATGCAGGAGGACGCCGCCGTGTTCCGAACGCAGGAATCGCTGGAAAACGGCTGCAAGCGCATCTCGGCGATCTGGGGCGAGCTGAAGGACATAAAAGTATCCGACCGCTCGATGATCTGGAATTCCGACCTGGTCGAGACGCTGGAGCTCGAAAACCTGATGGCGAATGCGATCACCACCGTCTACGGCGCGGAGGCCCGCAAGGAAAGCCGCGGGTCCCACGCCCGCGAGGACTATACGTCCGGCCCGTTCGGCGGCCGCGACGACGAGAACTGGCGCAAGCACACGCTCGCCTGGGTGAACGAGGCGGGCGACGTCAAGCTGGACTACCGCCCGGTCCATACCGACCTGATCGCCGACGGCATCGATCCGCACAAGATCGAGCCCAAGGCGCGTGTGTATTGAGGAGAGTGCAATCATGGTCGAACTCACCCTCCCCAAGAACTCAAAAATCCAGCAGGGCAAGACCTGGCCGAAGCCGGAAGGCGCGACCAATCTGCGCGAGTACAAGATCTACCGCTGGTCGCCGGACGACGACGAGAATCCGCGCGTCGACACCTATTTCGTCGACATGGACGATTGTGGGCCGATGGTGCTCGACGCGCTGCTGTGGATCAAGAACAAGATCGACCCGACGCTGACGCTTCGCCGTTCCTGCCGCGAAGGCATCTGCGGCTCCTGCGCCATGAACATCGACGGGTCGAACACGCTGGCCTGCACCAAGGGCATGGACGATATTTCGGGCGCGGTGAAAGTCTATCCGCTGCCGCATATGCCGGTGGTGAAGGATCTTGTGCCGGACCTCACCAATTTCTACGCGCAGCACCGGTCGATCGAGCCGTGGCTCAAGACGGTGTCGCCGGAGCCGGCCAAGGAATGGCTGCAGAGCCATGACGACCGCCAGAAGCTCGACGGGCTCTATGAATGCATCCTTTGCGCGTGCTGTTCGACCTCGTGCCCGAGCTACTGGTGGAACGGCGAGCGCTATCTCGGGCCGGCCACGCTGCTGCAGGCCTATCGTTGGCTGATCGATTCGCGCGACGAAGCCAAGGGCGAGCGGCTCGACAATCTGGAAGACCCGTTCCGGCTCTACCGCTGCCACACCATCATGAACTGTGCGCAAACCTGCCCGAAGGGTCTCAACCCGGCCAAGGCGATCGCCGAGATCAAGAAGATGATGGTGGAGAGGCACGTGTAGGCTTTCATGTTAGAGGCACTTACCTGAGCCACGGCGATTTTGTTCATGTTTTGTGTCGCCCCAACATTGTGCTATCCTCTTACACCGGAATCGATCTTTTGGGGTGTCAGATGGTGGCCAAACGCAACTCAGCCTCGTACACTAAGACCAAACTTTTCGACTTAACTTCTCAGATATTGTCAACAAAACCCGCTGGGGCCGGTGTTTTGTCGACAGAAATAGTCGATGAGTTTTTAAAAGATTTTGATTCCATGCCTAAAGAAGAAATCAAAGTCGTGTTGCGTGTTGGGCTTATGGTGTTAGCCGGGCGTGTGACGACAATGAATAAATCGCACCCCAATCAATTAGACATATTCGTCAGAGAGGGGCTGCCAGAGTTTGTTGATTTGCGCGTGCCTTCCGATGGCAAATTAAAGACACAGCGATTTGATGTTAGAAAGCTGACGCCAAACCAGATTGCGCGACACTCTCCACTTTCCAGTAAGAACAAACTCACATCAAAACGTGACAATCTGATCGAATGGGCTAAGCAGAGGATCGGGGCAGGTTTTGGCGATATTGCGGTTGAGCATTCGTAGAGACCTCTATGCACAAGCATATAGTGCTGGAGAATTCGTTCGACGTTGAATGCTGCTCGCGAGTATCGTCGATCCCGCGAAAGTATCACGCCATTATCTGGGACTCGCCCGTTCGCACATAATGCGGGTCGGCAGCTTCGGCGCCCAGGTGAAACTCAAGAAGCTGTTCTACCTTATCCGGCCGCTGGTGGCGCTGGACTGGATGGAGCAGCATGGTTTTGCAAAACTGCCGCCGATGAGCCTTCCCGAATGCCTGTCGCAGATGGACGTTCCCGTCGACACCGGCCTTGCCATTCGCGACCTGATCGACCGCAAGAGCCGAACGCGCGAAATGGGCACCGGACCGATCCCCGGCGCGATAGCCCGCTATCTTGAGGCGCGTTACGGGCATCATGAGATGAACATGCGGCGGGTGGCCAATGATGTTGCCCGGCGCGCGCGCGACCGCGCCAATGCCGAAGCCTTCTACAGAAAAGAAGTCGAAGCCGGTTTTCGGTAGCCACAAACTGTATTCATAGGTTATTCAAACCCTGTATTCGTATGGGGCTGCGGCGATGCACATTCTCCTGGCGATTCTCGGCGTATTGGGCGTGGGCGCCATATGGTGGTATCGCCTGAAATATATGAAGAATGCTGCCGGCGAGGTCGCCGACGTTGTTGGCCGGGTCAAGGGAAGCATCGGGCGTGGCAAGCTGCTCAACAAGGCGGCATTGTCTCCCATCACCGCGATCGACGACCCCATGACGGCCGCCGTCACCGTCATCATGGCCATCGCCTCGGAGGATGTGCCGGTTTCCCCCGCCCTGGAAGGCCGCGTCCGCAACGAGATCGAGGCGATCGGCGAACCGGACAACAAGATCGATGAAGCCTTGGTCTATGCCAAATGGGCCAGCGACCAGGTGGCCGATGTTCCGACCGTCATCGACAAGGCCGCGGAGTTGCTCAAGACTCGCCTCGACGAGCACGAGAAGGAGCAGTTGATGGCGATGGTGCTCGCGGCGGCGCCGCCGGCCGAACGGCATGCCATGTTCGCAAGGCGAATCGAGCAGTTGCGGCGGCGGCTGGGTCTGGTCGTCAAATGATAAAACGCTCCGCCGGCCGACTTGACGGTTAAACGCAGCCGGCGACCTTTCTTACTCGGCCGCATTGTCAAGTCCCGGCCAATGCGTCTCTGAAGCTCATACCGGCAGCGCTCTACCTCGTTCCCAGCCCGGTGGCAGGCTGGCTGACCGACGTCGGGCGGAATCGAAAGAGGGCCAAAATCCCCGCCGCTATGAACAGCAGGAGGACGGCGCCCTGCACGATGGCGAAAGGCGGCTCCGATCCCGTCGGCGCATATGCATGGAGCGGGGGCACTTTCAGGAACAATTGGACCACCAGCACGAACACGTTCAAATACAGCGACGCGACGGCGGTGACCACGTAGATGCCGCGCCATGACCCTTTCATGCGGCGCAGATATCGCGCCACCAGTGCCACGATCATGATCAGAGTCGAGACAATGCCCACTCCGATGGCCGGAGTGAAACCGTTGAAGGTGAACATGAAGCCTGTGAGTGTGGTGACCAGCGTCGTCGCGAGAAACACCGCGGTGAGCACGCTCATGCGGTTCGCCCCCATCATGCCGAACAGCACCACCAGCCCGGTGCCGATGCCGACCAGGCTGATGAGGACGTGAAACGTTTGAAGTCCAGAAACGCCGAAGAACATCGTATGCCTCCAACCAGTGGCGGGGCAGGTGACACCGAAACGGCGACCCTGTAAACAGCAAGCCTCCGAAATCGGCGATTTGGTAGAGATGCCCGAGACTTCCGACCTTCCCGTCCTCAATCCCGCCGAAGCCCGCGTGCTCGGCTGCCTGATGGAAAAGAAGGAGCTGACGCCGGATGTCTATCCGCTGACGCTGAACGCCTTGCAGGCTGCGGCCAACCAGAAGACTTCGCGCGAGCCGGTGATGGCGATGGAGACGGTCGAGGTCAACCGGGCGCTGGCTTCGCTGGAACAGAAGGGCCTGGTGCGGCGCGCGCTCGCGTCACGCGTTGACCGTTTCGAGCACCTGGCCGGACGGCAGTTCAGCCTCACCCAGCCGCAGTGTTCGCTGGTGGCGATGTTGCTGCTGCGCGGACCGCAGACGTTCAACGAGTTGTTCACGCGCACCGAGCGCATGGCCAATTTCCGCTCGTCCGACGATGTGCAGCAGGAACTGGACCTGCTGATCGGCCGCCGTCCGCCCCTGATAAAGGAGATCGGCCGCGCGCCCGGCCAGCGCGAGGACCGCTTTGCCCATCTGCTTGCGGGGGATGTGCAGGCCGCTCCGACCGCCGCGCCGGTGCGAACGTCGCCTACCAGCTCCGATCTCGAAGCCCGCGTGGCGGCTCTGGAAGAACAGGTCGCGTCACTGTCGGCACGGCTCGACGAACTCGTAGGCTTGTGATCTGTCGACCGTGGCGGCGCCGGAACCCGGCACCGCAATGTTGGTTCGGCCAATCAGCCGAGTTTGGCGTCGAGCGAGACGTTTATTGCGCCCAGCGCCCGCGACACCGGGCATTCACCCTTGGCCTTGTCGGCCAGTTCCTTGAATTTTTCCGCGCTGATGCCTGGCACTGTGCCGACGAGCGTGATGGCGCTGCCGGTGATGCCGGTTCCCGGGATCAGTGTCACTACCGCCTTGGCGTCGAGCTTCTCGGCGGGCGTGCCGTTTTCGGCGAGGAAGTGGGAGAGCTGCATGGCGAAGCACCCGGCATGGGCAGCCGCCAGCAGTTCTTCCGGATTGGTGCCGGACTTGCCGGTTTCGTCTTCGAAGCGGCTCTTGAACGAGTAGGGCAGGCTCTTCAGCGCGCTGCTCTGCGTATCGAGCGTGCCGGCACCTTCCTTGAGCGTGCCTTTCCAGACGGCGGTGGCGTGACGGTCCATGATAGTCTCCCAGGTTGCGTTTGAACGAGCCGCGCCTGGCGGCTCCCGGCAGGAACTATAGCGCGCGTCCATGACGGCGCCAGCGGCCCGTTTCCGAAAAGCACTCCGGGTCGGGCTCGGCGCCGAAAAATCCGCATGCAGAAATGTCGGCCTGCCGAGACGGCGTGCGTCCTGCGGGTGGCCGCGCGCAAGCGGTCGCAAGGAGTTTTCGCATGAATACGCTTTTCAATGCCTGCTGGAAGGGTTCTGACGACGGCGGCGACCAACGGAATGGCCGGCCGAGGCCTTCCGGCGTCGCCCGGCTTCTGGTGGCGTTCGGCCTGATTGCCGTCGCGATCGCCGCCCTCGACCAGGCGGCGCAAAAAGAGGCGGCTGATGACTCCCTAGTCTCGTTCTACACTTCAACCCGAAACGGAGAAGAGCGATGAAATATATCTGCCTGGTCTATGGCGCGGAAAAGGACCTTCGCGATCTGACGCCAGAGGGGTCGGCGAAACTCGATGCCTCCTCCATCGCCTACGACCGGTCGCTGGAAGCCAGCGGGCATCTCGTTATCGCCGAAGCTCTGCAGTCGGTGAAAACCGCGAAGAGCGTGCGACGGCGCAGAGGCAAGACGCTGGTCACCGACGGTCCTTTCGCCGAGACCAAGGAGCAGCTGCTCGGCTTCGTGATGATCGAGGCTGTGAATCTCGACCAGGCGCTCGATATCGCCGCCGGCATTCCGCTTGCCGAGATGGGCACCATCGAGGTCAGGGCGATCTATGACATTCCGGGAGCGTGATGGCTTGCGAGGCCGGATTGAGGGAGGCAGTCTTATCTGCGACCCGCTCCTTCGGGGGAACTCTCGAAGCGTGGATGGAACTGCCCCTCGGTATATATTCCGCGTACCGAAGCGTGTTCCGTTGGCGCGGATGAAGCGGTGACAAGCTGCGAAGATTTCCGGCTCCGTCGGCTCCTGTAGAAACCGTGCTCAGGCCTCGCCCTGTCACGTCGATTTCACCGATGACGGAATATTGCAGCGCGATGCGGCCAGCCGGTTGCGGGCGATGGGCCGGAGTGATGTAGTGCCGTCAAACGGGGACAAACCATCATGTCGATCTATCTTGCCGCGTTGCTTATCGGCGTCGTTGCCGGCCTGCGCGCCATGACCGCGCCGGCCGCGGTCAGTTGGGGGGCGGCGCTCGGTTGGCTGCCGGTGTCCGATAGCTGGGCGGCTTTCATGGGCTTTCGCTTCACGCCCTGGGTCTTCTCCATCCTGGCGCTGGTCGAGTTCGTCACCGATCAACTGCCGTCGACGCCCAGCCGAAAAGTGCCGATGCAGTTCGGCGCGCGGATCGTCAGCGGCGCCTTCTGCGGTGCTGTCATCGGCACGGCCGGAGGGTCGCTGATCGGCGGACTGATCGCAGGCGTTGTCGGCGCCGTCATCGGCACGCTCGGCGGGGCGGAAGCGCGCGGCCGGCTTGCCGGCATGTTCGGGCAGGACCGGCCGGCCGCGCTCATCGAGGACGTGGTTGCAATCGTGCTCGGGCTGGTGGCGGTCTCGGTCGTACTATGACCAGGAAATTCGACGCGATCGTCATAGGCGGCGGGCAGGCCGGCCCCTCGCTGGCGGTGCGCTTGGCCAATGCAGGCCAGCGCGTCGCCATGATCGAGCGAAAGTTCCTGGGCGGCACCTGCGTCAACACCGGCTGCAAACCCACCAAGACCATGGTGGCCAGCGCCTATGCGGCGCAGATGGCGCGGCGCGGCTCCGACTACGGCGTGGTGTTGGGCGATATCGGCATCGATATGCAGCGCGTGATGGCGCGCAAGGAGAAGGTGACGCTGGACTCGCGCAACGGCCTGCGCGACTGGCTGGCGACGACGCCAAACATCACGTTCATCGAAGGCCACGCGCGCTTCCGCGCGCCGGGCGAGATCGAGATCAATGGCGAGGCTCTTTCCGCCGGCAAGATATTCCTCAATGTCGGCGGCCGTGCAGCGGTGCCCGACCTGCCCGGTGTCGGCGACATCTCCTATCTCACCAACAGCTCGATCCTCGAACTCGACACGCTGCCGCGCCATCTGGTGGTGGTCGGCGGCAGCTACATCGGGCTGGAATTCGCGCAGATGTTCCGCCGCTTCGGCGCGCAAGTGACCGTCATCGAAAAGGGTCCGCGGCTGACCGGCCGCGAGGACGAGGATGTTTCGCAGGCGATCCACGATATCCTTGCGAAGGAAGGCATCGCCTTCCGGCTGAGTGCCGAATGCATCAAATTCCGGCGGCAGGACGACGATATCGCCGTCGGCGTCGACTGCACTGAGGGCGCACCTGAAATCATCGGCAGCCATGTGCTGCTGGCGATGGGCAGGCGGCCTAACACCGACGACTTGGGGCTGGAGGCGGCCGGCATCGAGACCGACCAGCGTGGCTACATCAAGGTCGACGACGAGTTGCGGACCAGTGCCGACACCGTCTGGGCGATGGGCGACTGCAACGGCCGCGGCGCCTTCACCCACACCGCCTACAACGATTATGAGATCGTCGCCGCCAATCTGCTGGACAATGATCCGCGCCGCGTCACCGACCGTTTCCCGTGCTACGCACTCTATATAGACCCGCCGCTAGGCCGTGTCGGCATGACCGAGGCGGAAGCGCGCAAGTCGGGCAAAAACTGCCTGATCGGCGGCATCGCGATGTCGCGGGTCGGCCGCGCCATTGAGCGCGGCGAGACCGAGGGTTTCATGAAGGTTCTGGTCGATGCCGACAGCCGCCAGATTCTCGGCGCGTCGATCCTCGGCGCCAGCGGCGACGAGGTGGTGCATGGCATCCTCGACCTGATGTATGCAAAAGCCAAGGTCGATACGCTGTTGCGCTCCGTGCCGATCCATCCGACCATTTCGGAATTCCTGCCGACGGTTTTTGCGGGCCTGAAGCCCTTGCAGTGAACGAGGAATCGGGGCCGGAACAAGCCGACTGAGCTGCGGGCTACCGGGGGAAAAATGTATCTCGTAGTCGTCCTTGGCCTGATGCTCGTACTGCCGGTCGGCTCGGTAGTGGCGGATTGCCTCCTGTCGCCGGCAGGCGCCGCGATCATGCCGCTGGTCGGAAAATGGTTCGTATTCTGGGCCGCAGGCGTGCGGCTGGTGCTTGCCGGGTTGCGCCAGTATTTCCAGCCGCAATTCACCGCGCGTGAAATCTTCGACATGAAGAGCGACGAGGCGCTGGTGCTGGTTCGCGAACTCGGAGTTTCGAATTTCTCGATCGGCGTGGTCGGCGTCGCTTCCATCTTCGCGCCGAGCTTCGTGCTGCCGGTGGCGATTGCGGCGGGCATTTTCTACGGCATCGCCGGCGCTCGCCATGTCATGGAGCCGGCGCGCAGCCGCAACGAGACCATCGCGATGGCCACCGACCTGTTCGCCTGCGTGGTGCTGGCGGCCCATGTGGCGTCGGCCCTGCTTGGCTGAAACCCGCGTGCCGGGAAGCGGTCGCCCCACCTGCGGGCTGGACCCCTGCCGGCAAACCGTCGCATAGTGGCCCGATACGAAGATGTCGTGATCAATCGGGGTGGGTTGGCGGGCGGATGTCGGCGGTTATGCGGGATGCAATCAGCGGCGAGGTCCATCGGCTCGGTGACATATCCCTGATCGGCCGCGGCGACACGGCGACCATCCGGCTGACGGACGCCAGCGTCTCGCGCCAGCATGCCGCTGTGCGCTACGAGGCGTCGAGATTCTGGGTAGTCGACCTCGGCAGCGCCAACGGCACCTTCGTCAACGGCGCGGCGCTGAACGCCGCCCGCGTGCTGCATCCGGGCGACCGGCTGCAGGTGGGCAAGGCCGTCCTGGTGTTCGAGGACACGGGCTCCGCGTCGATGAAGACCGAGGTGCTGAGCGACCGCACCCAGATTTCGCGCCTGCCGCCCGAGCCGGCGAGAAGTGCGCCGATGACCATTCTGGTCGGCGACCTGAAGGGGTTCACCGCGATCTGCTCGCTGCTGTCGCCCGCCCAGGTGGCCGACCTTCTGCGCGAATGGTACGCCGACTGCGACGCCATCCTGAAGCGCCACGGCGCCTCGATCGACAAGTTCATCGGCGATTGCGTGTTCGCCTACTGGCACGGCGTCGGGCCGGACATCCGCAGCCAGGCGCTGAAGGCGGCGCAGGCGCTGCGCACCGTCGAGGAGACGCCGGCGTCGCCGACGCGCCTGCTTCTCGGGGCCGCGCACGGCATTGCCATGGATTGCCGCATCGGGCTGCATCTCGGCCCGGTGGCGATCGGCTCGATGGGCAAGGGCATCAACACCGCGCTCGGCGACGCGGTCAACATCGCTTTCCGCATCGAGGGGCTGACACGGCTGGTCGACGAGCCGATCCTGATGAGCGCAGCATTTGTCGACGGGTTTCCCGGAGGAGGATTCCGTTCGTGCGGGCGGCACGAGGTGAAGGGCGTGGAGGAGGCGATCGAGGTCTTTGCGTCGCCGCCAACGCGATAGCGTGGTGCGCACCGAAGCGGCGATACTTCGGATGCAAGCAATATCCGGGCGCTTCGTCAGCCTTCTTCAAAGTGGCTGGTAATCGGCAAAAGGCTGGAGCAGTATATGCCCTGATGGCCTGGCCATTGCCCGGGAGGGGCTTAGAAGGCTTGGAAGTAAACCGCATGTCCGCGACAGCCGGGCATAATAGGAGGAGACATCTATGAAATTCAAACTACTGCTCGCCGCAACCGCGGCGGCTGGGCTGCTGCTTGCCGGGTCGGCAATCGCGCAGGAGAAGAAGCAACTCGCCATGGTCGTCAACGCATCTTCCGACTTCTGGAAACTGGCCGAGGCCGGTATCAAGAAGGCGCAGGGCGAGCTTGGCGACGGCTACGAGCTGCAGTTGCGCTATCCGGCGCAGGGCACAGCCGCGCTGCAGAACGCACTGATGGACGACCTCGTGGCCGGTGGTGTCGATGCCATCATGATCTCGTCGGCCGATCCCAAGAACTCGATCGACGCGTTCAACAAGATTGCCGCGCAGGTGCCGTTGTTCACCACCGATTCGGACGCCCCGCAGTCCAACCGCATCGCCTATCTCGGCTCGTCCAACACCTTGGCTGGCGTGCAGGCCGGCGAGGAAATGGTCAAGGCGATGGGCGGCAAGGAGGGCAAGTGCATGGGCTTCGTCGGCTTCCTCGACGCCGACAACGCCAAGGAGCGCATCGCCGGCTTCAAGCAGGCGATCGAAGGCAAGGGCATCACGCTGGTCGACGTCCGCGGCGACGACGTGGACTTCGCAAAGGCGCGCAGCAATGTGGACGACGTGCTGGTCGGCAATCCCGAGATCAACTGCATGGTCGGCTTCTATTCCTACAACCCGCCCAAGATCTACGAATCGCTGCAGGCCAATGGCAAGCTCGGCCAGATCACCGTCGTCGCCTTCGACGAGGATCCGGTGACGCTCGGCGCCGTGAAGGAAGGCTCCTTCGCGTCGACCGTCGTCCAGCAGCCCTTCGAATGGGGCTACCAGGGCATGAAGATGATGGCTGCCTATCTCGGTGGCGACAAGTCGATGGTGCCGGCGGACAAGCTGATCATCGTCCCGACCGCCGTCATCAACAAGGACAATGTCGATCAGTTCTCGGCCGATCTGAAGGCCAAGATCGCCAGCGCCGGCTGATCGATCAAACAGGAACCGGCGCGGCGACAATTGCCGCGCCGGTTCGACCTTCCCGCGCGATGAACACCCAAGCAGTTCCCATTATCCCGTCGTCGACCGAGCAGCCCTTCCTGCGGCTCGCCGGCGTGCGCAAGGCCTATCCGGGTGTCGTCGCGCTCGCCGGCTTCGACCTGGAGGTTCGTCCCGGCGAGGTGATCGGCATCGTCGGTGAGAATGGGGCCGGCAAATCCACGCTGATGAAGATTCTTGGCGGCGTCGTCGTTCCCGACGGCGGCACGATCGAGGTCGACGGCGTGCCCAGCCCGTCCTTCACGGTAACCGAATCGATCCGCGCCGGTATCGCCTTCGTTCATCAGGAACTGAACCTGTTCGACAATCTCGACGTTGCGGCCAATGTCTTCATCGGCCGCGAGCCGCGCAAATACGGCATCCTCAACATCGTCGACACCGAGCGGCAGCGCGCTGCCGTGGCGCCGATCCTGCGCCGGCTCGGCGCCAATTTCGGTCCGCAATCGCCGGTCCGTAAACTGTCGCTCGCCCAGCAGCAGATCGTCGAGATCGCCAAGGCGCTGAGCTATGACGCGCGGCTGATCATCCTCGACGAGCCGACGTCGAGCCTGCCCCTGCACGAGACCGAAAAACTGCTGGAGGTGATCCGCGGGCTGAAGGCCGAGGGCATCGCCGTCATCTTCATCTCGCACCGCCTGCACGAAATCGAGCGGGCCTGCGACCGGGTGGTCGTGCTGCGCGACGGCGAGTTCGCGGGCGAACTGGACCGATCGGAGGTCACCTACCAGAAGCTGGTGCGCATGATGATCGGGCGTGAGCTCAAGGTGGTGTACACGCCGCCGTCGCGCCCGCGCGGGGAGGTGGCGCTGTCGGCGCGCGGCATCCGCACAGCCGCCTATCCACGGCAGCCGGTGACGCTCGATCTGCACCGAGGCGAGATCCTCGGGCTGGCCGGGCTGGTCGGCTCCGGCCGCAGCGAGCTTGCCCGCGCTATCTTCGGCATCGATCCCATCTTCGGCGGCGAGGTCGCCTTCGCGGGCAAGGCGTTCGCCGTCAGGACCACCGGCGACGCCACGGCGCGCGGCATCTTCCTGGTGCCGGAGGACCGGAAGGGCGCCGGCATCCTGCTCGACCTGTCGATCGCCCAGAACATCACGCTGCCGAATCTCGGCGCTTATTCGCGCGGCGGCATCGTTTCGCCGGCAGCGGAGATCCGGCGTGGCGAGCGTAGCAAGACGGAACTCGACATAAGGGCACCTAACGTCAAGGTGCGCACCGGCGCGCTGTCGGGCGGCAACCAGCAGAAGGTGGCGCTCGCCAAATGGCTGGCGATGAACCCGCAGGTCATCATCCTCGACGAACCCACGCGGGGCATCGACATTGGCGCGAAGTTCGAGATCTACAAACTCATGCGCGGGCTGGCCGACGCCGGCGTCGCGGTGCTGATGATCTCCTCCGACATGGAGGAGGTGATCGGCGTGTCCGACCGCATCGCCGTCATGCACGAGGGCCGCATCTCCGGCACGCTGACGCGCGACCGGTTCAGCGAGGAAAACGTGCTGATGCTGGCCGTCGGCCGCGAAGTGGAAGAAACGGGAGCGCGCGCGTGAACAGGAAAGACCTCGGGCTTCTGGTCCTCGTCCTGGTGGTTGGCCTGTTCGTCTATCTGCGCAACCCGTTGTTCCTCTCCTCGAACAACCTTGCCAATACCGCCAATCTCATCGGCCTGTTCGGTCTGTTCGCCATCGGGCAAGGGTTCGTCATCATCACCGGCGGCATCGAGCTGTCGGTCGGCTCGATGATCGCGCTGCTTGGCGTGCTGTTCGTCGACATGGTCGGGCGCTTGGGCATTCCCTGGCCGATCGCCGCGGCCATCGTCATGGGGCTCGGCATCGCGCTCGGGCTCGCCCATGGCCTGCTGATCACAAAGCTGCGCATGCAGCCCTTCGTGGTGACGCTGTGCGGACTCTTGATCTATCGCGGCGTGGCGCGCGGCTATACGGCCGACGCCACCGCCGGTTTTCCGTTCGGCAGCACCTATCCGGGCCTCGACTTCTTCGTGGCGCGGCCCTTCGGCATCCCGACCTCGGTCTATGTGCTTCTCGTGGTCGCGGTCATCGCCTGGATCGTGCTGCATCGCTCCGTCTTCGGCCGCTACCTCTTTGCGGTGGGCAAGAACGAAGAGGCGGCAAAGTTCTCCGGCATCCGCACCGACCTCGTGGTGATCGCGGCCTATGTGATCTGCGCCGCCCTGACGGCGCTCGCTGCGATCTTCTTCGCCATGTACACGCGCTCGGTACAGCCTTCCGGCCACGCCAATTTCTATGAACTCTACGCCATCGCGGCGGCGGTGCTGGGCGGTTTTTCGCTGCGCGGTGGCGAAGGCTCGATCGTGGGCGTCATCCTGGGCACGATCCTGCTGCAGATCCTGCAGAACCTCGTCAACCTGCTCGGCATCCCCTCATCGCTCAACTTCGCGGTCATGGGCACGGTGATCCTCGTCGGCGTGCTCGTCGACCAGCAATGGGGCCAGTTCCGCGAGCGCAGACGCATCCGCGAGGCGGCGCGTTCGGCGCTCAAACCGGCGGAGTGACCGTGGATACTGCGCGGTTACGGAGATCTGTCGCCTGTGGCCTGAACGGCGAGATGGGCCTTGATCCTAAAGGCCCAGATTGCTCTTGATGTTCTTCAAAAACATCATCTGGGACGTGTAGGCATCGACCAGGCAGTCCAAATTGGCGCCGCAGGCGTTTCGCGTCTGGACGAACTTCGTCTGCGAGGACTTGACGTCCGCCACCGTGGCGGCTGGCGCCCCGCTTCCCACGATGGTGAAATACATGCCGGCCGTCTGCTCATCCAGATGGCTAAGATTGCTGTTTGCGCAGATCGCTTTATCGGCCGGAAGCGACGCCTGCTGGCAGTTGAACGATGCCGCATCGGCCCCGAATGTCATGGCGAGGACGCTGTACGAGGCGAGGATTGTCGGATGCGGGCGGGAAAAGACGCCCTGGACAAATCGGCGCATGATGGTTTCCCGCATTCCAGTGCGTTTCAGCGTCTCGAAGCACCTAAACATCACGCCAGCAAGGCGGCGATGCAACGGGCTGGATTTTTATTTTGTGTGGCAGGTTTCGGTTTTCCCCGCGTGGGTGAAGCTGGCGTCCTTGCCTTTGATCCAGAATTCCGTCGCGCCGTCGGCATAACGACCGCCATCGGCAGACATTGCCTGCGGCAGTGTGATGTCTCCAGACTGGCCGGCGAGATGCAATACCACACTGCCAGGGGTTGCGCCTGGTTCGGAGAAGACCGCGGTCAATCGCGTGCCGCCCGAACACTCGTAGCCGGCCTCGGTCGCATACGCCGCGCCGGTCATCGTGGCGAGCATTGCAAGCGTCGTCAGCGTCGTGGTTTTCCCGGTCATGTCTCATCGTTCCTTTTGTTCGAAGCACCTCGCCCGGGGCCAGAAGTGCGTGGCAATGCGCGGGCATCAGGCATCGTCGGCGTCTCCCGTTTCCGCGGTCCGGCCCGGGCGGTTGTCGGGACCGTCTTATCGGAAGCGGCGCAGCGGCGGTTATGGACCGAAGCCACGACCAATCCGGGCTGCGCCGGATCGCCGGGTCAGCCGCCGCCGTGTTCGTTGGCGTACTGGATACCCGCCTGGACTTGCGAAATCGCCTGTTCGACGAGCTGCATCGCCGTCTCGCGGTGGCCGCCCTTGTTCGGCGTCGCTTCCTTCAACGAGCCGAGGGCATCGTAGAGCGCCGAAATGGCGCGCTCCATGTTGCCCTGGTAAGCCTGCGCCGCGCTTGCCGAAGCGGCGACCGCGGAAGCCGTGACAGCGCCGGCCGCCGCCAGCTTGAGCAGTTCGCGACGAGATGTATTCTGGATCATGTCTTTTCCTTCAGGAAGTTGCCTGTCGATCGAGACGCGTTTCGAGCCTCGCGCTTATTGTTGGGGATCAAGAAAATATCCCGGCTCGACCTCCTAGCGTGCAATCTGCAAACAATATCTGAATATCGAGCGGCGCTTTCGACCGGTCTAACGTCATGCCATTGTTCCAGCATTGGCGATCGATTTCGACTGTGGATGTGAAAAGGAGCTTGCTTGATATCCGTCTGATTTGATCCGATTTTCCGATGGATACTTGCGCTTGGCTGGTAGCGATTTGCCCCAAACGGCCTTGGCCTGATCGTTGTGGCGGAACGATCCTTGGTGGAGCATTTCGTGGCTCGATCCGGCGGGCGGAGGCTGTCGAATGACATGTCAGGCTTGACTTTCGGCCCAAAATCCTGTCCAAGCCCACGAAATTCCGCGACGAGTAATCCTCCGAGCGGCCGACCGGGACGCCTGACCGTCTGAATCAGGACCGATCCCGGAGGCCAACATCCGGCAGCGCGATGCGCCCCCGGGTGCTTTTTGGTTTTGGCCGTTCGGTGCTTGGGACTTCGGCGAGAAGACACTACCTCTCGGGCACCATTGTGGCGCACGGGAAAAGGAAGACGGATGTTCGAGAGCCTACAGGAACGGCTTGGTTCCATTCTCAACGGCCTGACCGGCCGTGGCGCGCTGTCGGAGGCGGATGTCTCGGCCGCACTCCGCGAGGTGCGGCGCGCGCTGATCGAGGCCGACGTGGCGCTCGAGGTCGTGCGTTCCTTCGTCGACAAGGTGCGCGGCAAGGCCGTCGGCGCCGAGGTTCTGAAGTCGATCAAGCCCGGGCAGATGGTCGTCAAGATCGTCCATGACGAGCTGGTCGAAATGCTTGGCTCGGAAGGTCATACTATCGACCTCAACGCGCCGGCCCCGGTGGTGGTCATGATGGTCGGCCTGCAGGGCTCGGGCAAGACCACGACATCAGCCAAGATCGCCAAGCGGCTGATGGAGCGGCAGGGCAAGAAGGTCCTGATGGCCTCGCTCGACACGCGCCGGCCGGCCGCGCAGGAGCAGTTGCGCCAGCTCGGCGAGCAGACCAAGGTGGCGACCCTGCCCATCGTCGCCGGCCAGTCGCCGGTCGACATCGCAAAACGCTCGGTGCAGGCGGCAAAGCTCGGCGGCCACGACGTGGTCATCCTCGACACCGCCGGCCGCACCCATATCGACGAGCCGCTGATGGCCGAGATGGCCGAGATCAAGGCCGTCTCGTCGCCGCACGAGATCCTGCTGGTGGCGGATTCGCTCACCGGCCAGGACGCCGTCAACCTCGCCCGCTCCTTCGACGAGCGCGTCGGCATCACCGGACTGGTGCTCACCCGCATGGACGGCGACGGGCGCGGCGGCGCGGCGCTCTCTATGCGCGCGGTCACGGGAAAACCGATCAAGCTGATCGGCGTCGGCGAGAAGATGGATGCGCTGGAGGAATTCCATCCGCGCCGCATCGCCGACCGCATCCTCGGCATGGGCGACATCGTCAGCCTTGTCGAGAAGGCCGCCGAAAACATCGACGCGGAAAAAGCCGCGGCGATGGCGAAAAAGATGCAGTCGGGCAAGTTCGACCTGAACGATCTTGCCGATCAGCTGCAGCAGATGAAGAAGCTCGGCGGCATGGGCGGCATCATGGGCATGATGCCCGGCATGGGCAAGATGAAGGACCAGATGTCGGCGGCCGGCCTTGACGACAAGATGTTCGGGCGCCAGATCGCCATCATCTCGTCGATGACCAAGGCCGAGCGCGCCAACCCCGACATGCTGAAGCACAGCCGCAAGAAGCGCATCGCCGCCGGCTCCGGCACCGATGCCGCCGAGATCAACAAGCTGTTGAAGATGCATCGCGGCATGGCTGACATGATGAAGGCGATGGGCGGCAAGGGCAAAGGCGGCGGCCTGATGCGCGGCATGATGGGCGGGCTGGCCTCCAAGATGGGGCTGGGCGGCATGATGCCGGGCATGGGCGGAATGCCGGACCTGTCCAAGATGGATCCGAAGCAACTCGAGGCGTTGCAGAAGCAGGCAGAGGCGTCCGGGCTCGGCGGCGGCCTGCCGAAGAGCCTGCCGCCCGGCTTTCCTGGTCTTGGCGGTGGCGGGCTTCCCGGCCTGCCGGGCGGCATGAAACTTCCGGGGCTCGGCGGTCCGGGTGGACTGCCCGGCCTCGGCAAGAAGAAGTGAGGGGGAGATGACCGAGCAGAGCGCCTACGATCCGATTGCCGCCGGCTACAAGCGCGTGACCGATGCGCACGAAGCGCTGAAGGGATTTCGCGCTTCGATCGACAACATCGACGCCGCACTCATCCACATGCTGGCCGAGCGTTTTCGCTGCACACAGGCGGTCGGCGTGCTGAAGGCCACGCACGGGCTGCCGCCGGCGGACCCGGCGCGCGAGCAGCAGCAGATCGCGCGGCTGCGGCAGTTGGCGCAGGACGCCCAGCTCGATCCCGACTTTGCGGAAAAATTCCTGAACTTCGTCATCAAGGAAGTGATCCGCCACCACGAACAGATCGCCGCCAGCAACGGCGCGACTGCACCCGGCGCTGAGGGCGCCTCCACCAACGGCTGACCTCAGCCACCGAACCAGAACTTAGGAGTAAGAAAATGTCCCTGAAGATACGGCTGGCCCGCGCGGGCTCGAAGAAGCGTCCCTACTACCACATCGTCATCGCCGACGCGCGCAGCCCGCGCGATGGCCGCTTCATCGAGGCGGTCGGCGCCTGGAACCCGCTGCTGCCGAAGGATAGCGAGCGCGTGAAGCTCGACGGCGAGCGCATCACGCACTGGCTGGGCAACGGCGCGCTGCCGACCGACCGCGTCGCCCGCTTCCTCGATGAGGCCGGCCTGTCGAAGCGCGAGGCGCGCTCCAACCCGACCAAGGCGCTGCCGGGCAAGAAGGCCCAGGCCCGCCTCGACGCCATCAAGAAGGCGCAGGACGAGGCCGCCGCGGCAATCGCCGCCGCCACCGCCGCGCCGGCCGAGGGTGCCGCCTCCTGACCGCGGTCTCCTGCGGATAGTGAACCGACGGCGGGCCGAAAGCCCGCCGTTCGTGTTTCGACGCCGCGGATCGCCAACGGCGGAATGGCCGTATTCTTGTCCCTGTCACAATGCTGCCGCTGACGGCATGGCGCGACCGGGATAATTTCGCCTTCCGACAAGGAAGGACCGCCATGACGCTGACCGTGTTTTTCGCCTATTGCGCGGCGCATTTCGTCGCCGCCGTCACGCCCGGCCCGTCGATGCTGGCGGTGATCGCCACCGGCATCTCGCGCGGCACGCGGCGCGGCATCATGGTCGGGCTCGGCGTGGCGCTGGGCGACATGATCCTCGTCACCATCGCCATGTGCGGCCTGATCGCGCTGGCGCAGGCTTTTTCCATCGTCTTCCTCGTCGCCAAATATGTGGGCGCGGCCTACCTGATCTGGCTGGGCATCATGATGTGGCGTTCGGCCGGCACGATCGAGGCGGACACGGCGCAGCCGGCCGGCGGCGCCGAGCGTCCGTTCCTGCTCGGGCTGATGCTGGCGCTCTCCAATCCGAAGGCGATCCTGTTCCACGCCAGCCTGATGCCGTTGATCCTCGACCTGCGGACGCTGACGGCGGTCGACGCGCTGCTGATCATGGCGGTGGTGTTCAGCGTCAACGTGCTGACCATGAGCACCTATTCGGTGCTGGCCGGCGAATCCTCTGCCTGGTTCCGTACCGGCTCGCGGCTGCGCTGGATGAACCGTGTTGCCGGCAGTGCCATGATCGGCACCGGCGCGCTGATCGCCAGCCGATAGGCGCGGCTACGGCTTGGACGCTGGCAGGTCCGGGAGCGGAGGCTCGTCTTTCTGGTCCAGAAAATCCTTGATGATAGCGGCGGCGTCCTTGGGAAATTCCCAGAACATGTTGTGACCGGCGCCGGCAAAAACCTCGAAGCGGGCGTCCGGATAGGCCTTTTCCAGCTTCTCCTGGTGCGGCAGGTCGAACAGGCTGTCCTTCTCGCCCCATAGCACAAGCACCGGCGCTTTCACCTGCGAGGCAATCGGCGCGAGGTCGCCGGTCGCCGCCCCCCACAGCACCCCGATCCAGACGTTGATGGGCGTCGCGGCGCTTTCGGTGCGTTCGCGGGTGATGAAATCCTCGTCGACCGGGTTAGGATTGGCGTACCAGTCCTTCATGAACTGGCTGTTGGGGTCGATTGGCGCCTTGAGCTGGGTGACGTTGTCCCACAGCCAGGAGCCCGGACCGCTGCCGATCGCCGTGGTCGAGGAGACCAGCACCAGCTTGCCGACCTTGTCGGGATGCTCGGCGGCGAGCAACTGGCCAGTAAGGGACCCCAGCGAGTGGCCGACCACGTCGGCTTTGGCGAGGCCCATGGCGTCGAGGAACAGCGCGGCATCGTTGGCTAGGTCGGTGTAGGCATAACAGCAGGGCGGCGCGTCTGACTTGCCATGGCCGCGCATGTCGATCGCGAACAGGTGCCGGTGCTTCAGGAAAGGCGCGATCAGCGACCAGGAGCGGCTGTTGTCGGTATAGCCATGCAGCAGGAGAGTGGGCACGCCGTCGGTATTGCCCATCTCGGAATAGGCAAGCGTCAGGCCGTTGGGGAGTTTTACTGTCTTCTTGGCGTCTGCCCACTGGGCTTGCGTGGGGATCGGAATGTCCTCGGCCCAAGCCGAGGACATTCCGATCCCCACCGCCAGCAGCAGCGCCGCCGTCATTCGCAGAAGCAGTTGCCGCATCATGCCACTCCGCTCGTTGCGCGGGCTCGCCAGCACCCGCTACGCCAAAGTGTTGCAGAATGTAGGAATGCCGTCGAGGGGGAATTCCGCGGTGCGGAACCCGGCTCAATCCTTCTTGACGGCGAGTCTGCCTGCCAGCGTCTCCATGCGCTGGGCGAGGCCGGCAAGGGCGCCGGTGAGCGCGGCGTCGTTCTTGTCTGCCTTCATCAGCGCGTCGTCGCGCGTCTTGCGCAAGGTGACGATCTCGCTTTCCATGCCCTTCACGCGCTTCTGGAGCTCCGTGAGTTCATCCATCACCATGATGCCGGACATGACGGTGAGCCGCTGGTCGCCGATCTCGCCGAAGGAATCCTTGAGATGCGAGACGTAGCGGTCGAAACGCTGGGCGAGGTCGAGGAGATGCTCCTCCTGGCCTTCGTCGCAGGCCATGCGGTAGGTCTTGCCGTCGATCGAGACCGTCACCTGAGCCATGGGAACCTACCTGTCGAGAACCGCGCGGATGGTCTCCATCGCGGTCACCAGACGCCGGGACACTTCCTTATTGGCTTCTTCCAACCGCTCGGCGCGCGCTTCGGAGAGGTCGAGTTCCTGCGCCAGCCGGCTGCGGTCGGCGTTCATGCGCTGTACCTCCGCCTCCGCTTCGGAATAATCCTGCTCGTTTTCGAGCCGCGCGGCCGCCGCATGTTCGAGCGAGTCCATCGCCTTGCCCAGGCGGATGATGACTTCCCGCAGCGTTGCTTCCCCGGTCATGGCACCCGTCGAAATTCCGCCAATCCCCGAATCATTGACAGATAATAACAGTTTACCCGGGAAAGATTAGGCACCGTGTCAATTGTCAGTCAACAGACCGTAGAGCCTATCCCCCGTTAACCGGCGTAGCAACGCCCGAGGATCGGACGGAGAAGGCTCGAGGGCAGGGCGCCCGCCTGCTTCGTTCAGGCCTTCTCGCTGTCGAGCATTGCCATCTGCTCCGACGCGTAGCGCTCGCCGGATGCCGCGCCCTTCGGCATGGCCTGCTCGATCGCGGCAAGATCGGCTGCTGTGAGTTCGACCTTCAGCGCACCAATCGCTTCCGCCAGCCGGTCGCGGCGGCGGGCGCCTATCAGCGGGACGATGTCGTTGCCTTGCGCAGCCACCCAGGCGATTGTGATCTGGGCGACCGAGACGCCTTTCGCCTCGGCAACCGCGCGCAACGCTTCTACGAGGGCGAGGTTCCTGTCGAGGTTGTCGCCCTGGAAACGGGGACTATGGGCGCGAAAGTCGCGCTCGATCTTGCGATCCTTGCTCCAGTGACCGCTGATGAGGCCGCGCGACAGCACGCCATAGGCGGTGATGCCGATGCCGAGCTCGCGGCAGGTCTGCAGAATGCCGGTCTCGATGCCGCGCGAGATCAGCGAATATTCGATCTGGAGGTCTGCGATGGGATGGACTGCCGCCGCGCGGCGGGTCGTCTCGGAGCCGACTTCGGAGAGGCCGATGTGACTGATATAGCCGGCCTTGATCAGGTCGGCGATGGCGCCGACGGTGTCCTCGATCGGTACGTTCGGATCGAGGCGCGCCGGGCGGTAGATGTCGATGTGGTCGACGTTCAGCCGCTTCAGCGAATAGGCGACGAAATTCCTGATCGCCACCGGGCGGGTGTCGAAGCCGACGAAATTGCCGGCAGGATCGCGCATGCCGCCGAATTTCACGCTGATGATGGCTCCATCGCGCCGGCCGCCGGCAAGGGCCTCCGCGATCAGCATCTCGTTGTGGCCCATGCCATAAAAATCGCCGGTGTCGAGCAGATTGATGCCGACATCGAGCGCGGCGTGGATCGTGGCGATGCTCTCGGCGCGGTCGGACGGTCCGTAGAGATCGGACATGCCCATGCAGCCGAGTCCGAGCGCGGAGACGAGCGGGCCTGTCTTGCCCAATGGACGCTGTTGCATTGTGTTTTTCCTTTCGGTGTCAAATGCTGTCGGCCCTATATGCGCCCTGCCGTTTCGTGCGATAATCCGGGCAATGCGGAACAGTTTGTGCGGATTGGCGAACAATGGCGATACCCGACCTTGCGGATCTCGACGCTTTCGCCGCCGTGGCGCGGGCCGGCGGGTTTCGCGCCGCGGCGATCACGCGGGGTGGATCGGCCTCGTCGCTCAGCGAGGCGCTGCGGCGACTGGAAGCAAGCCTCGGCGTGCGCCTCGTGCAGCGCACGACCCGTAGCGTGACGCTGACCGAGGCCGGCAACCGGCTGCTGGAGCGGCTTGCGCCAGCTCTGGGTGAGGTCGGCGCGGCGGTCGATGCCGTCAACAGTTTTCGCGATAGCCCGATCGGTACGCTGCGGTTGAATGTGCCGACGGTGGTGGCGCGCATCGTGCTGCCGGCGCTGGTTACACGCTTCCTGCGCCAGCATCCGGATATCGTGCTGGAAGTCATGGCCGAGGATACGTTCATCGACGTGCTGGCGGCGGGCTTCGATGCCGGCGTGCGCTACGACGAGCGGCTGGAGCGCGACATGATCGCGGTGCCGATCGGTCCGCGCCAGCAGCGCTATGCCGCCGCCGCCTCGCCCGCCTATTTCGCGGCGCATGGCCGCCCGGCGCATCCGCGCGACCTGCTCGACCATGCCTGCATCCGCCACCGCTTTGCCAGCGGCGCCGCGCTGTCATGGGAATTCGAGCGCGACGGCGAGGTGGTCAAGGTCGTGCCGCATGGGCCGCTGGTCTCCAGCAACGGCGACCTGGAAATCGCCGCCGCGGTCGACGGGCTGGGCATCCTCTGCACCTTCGAGGGGTTCATTGCCGCCCAACTGGCCTCAGGCGCCCTTGAGCGCGTCCTCGACGACTGGCTGCCGCCCTTCTCTGGACCCTTCCTCTATTACCACAGCCGCCGTCACATGCCCGGACCGCTGCGGGCGTTCGTCGATTTCCTGAAGCGCGAGCAGCGAGGCTGAAGCACGCTCGGCAGGGCTGCGATTTGTTGACAGCGGCTTGGCACCTGTTATGTGTCCCGTGCCTTTGGGGCAGCCTGCCAGAACCCTCGGAGATCCCAGCATGACGAGCCGCGAAAAGCACGACCGCATGGCCAATGCGATCCGCTTCCTGTCCATGGACGCCGTCGAGAAGGCGAATTCCGGTCACCCCGGCCTGCCGATGGGCTGCGCCGACATCGCCACCGTGCTGTTCACGCGTTTCCTGAAATACGATCCGAAGAACCCCCATTGGCCCGATCGCGACCGCTTCGTGCTGTCGGCCGGCCACGGCTCGATGCTGCTCTATTCGCTGCTGTACCTCACCGGCTACGAGGACATCACGATCGACGAGATCAAGAATTTCCGCCAGCTCGGCTCCAAGACCGCCGGCCACCCGGAATACGGCCATGCCGCCGGCATCGAGACCACGACCGGGCCGCTCGGACAGGGTTTCGCCAACAGCGTCGGCATGGCGCTGGCCGAGCGCATCCTCAACGCGCAGTTCGGCGACGCGCTGGTCGACCACTACACCTACGCGCTGGCCGGCGACGGCTGCCTGATGGAGGGCATCAGCCAGGAGGCGCTGGCGCTGGCCGGTCACCTGAAGCTCAACAAGCTGATCGTGTTCTGGGACCACAACAACATCTCGATCGACGGCGCAGTGTCGCTGGCCGACTCCACCGACCAGGGTGCGCGCTTCGCCGCCAGCGGCTGGAACACGCTGGCCTGCGACGGCCACGATCCGGAAGCTATCGCCAACTGCATCGAGCTGGCAAAGAAATCCGACCGCCCGACGATGATCGCCTGCAAGACGACCATCGGCTTCGGCGCGCCGACCAAGGCCGGCACCAAGGCGGTGCACGGCTCGGCGCTCGGCAAGGACGAGATCGCCGCCACCCGCAAGGCGCTCGGCTGGGAGTTCGCGCCCTTCGAGATCCCGTCCGACATTCTCGACGCATGGCGGCTGGCGGGTCTCAACTCGGCCAAGAAGCGCAAGGACTGGGAATCCCGGCTGGCCGGAACCGGCGCCGACACGCGCGCCGAGTTCGAGCGCCGCATGCGCGGCGACCTGCCGGTCGGCTTCGACGAGGCGATCGCCGCCTACAAGAAGAAGCTGGCCGTCGACAAGCCGAAGGTCGCCACCCGCAAGTCGAGCGAGATGGCGCTGGAGGTCGTCAACGGGGTGGTGCCGGAAACCGTCGGCGGCTCGGCCGACTTGACCGGCTCAAACAACACCAAGACCAGCCAGACCAACGCGATCTCGGCCGGCAATTACGGCAACCGCTACGTCCACTACGGCATCCGCGAACACGGCATGGCGGCGGCGATGAACGGCATGACGCTGCATGGCGGCGTCATCCCATACGGCGGCACCTTCATGTGCTTCTCCGACTATGCTCGGCCATCGATGCGGCTGGCCTCGCTGATGGGCATCCGCACCATCTTCGTGATGACGCATGATTCCATCGGCCTCGGAGAGGATGGGCCAACCCACCAGCCGGTCGAGCACCTCGCGGCGCTGCGGGCGATCCCCAACCATCTGGTCATGCGGCCGGCCGACGCCACCGAAGCGGCCGAGTGCTGGCAGGTCGCGCTGGAGAGCACGAAGACGCCGTCGACGCTGGCGCTGACCCGCCAGAACCTGCCGGCGCTGCGCACGGAATTCAACGAGGAGAATCCGTGCCGGCTTGGCGCCTACGAACTCGCCACCGCCGACGGCGAGGCGGCTGTGACCATCTTCGCCAGCGGTTCCGAGGTCGAGATCGCGGTAGCCGCCCGCACGCTGCTGCAGCAGCACGGCCACCCGACGCGCGTCGTCTCGGTGCCCTGCTTCGAACTGTTCGAGGAGCAGTCGGAGGAGTACAAGGCGGCGCTGATCGGCAAGGCCAAGGTCAAGGTTGCGATCGAGGCGGGTATCCGCCTTGGCTGGGATCGCTTCATCGGGCTCGACGGCATCTTCATCGGCATGCACGGTTTTGGCGCGTCGGGCACGATCGAGCAGCTCTATCCGCATTTCGGCATCACCGCCGGGGCGACGGTGGACGCGGTCGAGAAGCGCCTGCACAAGAAATAGCCGCTTCACGGTCCTTCATCAGCGGTCTGGCGGCGCACCCATCATGCGCCGCCATGTCGCATGCCCCACGGGCGGAATAATGCGCTGTACCAGCAGCTAATCGATTTAAATTCGCCCTTCCGGCATATGGATTCTTTGTCCGCCCGACGCTAAGAAGCGGGCGGCACCAACCGTAGCCGCGCCTTTACCGCGACAGGAGGAATTTCATGACCGTCAGAGTTGCCATCAACGGATTCGGCCGCATCGGCCGCAACATCGTGCGCGCCATCTATGAGTCCGGCCGCAAGGACATCGACGTCGTGGCCGTCAACGATCTCGGCCCGGTCGAGACCAATGCGCACCTGCTGCGCTTCGACAGCGTGCACGGGAAATTCCCGCACGAGGTCAAGGTCGAAGGCGACATGATCAATGTCGGCAAGGAGAAGTTCAAGGTGCTGGCGGTGCGCGACCCGGCGCAGCTTCCGTGGAAGGAACTCGGCGTCGACATCGCGCTGGAATGCACCGGCATCTTCACGGCCCGTGACAAGGCTGCCGCGCATCTGGCCGCCGGCGCCAAGCGCGTCATCGTCTCGGCCCCCGCCGACGGCGCCGACCTGACGGTCGTCTACGGCATCAACCACGACCAGCTGACCAAGGACCACCTGGTCATCTCGAATGCGTCGTGCACGACCAACTGCCTGGCGCCGCTCGCCGCCGTGCTGCATGACGCGGTCGGCATCGAGAAGGGAATGATGACCACCATCCATTCCTACACCGGCGACCAGCCGACGCTCGACACCATGCACAAGGACCTCTACCGCGCCCGCGCCGCGGCGCTGTCGCAGATCCCGACCTCGACGGGCGCCGCCAAGGCGATCGGCCTCGTGCTGCCGGCCCTCAAAGGCAAGCTCGACGGCATCTCGATCCGCGTGCCGACGCCGAACGTCTCGGTCGTCGACTTCAAGTTCATCGCCAGCCGCAACACGACCGTGCAGGAGATCAACGACGCGGTGATCGCGGCCTCGAACGGTAAGCTCAAGGGCATCCTGGCGGTCACCGCGCATCCGAACGTCTCGATCGACTTCAACCACGACCCGCATTCCTCGACGCTGGCGCTCGACCAGACCAAGGTGATGGACGGCAATTTCGTCTCGGTTCTCTCCTGGTACGACAATGAATGGGGCTTCTCCAACCGCATGGCCGACACCGCCGTCGCCTTCGGTAAGGTCATCGCCTAACTGCCGATACCCATTTGCAAATTCGCAGCGCCCGGCCTCGTCCGGGCGTTTTTCGTTTTGCCGGAATGTTTGCGGCAAATCGGTTGCCTAACGCCTTGTCTTCGCCGCACTCTGCCCTGATCGACAATCCTGCGATTGAGGAAGCGGAATCGGAATGGATCAGGCAATTTACCTCGCAACGCTGGTCAGCGCCGCCCTGGTGGTTGCCGCCGCGTTTTCGAGCCTGATCGCCTTTCGCTTCGGCGCCCCGCTGCTGCTGCTGTTCCTCGCCATCGGGCTCGCCACCGGCGAGGATGGACTTGGCATCAAGTTCGACAATCCGCAGCTGGCTTATTTTGCCGGCTCGCTGGCGCTTGCCGTCATCCTGTTCGATTCGGGCTTCGGCACACCGATCAAGATCTTCCGGCAGGCCGCCGCCCCTGCACTGTCGCTGGCGACGGTGGGCGTGATCCTGACCACCGCGCTGTTCGGCGCGGCCGCCTTTTATCTGACCGAACTCAACTGGCTGGAATCCTTCCTGCTCGGCGCGGCGGTGGCGTCGACCGACGCGGCGGCAGTGTTCTTCCTGCTGCGCGCCGGCAACGTCAATCTGCGCGAGCGGGTGCGCGCCATGCTGGAGATCGAATCCGGCACCAACGATCCCATCGCCATCTTCCTGACCATCACGCTGGTCGAGGTCATCGCGCTGGGGGCGCAGCCGCATGCTGAAGTCATCCTGTTCGACCTGGTCATCGGCTTCGTCACCCACATGCTGTTCGGCGCGGCGATCGGCCTGGCGGGCGGCTACGGCATCGTGAAACTGGTCGACCGGCTCAACCTCGACAGCGGGCTCTTGCCGATCTTCGTGCTGACCCTGTCGCTGATGATCTTCGCGGCGGCGGGCACCATCGGCGGGTCGGGTTTCCTCGCCGTCTACCTGGCCGGGCTGGTCGCCGGCAATTCGGATATCCGCGCGGTCTCCGTGCTCAAGCGCTTCCAGGACGGCATGTCGTGGCTGGCGCAGATCATCATGTTCCTGGTGCTCGGCCTGTTCGCCACGCCGTCGCAGTTCCTGCCGATCCTGCCGGCGTCGATCCTGCTCGGCCTGGTGCTGATGTTCGTGGCGCGGCCGCTGGCTGTGTGGCTCTGCCTCATCCCTTTCAGCATGCCGCGACAGGAGACGGCGTTCATCTCGTGGGTCGGCCTGCGCGGCGCGGTGTCGATCCTGCTCGCCATCACGCCGATCCTCGGGGGCCTGGAGCATGGCAGGCTGATCTTCAACACCGCCTTCATCGTCGTGCTGGTGTCGCTGGTGGTGCAGGGCTGGACAGTGGGGCCGCTGGCGCGGCGGCTCGGCCTGATCGTGCCGGCGCGGCTGGGGCCGCTGCAGAAGGTCGAGCTGGAGCTTCCCGGCTCGGCGCATCACGAACTGCTCGCCTATACGATCGTCGCCGGCAGCCCGGTGCTGCGCGGCCAGCGCATCCCGCGCTGGGCACGGCCATCGCTGGTGGTGCGCGAGGGGCGTTCGATCAAATTCCAGGATGCGGGCCGGCTGGTGGCCGGTGACCACGTCTACATCTTCGTGCCCGACCGCTATCCTCGCCTGCTCGATCGCCTCTTTGCCAGCCGCACCGAGGTCGATCCGGAGGATGAGGATTTCTTCGGCGCCTTCGCCGTCGATCCGGGGCGTCCGGCCACCGATCTCGAAGCCGCCTACGAGGCCAAGCTCGGCCCGGCCGAGCGCGGGCTGACGATCGACGCGCTGATGGTGGCGAAGCTCGGCGGGCATGCCGAATATGCCGACCGGGTGAACCTCGGGACGATCGAACTGATCGTACGCGACGTTGACGAGAAGGGCCGCATCATCAGCGTCGGCGTGGCGCTGGAGCCGACGCCGCCACCTGCCATTCCGGCTTTCTTCGGGGCGGCGGAAATCCACGACCGGATCAAGGCCTATCTGCGGCGGCGCTTCGAGAAAGCCGCTGCGCCGGCGCGGCCGGCCCCCGCGTCGGAAGACACCACGGTCGGCTGAAAGACCAGCTTGCATGGACGGCGCGGCGCGATAATGTCCGCGCGACTCAACGACGGAGATGCCCGATGACCGCCTTCAAGACCCTCGACGATATCGGCGACGTGAAGGGCAAGCGCATTCTCATCCGCGTCGACCTCAACGTGCCGATGGCCGACGGCAAGGTGACCGACGCCACCCGTATCGAGCGCGTCGCGCCGACGATCCTGGAGCTTTCCGACAAGGGCGCGAAAGTCATCCTGCTCGCCCATTTCGGCCGGCCGAAGGATGGGCCGACGCCGGAATTCTCGCTGGAACCGATCGCCCGCGCCACCGGCGACATCATCGGCCGGAAGGTTGGCTTCGGCGCCGACTGCATCGGCGACAAGGCCGAGGCGGCGGTGTCGGCGATGAAGGACGGCGACATATTGCTTCTGGAGAATACCCGCTTCCACAAGGGTGAGGAGAAGAATGACAAGGCCTTCACCGAGGCGCTGGCGAAGAACGGCGACATCTTCGTCAACGACGCTTTTTCGGCCGCGCATCGCGCCCATTCCTCGACCGAGGGGCTGGCGCGCCACCTGCCCGCCCATGCCGGCCGCACCATGCAGGCCGAACTGGACGCGCTGCATGCCGGCCTCGGCAATCCGAAACGCCCCGTCGTCGCCATCGTTGGCGGCGCAAAAGTGTCCACCAAGATCGATCTTTTGACCAATCTGGTGAAGAAGGTCGACGCGCTGGTGATCGGCGGCGGCATGGCCAACACTTTTCTCGCCGCGCGCGGCACCAATGTCGGAAAATCGCTGTGCGAGCACGATCTCGCCGACACCGCCAAGCAGATCATGATCGACGCGGCGACTGCCGGATGCGCCATCATCCTGCCGTCGGACGGCGTGGTGGCGAAGGAGTTCAAGGCCGGCGCCGCGAACGAGGTGATGCCGATCGAAAAGATACCGGCTGATGGCATGATCCTGGATGTCGGGCCGAAGACGGTGGACAAGATCGTCGAGTGGATCGGCCGCGCCAATACGCTGGTCTGGAACGGCCCGCTCGGCGCCTTCGAGATCGTGCCGTTCGACAAGGCGACGGTTGCCGCCGCCAAGGCAGCCGCGGCCGAGACCAAGGCGGGGCGGCTGGTGTCCGTCGCCGGCGGCGGCGACACGGTGGCGGCGCTCAACCATGCCGGCGTGGCGGATGATTTCACCTATGTGTCGACCGCCGGCGGCGCCTTCCTCGAATGGATGGAAGGCAAGCCCCTGCCGGGCATCGAGGTGCTGAAGAAGGGGTGAAAGCTCTCTTTCTCCCCGTCTACGGGGGAGAAGATGCCGGCAGGCAGATGAGGGGCGGTGCGAAGCTTTGAGGGGAGGCGCCGCCCCTCACCCGGCCCTTCGGGCCACCTTCTGCCCGTAAACGGGGAGAAGGGAACATCTCACACCGTCGCGTGGCTCAGAATCACCGTCAGCGAGATCGCGGCCAGCGCCGCCACCGCCAGCTTCCAGAAATCGCGCCGCTGCCGCAGCCCGGGCACGCCTAGCGGCTTGATGATCTGGATGATCATCATGGCGACGATGACGAGCGACAGCGCTTTCGACATGCGACGTTTTGAGCAGGCCCGCGTAGCGCTGTCAAAGCGCAATCTGCAGTCCGCAATGGTCTTCGCGCGGTAACCGGCGTTTTCCTACGCCGATAGTCAGGTGGACGCGGGACCGCGCGGGCGGCTAAGCTCCACGCGGGATCGGAGCGGGAGGAATGATGACGTCGCGCTATCACGAGGTCTATGCGGCAGGGAAAGCCGACCCGGAAA
This sequence comes from Mesorhizobium sp. KACC 23794, assembly GCF_052180275.1. Taxonomy (NCBI): domain Bacteria; kingdom Pseudomonadati; phylum Pseudomonadota; class Alphaproteobacteria; order Hyphomicrobiales; family Phyllobacteriaceae; genus Mesorhizobium; species Mesorhizobium sp. KACC 23794. The sequence continues at coordinate 899,256 of NZ_CP197465.1, forward strand.
CATTCTGGGCCGAGGCGGCGCGCGACATCGACTGGATAAAGCCGTGGGACAAGGTGTTCGACGCGGAGGCGGGCGTCTATGGCCGGTGGTTCGCGGGTGCGGAATGCAACACGTGCTTCAACGCGCTCGACCGCCATGTCGCCTGCGGGCGTGCCGACCAGCTTGCGCTGATCTACGACAGCGCGATGAGAGGCACGGTCAGGAAATTCACCTATGCCGAGATGAAGCGCGAGGTGGTGGCGCTGGCGTCCGTGCTGAAGAACCAGGGCGTGCAAAAAGGTGACCGGGTCATCATCTACATGCCGATGGTGCCGGAAGCGGTGTTTTCCATGCTCGCCTGCGCGCGGCTGGGCGCCATTCATTCCGTGGTCTTCGGCGGCTTTGCCGCGCGGGAACTGGCAACCCGCATCGACGACGCGACGCCAAAACTGATCATCTCGGCGTCCTGCGGCCTGGAGCCGGGGCGTACCGTCGCCTACAAGCCGCTGCTCGACGGCGCGATCGGCATGGCGCATCACAAGGTCGGGCGCTGTCTCATCCTGCAGCGCGACCAGCAGCGCTGCGATCTGGTCGAAGGCCGCGACCTAGATTTCGCCGACCAGGTGGCGCGCGAGCGGGCGGCGGGGGCCAATGTCGACTGCGTGCCGGTCAAGGCCACCGATCCGCTGTACGTGCTTTATACGTCGGGGACGACCGGCCAGCCGAAGGGCGTGGTGCGCGACAATGGCGGCCACATGGTCGCGCTGAAATGGTCGATGGAGAATGAGTTCGGCATAAAGCCTGGCGAGGTGTTCTGGGCGGCTTCCGACGTCGGCTGGGTGGTCGGCCATTCCTACATCGTCTATGCGCCGCTGCTGCATGGCTGCACGACGGTGCTGTTCGAGGGCAAGCCGGTCGGCACGCCGGATGCTGGTACGTTCTGGCGGGTGATCGCCGAACACGGCGTGGTCGCCCTGTTCACCGCGCCGACCGCGTTCCGCGCCATCAAGGGGCAGGACCCGCTGGGTTCATTCGTCCCGAAATATGATCTGAAAAAGTTCCGGACGCTGTTTCTGGCCGGCGAGCGCGCCGACCCGCCGACGCTCGAATGGGCCGAGCGGATGCTGGGCGTGCCGGTGATCGACCACTGGTGGCAGACAGAGACCGGCCACCCGATCACCCAGAATCCGGTCGGGCTCGGCAGGCTGCCGGTTAAACACGGCTCGCCGGGCGTGCCGATGCCTGGCTTCGACGTGCAGGTGCTGGACGACGCGGGGCATCCGGTGGTGCGGGGAACGCTCGGCAATGTCGTGCTGAAACTGCCACTGCCGCCCGGCTGCCTGCCGACGCTGTGGAACGCCGACCAGCGTTTTCGCGATGCCTACCTTGCCGAGTTCCCCGGTTACTACAAAACCGCCGACGCCGGATTGGTCGACGGCGACGGCTATCTCTTCATCATGGCTCGCACCGACGACATCATCAACGTCGCCGGGCATCGGCTGTCGACCGGCGGCATGGAGGAAGTGCTGGCGGAGCACCAGAACGTCGCCGAATGCGCGGTGATCGGCATCGCCGACGCGATGAAGGGGCAGGTGCCCTGCGGCTTCGTCGTGCTCAATGCCGGCGTGAACCGCGATGCGGTGGAGGTCGAGCGCGAGATCGTGGCGCTGGTGCGAGACCGCATCGGCGCGGTCGCGGCGTTGAAGACCGTGGTGGTGATCAAGCGGCTGCCGAAGACGCGCTCCGGCAAGATTCTTCGCGCGACCATGCAGAAGATCGCCGACCGCGAGCCGTGGACGATGCCGGCGACGATCGACGACCCGGCGATATTGGACGAGATCGCTGCGGCGCTGGCGGGGAGGGGGATTGGCGGCGAAGGTGCGGTGGTGTCGCGATGAGAAGCATCGAAAGCCTGGCCAATCGTTCAATGAGGGGTGAATTTTACCGAGGACGTTCCGCAAGGCCGGCGTTTGTTCGCGAAACTGCGGTGAGACCAAATTGTGTTGTGTCCCTACACCGAAGTTTACGATGGTTTCAGATTTGTTAAAACGGCAATTGCACCCTTAAGCACTTGTGCTATCCCTGTTGTTGCAGGGCTAAAGCAACGTGATTATTTCAGGGGTGGACAAAATGCCGACAGTAACAATGTCATTTCCGGGTGGAAAGTATCTGCCTGAGTTCGGGGACTACAATCCGTCACTGGGCGAATTGATTTTCCTCAATGGCGCAGAAATCGTAGGAACGCCGAATGCGACGCGGATCGTCTACCGGCTGGAGAGCGGCCTTGTCCTTCGGCTGAATGGAGTGGGCTTCACTTACGACGCCGACGGTTTTCCCACCGGCGGCACGATGTCCGGACTGCAGGTCTTTCTCGATGACGGCACCACCGTCGTGCAGACGCTTACTGGCCTGAACCGGCCCTTGACTGATGTCTTCGATGTTTCGGAGACCTGTTATTACGAGAATGGCTATGATGCCTGGAGCATGAATTCATGGCTGATGAACGGCAACGACGCCATTAACGGGTCATCCGGCAATGACGAGCTCTATGGCCACGCCGGCAACGATGTGCTCAAAGGCGGCGGAGGCGACGACTATGTCGACGGCGGCCAAGGCGACGACACTTTTGACGGCGGCGCCGGCTTCGACACATTGAGTTTCCAGTTCGCATACTATGACGATGCCGCGTTGCGCGGCATCGTACTCAATGCGCAGGCCGGCACCGTCAATGACGCCTGGGGCAACAGCGAGACTTTTACCGGCTTCGAACAGTATCGTGGAACACAATTCGCGGACACTTTAAACGGATCGTCGTCGGACGAGCAGTTTATCGGATATGGCGGCCGCGACAAGATCGACGGCAAGGGCGGGATTGACGAGGTCCGCTACGACCGTGACACTCGTTTCGACGGCAATGCAAGCGTCACCGTCAACCTGACCACCGGCCTGGCCGTCGACGGGTTCGGACGGCAAGATACCCTTGTTAGCATCGAGTGGGCCCGCGGCACTGATAGCGACGACACGCTCGTGGGAAGCAGCGCCGCCAATCGTCTGCGCGGGCTCGACGGCGACGATCTGCTGGACGGCAAGGGCGGGGCCGACGACATGCGCGGCGGCGCGGGCAACGATACCTATGTCGTCGACAATGCCGGCGATATCGTCGACGAGAGTTACGATGGCGGGGAGGGGACGGACACGGTGAAGTCGTCGATCACCTTCAGCCTTGCCGATACGACAAAGGTGTTCGGTGATGTGGAAAGGCTGACGCTAACGGGCAGCAGCGCCATCAACGGCGTAGGCAATTCGCTGGCAAATATCCTGACCGGTAACTCCGGCAAAAATATTCTCAACGGCGGTTCAGGCTCGGACACACTGACTGGCGGCGGCGGCCTGGATTCTTTCCGGTTCGCAAACACGCTCAGCACCAGCAATGTCGACACCGTCAAGGACTTCTCTGTCGCCGACGACACCATTCAACTGGAGAACGCCGTCTTCAAGGCGCTCACCGCAACCGGCACATTGGCGTCAGCCGCCTTCCGTGTCAACGCAACGGGCACCGCCGGCGACAGCACCGACCGCATCATCTACGAGACCGACACGGGCAAGCTGTTTTACGACGCCGACGGAACGGGGGCGACTGCCGCTGTTCATTTCGCCACCCTGACCACAGGCCTGCTTTTGACCAACGCGGATTTCAGCGTCATCTGACACCGAAGTTCGACGTTGAAAAACGGATGAGCCGCTCGACCAGGCGGCCCGTCCGTTCCTTGCCGAATTCCAACCGTCCGGCAGTCTGAATCGCGGGAGCGACCCCATCGCGGCCCGCTTACGCGAGTTTCAGTCACTCACCTGGCGTGAGCACCGGCGTCTCGGTATCGGCCGGCGGGCGGTAGGGCACCAGCCGCCGCAGCGTCACGTAGAACACCGGCGTCAGGAACAGGCCGACGATGGTCACGCCGAGCATGCCGGAAAACACCGCCGTGCCGAGCGACTGGCGCATCTCGGCGCCGGGGCCGGTGGCGATCATCAGCGGCACGACGCCGAGGATGAAGGCGAAGGCGGTCATCAGGATCGGCCGCAGGCGGAGCCTTGCCGCTTCCACGGCCGCCTCGACCGGGGTCGCGCCGCGTTCCTGCGCTTGTCGGGCGAACTCGACGATCAGGATCGAGTTCTTCGCCGCAAGGCCGACCAGCACGATCAACCCGATCTGCACCAGGATGTCGTTGTCCAGTCCCCGGAAGGCGACGCCGAGCAAGGCCGCCAGCACGCCGAGCGGAACGATCAGCACGATCGCGAAGGGCATGACCCAGCTCTCATACTGTGCCGCCAGCGCCAGGAACACGAACAGTACCGACAGGCCGAAGATGAAGACCGCCGTATTGCCGGTCTGCCTTTCCTGCAGCGCCAGTTCGGTCCACTCGTAGGAGGTTCCCTGCGGTAGGTTCTCGGCCGCGACCTTTTCCATGAGGTCGAGCGCCGTGCCGGTTGATACGCCGGGCGCGGCGTTGCCTTGCACCGGCACCGACACGTACATGTTGTAGCGCTGCACCAGCGAGGGGCCGGTCACGTCGCGGATCTCGACCAGCGTGCCGAGCGGCACCAGTGCGCCCGTCGCCGAGCGCACCTTGAGCCTCAATATGTCATCCCGATCGACGCGGAACGCCTGGTCGGCCTGCGCCCGCACCTGGTAGACGCGGCCGAAGGCGTTGAAGTCGTTGACATAGGCCGTGCCGAGATTGATCGACAGCGTCTCGAAGATGTTGGGGATCGGCACGTTGAGCATGCGTGCCTTGTCGCGATCGATCTCCAGGTAGAATTGCGGGCTGGACGCCGAGAAGGTGGTGTACACGCCGGTCAGGCCGGGGGTCTGGTTGGCGACGCCCATGATCTGGTAGGCGAGCGCCAGGATCGGCCGCATGTCGGCGCTGTTGCGCTCCTGCAGCATCATCTTGAAGCCGCCGGAATTGCCGATGCCGCGCACCGATGGAGGCGGCACGGCGATGATGAAGGCTTCCTGGATGCTCTGCAGGGTGCCGAACAACTGGCCGATGATCTGACCGGCCGACTGGCCGTGCTCGAGCCGTTCCTCGAAACTCTTGAACGGCGCGAAGACCACGCCGGCATTGCTGGCGTTGGTGAAAGTGGCACCGGAGAAACCGGCGAAGGCGACCGCGTTGGCAACGCCGGGCGTGGCGCGGATGATGTCCGATGCCTTCCGCACCACCGCGTCGGTCCTGCCCAGCGATGCGCCCTCAGGGAGTTGGATGACGACGATCGCGTAGCCCTGGTCCATCTGCGGAATGAAGCCACGCGGCACTATTTGGAGCATGTGGTAGGTGCCGTAGATCAGGCCGGCGAAGATCGCCAGCATGACCAGCAGCATCGTCGTCGAACCGACGAGGAAATGCACAAGCCTGGCGTAGCCATGCGCCATCGCGTCGAAACCGCGGTTGAAGCCGTTGGCGAGCGTGCGGCCGAAGCGGGCGAGGAAGAAGCTGGAGTGTTGCGTGCCATGCGGCTTGAACAGGACGCCGGCCAGCGCCGGCGACAGCGTCAGCGAATTGAAGGCCGAGATCGCCGTCGACACCGCAATGGTGATGGCGAATTGCAGATAGAACTGGCCGGAGATGCCGGGGATGAAGGCGGTGGGCACGAACACGGCGATCAGCACCAGCGAGATGGCGATGACCGCCGTGCCCACTTCGTCCATGGTGCGATGCGCGGCTCCGCGCGGACTGAGCCCCATCGCGATGTTGCGCTCGACATTCTCGACCACCACGATGGCGTCGTCGACGACGATGCCGACCGCCAGCACAAGGCCAAACAAAGTCAGCATATTCAGCGAGAAGCCGAGCGCGAGCAGCACCGCCATGGTGCCGATCAGCGAGACGGGGATCGCGACGATCGGCACTATCGCCATGCGCCAGCTTTGCAGGAAGACGATGATGACGATGACGACCAGCAGGATCGCCTCGATGATGGTCTTGTAGACCTCGTTGATCGATTCGGCGATGAACTCGGTCGGGTTGTAGATGATGTCGTAGGCGAGCCCCTTGGGGAAATCGGCCGAAAGCTCCTTGATGGTTCGCTGAATCTCTTCCGCCGAGGCCAGCGCGTTGGTGCCGGGCCGCTGGAAGATGCCGAGCGCCACAGCCTGCTTGCCGTTCAGATAGGAGTTGGTGACGTAATCCTTGGCGCCGAGTTCGATGCGCGCCACGTCCTGCAGCGTGATCAGGCGGCCGTCTTCGGTGGACTTGACGATGACATAGCGGAAATCGCGGGCGTCGTCGAAGCGGCCCTGGGTTGTTACCGTGTACTGGAAGGCCGTGCCATCGTCGATCGGCGGCGCGCCGATCGAGCCGCCCGAAACCTGCACGTTCTGTTCGCGCAAGGATTCCACCACATCGCCGGCGGTCATGCCGTAGCCCGACAGTTTTTGTGGATCGAGCCAGATGCGCAGCGAATATTCGCGTTCGCCAAAAATGATCACGTCGCCGACACCGTCGAGCCGCAAAAGCACGTCGCGGATGCGGGTGCGGGCATAATTGGAGACGTAGAGCTGGTCGTAGGTGTCGTCGGGCGACAGCATGTGGACGACCATCATCAGGTCCGGCGAACTCTTGGCCGTGGTGATGCCGAGCCGCCGCACCTCCTCGGGAAGACGCGGTTCGGCGATCGACACCCGGTTCTGCACCAGCACCTGTGCCTGGTCGAGGTCGGTGCCGAGCTTGAAGGTGATGGTCAGCGCCATGGCGCCGTCGTTGGAGGAATAGGACGACATGTAGAGCATGTGCTCCACACCGTTGACTTCCTGTTCGATCGGCGTCGCCACCGTCGCGGCGATGGTCTCGGCGTCGGCGCCGGGATAGGACGCGCGGACCACGATGGTCGGCGGCGCGATTTCCGGATATTGCGCGACCGGAAGCTGGGTGTAGGCGATCGAGCCAACGATCAAGAGCACGATCGACAGCACCGCCGCGAAGATCGGGCGGTTGACGAAAAAATGCGAGAAACTCATTGCGTCTGACCTTCGGTCGCTTTCGGCGGCAAGGTGGTCATCTCGGGCTTGACGGTGACACCGGGGCGCACGCGCATCAGGCCGTTGACGACGACGGTCTCGTCGCCGGTCAGGCCTTCGCGAATCACCCGGTATCCGTCGATGCGGGGGCCGGTGCGCACCGGTTTGGTGGAGACCAGGCCGGCGTCATCGACGACATAGACGATGCGGCGGTTCTGGTCGGCGCCGATCGCCTCGTCAGGCACGAGAATGCCCTTGTGCGGCAGGGAGCCGGGAACGTTGACGCGGCCGAACATGCCGGGCTGCAGCACGCCGTCCTTGTTGTCGAAGCGGGCGCGCACGCGCATCGTGCCGGTCTGCTGGTCCAGCCGGTTCTCGGCGAAGTCGAGCTTGCCGTTGAAGGCCACCTCGTTGCGGTCGGCGACATGCACGACCACGTCGAGCCCGCCACCGCCCTCCTGCATCACGCCGCCGCGGGTGCGGGCATCGCGGGCGTAGGCAAAGTAGGAACGCTCGTCGATATCGAAGTAGAAATCGATCGGATCGACGGCGACGATCGTGGTGAGCAGCGTCGAATCGGGCTGCACAAGATTGCCCACAGACACCAGCCGGCGGCCGATGCGGCCAGCGAGCGGCGCCTTGATCTCGGTGAATTCTAGGTTGAGACTGGCGGTACGCAAAGTTGCCTCTGCGCCCTGCTGCAGGGCCTGCGCGCCCAGGAACTCGCGGCGCCGGTCGTCCAGGGTCGAGACCGACAAATTGCCGGACTTGGTCAGCGTCTCGGCGCGCTCGAGTTGCATCCTCGCGAACTCGAGGGCGCTGGTGGTCACGTCGACTTGTGACTTCGCCGCATCATAGGTGGCCTGGTATGGGCGTTGGTCGATCGTGAACAGCAGGTCGTCCTTCTTGACCAGGGCGCCGTCGCGGAAGTGGACCTCCTGCAGATAGCCGGCGACGCGGGAGCGTACGGCGACCTCGTCGACGGCCTCGAAGCGGCCGACGAACTCGTCGTCCTCGACGATGTCGCGCACCACGGGTTTCGCCACCGTCACGGTAGGCGCCTGCTGCTGGGCCGAAGCTGCCGACACCGATAGCAGCAGCGCCGCCGAGAGCCCGGCGATCAGGGCACGCAGTCTTGCCGTGCCCGAGCGCGGCGTCGAACGTCTGGAGGAAATGCAGGTCATATCCATATGCGCCCTCTCATCGGCCGCTTGCGCGCTATAATCGATTTATGGAGCCAGCCGGGATGGTTTATCAAGCCCTGTTGCAGTGCGGCATATCCTGGGGCGATGACAATCCGGCTATGGCTTGGATAGTGCTGGTATTTTCCTTGCGGTTGGACCCCGGTACACCGAACCCAAACGCGAGTGCCGGGTTGTCTGGCAAGGCTGGATGACGTTTCTTGTGCGGTGCAGTTAGGAACGAGCCCGGCATGAAACAAGCAGGCGGCGATGTCTTCTTGACAACATCCGTCAGCAATATCGCTCGATGCCCGCGGGGATGGGAAGGATCGCCGTCCTGAATGAGGTCGGCCGACAGGGGCGGGAGCGGACTTCCTTACGCGGGCGCTTCGCCGTCTACACCACGACGAAATCGGCGCTGGTGAGGCTGAGGCCGACGGTGAGCGTGGCGAAATGGACACCGCCGCCCGAAGCAGCGCCGTCGGCGTCGTACCAGAGCTTGCCGGTGTCGGTCTCGTAGATGATGCGGTCGCTGGCGTCATGCGCTAGTCCCGTCGCATTCGACCAGAAGGCCGAGGCGTCAAGCGGGCCGGTTGTTGCCAGTGTGGTGAAGACGGCGTTTTCCAGCCGTATCGTGTCGTCCGTCACGCTGAAGTCGGTGACAACGTCGACATTCGACGCGCCGAGCGTGGTCGAGAAGACGAAAAAATCCTTGCCATTGCCACCCGTCAGCGTGTCGTTGCCGCCTTTGCCGTCGAGGATGTTCGAGCCGGCGTTGCCGGTGATTTTCTGGGCGATCTCGTTGCCGGTGAGATCGATGCCCGAGGTTCCGGCCGCGCTGGTGGTCTGCATGGACTCGACATGGACGCCGGCGCCGAGCGTGTAGTCGATCGCAGCGGCGACCTTGTCCAAGGTGCCCTGCGAGGAACCCTCGACGATGAGATCGCCGGAATTGTAGATCAGGTACGTGTCGTTGCCGCCGAGGCCTTTCAGTGTGTCGGCTACGCCCACGCCGCCGTCATGCAGGACATTGGCGCCAGCGTTGCCGATGATCTCCTGCTTCAGTGCATTGCCGGTGAGGTCGATCGCCGAAGTCCCGGCGGCGCTCGTGGTCGTCAGCTGCTCCACGTAGACGCCCGAACCGAGCTTGTAGTCGACAGCCGCCATGAGCCTGTCGGCGGTTCCTTGCGAGGCGGCTTCGACGATCGTCGTGGCGGCGCTGTAGACCAGATAGGTATCGTTGCCGCCCATGCCGCGTAGTACATCGCCCGCGCCGCCGCCGTCCTTCAGCGTGTTGACGCCGGCATTGCCGGTGATCTCCTGCTTCAGCGCGTTGCCGGCGAGGTCGATCGCGCCGGTTCCGCCGGACGAGGTGGTGGTCAAAAGCTCGACCTCGACGCCGGCCGCAAGCGCATAGCTCACTCTCGCCGACACCCGGTCGGCGGTGCCGCCGCCCGCCGCCTCGATGACAATATCGGCCGCGTTGTCCACGACATAGCTGTCGCTGTCGGCGCCGCCATCCATCTTGTCCGCGCCGGTTCCGCCGTCGAGCCGGTCGGCGCCGGCCCCGCCGGCCAGCGTGTCGTTGCCGCCGAGGCCGGTCAGCACATTGGCGACCGTGTTGCCGGTGAGCTTGTCGGCGAAGGCCGAGCCTTCGAGGTTTTCGATCGAAACGTAGGTGTCGCCCTTGGCGTCGCCGGTGTTGCCGGCCGGCGCTGCAAGATTGGCGATAACCCCGGTTGGAGCGCTCAGGTATGAGGCGGTATCCAGTGCGCGTATGCCGACGCCAGGGCCGCCAATAAGCTGATCGGCGCCGCCGCGCCCTTCCAGTATGTCGGCGTTGCCGTCGCCATCGAGAATGTTGTCGGCGTCGTTTCCCCGCAGCGTGTCCTCGCCGTTGTAGGTGCCGTGGATGTTGTCGATCGAGATGTAGATGTCGCCTACGGCCTCGCGGCCCTTGTTCCTGCTCTGGTCCTCGAGGTCGGCCGTCGCGCCGTTTTCGCGCAACGTCGCCGGATCGACCTCGGCCCAGTAGAAAGTGATGCCGTCATTGCCGGCCCCGCCGTCGATCCGGTCGGCGCCGTCGTCGCAGCGGATGCCGTCATCGCCGTCGCCGCCATAGATCTTGTCGTCGCCCCCGCCGCCGTAGAGCCCGTCATTGCCCGCATCGCCGTAGAGGATGTCGACCTCATCACTGCCGCCCAGGCTGTCATTGCCGTTGCCGCCGCGCATGGTGCTGCCGTCCGAGCCGGCATCGAGCGAATCGTTGCCGTCGTCGCCGTAGAGGATGTCGTAGCCGGTAAAGTTCGGATTGACGCCGAGAAAGCCGCCGCCGTCGATCGAATCGTTGCCGGCGCCGCCACGGATGACGTCGTCGCCGGCCTGGCCGACGAGCTTGTCGTTACCCCCTCCGCCTTCGATCGTGTCGTTTCCGGCGCCGCCGTGGATCGTGTCGTCGTAGTTCCCGCCAGTGAAGAAATCGGCGAAGGATGTGCCGCTGTTCCATTCGATGTAGAGGGCGTCGACGTTCTTGACGGTGCCGCTCAGCGACCCGCCGACCGTCGCCACGCCGCTGCCGGTCAGCTTGAAGGTCGCGCCCGATGTCAGAAGCGTCAGCGTGTCCAGCCGGAGCGTGTCGAGTCCGGTGCCGGCGTCGATGTCGAACTTGCCGCCATTGTCGTAGATGTAGTCGTCGCCGGCCTTGGCGCGCAGGATGTCGTTGCCGCCGCCGAGCTGGAAGAAGTCGTCGCTGTCGCCGCCGGTGATGACGTCGCCGCCTTCCGACCCGTAGTAAGAAAGCTGCTCGAAATTCGACGCCTTCTCCCAGTCCGAGCCGCCGCCGTGAACGGTGAAGGTGCCATTGCCAAAATCCAGCGTGATCGAAGTGGCCACGCCGTTGATCAGCTGGTTCCACCAACTGATCACGATCATGTCCACATCGTTGCCGCCATCGGCTATGTCGGATCCATAGGTACCGCCCGGCGTGCCGTAGAAATCGGGGCGGCCCATGACGATCCAGTCGTTGCCGTCACCGCCGAAGAGCTGGTCGGCTCCTTGCCAGCCATAAATCTCGTCGTCGCCGGCGCCGCCGCGCAGTTCGTCGTCGCCGTCAAGGCCGTGCAGCACGTCGTTGCCGCCGGCGCCGTCGAGCTGGTCGGCATCGGCGCTGCCGCTCTTGAATTCGTTGGCTACGGTGCCGGTCCATGCGACCATCTCGAACCATCTCCCGCGCGCCTGACCGCTGGCTGGGATACCGGTTTCCCGGCAGCCGCCAACCGCCCGCCGGCACGATCCGGCAATGCATGCCGCGAAACTACCTCAGCCGCTGATCAGTGACAGACGCAAGGTCAGGTCAGGTCGGGGCATTTCGGGGCGATGCCGGTTGCGAAATCATCGAAGATCGCCGGCAACTGCTTCGATCAGGCGAGACAAGAGCGGCACGCCCGCCACCGCGTATTCGCGGCATGGCCGCGCGTCAGCGGCAGTTCCGCCGCAGATATTCGTTGCCTTGGATCTGAAGCTGGCAATTGGGCCGCATGCTGGGCACGGCGAGATTTGGCTTCGCGTCCTGAAGCCTCCTGCGATCCTGCTCGCGGAAACGCCGCTGCTGCACCTGGAAATCCTGCCTTCGCCGCTGCTGTTCGATGATGGGCAGCGGTATTCCAAGACGCTTGTGCAGGAGTTCGTCTTGCTGACGCTGCTGCAGGGTGATTGCATGGCCTTCGCCGCCGCCGAACAGCGTCGCAACCACGATCATCAATGCCGCGGCCGACTTGCCTAGGGATATTGGCATTGCGAACGTTTATCTCCGGCTATCGTTTGTAGATAGTGTGTCGTGGCTTCGACGCCAGCACAATCCTGGAATACCGGCAAGACCGCATGGCGCCTGTTGACCAGGCGCCGCCGCACCGTCACGTTCAGCCGGCCGGAGGAACGACCATGAAGTTGCAAGGCAAGGTGGCGATCGTGACGGGCGCGGCGGGCGGCATCGGCTTTGCCATCGCCCGGCGGTTCCTGCAGGATGGCTGCAAGGTGATGATCGCCGACATCGACAATGAGCGCGGCGGCAAGGCCGAACGCGACCTGTCGGGGTTCGGGGCGGTTCAGTTCAGCAAGACCGATGTCGGCAAGCGGCTCGACGTGCATAACCTCGTCGCCGCGACGCTGGAGCATTTCGGCGACATCGACATCCTCGTCAACAACGCCGGCATCGTCCACGGGCAGGCGTTCCTCGACCTCAGCGATGAGGATTTCGACCGTGTGCTGCACGTCAACCTGAAAGGCTCGTTCCTGTCGGGACAAGCGGTGGCGCGGTATATGGTCGACAAGGTCAAGCAAGGCGGCAGCCCTGGCTCGATCGTCAACATGTCGTCGATCAACGCAGTGGTCGCGATCCCCGACCAGGTCGCCTATTCGGTCTCGAAAGGCGGCGTCAACCAGTTGACCCGTGTGATGGCGCTGGCGCTGGCGCCGCATGGCATCCGCGTCAATGCAATCGGTCCGGGCTCGATCGCCACCGACATGCTTTCGGCGACCAACAGCGATGCCGGAGCCCGCAACCGGCTGCTGTCGCGCACGCCGCTGGGGCGTATCGGCGAGCCCGACGAGATCGCGGCGATCGCCGCTTTCCTGGCCTCCGACGAGGCAAGCTACGTGACCGGACAGACGCTCTACGCAGATGGCGGACGGCTCGCCCTCAACTACACGGTGCCTGTGCCGGCGCCCTGAACGAAGGGGCAACCACCTGACAGAGTGCTGTCAGGAGGGGTGTGCGATGATGGCTTCGTAAAAATGAGGAGAAGCCATCATGAATCCGCTGAACGTCGTCCGCTCGATCCGCCAGTACAGGGGCAAGATGCAGACCCTTCGCAATGAAGCCCGCACCGAGCGGTTTCTCAATTCGCTGCCGGCCGACATCCGCAAGGACATCGGTTGGCCCGACCGGTTCGGTAAGCCCGCCGTGTTCAACTGAGGGCCGCGGAGCACGGAATGAAGGACGGGCGGCGACATATCTGCCGCCGTGACGGGTCTGGAGGACGGTGATGCAGAAAGCAAACACGATCGGGTTCGTTTTCGTCCAGGGTTTTGCCGATTGGGAGTTTGGCCTGCTTTCGGCCTCGGCTGTCGAGTGGTTCGGCGCAAAGGCCGTGGCCCTGTCGCCAGGCCGAAAACCCGTCCGGTCGATAGGCGGCTTTCTGCTGACACCCGACCGCGACATTGCTGTTTCGGAGAATGCCGATCTGGATGCGCTTGCTGTCATCGGCTCCGACCTCTGGCCGACTCCGGGCGCGCCGGACCTTGCGCCGTTGCTCAATGCAATCGCGGAACGCGGCGGCGTGGTCGGAGGTATTTGCGCCGGGACGCTGCCGCTTGCCCGCGCCGGTTTGTTCGCGCAAGCGAAACACACCAGCAACGCCCGTGACTGGATCCTCGCCCATCTGCCGGACTATGCGGGGCAAGAGGGATATGTGGACGTCCCTCATGCCGTGGCGGATGGCAGGATCATATCCGCGCCGGGATCGGCGCCCGGTACATTCGCCCACGCGTTCCTGTCAGCCCTCTACCCGGAGCGGGAAGCCGAGCTTTCCGAGACGAAGGGGCTTTACGCAAGAGAATACCTGCCACCGTCGTGACTCTCCTCCTGACAGAATGCTGTCAGGAGGAGCATGGCAAGAGTAATGTCAGCAGTTCGAGGAGAGCCGTCATGGCCAGCTATACGCCACCCAGAGCATCGATCTGGTTCGAGATCCCGGTAACGGACATGGTTGCGGCGCAGCGCTTCTACGGCGCGGTACTGCAGAACGCGCTGTCGCTGGAAGCGTCCGGGCCGAACCCGATCGCGATGTTCGCCGCCGCAGTGCCCGGCGCCTCCGGGCACGTCTATCCGGGAAAACCGGCGCCTGCCGGCACGGGACCGACCATCCATCTGGCCGTCTCGGCGCCGCTGGAAGACGGCATGAAGCGGGTGACGGAGAATGGCGGCAAGGTGGTCTCTCCGGCGATCGAGATCCCGGCCGGGCGCTTCGCCTATTGCCTCGATCCGGACGGTAACAGTTTTGGGCTTTTCGTTCCGACGGGAAACGCCTGATGAAGAGTTGGACCGACAGGCTCGATACCGGACAGCCGGTGGTCAAGCCCTCGCCGCGCACCGTCGGCGACATGATCGAGGGGCAGACGATGCTGGTGCCCACGGCGCGCCAGGTCGACGATTTCATTCGGTCGATTCCGGAGGGCGTGAAGGTCGACGTGCGCGCCCTGCGTACCGCATTGGCGATCGAAAACGGCGCCGAGGTGTCCTGCCCGGTCTATATGGGATATCATCTCAGGACCGTCGCGGAAGCGGCCAACGAGGCATTGCAGCGCGGCATGCCGCTCAAGGACATCACGCCGTTCTGGCGGGTGCTCGACGCGAGCACGCCGACGACGAAGCGGCTGACATTCGGCGCGGACTTCGTCGCCGAGCAGCGGCGGCGGGAAGGGCTCGGAGATTGATCCATGCGGCGCGCAGACCGTCTCTTCCAGATCGTCCAGCATTTCCGTGGCGGCCGCCTGGTGACCGCGCAAAAGCTCGGGCAGTGGCTCGAAGTCTCGGAGCGGACCATCTATCGCGACATCGCCGATCTGCAGTCGACCGGTGTGCCGATCGACGGGGAGGCGGGCGTCGGCTACATCATGCGGGAGGGCTTCGACCTTCCGCCGCTCATGTTCACGCGTGACGAGATCGTTGCATTGGTGGCGGGCGCGCGCATGGTGCGCGCCTTCGGCGGCGCGGCGATGGCGCGGGCGGCCGAGGAGGCGCTGGTCAAGATCGGAGCCGTGCTGCCCGACAGCGAGAAGGACCGCATCGCGCGGACCGAGATCCATACGCCGATGTGGGTGGTCAGCGACGCGGACCGCCAGGCGATCGACCTGATCGAACGCGCGGTCGAGAGCCGCACGGTCCTCACCCTCGACTACAAGGACGAGGGCGGCCGCGGCTCCATGCGCGACGTGCGGCCGCTTGGCTTGTGGTTCTGGGGCAAGGTGTGGACGCTGGTTGCCTGGTGCGAGATGCGCGGCGATTTCCGCGCTTTCCGCATCGACCGCATCGCCAGCGTCGCTTGCGCCGAGCGCAAGTTCAAGCCCGAGAAGGGCAAGCTGCTCGCCGACTTCTACCGGACCATGGAACGTACCGGCGACGATATGGGATCGACCGGGCGGGCGCGGGAATCCTAACTCCCGCGCACCTTGACTGACGCCTACTCGTCGTCTTCCGGCTTGCCCTTGAGCGCCGAGAGCTTTGCGAACACCGCATCGGCATCGAGTTCGTCGTCTTCGCTCCTCGGCTTGTCGACCACGGGCGTCAGCCGCTCGGTCATCGAGGCCGGCAGCAGCGTGTCGCCGGTGGGCGCCGGCGCCGGCTTGCCGGCGGAGGCGCGCTGCACCTCGATGTCGAGGTCGATTTGCGAGCAAAGTCCGAGGGTTACCGGGTCCATCGGCTGAAGATTGGCGGCGTTCCAGTGCTTGCGGTCGCGGATCTGCTCGATGGTCGACTTGGTGGTGCCGACGAGGCGCGAAATCTGCGCGTCCTTGAGTTCGGGATGGTTGCGCACCAGCCAGAGGATGGCGTTGGGGCGATCCTGGCGCTTCGACAGCGGCGTGTAGCGCGGCGAACGGCGCTTCGATTCGGGAACACGCACCTTCGGGTCGGACAAGCGCAGGCGGTAGTTCTGGTCCTTCTCGGCCTTGGCGATCTCGTCGCGCGACAGCTGGCCGGTCATGATGGGGTCCATGCCCTTGATTCCCTGGGCTGATTCGCCGTCGGCGATGGCCTTCACCTCAAGCGGGTGCAGCGAGCAGAACTGGGCGATCTGGTCGAAGGAAAGGGCGGTGTTGTCGACCAGCCAGACGGCGGTCGCCTTGGGCATGAGCAGGGTGTTTGCCATCGCGAAAATATCCTCTCGTTCGCCCGCGTCCCTAGCGCGGGCGGTGGTCAGAACCACCGATTTTTTGGGAAATCACGATTTATATAGCCGCAGTCGGGTCGAATCGCAACGGAAATGGCGGCTCATGACAATTCGAACCCGGCGATAGGGCAATCGTCGTTGCCAAGCCGTGCAGGCGAGCGCTTGCGACGGTGCCAAGCAAAACGGATGAAGTCCTGAAAATCCAGCGGTTTCAATGGCCTGGCACAAATGTCAGGAGTTTGTGCGACTTTTGAGCTTCACGGACGGCGCTTTTTGAGCGGTCTGGACATCTCGTTTCGCCGGTTTGGGCTCGTCGGCCGGGTCTTTGACGTCGATGCGCATTGCCGCCACCGTTACTCACAGCCAAGACGCCGCATGCCGACGGGTCGGTCGCGAGCATTTGCGTTCGATCGACCTCCCGGCCGGCAGGCCGAGCCGCAGGCCGGCCGCTTGATCACCGAACCTACTCGAAGGCGACGAGCAGGTCCTTGGCGTCGATCTGGTCGCCGGTCTTCACCAGCACCTCGGCGATGGTGCCGTCGCGCTCAGCGTGCATGGCCGTCTCCATCTTCATCGCCTCGATGGACAGGAGCACGTCGCCCGCCTTCACGGCCTGCCCGGCATTGACCGCGAGCGCCGAGATGACGCCCGGCATCGGGGCGCCGACCTGGGCGTCGTTGCCCGGCTCCGCCTTGCGGCGGGCCTTGCCGTTGGAGGCGCCGTGCGCCCGGTCCGGAACCTTGGCGCGGCGCGGCTGGCCGTTGATCTCGAAGAAGACGGTGACCATGCCCTTCTCGTTGACCTCGCCGATGGCAAGGCAGCGGATCACCAGCGTCTTGCCCTTCTCGATGTCGACGAAGATCTCGTCCTCGGCCTTCATGCCGTAGAAATAGATCGGCGTGGGCAGCACGCTGACCGGACCGTAGATGTCCTGCGCGGCGGCGAAGTCCGAAAAGACTTTCGGGTACATCAGCCAGGAGGCGAATTCCTGCTCCGTAAGCTTGCGGCCGAGCTTTTCCTCGATGTCCTTGCGATTGGCCTTCAGGTCGGCGGCCTTGAGAAGCGAGCCGGGACGGGCGGTGATCGGCGTTTCGCCCTTCAGCGCCTTCTTCTGCAGGGCTTCCGGCCAGCCGCCTGGAGGCTGGCCGAGGTCGCCGCGCAGCATGGAGACCACCGAATCCGGGAAGGAGATGTCCTTGGCAGGATTCTCGACATCGGCGACAGTCAGATCCTGGCTGACCATCATCAGTGCCATGTCGCCAACGACCTTGGACGACGGCGTGACCTTGACGATGTCGCCGAACATCAGGTTCACGTCGTGATACGCCTGCGCCACCTCGTGCCAGCGGGTTTCCAGGCCGAGCGAGCGGGCCTGTTCCTTCAAATTGGTGAACTGGCCGCCCGGCATCTCGTGCAGGTAGACTTCGGACGCAGGCCCCTTGAGATCGCTCTCGAAGGCGGAATACTGGTTGCGTACCGCCTCCCAGTAGAAGGAGATCTTCCGTATCCATTCCGGGTCCAGGCCCGGGTCGCGGTCGGAGCCCTTCAGGGCCTCGACGATCGAGCCCAGGCAGGGCTGCGAGGTATTGCCGGAGAAGGAATCCATCGCCGCGTCGATGGCGTCCGCGCCGCTGTCCACGGCGGCCAGCACGGTGGCGGCCGACAGGCCCGACGTGTCGTGCGTGTGGAAATGGATGGGCAGGTCGGTCGCCTCGCGCAACGCCTTGAACAGCACACGGGCGGCGGCGGGTTTCAGCAGGCCGGCCATGTCCTTGACGGCGAGAATATGGGCGCCGGCGGCTTCCAGTTCCTTGGCGAGGCCGACATAATATTTCAGGTCGTATTTGGCGCGGGCGGGATCGCCGATGTCGCCGGTGTAGCACATCGCCGCTTCGCAGAGTTTCCCCTCCGCGCCGACGGCGTCCATGGCGACCCGCATGTTCTCGACCCAGTTCAGGCAGTCGAAGACGCGGAAGAGGTCGATGCCACCCTCGGCCGCCTGCTTGACGAAGTGCTGCACGACATTGTCGGGGTAGTTGGTGTAGCCGACACCGTTGGCGCCGCGCAGCAGCATCTGCAGCAACAGGTTGGGAGCCGCTTCGCGCACCAGCGACAGGCGCTCCCACGGGTCCTCCGTCAGGAAGCGCATGGCGACGTCGAAGGTCGCGCCGCCCCAGCATTCCAGCGAGAGAAGCTGCGGCAGGGCGCGGGCATAGGTGCCGGCAATGCCCGCTATGTCATGCGTGCGCATGCGGGTGGCGAGCAGCGACTGGTGGCCGTCGCGCATGGTGGTATCGGTGACCAGAACCTGTTTCTGGCCGCGCATCCAGGCCGCGAACTTTTCCGGACCAAGCGTGTCGAGTTTCTGCTTGGTGCCGTCGGCGATCGATTTTTCGAGGTAGGGAACCTTCGGCGCCGCTGCATCGGCCTTGGGCAGCGGCCGTCCCCGCGTTTCCGGATGGCCGTTGACCGTCACGTCGGCGAGATAATTGAGCAGTTTCGTCGCGCGGTCCTGCCGCTTCACCTGCGCGAAGAGTTCCGGCGTCGTGTCGATGAATTTCGTCGTGTAGGAATTGTCGGCGAAGCTCGGGTGGTTGATGATCGCTTCGAGGAAGGTCAGGTTGGTGGCGACGCCACGGATGCGGAACTCACGTAGCGCGCGGTTCATGCGGGCGATCGTCTCGGGCGCGCTTGGCGACCAGGCAGTGATCTTCTCCAGCAGCGGATCGTAATAGCGGGTGATGACGGCACCGGAATAGGCGGTGCCGCCGTCGAGGCGGATGCCGAAGCCCGTCGCGCCGCGATAGGCGGTGATGCGGCCGTAGTCCGGGATGAAATTCTGCTCCGGGTCTTCGGTGGTGATGCGGCACTGAAGCGCGTGGCCGTTGAGGCGGATATCTTTTTGCGCCGGCACGCCTGATTCCGGCGTGCCGATAGCGAACCCGTCGAGGATGTGGATCTGGGCCTTGACGATGTCGATGCCGGTCACCTGTTCAGTGACAGTGTGCTCGACCTGGATGCGCGGATTGACCTCGATGAAATAGAATTTGCCGGTGTCTGCGTCCTGCAGGAATTCGACGGTGCCGGCGCCGATATAGGCCGTGTCCCTGGCGAGCTTGAGCGCATAGCCGCAGAGTTCCTCGCGCAATTCCTGGCTGAGATAGGGGGCAGGGGCGCGCTCGACGACCTTCTGGTTGCGGCGCTGGATAGAGCAGTCGCGCTCGAACAGATGCACCGCGTTGCCATGCGTGTCGCCCAGCACCTGCACCTCGACGTGGCGGGCGCGCTCGATCAGCTTTTCGAGATAAACCTCGTCCTTGCCGAAGGCGGCTTTTGCCTCGCGCTTGCCTTCGGTGACCTCGCGCAGCAGGTCGGCTTCGCCGCGAATGGCGCGCATGCCGCGCCCGCCGCCGCCCCATGACGCCTTCAGCATGACGGGATAGCCGACTTCGGCGGCAAGTTTTTTGATCATCTCCGGATCGTCCGGCAGCGGATCGGTCGCCGGCACGACCGGCACGCCAACCTCGACGGCGAGATTGCGCGCGGCCACCTTGTTGCCCAGCCGGCGCATCGTGTCGGCCTTGGGGCCGATGAAGATTATGCCGGCCTCGGCGCAGGCATCGACGAATTCCGGGCTTTCCGAAAGCAGGCCGTAGCCGGGATGGATGGCGTCGGCGCCCGACAGCTTTGCAACGCGGATGACCTCCTCGATCGACAGGTAGCTTTCGATCGGGCCGAGGTCGCGCGCCAGATGCGGGCCGCGCCCAACCTGGTAGCTCTCGTCGGCCTTGAAGCGGTGCAGCGAATATTTGTCCTCCTCCGCCCAGATGGCCACGGTTTTGAGACCGAGCTCGTTGGCCGCGCGGAAGACGCGGATGGCGATTTCGGAGCGGTTGGCGACGAGGATCTTGGTGATCGGCAAGAAGGCGCTCCAAGGACAGGAAGGCTAACGTTTCAATGCTTAGCGCATAATTTGTGCACTGCAAACAAAAATGGCATTCACCGAACGCAGCGGCTTGCGACCATCGACGAACACGGTTTCAAGGCCGGGCCAAGCCGTGTAGCGTGCGTGCGAAACAGTTCGGGGGCAGTGGACTTGTCAGCATTTTTCGCTCGGTTGATCGCCTGGTTCGGGGCGTTGCTGATCCTGTGGCGCGGCCAGGACGGTGGACGGGTCCATCAGGCCTTCGGCGACGCACCTACCATCCCCAAAGCCAAGGCACAGGGTATCCCGACGCTCAAGATGCCGACGGCCAGGGGTTGGAGTGGCGGCCAGAAGCCGGTCGCGGCGCCGGGCCTCGCAGTCAACGCTTTCGCGACAGGACTGAAACATCCTCGTTGGATACAGGTCCTGCCGAACGGAGACGTGCTGGCGGCCGAGGCGCTCAGCGTGCCCGGCGGCATCAAGACGGTATTCGACTATGCGATGGTCAGCACCATGCGGCGCGCCGCCGCCGTCGGGGAAAGTCCGAACCGGATCACCCTGCTGCGGGACGCCGATGGCGACGGCGTTGCCGAGGTCCGTCATGTGTTCATGGATGGCCTCAACCAGCCCTTCGGCATGGCGCTTCTCGGCGATCGTTTTTATGTCGGCAACACCGACGCACTGGTCTCGTTCCCGTATGAGGCCGGACAGCAGCGCATCACCGCGCCGGGCAGCAAGCTCGCTTCCTTCAAGCCGTCCGGCCACTGGACGCGCAGCCTGCTGCCGAGCCCCGACGGCAGCACGATCTATGTCGGCGTCGGCTCGCTCACCAACATCGCCGACGAGGGCATGGCCGCGGAGGAGGGGCGGGCGGCGATCCACGCGTTCGACGTGGCGAGCGCCACGACGCGGATCTTCGCGTCGGGCCTGCGCAATCCGGTCGGCCTGGCGTGGGAGCCGACGACAGGCGCGTTGTGGACCGTCGTCAACGAGCGTGACGCGCTGGGCGACGAGACGCCGCCGGACTACCTGACCTCGGTGCGCGACGGCGGCTTCTACGGCTGGCCCTTCTGCTATTGGGGACAGACGGTCGACGACCGCGTGCCGCAGGACCCGGCGATGGTGGCGAAGGCGATCCGGCCGGATTTCGCACTCGGCGGGCATACGGCCTCGCTCGGCCTGTGCTGGCTGCCGGCCGGCACGCTGCCGGGCTTTCCGGACGGCATGGTCATCGGCCAGCACGGGTCGTGGAACCGCAGCACGCTGAGCGGCTACAAGGTGATCTTCGTGCCGTTCGTCGACGGCCGGCCTTCCGGGCCGTCGCGCGACATCCTGACGGGGTTCCTTTCACCCGACGAGAAGGCGTCCTACGGGCGTCCTGTCGGCGTAACCGTCGGGCCGGACGGCTCGCTGCTGGTCGCGGACGATGTCGGCGACGTGATCTGGCGCGTCACCGGCGCTCCGCTCGATCCGCAGTCTACTCGGTGAAATAAGGGGGAAACCTGATCTCGATATCGGCATTCCTGCCGACCTTGCATTTGGCTGCGATGTCGAGAATCCCGGTCTGGTTGATCTCGCCCCAGCCATTGCCGACGCGGGTCTGCCGGAGGATCGTGTCGCGGCGCGTGTGCGGGCCGCCCGCATAACTTTGCGAAATCGAGATCTTGGCCGACTGCGTCTTGGTGGTGTCGTCGTAGGCGATCCAGTCGACGCCATCCACCAGCACGATGTGCCAGTTGCCGAAGACCACGGCACAGCACGGCAGGATGTCTTCCAGCGACTTGATCGGCTCGAACTTGCCCAGCGTCAGGTACTGGCCCGGCTCCCACGTCTGGTACTGGTCGATATAGCCGATGGTGACCAGATACTGGCTGACGAAGCCGATGCAGTCCCAGCCGAAGCAGCCATTGTCTATGAGCTCGGCCATCGCCTCCGGAAACAGCCGCCCCTCCCTGAACACGGTTGCGAGGTCGAGGATCTTGCCGGGGATCTTCGTGTATGTCTGGTCGTCGTTCTTGCTGGCCTTGTATGTCTGGACCTTGAGCTTGCGCACCTCGTCCAAGTGATCGTACATCCAGTTCCAGAGGGCCATGAAGTCGCCGATGTCGCCCTGCCCCATCGAGATTCTGACATAGTTCTTGAACGGCGGGGTGCTGCCCAGCCTCGTCATCACGGCCTTGAGCTGGCCCATCAATCCCTGCGAGGTGTCGGAGCCGCCGAAGCCGTTGTTGGCCGACATGTATTTGTTCAGCCTGACATTGCCGCCCTTGGTGGCGAAGCCCTCGACGGTGGCCCAATAGACGAAGTCGTTGGGGGACATGTAGGCCTGTGCCATCGGCGAGCTCCGGACGCATGAGTGGAAGTAGCGATGGCAGTCCAATCAACAAATGCGCCGCCATCACCTCCAGATAGTCCTCGACATAGCGCCGCCAAGCAAGAGATATAAATAAAATGCCCGGCGCGCGAGCGCCGGGCATCTGCAGTCGACTATGACGGAAAGGCTTACATCTGCGGCTTGTAGGTGTATTTGCCGTCGTCGCCCTTGACCCATTCATACATGACGTAGCCGGGCAGCTTGGGGTCGCCCTTCTCGTCGAAGGACATCTCGCCCAGCACGGTCTTGAACGTTCCGGCATGAGCGGCCTTGGCCACTTCGACCGGATCGGTCGACTTGGCGGCGGCGGCGGCCTCGGCGATCACCTGCACGGCGGCATAGGAGTAGAGCGTATAGGCCTCCGGGTTGAAGCCGGCAGCCTTGAACTTCTCGACGATTTCCTTGTTCGCCGGGTTCAGCGTCGGATCCGGGCCGAAGGTGTTCAGCGTGCCGGCAACGGCGTCGCCGGCGATCGAGGCCAGTTCGTTGGAGACGATGCCGTCACCCGAAACCAGCGTCGCCTTGAGGCCCTGGTCGGCCGCCTGGCGGATGATCAGGCCGGCCTCGGTGTGCAGGCCGCCCCAGTAGATGATCGAGACGCCGGCTTCCTTCATCTTGCCGATGAGTGCCGAGAAATCCTTGTCGCCGATGTTGACGCCTTCATACATGACTTCCGTCACGCCGGCGGCATTCATCGCCTTCTTGGTCTCGTCGGCGAGGCCCTGGCCGTAGGGGGTCTTGTCATGGACGACGGCGATCTTGGCGTCCTTGAACTTCGACGCAAGATAGGCGCCGGCAACGGAGCCCTGCTGGTCATCGCGGCCGCAGGTGCGGAACACGGTGGGCACGCCCATCTCGGTGACCTTCGGGTTCGTCGCCGCCGGGGTGATGACGAATATGCCGTTCTCGCCATAGACCTGCTCGATGGCGGGAATGGTCACGCCGGAGTTGAAGTGGCCGACGATGAACTTCACGCCGTCGGAGAAGAACTTGTTGGCGACGGAGATACCCTGCTTCGGGTCGGAGGCGTCGTCACCGACGACGATCTTGACCTGCTCGCCATTGATGCCGCCGGCTGCATTGATGTCGGCAGCGGCTTGCTCGGCGCCCTTCTGGAGCTGCGCTCCGAAGGCGGCGTTCGGTCCCGTGATCGGGCCACCGACGCCGATGACAATATCCGCCCATGCGCTGCCGCCGAACGCCATCAGGGCGGTCAGTGCAACAGCGGACAGAAGTGACTTCTTCATTTAAACGCTCCCATTTACAAAGTGGGTGAGGTTGATGCCTTCGTGCGATGCCCACTCTTCTCGCAGAAAGGCCAGTTTGCCGATTTTCAGGCACTTGTCACGCCGTTTCGTCCCGATTCCGGCGCGGATGGTCAACGTCAGCCCTTTGCCTTCCAGCCCAGCGCCGAGGTTTTTTCGTAAAGCCAGTGGTATTGGGATACCATCTGGTTGGTGCGGGTGAAGCGATAGCCGATGATGCCGATGACCAGCAGGACGATGGTGTCGACGATGTAGTACTGGGCCGTGAACATCGTGCCGTCGAACAGGGCATGGTGGATGAAGCGCACCGCTATGCCGAGCAGCATCAGGTAGACGACGAGGGCCGCCATCGGCCGCCATGTCTGCGCGCAGGCGCGGCCGGTCATCCAGGCCGCCCAGCCGCCGAGAAGGCAGGTGACGAAGAAGAACTGCCAGATCGAGGGTTCTTCGTAGAGAATTCCGTGCATCGCCTAGAGCCTCCAAAGTCTCAATGACGGCCGCCTTCGAGATAGGCGGCGCGCACCTCGGGATCGGCAAGAAGTTCCTTGCCCGTGCCGCTCATAGTGACGTTGCCATTGACCATGACATAGCCGCGCGTCGCCAGCTTCAGGGCGCCGAAAGCGTTCTGCTCGACGAGGAAGACCGTCAGGCCCTGCGACCGGTTCAGTTCGCGGATCGCGTCGAAAATCTGCTTGACGATCAGTGGCGCCAGGCCGAGCGACGGTTCGTCCAGCAACAGGAGCTTGGGGCGCGCCATCAGCGCCCGGCCGATCGACAGCATCTGCTGCTCGCCGCCCGAAAGCGTGCCGCCGCGCTGGGCGATGCGCTCCTTGAGACGCGGAAACAGCTGGAACACCTTCTCGACGTCCTCGTCGAAATATTTCAGCTTATCGAGGCTCGCCCCCATCTGGAGGTTTTCCATCACCGTCATGCGCGGGAAGATGCGCCGCCCTTCGGGCGACTGGGCGATCCGCAGCCGGGCGATCTCGTGCGTCGGCATGCTGGTTATGTCGGTCCCGGCAAAGGTGATCTTGCCGGCGCGAGCCCGCGGGCTGCCGAAGATCGTCATCATCAGCGTCGACTTGCCGGCGCCGTTGGCACCGATCAGGGCAACGATCTCACCCTCGTTGACCGACACGTCGACGCCGTTGAGGGCACGGATGTTGCCGTAGTAGGTCTCGACACCCCTTATGTCGAGCAAGGGCTGCGCGACCATTATTTCTTACCCCCACGCTTCGCCCCGGTCGGTTTTGGCTGCCCGGCTTCGGCGGCGGCCTTGGCGCGCGCCTCCCGCTCGTCCACCTGCCTTGCCTTCGAGGCGCCGGGCGAAACCGTGATGCGCTCGCCCTGCTCGTCGCTGTGGCCGATCGTGTCGGACACCGAACCCGCCATCATCGAGGATGAATCGCCCGGGCCGTGCGCGCGGTCCGGTTCGGCGTCGAGCTGCTCGATGACCTGTTCGTCGCCGACTTCCGCCAGCACGTCGGTGACCTCCTCGTCGTCGACGCCGAGATAGGCGGCGATGACGCGCGGATCGTTCTTGACGGAACTCGGATCGCCGTCAGAGATCTTGCGTCCGTATTCCAGCACGACGACATGATCGGAAATCTGCATGACCACCGACATGTCGTGCTCGATGAGCAGGATCGAGGTGCCGGTGTTGTCCTTGATGTCGTTCAGCAGCGTGTTCAGGGCCAGCGATTCACGCGGATTGAGCCCGGCGGCCGGCTCATCCAGGCAGAGCAGCTCGGGGCCGGTGCACATGGCGCGGGCGATCTCAAGCCGCCGCTGCGCGCCGTAGGGCAGGTCGCCCGCCGGGTCGTCGGCCCGGTCGACGAGATCCGCCTTCTCCAGCCAGTGCCTGGCAAGCTCGACGGATTCCGCGGCCGCCTTGCGATAGCTGCCGATGCCGAGCAGCCCCATGATCGTATAACCCGACGCCTTCATCAGCTTGTTGTGCTGGGCGACGAGCAGGTTCTCCAGCAGCGTCATGCCGGAGAACAGGCGTATGTTCTGGAATGTGCGCGCCACCTTGGCATGCGCCGGGATCTCATGGTTCGGCAGGCGCTCGAGCAGGAAGGCGGTGCCGTCGCGGCGCGTCAGCGTGATCATGCCTTCGGTCGGCTTGTAGAAGCCGGTGATGCAGTTGAACACGGTGGTCTTGCCGGCGCCGTTGGGGCCGATCAGCGCGGTGATCTCGCCGCGCCTCGCCTCGAAACTCAAGTCGCCGATGGCCACCAGCCCGCCGAACTTCATCGACAGGTGTTCGACTTTCAGGATGGGATTGGTCATGTCGGTCGCCGCATTCATCAGCCGTGGCCCTCCTTGGTGAAGGAGGCCGAGACCGTCTTTCTCTCATTCAGGAACGCCGTCGGCTCCCGGCTGCCGACGAAGCCGCGTGGCTTCCAAAGCATGACGATGACCATGGCCATGCCGAACAGCAGCATGCGGTAGAGTTCCGGCGTGAAGTCGGGACCGAAGCCCGGTATGATGGTGGTATCCCCCCAGGTCAGTCCGGTCTTGAGGAACTGCAACTCGCGCAGGATCTCGGTGCCGCCGATCATTGCCAGCGCCGCGCAGGCAATGCCGACCAGCGAGCCCATGCCGCCGAGGACGACGATGGCGAGGATGATCGCCGATTCGATGAAGACGAAAGATTCGGGGCTGACGAAGCCCTGGCGCGCCGCGAAGAAGGATCCGGCGAAACCGGCGAACATCGCGCCTGTGGCAAAGGCGGTCAGCTTGGTGGTTGTCGTGTTGATGCCGAGCGAGCGGCAGGCGATCTCGTCCTCGCGCAGCGCTTCCCATGCGCGGCCGACCGGCATGCGGCGCAGGCGCATCGTCACATAGGCCGTCAGCAGGCAGAGCAGCAGGATGAGATAGTAGAGGAAGATCTTGTAGTAGACGCTCGAGTTCGGGATATCGAAGACCTTGCCGATGTAGTTGGGGTCGGCGATGTTGAAGGTGAACCAGCCGAAGAAATCGACCTTGGGAATGCCGGAAATGCCGGCCGAGCCGTTGGTCACCTCGCGCCAGTTGATCAGAACGAGGCGGATGATCTCGCCGAAGGCGAGCGTGACGATGGCGAGGTAGTCGCCGCGCAGGCGCAGCACCGGAAAGCCGAGGATGACGCCCCAGAACGCCGCCATGATGCCGGCGGCGGGCAGGAGTATCCAGAAGGACAGGCCGTAATGCGAGCCGAGCAGCGCGTAGGCATAGGCGCCGACGGCGTAGAAGGCGACGTAGCCGAGGTCGAGCAGGCCGGCGAGGCCGACGACGATGTTCAGGCCCCAGGCCAGCATGACGTAGATGAGGATCTGGATGCCGAAATTGTCGATCCATTTCAGCGAGCCCTGCAGGCCGCTAGTCCCGATGGCGATCGCGGGGAACAGGATCAGAAGGATTACCGCTAGAATCGAAAAATGCCGGCGGACGAAGCTGGGCTCGGTGACCACCGGCGGCGCGGCCGCCTTCGCTGCCTTGCGCCGGTCGAGTTCCGGCAGGACGAAGGCGATGTAGACGAACCGAACCGCCATCACCATGGCGACTATGATGGCCAGCAGTCCCCATCGTTGCACCAGGATCAGCTCGTTGCTGATGTTCTGGTCCGTCTTCAGCCCGATGAACAGGACGAAGAGCCCGAAGGAAATGATGCCGGCATAGACCGCTTCGCGGATGCCGCGCTCTATGGAATTGCCGACGGCGGCGCCCGTGTGGGATAGAACCGCCATGGCTCAGACCTTCTCGACTTCAGGCCGGCCAAGGATGCCGGAGGGCAGGAAGATCAGGACGATGGCGAGGATGGAGAAGGCCGCGACGTCCTTGTAGTCGATCGAGAAATAGGCCGACCACATGCTCTCGATGAAGCCGATCATCAGCCCGCCCAGCACCGCGCCCGGCAGCGAGCCGATGCCGCCCAGCACCGCCGCGGTAAAGGCCTTCACGCCCGGCACGAAGCCGTCCGAGAAAGCGACGACGCCGTAATACATCAGGAACAGCGTGCCGGCGACGGCGGCGAGCGACGCGCCCATGATGAAGGTGATGGAGATCGTCTTGTCGACGTCGACGCCGAGGAGCGCGGCCATCTTGCGGTCCTGCTCGCAGGCGCGCTGGGCGCGCCCCAGCGAGGTGCGGTTGACCAGATACCAGAACAACGCCAGCAGCAGCACCGTGACGATGACGATGATGATCTGCTTCAGCGACACCGAGATGCCCTCGATGTTGTAGACCTGGCTGACCATCGGGGGGATCGGCTTGTTACGCGGGCCCTGCGTGACCTGCACGAAGTTCGACAGCACGATCGACATGCCGATGGCGGTGATCAGCGGGGCCAGCCGGAAGGAGCCGCGCAGCGGACGGTAGGCGACTTTCTCGATCGTCCAGTTGTAGAGGCTGGTGAGCAGCATGGCCACGATCATCATGATCAGCAGCGCCACCACGACCGGCACCGAGACAAAGAAGGCGACGAGGATGAGGTAGACGATCAGGGCGGTGAAGGCCCCGACCATGAAGATGTCGCCATGGGCGAAGTTGATCATGCCGATGATGCCGTAGACCATCGTGTAGCCGATCGCGATCAGCCCATAGATGGACCCCAGCGTCAGCCCGTTCACAAGCTGCTGGATAAAATATTCCATAAGTCTGCGGCTCCCCTGGAACGTCGTCCGGCCGGACGCATCCCTTTTCTTTGTACCCCTAGTCCTACGTCTTCGAGATCGGATTGCAATGCCATTCTTGCATCGCCCTGATCGAATTCAGACCCCCCAACGCGCCTGCCCGATTTTTGTGTCGGCTAACTGGACCAGCGCGGACCGTATCATTGGCATAACGCAATGTCCTTGATGAATCGGCTGATTTCAACACCCTCCACGAAAGAATACAGCGTATGTGCTCCAATCTTTCGTGAATTATTGCAGGAAAACGGGTTGTGCCTCAACCGCCAATCTTGTTTGGGATGGTTTCCCAAACGTCACTTCACCACGAATCCATGCGCGAACGGGTCGCGATCGTCGATGCTGATGGTGTTCAGGCCGGTCTGCCTGGCCCAGCCGCCGATCGATGGAATGATCGCCGGCTTGCCGGCGACATCGACCTCGTTCTCGACGCGGCCATGGAACAGCGAGCCGATGATCGATTCATGCACGAAGTCCTCGCCGACCTTGAGTTTGCCCTTGGCGTGCAGCTGCGCCATGCGCGCCGAGGTGCCGGTGCCGCAGGGCGAGCGGTCGATAGCCTTGTCGCCGTAGAACACGGCGTTGCGGGCATGCGATTCGGGCCTTGTCGGCGCGCCGGTCCACAGCATGTGGGAGAGCCGGTCGATGCCGGGATTTTCCGGATGCACGAAGGCGTATTTTTCATTCAGCCGCTGGCGAACCACCGGGCTCCAGGCGATCAGTTCGCCGGCTGAATAATCGGCCATGTCGCGAAAATTCTTCTGCGGCTCGACGATGGCGTAGAAATTGCCGCCATAGGCGACGTCGACGACGATCTCGCCGAGAACGGGGCATTCGACGGTCAGGCCTTCCGCGAAAAGGAAGGACGGCACGTTGGTGATGCGCACTTCCTCCACATACTGGCCCTCCTGCCGGTACTCGGCGATGACCAGCCCGGCCGGTGTGTCCAGCCTGAGCACGCCGGGCGTCTTCGGCCGGATCAGCCCGTGCTCGATCGCCATGGTGACGGTGCCGATTGTGCCGTGGCCGCACATCGGCAGGCAGCCGGAGGTCTCGATGAACAGGATGGCGATGTCGCAATCCGGGCGGGTCGGGGGATAGAGGATGGAGCCCGACATCATGTCGTGGCCGCGCGGCTCGAACATCAGCCCGGTGCGGATCCAGTCGTATTCGGCGAGGAAATGGGCGCGGCGCTCCATCATGGTCGAGCCGTCGAGCAGCGGGCCGCCGCCGGCGACAAGGCGGACGGGATTGCCGCAGGTATGGCCGTCTATGCAGAAGAAGGAATGTCGCGCCATGGCGCCGGTGCCTCAGAAGCGTTGTGCGGAGAAAGGTTTCAGGTCGATGGCCGGAGTCTGGCCCATAACCAGATCGCGGATCAAGCGGCCGGTGGCGGCGGCCTGTGTCAGGCCGAGATGGCCGTGACCGAAGGCGTAAAAAATGTCCGGTGATGACTTGGCCCTGTCGATGACGGGAAGCGAGTCGGGCAGGGAGGGGCGAAAACCCATCCATTCGCTGCCGCCGTCGGCTTTCAGGCCGGGCAGGAACTGCTTCGCTTTTTCCAGCATGGCTTTCGAGCGGGCGTAGTTCGGCGGCGTCTTCAGGCCGGCAAGTTCGACGGCGCCGCCTATGCGGACGCCGGTGCTCAACGGCGAGACGACGAAGCCATGGCCGACGAAGGTGAGTTGACGCTTCAGGTCGAAGGCGCCGGGCGGCAGCGTCGTGTTGTAGCCACGCTCGGTTTCGAGGGGGAACAGTTCCAGGCGGGCAGCCGTGATGACGTTCGACCATGCACCGGCGGCGACGACCACCTGACTTGGGAAACGCTGATGGGCTCCTTTCAGCCAGACAAGTGGTCTGCCGTTCCGAAGCTGTATAGCCGTCACTGTATCTTGCTCGAAGCGCGCGCCTTTCCGCTCCGCATAGGCCCAGATCGCCTTGCCGAAAAGTTTTGGGTCGGCCACCTGCTTCCAGGTGGGCTGGAAGGTGCCGTGGGTGAAGCGCGGCGACAGCCCGGGCTGGAGCTCGGCAAGCCGCGCGCCGGTGACATGCTCGAAGGGGATGCCGAGTTTTTCGCGGGCCGCCCAGCCCGGCATTGAGGCGCGGAATTCCCCCTCGCCCTCGTAAAGGTCGATCGCGCCATTGTGGCTGATCATGCTGGAGGCGCCGGCACGCTCGGCCAGGCCGGCCCATTCGCTTTCCGCCAGCCGCATGAGGCTTGCCTGCGCGTTCAGGCTCGCTTCGAAGTGGCGCGGGTTGCCGGCTTTGAAGAAACGCCAGAGCCAGGGTGTGAGCTGTGTCAAATAGCTCGGAGGGATGGAGAGCGGTCCGAGTGGATCCATCAGCCAGCGCGGCAGCTTTTTCAGCATGCCCTTGTGCGCAAGCGGCAGGGGGTCGGAGAAGGCGAGCGCGGCGGCATTGCCGGAACTGGTTTCCTCGCAGATGCCGGTGCGGTCGATGACTGTGACGTTCCGTCCCGCCTCTGCCAGAAACGCGGCGGCGCAGATGCCGATTATGCCTGCGCCGACGATGATGATGTCTTCTCCTTCTGCCCGTTCACGGGGGTCCGAAGGACGGGACGAGACGCGTGGCTCGTCCCCGGCCGGTTCCCGAAGAGCGGATGAGGGGCGGTGCCCCTCATTGGCCGGTTCGGAACTTTCTGTCACGCTGGTGCCGCTCCTCATCTGGCTGCCGCCATCTTCTCACCGTAAACGGGGAGAAGAGAGCTACGCCGCCTTCGCCAAAGTCAGCTTCGAGATGTCCGGCCTGATCGCCAGCGCATCCTTGACGATCTTCCCCACCGCCGCACGGCGCTCGCCTGACAGCGGCTGGCGCGGCATGCGCACGCGATCGTTGGTGCCGATGGCGAATACTTCGGCGAGCTTGATGTTCTGGACGAGGTAGCTCGACACGTCGAGGTCGAGCAATGGGCGGAACCAGCGATAGATTTCGAGCGCTTCGTCGCGGCGGCCCTGCTTCATCAACTGGTAGATGGCGACCGTCTCGTTCGGGAAAGCGGTGACCAGCCCGGCGACCCAGCCGATGCAGCCGACCGACAGCGCCTCGAAGGCAAGATTGTCGACGCCGGTGAACAGGTCGAAGCGGTCGCCGAAGCGGTTGATGATGTCGGTCGAGCGGCGGATGTCGTCCGACGATTCCTTGATGGCGACGAAGAGCGGATCGGAGGCGAGCTCCTCCATCACGTCGACGGTGACGTCGACGCGGTAGGCGATGCGGTTGGAATAGATCATCACCGGGAGGCCGCCGGCCGACGCGACGGCCTTGAGCGTGGCGACGGTTTCTTCCGGGTTGGTGTGGTAGATCGGGCTCGGCACCACCATCAGCCCGTCGGCGCCGGCAGCGGCCGCGCGCCTGGCGATTGCCGCGCCGTCGCGGGTTGACGCCTCGTTGACGGTGAGCAGGACCGGCCTGCCAGCGGCGACTTTCTGCGCGGTCTTCAGCACGTCGATCTTCTCGTCATGCGACAGCATCGGACCCTCGCCGAGCGAGCCGGCGACGATGATGCCGTCGCATCCGGCCTCGATCTGGAGGGCGAAACAGCGCTCCATTTCCTTGAAATCCAACTTATCGTCCTGCGTGAACTTGGTCGTCACGGCTGGGAAGACACCGCTCCACATGATTGCTCTCCTTCAGATATATTACTGATATATCTTATCGGCGGCGGGAGTGTCAATGGTGATTCCAGTGTGATATATCAACAAAATATCAACGCTGGAGTTTTGCTTGGACCGCTTGGATATCAGTGCCGAATCAGCCAGCAGCCGCGCCTACCGGGCGCTCGAGAGGGCGATCGTCACGCTCGATCTGGCCCCGGGAAGCGTCACCACCGAGGGCGCGCTGACCGACCGGCTGGGCTTCGGCCGCACGCCGCTGCGCGAGGCGATCCAGAGGCTAGCCTGGGAGGGCCTGCTCGAAATCCGGCCGCGCGCCGGCCTGGCCATCGCGCCCCTTCACGCCGGCGATTGGCTGCGGGTGCTGGACGCCCGCACCGGCATCGAGATCGTGCTGGCGCGCTCCGCCGCCCGCTTCGCCACGCCCGACGCCGGGGAGCGTTTCCAGGACGCCGCGCAGGCCATGCACCGCGCCGTGCTGGCGTCCGATGTGGTCGCCTTCCTGGAGGCCGACAAGGCGCTGGACGAGGCGATGGCGCTCGCCGCCGACAATCCCTTCGCCGCGCGGCTCGCCGCGCCGCTGCAGACGCATTCGCGCCGGTTCTGGTTCCGCTACCAGCGCGAGACCGGACTGGCGGAATCGGCCGGCCGCCATGTCGAGCTGATCCAGAAGATTCTCGACCGCGACGAGGCCGGCGCCGCGGCGGAGGCCGAGCGGCTGATGGTGCTTTTGCGCGGACACGCCGAGGCGGCGGTGAGGCGCTGACGAGTGGCGTTTAGCGTTGCGTTTCGGGTCCGGTGAGCCGGCAGCCCAGTTGCGCCAACCATTGCCAAAAGCTGCGCACTGGCCAAACGGCCCGAGCTGTCCGATGATGCGGGCTCCTGACGGAGTAGCCTCGAAATGGAACTCTCTTCCCTGCTGATCTTTGCCGGCGCCCTGCTGGTTGCCGCAGGCTCACCCGGCCCCAGCATTGCGGCGCTGGTGGCGCGCGTCATCTCCAAGGGCTTTCGTGACGTGTTCCCGTTCCTGCTCGCCATGTGGATCGGCGAGGCGATCTGGCTGACGCTGGCGGTGTTCGGGCTGGCCTTCGTCGCGCAGACTTTCCATCTCGCCTTCGTCGTCGTGAAATGGCTGGGCGTCGCCTACCTGATCTATCTCGCCTGGAAGATGTGGACGGCTCCGGTGAAGACCGACGGCGGCGAGCTGCCGAAGGAGGATGCGCCGCAAAAACTGTTCTTCGCCGGCATGGCCGTCACGCTCGGCAACCCGAAGATCATGATGTTCTATCTGGCGCTGCTGCCGACCATCATCGACCTCGCCTCGGTCACGCTGCTCGGCTGGGCGGAACTGACGGTCACCATGGCGCTGGTGCTGGTGGCGATCGACCTTGCCTGGGTGATTGCCGCGTCGCAGGCACGCCGTTTGCTGAAGAGTGCAAGGGCGATGCGCATCGCCAACCGCATCAGCGCCACCACCATGGCAGGCGCGGCGGCGGCGATCGCCGCGCGGTAGAAGCCGCCGGCAGACGACACGCGGGTTTGCTTCGCCGGGAGACGCCAGGACTGCACGCGAACTTTGCAAGACGGCTAAATTTTCGCCCAATCCCGTACTCAGCTTGGCCATCCGTCACGCGCCGGTCATGGCGTTCGCGCATTTTTTGGGCAGTTCGACGCGCGGTGGGTCGAAAATCGCCGCCCATCTGATACGGTGCGGCAAAACAACAAGATGGGAGCGCCATTGTGACGGACACAAAATCCAGAGCCGGCGAGAAAAGCAGCAGGCAGGCGCCGGCCTCGCATGAAAAGGCGGCGCGCATCGGGGGCCTTGCCGACAACCTGCTCGCGCGGGCGCCGGCCGAGGATACCGCCGCCTACGATCCTGCGATGCTGGCGCGCGCTGCCGAACTCGCCGGCAAGGCGGTTGCCAGCCACCACAAGGGCGAAAGCATCGTCGCCATCGAGCGCGATGGCGGCGTGCTGCGCGACGGCCTGCCGGTGACCGTCATCACGGTCGTCAACGACAACATGCCGTTCCTGTTCGACTCGGTCCTCGGCGAGATAACGGAAGCGGCTGGGGAGCCGACGCTTGTCACCCATCCGGTGCTTGTCGTGCGCCACGGCGAAGGCGGCGTCGAGGAAATCCTCGGCGACGGTTCGGTGCGCGATGTCGCGGCCGACCGGCTCAGCGTCATCCATGTCCACGTCAAGCCGCTGCCGGCGGATGATGCGGCCAAGCTCAAGGAGCGGCTGGACAAGGTGCTGGTTCAGGTCCGCGCGGCAACCGTCGACTGGAAGCCGATGCTGGCGCGTCTCGACCGCGCCATCAGCGAATTCCGCTATTCGCCGATCCCGCTGGAGAAGGCGGCGTTGACCGAGGCGATCGCCTTCCTCGAATGGCTGCGCGACGACAATTTTACGTTCCTCGGCATGCGCGAGTTCAACTATCAGGGCGGCGAGAAGACTGGCACGCTGGAGCGTTCCGACAAGCGCGGCCTCGGCATCCTGGCCGACCCAGACGTGCGCGTGCTGCGGCGGGACAACACCGAGGACGGGCAGACGACGCCCGAGATCCGCGCCTTCCTGCACGGGCCCGAACCGCTGATCGTCACCAAGGCCAACGCCAAGTCGGTCGTCCACCGCCGCGCCTATCTCGACTATATCGGCGTGAAGACCTATTCGCCGGAGGGCGAGCTTGCGGGCGAGTTGCGCATCGTCGGCCTGTTCACCTCCACCGCCTACACGCGCTCGGTGATGAAGATCCCCTATCTGCGTTCCAAGGCCGAAACCATCATCCAGAAATCCGGCTTCGATCCCGGCGATCATTCGGGCAAGGCGCTCATCAACGTGCTGGAATCCTATCCGCGCGACGAGCTTTTCCAGATACCGAACGACATCCTCCAGGCACACGCCGAAGCGATCCTCGGCCTGGTGGAACGCCCGCGCATCCGCGCGCTGGTGCGCGTCGACCAGTTCGACCGTTTCGTCTCCGTCCTCGTCTTCGTGCCGCGCGACCGCTACGATTCCATCGTCCGTGAGAAGATCGGGCAATATCTGAAGGCCGTCTTCGACGGGCGGCTCTCCGCCTACTACCCGGCCTTCCCCGAAGGCGGGCTGGCGCGGGTGCATTTCATCATCGGCCGCTCCGGCGGCAAGACGCCCGACGTCGAGCCGCAGGCGATCGAGGCGGCGATCCGCGACATCGTTCGAACGTGGGAGGACGCGCTGCGCGACGAGGCGGCGGCGTCCGGGCTGGACGAGAAACTGGCGGCGGTCGCTGGAAAATTCCCCGAAAGCTACCGCGGCAGCTTCAGCGCCGCCGAGGCGCTGGCCGATGCACGGCGCGTCTCAAACCTGTCGGCGGAAAAGCCGATCGCCATCGATTATTACCGCCATGCCGGCCAGTCCGAGAGGCATGCGGCGCTGAAAATCCATCATTTCGGCGAGCCTGTGTCGTTGTCGCGGCGCGTTCCGATGCTGGAAAACATGGGTTTTCGCGTTATCAGCGAACGCACTTTCGAGATCGACCGGGCCGATGGCGAGCGTGTCTTCATCCACGACATGGACCTGAAGAACGCTTTTGGCGCGCCGATCGACCTTTCGGATGGCGGAGCGCTGCTGGAGGACGTGCTACTTTCCGTATGGCACGGCCGCGCCGACAATGACGGTTACAACGCGCTCGCCCAGACCGCCCGCCTGTGGTCGAAGGAGATCGTCATCCTGCGCGCCTACGGCCGCTACCTGCAGCAGGCCGGCATCCCGCAGAGCCAGGACGTCATCGCCAATGTGCTGAACCGCTATCCGGAGATCGCGCGCGGCCTGTTCCAGCTGTTCGTCGCCATGTTCGACCCCGCCGGCAAGGACGGCGAGGTGACGGCGAAACATCTAAAGGCCAAGATCAAGGACGCGCTGGAGGAGGTGCCGAACCTCGACGACGACACCATCATCCGCCGCTATCTCAACCTTGTCGAAGCCTCGCTGCGCACCAACCATTTTGCCCCGGCGACCGACAAGCCGCGCTCGCTGGCTATCAAGCTGGATTCGCGGTCGCTGGTCGGCCTGCCCGAGCCACGGCCGTGGCGCGAGATTTTTGTCTACGGTCCCGAAGTGGAAGGCGTGCACCTGCGCTTCGGCCCGGTGGCGCGCGGCGGCCTGCGCTGGTCGGACCGTGCCCAGGACTACCGTACCGAGGTACTTGGTCTCGTCAAGGCGCAGCAGGTGAAGAACGCCGTCATCGTGCCGGTCGGAGCCAAGGGCGGCTTCTATCCGAAACGCCTGCCGCCGGCGTCCAACCGTGACCTGTGGTTCGAGGCCGGCCGGCAGGCCTACATCAACTTCGTCTCCAGTCTGCTTTCGGTCACCGACAATATCGACGCCAAGGGCATCGTGCCGCCGCAAGGCGTGACGCGCCGCGACGCCGACGATCCGTATTTTGTCGTCGCCGCCGACAAGGGCACGGCGACTTTTTCCGACACCGCCAACGCCATCAGCCAGGCCCATGATTTCTGGCTGGACGACGCCTTCGCCTCGGGCGGCTCGGCCGGCTACGACCACAAGAAGATGGGCATCACCGCCAAGGGCGCCTGGGAGGCGGTGAAGCGGCATTTCCGCGAGATGAACCGCGACATCCAGAAGGAGCCGTTCACCGTCGTCGGTGTCGGCGACATGTCCGGCGACGTGTTCGGCAACGGCATGCTCCTGTCACCGGAAATCCGGCTGATTGCCGCCTTCGACCACCGCGACATTTTTATCGACCCCGCGCCCGATGCGGCGTCGTCGCTTACCGAGCGTCAGCGCCTGTTCGACTTGCCGCGTTCGAGTTGGCAGGACTACGACAAGACAAAACTTTCCGCAGGCGGCGCGATCATCTCGCGCGCCCAGAAATCGGTGACACTGTCGGAGGCGGCGGCCACTGCGATCGGGCTGGCAAAGACCACGGCCTCACCGGCCGAGATCATGAAGGCCATCCTCCAGGCGCCGGCCGATCTCCTGTGGTTCGGCGGTATCGGCACGTATGTCAGGGGCACGGGCGAGACCAATCAGGAGGTCGGCGACCGCGCCAACGACGCCATCCGCGTCACCGCCTCGGAAGTCCGCACAAAAGTCATCGGCGAAGGCGCCAATCTCGGCGTCACCCAGCGCGCCCGCATCGAGTTCGGCCTGAACGGCGGCGCCTGCAATTCCGACGCCATCGACAATTCCGCCGGCGTCAACTGCTCGGACGTCGAGGTCAACATCAAGATCGCGCTGGCCTCGGCCATGCGCAAGGGCGCCCTGACGCGCCCCGCCCGCGACAAACTGCTGGCCGAAATGACGCCGGAAGTTGGCGAACTGGTGCTTTCCAACAACTACCAGCAGACGCTGGCGCTCTCCTTGCAGAGGAAGCGCGGGCTGGCCGACCTGCCGCATCAGGCGCGTTTCATATCCGGACTGGAATCGCGCGGCCTGCTCGACCGGGCGGTGGAAACGTTGCCGTCAGATGCCGCTCTCGCCGAGCGGCAGGCGCGCGGTGAGCCGCTGACGCGGGCCGAACTCGGCGTGCTGCTCGCCTATGCGAAAATCGTGCTGTTCTCCGACCTCGTGGCCAGCGACGTGCCGGACGATCCGCATTTCGAACGCGACCTGCTCGGTTATTTCCCCGATAGGATGGCGAAGAAATACGAGGGGGACATCAACGAGCACCGGCTGCGCCGCGAGATCGTGTCGCGCGTGCTCGCCAACGATCTCGTCAACCGTGGCGGGCCGTCTTTCCTGAGCCGTCTGCAGGACGCGACCGGCCGCAGCGCCGCCGACGTGGCGAAAGCCTTCGTCGTGGTGCGCGACGGGTTTGCGCTGCCGGCACTTTATGCCGAGATCGATGCGCTCGACGCAAAGATCGACGGCCAGTTCCAGCTCGACCTCTATCAGGGGCTGGGACGGCTGCTGTTCGTCGAGACCGGCTGGATGCTGAAGAACGACCATTCAGGCGAGCCGGTCGGCGCTCGCATCGCCGAGCTGCGCGAGGCGCGCAAGGTGCTGGAGCCGAAGCTTGCGGCCCTGTTGCCTACCTATCCCCGGGCGAAACTCGAGGAACGGCGGCTGGCTTTCATCGCCGCCGGCGCGCCGGAGGCGCTGGCGGAAAAACTCGCCAACGCCGACGCGGTCCAGATGGTGCCGGACGTGGCGCTGGTGGCGCGAGATGCCGGCGCCGGCATCGTCGACGCGGCAAAAGCCTTCTTCGCGGTCAGCGAGGCTTTTCGCATCGGCCGGATCGAGGACGCCGCCCGCGCCATATCGCCTTCCGACTATTATGAGGGGCTGGCGCTGACACGTGCGCTGGACACGATCGGCGCGGCCGGCCGCGGTATTGCCGCCGCAGCGCTGACGGCGCACGGTAAGGAGAGCGAGCCGGTGGCGCGCTGGCTGGAGGCCGGCGGCGAGCGGGTGCAGCGGACGCGCGAGCGGCTGCAGGCACTGACGGAGGGCGGCGACATCACCGTGTCGCGGCTCAGCGTCGCCGCCGGGCTGATGCACGATCTGACGGCGTTGTGAGATTTGTCACAGGGGAGACCGGTCCACCGGTCTCCTTACTGCCTACAAGTGGCGGCTGACATCCATCTTCTAGTGCAGGATGCGAATAACGTCGATTCCGTCATCCGCTTCCCGGTAGAATACGAAATGTGATCCGATCGGGTATTTGACATAGCCTTCACGTACATCCACGGGCCGCCCGATCCGCCTTCCCGCCGCCAGATCGTCGACTGCGGCCATGATGTCGCCGTGATAGCGATCCGCCTGCTGCAACGACTACGTCTTGAAAGTGTATAGCCAGATATCCTCAAGGTCCGCCTCTGCCAGCGGCGACAGCCGATAGATGCCCCGACTACCGGGCATGTTTCGCGTGCATCCGCTTCAGGAATGCATCGCTGTCGAAAGGCCGAGGGGTCCCGGCCTCTTCCCCGGCAATCAGCGCATCCCGCAGGGCTTTCACCTTCGCTTCGTGTTCTTCAAGCAGACGCAAACCGGCCCGCACGACATCGCTGGCGGAGCCATAGCGTCCGGTCTGAACTTGCGTGTCGATGAAGTCGGCGAAATGGTCGCCAAGCGAAATCGATGTGTTGCGGGCCATTGATTCAGCCTCCATCCTGCCTTTACCAAGATATGCTATTTGTTGGTATCGGACAACCGTCCGTATCCGCTAAGGTTTAGCCCTACAAATCCGTTGGCGGACCGTATAAGCATGGCGTCTCAACGTCGCGCCATTCAGTGACCGAATCAGACGGGGCCTTCATGACCGCAACCACCGCCGGCGCCGTTCCGCGGCGCGGCATCTGGGGCTGGATGCTGTTCGACTGGGCGGCGCAACCGTTTTTCACGCTGGTCACAACTTTTATCTTCGGACCGTATTTCATCTCGCGCATGGCGAGCGATCCCACCGCCGGCCAGGCGGCATGGGGTTACGGCATCGCCGCCGCTGGCCTCGTCATCGCCATCCTGTCGCCGGTTCTCGGCTCCATCGCCGACCAGACCGGCCGCAAGAAACCGTGGATCGGCTTCTTCGCCATCATCCAGATCGTATCCCTGTCGATGCTCTGGTTCGCTGTGCCCGGATCGAGCCTGTTCATCGCCTTGATCTTCTTCAGCCTCGCGACCGTGGCGGCGGAGTTCTCCATCGTCTTCAATGATTCCATGATGCCGCGGCTTATACCGCAGGCGCAGATCGGCAGTGTTTCCAACGTGGCCTGGGGCCTCGGATATCTCGGCGGCATGATCGCCTTGATCTTCGTGATCACGATGCTTGCGGCTATGCCTGAGACAGGCAAGACGCTCTTCGGCCTCGATCCGCTGTTCGGTCTCGATCCGGCGAAAGGCGAGGACGCCCGCATTACCGGACCGTTTTCCGCAGTCTGGTATCTGGTCTTCATCCTGCCGATGATGTTGTTCACGCCGGATGCGGCCAAGGGCATGGCCCTCGGCCCCGCCGTGCGCACCGGCCTTGCCGAATTGCGCGAAACGTTGAAAGAGGCGCGCCAGCGGATCGGCATCGCACGCTTCCTGGTTTCGCGCATGATCTACCAAGATGGCGTCAACGCTCTAATCGGGCTGGGTGGCGGCTTCGCCGCCGGAATGTTCAAATGGTCGGTGCCGGAACTCGGCGTCTACGGCATCGTGCTCAACGTCATCGCCATTTTCGGATGTTTTGCCGCCGCGAAACTGGACACCCTGTTCGGGTCGAAATGGGTGGTGGTGCTGTCGCTCATCCTTCTTCTTGTGGCCACGGTCGGCATCGTGTCCACCGGTCCGGGCTTTACGCTGTTCGGGCTTCTCCCCCTCGGTACGGCCGACAGCGGCGGCATGTTCGGCACGGCCGCCGAGAAAGCCTACATTGTCTATGGCCTCTTTATTGGCGTCGCCTTCGGCCCCGTGCAGGCTTCTTCCCGTTCCTATATGGCGCGCAGCGTGTCGGCGGAGGAAGCGGGGCGCTATTTCGGGATTTATGCCCTTGCCGGGCGCGCCACGAGCTTCCTGGCACCCTTCCTCGTCGCCACGGTCACCACGCTCGCCGGCTCGCCGCGGCTCGGCATGGCGATGATCCTGTTGTTCCTGGCCGGCGGCCTTCTGATCCTTATCCGCACGCCCTATCCGGCGGACCGGCCGGTCAGGCCGTAGCGGCTGACATTCTCGCCTGGCGTGAAAGCTTTTGCGGTCGTGGGGATCAATGCCGGAAATGCCGGACGCCGGTGAACACCATGGCGATGCCGTGGGCGTCGGCGGCGGCGATCACGTCGTCGTCGCGCATCGAGCCGCCCGGCTGGATGACCGCCGTCGCGCCGGCCTCGACGGCGGCCATCAGCCCGTCGGCGAAGGGGAAGAAGGCGTCGGAGGCGACGACCGAACCCTTGGTCAGCGGCTCCACAAGGCCGGCGGCCTCGGCCGCATCCAGCGCCTTGCGGGCGGCAATGCGCGAGGAATCGACGCGGCTCATCTGTCCGGCGCCGATGCCGACCGTTGCGCCGTCCCTGGCGTAGACGATGGCGTTGGATTTCACGTGTTTCGCTATGCGGAAGGCGAAACGCAGATCGGCGAGCTCGGCCTCGTTCGGGGCGCGTTTGGTCACCACCTTCAGGTCCAGGGCATCGACCACGGCGTTGTCGCGCGACTGGACCAGCAAGCCGCCTGACACGGACTTGACGGTGACGCCCGCCGTGGCTGGGTCGGGCAGGCCGCCGGCCACCAGCAGGCGAAGGTTCTTCTTCGCCGCGATGATCGCCTGCGCTTCCTCGCTGGCTTCCGGCGCGATGATCACCTCGGTGAAGGTTTTCACGATCTCTTCCGCCGCCTCGGCGTCGAGCAGCCG
This sequence comes from Mesorhizobium sp. KACC 23794, assembly GCF_052180275.1. Lineage (NCBI taxonomy): Bacteria > Pseudomonadati > Pseudomonadota > Alphaproteobacteria > Hyphomicrobiales > Phyllobacteriaceae > Mesorhizobium > Mesorhizobium sp. KACC 23794. Next base: position 940,583 of record NZ_CP197465.1, read on the forward strand.
GTTGACCGCGACAATGCCGCCGAATGCCGAGACCGGGTCGCAGGCCAGCGCCTTGGCGTAGGCCTCGCGCAGCGTGCCACCGATGCCGACGCCGCATGGATTGGCGTGCTTGATGATGGCGACTGCTGCGGAACGCGCCGGGTCGAATTCGCCGACCAGTTCGAAGGCGGCGTCGGTATCGTTGATGTTGTTGTAGGAAAGCTGCTTGCCCTGTAGCTGCCTTGCCGTGGCGACACCCGGCCTGCTGTCGCCGGTGATGTAGAAACCCGCCGACTGGTGTGGGTTCTCGCCGTAGCGCATGACCGTTTCCAGTTTTCCGCCAAAGGCGCGCCAGGCGGGGTGCTCGACCTCGAGGGTCTGCGCAAACCATTGCGAGATGGCGGCGTCATAAGCGGCAGTCCGGGCAAAGGCCTTGGCCGCCAGCTTCTTGCGGAACTCCAGCGTCAGGCTGCCGGTGTTGAGGTCCAGCGCGTTGAGGACGGACGCATAGTCCTCCTGCTCGGTGACGACAGCCACATAGGCATGGTTCTTGGCCGAGGCTCGCACCATCGCCGGCCCGCCGATGTCGACGTTTTCCACGACCGAGGCATAGTCGGCGCCGGAGCAGCGCACCTCCTCGAACGGGTAGAGATTGACCACGACCAGGTCGATCGGCTCGATGCGGTTCCGCCGCATCGCCTCGGCGTGCTCGGGATCGTCGCGCACGCCGAGCAGCGCGCCATGCACCGCCGGGTGCAGTGTCTTCACCCGCCCGTCCATGATTTCCGGGAAGCCGGTCAGGTCCGACACGTCACGTACCGCCAGCCCGGCGGCGGCGATCGCCTTGGCCGTTCCGCCCGTCGAGACCAACTCGATGCCGAGGCTGGTCAGCGCCCGCGCGAATTCGATCAGGCCGGTCTTGTCCGACACCGAAAGCAGCGCGCGGCGGATCATGACGAGGTCGGGCGCGGGGATGTTTTTCGAGGCAACGGCCATGGGAGGGTCTTTCGCTACGGGGCGTTGGGTGCGACCTAACACGGGCTGGCGGGAAATCAAGAAGGCTTGCCGGTCTCGCGCGCCTTGTCGGTGTAGGCATCCAGAAACTCCGGCGACGCGATCCTGTCGGACAAGGTCCTGAGCATTCTGGCCGCCTCGCTGCCCAGGATCGCCTCGAACCGGCGGTTGGCCTCGCTCCATCGTTCGTACATCTCCTGCAGCCGAAGCGTGCCGGAAGCGGTCAGCACCGCGTGCTTGGAGCGGCGGTCGCGGGTGTCCGGGCGGACTTCGACCAGGCCGTCCCGGACAAGCGGCCGCAACGCATGGGTGAGGGCGGAAATCTGGATCGCCAGGCGGCCGGCAAGGACCTGCAAGGTCGGCCCCAGGCCATCGGCGGCGGTCAGCGTCTCGATCTGCGACAGAAGCAGGGCCTGCGGCGAGGTCAGTCCCACCGGCGCCAGGGCATCGTCGTAGAGCTGGCCGAGCCGCCGCGCCGCACGGCGCAGCGAGGTGTGCGTGCAGGCAAGCCCGGCATGCATCTCGTCGGAGCCGATGCCGTCGTCCGGCGCTTCGCCGGACGGTGCCGATTCAGAGCGTTTTCCCATGCGTCGAAAATAGTTGAGCGCCATAGCATTGACAACGCCGTATCGTTTTTCCTATTGCTTGAGTACTCAACTTATTTAAAGAAGAATCATGTCCGACATTTTTCCGAAACCCGTCGCCGTCGTCACCGGCGCATCCTCCGGCATCGGCGCCGTCTATGCCGAACGGCTTGCGTCGCGCGGCTTCGACCTCGTTCTCGTCGCCCGGCGTGCCGACCGCCTGAAGGCGCTTGCGGCCAGGCTGTCGCGCGACTTCGGCGCCAAGGTCGACATCCTTCCGGCGGACCTGACCAGCGATGACGATATCGGCCGGATCGAAGAGGTCCTGGCAACGAACCCGCTGGTGTCCCTGCTGGTGAACAATGCCGGAAACGGCAAGATCGGCGCGACGGTGGACATGTCCTCCGAGGATGCAGCAGCGACGATCGCGCTCAACGTCACCGCGCTGACACGGCTGACGAAGGCGGTTCTGCCGGCGCTGCTTTCGCGCAACGCGGGCGCCATCATCAATGTCGCGTCGGTCCTGGCTGTGCACGCCTTGCCGATGGCTTCGCTCTACAGCGGCACAAAAGCCTTCGTGCTCAACTTCAGCCGTGGGCTTCAGCAGGAACTTGCGGGGACAGGCGTCAGGGTGCAGGTCGTGCTTCCGGCGGGAACGGCCACCGAATTCTACGACCATTCCGGCGTGTCGCTCTCGGCGTTCGACCCGGCCATCATCATGAGCGCGGAAGACCTGGTCGACGCCGCCCTTGCTGGGTTCGACAAGGGCGAGACCGTTACGATGCCGTCGGTGCACAACCTCGCCCTGTGGGAGGCCTATGATGCGGCCCGGACAAATCTGTTCGCATCGACGCAGACCGGCACGCCGGCGTCCCGCTATCGATCTGCCTGAAGCTCGGATGCGTTCCAGTTGGTGGCGCTGATGGAATCACCGCGCCACCCGGGATCGGTCACACCTGCGGCATCGCCAGATCGCGGCGTTTCTTCTGGAACTGCCACTGCGCCTCGGGCACCTCGGAAGCGCTGAACGCCAGCACGATCTGGCGGCTGCGGCGCGGGCCGCCGAGTGCTGCGAAGAAGATCGATTCCTCGACGCGCGGCGTCACGTTGCAGGAAAAGAACCAGCGGTCGGCCTGCGGCGGCGCAAGCACCAGCCGCCCCTTGCTGTCCCGGAAGAGTTCCACGTCTGGGTGCAGGTGGAAACGGACGACCACCGAATCCTCCGCATGCGACGATCCACCCTGCGGGATGAACCGGTCGACGCCCGCAAGGCTGTCGCCTTCGGCGGACAATGTCAGCCGGCGTTCGTGGAAAATGCCGAAACGCCTGACATAGCCATCATGGCCGGCGACGAACCCTTGCGCGCCCGGCTGGTCGAGCCGGTCGCAGCGCACCTCGTGCGGTCCATCGACCAGCGGCGAGCCGATGATGCCGCTGATGCGTTCCGGATGATTGAAGCGCGCAAGCGACGTGTCGTTGAGCGAGGCGGTCGAGTGGGCGGCGGTGGCGCGGCCGAGCGGCCGGAATTCTTCCGCGCCATAGGTGTCGACCCCGGCATTGACGATGAACAGGTTCCTGCCGGACGACAATTCGAAGGACAGGCAGCCGGCATGGGCGGCCTCCGAAACTTCCAGGGGCGGCGGCATGCCGGTGTCGGCGACGACGACGGTCCCGCCCATGGCAAGCCGCTCGTAGCCGGAATGCGGCGCGTGCAGCAGCGGCGCGCCGGCGGTGTCGTCATGGCGCAGGATGGCCGCCACGCGCTCGTGGATGGTGACGCCCATGCCGTTGAAATGCGCCAGGCTGCCGTCGGCGTGTCGGAAGAAACGCAAGGCCGGCAGCATGCGCTCGACCGCGCCGAACAGCGCCTGCGGCGGCGACTCCGCCTGGTTGGCATAGGTCTGGCGCAGCGGCAGCAGGTCGGCCAGCAGTTCCATGATCGCCATCGGATTGCGCGAGATGTGGCCGCCATCGGGGAGGATCTGGCGCTCCAGTTCGTCCGCCAGGTTGCGCGTCGCATTGCGCAGCGCCGAGGCCGGCGCCGGCAGGGACAGCGCGGCATAGGCCAGCGCGATGCGGGCGCGCAGCTTTCCCTCGCCCTCCGGCATTTCCCGCACCACCGAGCGCAGATAGCGGATCTGCATCGCCAGCGATTTGAGGAACGAGCGATAGAAGGCGAACTCCGCGCCTTGCAGCACGACCGAGGAATGCTGCAGCCATGCGATCAGCCGCTTGGCCGTCGTCGCCGGCTCCCATGCGACGCCTGCGATGTGCGAGCCATGCGCCGCGATCCAGTCGGCGACCAGCGCGCGCGCATTGGCCGCTGCAAGCTCGGTGCCTGCGGCCCGCATATGGCGCAGCCAGCGAAAGCCGTGCAGCGACTTCAGCCAGCCGCGGTCGGTTACATCCAGCAGGAACGGCGACTGCCCGCCGGCCTCGACCATGTGGCCGCTGAGCGGAAACCGGCCGTGATAGATCTCCACCGCGATCTGCGGGTCGGCAAGGCGCAGATCGGGCGGGGCGATGAGGACGCGCTCGGGCGTCCGGCCGCTGTAGCGCCAACGGTAGAGCGGGCCGGTGCGCAGGCGACGGCGAGCCCTTCGCCAATATTCCCTGGCGACCAGCGTCCAAAGACGCCTTGTGCTGGCAGCCGCCAAAAAATCATTCCCCCTGCGAGATCCGCGAATTCGCGCCTTGTAGATGATTCAGCCAATGCTGCGAAGGCGAAACGCGCGGGTTCCCCAGAACAGGTTCAATCCTGGCGGCGCAGGCGCGCGGCGAAAAACCCGTCCATGCCGGAAAGCGCCGCATCCGCCATGCGCATATCGGCCGGCGTGGTCCGCAGCCAGCCTTCCGGCGTGACGAAGCCGTCGACGCCGGCAAACTCGCCCTGCGCGATCGGATCGATGGCGAAAGCCGGGTTCTGCGACAGGAACTGCCGGACCATGTCCTCGCCTTCGCGCGGATCGAGCGAGCAGTTGGAGAAGACGATTCGGGCGCCCGGCTTCAGCATCTGGACGGCATGGTCGAGAAGACGGCGCTGCAAACCGGCGAGTTTGTCGATGTCGGCCGGCGATTTCGTCCACGGCACATCCGGATGGCGGCGCACGGTGCCGGTCGACGAGCACGGCGCGTCGAGCAGCACCGCGTCGAATCTTTCCGCTGGCGTCCAGTCGATCGCATCGGCCTGAACGATCTCGGCTTTCAGCCCGAGCCGGTCGAGATTGGCCTGCAGGCGATTGAGCCGGCTGCGCGAACTGTCGACTGCGGTGACGATGGCGCCGGCCGAAGCAAGCTGCGCCGTCTTGCCGCCGGGCGCCGCGCAGAGGTCGGCGACACGCAGCCCGCTCACATCGCCCAGCAGCCGGGCCGGGAGCGCGGCCGCGGCATCCTGGACCCACCACTCGCCTTCGGCATAACCCGGAAGGTCGGCGACGGGCGCAGGGAGCCTGCCTACCCTGACCGAGCCGGTCGGCAGAACGATGCCGCCGAAGGTTTCGGCCCAGCGCTGCGGGTCCGACTTGACAGTGAAATCGGTCGGCGATTCCAGCCGATGCGATGCGAGGATTTCGGCCGCGCGTTCAGCGCCGTATGCGGCACGCAGGCGGGCGACGAACCAGTCCGGCGCGTCCGTCACCGTGGCGAGCATTTGCGGCAGATCGGCTGCCTTGTCTCGCGCAATCCCCCGCAGCACGGCGTTGACCAGCGCGGCAAAGCGCGCGGTGCGTGGATCGCCCTTCGCATGGGTCACGGCGAGGTCGACGGCGGCGCTGTCCGGCACGTCGAGAAACAGGATCTGCGCGGCTCCGACATGCAGGATGTGGGACAAGGTCGTCGCGTTGCCCGGCAGCGGCGAGCGCAGCCGCGCCGATATCAGCGCCTCGATGCTGCGGCGATAGCGCAGCGCGGTGACGAGGATGGCGCGGACCAGCCCGCGGTCGCGGGCGTCGAGCGCCTTGAATTGAGGGTGGCCGTGATCCTGGTCGGTCAGGCCGTCGAGCGGCGTCTTCGCATCGACGACCGCCGCCAGCAGCCGCGCCGCTGCCATGCGGACCGCCAGTCCGGGCGTCGGGGGCAGGGCATCCGTCTCGCGCTGGGAGGCCGGCGGCTTGCCGCGACTTTTGCCGCGCGCCGGCGCTGCCGGGCCGCTCACGACCAGCGACCTTTTCCGCTCTTCGGACCTGTCGGATTGCGACCCCACGGATTGGCTTTTGGCGGTTCCGGCTTCTCAGCCTCGGCCGGTGTCGCAGGGGCATTTCCCCACGGGCCGCTGGCCGGCGGCGATGCCGGAGCCTGTGCGCGCGGCGGGCCTGCGGAAGTGCTGGCGCGCGGTTGCGGGCGCGGCTCACCGGCGGGGCGCGACTGGCCAACCGGCCGGCCGCCTGCTTCCTGCGCCATCGCTTCCAGCGCGGCGATGCGGTTCTCCGTGTTCGGGTGCGTGGAGAAAAGATTGTCCATGCGTTCGCCAGACAGCGGATTGATGATGAACAGATGCGCCGTGGCGGGATTGCGCTCGGCGTCGTCATTGTGGATGCGCTCCACATTGCGGGCGATCTTGCCGAGGGCGGACGCCAGCCACAGCGGGTGGCCGCAGATCTCGGCGCCGCGCCGGTCGGCGGCGTATTCACGGGTGCGGCTGACCGCCATCTGCACGATCGCGGCGGCGAGCGGGGCGACGATCATGGCGACCAGCACGCCGACGATGCCCAGCGGATTGTTGTTGTTCTCGCGGTTGCCGCCGAAGAAGAAGGCGAAGTTGCCGAGCATGGAGATCGCGCCGGCAAGGGTTGCGGTGATCGTCATGGTCAGCGTGTCGCGGTGCTGCACATGCGCCAGTTCGTGCGCCATCACGCCGGCGACTTCCTCGTAGGACAGGCGGTTGAGCAGGCCGGTGGTGGCCGCCACCGCCGCGTTCTGCGGGTTTCGCCCGGTGGCGAAGGCGTTGGGTTGCGGGTTGTCGATCAGATAGATCTTCGGCATCGGCAGGCCGGCACGCGCCACGAGGTCGCGCACGATGCCGTAATATTCGGGAGCGTTGCGCTCGTCGACCTCGACCGCATGGTGCATGCGCAGCACCATCTTGTCGGCGTTCCAGTAGCTGAAGAGGTTCATGCCGGCGGCGATGAGGAAGGCGATCATCATGCCGCCGGAGCCGCCGATCAGATAGCCGACCCCCATGAACAGCGCTGTCATCAGCGCCAGAAGCATAGCGGTCCGCATCACATTCATCGATCACTCCTGACGGGTCGATCCCATCGAATTTACTGCTATATGATGGGGAAGAGACGAGGTTGTTTCAATGATTTCCGACCAAGACGCAAGGACCGGACCGGCCGGCGAGACGCACGGCGCCGACATGGCCGACATGAATGACGCGAACCCGCAGCCGCGGAAGTCGTTGGCGCCTGCCGCGCGGCGGGCGCTCGAGGAAGCCGCCGCCCGGCGCGCTGCGATCGAGGCGCGCGTCGCCGCAATGCCGCGCGAATTCGGCGGCCGCGGCGGCGAGGAACCGGTGCGCTACGGCGACTGGGAGATCAAGGGCATCGCCAGCGATTTTTGACACTTCTCGCGCTTTTGCATGGACACACAGGTCGGTGCAAACACTGCTCATGCAGGAACAAATCCGGCTCCCGTGGCGTTCTGGACGACTTCTGTTCCAGATGCGGGGAGGCACCAATGCTCATTCGGCTCGGCTATGAAATCGCGATCAGTTGCTCCCAGCCGACGCCGGTGATCTCGCTTCTCGAGATCCACAACAGCCGGCAGCCAGACATAAAACGTCAGACGCGCGTGCTGACCTCTCCGTCGGTACAGACCCATGTCTACACCGACCTGTTCGGCAATGTCTGCCGCCGGTTCACCGCGCCGGCCGGCGGCGTGCGGCTCCTCTATGACGCGGTCGTCGAGGACAGTGGCGAGCCGGATGCGGCGAACACGCTGGCGCAGGAGGCTCCCGTCGAGGATCTGCCGGACGACGTGATGGGCTTCATGGTGGGGAGCCGCTACTGCGAGACGGACCATCTGATGGGGTTGGCGTGGCAGCTCTTCGGCCACCTGCCGCCGGGCTGGGCCCGCGTGCAGGCGATCGTCGACTACGTCCACGCACGGCTGTCTTTCGGCTATGGCTACGCGCGATCGACCCGGACCGCCGCGCAGGCGCATGAGGAGCGCGTCGGCGTCTGCCGCGATTTCGCGCATCTGGCGATCACGCTCTGCCGCTGCATGAACATTCCGGCACGCTACGTGAACGGCTATCTCGGCGATATCGGCGTGCCGGCCGACCCTGCGCCGATGGATTTCAGCGCCTGGATCGAGGCTTATCTCGACGGGAGATGGTATACGTTCGACCCTCGCCACAACACACAGCGCATCGGCCGTGTGGTGATCGCGCGCGGCCGCGACGCGACCGACGTGCCGCTGCTGCATACATTCGGGCCTCACTCGCTATCGACCTTCAAGGTGTGGACCTACGAGCAGGAAACGGCCTCTACGCAGCCACCCATGCGGGGCGTCGATCGCATGATCGGGACCCACTTGCTCTCATAGGATGATTTTTTGCCTTTATGCAACCTGTTCCGTTAAACTGACTATTGTGCGATTCATGGGAAAGGAATAAATTCCTTTCCCATGAATCGTTTTCGCTTTCCTTGCACTCGCATTCCGGCCCTGCTGGCGGCGGCAGTCGCGATCCTTCTTGCGTGCGATGCGGGTTCCGCCGCCGCGCGCTTCAAGGGGCAGGTGGAAGCGCGGGTGCTATCGGTGCTCGACGGCGATACGTTCGTCGCTGAAGCGCATGTCTGGCCGGGGCAGTTCGTGCGCGTCAACGTGCGGATCAGGGGTGTCGACGCACCGGAGATGAAGAGCCGTTGCCCCGCCGAGCGCCGGGCTGCGGAGGCGGCGCGAGACCTGCTTTCACGGCTGCTCGGCGAAGAGTTCGTCGCCATATCCAACATCGGCGGCGCAAAATATTACGGCCGCGTGCTCGCCGACGTCTTTACGCCGGAGGGTGACGAGGTTGCGCGCATCCTGCTCGACGAGGGGCTGGTCAGGCCATATGGCGGCGGCAAGAGGAAGAGCTGGTGCCGCTGATCCGCCCCGGCACAGCTTCGCCGTCCCGATCTGGCACAATACATCGATCCACAGAAAGTTATGGTTAAGGCTCGTCAACGATTTGGATGGCGGCGCTTGAGGCAATAACGAAATCTTAACCATATCGGCAGGCCGAACCAAACCATTTCAATGGCTTATCGTTCGATCTCGGCTTGCGGCCGGCGTCAGCCGATACAGGCCGGAATCCTGCAATGCGTCTTGCGGACGGTGTGCGGACCGTCGTCATGGAGGCATTGCGATGGGTTTGTTCGGGGTCAGGGCCAGTCAAGCCGCAAGCCGTTTCGCAGGGGATCGAAGCGGCAATTTCGCGGTGCTCACCGGCGTCTCGATGCTGCCGATCGTGCTTGCCGTCGGCTTCTGCGTAAACCTCGCCCAGGCCTATCAGGTGAAATCCAGTCTTCAGGCGGCGTTGGATTCCGCGATGACCTCGACGGCGCGCAACATCACGACAGGCGCGATCAAGAAGGAGGATGCGCGCAAGGCCGTGGAGAAATTCCTTCTGGGCAACGCCGCCGGCAGGTTTGCCGACAAGGGTGAATTCGTTCTCGACACACTGGTGACCGACGACGCCGCGAAGACACTGGAAGGTACCGCTTATGCCTATGTGGATTCGGCGTTCCCGCTGTTCGGCAAAGATCCGAAGGTCTCGGTTACCTCCGCCGCGCTCTATTCCGACAAGAAGGTCGAGATCGCCATGATGCTCGACATCACCGGATCGATGAAGGCGGATCGCAAGAAAAAGACCGACAAGATCGGCGACCTGCAAACGGCGGCGAAGAATGCGGTCGACCTCGCGATGAAGCAGAACAGGGATCCGAAAAATCCGCGCGTCCGGGTCGCAATCGTACCCTATGCCCAGGCTGTGAATGCCGGCGCGTTGGCCGACGACGTGGTATTTGTCGAAAAGCCGGGCGGGTCCAACCTGCCTCCCGCCGAAGACGCGGTGATTTTGGCGAAAGTGGACCCGAATGACAACGGTCAGTGGCCGCTCCCGGAAGCGACGGCTCTCGACCGGACAATTGCTCCACAGAACGCAAGACGCCAAACGGACAGCCGGATACGAGCGATGATGAACCCACGGCGCTAAGGGTTAACAGCCAGGGCAAGAAATACCGGGCAAAGGTCAACCGGGATGACCGCATGACCAAGTGCCCGCAGGCGGCAGTGGTCCCTCTGACCGCCGATTCGGAAAAACTGCTGGCGACGATCGAGGCTTTCGCGGCTGACGGCGAGACCGCGGGCGGCATCGGTGTGCAATGGGCGTACTATATGCTCTCGCCAAAATGGCGGACGACCATTCTAGACGCCAAGCTCGGCAGCGGGCCGGCGGACATCAACAAGAACAAGAACGCCAAGGTGGCCATCCTGATGACCGACGGCGAATTCAACACGGCGTTCGCCGGTGTGAAGCAGGGCGACGAGCCGATAATGAAGCAGGGCACGCGGGCGCGGACAAATGCCGAATCCATTTGCTCGGCGATGAAGAAGGACGGCATCGAAGTGTACACGGTCGGATTCCAGCTGACGGAGGCCAACGCGAAAGCCGTCCTCAAGAACTGCTCGACACCCGATATCTCGTCGATCAAGCACTATTTCGAAGCGTCGACCGGCGCGGAACTCGATGCGGCCTTTTCGGAGATCATAAGAAACACCGAGCGTTTGACGCTGACCAAATAGCCGCCTTCACCGGGGTGCCCGCCAAAGAAAAAGGCCTCTGTCTCTTGCCGAGACAGAGGCCTTTCCGTGTCTTTCGTCCAGCGCGGCCGTCAGCGGCGACCCAAGGTCACCTGCCGCACGTGATCGCGCTTCAGCGGGAAGACTGCTCCCCGAAAAGGCAATCCGCCGAGACCACACGCTGGGAAACGAATACACTCGACATCGGATCACCTCCTTTCGATTGGTTGAACACGTCCATATGATGGGGTCTCGTCGCCGGTTTGGCAAGGGCTGCTGCAACCCGGCGCGGCGAGGCGGAAACGAGATCCGACCGGAGAAGCGCCGCTGCTTCTTGTCCGCCGGCCGATCTGCTGTCAGGATTGCGCGGATAGGGGGCGCACATGGACGCAGGCGACAGGGCGATCCGCATCATCCGGGCCGTTGTGGAGACGCTCAATCCCGGCTTCTCGGTGAAATTGTGGACCGGCGAGCGCCTCGGTCCGCCCGATGGGCCGACCTTGGTCGTCAACGACCAGGCCATCGTCTGGCGCCTGCTTCGCTACCCCAAACTCGATACGCTCATAGAGATGTGGGTGTCGAAGGCGGTCGACATCGAGGGCGGGACGCTGTTCGACATTTTCGAGCGCCGCTCGGACGGCAAGCTCAGGGCCAAACTCAAGACCTTGCCGAAGCTCGGCCTGCTGCGCGACCTGCCGGTCATCCTGTTTGCGGGAAACCCGACGCGCAAGACCGCTGAACTCGCGGGGCGCGACCCGTTCGTCAGCGGCTCCAACGCGGAGGCGATCCGCCACCACTACGACATATCCAACGCCTTCTACCAGCTCTTCCTCGACGAGCGCATGGTCTATAGCTGCGGCTACTTCACCGATTTCGCCAACAGCATCGACCAGGCGCAGGCCGACAAGCTGGAGCATATCTGCAGAAAACTGCGGCTGAAGCCGGGCGAGCGTCTGCTCGACATCGGTTGCGGCTGGGGCGCGATGCTGATCCATGCGGCCAAGCACCATGGCGTCATCGGTCACGGCGTCTCGCTGTCGGAGCGGCAGACCGAGCTTGCGCGCGAGCGCATCCGCGCGGAAGGGCTGGAGGATCGCATCACGATCGAGATCAAGTCCTATACGGAACTGACCGGCAGCTTCGACAAGATCTGCTCCATCGGCATGTTCGAGCATCTCGGCATCGCCAACCACGCCACCTATTTCGCCAGCGTGCGGCGCCTGCTGAAACAGGACGGCATCTACCTGCATCATGCGATCACAAGGCGCTCGAAAGGCACAATGCGCAGGACGCTGAAGAAGGGCGCCGAATATCGGGCGATCATCAAGTACATTTTTCCAGGCGGCGAGCTCGACACGATCGGCATGACCACCGGCAACCTCGAGGCGCACGGTTTTCTCGTCTATGATGTGGAGAATTTGCGGGAGCACTATGCCCGCACCTGCCGATTGTGGGCCGAGAGGCTGCAAAGCCGCTTCGACGAGGCCGTGGCCGAGGTCGGCGAAGCCAAGGCGCGGCTGTGGCTGCTCTATCTCACCGGCTGCTCGATCACCTTCCAGCGCGGCTCGACGCAGATATTCCAGACGGTAGCGGTCAAGCGCGGCAAGGGCCTGAGCGTGTTGCCGCCGACGCGAGCGGATCTTTACCGATAGGCTGGTGGCATCAAGCGCCGCCGGCAGAATGATCCAATCTCATCTCACTCTACATATTTGTCAGCAGCGGTTTGAGGAATGCGATGGGCGGAAAGGATCAGGCCGCGTCGTTCCGCTGTCCTCCGTTATCGGCGCGAGCGGTGGAAGAGCGTCGAATATAATGTTCGAAGAGTTCATCAAGCTTCCGAGCCGGATCGTCGTGCATCGCGGTCCGAACGTCGCTGAACCTTATCACTCCTTCGCGATCCTTCGTCAGGGCGGCAAACAAGTGCTCCGCGTTTGAATTCGCTTCGCTGGCCACCCGGCTTTTCAGCCTGACGAGTTCGGCATTGCAATTCGCAAGAGCCTGTTTCAGCAGGCTTGGATCGATAGTGCCAAAAAAACGGGTAATCCGCGCAAGCTGCTTCGTCTCGATGCGAAAGTCGAAGAAATTTGGCGCGACGAGCACCACGCCGACATTCGCGAACTCCTGCGTGTCGATGTGGGGCTGAAATCGGATGATAGCATAACGGATTGCCTGCCTTTTCATCTCCGTATCCATATGTCGTGCTTTTCAAACCGTCCGACGATTGTCCTTGCATGGTCAACCGAAAAGTTCGTCGAAAGCGTCTGTCGGTCGTCGATATAATTCCATCGCTCGGGCATGCTTAGGCAGATTCCTTCCCAGCCGGCGAGAGACGCTGCAAAGCGCGCCTCACACTCCCGTTGCAAGCGGGAGGAGTCTGCAATCTCCCGCAACATGAATCCGAAGATATGGCTGGCCTCGAGAGAGTTCAGCGTCACGCTTTCGTCGAAAGCGAGGTTGTGGTCGATCACATATGGCTGGTTTTCGGACAGGGACCAGAGAATGTTCGGATTGCCGCCGTCGGCAGACAAGGTGCGGTCGCCATTCATGACAAACCAGTCGAACGCAACGATGTCTCGCATGATATCTCGGGACATGTTCTGGACGTTGGTGACGGATATCTCGTCGACGTTCTCGACGGCTCGTGAACCGAAGACGAGGCCATGACCAAGTTCGCTCAGGTTCGCATTCACGCTTCCCTCGATGAGTTCACGAGGAACGGACAGAACCGAAAATCGGGGGATGGGAAGACCGAAACGTTGTGCCAGCCGTCCAGCGATCCATTCTTTCGCCAAGGACATATAGCCGGCGCCCCTTCCCTTTACGAAATAGAGGTGCCCGTCGCTGCAACGGCAAATGAAGGGCCGGGTTATACCTTGCTGCGATCGGCCAAGGACTTCATCCACCTCCAACGTCCCCACGGCCCAACAGTCCCTTCGTTGATGCTTTCTGGGCAAGTTGTTGTCGAGCCGGGGTCGGTACAAAAGAAAGGGATCGGTCGCCGTTCCGGCGACCGCGCAATACCGCCGCGACTCTACCCCTTCTTGTTCTGCCGGTTGGCAATCAAATCATCCACCACCGCCGGATCGGCCAGCGTCGAGGTATCGCCCAGCGCGCCAAAATCGTCCTCGGCGATTTTCCGCAAAATGCGCCGCATGATCTTGCCGGAGCGCGTCTTCGGCAGGCCGGGCGCGAATTGCAGCTTGTCGGGCGAGGCGATGGCGCCGATCTCCTGGCGCACATGCGCGACCAGTTCCTTGCGCAATTCCTCCGAGCCCGGCTCGCCGGCCATCAGCGTCACGTAGCAGTAGATGCCCTGGCCCTTGATGTCGTGCGGATACCCGACGACCGCCGCCTCCGACACTTTCGGGTGGCTGACCAGCGCGGATTCGACCTCGGCCGTGCCCATGCGGTGGCCCGAGACGTTGATGACGTCGTCAACGCGGCCGGTGATCCAGTAATAACCGTCCTCGTCGCGGCGGCAGCCGTCGCCGGTGAAATATTTGCCCTTGTAGGTCGAGAAATAGGTCTGCACGAAACGTTCGTGGTCGCCATAGACGGTGCGCATCTGGCCGGGCCAGCTATCGGCGATGCAGAGATTGCCGCTGACGGCGCCCTCCAGCAGCTTGCCGTCGCCGTCGACCAGTTCCGGCTTGATGCCGAAGAACGGGCGGGTGGCCGAGCCGGCCTTCAGGTCGGTGGCGCCGGGCAGCGGCGTGATCAGGATGCCGCCGGTCTCGGTCTGCCACCATGTGTCGACGATCGGCACTTTTCCGTTGCCGACGATGTTGAAATACCACTCCCAGGCTTCCGGGTTGATCGGCTCGCCGACCGAGCCCAGCACCCGCAGGCTCTGGCGCGAGGTTTTTGTGACAAAAGCGTCGCCGGCGCCCATCAGCGCGCGCAGCGCCGTTGGCGCGGTGTAGAAGATGTTGACCTGGTGCTTGTCGATCACCTCCCAGAAGCGCGACTGCGACGGATAGTTCGGCACGCCCTCGAACATCAGCGTGGTCGCGCCATTGGCCAGCGGCCCGTAGACGATGTAGCTGTGCCCGGTGACCCACCCGACATCGGCGGTGCACCAGTAGATGTCGCCGTCATGGTAGTCGAAGACATATTGGTGGGTCATCGAAACCCAGACGAGATAGCCGCCTGTCGTGTGCAGAACGCCCTTCGGCTTGCCCGTGGAGCCGGAGGTGTAGAGGATGAACAGCGGGTCCTCCGCTTTCATCTTCTCCGTTTTGCATTGCGCCTCCACCGAGGCGACCTCGTCATGATACCAGACGTCGCGGCCCGGCGCCCAGCCGACCTTGCCGCCGGTGCGGCGAACCACCAGCACGTTCTTGACCATGACATGCTGGCGCGCCGCGATGTCGATCGCCTTGTCGGTGTTTTCCTTGAGCGGGATCGTCTTGCCGCCGCGCAGGCCCTCGTCGGCGGTGATGACGAAAGTCGATTCGCAGTCGACGATGCGGCCGGCCAGCGAATCCGGCGAGAAGCCGCCGAAGACGATGGAATGGATGGCGCCGATGCGCGTGCAGGCCAGCATCGCATAGGCAGCTTCCGGAATCATCGGCATGTAGATGGTGACGCGGTCGCCCTTCTTGACGCCGTGCTTCTTCAGCACGTTGGCGAGGCGGCAGACGTGGCCGTAGAGCTCCTTGTAGGTGATCTTCTTGTCGTCATAGGGATTGTCGCCTTCCCAGATGATCGCCACCTGGTCGCCGCGCTTCTTCAGATGCCGGTCGATGCAGTTGTAGGAGACGTTGGTCTGGCCGTCCTCGAACCATTTGATCGAGACCTTGCCGTTGTAGGAGGTGTTCTTGACCTTGGTATAGGGCTTGAACCAGTCGATGCGCTGGCCGTGCTTGGCCCAGAACTTGTCCGGGTTCTTGATCGAGTCGCCGTACCATTTCAGGTAGGTGTCGTTGTCGATCAGCGCCCGCTTCTTCCAGGCCGGCTGGACCTTGTGGACATGCACTTCCGACATTCTTTTTCCTCCCTTGCGCCGCGACCCATCTGCCATGCGTCGAGGCCCCGGCGCCAGCCGGTCCGTGATTTTCGCCGGCATTATTATCAATTCGCCGGAAACGACAATATTAGACGTTGGGGGCGCGCGGCGGGATGCCGCATCGGCCCTGATTCAGATGCCGCCAGACCTGTTAGCACTCAGCCGGCTTCGCTGCCAAGTCACTGAAATTCTTGACAGAACCGACGCGCCGGGAGCAAATTTGTTAATCGACAGGTAACCGTTGCGTCGCACAATTTGCTTGGGAGGATTGTTCGGCGCTCGAGACGAGGACTGCCATGCGAACCGCTTCCGAACTGGAACTGATGCTCCAGGGCTACGGGCTCACCACCGCGAAGATCCTCTATCATTATCCGGATCATCCGCACCTTTTGCAGACCTTCGTCTGGCAGGATTTCGACCTCGCGCCGAAATTCCCGGTGCTGTTCAAGTTCCTCGACTTCTGGCAGGAAAAGCTCGAAGGGCCGCTGCATTCCGTCGCCTACACGCATCGGCGGCTGATCGCGCCCAACGAATGGCGAAAGGTCGACGGCGAGATCGTGCTGCACTGAAGACTGGCTCTGCCGTCGAAAAAACTTAAGTAGCGGGGCGGCTGTCGCGCCCCGCTGAAAAATCGCCGCTCCGGTCCCCCTCCGCTGCGGCCACCGGGCTCACGCCCGCTTGATCAACCCGACGATGACCAGGACGATGATCGCGCCAATCGCCGCAGCGATGATGGAGCCAATCATGCCGCTGCCCAACGAAATGCCGATCTTCGGAAGCAACCACCCGGCGACGACCGCGCCGACGATGCCGAGCACGATGTTGCCGACGAGGCCAAAACCCATGCCTTTGACGACCAGGCCGGCAAGCCAGCCGGCGATGCCGCCGACGATGATCCAGATTATGATGGACGAGAGTAGGCTTGAGCCTTCGACCGCTGCGTTTTCCATGGTTCCTCCTGCGTGGGCCATGGTCGCTGCCTGCCAGCGAATCCTCGCCATGGCCGAATCAGACGATACGCCTCGCAGGCGTTCTTATCCAGCAGGGGGGTGCGGAGGCTTCCCGGCGCTCAGCCCTTGGGTGCAAAGGGCGGCGGCAAGCGCGCCGCGGTCTGGCGCTCGACCATCCAGCCCGGATATTCCGGCTTCAGCGCGCTGACCGCTTCCAGCCTCGCTATGTCTTCCGTATCGAGCGACAGGGTCGTCGCCGCCAGATTCTGCTCGAGTTGCTCCAGGCGCGTCGCGCCGATCAGCACGCTCATGACGAACGGCCGCGACAGCACGAAGGCCAGCGCCACCGTGGCGACGCTCACCTCATGCTTGGCGGCGATGTCGCGCATGACGGCGACCACCTCCCACGCCCGGTCCTTGTCGACCGGCGGGAAGTCGAAATCGGCCCGGCGTCCTTCGCCGTTGCCCGGCGCTCCCGGCCCGTATTTGCCCGAAAGCAGGCCGCCGGCCAGCGGCGACCACACCATCAGGCCAAGACCTTCCTCCTTCAGCAGGGGTACGATCTCACGCTCGAGGTCGCGGCCGGCAATCGAATAATAGGACTGCACCGTTTCGAAACGGGCGTAACCGCGATGTTCCGAAATGCCGAGCGCCTTGGCGATGCGCCAAGCCTGCCAGTTGGATAAACCGATGTAACGCACCAGCCCGCGCGACACGAGATCGTCCAGCGCCCGTAGCGTCTGGTCGATCGGCGTGACGGGATCGGTGCCGTGGATCTGGTAGAGGTCGATGTGGTCGGTCTGCAAACGCTCGAGACTGGCCTCGACCGCGTCCATGATGTGGCCGCGCGAGCCGCCCCGGTCGTTGGGTCCTTCGCCCATGGCCCCCAGGAATTTGGTGGCGATGATGACGTCCTTGCGCTTCACGCCGAGATTCTTCAGCGACTGGCCGAGAATGCGCTCGGAATCGCCGCGCGAGTAGACGTCGGCGGTGTCGAAGAAGTTGACGCCCCCGGCGAGCGCGCGCTGCATGATCGCGTCGGCCGCTTCCTGCTCGACGCCGGCGATCTTGTTCCACTGGGCCGCGCCGTTGGCCGCACCGAACGTCATGGTGCCAAGGCATATTTCGGAGACGAACAGGCCCGTCCGTCCAAGCGGATTGTAACGCATGCGATGCCCTCCAGACCGTCTTGCTGCATCGCACAAGATAGGGCGGCAACCACCCTCCGCCAATCCTGGACCAGCGGTTTCGTAACCTGGCAGAGTGGATGGGACGGTTTGCCATGCCAGCCAAGACGCCGGCATCCGCTGGGTCACCCGAGGCTCCGCCGCAAGGCGGCGGCGAGACTCCTCTACAAGAAGTTCGGCACGACCCAAGGGTTGATCTCGATGCCGGAGCGCTCCCTGCGCGGCGCTGACGCGGTGCCGGCAGCCTCGTTCGATGCGGGAGCGATCGACTGGGTCTTGAATTGGTCGAGCACGGGCCGCTGCGCCGGCTTGACCACTTGCGTCGTGGCGGCGGGTGGGGCCTTGGGCTTCTTTACGCATTCCTTGGCGATCAGCGGGCTGGAAGCGGCCAGGAGAACGGCCAGCGCGAGGGCAAACTGTTTCATGGATTTTTCCTGTTTCGTACGTGTATGCCAATGCGTACATATACGGAAATCAGGACACGGACAAGCGAAACTTCGTACGCGTACGAAATTCTTATCGATCCGTTAAGGCCGGCACTATGAGGGGATGGACTGCCGACTCTAGCAGCGCCGGGGATCGCCCAATGGGGAAACCGATCCGCTACGGATGCCGGCTAGGCAGATATCGATCGCGCGTTCGACATAGGCGTCGCGGTCGCCGAACGGATAGTTTGGAAAGCTGATCAAAAGCGACACCGTGCCGTGGCCGAAGGTCCAGATCAGGGTTGCGATGGCGAAGACATCGCCTGAAAGCACGCCGGCATCCACGCAGGCTTGCACCCGCGCCAGCAGAAGCTGCAGCGCCGGATTGTCCTTCTCGATGCCCTTCATCTCCATATCCGGCAGCGCTGCCGGATCGCGGGTCATGAACACGGTGCGGTATTCGTTCGGGTTGTCGAAGCCGAAAGCGGCGTATTCGCGCATCAGCTTGATGAGCGCCTCCAGAGGATCGGCTGGCGCGTCGCGTTCCATGCGGCGGGCCAGCACCGCGAAGGCATCCTGCGCCAGGGCGAACAATATGGCGTGCTTGTCCGGAAAATAGGAATAGACCGACATCGGCGCATAGCCGACGCGCGCCGCCAGCTTGCGGATGGTCAGGTCCTCGTAGCCACCCTCCTTGACCAGTGTGTGCGCGGCCTCGATCAGTTCGGCGCGGATCTCAGCCTTCTGCAACTCCCTCCGGCTGACCGCCCGTCCTGCCATCGTTTTGTCTCCCCAATTCGATTATACGCCGTACGGGCAATGCTTCAACCGTGCTGATGTTCCTGTCGACACAATCCGCTTAGGCGGGGGTGCCACGACCGTTGACGGGCCATGCGGCAAGGTCCTATCGGCATTGGGCTGGATGAGGAAGACGGATGGCAGGGGAAACCGATCTCGACGCGCTGATCGCCGGCATGCGGCCGGTTCTTCAAGACGGCGTTCACGTCTTCTGCACGCTGCCACCGGGCAGCGCCGTTCCCGCTGGGCTCGACCCGGTGATGACCTTTCGCGAGGCCGAAGGGACCTCGCTGATCCTGCGGGAGGAGGGGGCGCGGCAGGCGGGGCTTGAATCGTCGTTCCGCTGCCGCATGATCACGCTGGAAATCCACTCCTCGCTTGAGGCGGTCGGATTCCTGGCGGCGATAACCGCGCGATTGGCGGCCGCCGGCATGGGGGTCAATCCGGTGTCGGCCTTCCATCACGATCACCTGTTCGTGCCGGCCGACAGGGCGGAAGAGGCGATGGCGATCCTGCGGGAAATGGCGAAGAGCCGGACTCAGCGCCGACGAACGTAAAGGATGTCCGGCAGGCCCTCCTCATTGCCGCTGCCGTCGCCAAAAGCCTCGGCTTGAAAACCGTGCCGCTCATAGAAGCGGCGGGCTCCGGAATTTGCCTGGAAGCAATGCAGCCTTGCCACCGGCATGGTCTCGACCGCCTGCATGAGCAGCCGGCTGCCGATACCCGCGCCGGTAAAGGTTGGATCGAGATAGAGCTGATCCACCCAGTCGCCCTTGACGGCAATGAAGCCGACGATGTCTTCGCCGGCTTCCGCCAGGGTAACGATCTGGTTGGGAAGGACATGGGTGCCGATGAAGGCAAGGTCCTCGTCTGGGGTGTGCAGCACCGGCATCCAGTCGAAGGATGCCAGCGCCACCCGCATGATGCGCGCTATGCCGGCCGCGTCGGCCGGGATTGCCCGGCGCAGGACGACATGATGCACGGCGCCGATCAGGCCGCCTTCTTCTTCGGCTGGATCAGGCCGCGCTCGACCAGCAGCTCGGCGATCTGGATGGCGTTCAGCGCCGCGCCCTTGCGCAGATTGTCGGACACCACCCACAGGTTCAGGCCGTTCTCCAGGGTCGAGTCCTCGCGGATGCGGCTGATGAAGGTGGCGTCTTCGCCGGCCGATTCCAGCGGGGTGATGTAGCCGCCGTTCTCGCGCTTGTCGATCACCTGGCAGCCCGGCGCCTCGCGCAGGATTTCGCGCGCCTCGTCGGCGGTGATCGGGTTCTCGAACTCGATGTTGACCGCCTCGGAATGGCCGATGAACACCGGCACGCGCACGCAGGTCGCGGTCAGCTTGATCTTCGGGTCGAGGATCTTCTTGGTCTCGGCCACCATCTTCCACTCTTCCTTGGTCGAGCCGTCGTCGAGGAAGACATCGATGTGCGGGATGACGTTGAAGGCGATGCGCTTGGTGAACTTCTTGTTCTCGACCGTATCGGCGACGAAGACGGCGCGGGTCTGGGTGAAAAGCTCGTCCATGCCTTCCTTGCCGGCGCCGGAGACCGACTGATAGGTGGCGACCACGACACGCTTGATCTTGGCGAAGTCGTGCAGCGGCTTCAGCGCGACGACGAGCTGCGCCGTCGAGCAGTTCGGATTGGCGATGATGTTCTTGCGGGAAAACAGCGAGACGGCGTCCGGGTTCACTTCCGGCACGATCAGCGGCACGTCCTGGTCGTAGCGCCATGCCGACGAGTTGTCGATGACGACGCAGCCCTGCTTGCCGATCCTCGGCGACCATTCCTTGGAGACGTTGCCGCCGGCCGACATCAGGCAGATGTCTGTGTCGGAAAAATCATACTGGTCGAGCGTCTTCACCTTCAGCGTGCGGTCGCCGTAGGACACCTCGGTGCCCTGGCTGCGCCGCGACGCCAGCGCCACGACCTCGCCGACCGGGAAGCCGCGCTCTTCCAGAATGTTCAGCATCTCGCGGCCCACATTTCCCGTGGCGCCCGCAATCGCTACCTTGAATGCCATGTTACCTGCTCCTGTCCTCACCGCTTGGCTTGGAAAAACCCGCTGGCCGGCGCGGGTCTCGTTCCCGGGCCGGACCCGGGTGAGGGCGAGATGGCCAGGGAAATCAGACCGTTTTGGTAACGGTCGTTTTGGCCGTGGTTTTGGTCGAAGGTGAAGACACGCGTTCGCGCCCGGCGCCGTGGCCGGGAAAGTCGAATGCAAAAAGCGCCATCAACAGGCCGCGCATGGTCCACCCTGGTCGCGGAATCCGCAAATCGAAAACCGCCGGCTGTTCGCCCGGGGCGTCTCTTTACGCGGTTCGGCACAAGAGTCAATTGTGCGTCCAGTGTCTGGACAGGGCATCGCATATGAAGATACCCCTCCCCACAAGTGGGAGGGGAACCGGCTTGCGTCTCCGGCAAACGCCAATCGTCGATGATTTTGCTCTGTAAAGCGGCCGCAAAGTCCCCCTCCCCCTTGTGGGGAGGGGTTAGGGGTGGGGGTTCTTCCTTCAAGCGATTGCCCTCCGGCCCCCGGAACCTGGGTCAACGCAGGTTTCCGGATTGCGGCAAGGTTGGTCCCGCGAGCGCTCGAATGATCGAGAGCGCCGCCACGGCTGATGTCACCGGCACAATGAGGCCGATCGGATGGCACGCGTCAGTTGGTCTTCAATTGGCCCGTCCGGTTCTCGGCGATCCAGCGGGCGGCGAGCACAAGCGCGCCCATGCTGAATTCCTTGCCGTGCCTGGCCACCATTTCCTCCGACAATTGCGAAAGGCGGACGAAGAATTCGTCCTTGCTCCGGTCCTCGGGGGTGAGTTCGCTTGGCATTTGATCCTCCTTTTTCATGCGGGACTTGCCTGCATCATTTGAACATCTGGGCGGGGAAGGTGATGATCGCCGCCGTCCCGTCGGCCACGCCGACCGCCAGATGCCGTCCGTCACCGGACCAGGCGAGCGTGGTGACCGCGCCGCCCAGCGACCGGACGACAAGTTCGTCGCGTGTGCCGATCTGCGCGACGGTGATGCGTCCGTTGGCGTAGCCGGCGGCGACGAGCGGCTTCGACGGGTGCGCCGCGACGGCTTCGACGGGAACCAGCCCGGTGCGCCCGGTTTCCAGGGCGCCGACGGTGTCGCCGTCGAGCGGCGGTGCGGTCATCGACCAGCCGGCGATGCGGAACGCTCCGGAGGCGAGAAGCGCGTCGGCCGGCCGGCTCCAGCATAGGGTGCGGACCGGCGAGGGAAACCCGGGGACGATACCGGTCCGGCCATCGGCCGTGCGGACCAGCGCAAGTCCCCCGGCTTCGAGGCCGCAGGCCAGCCAGGCGCCGTCGCCGCTCCAGGCGGCCGACACGGCCCGTGCCGGAAACGAGATCTCGTGCGGGGCATCCGTGTCCAGGATCGACAGCCGGTCGCCCGCGACGGAGGCGAGACGCCTTCCGTCCGGCGAAAAGGCCAAAATGCCTGCCGGTCCGCCATGGCCCGACCTGGCCAGCTCGCCGCCATGCAACAGGAAGACGCCATCTTCGCTGCCGACGGCCAGGGTATCCGCCTCGGCGTGATGGTCGACGGCGGTCACCGGCCGGTCGAGTTTCAGCAATGTGCCGGTTATCTCGCCGCTCGCAGCCAGATGCAGAACCTCGCCCTCCGCCGTCCCTATGAGGAAGCCGGAGTCCGGATGGATGGCGAGCGGGACGGCCGTATCCGCCAGTGCGGCGGTGGCGGTCAGCGGCACCGGCGGCTTGTCGCGCGGGCGGATGGTGGTCTGGCCGAGATCGCCGCTCACCCTGATCCGCGATTCCGGCGGCTCCTGGTCCGCGACCGCGGCGATCGCGACAGTCCCGTCCGCGCCGACGAAGGCGACCGACGAGCCGTCGGCGCTGAAGCGCAGGCCGACGACCGCCGACGGGCGCTGCCAGCTTCGCGCCAGAAGGTCGAACAGGGTGAGGTTGCGTATCGCCTGCTGGTTCACGGTCGTTCCTCCGTCAGTTGCCTTTCGCCGCAGCCAGCGCGAGATCGACCTCCTCGATATCGCCCTCGGCGGCCTCGATGCGTTGCTCGCAGGCGGCGCGCTGCGACATCGTTGCCTCCGCTGCCTGTTCCGCCTCATGCAAGTCCCGCACCAGTTGCTCGCTGGAGCCGTTGCGGCCGATCTCGAGTTCGAGGCGCAGGACGTCCATCTCGATGCCGGCGAGCGTCTGGTTGAAGCGCTGCATCTCCGCAGTCAGCGACGAGACGGTGGCGACCAGCGCCAGCCGCCGGACGAGCAGCGTTTCGCGTTCGGCGGCTTCATTCTTCATCTGGTCCTCCTGCGGCTTTCCTGCCCGGCGGTTCCGCCGGGCGTTCGAACGCTGTCAGCAGTCCCGGCAGTCCGCCCGCCTGCGACTGGAACTGCTTTTCGGCGGTCTCGATGTGGCTCTTCAACTGGTCCCAGATATCGACGCGGATCATCGGGTCGCCTGTCAGCCGCTCGATCTCCTCGACGCGGAACTGGCGCGACAGCGACACGCCGGAGAACACGAAGTCGCGCAGCAGGATGGCGTGGCTCTCGATGAACAGGTGGATCATCGGATGCGTCTCGCCGGTCACGCCGCCTGCCGCCAGTTCGGCCCGGATGAAATCCTGGAAATGGCTCTGCAGCCGGTACTGGCTCTCGCCCATGAAACGCATGACGAAGACGAGGTCGCGCTGCATCAGCCGGACGAGGTCGCCTGTCACCCCGTCAGCCTGGCTGGAGAGTGGCGCTTGTGGCTGCCTGCCCTTTTTCCCGTTCGTCATGATCCGCTCGCACTTCGCCCGCTGGCAGGCCTAGTCTTAAATAGTGCACAAGGCAGTTCGATTGAATAGTGGGTATTTTTTCATTTATATTGCAATGCAAAATAAAGATGCTGCAGATGCGAGATATGTGTAAATATTACAGGCGTAAGTTACAGTTGTAAAAGAACGTTACAGTGTGCTGCCTGGCTGTACGCGAAATCGCTCTGAACCGACGGCAATACAGCTGGCGCCACGCTGTTTTCGAATTGGCACGGCCTTTGCATCGCTGTTGGCACAAGAAGCCCATCGCGTTTGGCGCGGTGCCAGAAGAACGAAGGAACGGAGGAAGCAGGGACATTGCCCGCTTCGTTACGCCTGTCGCGAAAGCGGTCGGCGTGCCGCGGACATCCTGCCAAGACGCCTCGAACACCTTTGCCGTGATCCACTTTGAATGGCCGGACGACGGGTCGCGCCTGGAAGCGCGTGCCTTTTGCCGTGCCGCTCGCATTCTCACTGGCGGCGTCGTGCCGCCTTCTGCCGGGGCCAATGGGTCCGCGGTCAAACCTGGTGGAGGCTTATGACTATGACGTCTTTGACGCTCAACAAGATTACCTCGCAGCGCGGAATCTCCGTCGGCGAGGCGACCAAGAAGATTGCCGATCTCGGCTGGAACCCGTCCTACGTCCAGGAAGCGATGACGTTTCCGACGGACTACAAGATCAACAAGGCACCGCGCGACCCGATGAAGCAGGTCCTGCGGTCCTATTTCCCGATGCAGGAAGAGAAGGACAACCGCGTCTACGGCGCGCTCGACGCAGCGCTTCGTGGCGACATGTTCCGCAATGTCGAGCCGCGCTGGGTCGAGTGGATGAAGCTGTTCCTGGCGATCATCCCGTTCCCTGAAATCTCCGCCGCCCGCTCGATGGCCATGGTCGCCCGCATCGCGCCCGGCGAGGAACTGCGCACCGGCTTCACCATGCAGATGATCGACGAGTTCCGGCACTCGACGATCCAGATGAACCTGAAGAAATGGTACATGGAGAACTACATCGACCCGGCCGGCTTCGACATCACCGAGGAAGCCTTCGGAAAGTGCTACGCCACGACCATCGGCCGTCAGTTCGCGGAGGGGTTCATCACCGGCGACACCATGACCGCCGCCTGCATGTACCTGACTGTGGTAGCCGAGACCGCTTTCACCAACACGCTGTTCGTCGCCATGCCGTCGGAAGCCGCCCGCAACGGCGACTACGCGCTGCCGACCGTCTTCCTGTCGGTGCAGTCGGATGAAAGCCGCCATATCGGCAACGGCCACTCGCTGCTGATGGCGGCGCTGAAGGAGCCGGAGAACCACCTGCTGCTCGAGCGCGACCTGCGCTACGCCTTCTGGCAGAACCACGCCATCGTCGATGCGGCAATCGGCACTTTCATCGAATACGGCACCACCAACCGCGATAAGAACAAGGAATCCTACGCGGAGATGTGGCACCGCTGGATCTACGAAGACTACTACCGCACCTACATGCTGCCGCTCGAGAAATACGGCATCAAGGTCCATCACGACGACGTCCAGGCGGCCTGGGAGCGCATCACCAAGAAGAACTACGTCCACAAGGTCGGCCAGTTCTTCGCGGTCGGCTGGCCGGTCAATTTCTGGCGCATCGAAGCCCAGACCGACAAGGACTTCGAGTGGTTCGAGCACAAGTACCCGGGCTGGTATGCCGAGTTCGGCGATTTCTGGAAATGGTACGCAAAACTCAGCCACAAGGGCGAGAAGGTGCTGCTGTTCAACAGCGACGTCGGCTACGTCTACCCGCACCGCTGCTGGTCGTGCCTGGTGCCCTGCCTGATCCGCGAGGACATGGTGGTCGGCGAGATCAACGGAGAACTCTACACCTTCGCCCACGAACTCGACCGCTGGACCACGATGGTCGCCTTCAACGACGAGTATGAGGGCCGTGCGACGCCCGCCATGGGCCGCTTCAGCGGCAAGCGCGAGTGGGAGACGCTGTATGACGGCTGGGATCTGGCCGACGCCATCGTCGACCTGAACTTCGTGCGCTCCGACGGCAAGACGCTGGTGCCGCAGCCGCATCTGCGCTTCGACGACAAGGAGATGTGGACGCTCGACGACGTGCGCGGCAACACGCTGGGCTCGCCGCTGAACGCGCTGCGCGCCATGTCGCCGGCCGACCGCGAGAAGCATCTCGCGGAATACCGCGCCGGCTTCACGATCAACCCCTGCAACTGACCAGGCCACCCAGGGGGCGGGTTCGCCCGCCCCCGACATGGCTGCATTTTCTGGAGGTCCGCATGTCGGAAACCCACATGGTCAGGCTCAGCCCGGTCAACGTCGAGTTCGAGGTTGAAAATGGCGAGACGGTGCTCAACGCCGCGTTCCGCCAGGGCATCGCGCTGCCGCATGGCTGCAAGGAAGGGCAATGCTCCGCCTGCAAGAGCGTGCTGCTCGAAGGCGAGGTCGACATGCTCAAATATTCGACCTTTGCCCTGAACGACATGGAGAAGGATACGGGGCACGTTTTGTTGTGCCGCTGCATTGCCTACTCCGACCTGGAAGTCGAGCTCCTCAACTACGACGAGGAGATCCTATCGAAGTCGATAGCGGTGAAGACGTACAAGGGGCGGATAGCTCGCATCGAGCAGCTGACCCACGACATCCGCAGCATCGAAATCGAACTCGGCTCCCCGATAAAGTTCTGGGCGGGGCAATATGTCGACATCACGGTCACCACGCAAAAAGGGGAGACGATTACGCGCTCGTTCTCCATGGCAAATACGCCGGACCAAACCGAAAAACTTGCCTTCATCATCAAGAAATACCCTGACGGAAAATTCTCCGGCGAACTCGATGCCGGAGGGATCGCCGTCGGAGCCGAAGTGTCCATCGTCGGACCCTACGGAACCGGATTCCGCCGCGAGGACCGGCAAGGACCGCTGATCCTGGTCGGCGCGGGGTCGGGCATGTCGCCGATCTGGTCGATCCTGCACGACCACCTGAAGAGCGGCGAAAAACGTCCGGTCTATTTCTTCTACGGGGCCAGGACCCGCAACGACCTGTTCTATCTCGACCGCATCGCCGAACTCGTCGGCCGGCATTCGGACGTCAACTTCATTCCCGTGCTGTCGCACGCGGATGGCGATGACGACTGGCAGGGCGAGCGCGGCTTCGTGCACCAGAGCGTCGACGCCAAGCTCAAGGAACTGGGCATCGACGGGCAGGGCGACGTTCATGCCTGCGGGCCGCCGCCGATGATCGACGCCTTGCAGCCGGTCCTGTTCATGAACGGCTTCGAAACGGAACGCATCTTCTTCGACAAGTTCACCACATCGGCAGGGGCAACCCCGGCCCATTGAGGGCGGCCGCGCAACTGCAACCACAACTGCAACAGGGAGTGAAGACTATGCCAGCAACGTCGAGTTCAGTTGGATCGGGAGCCGCCGGCGCGGCGATCTTCGCCGACTCCGACAGCCGGAAATACCGGTATTTCGAACCGAAAGGCCAGCGCGCGACCCACTACGAGGACATGACGGTCGACGTCCAGCCCGATCCCGAGCGCTACCTGATCCAGAACTGGATCATCTCGTTTGCCGACGGCAAGGGCGCGTACGTCAAGGAGAACACCTCCGCCAAGAGTTCCAACTGGCACCTGTTCCGCGCCCCCGACCAGGAGTGGGAGCGCACCCACTACCAGCGCCAGTCGAAGATCGAGACGATGGTGCAGAGCGTCATCAACAATGCCCGCAAGGGCGGCGCGCCGAAAACCTTCGACAAGACCTGGGTCAAGATCCTCCAGGCGCAGCTCGGCGCCTGGAAACACGCCGAGTTCGGGCTGGGCACCTCGCTGATGCAGGCGCAGCGCTACGGCTACACCCAGATGATCAACAACGCGACGCTGACCAACTCGTCCTACAAGCTGCGGCTCGCCCAGGACATCACGCTCTACCTCGCCGAGATCGGCCTGGACCTTCCCGGCTGGGACGACGAGGCCGGCAAGAAGGCCTGGATGGAGGACCCCAACTGGCAGGGCACGCGCGAGGCGGTCGAGTCGATCATGGGCGCTTCCGACTATCTGGAGCAGTATTTCGCCATCAACATCGTGTTCGAGCCGCTGGTCGGCGAACTGTTCCGCTCCGGCTTCCTGATGCAGGTGGCGGCGGCCAACCACGACTTCATCACGCCCGCGGTCATCTCGGCGGCGGAAGCCGACTACGAGCGCAACCTCGCCAACACCATCGACCTGATCTGGCTGCTCGCCAATGACGAGCAGCACGGGGCTGCGAACAAGAAACTGTTCCAGGGCTGGATCAAGAAGCACGGCGCGCTTGCCGACAAGGCGGCCGCCGGCCTTCAGCCGATCTGGTCGATGCCGCATTCCAAGCCGGTGTCGTTCGCGGACGTCCGCGCCCGCTCCGAGGAGCGGATCGGGCAGATTCTCGGCGAACTCGGCCTCAAGCGTTAATTCAGGGAGACATCATCATGTCATTGGCAGCACGCGATTCCTCGCATGACAACATCTTCAAGGCGATGAAGGACATCACCTTCGAGCAGACGATCTCGCACCAGTGCGGCGTCACCATGAACGACTCGGTCGAGGCCCGGGCCATCGCCGAATTCATGGGCAAGAAGGACGGCGTCACCATCACCTACCAACCGGCGCTGATCCGCATCGACGGCAGCGGCAAGCTGATCTTCAAGATGGACGAGATCGGCGAATATCTCGGCCGCGAGATGACGGCCGAAACCTTCGAGGTCAACACCTCCACCCATTACGGCCGCATGGTCCGCATCGACGACAACGAGGTGATCCTGTTCGGCAACATGGACGAGGTCTTCGAATACATCTGAGCCGTTTCCCACCAACGGCGGAAAGGCAGCCGCCTTTCCGCCGCCACCAAGGCTGTGCGGCGCAGGATCGCCGAAACGGAGTAAATGCTTATGGCATCGAAAATGAAGGCGGCCGTGTTTGTCGAGAAGGGCCGCATCGTCCTCGAGGACAAGCCGATCCCCAACATCGGACCGCAGGATGCGCTCATCCGCGTCACCACCACGACGATCTGCGGAACCGACGTCCACATCCTGAAGGGCGAATATCCGGTCGCCAAGGGGCTGACCATCGGCCACGAACCGGTCGGTGTCATCGAGAAGCTCGGCTCCGGCGTGAGCGGCTTCAAGGAAGGCCAGCGCGTCATCGCCGGCGCCATCACACCGTCCGGCTGGAGCCATGCGTGCCTTTGCGGCTGCGGCTCGCAGGACGGGGCAGGGACCAAGCACGGCTGGCAGGCCATCGGCGGCTGGAAATTCGGCAACACCATCGACGGCTGCCAGGCGGAATATGTCCGCGTGCCGGACGCGCTGGCCAATCTTGCGCCCGTCGACGACGGCGTCACGGACGAGCAGGTGCTGATGTGCCCCGACATCATGTCGACGGGATTCGCGGGAGCGGAAACCGGCGGCATAAGAATCGGCGACACGGTGGCGGTTTTCGCGCAAGGGCCGATCGGGCTGTGCGCGACCGCCGGCGCGAAGCTGATGGGCGCCACCACCATCATCGCCGTCGACACGGTGCCGGCGCGGCTGGAGATGGCAAAACGCATGGGCGCCGACATCGTCGTCGATTTCAAGAAGGAGAATCCCGTTGACGCAATCATGCGGCTGACCGACGGGCGCGGCGTCGACGTGGCCATCGAGGCCCTCGGCACGCAGGCCACCTTCGAATCCGCCCTGCGCGTCCTGCGTCCCGGCGGTGTGCTGTCCAGCCTCGGCGTCTATTCGTCCGATCTCAGGATTCCGCTCGACGCATTTGCAGCGGGGCTGGGCGATAAATCCATCCGCACCTCGCTTTGCCCCGGCGGCAAGGAGCGGATGCGGCGGATGCTGGAGGTCATCTCGGCGGGCCGCGTCGATCTCGGCGGCCTGGTCACGCACCGCTTCAAACTCGATCAGATCGAGGAGGCCTACGAGTTGTTCGCAAACCAGCGCGACGGCGTCCTCAAGGTGGCGATCACCACCTGACCTGTGACTACCAAGGCAACCCGGTTAGACGGAGGAAAACATGTTCATCACACCGGAAGGCAAGGAAATCTTCGTGGTCGACGGCCACACCCATTTCTGGGACGGCAGCCCCGAGAACCAGAAGAACATCCATGGCAAGCAGTTCATCGAGTGCTTCTACGCCTACCACACGGGGCTGAGCCCCAAGGAGCAGTTGTGGGAGAAGTCGAAGTTCGAGAAATACAGCGCCGACGACCTCTATAGCGACCTGTTCATCGACGGGCCTGACGACGTGGCGATCGTCCAGTCGACCTATCTCAAGGACTTCTACAAGGAAGGCTTCAACACGATCGAGCGCAACGCCGAGGTGGCCAAGCGCTATCCGGAGCGCTTCATCGTCAACGGCGCCTTCGACCCGCGCGACGGCGAGAAGGCGCTGGAATACATCCACTTCCTCAAGGAGACCTACGACGTCAAGGGCGTGAAGATGTACACGGCCGAGTGGAACGGCGCTTCCAAGGGCTGGAAACTGACCGACCCCGATGCCTACAAGTGCTTCGAGCTGTGCGACAAGCTCGGCATCAAAAATATCCACGTCCACAAGGGCCCGACGATCATCCCGCTCAGCAAGGATGCGTTCGACGTGCATGACGTCGACCATGCCGCGACCGACTTCCAGGGGCTGAACTGGATCATCGAGCATTGCGGCCTGCCGCGCCTCGACGACTTCTGCTGGATCGCCACGCAGGAGACCAACGTCTATGGCGGCCTGGCGGTGGCGCTGCCCTTCATCCATGCGCGTCCACGCTATTTCGGCGAGGTCATCGCCGAACTGCTGTTCTGGATCGGGTCGGAGAAGATCCTGTTCGGGTCGGACTACGCGATCTGGACGCCGCGCTGGCTGGTCGAGAAATTCTGGGCCTACCAGATCCCGGAGGACATCGCCGCCGAACGCGGCGTGCAGCTGACCGACGAGATCAAGGAGAAGATCCTCGGCCTCAATGCCGCGCGCCTCTACAACATCGACATCGCAGCCAAGAAGAAGGCGCTCGCGGGATCGCCTTTCAGCATCGCGGCGGAGTAGCCGCGATGGGCGCCGCCGGACTATCCATCCCCAGCAGCCGCCAGGCAGAAGTCTGGCGGCGCCTTGCCGGGGTAAACGATCCGGAGCTTGACGAGCCTGTCACCGAGATGGGTTTCGTCGAGCGTGCCGAGGTGACGGACGACGGCAGCGTGGAGGTCGATTTCCGCCTGCCGACCTACTGGTGCTCGCCCAACTTCGCCTTCCTGATGCTGGACGGCGTGCGCAAGGCGCTCGACGCGCTGTCGTGGCAGCCGGCCTATCGGGTGAAACTGCACGACCACATGTTCGCCGAAGAGGTCAATCGCGGCATCGAGGCGGGCAAGGCGTTCGGCGAGATTTTTTCCGGACTGGCCGCCGACCAGGACATCGGCGCGCTGCGCGAGACTTTCCGGATGAAGGCCTTCAAGCGGCGGCAGGAAGCGGTGCTGGTCGGCCTGCGCAAGCAGGGGCTTACGGATCGCGAGATCGTCGACATGGATCTGATTGCACTGGATGTCGTACGGTTCGAAGCGGGCGAGGCGGACAAGCAGAAGCCGAGATACCGGGCTGCCCTGCTGGAGCGTTTTGCGGCCCGCCGCGCCGACGATCCCGTCTTTGTCACCTGGGACGGCGCAGAGATACCGCCCGGGGCGCTCGGCGCCTATCTGGCCGAGTTGCGCGGCGTGCGCATCAACATGGAGTTCAACGGCGCGCTCTGCCGGGGGCTCAAGCATACCAGGTACAAGGAAGTGGACATGGTCGACGGCGAGCCGACGCTCGTCGATTTCATCATGGACCGCGTGCCGGCCCAGGCCGCGCCCAGCGCCTGAAGCAGATCTGAATACAACGGCCTCCCCTTGCATGAGGCCCCTAACCAACAAGCCGCCCGTAAGGCGGAAGGAGGAACCATGCCCAAGATAATGCTCCACAATTCGGAAGCCCGCCGGGCGCTGGCGCGCGGTGTTGGCCGGCTGGCCGCCGCGGTCGAGCCGACGCTCGGCCCCAAGGGCATGAACGCCATGATCGACCGGCCGATCGGCACGCCGATGGTGACGCGTGACGGCGTCAGCATCGCCTCGGAAATCGAGCTGCACGACCGCTTCGAGAACATGGGCGCGCAGGTGGTGCGCGAAGTCTCGATGCAGACCAACGAGGTTGCCGGCGACGGCACGACCACGGCGATCGTGCTCGCCAACGCGCTCATCCAGGCAGGGATAGAGGCCAACGAGCGCGGCGCGAAATCCGTCGATCTGTGCAAGGGCATAGATCTGGCCGTCGCGGCGGTCGTCGCAGCGCTCAAGGCATCGGCCAAGCCGGCCAAGGGCAACGGCATCCTCGCTTCGGTCGCCAACATCGCGGCGACCAACGCCAAACTCGGCGCGCTGGTGGCGGAGGCCCATGAACGGGTCGGCGCCGACGGCGTCATCACCACCGATTTCAGCGTCACCACCGAGACCACGCTCGACGTGGTCGAGGGCATGTCGTTCGAGCGCGGTTATCTTTCCCACCACATGGTGACCGACCAGGAGAAGATGGAGGCCGTGCTGGAGCGGCCGCTGATCCTGATGACCGATCTGAAGATCCGGGAACCCGAGGCGCTCGACGCGGCCCGCCGCATCGCCGATGAAGCCGGGCGGCCGCTGCTGATCGTCTCGGAGGAGATGTCGCCGGAAGTCGTGGTGACGCTGCTCGGCAAGCAGGGGCCGGGGCGATATCTGGTCATCCATCCGCCGGAATATGGCCACTGGCGCAAGGCGATGATGGAGGATCTTGCGATCATCACCGGCGGCCGGGTCATTGCCCGCGATCTCGGCGGGCGGCTGGAAGACATTACCGCAGGCGATCTCGGCTCCGCCGACCGGGTGAAGACCAGTGCGTCGCATACCTCGATCATCCGCGGCGGCGGCGACCATGCGGCGATCGCGTCGCGCCGGGCGCAGGTGCAGCGGCAATACGAGAACGCCCCGCCCAACATCGAGCAGGACAAGCTGCGCGAGCGGCTGGCAAAGCTGTCGGGCGGCACCGCGATCCTCTATGCCGGCGGGGTCACGCCGGTCGAGCAGAAGCGCACCATCCAGTTGATCGAGGATTCGCTGAATGCCGTGCGCGCCGCTTCCGAAGAGGGCGTGGTCGCCGGCGGCGGCTCGGCGCTGGCGCAGATCGCGCCGCGGCTCGACCAGGTGGCGGCAGGCGTCGACGGCGACGTGGCGGAAGGCGTACGCCTGGTCAGGTCGGTTCTGTCGCGGCCGCTGCGGCGCATCGCAACCAATGCCGGCGCCGATGCGGAGGCTGTCGTCGCGGAAGTCACCCGCGTCAATGGCGGCTATGGCTACAATGCGTCGACCGGCAGCTACCAGAACATGTTCGAGGCCGGCATCGTCGACCCGGTGCGCGTCACCTACACCGCGCTGGCCAACGCCGCTTCGGTGGCGACGCTGATCCTCACCACCGAGACGCTGATCGGCGACCTTGCCGAGGACGAGGAGGACCCGACTGCCGGCCCGGCGCGCGGCGGCGGCTCCGAAAAACTCGGCCGCGCCTGAGCCGCCATTTCCACCGGACCGATTCCGACATTGAGAGGATGCCACGATGAAAGCTGCCAGACTTTACGAATACGACCCGAAGATGAACGTCCAGCTCAGGATCGAGGAGGTGAAGGCGCCCACCATCACGGCGCCGGACGAGGTTATCGTCCGGGTGGGGGCAGCCGGCCTCTGCCGCACCGATCTCCACATCATCGAGGGCGTGTGGAAGCCGACCATGGATCCGGGCGGCACGCTGCTGCCCTACATCATGGGCCACGAGAACGCCGGCTGGGTCGAGGAGGTCGGCAGCGGCGTGAAATCGGTGAAGCGCGGCGACGCCGTGATCTGCCATCCGTTCCGTTCCTGCGGCATCTGCCTCAACTGCCGTCATGGTGAGGACATGTACTGCGACAACGGCATGTTCCCCGGCCTCGGCATGGACGGCGGCTTCGCCGAATATTTCATCACCAGCGAGCGCTCGCTGATAAAACTCAACGCCAACATCACGCCGATCGAGGTCGCGCCGCTGGCCGACGCTGGGATCACCGCCTACCGCGCCGCCAAACGCGCCGCCAAGATGCTCAGGCCGGGAAGCTATTGCGTCCTGCTTGGGATCGGCGGCCTCGGCCACATCGCGCTGCAGTCGCTGCATGCGATCTCGGGCTGCCGCATCATCGCCGTCGATCGCGAACCGGCTGCACAATTGCTGGCCAAGGATCTGGGAGCCGACTTCGTGCTCGACGGCGGGCCGAACGTCATCGAGGAGGTCAAGCAGATCACCGGCGGCGGCGCGCATGTGGTCATCGACTTCGTCGGCGAACTGGGTGTCGAGAACATCTGCTGGAAGATGGTGCGCAAGGGCGGCCAGCTCTTCGTCGTCGGCTATGGCGGCCAGGTCAACGTGCCGACCGCGCATCTGGTCATCGAGGAGATCAACATAGGCGGCAGCCTGGTCGGCAATTTCACCGAGCTGGTCGAACTGATGGAACTCAATGCCGACGGCAAGGTGAAGATGCACTACACCGAATACAACCTCGCCAGCATCAACACCGCGCTCGACGATTTCAAGAACCGGCGTTTTACGGGGCGTGGGGTCATCGTTCCCTGAAGCATTTGCCTCGGTTGCGGCGTGGTGGAGGTGCCACGTCGCCGCCAAGCCTTGGTTGTTGCGTGTCGGGACGTCTGACGAAGCGCGATCCCAAAACGAGTTCTTTGCTTCGCAGTCTGGAAAACGGGAGGGCAACATGGATCTTGTTACAGGCTTGGCCATCGTCATCGGCATCATGGGCGGCATCGCGACATGGGCGGCGATTACCATCGGCAGTCCGTATCTGCTGATCTGGGCGGTATTTGTCGGCTGGGGGAGTTTTTATCACTGCGGCGGCAAGGAAGCCGGGCTCAGGAATTCGGCGGTTGCGAACCTCTGGGGCGCGATCTGCGCCGCCGTCGCGTTGATAGCCCTGACATCCATCGGCGTTACGGCACTCGCTGCCGGCATCTGCGTCGGCATTTCAATCATAGTGCTCATTCTCGCCGCCAAGCTCCCGTTGCTGAGCGCCATTCCGTCCGGGGTCTATGGCTACGCAACGACCGCCGCGCTTTTCCTGCTTGGCGCGGCCACCTATGGCGAGGGTGCCAGCGGTATCATCAAGGTTGCGGCCGCCGTGGTGATTTCGCTGATCGTCGGCAACATCCTCGGCTATGTCTCCGAGAAAGTGACTGGCGCCGTCGTAAAGAGCTGACCATGCCTGACAGGCTCCGCCCGAAGCGACTTCAAGCGACCAGCTTCCCCCCACCCCGTGGCCTGATGCGGCGAGGTTTTTTGCTGTGGGAACCGTTATACCAACGGTTCCAATCTCCGGCCGTTGTGCTTCTGCGGTCAAAGCTTATGCCCACTGGCGTCGACGAGATATAGGAAAATAATCCTTGTTCTTTTCCGCCTCTCTGCTATTGTGCTTTCCGAACGGAGGCTGGAATGGACCGCGCGGAACGCGAAAATGAGCAGGAGACGCTGAAGGGCATCGCAGCGGTGCTGCTCAAGCTGGCCGTTCTGGCCGAGTTCCTTTGCGTTCTGCCGCTCTGGATTCGCGTTCCGGTGCTGGCGCTCTTGCGGCCGGCCGAGGCCGTTGCGCGGGCGTTTGCTATCGAGCGGGCTGGCGGCGCGCTTGCCTTGCCCCCGGCTGCGGTCGGCGATGCCGATGGCTGCGCCGAGGCTTTGTGGCTCGCCCGCTGCTTCCGCGCGCTGGCCGTCGTCTTCGGCGGCTTGCAGGGTTTTTTCGCCTGGCTGCGGCTGTTTCGCGGCGGGCCGAACCGGCGTCTTGTGCAAAGCGGATCGGCGATGGCGTGGCAGGATCACGCAATGAGGGCGCGGCGCGCAATGGGTTTCGGCAGGGCGTGGCGGATCGATACGTCGTGACCGATGGACGGCACGCCCGGTTTGACGTGTTGAGGATTCGAACGCCATCCGCCTGGTGCGCTTGGCGGTAGCGGCGTTGGTGTTCCGATTCAAATGGCGGTCAACGTTAAACGTCGTCGGTATCAGACAAACCCGCGACGGATGCCGTATTGGTCGAGCTTGCGGTAGAGCGTCGGCCGGGAGATGCCGAGCCGCCGCGCGACCCTGCTGAGGTTGCCGCCCTCCGCTGCGAGCGCGTTCTTCATCATCTGGCGTTCGGCGTCGACCAGGGTGCCTTCGAGCCTTTCGGCGGTGACGTCGCCCCAGTAGTTCGGCGCGGCTTCCTGCCTGGAACCCGATGCAGTCAGTTCTGCGGGCAGGTCGCGCAGTCCGACGTCGCGGCCATGGGCCAGCACATGCAGCCGTTCGACCAGGTTCTTCAATTCGCGGACATTTCCCGGCCAGTGATAGGCAAGCAGCGCATCGAGCGCGTCGTTGGAAAAGACCAGCGGCTCACCGCCGGTCAGCGCTGCGATCCGCCGGTTGAAGTGCTCGGCCAGGAGCGCAACGTCGTCGCCGCGCTCGCGCAGCGGCGGGACTTTGATCGAGACCGCGCCGATCCTGTAGTAGAGGTCGCTGCGGAAACGCCCCGCGGCGACTTCCTGCTTCAGGTCGCGATTGGTGGAGGCGACCAGGCGGACGTCGACCGCCCGGCCCCGGCTGTCGCCGATCCGGTGGACGACGCGCTCTTCCAGCACCCGCAGCAGAAAAGGCTGTATTTCCAACGGCATCTCGCCGACCTCGTCGAGGCTGAGGACGCCGCCGCTGGCCTGTTCGAAGACCCCGGGCTTGCCTTCGCGCGAGGCGCCGGTGAAGGCGCCCGCCACATGGCCGAACAATTCGCTGCCGAACAATTCCCGGGTGATCGCGCCGCAGTTCATGGCGACGAACGGATCGTTGGCCGTGCGCCGGCTGCCGGCATGCACCAGCCTTGCGAAAAGCTCCTTGCCGACACCCGTCTCGCCCTCGATCAGCAGGGAGGTCACGCCGTTGGAGCAGGCGACGCGGCAGGCGGCATCGACGGCCGACAACAGCGCCTCGCTTTCGCCGACGATCATCGCCGCGGCGTCGCGGAGCGGCTTGTCGTCCTGGCGGCCGGTCGTGGCCGTGATGATCGGCGCGGAGGGGAAGACCAGGGCCGCGCCGCCGAGGCTGCCATCGAGCTTGAGCGGCGTGATATGGCAGGACCGAAGATGCGGCGGCAGCGCCTTGGCGAGGTCTGCATCTGAGCCTGACGATGGAAGGTTGAGCAGCCAGCGCCCACGGCCCGGTTCTATCGGACCATCCGTCATGTCGGTCGATTCGCCGTCGGGCACGTTGTTGCAGAAGATCGCCCGGCCGCGGTGGTCGACGATCACCAGCCCGTCCTTGCGGCGGTAGTTGGGCGCTGACGCGATGAAAGCCTCAAGCAGGCGGGTGCGCCGCTCCTGCTGCTGCTCGGCCAGCGCCTTCTCGATCTGCCGGGCGGTGGCGGCAACGAGCGCCGTGTTGTGCGGCCGGAAGATCGGCGAGTAGCCCGAAAGGTCGACGACGCCGATGATCTTGCCATCCAGCGGGTCGCGGATCGGCGCGCCGGCGCAGGTCCACGACTTGATGCCGGCGCAGAAATGCTCGGCCGCATGCACGAAGATCGGCTCGCCGGTCCACAGCGCGGTGCCGATGCCGTTGGTTCCGACCGAATCCTCGTTCCACTTGCCGCCGATGGCGAGGTGAATGTCCATGCCGTCATGCAAGGTCTTCTTGTCGCCGATGGCGTCGATCAGCACGCCGTCGCTGTCGGCCAGCACCAGCATCGCGCCGGTGCCATCCAGCAACTGGCCGAGCGAGGCGAAGGACCGCCGCGCCGCCGCGAGCAGTTCGGCGTTGGCGCGCGTCAGATATTCGATCTCGTCGCGGTCGCTGTTGAGGGGAGCTTCTATGCCTTGCGCGTTGATGCCGCCGGAGGCACTGCGATACCACGAATCGTGGATCAGCGAGCGAACATGGACCGGATCGCGGGCGCATTTCGGTTCGTCGGCGAGAAAACTCTCCCACGCGCGCATGGTGGCGCGTTCGTCATAGTCGATGAGGTCAAGAACAGATGCCGCAGCCAGCGGGGCGCTGACGGAATGGCTGTCGATCTTCATGGGGCGTGTGCCGATCTCGCGTTTCATTCAGTCATTCTGCAACCTTCGAGGCATGTCAGTGCTGTATGCTGTCGTGAGCCGGATCTCTCTCGAATGACGCTTCTCGCGAGATCCGTCAGGCAATGCCGAGTTTTTCGCCGATCTCGGCGGCAAGCTGCTCTTCCGTGCGGCCACCGTCGAGGCGCGCACCGTCCAGTTCGATGAGCGCCTCGGCCACGCTATCCGCGACCGGCGCAAAGAAGCCGTTCTGCTTCGTGGCGAGCACGAACACCTGCTCGCCGTCCCTGTGGCGGATGTCGCCGATATGATGGAGTTGACGGCTGGTGTTGCGGTCGACCGAAATCACCCGGCCGTTCATGGTGACGCGGATCGACGGATCGGCCTCGGCGGCGACCGGCGAACCGCCGCCGACATGGATGATCAATCCCTCGGCCTTCGGTTGCTGGCGCGGCTTCCGCATGGCGGAATAGCCGCCGCCGCTGATCTGGTCGGCGATACGCTCGATGGTCGGGCGGTTCTGCTCGATCAAATGCTTG
The DNA here is from genome assembly GCF_052180275.1 of Mesorhizobium sp. KACC 23794. Classification (NCBI taxonomy): domain Bacteria; kingdom Pseudomonadati; phylum Pseudomonadota; class Alphaproteobacteria; order Hyphomicrobiales; family Phyllobacteriaceae; genus Mesorhizobium; species Mesorhizobium sp. KACC 23794. Next base: position 978,791 of record NZ_CP197465.1, read on the forward strand.
ACCTGAGCGTCCTCGCGGCGCGGACCATCACGCTTGGAAATGATCTCGACCATGAATCCTCCCAGATTCGCTGGGCTCCGCCATCGGCGCAGCCCCTTTCTTCTTTTCGTTGCACGGACCCTACACCCTCTCCGCGCGGTCCGCCATTGGTAGCAGGTAGCACCGAAATTCAGGCAAATGGTAGCAGGTGGCTGCTACATCGAATTTTAGGAATTCCGGCGCTTTCACTACCAGGGCCGGACGGACAACGTCACCTTGTTCAATCGTTGGGTTGCGGCGAGGTGCGGCGTCCGCTGGCGGCCGACGATTCCACGGCCGCGATGATACGATGCACCTCCACCGCGTCATCGAAGCTTGGCGCCGTCCGGGTGCCGGTGCGCAGGTCCGCGGCCATCTTGGCATAGACGCGGGCCACGTTGCCGACCACGGGATCGTCCGACAAGCCGGAGCGGTAGGAGGCGGGCACTTGCAGCGGACGCAGTTCCTTTTCGTCGCCCCTGGCGCCCTCGATCGAAAGCGGCACCATCTGTGCGTGGCCGGACGGGCCGGTGATGCGGATGTCGCCCTCGGTGCCGTTGATCTCCCAGACGAGACCGACACCGCGTGCCTGCCCGCCGCGATAATGAATCGAGACCGGTGCGCCGCCCGCGAGCACGCCGCTCACCAGCACCTGGTCGGGCGCGGTCATCGGCAGCGTCTCGCCGGTGTCGCTCGCGAAGACCCGGCGGCGGCGCGTGGCCAGCACCGCCGACAGGTCCGCGACGTCGCCCAGCACCTCGCGCAACGCCGCAAGCGTGTGGCCGAGCGGGATGCTCAGCATGGTGGCGCCGTTGGCCCGGTCGAGCAGGTAGGCGCCGATTGCCTTGCTGTCGATCGCCGCGCCCCAGCCGCGTCCTCTCGCCGTCAGCGTCGTCGACAGCACCTCGCCGACGAAACCCTCCGCGATCAGTTCGCTGAGATAGCCTATCTCCGGGGCGACACGCGCCTGCGTTCCCACCACCCCGACGACGCCTCTCGCCTTCGCTAGGGCAGCCATTTCTTCAGCCTCGGCAAGGCCGTTGCCGAGCGGCCATTCGCAATAGACGTGCTTGCCGGCATCGATGGCGGCCTTCACCAGATTCAGATGATGCGGCACCTTCACCGTGACGGCGACGATGTCGACGTCGGGCGAGGCGACGAGGTCGGCCACGCCGTCGAAGGCCCGCGGGATGCCCGTCGCCGCGGCGGCGGTCTCGGCGCTGGCACGGCTGGTGTTGGCAATGCCGGCGATCTCGAAGTCGTCCGGCAATGCGCGGAGTGCCGGAACATGGGCGCGCGCCGCCCAGCTCCTTCCCGGCTGCAGGCCCACGATACCCACCCGGAAACGCGGTTCAGCCATCGATAGCGTCCTCCGTTGTCGGGATCGTGCCCACCTCGCGGTGTCTTGGCGGCGGGCGATCCGAATTCTTCTCCAGATAGCCTTGCGCAAAGATCTCGTTCAGCGCCGAGGGGCTTGTGCCGCAGGCCTCAGCCCGATTGAGCACCCAGGCTATGCCGATCGCGGCCAGAAACAGGTCGTTGGCGGTTACTTGCCTGCGGGCATGGCCTTCACGCTGGGCCTGTTCCAGGAATTCGGCCGTTATCGAGACGAGCGTCTGGCAAGAGAGCGCGAGCGGCGAGGCCCGCTCCTTGACCGCGGCAAGCACTGGCGCCGGCAATCCGTTGAAGGTCCGCAGATAGTCCTGCAGCGCCTCCAGCCATGCACCGAGCGCCGCGCCGGAATTCACGATCGCGCGAGCCGAATGCGCCTGCTTGAGCAGTTCAGCCTGCCGGTCCCGCAGCGCGGCCGCAAGCAGAGCCTCGCGGGAGGGGAAATGACGGTAGAGCGTGCCGGCCCCGACCCCGGCTTCCCTGGCGATTTCCTCAAGCGACGCGGAGATGCCGTGCGAGGCGAAGTGGCGCATCGCGACATGCAGCACCTTTTCGCGATTGCGCCGCGCATCCGCCCGCAATTCGGGTCGCTCTTCGCTCAGGACGTCGGTGGTCATGGCGATCTGCCTGCCGCTTTGGATTGACACAATATGGAGGCAGCCTCCATATAGCGTCAAGAGAAATGGAGATGGCCTCCGGTTTCTCGGCGATCAACGGCCCAAAACCTCGTCGCGCGACATCAGCCCGTAGGTTGCCGGCCCATCCGGGAGTCACTTTCATGACGCCGTTGTCCATCCTGGAACTCGTCCGCGTCACCGAGGAAACCGATGCGCGCGGTGCGCTCGACAATGCCCGCGACCTTGCCGCGCATGCGGAAGGCCTGGGTTATCGCCGCATCTGGGTGGCGGAGCATCACAACATGCCGGGCATCGCCAGCGCCGCGACATCGATCGTGCTTGCCCATATCGCAGCGGGAACGAAAACGATCCGTGTTGGCGCCGGCGGCATCATGCTGCCCAACCACGCGCCCTATGTGATCGCGGAGCAGTTCGGCACGCTGGCACGGCTGTTCCCGGGCCGGATCGACCTTGGGCTCGGCCGTGCGCCGGGCACCGACCAGATGACGCTGCGTGCTTTGCGCCGCGCACCCGAAAATGCCGACAATTTCCCGCAGGACGTGCTGGAACTTCAGGCCTTCCTGGCGCCCGCAGGTCCGAACCAGCGCATCCAGGCGGTGCCCGCGGCAGGGACCGAGGTGCCGTTGTGGATTCTCGGATCGAGCAATTTCGGGGCGATGCTGGCCGGCGAGCTTGGGTTGCCCTATGCCTTCGCCTCGCATTTCGCGCCGGAACTGCTCCTCCCGGCGCTGCAGATCTACCGCGCCCGCTTCAAGCCGTCCGAACAGCTTGAGCGACCTTATGCGATGGTCGGCGTGAACATCATCGCCGCCGAGACCGACGCCGCCGCGCGCCGGCTGGCGACGACGCAGCAGATGTCCTTCGCCAGCATCTTTCGCGGCGAACGGGGCTTGAGCCAGCCGCCGATCGATGACATCGAGACCTACTGGTCGCCGATGGAGAAGATGCAGGCGACGCGGATGCTCGAGCGTTCGATCATCGGCTCGCCCGACACGGTCCGCGCCGGCATGGAGGCGCTGGTCGAAGAAACCGGCGCCGATGAACTGATCGTCGTGTCCGACGTGTATGACCATGCCTTGCGGCTTCGTTCGTTCGAACTCATTGCCGCCGCGGCAGGGATCGAAGCCGGAGGACGGCGGGTTCTGGCCGCAGCCGGCTGACCTGAAGCCGATCACGGAAGCAGGAGTTCATTTCGTTGGAGGCTGGCGTTCGGATTTCGCCTTGAGACTACCAGTATGACGGAGATACCCATGTCGAATGCAGGAAAAGACTATACGCTTCCAGACGCCGTGGCGGCGTCGGTCGCCGCGGGAACCAACATCGTGAGGGCGTTGCGGGAATCGATGGGTTACAGCATCGAGGATCTGGCGGTGACCTGCGGGCTGGCGATCGACGAGATCAGCGCGATCGAGGCGGGCGAAGATGCCGATCCGGCGCGGTTGCACAGGATTGCGTCCTCGCTTGGCCTGCCCGAATATGCGCTGTCTGCCTGAAGAATCAGCCTCCGCCATCCGCTTCGAAAGAAGAGCCGCAAAATGACCGTATCCCTCTACGATATCCCGCTGGCACGCCTCGACGGCACGCCGTCATCGCTTGCCGACCATGCCGGCAAGGTGCTGCTGGTCGTTAATGTCGCCTCCAAATGCGGCCTGACGCCGCAATATGAGGGGCTGGAATCGCTCTACCGCACCTACCAGGACCGCGGCCTTGTCGTGCTCGGTTTTCCGGCCAACGACTTTGGCGGGCAGGAACCCGGGACGGAAGCCGAGATCGGCGAATTCTGCCGCTCCGTCTACGGGGTCGAATTCCCGATGTTCGCCAAGATCGCGGTGACCGGGCCCGACAAGCATCCGCTCTACAAGGCTTTGATCGCGGCGCACCCAGAGGCCGAATTCAACCCGGACAGCAGGCTCCTCAAGCAGCCGCCGCGGACGGCTGACCCGGGTGGCATCCATTGGAATTTTGAGAAGTTCCTGGTCGGCCGTGACGGCGCGGTGGTCGCCCGTTTCGCGCCGGACACCAAGCCCGAGGACGAGACGGTCGTGCGGGCCATCGAAACCGCGCTCGCCGCTTGAAGCGCGACTGAACGCGGCCTCTGTGCCGCATTCCCCAGACTTTCGGACGAAAGACCCGGCGACCGCAACCGGCGCGTCCAACTACAGCGCCTCATCGTCGTTCGCCATGTCGATGCCGCTCGGGCAGAAGCGGTCTCCTGCTTGCGTTGCCTTGAAGCTTTGCTTCGGAGGCTCCACGGCCAGTATTATACCTCGTGCCATCCCGGCCACCCTTTCACGAGGAATCACCCCAACTCGTCGTGATGCGTCGCTCGTGGCTCAGACCCAATGGACACAAGTGTCCATTGGGTCTACGCTGGACGCCTTCGAGCGGGGGAAGCGATGAAATCTCACTATCGGGCGGTGGTGATCGGCGGTGGCGTGGTCGGCGCCTCGGTGCTCTATCACCTGGCGAAGTTCGGCTGGACAGACGTCGTGCTGATCGAGCGCGAGGTGCTGACCGCAGGCTCCAGTTGGCATGCGGCGGGCGGCTTCCACGCGCTCAACGCCGATCCCAACATCGCCGCGTTGCAGGCCTATACGATCGATCTCCTGTCGGAACTGGAGACGGAATCGGGCCAGAGCGTCGGCATGCATATGACCGGCGGCATATCCGTCGCCTCCGCGCCCGAGCGCTGGGAATGGCTGCAGGCGTCGTATCGGATATTCCAGACCATGGGCATCGACGACGTACACCTGATCGGTGCCGACGAGATCAAGGTGCGCTGCCCGATCCTCAATACCGACGGTCTGCTCGGCGGGCTGTATGCCGCGCGTGAAGGGCATATCGACCCGTCCGGCGTCGTCCACGCCTATGCGAAGGCGGCGCGGGTGCGCGGCGCCGAGATCGTCGAGCACAATCGCGTGCTCGAACTCCAGCGCCGACCGGACGGGCACTGGAACGTCGTCACCCAGCAAGGCACGGTCGTTGCCGAGCATGTGGTGAACGCCGCTGGCCTGTGGGCGAAGCAGGTCGGGCGCATGGCAGGGATCGACCTTCCCGTCTCGCCGATGGAGCATCACTATCTGGTAACGGAGACGATCCCGGAAATCCAGGCGCTCGATCATGAATTGCCGCTGATCGTCGATCTCGAGGGCTTCACCTACATGCGCCAGGAGCAGAAGAGGCTGCTGCTCGGCATCTACGAAGTCGACCACAAGCACTGGAACATGGACGGTGCGCCGTGGGATTACGGCATCGAGCTGATCCAGGAGGATACCGACCGGATCGCCAACGAACTCGCGCTCGGCTTCCGCCGCTATCCATGCCTGGAGCGCGTGGGCGTCAGGCGATGGGTGAACGGCGCGTTTACCTTCTCGCCGGACGGTAATCCGCTGGTGGGGCCGGTACGCGGGGTGCCCAACTATTGGGTCGCCTGTGGTGTCATGGCCGGTTTCCTGCAAGGCGGCGGCGTCGGCAAGTCGCTTGCCGAATGGATGATCCACGGCGAGCCGGCGGCCGACGTCTACGGGATGGATATTGCCCGTTACGGCGATTTCGCCTCCAATCGCGAATACATCAAGCAGACGACAGGCCAATTCTATTCGCGCCGTTTCGTCATGAGCTATCCCAACGAGCAACTGCCGGCGGGCCGTCCGCTGAAGACGGCCGGCGCCCATGACGCGATGAATGCGGCCGGCGCCCGCTGGGGCGTGTCGTGGGGCATGGAAGTGCCTCTCTACTTCGCGCCGGAAGGATTTGTGGAAAAGCCGACGCTCAAGCGTTCCAACGCCTTCGACATCGTCGGGGCGGAAGCGCGTAGCGTACGCGAGAGCGTCGGACTGCTCGATATCACCGCCTTCTCGCGTTACGAGATTACCGGGCCTGGCGCCGCGAAATGGCTTGACCGGATGCTCGCCTGTGCGCTGCCGAAGCCTGGCAGAGCCAGACTGGCGCCGATGCTGGGCGAAAACGGCAAGCTCAAGGGCGATCTCACCGTATTCAACTGGGGCGACGGCACCTGGTGGCTGATGGGGTCCTATTACCTCCGCCAATGGCACATGCGCTGGTTCGAGGGACATATGTCCGAGGGCGTGGCAGTGCGCGACATCTCCGACGACATCGTCGGTTTTGCCCTGGCTGGGCCCAATTCGCGCAAGCTGCTGGAGCGCGTGACGCATCAGGACGTCTCGAATCAGGAGTTCGGTTTCCTGGCCTGCAAGAGCCTCGACGTTGGTCTTGTCCGTGCGCGGGTGGGGCGGCTGTCGGTCACCGGCGAACTCGGCTACGAAATTCATTGCCGGGCGAACGAGCATGCGGTGCTGCGACGCGTCCTGATGGACGCCGGGCGCGACCTGGAGATAGCCGAGTTCGGTTTTGCCGCGCTCAATGCGCTGCGGCTGGAGAAGAGTTTTGGCATCTGGTCGCGCGAGTTCAAGCAGGACTATACGGCGGCGGAAACCGACATGGATCGCTGGATCGCTTTCGACAAGCAGGATTTCATCGGCCGCGACGTGGCGCTCAGGCAACGTGAGACCGGTGGCGCGGCGCGCGCGCTGGTGACGCTGGAGATCGATGCCGGGGATGCCGACGCCAGCGGCTATGAACCGGTCTGGCGGAAAGGCGAGTTGTCGGGTTTTATCACGTCGGGCGGCTATGGCCACACGATCGGCAAAAGCCTCGCCATGGCGCTCGTCGACCGCGACGCAGCCCTGGCCGGAACGGAACTCAAGACGCACATCGTGGGAGCCGAGCGAAGCGCGCGGGTGATCGCCGCCTCGCCATACGACCCCGAGGGCAGGAAATTGCGCGTCTGACCATCATGACGCATGTAAAGCCGTTGCGTTGGCGCGAGGATGGAAATATCCGTCGCAACCGCGTTCGGATATCCTGAGGTGGCTTGAACGGCTATCTTCGATGGAACAGCCTGGACTTCGGGCTTATTCCTGTTTTGTCTTTGGCCTGGTCAGGTTTCAGCATGTTGTCGGACCCTATTCTCGAAGAGGGAGCGCAGCGCTCCGGCCCGACGGGCAACGTCAAGGTGACCCGCGACGACTGGTTGAACCTTGCGCTGGAAACCCTGATCTCCGACGGGGTGGAAGGTGTCCGTATCCTGACCCTGGGGCAGCGGCTGGATGTGTCCCGCTCGAGCTTCTACTGGTATTTCAAGAGCCGCCAGGATCTGCTGGATCAACTGCTGGACTATTGGCGCAACAAGAACACCCGCTTCATCGTCGAACGCGCAAAGCGCCCCGCCGCGTCGATAACGCAGTCGGTTCTCAACGTCTTCGAGTGCTGGGTGGACGAATCGCTGTTCAACCCCCGGCTGGACTTCGCCATCCGCGCCTGGTCGAGGCAGTCCGCTGCCGTTCACAGGGTCGTCGACGAAGCCGACAATGAGCGCATCGACGGCATACGCGACATGTTCAGGCGCCACGACTACTCCGAAGAGGATGCGTTCGTGCGGGCGCGCGTGCTCTATTTCATGCAGATCGGCTACTACTCGCTGGAGATCGTCGAGCCCATGAGCAGCCGGCTCTCGCTTGTCCCCGCCTATCTCAGGAGTTTCACCGGCCAGGAACCCCGCGAGGGCGAAATGGAAGCGTTCGCGGACTTCGTCATGCAAACGACCTCAGGCAACGGTAAGGCAGCCTGACGGTGTCCGCCGCCCTCGGCGGTTCGCCGGGCAATTTGGTCGAGGATGTCCGCGGTCGCGGCGGCAGATGCCGGAGCCTGGAATTCCGACAGCCGCCGCTTCCAGACATCCACGGCGCGCTCGGTCGCGGTTCGAGCTCCCGACTGGGTCCAGTTTCCAAAATTCTGCCAGTCGGCGACGAGTCGTTCGTAGAACGCGCTCCGGTAGCGGCTCATCGTGTGCCGGGCAGCGGCTATTTCCCACACGACGCTTCCTCCGTTCTCAAGGGCCGAAAAATGCCGGTTCAGTTGAGGTCGCGCGGAAACTCCCTGGTCTCCTCGCGGTCGAGCACCAGTTCGCCGCCGGCATGCGCCACGAGATGGGTCTCCATCCGCCAGACGTGGCGCAGCGCGCGCACCGTTGCCGACACCGCGATGCGGGCGTTCCAGTCGCCCCGCGCGTAGGATTTCTGCCATGTGCACGTGCCCACTGCCGAGTTGGGATCGTCGGGATGCACGGTGAAGGTGTCGGTGTGCCTGGCCGCGATGATCATGCCGGTATGCGGATGCAGCACCGTGCCGCTATCGTTGACGACGATGTAGCTGGTTTGACCGGTGATCTGGTTCGTCACCACGTCGCGCCGGAAGGGCTCGGCCGGCTTGAGCACTTCCTGGGCCACGGGCTGCGCGCTTTCCGGTTCGTCGAAGGTGGGGAGTTGCGCATCCTGGGGCCGCGGCGCGCGCACGGGAAGGATCAGCCGGCTTCCGCCGCAATGGATCGACAGCGTCGCCTTCTCCGGTCCGGGGAACACGATCGGCCAGTGGGCGGTGGCGACGGCCAGCCGGATGCGCTGGCCCTTCTCGAAGCGCTGGCCGCAGCAGCGGAGTTTCAGGCGGATCGCTTCCGGCTTGCCCGGCGTCATTGGGGCGAGTTCGAGGTCGCCATGCCGGTGTGTGAGATTGAGTACGCCGTAGCTTACGCGGGCCGCGCTGCCGTCCTCCAACACCAGCGAGAGGGTTGCCGAAAGGATAGCCACCGGCTTGTCCGAGGCGAGCGTCACCTCGAACTCGGGAAAACCGAGGATTTCGATTGGCTCAGTGAGCGGCTCGGTTTCGAAGACGAGCGCGTTGCCGGCTTCCATGCGCTGGTCGACCGGCAAGGTCGGCAACACGCCGTAGCCACACCAGGCACCGGAGGAGACACCCGCCGTGGATGGCGAACATATGGTCAGGACGTCGTCGCTGCCGATATCAGGGGCGAGGCGATTGGGGGCGAGATTGAGCGCCAGCGAGCCCATGCCAGGCGCCGGCCATGCAGGCTCGGCCACCCAGCGGCCAGGGCGCTCGTCATAGATCGCCGCTGGCGGAGCTGGGTCCTGCATCCAGGCGCGCAGCATCGGCTCGTCGGCGATGCCGGTGTCGATGCCTTTCAGATGCTGGTCCCACCAGCGCAGGCATTCCTTCAGGAAACCCATGCGCGGTGCGGGCATCGCGAAATGCGGATATTTGTGGCCCCAAGGGCCGATCAGCCCCTTGCGCGGCCCAGGCAGGTTCTCGAGCAGGCGGAAAATCGGATTGGGATAACCGTCCGCCCAGCCGCCGACCGCGTAGACGGGGATCTCGATGTCCGAATAATGCTCGCACACCGAGCCGTGCTTGTAGAAATCGTCGCGGCGCTGGTGCTCGAACCAGTCCTGCATCCAGATGCCATTGCCGTTGAGGCGCCCTTCCCACATCTCGCGCCAGCGCTCGCCGACGAGTTGCGGATCGGGAGGCGTCATGGCGATCGCCCAGGCGGTGGTCCCCCACATGAGATTGTCGCACATCTGCGCGCCGCCGAGGTAATGGACGTCGTCATTGTAGCGATCGTCGGTGGAGCACAGCGAGACGACGGCCTTCAGCGCCGGCGGGCGGCGCGCCGCGACCTGCAGTCCGTTGAAGCCGCCCCAGCTGATGCCGATCATGCCAACCGTGCCCGAACACCAGGATTGCCCGGCCAGCCATTCGATGACAGTCAGGCAGTCGTCCTGTTCCTGCTTCAGATATTCGCCCTTGCAGATGCCCTCGCTGTCGCCGGTGCCGCGCATGTCGACACGGACACCTGCATAGCCATGGCCGGCGAAGTAGGGATGCGTCAGCGCATCACGTTCCACCGTTCCGTCCCGCTTGCGATAGGGCAGGTATTCGAGGATGGCCGGTACTGGATCAGCCTCGGAATCCTCGGGCAGCCATATCCGCGCGGCCAGCCTGATGCCGTCCGGCATCGGAATCCACAGGTTCTCGATCTCGCGCACCTTGCGTGGGAAATCGGTGACCACGCGGATATCCTTCATCATGCAATCCTTCAGTTCGGCGGCATTCAGAGTGCGGCAGGCAACCCGTCATTCAACGGGAAGTGGCAGGTGAGCCTGCTGGCGCCGACCATGAGAGGCGGCGGCGCAGTGGTCTCGCAAAGCTCGCGCACGAAGGGGCAGCGCGTATGGAATTCGCAGCCGGAAGGACGCGCCAGCAGCGACGGCACTTCCGCGGGCAGCGCGATCCGGTTGTGGACCTTGTCGGGATCGGGTTCGGGATTGGCCGACAGAAGCGCGGCCGTGTAGGGGTGCCCCGGCGCGTTGAAGATCGCCTCGGTCTCGCCTTCCTCGACGAAGCGGCCGAGATACATGACCGCCATGCGGTCGGCGATCTGCCGCACCACATGCAGATTGTGCGTGATGATCAGCATCGACAGGCCCATGCGGTCGCGCAGGTCGTTGAGCAGGTTGAGCACCTCGCCCTGGACGGAGACGTCCAGTCCTGCCGTCGGCTCGTCGGCGATGATCAGGACAGGGTCGAGTGCGACGGCCCGCGCAACGCCGACGCGGCGCGCCTGACCGCCCGAGAGCTGATGCGGGTAGCGGTCGGCGAAGTCGAGCGGCAGCCCGACCAGCGCCAGCAAGCGCGCGACTTCCGCATTCAGGTCGCGCTGCGAAAGGCCATGGATCACGAACGGCTCGGCAAGCATCGAGCGTACGCTCAACCTCGGCGACAGCGATCCGACCGGATCCTGAAACATCATCGACATCCGTCGACGGATGGGTTTCCAGTCGGAGCTGGAGAGGTCGCGCAACGCGCGGCCTTCGAAATGGATCGAGCCTGCCGCAGTTGCCTGAAGGCCGTTTAGGGCGCGCGCCAGCGTGGTCTTGCCCGAGCCGGATTCACCCACCAGCGCAAAGGTGCGGCCCCGCTCCAGCGTGAAGCTGACGCCGGATACGGCCTCGATCTCGTCGGCGCGCCCCGCCAGCGACGCCATGAAGCCACCGATGCGAAAACGCACGCGCAGGTCGCTGACCGAGAGCAGGGCGTCCTTCGTCACGGCCGGGTTTCCATGGAATGCGGCGCATCGGCATGCCAGCATCGGGCGATGTGGCCACCGCCGATGACGGCATCGGGCGGCGTGGTGTCGCAGACCGCGTCGGCGCGTTCGCAGCGCGGCTTGAACACACAGCCGGTCGGCCGCCGGCGAAGGTCGGGAAGGGTGCCTGGAATTGTCGGCAGCCGCGGCTCGCGGCGCGACAATCGCGCTGGATCGCATGCCATCAGCTTGCGCGTGTAGGGATGACGGGCATTGTGGAAAATGTCCCGCGTCGAGCCGCTCTCGACGACCTCTCCGGCGTACATGACGATCATCTCGTCACAGAGTTCGGCGATCACGCCCAGGTGATGCGAGATGAAGAGGACGGAGCAGCCGATCTGTCCCTGCAACTCCTTCAGAAGCTCGATGATCACCACCTCCAGCGTTGCGTCGAGGGCGGTCGTCGGCTCGTCGGCGATCAGCAGCGAGGGTTCCATCATCAGCGCCATGGCAATCGCGATGCGCTGCTTCATGCCGCCCGACAATTCGTGCGGAAATTGCGCCAGCCGCCGTTCCGGGTCGGGAATGCGGACCTTGCGCAGCATGGCGAGGGAGCGGGCATCCTTTTCCCGCCGCGATAGGCCGGAGCGGTACTGGATGTCGCGCATTTGCCGGCCGACCGACAGGACCGGGTTCAGCGCGCCCATCGGATCCTGGAACACGGTGGCGATCTTTAGGCCGCGCAGGCCGCGCATCCCCGGCCTGTCGAGCTGGGCCAGATCCTGGCCGTCCTCGAAGAGGATTCTGCCGGACGACACCTCGCCATTGTCTGCCAGCAGGCCCAGGATGGCGTTGATCAGCGTCGACTTTCCGCAACCGGATTCGCCCACCACGCCGACGATGCGGTTGGCCGGCACGCTGAGGCTCACCTGTTTCAGCGCCTCGATCCGTCCACCTTCGGTGCGGAAATCGACGCAGAGGTCCTTGATGTCGAGAACCGTCATGCGCGCGCCTTCAATCTCGGGTCGAACACGTCGCGCAGCGTCTCGCCGAGGAAGGTGAATCCCAGGGTCGTCAGCACGATCGGCAGGCCGCCGGCGATCACGATCCAGTAGGAATCGCGGATGTTGACAAAGCCGTCGTTGAGGATCGAGCCCCAGCTCGGCGTCGGCGGGCGAACGCCGAGGCCGAGGAAACTCAGCCCCGCCTCGATCGCGATCACCACGGGGATGTCCATCGAGGCCAGGATGAGGATCGGGCCGACCACGTTGGGAAGGATGTGGACGAAGAGGATGCGCCCCGTCCCGGCTCCCATCGAGCGCGCAGCCATCACATGCTCGGCCGATTTCAGCACGAGCGTTTGCGTGCGGATGATGCGGGCGTAGCCGGGGATGCTGACCAGTACGACGACCACCACGACCGCAAGCAGCGAAGGACCGGTGATGGTGACCAGCGTCAGCGCCAGCATGACGGTCGGAAAGCTCTTCACCGCATCGAACATCAGCAGCAGCAGACTGTCGAGCCAGCGCGGACCATAGCCCGCTATGAGCCCGAGGACGATGCCGATGACGAGGGAGACGCCCGTCGCCCCAAGTGCGATCGCCAGGGCGATGCGTCCGCCGTGCAGCACGCGCGAAAAAAGATCCCGCCCAAGGTGATCGGTCCCCAGCAGATGTTGAAAGCTGGCGGGCGCGAAACGGTCGGCCGGGACGAGCTTGGTTGGAGAGTAGCCGGTCAGCACATTTGCCAGCAGCGCCGAAAGCACGACCAGCACGACCAAGGTCAGCCCGATCGCGCCCAGCGGCTCGCGCAGGATGCGCCTGACGAGGCGCTTCGCCCCCGCCAACCGGTCCCTGCGGGGCCGGTCAATCAAAGCTTGATCTGACACGGGGATCCAGGGCGCCGACCAGAATGTCGGCCGCTACGTTGACGACGACGAAGAAGACCGTGGTCACCAGCACCGCGCCGGTGACGATCGGATAATTGCGCACCGAGATCGCCTCGTAGACGAGCTTGCCGATGCCCGGACGGGCAAAGACGATCTCCGCGAAAACCGAGGAGGAAAGCATGTGGCCGATGCCGACGCCAAGCAGCGTGATCGTCGGCAGGATCGCGATGCGCAGGGCGTAGGTGTAAGTAATGCGCCGCTCGGTCAGCCCGAAGGCGCGGGCAGTCCGGATATGACTGGCCTCGAGCGTCTCCAGCATCGAGGCGCGCACCATGCGTGCGATGTAGCCGACCCAGCCGACGCCCACCGCTAGCGACGGCAATATCAGATGCCGCAACTGGCTGAGCGGATTTCCGGGCTCGCCGGCGCCGATGGCCGGCAACCACTGGAGGGCCACGGCGAACACCAGCAGGGAATAGATCGCTATGACGAAGGAGGGGACCGCGATGACCGCGACCGAAAGCACGCCGATGACCTGATCGACGAACCCGCCGCGCTTCACCGCCGCTATGCAGCCCAGCGGCACGCCGAGCAACACCGACCACGAGATGCCGCCGACGATCAGCGCCAGCGTAAAGGGTAACTGCTCCAGGACCACGGTCAGCACCGGCCGGTTGGACAGCACCTCGGTTCCCAGATCGCCGCGGAATATCGACAGGTAGAACTTCACGAACTGCAGCCAGACAGGCTGGTCGAGGCCCATGCGGACCCTGAGCGCCTCGATCATCTCGGGCGTCGCCCGGGGACCCAGCGCAACGGACGCCGGGTCTCCGGGGATCAGATAGACCATGGCAAAGATCATCATCATCGCGACGCTGACGATGATGATGCCCAGCCCCAGTCGGTTGAGTGCATAGCGGAGCATTTCAGACCCTGTCCAGGCTGCTCCGGCAAGCGACGACCTTGCTGGGCATCAGGTCACGCCGGCTTGAAATCCGCGAAGTTGGGTTCTCCGTTCGGCCGCAAGCCCGCGACGGTGCTGTTGCGATGCATGACGCCGGTCACCTCGTGCGTGAGGAAGACGTAGCAGCCACTTTCCTCCATCAGGTCCTGCATCTTCTTGTACATCGTATCGCGCTTGGCCGGGTCGAGTTCGACCTTGCCTTCGACGACGAGCTTGTCGAACTCCTCGCTGTCGAAGCTCTCCCAGTTCCAGACGCCGATCTGGCTGCGGGTGAACCACTCCGTCGCCCAGCTCGGATCGGGCTGCATCGAGAAGCGCTGGACGATCATCTGCAGCTTCTTGGAGTATTCGTTCTCCTTGGAGCCGAGCGTCCAGAATGTGCCGCTGTCGTTCTGCTTGATCTCGACGTTCAGGCCGACCTCCTGGAGGTTCGCCTGAATGACCTGCGCCGCGCTCAGCCGCTCGGTCTTGTTGAGGATGTCGAGCGTCACCGTGGCGCCGCTCAGCCCGGCCGCTTCGATCATCTGCTTCGCGCGCTCGGGATCGTAGTTGTAGAGGTTCGCGTCGCGATGACCGGGCAAGCCCGGCGCGATGATGCCGGTCGAAGGTGCCGCGGCACCAAAATAGGCAGCATCGACGACGGCCTTGCGGTCGACCGCATATTGGATGGCGCGGCGCACGTCCGGATTGTCGAAGGGCGCGACGGCCTTGTTCATGCCGAACCAGACGAAGGCCAGCGAAGGCTTCTCGACGACCGTCGTGTTGGCCGGCGGCGTCTGCTTCAGCCGCGTGACCGAAGAGACCGAGGTCCAGGTGTAGTCCAGGTCGCCGGCCTCGTAGCCGAGTTCGGCGGTCTTCTCGTCCTCGATGGGATGGATATGGACCTCCTCGTAGAAGCCCGGCTCGTACTTCCAGTCCGGATTGCGCACGAGCACCGTGCGCTGCTTCGGCAGCCACTCCTTCAGGAGGTAGGGGCCTGACTGGGCGACCGGCTTCACGCCGATCTTGCCGCCGGCTTCGGTGACGGCGCGCTTCGAGAGGATCGTTCCCGAAGGCGTAGGCAGCGTCGACGTCCATAGCGGGGCGAACGCCTGGCTGAGATGGATCAGGCCGGAGAGCTTGTCCTTGACCTCCACTTCCTTCAACGTAGCCCAGTCGCCGGCATAGGGCGACGCCATTGCAGGATCGGCGAGGCGTTCGATGGAGAACTTGACGTCTTCCGCCGTCATCTGGCCGAACCCATCGGTGAAGCCGATGTTGTCGCGCAGCTTGAAGGCGATGGTCAGCGGGTCGAGCTGGTCGATGGTCTCCACCGCCATCGGCTTCCATCCCCAGGTGTCGCCGGACGTCGCCACGACGAGACCGGCGAAGATGATGTTCGTGATGTCGGCTTCGGGCGCGGCCAGCCGGAACGCCGGATCGAGGACTTGAATGTCGGCGTAGGAGCGCACCTTCAGGATCGAGGCCTGTGCCTGCGATCTCTGTGGGTAGATCAGCGAGGCTAAGCTCAACGCCCCGGCGCCTGCGAGCACCGTACGCCGCGAAACGGTCGTGTTGGCAAATCTGGTCATGTTCACCCTCTCTGTTTTATGTGCTTGCGCACTTTGTTTGGCGGCCGTGCGCCCCAGGCCGGAACCGCTTCATAGACCTAGCCTGCGCATTCCGGACACACATGTCCAGTGAAAAAACCGTCACCGGCCATGCGTGCAAGGAGCCTTGCCCGGCCCATCGAAAGGCATCGGCACCATACGCCGTCGCCGGCCACTATTTCCATATTTCGCGGGCCAGGCGCATGAAATTGCCGCCCATGATGTCGCGCACCGCGCGCTCCGGTTGCCCGCGGCGAAGCAGGACATCGATCAGTTCCGGCATCTGGGCAGGGGTCGAATAGGTCGTCGCTCCCTCCGGATACTCGTTCTTGGGCCAGAACTGCGGGTTGTCGGTGATGATGCGGTCTATGCCCGCGACATCGACCGGAAAGGCGTAGTCCAGTCCGATGCCGACATGACGCGGACCGACCAGGTCGACGAGATATTCGATGTGGTCGGCGAGCCTTTCGGAATCCGTCCGGCCTTCTCCCAGGAAGCGGTTGAGCCCGACGATCGCGATGATGCCGCCGGTGCGGGCGCATGCCTTGATCTGCTCGTCCGTGATGTTGCGGCCGTGACCGCACAGCGCCTTCGGGTTCGAATGCGAGAAGATGGTCGGCCTGTCCGTATACTCCATCGCCTCCATGCTGGTGCGGTAGCCGGTATGGGTGACATCGACGAACAGTCCCAGGCGGTTCATCTCGTCGATGACCTGGCGGCCGAACGCGGTGAGCCCCGTATCAGCGTCATGGCAGCCGCCGCCGGCAAGATTGTTGCGATTGTAGGCAAAGAGGATCTGCCGGACGCCGAGCCGGTGATAGAACTCCACCATCTCGATGCGTCCGTTCAGCGCGTTCATGCCTTCGATGTCGAAGGTGATCGCCAGCTTGCCCTCGGCCTTCGCTGCGAGGATTTCATCGACCGACGACACCAATGCGTATTCCGCCGGGTGTTCGAGTATCCAGTGGCGGAAATAGGCGAGCGTCGCGACCGTTTTTTCCCAGGGCAGCAGATCGAAGCCGACATCGACCGAGAGATAGTTCACGCCGGCATCGCGCCATATCTGAAGATTGCGAAGGTCCGCGGCGGGGTCCGGCATGAAGCCCGAATGCGCGTCCCAGATGACTTCGCTGTCGAGAAGGGACTGTGCCTTGGTGCTGACGCTCATGCTTTTCTCGCTTGTCATCGATATCTGGACAAAGGTGTACATTTCGCCGCAAACGACGGTCAAGCAAACCGGCAATCGCCAGCGCCCTGATCCATCGTTTGCCGGTCCGTGGCCTTGTCGACGGGATGGATCGACGACACGGACGGAGCCTCAGACTGGCAGAGATTTCTTGAAATGTACACATGTGTCTAGACAGGCAGCAATCTGTCGGTACAGTATCCGTCTGTCGGTTCTCGCCGCGCGGCGCCAAAGGAGCGAGTTTACCGCCACGTGCCGCAGCGGGAGAGAAGTGACGTATGGGTATTGGCGTGTCTCGCAGGGGCGCCGAGATTGGGAGAGCCAATGGCTTCGACGGCGGAACAAGGCGGGGCAGCGACTGGCGGCAAGACGGTCGTTGTCGTCGGGGGCGGCATCATCGGCTGTGCGGCTGCGTTCCACCTCCTGCAAGCAGGGGTCCGCAATGTGACGATCGTCGAGGCCAACGAGCCGGGCGCCGCGACCACCGGAGCCGGCGCGGGTTTCGTCTCCCATTGGTCGGCAGGCATGGTTCCGCTCGGCGAGGAGGGGCTGAAGCTCCAGCAATACGGGCTCGACTTTTACCGGATGCTGCATGAGCTCGGGACCGAGATCGGCTACCGGCCGAACGGGACCCTGATGATGGCGCTTACCGAGCAGGGACGCGAGGACTTCGTCCAGCCAGTGCTGACGTCGCCCCATGCGCCCAGGGAAATGCAGGACCTGACCGCCGCGCAGATCGGCGTAAAAATGAGGGGCCTGGTCGATCCGGCCCGCATCCATTCCGGCGCCTATAATCCGCATGGCATCCAGGTCGACACCAAAATGGCGCTGGGTGTGCTGGTTGACGAGATCAGGAAACTCGGCGGGATTGTCCGGGGCGGCACGCGGGTCACCGCGATCCATGATACCGGCTCCCAGGTGAAAATCGAAACGACCGGCGGCGATGTGGAGGCCGATGGCGTCGTCGTGGCTGCCGGCGCATGGAACAACGAAATCCTCGCAGGCCTCGGCTGGCACCTGCCGCTGCTCCGGGTTCTCGCGACGCGCGTCGTCACCGACGATCGCGGGCTCCCGTCCAGCATACCGACCGTTCAGTGCCGGGAACTGCGGCTCTGGCTTCGCGAAAGTTTTGGCGCGGTGATGTGGGGCAGCGGCCGCCACTATACGCCCCTGCACAGGCTGGAAGATGGACATGTCGAGCCCGGTCAGCCGCATAATCCCGGATTGATGCAGGCGATGATCGATCAGGAACTCGCCGAACTCCAGACGGTATTCCCTCCGCTGCGCCGCTCGAAGGTCGCGAGCTGGGCGCAGGGCATTCCCTGTTATACTCCCGATGTCGGCCTGTTCGTCGACCATGTGCCGGGTTGTACCAATGTCGTAGTGGTGGGGGGCGACAACGAAACCGGCGTCACCCATGGGCCGGGCCTCGGCAGGCTTGCGTCGGAACTCCTGCTTGACGCGCCGCAATTCGTCGATGCGGCCCGGTTTCGGGCGGAGCGTTTTGCGCGCGGCGCCTTTGGCACCGACGCTGAGGTCGAGGCGGCCATGCCCGCCTGGAGTGCGCGCGCCAACGAGCGTGCGCGATTCGGCAAAGCCGCGAACCAGGGCGGGATGAGATGATCCACCGCCAGGAAATAGCGCATTTCGTTCCATCGAAAAGTCATTCTCAAGCCAGCCGCCGGAGACATCCATGCAAGCGAGCAAAGACCTGAGGTCGCCGATAGACCGCAATGCCGTCGTCCGCCTGATCGACGAACACCGTCCCGACTGGTCGTTGCAGCAGGCTTTTTATCTGGATCCGGGCATCTTCGCCCTGGAGCGCGAACTATGGTTTCCGCGGCAATGGGTGATCGTGGCCCACGCCAGCGAGATACCGGAGAAGGGCCGCTACATCCTCCGTCAGCTGTTCGACGAGGAGATCATCGTCGTGCGGTTCGGTGACGGCGAGGACGACATCGCAGCCTACTATAACGTCTGCACCCATCGCGGGTCGCGGCTTTGCACCCGGGACGGTCGTGGACGGCTGCTGGTCTGTCCCTATCATGCCTGGTCGTTCCGGCTGACCGGCGAATTGCAGACAACGCGGGATCTGCCGGAGGGCGTCGACCCCGAGGCGCTCGGGCTGCACAAGGTCCCGATGAAGGTCGTCGGCGGGCTCGTCCTGTGCGGGCTGGCCGCCGAGAGCCTGCCGGATATCGAGCCTGCCGCGGAAGGACTGATCGAGGGCCTGCGCGAACATGGCGTGGCCAGTGCCCGCATCGTCGCCCGCAAGAACTATCTGACCAAAGCCAACTGGAAGCTGGTGCTCGAGAATTTTCTCGAATGCTACCACTGCCGGCCGGCGCATCCCGAATATTTCAGGGTCAACGGCCATGTGAAGGTCACCGCCATGCGTGACGCCGACAAGGCGGTCGAATGGCAGGAGGAGATCGACCAGTGGCACAGCGTGATCGGCGACGCGGAATTCAACAAGGGCGCCTGGGAAGCTGGCGACCTCGATACGATGCCGTTCGCCATGCACCGCAAACCGATCGGCTCCGGCCGCCTGACGCTTTCCGACGACGGCAGGCCGGTGTCTTCCCTGATGGGTGGCCGCAAGGCTTATGACGGCGGAGAGAGCGGGTTCCGGATCGGGCGCCTGTCCTTCCTCAGCGCCCCCAACGACTATCTGACGATGTTCCAGATGGTCCCGCGCAGCGCCAACGAGACCGACGTGATCCTGACGTGGCTGGTCGACAAGGACGCGGACGTCGACGTCGATGCCGAGAAGATCGCCTGGATGTGGGACGTCACCACCGTGCAGGACAAGAAGATTACCGAGGACAATGCAGACGGCATCGCGTCGAGGGCATATCGGCCGGGGCCTTATACGCCGCTCGAATCCCAGACCGCCTTCTTCGTCGAGACCTACCTGTCGCAGATGCGGACCTTGATCACCGGCGAACGCGGCGAGGCGAAGGCGGAGTGGACCGCTCCGGCGCAGCTCTTTGCATCGCCAAAGGCGGCGTGCAGCACCCCGCGGCGCTAGGAGGGCTGTTTCCCCAACGCATCGAGTGCGGATGCAAGCTGGTCCATCAACCAGTCGATCGCCGACAGCTTGCGTCAGGCAACCGCCCTTTATGCGTCGAACCGGATGGCCTCGAAGGCGCCGACCGGCGGGATTTCCACCCAGGCGTAGCCGTCGGCGTCAGGCCCGGAGACCGTCAGGGCCTTTCCCGCGACCAGCGCCCGCGCGCGCATGCCGGCACCGCGGATGCCCAGTCTCAGCCCGTGTATGTCTGACGGGTCTTCATAGAAGTTGTTGCTCTGGCCTGAGTAGTTGACGACATGCACCATGAAGTGCCCATCGGCGCCCGCCCGGCTGATCGTCAGTTCGACCCGGCCCTTCCCCACGAGCTTGACCGGCGCCTGGCCACGGCCAAGCGACACCAGCAGGTCGCGGAAATCGGGAATGCTGTCGCGCTGGTAGAGCCAGTCCGGCAGCCAGGGCAGATAGACCGCGCGGCCCTTGCCGAAGGATCGGCTGACCACGCCCGGCAGGTCGGACTCGACCTCGGGGTAGCAGAGTTCAGGCGGCCCGAACCGCTGCGGCGGCAACAACGTCATCGTGGTCGTCGTTCCATCGCTCAGATGCGGCGTCAAGTATGGGCCGTCCAGGTACATGAGGTCCGAATCCGGTGCATGCCCGTTCTCGCCTTCGCCCATGCGGAAATAGCCGCCGCGCATATCGGGCCGCAGCAATGCAATCGTGGCGACCGGCAGCGACCTCAGTGCATTGACCGTGCGTGGCCGGCCCTGCTCGTCGTAAAATCCGGTCTCGCCGGTCGCGACCAGCGTACCGCCCTCTTCGACGAACCGGTCGAGCGCGGCCGCCTCCACGTCGCTGATGCAGGCGACGCTCGGCAGATAGATCGTATCGTAGCGGCGCAGGGTCTCGGCAAAACCCGCCTCGCCCGCCTGCTCGTCGATCACGTAGTCAAATGGGACGCGGCTATCGAGCAGCGCGCGATACATGCCGCGAAACGAACCCTGCAAATATTTGGCGGACGCCGCGGCCCGGCCGTAGACGCCGGTCTTCCGGGATTGATAGAGGCCCGTCCGCGCCACCGACCGCAGTCCGGCATAGTGTTCGGAATTGTTCCCGTACCAGCGGAAGAGGTCGCGGACCGCCCGCATCGGCTTTTTGTCGTCCTGATCGATGACGCCGAGCAGGTAATAGTCGAGCACCGCTCCGTTGGCGATCTGCTGCGCAAAACGAAGCGTGTGGCAGGCGCCCGTCTCGGCGACAAAGCGCCATGCGAAGTCGATGAAGTTGGCGGATGTCGATCCGTATATCTTGCCTTTGCCATAGGCCGCGGCCCAGCGCGCCTGTTCGCCCGACTGATGCGGCCATTCCGGGGCGGGCCGGTCGACCGCCCGCTGCACCTCCATGCGGATCAGGTCGTTCCGGGTCCGCTGCCCCATCACCGCGGTCTGCGGCCGTGCGGCCTTGATCGCCGCATACATCTTGTCGCCAAGTTCGAGCGTGGTGACGTCCATGAATTCGAGATAGTCGCGGTAAGAGGGATCGGAGAAATCCTCCTTGAGCGGCAGATCCTTGCCATACATCTCCCCGAACCGGCGCCGGCAATTGCCGCAGACGCAGATGCCGAAATAGCGCCCCGAATAGTCGGTGCTGCGGTAGCCGAACATGTTGAAGAAGATGCCGTCGACCGGGTATCTGCCCAGCGCCTCGGCGATGATTTTCGGCGCATGGTCCTGATACCAGCCGCCGTTCACGCAGGCCTGATACGTGCCGTTGTATTCGAGCGGCTTGCCCTCGCGGTTGTGCACGAACCAATCGGGATGACGCTCATAGGCGATGCGCGTCGCCTTCGACATGTCGAAGCGACCGACGAGTTTCAGGCCTTTCGCATGCGCGGCTTCGATCATGTCGCCGAGCAGGTCGCGATCGAGGAGAGGATTGCGGGCGTGCAGTTCCAGTTCGGTCGGATAGAAGGCGAAGATGCCGCCAATGTTAAACAGCAGCACGTCGCAGCCGAGTTCGACGGTCTGCTGCGCCAGGCTTTCGGGGTCGAGCGCGGCGTCGGTCATCCTGAGATTGGTCTGCACCATGCGGAACGGCTTTTGCCACCATTGCCGCGCGTCGGCGCCGTTTGTCGTGGCCTCGTTCATGGTCTCGATCTCCGAAAATGGTCAGGCTTGAGCCGCGGTAGCGTCGAAACGGTGCCGGTGCAGCATGCGCTTGTTGCGCGGGTCGGGATTGGGGACCGCGGAAATCAGCGCCCTGGTGTAGGGCTCGTCCGGGTCCGTGCAGATCTTGTCGGCGTCGCCGATCTCGACCACGCGCCCCTTGTGCATCACCGCGACGCGGTCGCAGAAATAGCGCACGACCGAGATGTCGTGCGAAATGAAGATGAAGGACAGGCCGAGCCGCGCCTGGATGCCGAGCAACAGGTCGAGGATCTGGGAGCGGATCGAAACGTCGAGCGCGGACGTCGCCTCGTCGGCGATGATGATGCGCGGATCGAGCGCCAGCGCGCGGGCGATGCCGATGCGCTGCCGCTGCCCTCCGGAGAAAGCGTGCGGATAGCGGTCCATCATCGCCGGGTCGAGACCGACGATCCGCAGCAATTCCGCCACACGGTCGTCGAGTTCGGAACCGCGGGCCAGCCTGTTCACATAGAGCGGGTCGCCGACGATCTGCTTGACCGTCATGCGCGGGTTGAGCGAGGCGAAGGGGTCCTGAAAGATCAGCCGCACTTCCGAGTGGAATTTCCTGAGTTCGGACTTCGTCATCGCCGCGACATCGACCTGCGTGCCATCCTTGGCGCGGTAAAGCACGGTGCCGGCGGTCGGCTCGGTGATGCGCAGGATCAGCCGGCCGACGGTGGTCTTGCCCGAGCCGCTCTCGCCGACGATGCCGAGATTCTCGCCGGGATAGAGGTCGAGGTCGACACGATCGACCGCCTTCATGCCCTCGGCGGCGCCGTAGCCGAATAAGCCTTTGACGTCGCCATAACGCTTGGTGAGCCCGCGGACCGAGAGAATCGGCCCTTTCGCCACCGGCATAGCCGCTTCCATGGCGATCCGGCGTTCGGACTTGTGTTCGAGCTTCAGCGTCGAGGCGAGAAGCTGCCTTGTGTAGGGGTGCCCCGGCGCGTGAAAGATGTCGTCGACCGGCCCGGTCTCGACGATCTCGCCTTGGCGCATGACAGCCACTTCGTCCGCGACCTCGGCGACGACGCCCATGTCGTGCGTGATTAAAAGCATCGCCATGCCGCGCTCGATCTGCAGCCGCTTGATCAGGTCGAGAATCTCTGCCTGCGTGGTGACGTCGAGCGCCGTCGTCGGCTCGTCGGCAATCAGGATGTCCGGGTTGCAGGCCAGCGCCATGGCGATGCAGACGCGCTGGCGCATGCCGCCCGAATATTCGAACGAATAACGCTCGGCCATCGCCTCGGGATTGGCGATCTCGACCTGCCGGAGCAACTCGATGGTGCGCGCCCGCGCGGCTTTCCTGTCGAGCCCGAGATGGAGTTCCGTCACCTCGTCGATCTGGTTGCCGATGGTGTGGAACGGCGAGAGCGAGCTCATCGGCTCCTGAAAGATCAGCCCGATCTTCGCGCCGCGCAGCCGCCGCACCTCCTTGCCCTTCGGATCGAGCGCGGTGACGTCGATCGACCTGCCGTCGACATGAAGCACGATGCGTCCGGACGTGATCTTGCCCGGCCGGTCGACGATGCGCATCAGCGAGCGGGCGGTAACCGACTTGCCGGAGCCGCTTTCGCCGACAAGGCAAAGCGTCTTGCCGCGCGTCATCTGGAAACTGACATTCTTCACGGCGTGGAAGACGGTCTTGCGGTTGTCGAATTCGAGCGACAAATCGTTGACGGTCAGCACGACGTCGTTCGGTTGGGCCGCGGTTTCCATCAGCCGCCCTCTATTCCGAATAAGGATCGGCTGCGTCGCGCAGGCCGTCGCCGAAGAAGTTGAGGGCAAGCACGGTAACGATCACCGCGATGCCGGGCGAAAGCAGCCAGGGCGCGGTCGCCACGGAGCGGATGTTCTGCGCCTCCTGGAGCAGGACGCCCCAGGAGACGACGGGAGGACGCAGCCCGATGCCGAGGAAGCTCAGCGCCGTCTCGGAGAGCACCATGACGGGAATGGCAAGCGTCACTGAGGCGATGATGTGGCTGGCAAAGCTCGGCGCCATGTGGCGCAGGATGATGCCGAGTTCGCTGGTGCCGTCGAGCCGCGCAGCGACGACAAAATCCTCGTTCTTGATCGCAAGGAAGCGGCCACGGATGACGCGAGCCAGCCCGGTCCAGCCGACCAGCGACAGGATGATCGTGATGATGAAATAGACCTGCAGCGGCGACATCGAGGGCGGGATCGCCGCCGCCAGCCCCATCCACAGCGGGATGGTCGGGATCGCCAGCAGGAACTCGATGGCGCGCTGGATGACGTTGTCGACCTGCCCGCCGTAGTAGCCGGACAATCCGCCGAGCAGGATGCCGAAGAAGAGGCTCAGGCTGACGCCAACGAGGCCGATCGTCATGGAGATGCGCGTGCCGTGGATGACGCGGCTCAGCATGTCGCGGCCGAGCCGGTCGGCGCCCCACAGATACATAGGTTGCTTGGGATCGAGCGGCCCGATCAGGCGGATGTCGGAGGGGATCAGGCCCCAGAGCCGATAAGGCGCGCCCTTGACGAACAGGCCGACCGGTATCCTGGCCTCGGGGTCGATGACGAATTCCCGCGCAAAACTCTCCTTGTTGACCTGCACCTTGTAGCCGTGGACGAACAGCCCGAATCCGCTGTCGTCCCAGAAATGCAACTGCTGCGGCGGCGCATAGGTGTAGCGCGCCGAATAGGCGCCGGCGTCTTGCGGGGCGAGGAACTCGGCGAAGATCGCGACGAGGTAGATCAGGATCACCACCAGGCCGCCGACGACCGCCAGCCTGTGCCGCTTGAACTTCCACCAGGCGAGCTGCCATTGGCCGGCGCGCTGGAACTTCGCCGTTCCAACCGGAGCGGCCTCCGTCACGCCGGTTTCAGGCGCCGGCGGCGTGTTCAGCGTCAGATCGTTGTCGTTGATGCTCATCGGCCCGCCCTCATCTGTAGCGAATGCGCGGGTCGAGCCACGCGAGCAGCAGGTCGGAGATGAGCGTGCCGATGACGGTCAGCACCGAGAGCATTAGGATCATCGCGCCGGCGAGATAGACATCCTGCGAGACAAGGGCCCTGAGCAGCAGCGGCCCGGTGGTCGGCAGGTTGAGCACGATCGCGGTCACGGTCGCGCCGGAAACCAGTTCGGGCAACGTCCAGCCGATGGTCGAGACGAACGGGTTGAGCGCCGCCCGGACAGGGTATTTGAAGATCAGCCGCCATTCGGACAGGCCCTTGGCCCGTGCCGTCACGACGAAGGGCTTGAACAGTTCGTCAAGCAGATTTGCCCGCATGATGCGGACCAGCGACGCGATATGCGAGGCGGCGAGCACGAAGACCGGCACGATGAGATGCTGTGCGAGATCGGCTGCCTTCTCCCAACTCCACGGCGCATCCACATATTGCGCCGAGAACAGTCCGTCGACGCTGACGCCCCAGAACCGCAGCGCGAGGTACATCAGGATCAGCGCCAGCAGGAAGTTCGGCACGGCGAGCCCGACGAAGGCGAAGAAGGTCGCGGCATAGTCGCCGATCGTATATTTTTTGACCGCCGAATAGATGCCGACCGGCAGCGCGATCATCCAGGTGACGATCAGCGCGGTGAAGGAGAGCACGAAAGTCAGCCCGAGCCTGTTCCACAAGAGGTCGGACACCGGCGCATCCCAGTCGAAGGAACGGCCGAAATCACCCGCGAACAGGATCTTGGTGATCCATATCCAGTATTGCACCCAGACCGGCTGATCGAGCCCGTAGGCGGCGCGCAACTGCGCCAGCGTCGCCGGATCGATGGTGTCGCCCTGTTGCGACATCTGGGCGGCGAGCGTGGTGACGAAATCGCCGGGCGGCAATTGGATCAGGATAAACGACACCACCGAGATCGCGAACAACGTCGGGATCATGAACAGGATGCGCTTGAGGATATAGCCGAGCATTTTCGCCGTCCCGCCTAGCGGCTGGCGCCTTTTGTCCAGAGGTCTTCCTCGGTCATGCGGTTGAGCATCGGCTCGCCCGCGCGATAGCGCCGGAAGTTCTCCGTGATGACATCGAGCGAACGGTCGATCTTGTCGGGCACCGCCGCGGTGAAATGCGGCGTGATGAGAAGGTTCGGCGCATCCCAGATCGGGTCGTCCTTTGCCGGCGGCTCGGGATCGGTGACGTCGAGACCAGCACCGGCGAGCCGGCCCTCCCTGAGCGCGGCGATCAGCGCGGCCTGGTCGATCACCCCGCCGCGGCTGAGGTTCACGATGATGGCGCTCTTCTTCATGCGACTGATGGCGCGGTCATCGATCAGATGGTGCGTGGCGTCCGAAAGGTTGAGTACCAGCGCCAGGATGTCGGCCTCGTCGAGGATCGCATCGATCGTCTCGCCCTTGTCGGCCGAATACATGCGGTCGACGCCCGGCGGGTTGGGCAGGTCGCGGCGGCGGTAGCCGAGCACGCGCATGTTGAAAGCCTTGGCGCGGCTCGCAAGCTCGACGCCGGTATGGCCCATGCCAAGGATGCCGATGGTGCGACCGTAGAGCGCACGCAAATCGTTCATTTCCGGCGAACGGCGCCATTCGTGCCGCTTCTGGGCTTCGTAGAAATCGGGGTAGCGGGAGCACAACATCAGGCTGAACATCAGCACATGCTCGGCCAGGGCTGGCCCGGAGCGTCCGGCAGAGCCGGTGACGACCAACCTGCGCGTGAAAACATCGGCGCGCGCCGACTTGGTAAGCCCCGCATGGTCGCAATGCACCCATTTGAGCCTGGGTGCCTGGACATGCCGCTCGTCGAGGTCGCCGGCAAGGATGGCGATCTCGGCCTCTTCAAGTCCTGCGGCGACCGCGGCCCCGTCCTTGGACGAGACGGCAACGAGCCGGTCGGGCTTGATCGCATCGACCAGCCGCTCCCAATGCGCCCCCTTGAACGGCACTTCGGTGTCAACCATCACGACGCGCTCGGTCATCTTCGCCTCCGGTTCATATCAGGGTTGGCGGGACGGGCGGACGCGCGGCCTGCGATGGCCGTGGTCCGCCCGCTGCCCGGGAGGAACTTCGCCGGCCAAGGCCGGGCGAAGCGGGGCGAACTCATTGCTTCGCGATGAAATATTGCTCGGGATTGGTCGGGGCCGGCGTGGGATAAATCCATGAAGCGGGCATCGACTTCGGCACGTTGAGGAAGTTCTTCTTCTTCACGCCATATCCGCTGCCCGGCCATGCGACCCCCATGGTCCAGAACTCGTCGGCGGCGATGTCGAGGATCTGGTTCATGATCTTCGCCTGCTCCGCGGCGTCGGGGCTCGCCTGCAACTGGCCGTAGAGCTCCATCTGCTTCTTCGCGGCCGCCGGCGGCTCCTCCGGCTTTACCTGAGAGGTGTCGGGGTTGACGCCGAGATAGTAGGCTGTCCAGGTCGGCGCCCAGTAGTAGCTGTCGTTGTTGGCGGGAAACCACCAGCGCGGGTCGAGGACCACCTCGGCGCCGTCGCCGCCGCCGCGCTCCCAGGCCACGCCTTCGAGTTCACCCGCATCCTGGCGGGTCTGGATCAGGGTGCGGTCGAGCGGCGTGGGCACCATGTTGATGCCGACCTTGGCCCACTGCGCCGCGACCAGCTCCAGCGCATCGCCGAAGACCGGGTTGGCGGCGCTGTAGGCGTAACTCAGCACGAACCGGCTGCCGTCGGGCTTGAGCCGCACGCCGTTCGCGTCCTTGTTGGGCAGCACCTTGTCGAGATATTCGTTCGCCTTGGCGACATCGTACTCCGTGTACTGCCTGGCGAGCTTCTCGTTGTAATAGACCGAACCTGGCAGCGGCGAGGTCTGCGCCACCTCGCCTTGGCCGAGCCAGATCACGTCCAGAACCTCCTGCCGGTCCATGGCGTAGGAAAGCCCGATGCGGAAATCCTTGTTCTGGAAGAGCGCGCGGGTCGCAGGATCCTTGTGGTTCAGGTTGAGCATCATGACGATGTAGTTGGGGCTGACAGGCGTCTCCTCGAAGAACTCGTAGCCGCCGGCCGCCTGCCCTTCGAACAGCACCGGCTTGTTGGCGGTGGTCGCCAGGCTGCGGTCCTGGAAATCGATCTCGCCGGCCAGCGTCTTGGTGACCAGCACCTGCGGGTCCGACAGCACGTCGAAGTCGCGCACGTCGATATAGGGAAGCTGGTTACCCTCGGTGTCGACTTTCCAGTAGTACGGATTGCGCTCGGCCACGGCGCGGGTTGCCGAGCCCGAGCCGTAACCCTGCGTGAACACCCACGGGTTGATCGTCGGCACTTCGGTATTGGCCCAGAAATTCGACTTGTTGACCATCAGGCCCACCCAGTCGGTCTGGCCGGCGGCCTTGATCTCGGCTTGCACGTCCGGATTGTATTTGGGGTGGAATTTCTGGAGATAGTGCCTGGGATAGCGCACCGCGGCGTTGTCGAGCGGGCGCGCGGTGGCAAGATACTGCAGGAACAGGCCCTTGGGGTTCTTGAAGGTGAATTTGGCGGTGGTCTCGTCGATCATCTCGAAGCCGCAGGTCGATCCGTCCGAATTGATGAAAGGCTCCTGCGGCGAGGGCGTGAATTGCTTGTCGAGGAATAGGTCCTCGAACCAGAACTTGATGTCCTCGGCGGTGAACGGCGTGCCGTCCGACCACTTCATGCCTTTCCTCAGCGTGAAGGTGTATTCCTTGGCGTCGGGGCTGACCTCGACCTTTTCCGCAATGTTGGGAATGACTTCCTTCCAGTCAGGCGACCAGCGCATCAGGTTCTCATAGGAGACCGTGCGCAGCACCCAGCCGTCGTCCGAACCGCCGACCATGGCCGAGCGCCAGTGCCCGCCATAGTCGCCCACCCGGTCGACCGGGCTGACGACGAGCGGTTTCTCGGGAATGCGCTGATCGAGCGGCGGCAGCTTGCCGGCCGCGACCTGCTCGGCCAGCATCGGCGCTTCGCCCGCCAGCACGGCGTTTGGCAACAGCATTGCAAGGGCGCATGTCGCAACCAGCGCCGGCAGCGATCTGGTCCTGTATCGTCTGATCATCCAATCCTCCCGATTCAAACCGCAGGTTTGCTTCTGCCGCCGCCTTCAAGGCCACCCGGCGTTGACAGGTTGCGTTTCCGCCCGCTTGAACCGTTGCCGGCTCACAGCCTCCTTGGGGCGCAAACTTACATAGCACATTTCTTACGGCAAATTATGTGCGATCTGCAATCAAGAATCTGAACTTTTGCGTCAGAATCGGAGTATTTTGACTGGTGGATGAAATCGAACCTATGCGAGCAGTTGCGCCAGAAAGAAAATAACCTGTTGAAAAAGCGTTCTTTTCAGACAGAAATGCCTGCCGTGGAAGCGCCTCGCATCCGATCGCGCCGCATGTGCGCAAGGAAGATTCCACGCGAACGCATCATGTGTTTACCGATCGCCTGCACTGCGGCGTCCGGATCTCCATTCTCGACGGCCGCCACCAGTTCCCAATGCTCGGCGCAGGAGGCGCGCATATGCGCGAGCGTCAGCGGATTCTTGAGCGACAAAGCGCGCAGCCATGAATTGTGCTGCTTCATGATCCGCACCGCCTCGACGTTGAAGTGGCGATCGGTGATGTAGTCGTGGAAATCGACATTGGCCGCGTGGAACTCGGGATAGAGCGCTGCATCGCATGCCGACTGGCACTTTTCCTGCAATACCCTCAGTGCCGCGACGTCTTCCTGGCGGGCGAATTCGACGAAGGTCCGCATGATATAGGGTTCCAGCAAGGCCCTGATATCAAATATGTTTCTGACCATGTCCTCATCGATCAGCCGTACCCGCGCGCCGCGATTGGGCGTAATGACGATGAGCCCCTCGCCTTCCAGTCCCTGCAGCGCTTCGCGCGCGGGATTGGTGCTGGTGTTGAAGCGTGCGGCGATGTCGCTGACCTTCAGACGGGCTCCGGCGGGAATGCGGCCTTCGAGGATCTCGTCGCGAAGCAACTGCTGCAGCCGTCCGTATCCGGGCTCGCGCCTGGACGCGCGGCGACCAACGGAAATGGCCTCATCTTCGTCGAGCAGATCCAGCTTTGCCGCCACTCTATGTTCTCCCTCGCCCAAGCCATTCGCATTAGATAGCACAGGCCTCGCGGAAATTCTAACTCGCCATTGACATATCGTACATAATCGTCGAGCACTTATGTGCTTTTCCGGTGACGATCAAGCGCCGCCGGCAATCAGCCAACCTTGGCAGGAATGGAAGGGCGGTCCAACCGCCCTCCGGAATCGATGTCGGAGCAATTTGATGACGGAATGGTGGCGCCAGCCGCAGCGGATCGTGCAGACCAATCTCAGGCTGACCGACGCGAGCCTAGACCCCGAGACCGTTGCGAGGTCGCTGGTCGATTTCGGCGCGACGGCGATGCTCTTCAACGTCGGCGGCATCTTCGCCTGGTATCCGAGCACGCTGCCCCTGCAGGCGCCGAACCCGCGGCTCGATCGCGACCTGCTCGGCGAGATGATCGGCGCCGCCCACAGGCACGGCATCAAGGTGATCGGCCGCTACGACCTTTCCAAGGCGACGAAGATCGCCTTCGATGCCGAGCCCTCGTGGTTCTGCCGCGACAGCAAAGGCGAACCCTTCGAATACAACGGCACCTACCAGGCCTGCGTCAACGGCGGCTGGTATCGCGAGCAGTCGCCCAAGGTGCTTGAGGAAAGCCTGGGCCGCTACGAAATCGACGGCATGTTCTTCAACATGTTCGGCTATCTTGCCACCGACTACAGCTACCGCAGCTACGGCCTCTGCCATTGCGAGAATTGCAAGCGCGATTTCCGCGCCTTCTCCGGCCATGATATTCCCGGGGACACGTCCACTTCCAATCCGGTCTACCGGCAATATCTGCGGTTCCAGGACATCACCAGCAGAGAACTCGCCTCCAGCATCTATGAGCGCGCCAAGGCTATCCGTCCGGGCGTCGCGATCTCCAACATGGGCCGCAAATCGGATTTCTTCCGTGGCGAGATCAACCGCCGCCTCGATCGCCCGCACCCCGAATGGGTCCACTATTCGGGCGAGCAGGCGAGGACCTTCCGCTCGGTAGGCGGCGACGAGATCCGCCACTCGGCCGCGCTGACCCACTTCATCGATTTCCCCTGGCGCTACAGCGCCGAGAGCGCCGCGGCGCAGGCGCTCCGCCTTGCACAGCAACTCGCAAACGGGGCCGACCCGCATTATTACTTCATGGGGCCACCCGAGCAGCCTGACCGCAAGGCGTTGCCGGCCGTACGCGACATCTTCGCCTACTACCGGAAACATCAGGCGCTCTATGGCGGACTGGTTTCCGAAGCGCGTATCGGCCTCTACAGTTCCGTGAAATCGCGGCGCTATCATCCCGAATCAGGCGGTCTTCCGCTGAGGGCTTTCCGGGGGGCTTACCGTGCGCTGCTGGAGTCCGGTCTCGCCTTCGATCTTATCGCCGATGATCGCGGCCCCGATGCGGATTTCGTGGAGCGCCATTCCCGCTATGCCACCATCGTGCTGCCCGCCGTCACCTGCCTAAGCGATGCCGAAGCCGCCAGTCTCGATGCGTTCGCTCGAAATGGCGGCACGCTGGTCGTGCTTGGTCCCGCCGGCATCTATGACGAAACGGGCAATTCCCGCCCCGCTTCGGCATTGGCGACCCTGCCTTACAACGAGGTGCGCGAGACGATCGCCAGCACCCGCGGCGGCTATCTCCGCGTCGATGCCGACCCTCTGCCGGGTCTCGACAGCGATTTGGTCATGCTCGACGGCGCCTATCAGGTGGTCAAGCCCAAGGCTGAAGCGGAAGGTCTGTACGAGATGCTGCTGCCGCAGCGCTTCGGCCCGCCGGAATTCTGCTTCCCCGAACCGGACCTTGCCTCCGGACTGCCCGGCGCCCTCATTGGCACAGCCGGCCTGGGAGAGGTCATCTTCGTTCCCTGGCAGCCGGATGCGCTCTATTACGAACACAGCCTGCTCGAACACAGGGCGTTGATCGCCAGGCTCGCCGAACGCGGCACTGGAGCATCGGCCGTGACGCTCAATCGTCCCGACCGCATGGAGGTCACGCTCCAGCGCCACAAGACGGATGGCACGCTGGTCGTCCACCTCGTCAACTATTCCGGCCAGAGCGACAATTCTTATGCCGAGCCGATCCCCGCACACGGCCTTGTGCTGACATTGCGCGGGATCAAGGGGGCAAAAGCCCGCGCCCTGGTTGCCGATATCGATATCCCCATCGGCGCCGCGGATGCCGAGGGAGCGATCACTCTCGAACTGCCGCCCGTCGGATATTTTGAAGCAATCACCATAGCGCAGGGCTGATCCCTGCAATAACGGCGCGATGTTTCCGCCGGCGCGTCTGCCTGATGGACGATGTTCTGGTCGATTTGTGCGCGCGCAGACGCACGGCCGATCCGTTGCGGCCGCCACGATAGAGCACTTCCGGCGAGAGCAGGATCGCCTGTGACGCTCTATCCCTTTGTTTTTACGCAACGCCATTCAGGACGCAAAACCGCTACGCACTTCTACCGGAATCGCTTTAGGTAACGTCCCTTGCGTCAGGAAAGGGAAATCGGATGACCATCGGCGTCGGCGGGTCGACCATCGAGGAAGAACTCGGCCGGATGCGGCCGATGCGGGACAGCGTTCAGGCGGTCGGCGAAGACGAGCGGCGAGCGCGCATCGCTAAGGCCCAGTCGGTCATGCGCGCGCAGGGCATCCAGGCGCTCTACCTCGACGCTTCTACGAGCACATTCTACTTCACCGGTGTGCGGCTGAGGCCTTCGGAGCGCCTGCATGGCGCGATCATCCCGGCGGACGGCGATCTCGTCTATCTCAGCCCCGCCTTCGAGGAGGCCAAGCTGCGCTCGATGATGCCCCTGCCGGGCGAGATCAGGTGCTGGCACGAGCACGAGGATCCGACCGCGCTGGTCATCGATGCCGTCCGCGACATGGGCCATGCCAGTGGCGTGCTGGCGATCGATCCGATGACGCCGTTCTTCACCTTCGACGGGCTGCGGCGCGCCGGAAATTCCTACGACTTCGTCAGCGGGAACGTCGTGACCGGCGAATGCCGCCGCATCAAGTCGGCCAAGGAGATCGAACTCATCGGCACCGCGATGGGGCTGACGCTCCAGGTGCAGGAGGCGACGGCGCGCATCCTGCATGAAGGTATCACCACGACCGAGGTGGCGGACTTCATCAGCCGCGCACATCTCGGGCTGGGCTTCGACAGCGCGCCGAATTTCTGCATCGTGCTGTTCGGCGAGCCCACCGCCTATCCGCACGGGGTGCCCTATCCGCAAACCCTCAAGCGCGGAGACATGGTGCTGGTGGATACCGGCGCGTTGTTGCATGGCTATCAGTCCGACATCACCCGCAGCTATGTCTTCGGCGAACCGGACGCGCGCCAGCGTGCGATATGGAACCTCGAAAAGCGTGCGCAGGAGGCTGCCTTCGCCGCTGCTCGGATCGGCGCGCCATGCGAAACCGTCGACGCCGCGGCACGCGGTGTGATCGAGGCTGCGGGTCTCGGCCCGGGCTACGCGACGCCCGGCCTGCCGCACCGCACCGGACACGGGATCGGCCTAGACGTCCACGAGGAGCCTTACATCGTGCAGGGCAATG
The DNA here is from genome assembly GCF_052180275.1 of Mesorhizobium sp. KACC 23794. Classification (NCBI taxonomy): domain Bacteria; kingdom Pseudomonadati; phylum Pseudomonadota; class Alphaproteobacteria; order Hyphomicrobiales; family Phyllobacteriaceae; genus Mesorhizobium; species Mesorhizobium sp. KACC 23794. The sequence continues at coordinate 1,012,182 of NZ_CP197465.1, forward strand.
CGACGCCGCTTGCCGCCGGCATGTGCTTCTCCAACGAGCCGATGATCTGCATCTATGGCGAGTTCGGCGTCCGCCTTGAGGACCATATCCATATGGCCGAAGACGGGCCGCGCTGGTTCACACGACCCGCTCACACGGTGGACGATCCGTTCGGGATCGAGGTTGCGGCCGGATGAACGCAACCTGTCCTTGACGCACTTTCGATGATTCGGCCGTTAGGCTGCGCCGGCCAGACGTTCGGCTACTGGCGGCGTACGGAGTAAGGCGTTGTCGCCGAAACCGTCCTGAAGGGAGGCGGTGCCGCCGCTCTCACACGCCCGATAGAGGCGTCGACCAGCCGTGGCCGGCGCTGTATGGAAGCATGGCGATGAACTCATGGTGTCGAACACACGTGGACCCTAACAGTTGCGCGAGGCGCGGGCGGCGGTTTGATCAGCCGAAGCGCCAGACCGTCGTGCGCTTGACCTCGGCATCCTCGAGCGCGCGGGTGACCGGCACCTGGTAGACGGCGTATTCCGTCAGGCGATCCCTGGGCAGATAGGAACGGCCGGGGTCGCCGATGAGGATCGTCGCACCGCGCCCCGCCAGCGCCGAAAACCATGGCACCAGCCGGCTGGCGAAGTCACGATCGTAGAACACGTCGCCGGCAAGCACGACTTCCCAACCGTCGTCCGTGCCGATCAGATCGCCACCATCGAACGTGACGGAAACGCCGTTGCCCGCTGCGTTCAACGCCACGGCCGCCGCGCTGAACGGATCGATGTCGGCGGCGGTCACCTGTGCGGCGCCCACCTTTGCGGCCGCGATCGCCACAAGGCCCGACCCCGTCGCGAAATCGAGCACGGTCCGACCGCGTACCGTCGCAGGATTGTCGAGGACATGGCGTGCAAGGCCCTGGCCGCCCGCCCAGGCAAAAGCCCAGAAAGGCGGCGGCAGGCCGATCGCCTCGAGTTCTTCCTCGGTCCGGTGCCAGAGGTCGTGCGCCTCATCTGCAAGGCGCAGCCTGATCTCCGGCACATGCGGCGGTGCTATCAGGGCAGTGTTGGCGAGGATAAAGGCGGTTTTGTCCTTGGCCGGGGGCGTCGGGCCGGACGCGTTCACGGCGCCGGGTCGACACCGCCGACGCGGCAGATCTCCTGCCACTCGTCCGGTTGCACCGGCTGCACCGAAAGCCGCGAATTGTTGACCAGCACCATCTTGTCGAGCTTGGGGTTGGCCTTGCAGTCGTCGAGCGACACGGGCGTGGGAACATCCTTCACGGCGCGAATATCCACGCATTCCCAGCGGGCGTCCTCGGTGGTGCTGTCCTGATGCGCCAGCTTGCAGACCTCGACGATGCCTACCACCGCGAGACCCTCGTTCGAATGGTAGAAGAAGCCGAGATCGCCGATCTGCATGGCGCGCATGTTGTTGCGCGCCTGGTAATTGCGCACGCCGTCCCATTCCTGGCCCGCCTTGCCCCTGGACTTCAGCATCTCCCAGGAAAAGGCGCTCGGTTCGGATTTGAAAAGCCAGTATCGCACGGCGCTTCCCCTCGTCTTGACGGCCCGGCGTCACGCCGTCGGGTTGTTGAAAACCCAGTTCCAGGGCTGCACGGTCACGCTCTCGAACAGGCCGGCCTTTGAGAACGGATCGTTGGCGGCGATCTCCTTGGCGGCGGCGAGGTCGGCCGCTTCGACCGCGACGAGGCTGCCGCACGGCTTGCCGTCTCCGTCGAGGAACGGACCGGCGAATTTCAGCGTGCCTTCGGCATTGAGCTTGTTCAGATATTCGACGTGGGTCGGCCGGTTGTCCATGCGGACCTGGAGATGGCCGGGCTTGTCTTTGCAGGTGAAGACGAAGATCATCGCATTTCCTCTTTGCTCGTTTCCTCTGGCGCTTGCCGGCGGGAAGACCTTGGGTAGCCTCAATCCGTCTCGGATTTCAAGGGCCGCGACATCAGGCTTTCGACCGCCTCGGCGATCGTCAGCCTGCCGGCCAGTATGTGAGCGGTGGCGGCGATGATCGGGGCCTCGACACCCTTTTCCACGGCGATGCGTGCCGCGATGCCGGCGGTGGCCACGCCTTCGGCCAGCGGCCGGCCGGCAAGCGCCTCGCCTCGGCCGAGCGCCAGTCCATAGGCAAAATTGCGCGACTGTGCGGAGGCGCAGGTCAGCAGCAGGTCGCCTAGGCCGGAAAGGCCCATCAGCGTTTCCGGCTGCGCGCCGAACGCCGCGCCGATGCGGCGCAATTCCACGAAGCCGCGTGTGACGAGCGCGGCTTGCGCGCTGGCGCCGAGCCCGGCGCCCAGGGTCGCGCCGGCGGCGATGGCCAGCACGTTCTTCAGCGCGCCGCCGATCTCGACGCCGGTCTGGTCGGAGGTGGAATAACAGCGGAAGGCGCGCGTCGACAGGAGCGCGGCGAGATCGGTTGCAATCGCACCGGAACGCGCCGCGATCACCACGGCGGTGGGCATGCCGCGCGCCACATCCGTCGCAAAACTCGGCCCGGACAGCGTCGCGCAGGGATTGGCTGGGCAGATCTCGGCGGCCACCTCCGACAGCAGCTTGCCGGTGCCACCCTCGATGCCCTTGGCGCAGAGCACCAGCGGCAGGCCGGACGACAGAGATGGCGCGGCCTGCGCCAGCACAACGCGCAGCGATTGCGCCGGAACGACGGCGAGCACGGCCTCGGCCCCGGAGACTGCGGTCCCAATGTCGGTTGTGGCCTCGATGCCGGCTTCGAACGCCATGCCGGGCAAGTAGCGAGGATTGCCGCCGGCCGATATGGCGTTTGCCGCCTCGGCCTCGCGCGCCCATTGCGACACGCCGTGGCCGGCCCGCAATGCGGTCAGCGCAAGCGCCGTTCCCCAGGCGCCGCCACCCAGAATTGCGAGCCGGCTCATGCCTTGGCGCCCCTTCGGCCGGAACCGAACACCGGCGCGGAAGCGCCATCCAGCGGCCAACGGGAGCGCGGCACGAAATCCATGCCGCCGGTGTCGGCAAGCCCGGCCCGCAGGCGCTCTATGCCCGCCCAGGCGATCATCGCCGCATTGTCGGTGCAGAGCGCCATCGGCGGCGCGACGAACTGGAAGCCGCTGTCGGCGCAAAGTTTTTCCAGTGCCGAGCGGACCGGCCTGTTCGCGGCGACGCCGCCTGCGACCACAAGCGCGGGACACGCGGCCGTCGGAAATTCCGTGGCGAAACGGGCCAGCGCCCGTTGCACCCTGTCGGCAAGGGCGTCTGTCACCGCTGCCTGGAAGGAGGCGCAAATGTCGGCGACATCCTGTTCGCTGAGCGGCGCGATCGCCGTCGCCGTCTGCCGAACCGCCGTCTTGAGGCCCGAGAACGAAAAATCCGGGCGCGCCTCGCCCTTCATCGGACGGGGGAAGGCGAAGCGGCGGGCGTCGCCGTTGCTTGCCGCCTTCTCGACATTCGGTCCGCCAGGATAGGGCAGGCCGAGCATCTTCGCCGTCTTGTCGAAGGCCTCGCCAAGCGCGTCGTCGATCGTCGTCGCCCAGCGCTGATAATCGCCGACGCCGCGCACCAGCACGATCTGCGTATGGCCGCCGGAGACCAGCAGCAGGAGATAGGGGAACGCCAGCCCGTCGGTCAGGCGCGGCGTCAGCGCATGGCCTTCGAGATGGTTGATCGCCAGCAGCGGTTTTCCACTCGCCGAAGCGATTGCCTTCGCGGTCATCAGCCCGACGATCAGTCCGCCAACCAGCCCCGGTCCGGCGGTCGCGGCCACCGCGTTGATATCGGAAAGACTTGTGTCGGCGTCGGCCAGCGCCGCTTCAATCAGTCCGTCCAGCGCCTCCACATGCGCGCGCGCCGCAATCTCCGGAACCACACCGCCGAAGGCAGCATGTTCCTCGATCTGGCTAAGCACGATGTTGGAAAGGATGCGCGCATGCCCATCGCCGTCTAGCGCCACCACGCTCGCGGCGGTCTCGTCGCAACTGGTTTCGATGCCCAGAACGCGGATCATCTGCTCGAAAAACGTCCGTGATTGTCCGGCGGGGATTTCCCCGTTAGGAGAAGCCCGGCCGGGCAACTCCGCCGGCTGCCTATCACGGACCGGGCTTGATGCAAACTGCCACTCTCAGGATCGGAACACGCGGAAGCCCGCTGGCGCTGGCCCAGGCGCGGGAGACACGCGCCCGGCTGATGGCCGCGCATCGCCTGCCGGAAGAAGCCTTCGCCATCGAGGTGATCTCGACCAGCGGCGATCGCATCCAGGACCGGCCGCTGTCGGAAGCCGGCGGCAAGGGGCTGTTCACCAAGGAGATCGAGGAGGCGCTGCTCGCCGGCAGCATCGACATCGCCGTGCATTCGTCGAAGGATATGCCAACTGAGCTTCCCGAGGGCTTGCGGCTCTCCGCCTTCCTGCCGCGCGAGGATGCACGCGACGGGTTCGTCGGAAAGGCGGCCGCTACGATCGAGTCGCTGCCGCATGGCGCGACGGTCGGATCGTCGTCGCTGCGACGCCAGGCTCTGATCCGCCGCATGCGTCCCGATGTCTCGGTCGTCACCTTCCGCGGAAACGTGCAGACGCGGCTGCGCAAACTGGACGAGGGCATTGTCGACGGCACGATCCTCGCTCATGCCGGTCTGAAGCGGCTCGGAATGGCCGACGTGATCACCGACCTCATGCCGCTGGAAAAGTTTCCGCCGGCGCCGGGGCAAGGGGCGATCTGCATCGAGAGCCGCATCGGCGATGCGAGGATCGAGGAACTGCTCGCGCCGATCCACCACCGCGATACCGGGCTGGCGCTTGCCTGCGAGCGCGCCTTCCTTGCTGCCCTCGACGGCTCCTGCCGCACGCCGATCGCCGGCTATGCGACGGTCGAGGACGACAACATGCATTTTGCCGGGCTGATCCTGTCACCTGACGGCCGGACGGCGTTTGATGTCGTCATGGACGGCAGCGTCGGCGAACCCGAAAGCCTGGGTCGCCGCGCCGGAGAATTTGTACGCGAAAAGGCCGGCACGCGCTTTTTCGAGAGCTGGACCTGACTTGTGGCAAAAGTGCTGGTGACCCGCCCGCAGCCGGGCGCAGTGCGCACCGCCCGACGTCTCGCGGAACTGGGACACCGGCCGGTCGAACTGCCGCTGACCCGAACGGTGGCGCTGCCCATCGAGGCTGCGTCGCTCTATCCAATGGTCGATGCCGTGGCGGTGACCAGCACCAACGCGCTCCGGCATGCGCCGGCCCCGGTGCTCGCGAGGCTCGCCGAGCGCCCATGTTTCGCCGTTGGCGAACGCACTGCCGTAGAGGCCCGCGAACACGGATTCCAGAGCGTGACGGCTGGCACTGGCGATGCGGGGTCTCTTGCCGGTCTGATCAGCGCGCGTCTTGGCCCCGGCGCTACCGCTGCCTATTTGACGGGAAAGGTTCGCCTCGGCGATTTCGAGGTCCGGGCTGCCGCTGCGGGCATGAACCTCCTCGTGGTGGAAACCTACGATACGCAGGACATCGACTATCGGCCGCAACAGCTTGTCGAGATACTCGGAACGGAACCGATCGATGCCGTGCTACTTTATTCGGCCAATGCAGCCGGCTGTTTTTCCAGCCTGCGTTGGCCGAAGGGTTTTGACGATTGGATGGCGCGGGCGGCGTATCTGTGCATGTCATCGCGTGTCGCCGACAGGCTCGCGAACCCTGTGAAGGCGCGTATTCTTGTCGCAGCGGAGCCGTCGGAAGCAGCGTTGCTCGGACTTCTGGAGCATGTAACCGGGCGGTCATGACCCGGCCTCTTTTCAGCGCAGGCTGATGTGATAGGTATCGACCGAGGCGGCACGCCGGCTCGTGAACAACGACAGCGGAGACCAGTGCATGGTCAAGACGCCGAGAACCCGGCATTCCAAAACCCGGCGGGAGCCTCTCACCATAGAGCTCGACCCGGCCGATGTTTCGCGCGTGGCGGAGGCGGAGCCGGGCAGCCAACCGTCTTTCGAGACGGACGCGGCCGAACCTGTGGTGGAGGCCGATGCTTTGAACGAGCCGGCGGTAGACGCGACAATGGATTCGGGGACCGGCGACAGGGACACGGTCGCGGCTGACGCCGACACGACTTTCTTGACCGAGACAGGCACCGCGACACAGCCTGAACAGGAATATCAGCCGGTAGAGGCGGCGCAGGAGCCGCCCGGCTATGGTTTCGACGAGCCGGAAAAGAAACGCACCGCGCAGTCCGCATCCGAGGAACCTGCCAAGACAACCGTTCCGCCTACACCGCCACGCCGCGACGGATTTTCGCGTATTGTCGCGGGTGTGATCGGTGGTGTTGTCGCGCTCGCCGCGGCGGGAGGACTGCAATATGCCGGCGTCCTCGGCGTGCCGGTTGCGCAATCCAGCGGCGGCCAGTTCGGTGCCGATATCGAGAGACTGAAGCAGGAAATCGCGGCCTTGAAGAGTGGCGCGGGGGGCGGAGACGCGTCCGGCGAGGTCACCGTACTGGCCAGCGGTCTCGACGCGGTCAAGACAGATGTAGCAGCGCTAAAGGGCGCCATTTCCTCCGGCGCCGGTGGTGATGCGGCCGCAGTCCAGGCGCTCGACGCCCGCATCAAGGAGATCGAAACAACGGTTGCAGCCTTGAACCAGGGCGGCGCGCCGGATGCGGCGGCACTTTCACAGCTCGGCGAACGCATAGCGTCCGTCGAGGCGCTGGTGAAGTCGGCGGGCGAATCAGCGGCGGCTACCGAGAGCAAGCTCGCGGCGCTCGAACAGTCCGTCACCGCACTCACCGGCCGCGTTGATGCGCAGGCGCAACAGCCGAAGATCGCGCTGGCCATCGCCACCGCCGCGCTGAAGTCGGCGGTCGACCGCGGGGCGCCGTTCCAGGCTGAGCTTGAGACCTTCGCCGCAATCGTTCCCAACACGCCGGAACTCGCGACGCTGCGAGCACACGCCGAACAAGGTGTTGCAACGCGCGAGACCTTGCTGGCCGAGGTCGAGCCGGCGGCTGCCGCGATGATCGCCGCGGCAAAACCTGTCGATCCGAATGCCGGTTATTTCGACCGGCTTTTGAACAGCGCCGAATCACTGGTTTCCGTCCGCCCCGTCGGCGAGGTCGAAGGCGCCGGCGTGCCGGAGATCGTGGCGCGCATGGAAGTCGCGCTCAAGGCGGGCGATCTCGACAAGGCGATCACCGAGTTCGACGCGCTTCCCGATCCGGCCAAGGCTGCCGCTGGCGGTTTCGGCGACAGGCTGAAGGCGCGGCGCGACGTCGAGCGGCTGGTGGACCAGGCGATTGCCGGCGCGATGAAGGCCTGAGGACGACAGATGATCCGTATCCTGATCTTCCTTCTCGTCGTCTTCCTGCTCGGACTGGGTTTTGCCTGGCTTGCCGACCGCCCCGGCGACATGGTCGTGACCCTCGACGGCTACCAGTATCGCGTCACGCTCATGGTTGCCGCTGTCGGCGTCGTGACGGTGGTCGCCGCCGTGATGATCGCCTGGTGGCTGGTCAAGTCGATCTGGAACAGCCCCTACATCATCTCCCGTTATTTCCGCGTGCGGCGGCGCGACCGCGGCTACCAGGCGCTGTCGACCGGCATGATCGCCGCCGGTGCCGGTGATGCCGCGCTTGCGCGCAAGAAGAACAAGGAAGCCGCCAAGCTGATCCGTTCCGATCAGGAGCCGCTGATCCAGCTTCTCGACGCGCAGGCGTCGCTGCTGGAAGGCGACCATGACGGTGCGCGCCAGAAATTCGAGGCCATGCTCGACGATCCCGAGACGCGCCTGCTGGGCCTGCGTGGCCTCTATCTGGAGGCCGAACGCCTGGGCGACGGCGCGGCAGCGCGCCACTATGCCGGACGCGCCATCGATCTCGCGCCACAGCTCGGCTGGGCGGCGGATTCGACGCTGGAGGAAAAGACGGCGCGCGGTGACTGGGACGGCGCGATCAAGATCATCGACGCGCAGAAGTCGACGCGGCAACTCGACCGCGACGCCGCGAACCGCAAGCGGGCCGTGCTCCTGACGGCCAAGGCGCAGGCGGTTTTCGACACCGATTTTGCCTCCGCCAAGACTGCCGCGCTGGAAGCCAACCGGCTCCAGCCGCATTTTGTGCCGGCTGCGGTCGTCGCCGCCAAGGCGTTGTTCCGCGGAGACGACACGCGCAAGGGGGCTAGGATTCTCGAGGCCGCGTGGAAGGCCAACCCGCATCCCGATATCGCCGACCTTTACGTGCATGCCCGTCATGGCGACGCGGTCAACGACCGGCTGGCGCGGGCAAGGAAGCTGCAGTCGATCAAGCAGAACCATGCCGAATCGTCGCTGGCCGTGGCGCGCGCCGCCCTCGATGCGGCCGACTACGGGCTGGCCCGGAAGGAAGCGCAATCGGCCATCCGCATGCAGCCGCGCGAAGGCGCCTGGCTGCTGCTTGCCGACATCGAGGAAGCCGATACGGGCGACATCGGCACGGTGCGGCAAATCCTTGGCAAGGCGGTTCGGGCGCCGCGCGATCCGGCCTGGGTGGCGGATGGGGTCGAATCCGAGAGCTGGGCGCCAGTCTCGCCGGTGACGGGCCATCTCGACGCCTTCGAGTGGCGCATCCCGGTCGAGCGGCTGGGCCAGGTGATCGAGGACGAGCCGGAACCGGTTGCAAAGCCGGTGCTTGCCGCCCCAGTTGCGGTGGTCATCGAGCCGCCGGTCGAGGTAACGCTGCCCGAGCCGGTTGCCGAACCGGTCGCAAAGGTGGCGCCGGTGCTTCCAGAGCCCGCCAACGACCGCAAGCCGGTCGAACCGCCCGCGAAGCCTGTGGTGGTGGATGCCGCGGACGCTCCGGCGGCCGATCGCCCGTCGGAAAAACCTGAAGGCGTGGCAGTTGTCATCGCGCCGCCCTTGCCCGATGATCCCGGCGTCGATCCCGACGCTCCGGCCAAGGCGCCGCGGCGCTTCGGGCTGTTCTGACGGGCGGGTGTGGAGTTGTCGGCAATGCTTGAGCGGATGATGTCCTTCCTCAGGGATCTGCCTGGCGGAGTCAAAGGTGGCGGCATAAGCGGCGACGATCCGCGTGTGGCTGCCGCCGCGCTGATGTACCACGTCATGGACGCCGACGGCGTCCGGCAGGACGCGGAGTGGGACCGTATCAAGCAGATCCTGGGCGAATACTACCACATCAACGGTCGGGAACTCGACGAGCTTGTGAAGGCCGGCGAGAAGGCCGAGCAGGAGTCGGTCGACCTCTACGCCTTTACCAGCGTGCTCAGCCGCCATCTCGACGAGGAGGGCCGCATCGCCTTCATCCGGCTGATGTGGGATGTCGTCTATGCCGACGGCGTCTTGCACGAACTGGAAGACAACACTTTGTGGCGCGTGGCCGAACTGATCGGCGTCGATCGTCGCGAGCGTGTGCTGGCCCGCCAGGAGGCGGCGCGCAAAGTTCCGGGCGCAAAGGGCACGCCGACCGATGAGTAAACAGGCGGCCGGCAAGCGGCCGAGCATTCTCGTCGTCCTGCATCAGGAATTGTCCAGTCCCGGCCGTGTCGGCAATTTGCTGACCGACAGCGGCTTCGATCTCGATATCAGGCGTCCGCCGCTGGGCGATCCGCTGCCGGATACGCTCGCCGAGCACGCCGGCGCGGTGGTGTTCGGCGGCCCGATGAGCGCCAACGACACCGACGAATTCGTCAGGCGCGAGACCGAGTGGCTGTCGGTTCCGCTGGTCGAGAACCGGCCGTTCCTTGGCATCTGCCTCGGCGCCCAGATGCTGGTGAACCATCTCGGCGGCAGTGTTGGCAGCCGCGACGACGGGATCGTCGAGATCGGCTGGTATCCGCTCAAGCCGACCGAGGACGGCAAGAAGCTGATGCATTGGCCGGAAATGGTCTACCAGTTCCATCGCGAGGGCTTTTCGCTGCCGGACGGCGCGACGCTGCTCGCCACCGCCGATCATTATCCCAACCAGGCTTTCCGCTATGGCGACAATGCCTGGGGCATCCAGTTCCACGCCGAGCTGACGCGGGTGATGATGCAGCGCTGGGTAGTGCGCGGCGCGCATCGTTTCGAATTGCCCGGCGCCCAGCCCGGCCGCGACCATCTCGGCGGCCGTATGATCTGGGATATGCATCTAAAGCGCTGGTTGACCGAATTTCTGGAGACCGTGTTTGGCCGGCCGGAAGCCGCTTGAGGCATCCCAATCGCTGCCAGTGCGACAGCGGCCGACTCAATCGCTCCAGTCGCCCTCTGGTGTGCCGTTGAAACGCTTCTTCAGGCCAATCCAGCAGTCGATATAGTCCTCCTGCAAAGTCTTCAGTTCGGCCGCGAAGCTGGTGAGCAATTGCGGGAAGCGCGTCTCGAACATGAAGGCCATGGTGTTTTCCAGCTTGACCGGCCTAAGCTCGGTGCGCGACGCCTTCTCGAAGCCGAACGCGTCCGGCCCATGCGCCAGCATCATGTTGTGCAGGCTCATTCCGCCGGGCACAAAACCATTTTCCTTGGCGTCGTACTGGCCGTGGATCAGCCCCATGAACTCGCTCATGATGTTGCGGTGATACCAGGGCGGGCGGAACGTGTCCTCGGCCACCAGCCAGCGTGGCGGGAAGATGACGAAATCGACATTGGCCGTGCCGGCTTCGCTGGACGGCGCGGTTAGCACCGTGAAGATCGATGGATCGGGATGGTCGAAAAGGATCGCGCCGACCGGCGAGAAGGTGGCGAGGTCGTATTTGTAGGGCGCGTAATTGCCGTGCCAGGCCACCACGTCGAGCGGCGAGTGGCCGAGTTCGGTGACGTGGAACTGGCCGCACCATTTGACGATCAGCCGGCACGGCCTCTCCTTCTCCTCGAACCAGGCGACCGGCGTCTTGAAGTCGCGCGGATTGGCCAAGCAATTGGCGCCGATCGGCCCACGGTCGGGAAGCGTGAACTTCGCGCCATAGTTCTCGCAGACGTAGCCGCGCGCAGGGCCGCTTGCGATCTCGGCCTTGAAGGTCAGGCCGCGCGGCAGAACGATGATCTCGCCAGGTTTTATCTCGATGAGGCCCATCTCGGTGACAAAGCGCAGGGTGCCCTGCTGCGCCACGACCAGCATCTCGGCGTCGGCGTTGAAGAAATGGTCGTCCGCCATCGAGACATTGGCGGCGTAGACATGTGCCGCCATGCCGGACTGTCCGAGCGCGTCGCCGGCGGTGGTCATGGTGCGCATACCCGATATGAAATCGGTGGGCGTATCCGGCATCGGCAGTGGATCCCAGCGGTACTGGCCCAGCCCAAGCCCGTGCCCGCCGGCGTTGGGAGCGGTGCGCCACAGCGGAAAATCCGCAGCGCGGAAGCGCCCGTGATGTTTCACGCTCGGGCGGATGCGGTAGAGCCAGGAGCGCTCGTTGGTGCCGCGCGGCGCGGTGAAGGGCGAGCCGGACAATTGCTCGGCATAGAGCCCGTAGGCGGGGCGCTGCGGCGAGTTGCGGCCTTGCGGCAGCGAGCCCGGCAGGGTTTCAGTCTCGAAGTCGTTGCCAAAACCCGGCATGTAGGAATGGGCCATTGTCTTTCCTCCCTCATTCCGCTGCGATGTCTGTCGCAAGCCTAACCATCGCGATTGTAACCATCAATGAGGCGGCGATCGGGTTCGACAACTGTCTCGCGAAGCTTGACAGCCGGAGGCCTTTCCCCTTATGAGCCAGCAACACTTTCGGGCGCGCTCTCGGGCGCGCCTTTCCGTTAGGCCCGACTGGGCACCGTTCGACAGGCCAGACCAATGAAGATCAAGAATTCGCTCAAGGCCCTGAAGGGCCGCCACCGCGACAACCAGCTGGTTCGCCGCAAGGGTCGCATCTATATCATCAACAAGACCGCGCCGCGCTACAAGGCACGCCAGGGCTGACGTCCGGCTCCTGCCGTTTCCGGCCGCCGGCCGGCTTGCGCGGAAAATCACGCGAATTTCAGTTTGACGTTCCGCTCCGGGAGCCTACAGTTTCCCGGATGCGGAATCGTTTTGCTTTTGTTGCAGGTGTGGTGCTGCTCTGCGCGGCGCCTGGTATAGCCGCTGATGCGGCGCCTCCTCCATCGGACGAGAAGCCGGCAGCCATTGCGCCCAAGACGAGGGTCGAGCGGCTCGATGAGTTGTTCACCAATCTCAAGCGCGAACGTAACGAAAAGGCGGCCGAGCGCATCGCTGCGCGCATCTGGGAAGAGTGGAACCGCTCCGACAGCGCCATCGTCGACTTGATGATGCAGTGGTCCCAGCAGGCGGCCGAGAAGAAGAAGTTCGACGTAGCGCTCGATTTTCTCGATCAGGTCGTCACCCTGTCTCCGGATTATGCGGAAGGCTGGAACCGCCGCGCCACCGTGCATTACATGATGCACAACTACGGTAAGTCGATGGCCGACATAGAACGCACGCTGGAACTCGAGCCCCGGCATTTCGGTGCCTTGTCCGGCCTTGCCCAGATCATGAAGGAGACGGAGCGCAAGCAATTGGCGCTCGATGCGTATCAGCGGGTCCTCGACATCTATCCGATGATGCGCAACGCTCAGAACGAGGTCGCGACGCTGTCCGAGGAATTGGCGGGCGAGGGCATCTGATCCGCGCCGCCGCGCGTAAAAGGCCTGTTCGTCCCACCGGCAGTTCAGCGTGAATCTCCTCTCCGCCGCAGTCGCCTTCCTGCTTGCCCTGATCCTCGTGCTGATCGGCTTGACGCGTATCGGCGTCTGGCTGATCGAGCGCCGCAATCCGCCCATCGGCGATTTCGTCGAGATCGGCGGGGCGCGGATTCACCATGTCCATGTGCCTGCGCCGGTGGGCGCGAATTTCCCGCCGGTCGTCTTCATCCATGGCGCCAGCGCCAATCTGAAGGACCAGATGGTGCCTATACGGCCCCTGCTGGAAGGTCGTGCCGAAATGCTGTTCTTCGACCGCCCCGGCCATGGCTGGTCGGAGCGCGGCGCCGGCAACGAGACTCCGCAGGGGCAGGCGAGATTGCTGGCGGCGCTGATGGATCGTTTCGGCATCGACAAGGCGATCGTCGTGGGCCATTCCTTCGGCGGGGGCATCGCGGCTGCCTTCGCGCTGAGCTATCCCGAAAAGGTCTCGGGCCTCGTCTTCGCGTCAGCCGCCACGCATCCATGGCCGGGCGGAAAGACGTCCTGGTACTACGCCTTGACCAATGTGCCTGTGATCGGCCGGCTGTTTTCGGAAACGCTCGCCTATCCCGGCGGCATGCTCCAAATGGCGGCCGCCACCGATTGCGTGTTCGCTCCAAACGATACGCCGGAAAAATACCTGGAGCGTGCCTCGATCCCGCTGGTGCTGCGGCCGGCGACTTTCCGCGCCAACGCCACCGACGTTGAGAGCCTCTACCCCTTCGCCGTTGCCGACGCGGCGCGCTATCGCGACATCGCCGCGCCGACGGTCGTGATTTCGGGTGACCGGGATACGGTGGTCTATGAGGAGATCCACTCGCTCGGCCTGGCGCGCGACATTCCCGGCGCAAAGCTCCTCTGGGTGAAGAATCTCGGCCACAAGCCCGACTGGATCGCGCCGGACCTCATCGTCAGCGCCATCGAGAAGCTGGCCGGCAAGCCGGTAGACCTGGATGCAGCCGCCCGGGCGGTGGAAACGCGCATCGCGAGCGATCGCCAGGGTGAGGGGATCTGTGTCGACGAGAAGGTTCCAGGCACCGAACTCGCGCCGCTTTGACGCGGCCTGTCGCCGGCAAGCTGCTCCCGCTGTTCAGGAACTGCCGTCGGCGCCGATATAGGCGATGCGCAGCATGTTGGTCGAACCCGGCGTGCGCAGCGGAACGCCGGCCGTGATGATGACGCGGTCGCCCTGCTTGCCGAAATCCTCCGCCTTGGCGATCCGGCAGGCGCGCTCGACCATGTCGTCGAGATCGATGGCGTCGGGCGTCACCACGCAATGCGTTCCCCACAGCAGCGACAGCCGCCGAGCCGTCCCCAGCACCGGCGACAGCGCGATGATCGGCACGCGCGGCCGCTCGCGCGCCGCCCGCAGGCCGGTCGTGCCCGAGGCGGTATAGGTCACGATGGCGGAAAGGTTCAGTGTCTCGGCGATCTGGCGCGCGGCCAGCGAGATGGCGTCCGCGCCGGTGGCTTCCGGCTCGGAGCGCTGGGCATTGATGATGCCGGGGTAGAAGGGATCCTTCTCGACCTGCTCGGCGATGCGGTTCATCATAGCCACGGCCTCGACCGGATAGGCGCCGGCGGCCGACTCGGCCGACAGCATGATCGCGTCTGCGCCTTCGAAAACCGCGATCGACACGTCCGAAACCTCGGCGCGGGTCGGCGCAGCGGCGGTGATCATCGATTCCAGCATCTGGGTGGCGACCACCACCGGCTTGCCGGCGCGCCGCGCCGCGCGGGTGATCTGCTTCTGAATGCCGGGAACGGCCTCCAGCGGCATCTCGACGCCGAGATCGCCGCGCGCCACCATGATCGCGTCGGAAAGCTCGATGATCTCCGCCAGCCGGGTGACCGCCTGCGGCTTCTCGATCTTGGCCATCAGCAAGGCGCGGCCGCGTGCGATCTTTCGAGCTTCCGCGAGATCATCGGGCCGCTGGACGAAGGACAGGGCCACCCAGTCGACACCCGTTGCCAGCACCGCGTCGAGATCGGCGCGATCCTTTTCGGTCAGCGCGCCGACCGGGAGCTCGGTGTCGGGAAGGCTGACGCCTTTCTTGTCGGATATCTTGTCACCGGAAATCACCACCGTCTCGATGGAATTTCCGTCGCAACGCACGGCTTTCAAGGCCAGCTTGCCGTCGTCGATCAGCAGGCGGTGGCCGGCCTGGACGGACCCCAGAATCTCCGGGTGCGGCAAATGCACGCGATCGGCATTGCCGGGGGTCGGATCGTTGTCCAGCGTGAAGGTCTGGCCGACGCGCAAAGCCACCTTGCCGTCCGCGAACTTGCCGACGCGGAGCTTCGGTCCCTGCAGGTCGGCGAGAATGCCGATGGGCCGGCCGACCTCGTCCTCGACGGAGCGTATGCGCTCGACCAGCGTGCGCATCTGCGGGTGGTCGGTGTGGCTCATATTGATGCGGAAAACGTCGGCGCCGGCCTCGAACAGCTTGCGGATCATCTCCGCCGAGGAGGAGGCCGGGCCTATCGTGGCGAGGATCTTGACCTTGCGGCTGCGTCTCATGGCGTCGGTGTCCCTGTCGCGGCGGCATCTCCGCCGGTCGCGGGCTGGTCGGTGAGCTGGACCATCCAGCTTGCCTGTTCGCCCGTGTCGTATTCCTGGAAGCCGGCGCGCTGAAAACCTCTGGCCACGCAGTCGGTTACGCCGGCGATCTTGAATTCGTTTCCGGCCACGCACATCGTGATGGGACCGTCCCAGAGGCCGCCGCGCTCGGCGTCTTCCGCGTAGAGGTAGTAGAAGCGCGAGGCGAGCGGCCCCTCGATCAGCGTCTTGCAGCTCGACCCTTCGATATGCCACCAGCCCTCGGTCACCCAGCCGGCCTTGGCGCGGTAGCCAATTCCGACGCCGACGAGGCTCTGGGTGGCGTTGCAGACCCTGAAGTCGGCCCGCGCCTCGGTGGCGCCGAAGGCCAGCAGCGCCGTGAAGGCGGCCACGACCGCGACGGCGCAACGGCTGCGCTGGCCGGCGGCAAAGACCATTTCCAAACCTCTTGAAGCTGACGAAATCATTCCCGGGCACCCCTTTTCGGAAAACTGCGCGCACATGTCAACGCGCGCGGCCTGCCGATCCAATCGATTTAAGCCCGTCGCGCCGTTTCATGATTCCCACGCCGGATTTCCGCCTCAAGATTGGCGAAACAACGGCATTGCGCCGCCGGCCGCTTCATGGAAAGACGCTGGTCTCCTCCACATTGCAGCGATCCACATGGAAGGCTCATGACACGATCGGCAATTTTCGCCCCTTTCGTGATGATCGAGGGTGACCGCCGGCGCGGCATCCTGCTCGTCGCCGACCATGCGCGCCGCGACCTGCCGGACGAATATGGCGACCTCGGCCTGCCGCCGGGCGAGTTCGACCGCCACATCGCCTACGACATAGGCGTCGAAGCGGTGATCCGCTCGCTTGCGGAGTGGCTCGGTGTGCCGGCGGTGTTCGCCGGCTTTTCGCGACTGCTGATCGATCCGAACAGGGGCGAGGACGACCCGACGCTGATCCGCCAGCTCTATGACGGGACCGTTGTCCCGGCGAACTATCCGATGACGGCGGATGAGCGCGAGCGCCGGCTCGACATGTTCTACCGCCCGTATCATGACGCGGTGGCGGCCATGACCGCCTCGGTGGCGCGCGAGAGCGGGGCCGCGCCGTTTATCTTTTCCATCCATTCCTTCACGCCCGTCATGCAGGGCCGCGTGCGGCCGTGGCACGCCGGCGTGCTGTGGGATCTCGACGGCCGCGTTGCCGCGCCGCTCATCGAGATGCTGGCGGCTGATCCGCTGCTCACGATCGGCGACAACGAGCCGTACGATGGCGCGCTCAAGGGCGACACGATGTACAAGCACGCGATCGTCAACGGGTTCGCCCATGCGCTGCTGGAGATCCGCCAGGACCTGATCGCGGACACGGCGGGCGCCGAGGCCTGGGCCGAAAGGCTGGCGCCCATCGTTGACGCGATCAACGGCCGACCCGATATACATGAGGTCAGGCAATATGGCTCGCGCACCGGCCCGTTCTAGCGATCAGGGAGAACCGCGTGCGTCGAAAACGAGCCGATGACGATGGAGGCCGCCATGTCCGAACTTAGCGACGACCAGAGGCGTGATTTCGAGGCCGCCGCGTTCCGGCGCCTGATCGAGCACCTGCGCGAGCGCACCGACGTGCAGAACATCGACCTGATGAATCTCGCCGGCTTCTGCCGCAACTGTCTGTCCAACTGGTATCGCGAGGCGGCGGAAGCAACTGGAACTGCCCTGTCAAAAGATCAGTCGCGCGAAATCGTCTACGGCATGCCCTATGCCGAATGGCAGGCCCTCCACCAGACCGAGGCGTCGGACGCCAAGAAGGCCGCTTTCGAGACCAATCGTCCGAAGGAACACTGAGGGCGGCCGCCGCCGAGGCGTCGGCAAGCAGACATTTTCCAGGCCGCCCGTCGCACCGGGTCTGCAGGCATTCCCGTGCGGCAGAAGACGTGGCTCTTGACCCTCCTGCCTGCTTCGGGCATCGAACCGCGTCCTCGCCGCGCTTCCGAGTCGCGGCCCTTCAACCGCCGTTCCGGAGACAGACATGGCCGAAGACATCACCGAAACCAGCCAGACCGTCGCGGCAGGCCAGCTCAAGGCCTTCATCGAGCGCATCGAGCGGCTGGAAGAGGAAAAGCAGACCATCGCCGACGACATCAAGGACGTCTATGCCGAGATGAAGGGCACGGGCTTCGACACCAAGGCCGTGCGCACCATCATCCGCCTGCGCAAGAAGGACGCCAACGAGCGGCAGGAAGAGGAGGCGATCCTCGACCTCTACATGGCCGCGCTCGGCATGGCGTGAATTTCAGGTGGCCGCGCGGCTCGCCGCGTGGCGCCTGCTTCGGGTTCTGAAGACCTCGGCCGTACCGGCAACCGGTGCAATATTCCGTCAGGCGACGTCGAGCACGATCTTGCCGATGTGCTCGCCCTCTTCCATCCGCTCGTGGGCGCGCCAGGCTTCCTTGAACGGAAAGATCATGTCCATGACCGGCGCGACGCGCCGTGAGGTCAGCAGCGGCCAGACCTGCGCCTCGAGCGCGGCCGCCACGGCGCCCTTGAACTCGGTGGTGCGCGGCCTGAGCGTCGAGCCGGTGTGGACGAGGCGTTTCACCATGATTTTCGACACGTCGACGCTGGCCGTCGCCCCGGCCTGCGTGGCGATCTGCACGATACGTCCCTCGACGGCCGCCGCCGAATAGTTGCGGTCGACATAATTGCCGCCGACCATGTCGAGGATGACGTTGGCACCCTTGCCTGATGTGAAGGTTTTCACCGCCTCGACGAAATCTTCCCGCTTGTAGTCGATCGCAAGGTCGGCGCCGAGGTTGCGGCAGGCTTCGCATTTCTCTGCCGATCCCGCGGTGGTGACGACCGTCGCGCCGAAGGCTTTCGCCAGCTGGATCGCCGTCGTGCCGATGCCGGAACTGCCACCGTGGACGAGAAAGGTTTCGCCGGCCTTCAGCCCGCCGCGCTCGAACACGTTGTGCCAGACGGTGAAGAAGGTTTCCGGCAGGGCGGCCGCCTCGGTCATGGTGAAACCCGCGGGCACCGGCAAAGCGTTGGTTTCGTCGACCTTGCAGAATTCCGCATAGCCGCCGCCCGGCGTCAGCGCGCAGACGGCGTCGCCGAGCCGCCAGCGCTTCACGCCCGGACCGACGGCCGCCACCGTTCCCGCCACTTCCAGCCCCGGCAAGTCCGAAGCTCCGGCCGGCGGCGGATAGGCGCCCTTGCGCTGCAGCACGTCCGGCCGATTGACGCCGGCGGCATGGACGCGGATGAGAATCTCGTGCTCGCCGGGCTCGGGGACCGCGCGTTTTTCCGCCTTGAGCACCATCGGGCCGCCCGGCTGAGAGATCGCAACGGCTGTCATCCGCGCCGGAATTTTCGTATCGTCCGTCATCGTTCGCTCCGATCGGTTGTGCAGCCGCGATTGCCTGTTGGGTTGCCCCTTATGTAGGGTGTCCGCCGATCTGGCAAACGGGAGGTCGAGAATGGCCATATTCGACGACGAACCACGCAAGCCGGCGAGCGCCCATGTGGTGGGCCAGGACATATCCCTGATGTCGGCCGACGAACTGGTGCAACGCATCGCGTTGCTGAAGGCAGAGATCGAGCGGCTGGAGGAGGAGCGCGCCAAACGAGGGGCGACGAAATCGGCGGCGGAGGTATTTTTTCGAAGATAGACAATGAGGTCGTCGGCGACGAGGAGTTCACACTCATTGCCACATTTATGGTATGAGTTGTGGCGGCTCCGCCGGACAGGAGGTTGCGCCTTGAATGTATCGATTGGAAAACGCTGGGAAGATTTCGTGAATGATCTTGTGGAGAAGGGTCGCTATGGCTCGCAGAGCGAGATCGTGCTGGAGGGGTTGCGCCTCGTGGAAGAACGCGAGGCGAAGCTGAAGGCGCTGCGCGAAACCATCGACGCATCGATCGCCGGAGGCGGCAGTCACAGCGCCGAGGACGTCGACGCTTATGTCAATGAGCGCCTTGATCGGTGGGAAGATGCCCAGGCGCAAAACAGATCGTGACAAGGTTGCGCTATACCGACGCCGCAAGAGCCAACATCGCGGAGATCACGCTTTACATCACTATACAGAGCGGCAGCCGCAAGATCGCTGAAAATTTTCGTGATCGGCTTCACCAGAAGTGTCGGCAACTCGCGAGCCTGCCTGGCCAGATGGGTCGGCCAAGGCGGGAGCTACGGTCGGATTTGCGTAGTCTTACCTTCAAAAGTTATGTGATTTTCTTCCGTTATCGAGGTGAGGTGTTTGAGGTCGTGAACGTGCTGGAAGGGCATCGAGATATCGAAGGGCATTTCGAGGGGAATGAGAAATAATCGAACTGGTTTGAACTCGTCTTGGCCGCTGCCTACGTCGCCATGCGTCGCATGTCTCCGGTCACGCCACCGCCGAAATCGGCTATTGTAACGCAGGCCCCTTCCAGCGTCTGATCCGGATTGAATGATGTTTGCGACCTACCGGCCGATCCTCTCCCTGCTGCGCGGCACCGCCTTCCTGCTGGCGGCTTCGGGCCTGCACGGCCTGCTGCTGCCGCTGCGCGGCCAGGAGGAGGGATTTTCCACCGCCGTGCTCGGCCTGCTGGGCACCGCCTGGGCGGGCGGGTTCGTCGCGGGCTGCTTCATCGCGCCGCGCCTGGTGCGGCGGGCCGGGCATGTCCGGGCCTTCGGGGCGTTTGCCGCCTCCGGCGCGATCATCGCCCTGCTGACTGGCCTGATGATCCACCCGGTCGCGTGGATCATCCTGCGCGCCGCCACCGGCTTCACCATGGCGGGAGCGTTCATGGTGATCGAGAGCTGGCTGAACGAAAAGGCGACCAACGAGAACCGCGGCACCGTTTTCGGCCTCTACATGATGGTCACTTACGCCTCGATCATGGCCGGTCAGATGATCGTGGCGGCGGGCGATGTGCGCACCGATTCGCTGTTCATGGTCGCGGCCATCTTCTTCTGCCTGGCGCTGCTGCCGACCGCCATGTCGACGGCGGCCACGCCAAAACCGCTGCAGGACGTTTCGCTCGACGTCAAAGGCCTCTACGCGAATTCTCCCGTCGCCTTCTTCGGCTGCCTGCTGGTCGGCGTCGCCAATGGCGCCTGGGGCACGCTCGGCGCGGTCTATGGCGCGCGCATCGGCATTACCACTGCCGAGATCGCGCTGATGATGAGCCTGGTCGTCGTGGCGGGTGCTGCAATGCAGCTGCCGGTTGGCCGCGTGTCGGACCGGACGGACCGGCGCTATGTGCTCGCCGCCGCCTCGCTGGGGGCTGCGCTGTTCGGGCTGCTGGTGTTCTTCGCCACGCCGCGGACCGGCGTGACCGTCATCGCCATGACTGCCTGCTACGGGGCGCTTGCCTATACGCTCTATTCGCTGGCGGTGGCGCATGCCAACGACCATGCCAGCCCGGAAGACTTCGTAAAAGTGTCGGGCGGCCTGCTGCTGCTCTACGGTTTCGGCACGATGATCGGCCCGCTGCTGGGATCGCTGCTGATGAGCTGGATGCGGCCGGAGAGCCTGTTCCTGGCGACGGCAGCCGCGCACATCGCGCTCGCCGCCTATACGCTGCTGCGCATCTCGAAGCGTGCCCCTGTGCCGGTCGACGCCCGCGAGGCGTTCAAGACCATGCCGTCCGAGCGCGGAGCGACCCCCGAAGCGGCGCGGCTCGACCCACGCATCAAGCCCGAACAAGACGGTTGAGAATTTTCGGCATTTGCCGCAACATCAGGTCATGCTCACTGACGCATTCGCGGCAATTGCAGACCCCCACCGGCGCCATCTGCTGGAAGAAC
This sequence comes from Mesorhizobium sp. KACC 23794, assembly GCF_052180275.1. Taxonomy (NCBI): domain Bacteria; kingdom Pseudomonadati; phylum Pseudomonadota; class Alphaproteobacteria; order Hyphomicrobiales; family Phyllobacteriaceae; genus Mesorhizobium; species Mesorhizobium sp. KACC 23794. The sequence continues at coordinate 1,033,093 of NZ_CP197465.1, forward strand.
TCCGGCGCGGGCCGAAGACGGTCGGCGAACTGGCCTCCGGCCTGCCCGTATCGAGGCCGGCCGTATCGCAGCATCTCAAGGTTTTGCTGGATGCCGGGCTGGTCAGCGCCAGGGCCGACGGAACGAGACGCGTCTATGCCGTCAGCGAGAACGGCTTTTTGAAGCTGAACATCTGGCTGGATCAGTTCTGGACCGGGTAGCCGCCAGGTCAACCTGCGGGAACGTCATCGGACGGGCTCGCCTGTGTGGCGGCGACGGCGCAAAACTTCGCATTTGCGGGTAGAACAGGAAACCTGAAACATCTTCCCTTGGCGTCCCGGCGACGATCATCGCCGCCGGACGCCGGAAAACGTTGCTGACTGAGACCGAACTCAGTGCGTGGTGTGCCTCAATTTCTCCATTTCGTCTTTCAGTGCCAACTTGCGCCGCTTCAGATTCACGATTTCGAGATCGTCGACCGATGGATGGTTCATCGCCTCGTCGATCTGGCGTTCGATATCACCGTGTTTCCGCTGCAACTCGTCAAGGTGGTGGGCAAGAGACATGCTTGCTTCTCCCTTCATGGTTTCCTCGATGCACGCCATACCGCGGCTACCGCCCATGCCGCCGTGTGACGGTACAATGACAGTCTGCCACCAGAATGTGGCAATGTCGAATGCGATCTCGCAGGATTTCCTGATACGGCGAAATATGGTATGGGGTTCGCGCCGGGCGACATTGAACGACCGGACCCGCCTCATTTGGCGCCCAGCGCCGGAATTTCTGTTGACGGAAACCATGTCCGACCAGGATCAGACCGAGATTCGTCTTGAGTTCGCCAAGCTCAAACAGGAACACGCCGATTTCGATGCCGCGATCAACGCGATGATCGCCATGGCCTGCGACCCGCTGCAGATCCAGCGCATGAAAAAGAAGAAGCTGGCCCTCAAGGACCGGCTGGTGACGCTGGAAGACCGGATCATTCCCGACATTATCGCGTGAAGGGTCTGCGCCACGTCCTGCTGCCCGGATACCGGCGAAATTCAGCCTCTGCGTCGGTCAATTTCTCTCGATTTCGACCTTTCGCCCGAAGCGCTCATCGCCGATTGGCATTTTGAACGACGGCGGCCTGCGATCACGGCTCTGAGAGCTTCGGCAGCCATTTCTTTTCGATGCGGCAGACCATGGTGTAGGCCGGGTCGAAGACGTTGCCCACATCGTAACGGACGACCTGTCCCATGAGATGGCTGGCGGCCGTGGGGCTCATGCCGTAGTCGCTGGTCAGCCAGTTGAACATGTCGGTCGTCGCATGCTGCAGCGCCTGGTCGAGCGGCCGCGCGTTGCCGACCGAGAAGATGTCGGTGGCGCTCTCGCCGCGCGGCCAGACGAGATTGCGGCTCTTTTCGACCGTCAGGCGCACCTCGACCTCGAAGCAGGTCTCGATGCCGGTGCCGACGATCTCGCCGTCGCCCTGTGTCGCATGGCAGTCGCCGAGGAAGAACAGCGCGCCGGGTACGGCGACGGGAAACCACACGGTCGCGCCGGGGCCGAAACCGCGATAGTCCATGTTGCCGCCGTTCTCCGCGCTGGTGGCGGTGGAGAAGGCCTGCCCGCCGGCGGGTGCCACGCCGAAACAACCGATCATCGGCTCGAGCGGCAGGACGAGATGTTCGAGGCCCGGCACGGCCGGCTCCAGCGAAGCCGTAAGTCCTTGCCGGTCGATCCGCCAGTTCACCTTGTCGCGCGGCGGCAGGTTTCGCACGAATTCCGGGTCGACGACATTGCCGGCCAGCGACGCGCGGGTCCATCCGGTGGCACGGATCGGCGTCATGCGGACGATGTCGACCCTGAGCGCATCACCCGGCTCGGCGCCGGTGACGAAGATCGGGCCGTTCATCGGGTTCGGCTCCGGGGCGCGCTGCACGCCGTCCTTGTCGATGCCGTGGGCATCGATCGTCTCGGTGATCACCGTATCGCCCGACGCGACGGTGAGGGCGGGCGGCAAAGTGCCGAGCACATTGTGCCAGGCGGCGGCGGTGAAGCGGTGCGTTGTCATGCCGAAGGCGTAGCCAAACGCCTCGACCGCCGCAAGCGCGCGTCAGGCCATTCGCCGAAACTGGAACAACGACGCTGCTGCAATGTCGGCGATGCTGTCGACGCTTGCACGCGCAAGCTTCGCCCCGGAAAGTGCACAAGAGGCCATTGCGCGCGGGCCGTCCTTGCCCCCTCGCGGCAATTCCGCTAAGCGCCACTTTTCTAGCGACCAGGGACGACAGCGTGGCCACAGCCGACGTCGCCATCATCATGGGCAGCCAGTCCGACTGGGCGACCATGAAACATGCCGCCGAGACGCTCGACGCGCTCGGTGTGCCGCATGACGACCGCATCGTCTCGGCGCACCGCACGCCGAAGCGTCTCTACGATTTCGCTACCGGCGCCAAGGCGGCCGGGCACAAGGTGATCATCGCCGGCGCAGGAGGCGCGGCGCATCTTCCCGGCATGACGGCGGCGCTGACCGCTTTGCCGGTGTTCGGGGTGCCGGTGGAGTCGAAGGCGCTTTCCGGGCAGGATTCCTTGCTTTCCATCGTCCAGATGCCGGCAGGCATTCCCGTCGGCACGCTGGCGATCGGCAAGGCGGGAGCTGTCAACGCGGCGCTGCTCGCCGCCGCCGTGCTCGCCCTGACGGACGAAGCGCTGGCGGGCCGGCTGGAAGATTGGCGCGCCAGGCAGACGGCTGCCGTCGCCGAGACGCCTTCTGACGCATGACAAAACCACTTCTTCCGAATTCGACGATCGGCATCATCGGCGGCGGCCAACTCGGGCGCATGCTGGCCATGGCCGCAGCTCGGCTCGGCTACCGCACCGTGATCCTCGAGCCACAGGCGGATTGCCCGGCAGCGCAGGTCGCCAATCGGCAGATCGTCGCGGCCTATGACGATCCGGCAGCGCTGGATGAGTTGGCGAGGGTTTCTGCCGTCGTCACCTATGAGTTCGAGAATGTGCCGGTCGGCGCGGCAACACGCCTTGCCGCTTCCGTGCCGGTCTATCCGCCACCACGGGCGCTGGAGGTCGCGCAGGACCGCGTGACCGAAAAATCCTTCCTGAACGGCATCGGGGTCGGGACCGCCGAGTTTCGTGCGGTCGACAGCGACGCCGATCTCGAAGACGGACTTGCGGCATTCGGGCGCAGCGGCATCCTGAAGACGCGGCGGCTGGGTTACGACGGCAAGGGCCAGCGGGTGTTCCGCGATCATGTCGGCGAGGTGAGCGGCGGTTTTGCGGCCATGGGCGGCGTGCCGCTGATCCTCGAAGGTTTCGTGCCGTTCGAGCGCGAAATCTCCGTCATCGCGGCGCGTGGCATCGACGGCAGGATGCTCGCCTTCGATCCTGCCGAGAACGTCCACCGCGATGGCATCCTGCACAGCTCGACCTTGCCTGCGCGGGTTTCGCCGGCAACCGCCCGGGCGGCGACCGAAGCGGCGTTCTCTATCCTTGCCGCGCTCGACTATGTCGGCGTCATCGGCGTCGAGTTCTTCGTGCTTGCCGACGGCAGCCTGCTTGCCAACGAGATCGCGCCGCGTGTCCACAATTCCGGCCACTGGACCGAGGCCGCCTGCGCCGTCTCGCAGTTCGACCAGCATATCCGCGCCGTCGCCGGGTTGCCTCTCGGCGACACGCGCCGGCACTCCGGCTGCGTGATGGAGAACCTCATCGGCGACGACGTCTTCCGCGCGCCGACGCTCCTGGCGGAGCCCGATCTCGTGCTGCATCTCTACGGCAAGGCGGAAGCCCGGCCGGGCCGCAAGATGGGGCATTTCACGCGGCTTTCGCGCGGCTGAGACAAGCCGGCGAACGATCGCCCGCCATGACGATCCCGTCGCCGACAATATGACGGCCGCCAGACATCGGAGCTCCATGTCCTGCCCGCCCGGAGCCGGCGAAGGGCTCCGCCATACGCCGGCAAAGCTTGTGCGACATGATGAACGGGCGCTTTACCGTCCCGACACGAAACTGTCATGCAACTGTTACATAGCCTCGTTAAGGCCTCTCCGCGACGCCGCTGGAAGGCGTCCCAAGCCAAATTTTCCGACAGGAGCAGGCCTCATGAAAAAAGCTATCCTCACAGCGTCGGCCGCGGCCTTGGCGCTGGCCGCCACGGCCGGCTACGCCGCTGCGCGCGACCAGGTCCAGATCGCCGGTTCGTCGACCGTTCTTCCCTACGCGAAGATCGTCGCTGAATCCTTCGGCGAGACCTTCACCAACTTCAAGACCCCGGTCGTCGAGTCCGGCGGCAGCGGCGCCGGCATCAAGGAATTCTGCAAGGGCGTCGGCGAAGACACGATCGACATCGCCAACTCGTCGCGCAAGATCAAGGACGACGAAGTGAAGTCCTGCGTCGCAGCGGGCGTCAAGGACGTGCAGGAAGTCAAGATCGGCTATGACGGCATCGTGTTCGCCACCGACATCAAGGGTCCGGACTGGGCGCTCACCCCGGCCGACGTCTATAAGGCGCTCGCCGCCCAGCTCGTCGTCGACGGCAAGCTCGTCGCCAATCCGAACACCAAGTGGAGCCAGGTCAACCCGGCCTTGCCAGATTGGGACATCGCCGCCTACATCCCCGGCGAGAAGCACGGCACGCGCGAAGTCTTCGAAGAGAAGCTGCTAGCTGCCGGCTGCGACAAGGAGGCCGTCAAGGCTGCCGGCGTCGGCGAGAAGGAAGTGACCAAGGCCTGCGTCGGCGTCCGCAAGGACGGCAAGGCCGTCGACATCGATGGCGACTACACCGAGACGCTGGCCCGCATCGACTCCAACAAGACCGGCGTTGGCGTATTCGGCCTGGCTTTCTACGAGAACAACGCCGACAAGCTGAAGGTCGCCACCGTCTCCGGCATCGTGCCTTCGACCGAGACGATCGCCAAGGGTGAGTATCCCGTGTCGCGTCCGCTGTATTTCTACGTGAAGAAGGCGCATCTCGGCGTCGTTCCGGGCCTGAAGGAATATGTCGAGTTCTTCCTCGACGACCAGATGGTCGGCCCGGAGAGCCCGCTCGCCGAATACGGCCTGGTTGCCGCTCCGGACGCCGAGCGCCAGCAGCAGCGCGACGACTTCGCCGCCGGCAAGACCATGTAACGATCGAAGTGGCCGCGCGGCTTCCGGCCGCGCGGCGACCCCTGTTGTTTGTTTGCTCTCCCTTTCCTGCCGCATGCGCCGGGAGTCCCATCTATGCCGATGACCTATTTTGTCGCCATCATCGTCGTGATCGGCGTGGTCGCCTATTTCATCGGCCGCCAGCGTGCCGCAGTGCATACGGGCGGCGCGGTCAAGCAGCACTCGCGTCCGCATTATCACGCCTGGTGGGCGTTCCTGCTCGCTGTCATGCCGGCCCTGCTTTTCCTCGCCGTCTGGAGCATCGGCTCCTCGATCTATATCGAGCGCCATGTCGAGGCCCAGCTTCCGGCGCAGACGGCGGACAGCGCGGTGCCGAACCGCAGCCTCGAACTCGGCCTGGTGAAAAGCCTCGCCAACGGCCTGAGAAGGCTCGATGCGACCACCCGTGACAATCTGCCCGAGACCTTCGCCGAGCTGCAGCCGCTTCTGATCGCCAAGGGCGTCGCGCTGGCGCCCGACACGCAGGACTACATGATCCCGGTCGCCGTCGCGACCAACCGCGCCAGCGACAATCTCCGGCTTACCGGTGGCGTGCTTGGCCTGATCCTGTCGCTTGCCGGCGCGGCCTTCGCCGTCCGCGGCATCCAGCCCAGGACGCGGGCGCGCAACAATGTCGAGCGCGTCGTGCTGTGGGCGCTGCTCGGCTCGTCGACCATCGCCATCCTGACCACAGTCGGCATCGTGCTGTCGATGCTGTTCGAGACCTTTCATTTCTTCACATCGGTGCCGCTCGCCGACTTCTTCTTCGGCGTGGTCTGGGATCCGCGCTTCGCCGCGGCCGGCGCCGGCGACTCGGCCGGTCAGTTCGGCCTGATCCCGCTGCTGGCCGGAACGCTCTACATCGCGCTGGTGGCGCTTCTGGTCGCGGTGCCGGTCGGCCTGCTGTCCGCGGTCTACATGGCCGAATACGCCTCGCGCCGGGTTCGCGGCATCGTCAAGCCGACACTGGAACTGCTGGCCGGCATCCCCACCATCGTCTACGGCATCTTCGCGGTGGTCACGCTCGGGCCGTTCCTGCGTGATCTCAGCGCGGCGCTCACCGGCGGTTCGCCCTTCATCCAGGCGCAGTCGATCTTCACAGCGGGCCTGGTCATGGGGATCATGCTGATCCCGGTGGTGTCGTCGCTGTCGGACGACATCATCACCGCGGTGCCGCGCGCCATGCGTGACGGTTCGCTGGGGCTGGGGGCGACGCGCTCCGAGACCATCAAGCGGGTCATCCTGCCGGCGGCGCTTCCCGGCATCGTCGGCGCCATCCTGCTGACCGCGTCCCGCGCCATCGGCGAGACGATGATCGTGGTGCTCGCCGCCGGCGTCGCCGCCAACCTGACGCTCAATCCGTTCGAGGCGATGACCACCATCACCGTCAAGATCGTCAACCAGCTCACCGGCGATCTCGAGTTCAACTCGCCGCAGACGCTGGTCGCCTTCGCGCTCGGCATCACCCTCTTCGTGGTGACGCTCATCATGAACATCGTCGCCCTCTACATCGTGCGCAAATATCGGGAGCAGTACGAATGACCGCCGCCACGCTGGACAGCCTGCCGATCGCCAAGGCGCCGGCACGCCGCGACATCGGCCTGAAACGGCGCTACGCCGCCGAGACCCGCTTCCGCTGGTACGGCCGCATCGCTATCTCCGTCGGCATCGTCTTCCTCGCCATCATGCTGATCACCATCTTCAGCAAAGGCTATACCTCGTTCATGCAGACGTCGGTGCTGCTGCCGATCACCTTCGACGCTAAGGTGATCGATCCGCAGGACAAGCGGGCGACCGACCCGAATGTACTGGTTACCGCCAACTATCCGAACCTGGCGCGCGACGCGCTCGCTGCAAAGCTCGGCATCTCGCCCGACGACAAGCCGCAGTTCGCGGCGCTGCGCGGCTTCCTCTCCGAGGGCGTGCGCACGCAGCTTCGCGACATGGTCATCGCCGACCCTTCGATCATCGGCACCACCCGCGACATCTGGGTGCTGGCCAGCGCCAATATCGACTCGGCGTATAAAGGCCAGATCGACCTCAACGTCGCCGAGGGCAACCGCAAGGTTTCCGACCGGCAGGTCGCGCTGATCGACAAGCTGCGCGCCGAAGGCGCGATGACGGGCAAGTTCAACACGGGCCTGTTCTTCAACGGCGCGTCGAGCCGCCCCGAGATGGCCGGCATGGGCGTCGCCATCATCGGCTCGTTCTACATGATGGTGATCGTGCTGCTGCTGGCGCTGCCGATCGGCGTCGCCGCCTCCATCTACCTGGAGGAGTTCGCCAAGAAGACGAGGCTGACCGACATCATCGAGGTCAACATCAACAACCTCGCCGCCGTGCCGTCCATCGTCTTCGGCCTGCTCGGCCTGGCGGTGTTCATCAACTTCCTCGGCATGCCGCGCTCGGCGGCCCTGGTCGGCGGCCTGGTGCTGACCCTGATGACGCTGCCCACCATCATCATCGCCACCCGCGCAGCCCTCGCCGCCGTGCCGCCGTCGATCCGCTCGGCAGCTCTCGGCCTCGGCGCCTCGAAGACGCAGGCTGTGTTCCAGCACGTGCTGCCGCTCGCCACCCCCGGCATCTTGACCGGTACGATCATCGGTCTGGCGCGTGCGCTGGGCGAGACCGCGCCGCTTCTGCTCATCGGTATGGTCGCTTTCGTCGCCGACTATCCGACGACGCCGCTCGACCCGGCAACCGCGCTGCCGGTGCAGATCTACATGTGGGCGAACGAGGCCGAGCGCGCCTTCGTCGAGCGCATGTCGGGCGCCATCATCATCCTTCTGGTGTTCCTCATGGCGATGAACATCACCGCAATCGTGCTCAGGCGCCGTTTCGAGCGTCGCTGGTAGACGGAGAGCAGGTTCCCATGAACATCATGACCGAACAGAAACTGGAACAGGCAGTGAGCGGCAGCATGACTGCGAAACCCAACGAAGTGATCAAGATGCAGGGCCGCAAGGTTGGCGTTTTCTACGGGCCGAAGCAGGCGCTGTTCGACGTCGAACTCGACGTCCGGCAGAACCAGGTGACGGCGCTGATCGGCCCGTCGGGCTGCGGCAAGTCGACCTTCCTGCGGTGCCTCAACCGCATGAACGACACGATCGACTCGGCGCGCGTCACCGGCAAGATCACGCTCGACAACGAAGACATCTACGATCCCAAGATCGACGTGGTGGAACTCAGGGCCCGCGTCGGCATGGTGTTCCAAAAACCCAATCCGTTCCCTAAGTCGATCTACGAGAACGTCGCCTACGGGCCGAAGATCCATGGCCTCGCCAAGAGCAAGGCCGACCTCGACGGAATCGTCGAGTCCAGCCTGAAGAAAGCGGCTCTCTGGAACGAGGCCAAGGACCGTTTGAACGAGCCGGGCACCGGCCTTTCCGGCGGCCAGCAGCAGCGTCTCTGCATCGCCCGCGCCATCGCGGTGTCGCCTGAAGTCATCCTGATGGACGAGCCCTGCTCGGCGCTCGACCCGATCGCCACCGCGAAGGTGGAGGAACTGATCGACGAGCTGCGCGCCAACTACACGATCGTCATCGTCACCCACTCCATGCAGCAGGCGGCGCGCGTGTCGCAGCGCACCGCCATGTTCCATCTGGGCTACCTGGTCGAGGAAGGGGCGACGGACAAGATGTTCACCAACCCCGACGACAAGCGCACGCAGGACTACATCACCGGCCGCTTCGGCTAGGAACCGCGTCGAAATGCGTGATGACGGGCTGCAAATGTTGAGGTTCTGCGCTTCCGGTGCTCACGTACTAAAATGTACGCTCCGCTCCGGTTCTCGAACCTCACCATTTTCGCCTCGTCCTGACGCATTTCGCTCGCGGTTCCCCGGTGCTTCCATGAATTTTGGAGTTATTTGATGCGCGAACACACAGTTGCCTCGTTTGACGAGGATCTGAAACAGATCGACCAGCTGATCCGCGACATGGCGGGCCTGTCGAGTTCGATGGTCGGCGATTCGATCCGGGCGCTGCTGCACACCGACACGGCGGCGGCGCAGCGGATCATCTCCGAAGATACCGTCATGGACGCCAAGCAGCGCGAGCTGGATGACCGGGCGATCACGCTGATCGCCAAGCGCCAGCCGATGGCGCAAGATCTGCGCGCCGTGCTCGGCGCCATCCGCATGGCCGGCGACCTCGAACGCATCGGCGATCTTGCCAAGAACGTCGCCAAGCGCGTCGGCGCGATCGGCGAAGGCGCCACGCCGCGCGGCCTGTCGCACGGCATCGACGACATGGCGACGCTGGTGCTCGCCCAGATCGAAGGCGTGGTCGCCGCCTATACCGGGCGCCGGCCCAGCGAACTCGACCGGCTGCGCGCCGAGGATGAGAAGGTCGACCTCAAGTATACTTCGGTGTTCCGCGAACTCCTGACCTATATGATGGAGGATCCGCGCAACATCACCGCCTGCACGCACCTCCTGTTCTGCGCCAAGAATTTGGAACGCATCGGCGACCACGTGACCAACATCGCGGAAAACGCCTATTATGTCCTGACCGGTTCGCAGCTTCCGGCGAACCGCCCGAAACTCGACGAGACGGCAACGACCGTCCTCGCCGAATAACGGCAAGCGAGGCGCGATGATCGCTCCGAAGGTGATGGTGGTCGAGGACGAGGAGCCGTTGGGCGTCCTCCTCCGCTACAATCTGGAATCGGAAGGCTATCAGGTCGAAGTCGTCATGCGCGGCGACGAGGCGGAAATCCGCCTGCAGGAGAACGTGCCCGACCTGCTGGTGCTCGACTGGATGCTGCCGGCGGTGTCCGGCATAGAACTCTGTCGGCGGCTCAGGATGCGGCCCGAAACCGAGCGGCTGCCGATCATCATGCTGACGGCGCGTGGCGAGGAGAGCGACCGGGTGCGCGGGCTGGCTACGGGGGCCGACGACTATCTGGTAAAACCGTTCTCGACGCCGGAATTCGTGGCCCGTGTGAAGGCGCTGCTGCGGCGTGCCAAGCCGGAGGTGCTGTCTTCGGTGCTGAAGGTCGGCGACATCGTGCTCGACCGGGAATCCCACCGCGTCTATCGCAAGAAGAGCGAGATCAGGCTCGGGCCGACAGAATTCCGGCTGCTCGAATTCATGATGCGGCATCCCGGCCGGGTGTTTTCGCGCGGGCAACTGCTCGACAATGTCTGGGGCGAGACGATCTACATCGACGAGCGGACCGTCGACGTGCATGTCGGCCGGCTGCGCAAGGCGGTCAACACCGGCCGGCTGCCGGACGTCATCCGTACGGTGCGCGGCGCCGGCTATTCCATAAGCGAAGAATGATTGCCCATCCCGTCGCGGTTCCGCGGCGGGCGTCATTCCTGCGCAATCTCATTCCTTCAACATTGCTCGGCGCGCTACCTCGCCGCATTAGCGTTTTGTTATCCTTAACTCGCTACTCTGGCAGGCATGAAGGCTCCGGGAAACCATATGCAAATCCTGCCCAAGGATCGGAACATCGCCGAGATGGACGCCCTCATGGACGCCCAGGACGACCGCAAGACCAAGCTGGTCGACCGCCGCGCCATCCATGAATCGGTCTCCTATCTCAGAAGCCACGGCTTCGACACCGAAGAAGTCCAGCGCTGCCTGGTCCGCTATTTCTACGTCGACCTCGACCTGCTCAACGAAGCACTGACCGAGCACTGAGACCGACGTCGGTTAACCCTGACCGCCATTGGCATAGGCATACCAACACCCCCCGCAAAGCGCAGCTGGCGGGTGGCGTTCGAATCCTCAACAAGTCAGAGCCCGATCCGAAAGCCGGGCGGGTCGGCTCGGCGGGTCTTTTAGCCGCCGCCCCAGCGGTCACGACGTATCGATGAGCCCCGCCCCGCTGCAAGCCATTGCGCGCCGCGCCCTCATTGCGTGATCCTGCCAAGCCATCGCCGATCCGTTTTGCGCAAGACGCCGGTTCGGCCCGCCGCGAAACAGCCGCAGTCCGGCGAAAAAACCCTGCAAGCCGCCGAAGACGACGGCTAGCGCGCGGAAGCAGCGGGCGAGCCGCAAAGCCTCGGCGCAGCCATCGGCATCCGCCCCGCCGACCGCAGCCGCTGGCAAGGCAAGCGCGCCGCCAGCCTGCTCGATAGCAAACGCCCGCGCAACGGCCTCGGCCGGCCGCAAGAGCGCCAACACCAGAACGCGAATCCAGAGCGGCAGGACGCAAAGGAACTCGGCCAGAACGGCGAGCCTGAGCAGCACCGCTGCGATGCCCTTCAGCGTCTCCTGCTCATTTTCGCGTTCCGCCCGGTCCATTCCAGCCTCCGTTCGGAAAGCACAATAGCAGAGAGGCGGAAAAGAGCAAGGAAACTTTTCCTATATCCCTCCGACATTGTATTGCATCAGCGTGGAAAATCCGGCAATGCCCGATACCGGCGGCGGTCAAATTCAAACGCCGTTGGTATAATCCGCTCTTCCCCGGCCGCGAATAAATTCGCTATCCCGACGGCATGCTGATAGCATCTTGCGATCGGCAGCCTTTTTTAGGGCGCTGTCGATTGAGGGCTGACGATCCGCCCTGGCCCCAGCCGGGAAGTAGGACGTCATGTCTTCCAATTTTTCGTGTCGGCAGCAAGAAACGCCACCGTCCCAAAGGGATCGGGTGCCTGCTCGGCAAGGCGGTGGCTTGTGAGGTATCTCGGGCGATTGGCGGCCGAGCCCGCCGCATTGCTGCTGATCCTGCTCGCCGCCTCCGTGGTGGGATCTGCTCTCTACCTGGCCCTGAGCAGCATCACCTTCTGATTGATGGCTTGCGTAGGTCCGCGCCCGGCTCAGGCAGAAAGAATGTCCTCGATATTGTGGCCGGTCTTCTTGCGGTAGGCCCGGCGCGCCGAAACAACCTCCGTCCAGAAGTTTTGTGTCGCATGCGCCGGAGGGCCGTCGGCCGGTTCCCCCGAGGTCGAGGTGGTGACGCGGAAGTTCAGTTTCGCCGCATTGCGCAATGCCCGGATGGGCACGCCTTGTGCCCGCATTGCCGTGAAGGTGGAAGTCAGCATCGTCGTCGGTCCTGGCGCCGCTCCGCTGTGCGGAGCAATTTCATTGAACGGGCAAGGCCTGCGCGGTGAGCGCCTGCCCGCACGCCGCGGCCAGTTGGCGATTGGGCCTCTCCTCGCCGAGCGGCGTCGCCCAGCCGGCCTGCTCGACGAGCCCGGCCCGCTGGAAAGCCCTGGCGATCTTTATATCCGCCAGAATGCCGGCCGACAGCGGATCGCTCTTCGACCGCTCCAGACAGTAGGGGGTGAGGCTGGCCGCAACCGCGATCGCGGCAGCGTCGCTGGACATGCGTTGCGCGCCGCTTGCCGTCACCCAGCCGCCCCAGCTGAATCCGACGATCGCCAGAGCGAGAGCCCCCGTGCCCGCTCCGAAAAGAGCGGGAGGAACCCATTCAAGCGCATGCATGACGATGTCCGATCCTGGTGTGGACGCGCCCGCAGAATCTTGGGCGCGGCTTCAGCCTATCACCGAAACGACCGGCATGTGCGGAAATCGGCAGGGAGGCGCGGCATTACCTTTAATCGGCGGTTTTCGCCGACACGTCGACGCCCACATGCGCGGGCGGAGACCGGCGCACCTTGCGCGGCTTTTCCATCGGCGGCTTGTCGCTGCTGTTCTCCTCGACCAGCCTGCACCCGAGCCTGTAGGCCACATACCCCGTCAGCGCGGCAACTGCCAATCCAAACCTTGTCACGTCGCGGCCCTCCGCTGCCGGCGCTTTCGTGGCGGCGCGCCCGCGGGTTCTGCTTCAGCCTGGGGCGCCATGTATTTTGCTGCGAGCCGCGTTGCCACGAACGCAAGGCCAAGCCTGACAAGCCATTTGATCATCGAGAAACTCCTTTGCCGCACCTGAAACTCGGCTGGGCAGGCGGAGGTTCCGACCCCGTGCGCGGGCTCGCTGAAATGTCCAGAGGGCAAGGTTACATCGACATGCGACCTTTTCGTCATCGATGCGTTCATCCTCGTCATAAGGAATCATCGATATGGCGAAGAAAAGGACACCGGAGGGTGGACGGCTGGCGAAAGGCCGCGAGCTCGAAGTCCAGCATCTGGCCGAGACCACCGATCTCTCTCCCAATCAGGCGCGTGAGTTGTTGAACCGTCACGGCAACGACTGGGAGAAGATCCGAGATGAGGCGAAGACGTTCAAGGCCGAGGGCTGAGCCGGGGATGCACGATCGATCCGTCGATTTCGAGCGGCCGGCTGCATTATTCCTGGTCCAGCTTTGAATTAAGAGGCGATAAACGTCGCGATCCGCGCTAAGGACAGCGCGGTTCTTCATATCTCTCGCATATCGAGCCCGATGTCCTCTGAAGCCGCGACCGCCGACAGCCAGCGTTATGCTGCCTTCCGGCACCGCCCGTTCCTGGCCTTCTGGTCGGCACGGTTCCTGGCGACGTTCTCCACGCAGATCGTTTCCGTCGCCGTTGGCTGGCAGGTCTACGATCTTACCCGCGATCCGTTCGACCTCGGCCTGGTCGGCATCGTGCAGTTCATCCCGTCGCTGCTGCTTGTCCTGGTGACGGGAGCGATCGCCGACCGGTTCGGCCGCCGCCTGATCATGGGGTTTGCCGCAATGCTGGAGGCCGTCTGTGCCCTGGCGCTGCTTCTGCTCTCGCTGCGCGGCCTGACCGGCGTTGTGCCGATCTTCATCGTGCTCGCCGTGTTCGGCGTGGCGCGTGCCTTCTTCGGCCCGGCCGCGGCCTCGCTGGTCGCCAATCTCGTGCCGCCGAAGGATTTCGCCAACGCGGTGGCCTGGAATTCCTCTGCCTGGCAGACGGCGACGATTGTCGGGCCTGTCGCCGGCGGCCTGCTCTACGGGCTGTCGTCCGAGATCGCTTATGGCATCGCGGCCTTGCTGATGATGGCCAGTGCCGGCCTCGTTTTCATCATCCCGAAACCGGTGCAAAGAACCGGGACCGAACGTCCGTCACTCGACACGCTGTTTGCAGGTTTCCGCTACATCTGGAGCGAGAAGGTCGTGCTGGGCGCGATATCGCTGGACCTTTTCGCCGTGCTGCTGTCGGGGGCGGTGGCGCTGCTGCCCGTCTATGCCCGCGACATCCTCGATCTCGGCCCATGGGGCCTGGGGATGCTGCGCTCGGCTCCCGGCATCGGCGCCCTGGCGGTTGCCGTCTGGCTCGCCGGCCATCCCCTGCGCGATCATGCCGGCATCATCCTTCTGGTCTTCGTCGGGCTGTTCGGCGCCTTCACCGTCGTCTTCGGCGTCTCGACGATCGTCTGGGTCTCGATCTTCGCGCTCGCCATGCTCGGCGCCACCGACATGGTCAGCGTCTATGTGCGCGAGACCTTGATCCAGCTGTGGACGCCGGACGAGGTGCGCGGCCGCGTCAATGCGGTCAACATGGTCTTCGTCGGGGCGTCCAACGAACTCGGCGAGTTCCGCGCCGGGACCATGGCTGCCTTCATGGGCACAGTTCCGGCCGTCGTCTTCGGCGGCGTCGGGGCGATCGCCGTCGCCGGGCTTTGGGCCTGGCTGTTCCCGAAGATGCGCGACATCCGCCATCTGCAAGGGCGGGAATGAAGCCGTCGCCCTCCGGAATTGCCGCGGACTCTCCCGGTGCGGATCGATAGGCCCCGACGTTTATCCCATTGTCGCATTCGCATGGGAAATTACGCGGCAAATGTTTCTGTTGGCCGGTGCGTCGATCCGGCGTAGGGATGCGCCGCCCACCGCGTGGGCAGGCTTTGCGGGGAAGCATGCCCTCATCCGAGAGAAGGTAGTCTATGCGTATATTGATGGTTGGTGCCGGCTATGTCGGACTGGTCTCGGCAGCCTGTTTCGCCGATTTCGGACACCAGGTCGTCTGCATCGACAGCGATCTCGGCAAGATCGACGCCTTGCGCGGCGGAAAGATCCCGATCTACGAGCCGGGTCTGGGCGATCTGGTCTCGGCCAATCTGCGGGCAGGGCGCCTCAGTTTCGAATCCGACCTTAACGCGGCGATCGGCGGCGCCGAGGTGGTGTTCATGGCGGTCGGCACGCCGTCGCGGCGCGGCGACGGCCATGCCGATTTGAGCCACGTCTATGCCGCCGCCCGGCAGATCGCCGGCGCGCTGCGCGGCTTCACCGTCATCGTCACGAAATCGACCGTGCCGGTCGGCACCGGCGACGAGGTCGAGCGCATCATCCGCGAGACCAACCCGGACGCCGATTTCGCGGTGGTCTCCAATCCGGAGTTCCTGCGCGAGGGCGCGGCGATCTCAGACTTCAAGCGGCCCGACCGCATCGTTATCGGCATCGACGACGAGCGGGCGCAGGCGATCATGGCCGAGGTCTACCGCCCGCTCTACCTCAACGCCGCACCGATCATGTACACGTCGCGCCGCTCGGCCGAACTCATCAAATACGCCGCCAACGCCTATCTCGCCATGAAGATCACCTTCATCAACGAGATGGCCGACCTCTGCGAGGCGCTCGACGCCGACGTGCAGGACGTGGCGCGCGGCATCGGGCTCGACCAGCGCATCGGCGCGAAATTCCTGCATGCCGGCCCGGGTTACGGCGGCTCGTGCTTTCCCAAGGACACGCTGGCGCTGGTCAAGGCGGCGCAGGACGCGGCGAGCCCCGTCCGCCTCATCGAGACCACCGTCGCGGTCAACGACACCCGCAAGCGGGCTATGGCCCGCAAGGTCATGGCCGCCTGTGGCGGCGACGTGCGCGGCAAGCGCGTTGCCGTGCTCGGGCTGACCTTCAAGCCGAACACCGACGATATGCGCGAGGCGCCGTCGCTGGCGATCATCCAGGCGCTGCAGGATGGGGGCGCGCGCGTCAGCGCCTACGATCCGGAAGGCATCGACGGCGCGAAGGCCCTGCTGGAAAACGTCGATTTCGGAAAATCGCCCTACGCGATCGCGGAGGGCGCGGACGCGCTGGTCATCGTCACCGAATGGGATGCATTCCGGGCGCTCGACCTCGACCGCATCCGCAAGTCGATGAACGCGCCGGTGCTGGTCGACCTGCGCAACATCTACAAGCAGGAAGAGGTCGAGAAATACGGCTTCACCTATACCAGCGTCGGCCGGCCGAGGGCGAAGCGGGCTGCCTGAGCGGCGATCGGTCTGGCATGACAAGATACAGGGAGGACGAATGAGCGATCGGAACAAGCCTTCCGCCCGCGGCGACTATCGTCTGTTCCGCACCATCCAGACCCGCTGGATGGACAACGACATCTACGGCCACATGAACAATGTCGTCCATTATTCGCTGTTCGACACGGCGGTGAACGGCTGGCTGGTCGAGAATGGACTCATCGACCTTCGCAACGGACAAAACGTCTTCTTCGTGGTCGAGACCGGCTGCCGGTATTATTCCGAACTGGCCTTCCCGGACCTCGTCACGGCTGGAATCCGTGTGGCGAAACTCGGCACGTCCTCGGTGAGCTATGAGATCGGATTGTTCCGCAATGACGAGAAACAAGCGGCGGCCGAGGGCTTTTTCGTCCACGTTCATGTGGACCGCAAAACGCGCAAGCCGACCCCTCTCTCTCCGGAATCGCGCCTCGCGCTGGAGGTCATATCCGGTTGATGGGAGGAGGCGTTCGTCTTCACCGACGGCTGGGTTCACGCCGGCCATTTGCGGCAATTTGACTTTTGTCAGCGCGTGTGACTATTGTCGAAACCGGAGGAAAAATGCCCATCCGTCCGGCGGACCAGATCATACACAAAGCTGCGTGGCTCTACTATTCGCACGGCTTGCGGCAGGACGAGGTGGCGCGCGAGCTGAACATTTCGCGGGCATCGGTCGCCATGTATCTGCGCAAGGCGCGCGACACCGGCATCGTCACCATCTCGACCTCGACCCAGCTTTTCGCCGACGACGTTCTCGCCCGCGAACTTGAGGACGCGCTGAAGCTCGACGGGGTCTGGGTGGTGCCGGACAGCACGCACTCCTCCGACCCCACCGCCGACGTGCCGCTGGTGGCTGCCACTGTTTTCCTCGGCTTGATCGGGCGCGGCGCCCGCATCGGCGTCGCCTGGGGGCGAACGATCTATACGATCGCCGACCAGATGGCGCATGCCGACCTGCAGGGCGTGACGGTGGTACAGCTTTGCGGCAATCTCGGCGCGCCCTATTCCTACCGGCCCGACGAATGCACGATGGAGATCGCCCGGCGGCTGAATGCCAAGGGCTTGAACTTTTATGCCCCGCTGGTGCTGAGCAGCGAGGAACTGGCGTCGTTGCTGCGCGCCGAGCCGGTGATCCGCGAGCATCTCGACAGCATACAGACCTGCGACCTGGCGCTTTTTTCTGTCGGCACCGTCGGCGCGGACAGCCATATCGTGAAATGCGGCGCCATCGAGCTCCACGAGTTGCGTGACCTGCATGCAGCCGGGGCTGCCGGCGTGGTCGCCGGGCGGATCATCGACGGCAAGGGGGCATCGCTCGACTGCGACTACAACCGCCGCCTCATCTCCGCCGACATCGGATCGCTGCGGGCCATCCCGAAGCGGCTGGTGGTGGTGCAGGAAGACAGCAAGTTCGAGCCGCTGAAGGCGGCGCTGGCCGGCGGGCTCTGCACGCATCTGGTGCTGGGCGTCGGCATGGCGCGGCGGCTTCTCGACCACGCTCGTGCCGGGCCGAGGCGTGAAACCTGAATGAACGGCGGTCATGATCGGCTGCTATCGCTGCCGATCATTCGCCACCGAAACGATCAAACCGACACTGGGACGAAGACGATGAAGAACTTGTGGAATGACGCCGAGGCTGAAAAGCTGGTCGAGGCTTATGCTAAAAAGGGTGTCGGGCGCGAGCTGGCGCTGCGTGTCTACACGACCCGGCTGCTTGGCGGTGATCCGAGGCTGGTGCTGCATGGCGGCGGCAATACCTCGGTCAAGCAGACCATGACCGACCTCGTCGGCGACGAGTGGGACGTGCTTTGCGTCAAGGGCAGCGGCTGGGACATGGGCGTTATCGAGCCGCAGGGCCTGCCGGCGGTGAAGCTGAAGCCGCTGCTCAAGGCGCGCAAGCTAGACAAGCTTTCGGACGAGGACATGGTGTCGCTGCAGCGCGCCAATCTGATCGATCCGTCGGGGCCGAACCCTTCGGTGGAAACGCTGCTGCATGCCTTCCTGCCGCACAAGTTCGTCGACCATACCCACTCGACCGCCATCCTGTCGCTGATCGACCAGGCCGACAGCCAGCCGATCTGCGAAAAGGTGTTCGGCAAGACGTTCGGGTTCGTGCCCTACATCAAGCCCGGCTTCGATCTCGCCAAGGCAGCGGCCGAGGTTTTCGAGCAGGACACGTCGGTGATCGGCCTGATCCTCGACAAGCATGGTATTTTTACCTTCGGCGATACCGCTGAGGAGGCCTATGGCCGGATGATCGACGCGGTTACGCTTGCGGAGGAATTCGTTGCCCGTGAAGGCAAGCCGGCGGGCAAGCCGGCCGCTTTGCCTGCCAATCTCGCAAAACCCGCCGACATCGCCTCGATGCTGCGCGGGGCCGTCGCGGTTTCGAAAGGCGAGGGCCGTTTCGACCGGATGATCAGCGATTTCCGTACCTCGCCGGCAATCCTTGATTTCCTCGGCGGGCCAAGGCTGGAGGCGCTTGCAAAAACCGGCGTGTCGACGCCGGACCTGTCGATCCGCATCAAGACCGGGCCGATGGTGCTCTCCGCGCCGGACGCCGGCGACCTCAAGGGTTTCGAGACGGCGGTGCGAGAGAGGGTCGCAGGCTTCGCCCGGGACTATGAGGACTATTTCACCAGCAACGACGCGCGCGACGACGTCAAGCGCACCATGCTCGACCCTATGCCGCGCCTGTCGCTGGTGCCGGGGCTCGGCATGTTCGGCCATGGCCGCACGCTGAAGGATGCCAAGATCGCGTCCGATGTCGGCGAGATGTGGATCGAAGCGGTGAGGGGCGCAGAAGCCGTTGGCACTTTCCAGCCGCTGTCGCACAGCGAATTGTTCGAACTCGAATACTGGTCGCTGGAGCAGGCCAAGCTCGCCGCCAACAAGCCGAAGCCGCTGACCGGGCAGGTGGTGCTGGTCACCGGCGGGGCCGGCGCGATCGGCGCGGCAACGGCAAAACTCTTTGCCGACTATGGCGCGCATGCGGTGGTGGTCGATCTCGATGCCGAGCGCGCCGCCGAGGCGGCGAAGAAGGCCGGCAACCAGTCCATCGGCGTCGGCTGCGACATCACCGATCCCATGGCGTTGCGAGCGGCCTTCGACAGGGCGGTCGAGGTTTATGGCGGCCTGGATATCCTTGTGTCGAACGCTGGCGCGGCCTGGGAAGGCGTCATCGGCGATCTCGACGACGCGCTGTTGCGGAAAAGTTTCGAGCTCAACTTCTTCGCCCACCAGAACGCCGCGAAGAACGCCGTGCGCATCTTCAAGGAACAGGGCACGGGCGGCGTGCTTCTGTTCAACACCAGCAAGCAGGCGATCAATCCCGGCGCGAAGTTTGGCGCCTACGGCCTGCCCAAGGCGGCGACACTGTTCCTGTCGCGCCAGTACGCGCTGGAATATGGCCCGCTCGGCATTCGCTCCAACGCCGTCAACGCCGACCGCATCCGCTCCGGCCTCCTGACCGCCGACATGATCGCCAGCCGCTCCAGGGCGCGCGGTCTTTCCGAGAAGGACTATATGTCGGGCAACCTGCTTGGACAGGAAGTGACGGCGCAGGACGTCGCGCAAGCGTTCCTGCACCACGCGCTGGCAGAGCGCACCACCGCCGACGTGACCACCGTCGACGGCGGCAACATCGCGGCGACGCTGCGGTAGGCCTGTTGCCACGAGGATGCCCAAGGTTTACACTGTAAACAGTGTAAACCTTGGGGTTTCGATGATGACTGCTCAACTGTCTGATCCGGTCGCGCTCCGCATGCCCACCGATGTTCTGGAAAAGGTCGACCAGATTGCGGGCGCCCTGGATCGCAAGCGGAGCTGGGTGATCGTCC
The DNA here is from genome assembly GCF_052180275.1 of Mesorhizobium sp. KACC 23794. Classification (NCBI taxonomy): domain Bacteria; kingdom Pseudomonadati; phylum Pseudomonadota; class Alphaproteobacteria; order Hyphomicrobiales; family Phyllobacteriaceae; genus Mesorhizobium; species Mesorhizobium sp. KACC 23794. The sequence continues at coordinate 1,053,147 of NZ_CP197465.1, forward strand.
GTGCGCTGCGGCGGTATCTGGCAACGGAGGGGCAATATTTGCTTGACCTCGCTGCAGCCCAGCAATCAGCCGAGCACGAGTCCGTTGACGCCGAACTGCTGCTTCACGAGCTTTCCGCCGACCTTGAGTTTCTCAAGGCAGGCTCCCGTTGATCAGATACTCGCCGCTCGCCGCCGAATTCATTCGAAAGGAGAAGCGATATCTGAACGCACATAGCCGCAACGCGGCGCGCCAGTTCGTCCGGGATGTGGCGGACGTGACCCTGCTTCTGAAGCAATACCCGATGATCGGAGGTGATCTTGGTCTGCTGCGCGGTACGCCGTTGGAAGGTATTCGACGGTGGGTGAAAGGAAATTACATCTTCGACTACAGGATCACGCCAAACGGTGACATCCTGGTTTTGCTCGTTCGTCACCACGCTCAGGACGATCCTTATCTTGAGCATGATTCCGATGACGATTTTGACGATTGAGGGCGTCGGCAGCAATTGTCATCGTCATTGACAATTGCCAGCGGCGTTCCTAGTTTGCCGCCGCGTGCTATCGTGCCGAAAGCCGATGAGCGGGAGGACATAGATGACGGCACATGATGCCTTCAAGGCGTTGACGGTGGAGACGCTGCCGGCGCGGCTCGGCGGCCTGGAGGCCATGCGGTCGCGGCTTGGTGCCGATACGGCCGCCTGGCGGGTGCGCGAGGTCGGCGACGGCAACCTCAATCTCGTCTTCATCGTCGAGGGGCCGGCAGGCGGCGTGGTGGTGAAGCAGGCATTGCCTTATGTCCGGCTGGTCGGCGATTCCTGGCCGCTGCCGCTGAAGCGCTCCTTCTTCGAATATCACGCGCTGACGCGGCAGGAGGCACGCAATCCGGGCTCGACGCCGAAGATTTTCCATTTCGACGAGGGCCAGGCGCTGATCGTCATGGAGTTTTTGTCGCCGCACATCATCCTGCGGCGCGGCCTGATTGCCGGCAACATCTATCCAAAGGTCGGCCGCGACCTCGGCCTGTTCATGGCGCGCACGCTATTCCGCGGCTCCGACTTCCACATGGAGACGCGCCAGCGCAAGGCTGACCTGGCGCTGTTTGCCGACAATGTCGAGCTGTGCGACATCACCGAAAGCCTCGTCTTCTCCGATCCGTATTTCGACGCAAAGCTCAACCGGCATACCTCGCCGCAACTCGATCCGCTGGTCGCCGAACTGCGCGCCGACCGCGACCTCAAGGTCGAGGCGCAGCGGCTGAAACATCTGTTCGCCGCCAACGCCGAGACGCTGGTGCATGGCGACCTGCATACCGGCTCGATCATGGTGACCGAGGCCGATACGCGGATGATCGACCCGGAATTCGCTTTCTACGGGCCGATGGCCTTCGACGTCGGCATGGCGCTGGCGAATTTCTGGATGGCCTTCTTCTCGCAGCGCGGCCACGAGAAGGCGCCGGGCGACCGGGAAGCGATGCGGACCTACCTGCTCGGCGTGGTGATTGAGGCGTGGTCGGTTTTTCGGGCCGAATTCTCCCATCTGTGGCGCACCGAGCGCACGGGCATCCTCTACCAGAAGAGCCTGTTCGAGGATCAGGGCGACAGGCTCGCCTCCGAGCAGGCGCTGGATCATGTGCTGCATCAACTGTTCGACGACATGCTGGGGTTCGCCGGCGTCGAGTGCCACCGGCGCATTCTTGGACTAGCCCACAATGCCGATTTCGAGGCGATCGAGGATGCCGATCTGCGCGCCTCCTGCGAGGCCAAGGCGCTGCGTTTCGGCCGGCATCTGGTCGTCAACCGCCGCAACATCCACGGCATCGAGGAAGTCAACAATCTGGCTGAGCTGATCGAGAAGGAGCCTGCCCTATGAAGGTCGGCGACACACACTACCGCACCATCTGGCTGAACAAGGACGGACGCTCGGTCGACATCATCGACCAGCGCTGGCTGCCGCACGCTTTTCGCGTCGAGACCGTGGATACGGTCGATGGCATCGCTACCGCCATCCGCGACATGTGGGTGCGCGGCGCGCCGCTGATCGGCGTGACGGCGGCCTATGGCGTGGCGCTGCAGATGCTCGACGATCCCTCGGACGAAGCGCTGAAGGCCGTCTGGCACAAGCTGCACGAGACGCGGCCGACCGCCATCAACCTGCGCTGGGCGCTGGACGAGATGACGCGCGTGCTGAAAACTTTGCCGGCTTCCGAACGGGCCAAGGCCGCCTATCGGCGCGCCGCCGAGATCGCCGATGAAGATGTCGAGCTCAACCGGTCGATCGGCCGCAATGGCCTGAAAATCATCCAGGACATCGCGGCGCGCAAGAAGCCGGGCGAGCGGGTGAACATTCTGACCCATTGCAATGCCGGCTGGCTGGCCACTGTGGACTACGGCACGGCGACGGCGCCGGTCTATCTCGCGGTGGAAGCCGGCATTCCGGTGCATGTCTTCGTCGACGAGACGCGGCCGCGCAACCAGGGCGCCCAGTTGACAGCCTGGGAGATGGCGGGGCACGGCGTGCCGCATACGCTGATCGTCGACAATGCTGGCGGGCATCTGATGCAGCACGGCGAGGTCGACATGGTGATCGTCGGCACCGACCGCACGACCGCTAACGGCGACGTCTGCAACAAGATCGGCACCTATCTGAAGGCGCTTGCCGCCGCCGACAACGGCGTGCCGTTCTATGTCGGGCTACCGTCGCCGACGATCGACTGGACGGTCGCGGACGGGCTGAAGGAGATTCCCATCGAGGAACGCTCCGCCGACGAGGTATCGCTGGTTTGGGGCCGAGCGGGCAACGGCGAGATCGCGCAGGTGCGCATTTCGCCCGACGCGACGCCGGCGCGCAACCCGGCCTTCGACGTGACGCCGGCGCGGCTGGTGACCGGGCTGATCACCGAGCGCGGCGTGGCCAAGGCTTCGCGAGAGGGACTGCTGGATCTGTTCCCGGAGCGCCGCCAAGCCGCTGCGTGACCTTCCACGTTCGCCGCAGGCAGGTTCTGCAAGCCGACGTAATTTCTTGAAGGCCGCGCTGCGACGCGCCGCTTGTTGCTGTCTGTTGCCAGCTGCCAAAGATTGTTACTCGCAGCGCGACAGTCGTTTGCCTAAGAAATAACCATCGATGATACGGTGGTGCAAAAATAGGCATCACTCCGCTGCTCGTGTGCAAAAAAATCTCACGGTGATGGTTAGCCGCGCAAGGAGCTTGCGCGCCCAAACCCAGGAATGGTGCGGTAAACGACTGTAAACAATTCGTTAATCCCGGTGGACCAAGCCGCTCCCCGCAACTGGCACGGGGGTTGCATCGCTTGCTGCGGTGCAACAACCCAGTTCCGGAGGTGTCCATATGAGGGGTATTCAAACAACCATAAAAGGTCTGTTCGCGGCGGGGGCGCTGGCGGCCGGCTTGAGCATGGCCGTACCGGCCATGGCGCAGGACGACACGATCAAGGTCGGCATCCTGCATTCGCTGTCGGGCACGATGGCGATTTCCGAGACGACGCTGAAGGACACGATGCTGTTCCTCATCGACGAGCAGAACAAGAAGGGCGGCCTGCTCGGCAAGAAACTGGAGGCGGTGGTCGTCGACCCGGCTTCCGACTGGCCGCTGTTTGCCGAAAAGGCGCGCGAGCTAATATCCGTCAACAAGGTCGCGGCCGTGTTCGGCTGCTGGACCTCGGTGTCGCGCAAATCGGTGCTGCCGGTGTTCGAGGAACTGGACAATCTGCTGTTCTACCCCGTCCAGTATGAGGGCGAGGAAAGCCAGCGCAACGTGTTCTACACGGGTGCGGCTCCGAACCAGCAGGCCATTCCCGCCGTCGACTACCTGATGAGCGAGGAAGGCGGCTCGGTGCAGCGCTGGGTGCTGGCGGGTACCGACTACGTCTATCCGCAGACGACCAACAAGATCCTGCAGGCCTATCTCGAGTCCAAGGGCGTGGCCAAGGAAGATATCATGGTCAACTACACGCCGTTCGGTCATTCCGACTGGCAGACCATCGTCACCGACATCAAGAATTTCGGCTCGGCCGGCAAGAAGACGGCGGTCGTCTCGACCATCAACGGCGACGCCAACGTGCCGTTCTACAAGGAACTCGCCAACCAGGGCATCAAGGCCGAGGATATTCCGGTCGTCGCCTTCTCGGTCGGCGAGGAGGAACTCGCCGGCCTCGACACCGCTCCGCTGGTCGGCCATCTGACCGCCTGGAACTATTTCCAGTCGGTCGACACGCCGGAGAATGCCGACTTCATCGCCAAGTGGAAGGAATACACGAAAAATCCGAAACGCGTGACCAACGACCCGATGGAAGCCCATGTCATCGGCTTCAACATGTGGGTCAAGGCGGTCGAGAAGGCCGGCACCACCGATCCGGACGCAGTGATCGACGCCATCATCGGCGTCTCCGTTCCGAACCTCTCGGGCGGTTTCTCCACCATGATGCCGAACCACCACATTACCAAGCCGGTGCTGATCGGCGAAATCCAGGCCGACGGCCAGATGGAAACGGTGTGGCAGACCTCCGGCCTCGTGGTCGGCGACGAATGGTCCGACTATCTGGCGGACTCCAAGGACCTGATCTCGGATTGGCGCGCACCGATGTCCTGCGGCAACTTCAATGTCGCCACCGGCAAGTGCGGCGGCAAAGGCGTGAACTAAGCGCATCCTCCCAAGCGACTGCGCAAAGACCCCGGGCGGGGTTCTCCCTGACCCGCCTGGGGCATTCTCTCCCAAAGGTCCTGTTTGTAATGACTTGCAGCGTTCCTTCGCACCCCCCTCTGTCCTGCCGGACATCTCCCCCGCAAGGGGGGAGATTGGCTGTGGCGAGGTCGGCGATTGACCAATCTCCCCCCTTGAGGGGGAGATGTCCGGCAGGACAGAGGGGGGTGCGAAGGAACGTCTTCAGTGGAGTTCTTCTGTTTTTCTTCTCGCTTTTTTCATTTCTTTCCCCCGCCTCCGCCGACGAAGCCGCGTTGCGTGCAACCGTCGCCAAATTCGCGACGGCGAAGAATTTCCAAGAAACCGAGGCGGTTGTCCGCGAGCTCGTGGCGTCCGGCGACCCCGCAGTGGAAAAGCCGCTGACGGCACTGTCGGAGGGCGATCTCTATTTCCGCAAATCCGATTCCGCCGTTTTCATCGGAAAGGAAGCCGGGCAGTCGGTGAAGCTAGCCGATCCGCTGACCGGCGTCGATGCCGGCGAGGCGGCCAAGGCCGAAGTCACCAAGGTCAAGGTCAACAACACGCTGCGCCGCGTCATCCGCGATGCGCTCGGCACGTTGACGCTCGGCGCCGACGATCCTGCCGCGCGGCTCGCCGCTGCGCAGACCATGTTCAAGGCGCCCGACCCGAATTCCATCGAAGCGCTCGACGCGGCCATCGCCAGGGAACAGGTCGCCAGCGTCAAGGCGCGGCTGGAGCAGGCGCGCGCTTCGGCGGTGCTGGTTTCCGACCTGCCCGAGGTGGACAAACTGGCCGCTATCCAGGTCGTGGCGGCGCGGGGCGACCGCGATGCGCTGTCGCTGCTGACGGCTTTCGAGGCCAAGGCCGAAGGGCCTCTCAAGGAGGCGGCTGCAACCGCAATCACCACCATCAACTCGTCTCTGGCGATCTGGGCCGCCGGCCAGAACGTCTGGTACGGCATCTCGCTCGGCTCGGTGCTGCTGCTGGCGGCAATCGGCCTTGCCATTACCTTCGGCGTCATGGGCGTCATCAACATGGCGCATGGCGAGATGGTTATGCTCGGGGCCTATACGACCTATGTCGTGCAGGAGGTGATCCGCACCTCGGCGCCTGGCCTGTTCGACTGGTCGCTGGCGATCGCCCTGCCGCTCGCCTTCCTCGTCGCCGCAGCCGTCGGCTTCGCCATCGAGCGCGGCATCATCCGCTTCCTCTATGGCCGTCCGCTGGAGACGCTGCTCGCCACCTGGGGCGTGTCCCTGATCCTGCAGCAGGCGGTGCGCACCATCTTCGGCCCGACCAACCGCGAGGTCGGCAACCCTTCGTGGATGTCAGGCGCCTTCGAGCTCGGCCAGCTTTCGATCACCTGGAACCGGCTCTGGATCCTGGTATTCGCGCTGGCCGTGTTCTTCGCCCTGCTGTTCGTCATGAAGCGCACGCCCTGGGGCCTGCAGATGCGCGCCGTCACAGCCAACCGGCGCATGGCGGCGTCGATGGGCATCCGCACGCCATGGGTCGACGCACTGACCTTCGCGCTGGGTTCCGGCATCGCCGGCATCGCCGGCGTGGCGCTTTCGCAGATCGACAACGTCTCGCCCAATCTCGGCCAGGGCTACATCATCGACAGCTTCATGGTCGTCGTCTTCGGCGGCGTCGGCAATCTGTGGGGCACGCTGGTCGGCGCACTGTCGCTCGGCATCCTCAACAAGTTTCTGGAACCCTATGCCGGTGCGGTGCTGGGGAAAATCCTGGTGCTGGTGCTGATCATCCTGTTCATCCAGAAACGCCCACGCGGCCTGTTCGCGCTGAAGGGCCGGGCGGTGGAAGCATGAGTTGGCTTGCGTTGCATTCTGTCCAACACCCCTCATCCGACCTCGCTTCGCGAGGCCACCTTCTCCCACAAGGGGAGAAGGGGCAGCCTAGCTTTTCGGCCTACGCCAATCGCCAGCGCCGGCGATTGGCCGAGGCTTTGCGGCAGGGCTCCACCTTCTCCCCTTGTGGGAGAAGGTGGCCTCGCGAAGCGAGGTCGGATGAGGGGTGTTGCGTGGAGCGCAACGCCGCCGTCTATCGGAGATCCCAACCATGATCTCCGGAAAGTTCTTCGCCGCCGGCGCGGATCGCCGCATCGCCATCACCATTCTTATCCTGGTCGCCATCGCGATCATCGTGCCGGTTCTGAACATCGCCCTGCCGCCGGATTCGGCGCTGCATGTACCGTCCTACATGGTGGCGCTCACCGGCAAATACCTCTGCTACGCGCTGCTGGCGCTGTCGCTAGACCTGGTCTGGGGCTATTGCGGCATCCTCTCGCTCGGCCACGGCGCGTTCTTCGCGCTCGGCGGCTATGCGATGGGCATGTATCTGATGCGGCAGATCGGCGACCGCGGCGTCTACGGCAACCCGCTGCTGCCCGACTTCATGGTGTTCCTGAACTGGAAGGAACTGCCGTGGTTCTGGTACGGGTTCGACCAGTTCTGGTTCGCCGCCCTTATGGTCATGCTGGTGCCGGGGCTGCTTGCCTTCTGCTTCGGCTGGCTGGCGTTCCGCAGCCGCGTCACCGGCGTCTATCTGTCGATCATCACCCAGGCGATGACCTACGCGCTGCTGCTCGCCTTCTTCCGCAACGACATGGGTTTCGGCGGCAACAACGGTCTGACCGATTTCAAGGATATTCTGGGCTTCAACGTGCAGGCCAACACGACGCGCTCGGCGCTGTTTGCCGCCAGTGCGCTGGCGCTGGCATTGGGTGTGTGGGTGACCTGGCGCATCATGGGCTCGAAATACGGAAAACTGCTGATGGCGGTGCGCGACGCGGAAAGCCGCACGCGCTTCCTCGGCTGGCGGGCGGAGAACGTGAAACTCTTCGCCTTCACCGTCTCGGCGGTCATGGCCGGCATTGCCGGTGCACTTTACGTGCCGCAGGTCGGCATCATCAATCCCGGCGAGTTCGATCCGGCCAACTCGATCGAAGTGGTCGTGTGGACGGCGGTCGGCGGCCGCGCCACCATCGTCGGTCCGATCATCGGCGCCTTGCTGGTCAATACGGGCAAAAGCTTCTTCACGGGCGCGTTGCCGGAGTACTGGCTTTTCGCGCTGGGCGGGCTGTTCGTGTTCGTCACCCTGTTCCTGCCGAAGGGTGTCGTCGGCATGTACGACCAGTGGAAGGCCGGTCGCGGCGAGCGTCGCAAGGCCGCGGCCGGCGATACACCGCCGCCTGCTCCGGTATCGCCGGCTGTCGAGTCGGCGCGCGCCGAGAAGGGATGGCAGCCCGCGGCTGGTGGTCCCGAGCCGGCGGCAGCGGAGTGAGGGCGATGTCGAAGAGCGGAACCATCCTCTATCTCGACGGCGTCTCGCGCTCCTTCGACGGGTTCAAGGCGATCAACAATCTGTCGCTGGTGCTCGACAAGGGCGAGATGCGCGCCATCATCGGCCCGAACGGCGCCGGCAAGACCACGATGATGGACATCATCACCGGCAAGACCAGGCCCGACACCGGGGAGGTCTTCTACAATGGCGACGTCGACCTCACCAGACACGACGAGGCCGAGATCGCCATGATGGGCATCGGCCGGAAATTCCAGAAGCCTACGGTGTTCGAGAGCCACACGGTCGAGGACAATATAGTGCTGTCTCTGAAGGGGCCGCGCTCGATCTTCCCTGCGCTGTTCCACAAACGCTCGGCGGACGAGCAGCGGCGCATCGACGAGATCTTTGCGACCATCCGGCTCGGCGACCGGCGCCACGACCTCGCCGCCAACCTGTCGCATGGCCAGAAGCAGTGGCTGGAGATCGGAATGCTCCTGGCGCAGGACCCGAAGTTGCTGCTGGTCGACGAACCCGTCGCCGGAATGACTGACGCCGAAACCGAGGAGACGGCGCGGCTGCTGAAGGAGATATCGAAGACCCATTCGGTGATCGTCGTTGAGCACGACATGCATTTCGTGCGCGAGCTTGGCGTCAAGGTCACCTGCCTGCACGAGGGCTCGGTCCTGTCGGAAGGTTCGCTGGATTTTGTCTCGGCCGACGAGCGGGTCGTCGAAGTTTATCTGGGGCGGTGACGGTCATGTGGCGGGTTTGTCTGGAAAGGTTTGATGCCAAGATGAGCACCCCTCATCCGATGTCATCATTTTTTTGGCGGGGCTTTTCCACCAAGCTGGAACACCCCTCATCCGTCTCGCTTCGCTCGACACCTTCTCCCACAAGGGGAGAAGGTAGAGTGCTGCATCTACATCTCGGCCAATCGCCAACGTTGGAGATTGGCCGAAGCGCCGCTGCGAAATTCCACCTTCTCCCCTTGTGGGAGAAGGTGCCGAGCGTAGCGAGGCGGATGAGGGGTGCTCGCTTAAGCGCGTACTTCACCAATTTCACCAACCTCCCCTGGCGTGCCGGAAGGCCCGCCACCCCCGCCGTCGAGGCGGCGGGGGCGCGGGGGGACCAGACTGGGGCGGTTGGTCATGCTTGAGGTCAGGGACGCCACCCTCCACTACGGCGCCGCCCAGGCCCTGCGCGGCGTTTCGCTGAAGGCCGATGCCGCAAAGATCACCTGCGTGCTCGGCCGCAACGGCGTGGGAAAAACCAGTTTGATGAGATCGATCGTCGGCCACCACCGGCTGACGAGCGGCACGATAGCCTTCGAGGGGAAGGCGCTCGACCGGAGCGCGGCATACGATCGCGCCCGGTCGGGCATCGCATTCGTCCCGCAGGGGCGGGAGGTGTTTCCGCTGCTGACGGTGAAGGAAAATCTCGAATCCGGTTTCGCGCCGCTGAAGCGGGCGGATCGCAACATCCCGCCGCATGTGTTCGAGCTGTTTCCGGTGCTGAAACAGATGCTGTCGCGGCGCGGCGGCGACCTTTCCGGGGGCCAGCAGCAGCAGCTCGCCATCGGCCGCGCGCTGGTGATGCGGCCGAAGCTGCTTGTGCTGGACGAGCCGACCGAGGGTATCCAGCCATCGATCATCAAGGATATCGGCCGCGCCATCCGCTATCTCAGAGACACCGCCGGCATCGCCATCCTGCTTGTCGAGCAATATCTCGATTTCTGCCGCGAACTCGCCGACGAGGTCAACATCATGGATCGCGGCCAGGTTGTGCACACAGGCCCGGCGGAAGATCTCGACCGACCGGACGTGAGGAAGTTCCTCACGGTGTGAAGTCCTCTTCCGAAAGAAGAAGGGTTGGGCATGACGGCGGTGGAGGCGGCCCGGAGGCCGCCTCGCGCTGTTTCATGTCCGCCCTTTCAGAGCAGCAGGTCGGACGAGTTCAACGCACTGCCGACCACGTGGATCGCCATCTCCGGGTCTGCGTCGGTGTCCAGATTGACCTCGACGAGGAAATTGTTGCCGGAGAGCGAGGTGATCCGCACCTGGTAGGCGGCCGAGAAGGCGCCGCCGACATAGCTCAGCGCCTGGTCGCCAGGGGCGCCGGGGTTGCTGTCGATCGGCCTCAGGTCGATCTTGTCGCCGTCGGCGCGCGAGAAGTCCATCACCCGGTCGAGGGTGCCGGAGGTCGGCGAATCGCCGGCATCGAACACGAACCGGTCGGCGCCCGCGCCGCCGAACAACTGGTCGCCGCCGCCGCCGCCGGTCAGGTAATCGTCGCCGAAACCGCCGATCAGCCGGTCGTTTCCGTCGTCTCCGAACAGGCGGTCCTGGCCACGGCCACCGAACAGGGTGTCGGTGCTGATGGTTCCCGAGATCGTGTTCGGGTCGCTGTCGGCGTCGAACAGCAGTCCCGCTCTCACCGCGGATATGGTTGAATTCTGGACGGTGATGCGTTCGAGGTTGCCGCCATAGTAGGTGCTGATCACCACGTCGTCGCCGTCCTGCACGATGTAGGGATCGATCGAGCCGATGTCGCCGACATGGATGCCGCGCAGGTCGATCCTGTCGCCGCTGGTGAAGTCGGCGATCACGTCGGCGCCGAAGCCGCGCTCGCCATAGACGAAGACGTCGCTGCCGCCGCCGCCGCGCAACAGGTCGTTGCCGCTGCCGCCGTCGAGATAGTCGTTGCCGAAGCCGGCATTGATGTGGTCGTTGCCGTTCTCGCCGAAGAGACGGTCCTGGCCGCGGCCTCCGAACAGATAGTCGGTGCTGATGGTGCCGGAAGTCGTCTGCGGATCGGTCGACGCGTCGTAGAGCAAGGCGTTCTGCACGGCGCTGATCGTAGAATTCTTGAAGATGATCCGTTCCAGATTGCCGCCGTAGTAAGTGCTGATGACGACGTCGCCGCCGCTCTGCGCGATGTAGGGCTTGATCGAGCCGATGTCGCCGACATGCATGCCGCGCAGGTCGAGCCTGTCGCCGCTGGCGAAGTCGACGATCGTGTCCGTGCCGAAACCGCGCTGGTTGTAGACGAACAGATCGTTGCCGGCGCCGCCGCGCAGTTGATCGTCGCCGTTGCCGCCATAGAGGTAATCGTTGCCGACGCCCGCATTGATATGGTCGTCGCCATTGTCGCCATACAGCCGGTCCTGGCCGCGGCCTCCGAACAGATAGTCGGCGCTGATGGTGCCGGAAACCGTCAGCGGATCGCTGGCGGCATTCAGCAGAAGGGCGGCCTGGACGTCGGCCAGCGCGGCGTTCTGCACCGTGATGCGTTCGAGATTGCCGGCATAATAGGTGCTGATGACGACGTCGCTCCCGCTCTGCACCATGTAGGGCTGGATGCTGGACAGGTCGCCGATGTTCATGCCGCGCAGATCGATTTTGTCGTAGGCGGCAAAGTCGACGATCGTATCCGATCCGAAGCCACGGTCGTCATAGACGAAGTTGTCGATGCCGGCGCCGCCGCGCAACTGGTCGTCGCCGTTGCCGCCATAGAGGTAGTCGTTGCCGACGCCGGCGTTGATATGGTCGTCGCCGTTGTTGCCATACAGCCGGTCCTGGCCGCGTCCGCCGAACAGGTAGTCGGCGCTGATCGTGCCGGAAACCGTCAGCGGATCGGTGCTTGCGTTCAGCAGCAGCGCCGCCTCCACCTGGGCCAGCGTGGCGTTCTCGACGGTGATGCGTTCGAGGTTGCCAGCATAGACGGTGCTGATGACGACGTCGCTCCCGCTCTGCACCATATAGGGCCTGATGCTGGACGCATCGCCGATGTTCATGCCGCGCAGGTCGATCCGGTCGCCGACGGCGAAATCGACGATCCTGTCGGAGCCGAAGCCGCGCTGGCCGTAGACGAAGAAATCGTTGCCGGCGCCGCCGCGCAGTTGGTCGTCGCCGCCGCCGCCGTTGAGATAGTCATCGCCGGCGCTGGCGTTGATATGGTCGTTGCCATTGTCGCCGAAAAGCCGGTCCTGGCCGCGTCCGCCGAACAGATAATCGGCACTGATCGTGCCGGAGATCGTCAGCGGGTCGGTATTGGCGTTCAGCAGCAGGGCGGCTTCCGCCTGGGCCAGCGTGGCGTTCTTGATGGTGATGCGTTCGAGATTGCCGGCATAGTACGTGCTGATAACGACGTCGGCGCCGTTCTGCGCCATGTAGGGCCTGATGCTGTCCAGGTCGCCGACCGGGATGCCGCGCAGGTCGATCCTGTCGCCGACCGCAAAGTCGGTGATGGTGTCGGATCCGAAGCCGCGGCTGTCATAGAAAAAGACGTCGTTGCCGGCGCCGCCGGTCATCGTGTCGTTGCCGGTTCCGCCGACGAGCCAGTCGTTTCCGCCGCCCCCCAGCAGCATGTCGTCTCCGGCGTAACCGTAGATGTAGTCGGCAGCCGAGCCGCCGGTCAGCGTTTCTCCGTTGATCGTGCCTTGTATGACAGCCATCGGGTCTCCTTCTGGGGCTGTTGAGGGGGCGGGTATGGTCGATGGGCCGGCCGGATGTGTCAACCCGACGTTGCAGGGCGAGCAAACTGGACCAGTCTGCGGCCTCCGCAAACCCCGAGAAAAAAGCGCTTGACCTTCCAGTAACTGGAAAGATTACGGTGCCCTCACCACATAGGATGCGGACAGGAACGACGCCGTTGGATCATCATCACGCGAATCAACAAAATGGTTTGTTGCCAGGGGCCGGCACGGCACCGGAAGTCGTGCGCGACCCTGTCTGCGGCATGAGCGTCGATCCGGCGGCGGGAAAACCGTCGCTGGAGTTCGGCGGTCGCGCCTACCATTTCTGCTGCAACGGCTGCAAAGCCAAGTTCGAGGCCGACCCCGACCGATATCTGGAAGCAAAAGACCCGGTCTGCGGCATGAGCGTGAAACGGGCGAGCGCGAAACATTTTTTGCGGCATGACGGGGCGGGGCATTATTTCTGCTCGGCCGGCTGCAAGGGAAAGTTCGAACAGGAGCCGGCAAGATATCTCGGCGAAAGGAAGCCCGAGCCGCCCGCGCCGAAGGGCACGAAATACACCTGCCCGATGCACCCCGAAGTGGTGCGCGACGGCCCCGGCTCCTGCCCGAAATGCGGCATGGCACTGGAGCCGATGGGCGTGCCGACCGGCGAGCAAGGTCCCAATCCCGAGCTGGTCGACTTCACCCGCCGCCTGTGGGTCAGCGCGGTGCTGTCGATCCCGCTGCTGGTGCTGACCATGGGGCCGATGCTCGGCCTGCCGTTTCGCGACTGGCTCGGCGAACGGACATCCGTCTGGATCGAACTTGTGCTCGCTACGCCCGTCGTGCTGTGGGCGGCGATCCCGTTCTTCCATCGCGGTTACGACTCGATCATCAACCGCAGCCCCAACATGTGGACGCTGATCTCGATCGGCGTCGGCGCCGCCTATCTCTACAGCGTCGTCGCGACGCTGTTCCCCGACATCTTTCCGCATGAGATGCGCGGCCATGGCGGCGGTGCGCCTGTCTATTTCGAGGCTGCTGCCGTCATCGTCGCCCTGGTCTTCCTCGGCCAGGTGCTGGAGCTGAAGGCGCGCGAACGCACCGGCTCGGCGATCCGCGCTCTGCTCGACCTCGCCCCGAAGACGGCGCGGCGCATCGGTGGGGATGGAAGCGAGACCGACGTGCCGCTGGATCAGGTCCGGGCCGGCGACCTGCTGCGCATCCGCCCCGGCGAGAGCGTGCCGGTGGACGGCATCGTCGACGACGGTCGCTCGGCGGTGGATGAATCCATGCTGACCGGCGAGCCTCTGCCGGTCGAAAAGGCCAAGGGTGACGCGGTCACCGGCGGCACGCTGAACCGCAACGGCACGCTGGTGATGCGCGCCGAAAAGGTCGGCGCCGACACCATGCTGTCGCGCATCGTCGAGATGGTGGCCAAGGCACAGCGCAGCCGCGCGCCGATCCAGGGCCTGGCCGACACGGTTTCGTTCTATTTTGTGCCGGCGGTGGTGCTGGCCGCGGTACTCGCCTTCGCCGTCTGGGCGATCTTCGGGCCCGGCCTGACCTTCGCCATCGTTTCCGCCGTGTCGGTGCTGATCATCGCCTGCCCTTGTGCGCTGGGACTAGCGACGCCGATGTCGATCATGACGGCGACGGGGCGCGGCGCGCAGGCCGGCGTGCTGGTCAAGGACGCGGAGGCGCTGGAGCGCCTGTCGACGGTGGACACGCTGATCGTCGACAAGACCGGCACGCTGACCGAGGGCCGGCCGAAGCTGACCGATGTCGTCGCGGCCGGCGGCCTCGACGAGGACGCGCTGCTCGGCCTTGCCGCCGCGCTGGAGCAGGGCTCCGAACACCCGCTGGCGGAGGCGATCGTCGAGGGCGCGCGCCAGCGCGGCGTGACCATCGACAAGGTTTCGGCATTCGAGGCGGTCACCGGCAAGGGCGTGAAAGGGTTTGTCGCGGGGCACACGGTGGCGCTGGGCAATGCCGCGATGATGCGCGACATCGGGGTCGACACCGCCGCGCTAGCGGCCCAGGGCGACGCGCTGCGCGCCGAGGGCAGGACCGTGATGTATGTCGCGCTGGAGGGCCGGCTCGCCGGTTTCGTCGCCGTCGCCGACCCGGTGAAGGCGAATGCGGTGCAAGCGATCCGGGCTCTGCACGACAGCGGGCTTCGCATCGTCATGGCGACCGGCGACAATGCGCTGACGGCGAAGTCGGTGGCCGCGAAACTCGGCATCGACGAGGTGCGCGCCGACATGACGCCGGAGGCCAAGCACGCGCTGGTCGACGAGTTGCGCGGCCGCGGCGCGAAGGTCGCCATGGCCGGCGACGGGGTCAACGACGCGCCGGCGCTGGCCGCCGCCGATGTCGGCATCGCCATGGGCACCGGCGCCGACGTCGCGCTGGAAAGCGCGGGGATCACGCTGCTCAAGGGCGATCTTTCCGGCATCGCGCGGGCGCGGCGGCTGAGCCAGGCCACCATGCGCAACATCCGCCAGAACCTGTTCTTCGCCTTCGCCTACAATGTCGTCGGCGTGCCGGTGGCGGCCGGCGTGCTCTACCCGGTCTTCGGCATGCTTTTGTCGCCGATGCTGGCCGCCGCCGCCATGAGCCTGTCGTCGGTGTCGGTCATCGGCAACGCGCTGAGGTTGAGGGCGCTCAAACTGTGACCCGTCGCCGCAGTGAAAGGGCTTGAGCTTCCACTTGGTGGAAGCCCTAGCCTGCATAGGGATAACTGCCGCGGAAAGATGCCGGGACAGTTTGCTTTCTTTCGGCAGAAAGGCCGCAGCAGTTCAGAAGTCGCGCGGGCCGAAAAAAGGAAACTGTCCCCTGCGCCAAGTTTAGGAGCCATCCATGAACATCGGAACCGCCGCCGAAAAATCCGGCCTGCCGCCAAAAACCATCCGATACTACGAGGATATCGGCCTGCTCAGCCCCGGCCGCGCCGACAACGGCTATCGCGACTATTCGACGGCGGATGTCCACCGGCTGCGGTTTCTGCAGCGCTCGCGCGGCCTCGGGTTTTCCGTCGAGGAATGCCGGCAGCTCCTGTCGCTTTATGGCGACACGCAGCGCGAGAGTTCCGAGGTCAAGGCGATCGCCGAAAGCAAGCTCACCGAGATCGACCGCAAGATCGCCGAGTTGCTGGAACTCAAGGCGACGCTCGGCCATCTGGTGGACGCCTGCCACGGCGACCACCGGCCTGAATGCCCGATCCTCGACGGGCTGGCCGGCCACCATCACTGAACGGCCGCATGCCGGCCTCATCTTCCGCCCATGATGGGCGGGACGAAAGCCGCCGCGATGTCTTGCGGCAACCCACACAGGAAAAGGAATTTTTGATGCGCAAGACCCTGTTGCTCGCGGGCTCCGCCCTGGCCGTCGTCCTATTCGCCGGCATCGCCCTGGCCCAGACGGATCATAGCGGGCACACCATGACCACGGATCCGGCCGCCGCCGCGCCGGCATCGGCCGCTGAAGCCGGCTACCGCCGGGCGATGGACGTCATGCACGAAGCGATGTCGAAGCTGAAATATTCCGGCGATGCCGATGTCGACTTCGTGCGCGGCATGATCCCGCATCACCAGGCGGCGATCGACATGGCGAAGGTCCTGCTCCAGCACGGCGGCAAGGATCCGGAAATCCGCAAACTCGCCGAGGACATCATCGCCGCGCAGGAGCGGGAAATCGACCAGATGGAAGCCTGGCTTCTGGCCAACGCGCCGAAGTAGGGCTGTTCCGGCCTATACGGGTCCTTCCGGAGTTTCGTCGGTGCGTCGGGTTCCTCGCTCTTCCCGCTCCTCCCGCTCCCGTTCCTGTGCCAGCCTGTGCTGCTGGATGGCGTCGCTGAAGGCGGCGGCGAGAATGCCGGTGGGCATGGCGATCAGGCCGATGCCGGTGATCGCCGTCAGCCCGGCCAGCATCTTGCCGAGCGCCGTCTGCGGGATCACGTCGCCATAGCCGACAGTGGTCAGCGTCGCGATCGACCACCACATGGCGCGCGGGATCGAGCCGAAGGCGGCCGGCTGGCCTTCGCCCTCGATGATGTAGAGCAGGGTCGACGACACGAGCAGCAGCACCGTGGCGATCATCAGGCTCATCAGCAGTTCGTAGCGCCGCGAATAGACGGCGTGGCCGATGGCGTGGAAGGCTTTGGAATAGCGCCCGAGTTTCGCCAGAGACAGGATGCGCAACAGCCGGAACAGCCTCAGGATCGAGGTTTCATTGCCGTAGAAGGTGAGGAACAGCGTCGACATGGCAAGCAGGTCGATGATCGCCGGCAGCGACAGCGCGTAGCGGACATAGCCCAAAAAGCCGCCGCCATATCGAGGGTCTTCGGCCGAGGTCCACAGCCGAGCCAGATATTCGACCAGGAAGATCGAGCCGAACATCAGTTCAAGGCCCAGGAAAAGGTTCTCCCGGCCGAAATAGATCGTCGGCTCGCTTTCCAGGATCGCCACCAGCACGGCGGCGGCGATCATCAGCACAATGAACTTGTTGAGCCGCGACAGCCCCTTCCTGTGCCACGCCGTCGGCTGGAGGCGGATGTAGAGCCAGCGCCGCAGCCGGATGTGTCGGGACATCGGTGCCTCGGCGGGCTCTCAGACGAACGGTTTGCCGACGTCGTATTTCTTCGGCACCAGCCGCTCGAAATAGGCCTTGCCGGCCGGCGCGAGACCGGTTCCGGCGGCGTCGAGGAAATCCTCGGGCATGTGCCGCGTCTTGCCGGCCACATTGATCAGCTGAACCTTGCGCAGCACCGTCCTGCCGTTCTCGACCTGCAGCGCCACCGAGCCGCCGCCCTCGCCGGCGATGTCGACCGCGAAGGCGCCGGCATCGAAGGCTTCCTGCTGGTCGACTTTCGAGATCGCGCCGACAAAACCGCGCGGCATATAGCCCAGCGCGTCGACGCGGGCGCGCGCGCCCGGAAGCCCTTCCTTCAGCGCATGCTCGAACGCCATGCCGAGATCGCCGCCCGACAGTTTCAAATTGCCATGCGCGTCGCGCTCCAGTCTTTCCGGCGGCACCAGCGTCTCGACCAGCGCACGGCCGTCCTCGGCGGTCACGCCTTCCGACACGGCGACGATGCAGCGCTTGTGCTTGTCCAGCGTGCGCTTCACGTCGTCGATGAAGCGTTTCGGTGAAAAGGCGCGCTCCGGCGCGTAGATCAGATGCGGTCCCGACTCGTCGTCGATCCGCCAGGCGGCGGAGGCGGCGGTGAGGAAGCCGGCATGCCGGCCCATGACGATCGCCACATAGATGCCGGGCAGCGCCCGGAAATCCAGGTCGGCGGTGAGGAAGGCGCCGGCGACATATTCGGCGGCCGAGATGAAGCCCGGCGTATGGTCGTTTTCTTCAAGATCGTTGTCGATGGTTTTGGGCGCATGCACGAAGGCGATTTTTCCGCCCGACGCCTCGGTCAGGATCTGCTGCGTGCCCGACGTGTCGTTGCCACCGATATAGATGAAGGCCTGCGTATCGATCTTCTGCAGCCCCTTCAGCACCACCTCGCAATAGGCGGCGTCCGGCTTGTCGCGGGTGGAGCCAAGTGCTGCGCTCGGCGTGCCGGCGATGCGTCGCAGCTCGGCTTCGGGAATTTCGGTCAGGTCGACATAGTTGCCGTCGCGGATGCCGCGCACGCCGTGCCGCGCGCCCAGCACCTTTGCGCCGGGATGCTTCTTGCGCACTTCGAGGGCTGCGCCCACCATGGTCTGGTTGATCACCGCGGTCGGCCCGCCGCCCTGCGCAATCACGAATGTTCCGGCCATAAATCCCTCCGATCGGATGTCGCCGCAGGTTTAGCCTAGTTTTGCGACAGCGCAACCGTCGCGGCCGCGATGAACCGTGTTGAGCCGGATCTCGTCCGTCTACTCGCGGCATTTGCAAGTCAGATCTTGGCGGACATCGAGAAATCGGGCGTCACCAAAGCGGCTCGTGACCAGCCGCAAGTCTCGGGCATGCTGCGCCAGTTCATCCGGCAGCCGATCGACGGTAGTCGGGTTCACCGGTATGGCGACGAGTTCGTAGGCATTACGCTCAGCAATTGCCGGGCGGTGTACATCGGTCCAATCGTAGGCGAACAAGCCGCGTTGTGCGAACGCGATGAAACAGTCCGGACGAGGCATCGCCTCCAGTATACGCGCCTCCGACACTACAGGCAGCCTGTAGATCAGCGGTTCCAGGTCACCCTCATCGCGATTGAGCAGATGTAGAAGACCGACCGGCACCGGGCCACAACCCGCCGTGGTAAAGACCGCCAGACGGTTATCACGGTCGGCCGCCAGCCAAGCGCAATCGAAGTCGGCTGGGTAGGAGTTGCCACGCATGGCGAGCTTCCTTCGGCGATAGCACCACGCTGGCCGCAAAGGATTTTTCCTGCTGCGCCATTCACACCGCAGCTTCGGCGTTATACTGGCGGCTATCAAGGACGAAATGGCATTAGCCGGCCGTAGCCATAGGCCGATCTTCGAGGGAAATCATGTCAAACAATGCATCGCTCCAGGCCCGTCGTGTCGCCGCGATTCCGCGCGGGGTGGCGACAGCCAATCCGGTGTTCGCCGAGCGAGCCGAGAATTCCGAGCTTTGGGACCGGGATGGCCGCCGCTACATCGATTTCGCCGGCGGCATCGCAGTGCTCAACACCGGCCACCGCCATGCGAAGGTGATCGCGGCGGTCAAGGCGCAGCTCGATGCGTTTACGCATACGGCCTTCCAGATCGTGCCCTACGAACCCTATATCGCGCTGTGCGAGCGGCTGAACGCCCTTGCGCCGTTCAAGGGCGAGGCGAAGTCGATCCTGTTCTCGACCGGCGCGGAAGCGGTTGAGAATGCTGTGAAAATCGCCCGCGCCTATACCGGGCGCACCAATGTCATCGCCTTCTCCGGCGCCTTCCACGGCCGCACGCTGATGACCAGCGCGCTGACCGGCAAGGTCGCGCCCTACAAGAAGAAATTCGGGCCGATGCCGGCCGGCGTCTGGCACGTGCCGTTCCCGGTGCCGCAGGACAATGTGACGGTGGCCGATTCGCTCAGGGCGATCGAGTACCTGTTCCGCGCCGACGTCGATCCGGTCAACGTCGCAGCTATCATCATCGAGCCGGTGCAGGGCGAGGGCGGATTCCACCCGGCGCCGGTCGAACTGCTGCAGGGACTGCGGGCGATCTGCGACCAGCACGGCATCGTGCTGATCGCCGACGAGGTGCAGACGGGTTTTGCCCGCACCGGCAAGATGTTCGGCATCGAGAATTCCGGGGTCGAGCCGGACATGCTGACCATCGCCAAGTCGCTGGCCGGCGGATTCCCGCTGTCGGGTGTCATCGGCAAGGCGGCGATCATGGACGGGCCGGAGCCGGGCGGCCTGGGCGGCACCTATGCCGGCAGCCCGATCGCCTGCGCGGCCGCGCTCGCCGTGCTGGACGTCATTGAAGAGGAAAAGCTTTTGGCGCGGTCGAACGCGCTCGGCGAGCGGATCAAAGGCGAGCTGGCGCGGATTTCGCAACGAAACGATACGGTTCCGATGGGTTTCATCCGTGGACCCGGCGCGATGGTGGCGTTCGACGTGCTGAAGGGACGCGGAGGCTCGGAGCCGGACGCCGACGCGACCAAGCGGGTGACGCAGGCGGCGATGGCCGAGGGCCTGGTGCTTCTGTCGTGCGGGGTGCATGCCAACACGATCCGCATCCTGATGCCGCTGACGATCTCCGACGAGATTCTGGCCGAAGGCATGGGCAAGCTGGAGAGGGCGCTGGTCGCCGCCAACGGCTAGGTTTTTGCAGGGTTTCGGGTCGGGCCGGCCCCGGCCGGGTCTGACCCGAAGCCTGCCCGTATCCCAGATATCGACATCGGGCGGACGCTCCTGACAGATCGCCGGCAGCAGCCCGTGCTACGAGGGCCTCGACGAGGCTGATCGGTGGTACGGAAAGACATGCAGGAACAGGTGGATACGGGTACCGCGGCGCTGAAGGAGATTTTTGACCGGGCGCGGCTGGCGCACATCGCGCGGGAGACGGCGGCGGTTTGCCAGGACTTCGACGCGAAAAAGTTCATGGCGCTGGCGACGGACGGCCTGGATGCACTGGGCATCATGCAGCGGATGCGGCTGGTTGCGAGCAGCCTGCATGCCGCGCTGCCGGGCGATTTCGCTGCCAATATCGAGGTCCTGAAAGCGCTGGCGCCGCGCATCGGCCATGGTTTCGCTTCGATCTCGCTGTCGGAGTATGTCGCGCTCCATGGCGCGGAGCATTTCGACATCTCCATGAAAGCATTGCATTTTTTCACCCGGTTCGGGTCATCGGAATTCGCGGTCCGACCGTTTTTGCTGCGCGACCTGAACCGGACTTTGGCGGTGATGGAAGGCTGGGCCGGCGACGACAACGAGCATGTGCGCCGGCTGGCCAGCGAAGGCTGCAGGCCGCGGTTGCCCTGGGCGGCGCGGATTCCGGCGCTCATCAAGGACCCGTCGCCGGTCGCGCCGATTCTCGAACGGCTGAAAAGCGACCCGAGCCTTTACGTGCGCAAGTCGGTGGCCAACCATCTGAACGACATCGGCAAGGATCATCCGGAGTGGATGCTGGAGCGTCTCGGCGGCTGGCCGATGGAGGACACACGCACCGCGTGGATCGCCAGGCATGCGCTTAGGTCGTTGATCAAGAAGGGAGATTCGCGCGCGCTGGCGATGATCGGCGCCAGCGGAAAACCGCTGGTGAAGGTTGAAACCATGCGCGTGACGCCGGCGGAAATCGGGTTGGGCGAGCGCATTTCCCTGTCGGCCAGACTGGTTTCGACAGCGGGAGAAAGCCAGCGGCTGATCGTCGACTATGCCGTCCATTACGTCAAGAAAAACGGTACGCCGAGCCGAAAGGTGTTCAAGCTGAAGGTTCTGGACCTTGCCGCGGGTGCGGCTTGCGACCTGTCGATCAGCCAGACCGTGAAGGATTTTACCACGCGCAAGCATTTCGCCGGGCATCATCGGGTCGATCTTCTGGTCAATGGCGAGACGCTGGCCGAAGGCGGGTTCAACCTTTTGATATAATTGGGAATTCGGGGCGCTCCCGAGAGATTGCCCGGCCGCCGGGCATCTTCTCCTCTGGTCCGTGAAGCCCGGAAGATCGTTGCATTTCAAGAGCTTGTCGCAGCGTTTCGTCGGAAACGGCCTGACGGGCTTCACAAATGGCGCAAAAAGGCCGTTCGGCACGATGTTTTCAGCCGTTCGGCTTGGCTGGCGGCTGATTTTTGTCGATGCGAGAGTGCCGATTTCGCCGCTGCCGCAGACTTAGAAGCAGGACCGGTTTTCGGATCGAAGGATGGCCGGCTGGAACGCCTTCTCCCCGTTCAAGGGGAGAAGGCGCAGGCAGGTGGATGAAGTCGGGGGGCGAAACGAACCCGTTTCGACTACACGTAACGGTTGACGACGTTCTCCAGAAATTCCTGGCGGCCGGAGCGCGGCTGGGGTTCGATGCCACGGCTGGTCACATAATGCTCGATCTCGTCCAGCGTATAGCCGCCGGCCAAGACCTTCTTGGCCTCGGCGCCGTCCCAACCGGCGTAGCGCTCGGCGAGCGGGCCGGAGAGCGCCTTGTCCTCGACCATTTTGGCCGCCGCCTTGAGGCCGCGGGCGCAGCAGTCCATGGCGCCGATA
This sequence comes from Mesorhizobium sp. KACC 23794, assembly GCF_052180275.1. NCBI lineage: Bacteria > Pseudomonadati > Pseudomonadota > Alphaproteobacteria > Hyphomicrobiales > Phyllobacteriaceae > Mesorhizobium > Mesorhizobium sp. KACC 23794. The sequence goes on from NZ_CP197465.1 coordinate 1,075,210, forward strand.
TGGCCGATGAGCAGGTCCTGCGGGTCGAGCGACTGGCGGCGCAGCTTTGCGTCGAAATTTGTACCGCCGGTGGTGAAGCCGCCAGCCTGCAGCACGTAATAATAGGCCAACGCCATTTCCGGCACGTTGTTGGGGAACTGGTCGGTGTCCCAGCCCGACTGGTAGTCGTTGCGGTTCATGTCGATCGAGCCGAAGATGCCGAGGCTGCCTGCCAGCGCCAGTTCGTGCTCGAAGGAATGGCCGGCGAGGATGGCGTGGCCCTGCTCGATGTTGACCTTGACCTCGTTCTCCAGCCCAAAGTCCTTGAGGAAGCCGTATACTGTGGCGACGTCGTAGTCGTACTGGTGTTTTGTCGGCTCCTGCGGCTTCGGCTCGATCAGGATGGTGCCGTTGAAGCCGATCTTGTGCTTGTAGTCGACGACCATCTGCAGGAAGCGGCCGGCCTGCTGGCGCTCGCGTTTCAGGTCGGTGTTGAGCAAGGTTTCGTAGCCCTCGCGGCCGCCCCACAGCACATAGTTCTCGCCGCCCAGCTTCTTGGTGGCGTCGATGCAGCGCTTTACCGTCGCCGCCGAGTAGAGAAAAACGTCGGGATCGGGATTGGTGGCCGCGCCCGACATGAAGCGGCGGTTGGAGAACAGGTTCGCCGTGCCCCACAGAAGTTTTACGCCGGTCTCGGCCTGCTTCTTCGCAAAAATGTCGACGATCTCGTCGAGGCGCGCCGCACTTTCGGCGAAGCTTTTGCCCTCGGGCCGCACGTCGGCGTCGTGGAAGCAGTAGTATGGGGCGCCGAGCAGCGTAAACATCTCGAAGGCGACGTCGGCTTTCAGCTTCGCATTGTCCATGCTCTCGCCGAACCATGGGCGCTCGAACGTCTGCCCGCCGAACGGATCGCCGCCCGGCCAGGCGAAGGAGTGCCAGTAGGCGACGGCAAAGCGCAGATGGTCTTCCATGCGCTTGCCGGCGACGATTTCGTCCTTGTTGTAGAAGCGATAGGCCAGCGGATTGGTCGAATCCGGCCCTTCATATTGCGCCGGCTTGATGTCGCCGAAAAATCCCGTGCTCATGTCGTCGATCTCCTCTCGAATTTCAGTTGGCCGGCTCGACTGCGCCGGATTGGGTGATTGGCGCGCGGCCGATTACCTGTCGCGTAATTGGATTGCCTGCGCCGGTGGCCGACAAAGCCCGTGTCGAAACTCGAAGCACAGGAGACAGGGCCATGACCGACTTGAATATGATCGCCGAACGCTACATCGCGGCGTGGAACGCGACGGATGCGGCTGAACGGGGAGGGCTTCTCGGCGCGGCTTTCACCGATGACATCAGCTATGCCGATCCGATCATGAAGGGCGAGGGCCATGACGGAGTCGGTGCGCTTATCGACGGTGTCCACCAGAAATTTGCCGGCTTCCGGTTCTCGCTGAAGGGAACGCCGGACGGCTTTGCCGACACTATCCGCTTCTCGTGGGCGCTCGGGCCGGAAGGGACGGAGTCGGTGATCGAGGGCACCGATGTCGGGATCATCGAGGGTGGCAGGCTGAAGAGCGTGCGGGGGTTTTTGGACAAGGTGCCGGGGTAGCAGTTGCACTGCGCGGTCGCACTCCGTCCAGCACCCCTCATCCGACCGCGCTTCGCGCGGCCACCTTCTCCCACAAGGGGAGAAGGTGGCGTTTCGCGCCGACGCTGCCGCCAGTCGCCAATGTTGGAGATTTGCAGAGGCGGACCGCCAGCGCTCCACCTTCTCCCCCTGTGGGAGAAGGTGTCGAGCCCGAAGGGCGAGACGGATGAGGGGTGTTCCAGCTAGGCGCGACATGCGGCTGGATCGCATCGCCCCGCTCACATCGTGCCCCGGATCGCCGGGTAGAGCGCGCGGTAGCGGGCGTAGGCTTCGTCGTAGGCCGCGCTGAGTTTGTCGACCGGGTCGATCGTCTCGGCGGTGGCGGGGGCGGTGAGCACGGCGTGCGGGTCGGCGTTCTCGGCGGCGATCAGGCCGAGGCGGGCGGCGCCGAAGGCCGCGCCGAAATCGCCGTCGGCCGGGATGTCGACGGGGATGCCGAGTGCAGTTGCGATGGCCTTCAGCCAGTAATGCGAGCGCGAGCCGCCGCCGACGGCGGTGACGCGAGACAGTTCCGTACCGGCGGCATGCAAGGCGTGCAGGCTGTCGCGGAAAGCGAAGGCGACGCCTTCCAGCACCGCTTGCGTCAGCGCAGCTACATCCGATTCATGCGCCAGCCCGGTGAAGGAGCCGCGGATGACGGCGTCGTTGTGCGGCGTGCGCTCGCCGGAGAGATAGGGCAGGAAGGTCACGCCGGTCGGCTTGCGCAGCCCTTCACCCAGAGCGGTGGTGAGGTCGCCGGCGCTCCTGCCCGTGATGCCGGAGAGCCAGTTCAGCGAATCCGTCGCGGACAGGATGACGCCCATCTGATGCCAGGTATTCGGCAGCGCGTGGCAGAAGGCGTGGACGGCGCTTTCGGGGTTGGGGAGATAGGAATCGTTGGCGGCAAACAGCACGCCCGACGTGCCGAGCGAGACGAAGGCATGCCCAGCCTTGACCGTGCCCATTCCGCAGGCCGAGGCCGCATTGTCGCCCGCGCCGCCGGCCACGACGATGCCTTGGCCGAGACCCCAGCGGGCGGCGAGCTCGGCGCGCAGGATGCCGGCCGGCTCCGTGCCCTCGACCAGAGACGGCATGTGTTCTTCACGCAGATGCGTGGCCTCGAGCAGCGGCGCCGACCATTTTCGCTTGGCCGTGTCCAGCCAGGAAGTGCCGGCGGAATCCGACATTTCGGAAATATGCTCGCCGGTCAGCCACAGCCGCAGGTAATCCTTGGGCAGCAGGACTTTTCGGACTTTCGCGAAGACCTCCGGCTCGTTGTTCCTGACCCAGACGAGCTTGGGCGCGGTGAAGCCGGGGAAAACGATGTTGCCGGTGATCTTTCGGAAGCGCGGATCGGAGTCGAGTTCCGCCGCTTCACGGAAACTGCGGGTGTCGTTCCACAGGATGCAGGGGCGCAGCACGGCGTCGCCGTCGCCCAGAATGGTCGCGCCATGCATGTGGCCGGACAGGCCGATGCCCTTGACCGTCGCCATCTCCTTCGGATGTTTTGCCTTCAGCGCGGTGACGGCGTCCTCGGTGGCGGCGATCCAGTCGGCGGGATCCTGCTCCGACCAGCCGGGATTGGGCCGCGAAACCTCGATCGGCGCGCTGGCCGAGCCGACGATCTGCTGGTCGCCGCCGATCAGCAGGAGTTTCACGCCGGACGTGCCGAGGTCTATGCCGAGATACATCCCATCCTCCCTGCTGCCAGGCGCGTGACCCGGCAGTCATTCTCAGGCGGCGCGGCGTCTGGCCATTCGCTGCCGACTGGGGATTTCATACCAAAAAAACTGTCCAAGCGAATGGGCAAAAAGGCGGTCTGTCGAAGATTTTTTTCGATGCTCGGAATAAATAACGGAAGATGAGGTGCACGGCGACGCGAATGTCTGACGAAGGATGAGCTGCTGCGCGCTATGGTTGAAAGTATGAATTCAGGCGGGCAAACTCATACTTGCGGGGGGTATTGTGAAGCGGATTTCAATTCTGGCTGGCGTCGCGCTGCTGGCGCTGGCTGGCTGTACGATGAGCAAGGAGAAATACGAGGTGGCGCAGACGGCGCTGGACGGAAGCCCCAAGCTGCGGTCGATGGTGGTGGCGGATTGCGTCAGGAAAGCCCATCCCTCCAAGAAGGAAATGGAAATCCTGGCGGCGCTGACGAACAGTTCCGTGGCTACGGTGAAGACGGTCGTGTGCCGGCGCGTCGTTGCCGCCACGGCTTCGGGCCGCCTTTCCTATGCCGATTATCAGGCCTTCGTGGCCGGGCGTCCGACGCCGAAAGTCATCCGCATCCTGCAAGGCCGCTGAGATCAACGACACCGCGGACGGTCAGGCGGGGGGCGGAAGCATTGCCGCACGCCGCGCAAACAGCGCCGACAGCGGGCTGGCGGGGCGGGCCGCCAGCCGTTTCGCGGTGAGATCGCGGGCCAGATATCCGTCGCCGGCGCGAAGCGCCGCCTCGATCAGCGTCAGGGCGATCACGTCGCGCTGGGCATGGCTGCCGCCGAACAGATGGGCGATCGCCGGCAGTGGGCGGAGTGCTTCGACCGCGTCGGCGTAGCGGCCTTCGCCGAACGCCTTGATGCCGAGGGTTGCCGGGCGGCCGACCTCGCGGGTGAAGGCTGCGTTGTCGTCGTCGGCCCGCATCGCCACTTCCTGCGCGGCGAGCAGGTCGCGCGCGGCGTCGTCGCGGCCGGCGCCGACAAAGGCCATCATGGCGTGCATGTCGTTGAAGGCGTAATTGCTGTCGCGCGCCTTGGGCAGCCAGTTTTCGGCGAGCGGCGACCAGCGGCTGCCGATGTCGATGCCGCCGAGCATGAGCCGCCAGAGGATCGCCGAGGCGTCGAGCAGATTGAGCGCCAGCGTCGAGCCGCTGCCGTAGATCGGCCCGTCATAGAGGGCCAGCACCTGCTCCGTCTCGCCGAGATCGTAGTGGAAGAGCGACAGGTGCCACCAGTTGTGCACCTGCAGGAAACTGCCCTCGGTCCAGCCCGCCTCATTGTCGCGCATCCAGGCGATGCCGTCGTGCTGGCGGGATTGCATCTCCATGACATGGGCGACGGCGTGCTGGGCCCATCCGTCATGCGGCTCGATGTCGACAGCGCGGCGGCCGAACTTTTCGGCCTCGGCATACTCGGCGTTCTCCTCGAGGCCGAACGCCTGCATGCCGAGGATCGCGTGATATCCGGGGATGTCCGGCGACCATGCCGGAAGGGCCCGGGCAATGCGGTCGCGCAGCATTTCAGCGTTGCCGGTGAAGAAATCGATCTGGTGGCCGGCTTGCAGCGCCAGCGCGTCCAGCGGCTGCGTTTCGGTGTGGGCAGCAAGCCGCTTTCCGGCCCGATGCCAGCCGCCGGCGGCGAGGTCGCCTAGGGCGGCGGCATGTGTTCGCTCGCGCTCCGTGCCTGCCAGGCGGGCGGCGGCCTCGGCGCAGGCCTGCGTTACCGGCATCGCCTCCTTGTCGGTGGAGAGGCCGTAGAGCCATCCCTTGAAGGCATGCGCCATGGCGAAGTCGGGGCTGTCGGCAAGTGCTGCCTCGACCGAGGCCACCGGATCACCGACGAAACAGCGCAACTCGTGCTGGGCCGTTTCGAACAATACGGCAGCGGCGTCGGAGGCGCCGGTGAGGGTTTGCCTGTCCGCCATCGTTTTCCTCGCCTCACTCAGGTTGCCGGCCGCAGCGCCACGGTTGCGATGCCCGCACCGACCAGCAGCGAGCCGCCGGTGCGGTTGAAGATGCGCAGCGCGCGGGGGTTTCGCACGAGGTCGCGGGCGCGCGCCGCCACCAGAGCATAGCCGAAGGCATTGGCGAAGGCGAGCGCCAGGAAGGTCGCTTCGAACACCAGCATCTGCGTCCAGAAATCCGCCTCATGGTTCAAAAACTGCGGCAGGAAGGCGACGAAGAAGGTGATGCTTTTCGGATTGAGGGCGGTGACCAGCCAGGCATGCGCCATCATCTTCGCGGCGGATGTCGCGTCGGTGCGCGGCTCGGCCTTGAGCGTGCCGCCGGCGCGAAAGAGTTTTATGCCGAGATAGATCAGGTACGCGGCGCCGATCCATTTCAACAGGGTGAAGACAGTGGCTGAGGCGGCGAGCAGCGCGCCGATGCCCAGCATCGACAGCGTCATGGCAGTGAAGTCGCCGAGCGCGACGCCGACCGCCATGGGCAGCGCGGTGCGCCACCCCTGGCCGAGTGCGTAGGACACGACGAGCAGGATCGTCGGCCCCGGGATGATCAGAAGGATTGCAGATGCCGCAGCGAAGGCCGCCCAGGCTTCAAACGACATGGATGTCTCCTATCCTCAAAGGAATGGATAAATCCCTGCCAGCGCGGAGATGTAAAGGGGCCTTGCGTGCGCGATGCGGCAGGCAAGGAGGGGCGTTGACGATTGTCCATCAGAACACCCCCGCCGACAGAAGCGCGATCAAGCCGGCGCTGGCCGCAAGCAGCGGGCCGACGGCAAGCGCCCCGGCCAAAAGCACGGCGAACTGGTTCTTCAGCGACTCGGTCATGACGTCCTCACGGGGTTTCCGACGGACAGGTAGGAACGGCTCCGGTCGAGATTGTGACGCAAAGGAGGAGTTCTGGTGTCGGCGTGTGCAGAATGCCGGAAACAGCAGGCTCAAGGCACCAGAAATTCCATAAAAGTGTTTTATATCAGTTAGTTAATATATTTACTCTTCGCTAACCACGTTTCGTGAAGATTTGACAGAGAGGGTGAACGGACACAGTACATTCGATCTTTCCGGTGTAGCCTTGCAGGCATGATGAAGCTTGCCATTTCCGCCCCGGTGCAGACCGCCGGACCGTCTTTGTCGCAGCCTGTCAGCCGGCGTACCGCGCTCGCCGGCCTCGGTGCGCTGATGCTCGGCGGCTGCAGCCGCAGCATCGACATCGGCCTGCCGGGAAGCCAGCCGAAAGTGGCGGCGATGACGCCGCCCGCCCCGCCTAAACCCGCGCCGCCGCCGGTCTCCGAGGAGATCAAGACCGCCTCGGTCGGCCCCAATCCCGGCGGCTACGGAAATCTCGGCCAGCCGGAGCTTATGTATGCCTCGGTCACCGACAGTGGATTCCGGCTACCCGCGGTCCCGCCGGACCAGTTGAAGCCGATCCACCTCAGACGGCTGGTGGTCGACCCCACCGGCGAGGCGCCGGGCACCATCGTCGTCCATCTGCAGAAGCGCCATCTCTATCTGGTGCAGGAGAATGGCGACGCGATCCGCTACGGCGTGTCGATCGGCAAGGAAGGATTTGTCTGGTCGGGCCGCGCCGTGGTCGACCATGCGCGCAAATGGCCGACCTGGACGCCGCCTTCCGAAATGGTGGCGCGAAAGCCGGCGCTGAAGAAATATGCCGGCGGTCAGCCAGGCGGGCTGGACAATCCGCTCGGCGCGCGGGCGCTCTATATCTACAAGGACGGCGTGGACACGCTGTTCCGTGTCCACGGCACGCCGGAATGGCGCTCGATCGGCAAGGCCGCCTCGTCGGGCTGCGTGCGCATGATCAACCAGGATGTCATCGACCTCTACGACCGGGTGAAGGGCAAGGGCAAGACGCCGATCGTGGTGGTGGCTTAGACGGGGCAGGCGAGGGTGCCTGGTGTGCAGGCGCGGATCGCATGCACGTAAGGTCACCGGACCGTTCGTTCATCGACAGCGTTGTCGTCCCGGCAGAGCAGGCCGCAGGCGCTCTCGTGGATTGGATAAAAAACGCCCCGCGGCCTTTCGGTCACGGGGCGCTCGGTTGGTTGGCAATGCGGAGCGTCAGCGAACGAGCTCGAACTCGCCCGGCTTCCAGGTCTTGTCGAACCACGGCTCCAGCGGACCATAGAGGCGAAGCAGAACGTTCCAGCCCTTGCCGGGAATCGTCTGGACCCAGTTGGCCTCATGGCCTTCCGGCGCTGTCGGTCCGAACCAGACGTCGACCGAGGAGTCCGGGTTGATCACAATGCCTTTCTTGTCGCTGCCGATGCTGGGGAATTGCTGGTCTGTCTGCAGCATCGAACGCGTCTGATTGTCATACACTACGAACGACCAGAATTCCTTTGCCGGAATGTTCGGCGGGAGGTGCACCTTATAGGTCTTGCCGCCATCCAACGGCTTGCCGTCCTTGTCGGTCGTGGCGCCGGCGTACTGCGAACCGATGCCGACGCGCTTTATCGCCATGGCCGGCGTGATACCCGTCGCATAGTAGTGGAACAGGACACGGGCATCCAGGTAGCGAACGCCGGGCTGCAGGAGAAACTCGTAGCTGCCGCCGACAAAGCCGGTGAACCAGGCGCTGTCGGGATAATAATAGGCGTCCTTCATGCGGGTCTTGAAGGTGATGGTGCGCGCCGTCGCATTGCCGACCGCCACGGCTTCGGTGAGGATCTTCTTCATCCGCTCGTCGGGCGCGAAGGGCTTGCCCTTGACGATTCCGATCGAGGCGAGTTGTCCCAGCACTTCCGGGTGGTACGCCTCGTTCGGCTCGTATTGGACGATGTCGTTGACTTCCTCGTAGAAATGGAAGTCGTTGGAGTGGATGGTGTTGAACTCTCTGCCCGAGACGTCGACGATCTTCATCGGCGGTGGGTTCCCGGCTTCGGAAAGCGGATAGACCTTGGCGTACTTCCTGGTATTTTCCACGGCGGTCGCGGTGCTGCCGTTCTCGAGGAAACCGCGCCAGAAGAACAGGTTTCCATAGGTGGAGGATCGGAACACGAAATAGCCTTCCGGTATCTCGCCTTCATAGCCCGGTGGCAAAAGCAGGTATTTTCCGCCCTTGCCCTTGTCCGGGCCGGCATTGCCGACATCGCCGACATATTCGAACCAGTGGCTGTCGATCATGCCGAGGATATTGGGCGGCGTCTCGATGACCAGCGGGCCGGCCTTGGTGTCCAGCCACATGAGGTTGTAGATGCTTTCGGTGTTGCCTGTCAGGAACAGCGAATGCGAGTCCATCAGGTCTTCGAAGATCAGGATGGTCTGGTTGTTGTCGGCGCCTTGGCTGGCAAGGCCGATCCGCAGGGCCTCGACGGATGCACCGGGCATGGCGTTGAGAAAGGACTCGACGCCACGCATGAAGTCGAGATGGTCGTATATCTTCTCCGAAGTGGCGTCATCGGGGAAGCCGTCAAAGAATTTCAGCGTGCCGAGCCGGGTCTCCACACTCTCCGGCGTTGTGATCGAATCCGGTATCGGCGTCGTCATTTTCATCTTCGGCGCCGTATCGGCGGACGCGGCGCCCAAGCTTATCAGCACCATCGCGGCGCTGGCGCAAAGCAGTCTCGTCGTTCGTATCATTTGCTCTTTCCTCATCGATAGCCAACGCCACGCATCAGCATGGTCGGGATAATTCATGGTCGGGATAAATTATTGCGCCGCGACGATACCGGGCGGCTGCCACGTCCCTGCACCGGCCGGCAGGATCGAAGGCGCTTCGGTCTTCGGCCAGTACAGTCGCATCACGAGATAGATCGTGTCATTGGGTGCGGGCAGCCAGTTGGCTTCCTTGTCCGCGCCGGGGCTGTCTTTCTGGATATAGAGGGTGAGCGAACCATCCTCGTTCTTCTTCATGCCCGGCAACATCGGCGAGTTGATGAGGTAGCGATTGATCGGGTTCTTGATCAGGAGCTGGCTCTTGCCGTCGTACATCGTCACCGACCAGAAGGAGTTCACCGGCGGAAGTTGCCCGGCGGGAAAGGTGATCGTGTAGTTGTGCCTGCTGCCGTCGAGCGGCTCACCGGTCGCGTCCGTTCTGGTATAGGGATACATGGCTTCTGCGGCATCGTTGCCATAGAGACCGGCCTTGGCGGCCCCGGCCCGCATCAACCAATCGCCATTGTAGAAGGCCTCGTCGCCAAGGAACGCGCCGACGTTCCAGCCGTTGATGACTTTGTTTCCGTGGGTCAGCCATTTGTCGACCTTGTCATCACCCTGCTTCATGGCCACCAGGAATTCGGCTTTGTGCTCGAGCGACAGGTCCTTGAAGTCGAAGGTCTTGCCCGGACCGATGCCGATCTTTGCAAGTTTCGCGCGAATATCCTTGTCCCTTGCCGTCTCGGGGACGAATTGCAGGGCTGCGTCGAGATATTGGAAGAAGTTGTCCTTGATCCCCGCGGTTGTAGCAGGAAGGAACTCGATCTTCGGCGCGGCAGGCGGGGCGGATTGTCCGAGGAAGGCGGAAAGCGGCTGCGTCTTGTAGCCGGCCTGGATCTTCTCGACGTTCGGCATGTCGTCGGGGTTGAAGAGTTGAGTGCGGACAAGCGCGAGCGTGAACGGCGTCGTCGATTGGAAGACCTTCTTGATGCCGGCGGGCGTTTCACCTTTCCAGTCGGGGCCGACCACCAGATAGTCGCCCGCCTCGGGTCCCGTGGCGCGCGTGCCGATGTAGCCGAAATTGTAGGTGTTGCCGTCGATCAACTGCACTGCGTAGTAGCGGTCCTTTTCGATCGCCGGCACCGAGATGACCATTGGCTCGGCGCGCAAATCCAGCCAGAGAAATGAGTAGGGCGTGTCGCTGTTCGGCGTGATGACTGCCGTATCCTCGGGGGTGGCGACGTGGTGATAGCTGTAAATCTCGTTGAACGGCGCCTTGAACTGTCCCGCGTTCTTGTCGACGGCGAACTCCTGCATGACCGCATAATTCATCACCAGCGGCAGCCCGTAGATGAACCCTTCCTCCGCGATATTCTTCGCCTCGCGGATGTCCGGCCATTCGGCGCTCATGGCCGCAGGGCCGGACAGCGCCAACAAAATGGTCGTCAGGCCGAAAAGGCCGAATCTAAATCCTGCGCGCATCTGTCGACCCTCTATGCGGAAGTTCGATTGCCATTGGATTGTCGTCGTTGCCGATTGTCGTCAAACGGGCGGGAGCCAAGCGCCTAGCAGCAGGGCGGATACGGCTGATAGCCGCTCAACCCCGGATGACACGCCCCGCGGCCTTTCGGTCGCGGGGCGCTCTGTTGGTTGGCAATGCGGAGCGTCAGCGAACAAGCTCGATTTCGCTCAGACGCCATTCCTTGGTGAAGAAGGATTCGAGCGGGCTGTAAAGGCGCAGCAGCGTGAACCAGCCCTTGCCGGGCATCGTCTGGATCCAGTTGCCGCGCTTCACGCCCTCCGGTTGCGTCGGACCGAACCAGATCGTCGTGGAACCGTCCGCATCGGCTTCGGCGGCAGGCGACGGATAGCTCTGGCTGCCGGCGCGGGGATAACCCTGAGGCGTCTGGAGCATGGAGCGCGTCTGGTTGTCGTAGAGCGTGAAGGACCAGAAGGCGGCCGCCGGGATATCCTTCGGCAGCGTCACCTTGTAGGTCTTGCCGCCGTCGAGATCTTTCTTCTCGGCGTCCAGGTAACCCATGAGATACTGCGAACCCACGCGGGGAACACGCATGATCATGCCGGGCGAGTCGAGCGTGTAGCTGTAGTAAAATGCCGTCTTGGAATCGAGGGTTGTGGCGCCGGTTGGCGGCAACGGAGCGAAGAGCCCTTCCTTGGTCATCATCGGCGGCGGCGTTTCAAAATTTGCGCCGCCCTGCCAAAGCATATTGGCCCAGGACGAGTTGGGGTAATAGGTCCAGTCGAGGGAATCCCTGGGACGCCAGCTGAGCACTCGGGAAGCGGCATTCCCAACAGCAGCCGCGTTGGTGAGTATCCTCTTCATCCGTTCGTCAGGCTTGAATTCCTTGCCCTTCACGATGCCTATCGCCGCCAATTGCCCTGCGAGTTCGGTATTGTATGAATTGGCCGGTTCGTCCTGGACGTTGGCGTTGATCATCTCGAAGAACGAGTAGTCGCTTGGCGGGACCGTGTTGAACGACTTTCCGCTTCCCTCGACGAACTTGGTCTCCGGAATCGGCGGGTTTTCCGCAAGCCTGACCGTGCCCTCAAGGGCTGTCGCGATGCTCGTGCCGACGCCGCCCGGCGTGTACGGATAGATTTTCATCGTGGTCTTGATCGACTCGATGGCGGGAGCCGGGTCATTGTTCTCGAGGTATGCGCGAGCGGCGTAGAGAACCCGATTTGTCTTCGAGCGCGCGACGTAGAAACCACCTTCCGGAACCGGCCCGTCATAGCCCGGCGGCAGGAGCAGGTATCTTCCGCCTTCGCCACGGTCGGGGCCAGGAAAGCCGATATCGACGATCCAACCGAACCACATGTCGTTGATGGTGCCGACGGCCTTGGGAGGCTGTTCGATCACGACGGGACCTTTGGTCAGGTCGATGGTCGAGATGTAATAGATGGTATCGGCATTGGCCGTGAGGAACAGCGAATGCGAATCCATGAGCTTGGAGAAGATGATAACCGAGTTGTCTTTCGCGCCGATGCTCATAAAGCCTTTCCGGAGGGCATAGGCGGACGCGCCGCCATAGCTGTTCAGGAAAGCGTCAAGGCCGCGGGTGAAATCCAGCGTGTCGTAGACCTTGTCGACGGTCGCGGGACTGGGCGCACCGTCCTTGAACTCCAGCGGACCGAAGTGCGTGTCGACCCTGTCCGGGGTGATCAGTATCTGCGGAATCTCGGTCGTCTGGGCACCGGCTCCAATCGTGCCGGCGAGGAAAGTCGATGCCGCAAGCAGCATCGTCAGTCCAGGCAGCCTGCTGCGAAATGCTTTCATTTTGTTGTCCTCTTCAGAGTGCGTGAATCTGTTCGAATTTCGACGGTTTAGGCCCGGCTAACCCGTTGATTTTACTCGTGTCAGAGATCACCAAAATCGAAAGATTCACGCGCTCTCAGGACTTGTTCAGGTCGACGCTTGTGCGTCGCATGTCGGGCGAAGACTTCGGATTCACCCCACCTTCTTGGCCGGCGGGATGGTCCACGATCCGTCGATGATCGACGGATTGCTTTCGTTCGGCCAATACAGCCGCATCATCAGGATGAACTTGCCCTTCGGCGCCGGGAGCCAGTTGGACTCCTTGTCGGCGCCGGGAGACTCGTTCTGGATCAGGAGATCGATGGACCCGTCGGCGTTGGCCTTCAGCGGCTGACGCTCGCTGATCGAATAGCGGTTCAGCGGGTTGTCGACGAAGAAGTAGTTTTCGTCATACATGGTCAGCGACCAGAAGCCGGAGACGGGCGGCGTCAGGCCCTTCTTGAAGGTCAGAACGTATTTTTCAGAGCCGTCATATTTCCGCTTGATGAGCCCGCTGGCCGACTTCAGGGACGTCGGATAGATCGCGTCCTGCGGCCGGTTGGCGCCAAGGCCGATCGCCGTGATCAGGGCACGCTGGACATAGTTGGTGCCGTAGATGCCGGTCTTGGTCGTGAAGCCCCAGCCGTCGATGTTCTTGATGTCGCCATCGCTGAATTTGAAGTGCAGCATGATCTTGGCAAAGCCAAGCTGGGGAATGCGCTTGGCGAAAGCCGGATCGAATTTCGACTTGTCGAAGTCCTGTCCGGGCACGATGCCGATCTGGGCCAGCTTCTCGATCATTGGCGCGTCTGCCGTGTTAGGCGGATTGCGCTTCAGGAGTTCGGCGAGCAGGGTGAAGTATTCGACCGCGTCCATCTTGTTCACCTGGTCGCGTACCGGCGTCTTCATGTCGATCGAAGGATCGACCTTGCCGGCCGGCGGCGTCCATTCCTTGCCCCAGGCGCTCAGCGGGTAGACCTTCACCTCGTCCTGAATCTTATGGACTTCGGCGTAGTCCTCGGGCGTGCCCGTGCAGTAGATGCGGCCAAGCAGCCAGACGATGCTGGTCGGCGATTTGTACTGCTTGACGCCTTCCGGCAGCGTGCCTTCCCAGCCTGGGCCGGTGACAGCGAAGGTCTGCGCTCCGGTTCCGGTGGTGCGCTTTCCAGGGACGTCGAAAACGGTCGTCCAGCCGTCCAGCATCGGGAACAGGGCATAACGATCGTTCAGGTCCGGCAGGCTGACGACCCACGGCTCGTCGCCGACATCGAGAAACACGGTGGTGTAGAGCGTATCCGCGTTTGGCGCGGTAATGTCGCGGAACGAGGCGTTTGGATACTCCCTGACCTTGATAAGTTGGCCCATCGGCCCCCTCGTTCCCGCGGGCTCGGCGACGTTGGTGACGACCCGGCGGGTCATTTCCATCGTCACCAGCGGATAGCCGTAGATGTAGGCTTCGATGGCGTCGGCAAATTCATCGGATCCTTCCATCAGGTCCGCAACCAGGCCTTCGGCCTTGGCCGCCGTCGAGCTTAGCGACGTGGCGGCAAGCAGGCTCAGGCCACCGACTGAAACAGTGCGACGTGATATGTTCATTTCATCCCTCGAGATTTTCCTGGGTCCAGCGACCTGGACATCGACCGATAGTTGTTAAAGCAGAGACTTAGTAGCAGGGCGGATACGGGTAGTAGCCGCAGGCAGGCGGCGGATAGTAGGGGTGGTATGCCGACGCGGCGGCCGCTCCGATCATCGCTCCCGTGGCCAGCCCGGCGCCGTAATATGCGCCGGGATGGGCATACCAGCCGCCGTGCCATACGGGAGCATGGAAGCCGACACCGCCGACGACGCCGACCCGGCCATAAGCGCCGCGGGCCGCGAACCAGTCGATGAAAAGCGAGGCAGGCCCGTTTGCCGTCTTGACCTCGCCTTCGAGCACCGCGACGTCGAACGTCAGCGTGTTGCCTTCGAGCTTCGGCGATTTCAAGACCACGACGGCGTCCTCGATGGCCGTCCCGTCGCTGTTCATCACCGAGATCGTCGCATTGGGCGGATCCTTGGCAAAGCTGTCGGCGCCTTCATCCCATTGCTTGATGAATTCGGAGGTGAGCACATGCCCCGCCGCCCTCACCGGGCGATCGGCGAAGACGATGGAGTTGGGTGCGATGCTGCTCATCGTCAGCTTGCCGCCCTCGAGCTTGGCGCCTCCGGAATTGAGAACGGCAAGCGACGGCACCATTTTCGTGGTGTGCGCGCCAACCGTCTTTTGCGCAGGCTGGGCGATCGCGTCCTGTGCGAGCGCCAGTCCCGATGAGCACAGCAGGCCCGCAAGCGCTATCGCGATGCCGGATGCGTATTTGATTGTCATTGGTTTACTCCTCACGTTTCAAAAGGTGACGAAGGTCATTTTTTCGGGAACAGGAAGGTGATTCCGGTGCGAACCCCGAACCCGTCAGGACCGCTTGCCGGGGTTTCGGCCCAATAGCGGACGCCGGCGAAGAGGCTGATCGGCTGCTTGTCGATGACCAGGAGCTTGGCGACCTGGAAGTTGATCGGGACCGACCATTCTTCCGCTTCCCAGTTGTAGGTGCTTTCCGTGTTGAGCGTGAACGTCCAGGCGTCCTTGGTCGTGTAGGAGACGAAGGGCTGCAGGAAGGTCGAGTTGATATCGGTGCGGTTGCTGTCGCCGGCGAACGACCAGATGTGATTTGCCAGCATGCCGACGGTCCATCCGCCGCTCTGCTTGAGGACGACGGCGGTGGGGCCTGCTCCCCATTTCTCCCCGCCGAGCAGATCGTCGGTCGCAGTGGGTATGAGGAAGACCGGTCCGACGCCCCACACGATGCCGTTTTCCGTCGGCCTGGAAGGCGAGAAGAACAGGCTTTGGGTGATGTCGCCGAGACCGAACTGATCGCCTGAAGGCCCGGCGATGTCCTGCTGCCAGGCCACGGGAAGGATGGTGCGGGAGATCATGTTCCAATCCGCGTTGAGCGAGAAGGGAATGACCGGCTGGATATTGACATAGGCCTTGTCGCCGTCGCTCGGGCCGTAGCCGCCATCATAGTTGAACTGGAAGGGGACGCTGATCAGCGAGGCGATCGGATTGGACAGTTTCTTGGCAAGTTCCTGCGTGTCTTCCTGCGCCCATGCCGGGCCGCACAACAGCATGATTGCTGCAAGGAAGGCCGCCACCTGCGCGGTGCGACGGGTCGGTCGACGGTCCATACCACCCTCGTGACTTCAAAAGCTGCGTCAGCCGCCAACGCGACTTCAACTGCTCCCCAGACTATGCCTGCCACCACCATGCGGCCAGTCGCCGGATGTAAGTTACGTGGGCCATTGCGGAATTACCGGCGGAATGTCGGCTCTCCTGTCTTGTGGTGACTGCGTGCTTCGCGGTGAACGACACCGGGCTGGTCCACGCTTCGGTCACGGCGAGTGATATCCTTGGATTCGCAGGCAGCATCCGAGGTTCGTTCCGCCGTGCGCAGACAGAGGCGTGCACTTTGCGGGACAGGCCGGGAGGGGATCGCGGCGATGCGCCGTCGATGGAGGGGGCGTTTCACGCACGCTTCACGCACGCTTCACGAACATGCTGCACCTTCCGACCCAGCAAGAGGCACTACCCATGATGGCACCGGGAAACCCGGATGTTTGCAAAACCCACGGTGAAGCCATGGAGCGCAAGATGCAGGTTACAGTTTGCGGACGCCCGTTCGACGTGAGCATCCGGCAGCAAGGCATGGGACTGTGGGTCGCTTCCGGCGACTATCAGGACCGCGAGATCGAGGCCATGGCCCGCAGCCGCGAAGCAGCGCTTCGGCGCTGGCGGGAGATCGCCGAGGGAGCGGCGGATTAGAAGCCGGCACCGACGGCAACGGCGGCCCGACCGTCGGAACGGGCGGCTGCCAGAATGTCGCGGCCCGCCGCGTGCCATTGCCCGCGGCGTTTCCCTGCTGCATATCCGTGCATGGCGATGCCGTTGGGAGTTTCCGCCATGCGATCCCTGAGCGACCAGACCGCCAACGCGCTGCTGGCCGAGGCCGATACGATGACGGAGCGCATCGCCAGCGTGGTCCGCCTGATCGTCGGCATCGTGCTGCTGGTCGGGCTGCGCTCGCTGGCGCGCCGCGATGCGGGCCAGCTGGAAGCGCTCGAGCCGCTGATCGCCTACGCCACTTTCATGACCTGCATCGTGCTGGCATCGGGCTTCGCCACGCTGCTGTTCCTGCGGGTCGGCATATGGCGTTCCTGGATGGCCTATCTGGCGGCGGTGATCGATGCCGCGATGGTGACGATGCTGCTCTATTTCACCTCGCGCGTCTCCCTGCTGCCGGCGGCCTATGCCTTCGCCTTCCCGGTGGTCAGCGCCATTCCGCTGTTCCTGGCGGTCAACATGCTGCGCTTCCGGCCGGCGGTGCAGGTCTGCGCGTCGCTGCTGTTCGCCGCGGGCTCGATCCTGGCGGTGGCGGTGGCCAATCCCGTCGACGATTCGCTCTACCAGTCGGCCGAGACGATCGACACGCTGTTCAGCCGCGCGCCGAACGTGATGCGCGTCGTCATGTTCGTGCTGACCGCCTGCGTCTTCATCCTCGCCGCGGCGCGCGGCCGCCGCATGCTGATGAACGCCGTTGCGGAGACTGCCAACCGCGTCAATCTCAGCCGGTTCGTGCCGACCGAACTGGCGCCGCTGATGGCGGCCAGCACCGCGGGCGCCCTGCGCACCGGGCGCAAGGCGGAGGTCGCGCTGATGTTCGTCGACATGCGGGATTCGACGGCGCTGGAAGAGAACGCCGCGCCAGACGAACTGGTCGGCATCATCAGCGACTATCGCGCGCTGATCCTCGATGCGGCCAGGCAGCATGGCGGCGTGGTCGACAAGTTCATCGGCGACGGGGCGTTCCTGGTGTTCGGCGTGCCGGAGGGCCGCCCGGACGATGCGGCGCGGGCGATCGGCTGCGCCCGGGCGATCCTCGCCTCCATCGGCGCCTGGAACGGCGCGCGCGGACTGAACGGCGACGCGCCGATCCGCGTCGGCATCGGCATCCATGCCGGCGAGGCGTTCGTCGGCATTGTCGGCGCCGCGGCAAGGCTCGAATTCGCGGTGCTGGGCGACGCCGTCAACGTCGCGAGCCGCGTCGAGAGCGAGACAAAGGTTCTGGGCGAACCGCTGCTGATCTCGGCCCATGCGCTGCGGCTTGCCGGCGAGGCGGCGGGACAATGGCGCTGCATGGGTCAGCGCTCCCTGCGGGGACGCTCCGAGCCGGTGGAACTGTTCGCGGAGGAGTCTGGCGGAGCCTGAATGTCGAAGGACGCACCCTGCGCCGGACCGCTCACGAAAAGTTTCCGGGATGCGTTTTTCCAGCAACCGCACGGGTTTGGAACGGCACGGCGCGGCGAACCACATTTCCTGCACGGGCTTGCCTTCGGTCTGTCACGAACCGGCTCTATGCTTTGCGGCATGGAAACGAATCGCACCGATCACGCGCTGCCGGGCCGCCTCGACGCCGAGATTTTCGAGGGGTTCGGCGAGGACGACTCGATCGTCGACCGCCTGCTGGCGCTTCCCGTCGTGCTGCAAACGCCGCAGGGCAAACGCAACGCCTGGGACGCCGGCGTCGCCCGGCGGCTGGAGAAGGTGCTGGCCGAGCGGATGCGCCAGCGCATCGAGGGTGAAAGCAAGGCCGGCTGAACGCCGACGAAAGCATCATCCCCGCGCTGCACCGACGTATCGGTCTCACCCGTTCAGCCAGTCCTCCACGCGCAGTTGGGGGATGTTTCCAAACGCCTTGTCGCTGGTGACCAGTACCGCGCCGATTTCGACGGCATGCGCGGCGATCATCATGTCCAGAGGGCCAAGGCTTATCCCTCGTCGCCTGAGATCAGCACGCAAAGTCCCGTAAACGGCAGCGGTCTGACTCGTCCAGGGCAGGATCGTGAAACTGGCCAGCAGGGCGCGCATCAAGGAGGCAATCCGGGTCGCGTCCGGCGATTTCGCCAGACCAAAGAGAACCTCGCCCTCGGTGACGACCGAAAGACAGATATCGCCGGGGTGGTGATCCCTCAGCCGGGCATCGGCTTTGTTCGACCCGCTTCCTATCAGGGCACCCAAAGTGTTGGTGTCGAGCAGATGGCTAAAGCTCATCGAAGATGTCGTCGCGCTGGGAGACGCCTTGATCCCTGTCCTTCATGAAATCGGCGGGCAGATCGAGCAGATCGCGGAGGCGGAAGAATTCGTCCCAGGATTTTTGCGGCTTCCGTTCGGACAGGATGACCTCGCCCGTTTCCGGATCGCGCCTTATCTCGACCTCGGTCCCCTCGAAACGGAACTCGGCAGGCAAACGGACCGCCTGACTGCGGCCGTTCTTGAACAGCTTGGCTACGTGGGTCATGGACCGCCTCCAGTACGGTATAGTCCGTGATATATACCATCTGCGTATCGTCTTCAATGCGGCCATTCCTTAGCGCATCCTCGGACGATCAGCGGCGCATGGCGGTGGGCGCGTTGCCGAACGCCCGTGAGAAAGCGCGGGAGAAGGCGGCGGAGCTTGAAAAACCGCAGCGGGCGGCGACGTCGGCCATGGCGAGGCGCGTGTCGAGCACCAGCCGCCGCGCGGCGTGGAGGCGCAGGCGCAGGTAATAGGCGCCCGGAGTCTCGCCGATCGAACGGCTGAAAACGCCTTCCAGCGTGCGGGCCGTCACCCCGGCGCGGCGGGCGATGGCCGAGATGGTGAGCGGCTGGTCGATGTGGGTCTCCATCAGCCTGATCGCCTGCGCCAGACGCGGGTCGTAGCCGTCGAGGCGACCGAGCGAGACCAGCGGCTGCGCGTCGGTGGCGGCGCGCGCCTGATCGTAGATGAAGACCGAGGCGACATCGAGCGCCACCGCCATGCCGAGGCGGGAACGGACGAGGTGCAGCATGAGGTCGAAGGTGGGGGAGGCGCCGCCGGCGGTGAAGGCCGGACCGTCGATGACATAGCGGTCGGGCCGCACGTCGGTTCCCGGGAAGGCGGAGGAAAAATCCTCCATGTCTTCCCAATGCGTGGTGGCGGCGCGGCCTTCCAGCAGGCCGGCGCGGGCGACCAGCCAGGAACCCGCCTCGATGCCGCCATAGGCGCGCGCCGAGCGGGCGACACGGCGGATGCCGGCGAGCCGGCCGGAGGTGCCATGGTCGCGCGTGCCAAAACCGCCGATGATCGCCAGCACATCGGTGCGCTCGGCCGGATCGAACGGGCCGGAGACGGCGACCGGCAGGCCGGATGTCGTGATTGGGGCCGTGCCGTCAAGCGAGACGGTTTTCCAGTCGAACAGCGTCTCGCCGCTGACGCGGTTGGCGGCGCGCAGCGGATCGATCGCCGAGGCGACGCACATGATGGAGGAGCCGGACAGGACCAGGAACGTGACCGAAAGCGTCCGGCGTTCCGGCTGGAAGATCGATGCCTTTTCGCTTTTCGCCATTTGTATTTCGTAAAGTGTAAAGGCACGTCTTTGCAAGTAAGGCATTCTCGCCGGAGTTGGAGGGAATTTCATGCCGCTTTCGATGAACCGCGAGGTCTTCATCACCTGCGCCGTCACCGGTTCAGGCGGAACGCAGGATCGCAGCCCGCATGTGCCGCGCTCGCCCAAGCAAATCGCGGATTCTGCGATCGACGCGGCGAAGGCGGGAGCGGCGATCGTTCATTGCCATGTGCGGGATCCCGAGACGGGAAAGCCGCGCCGCGACGTTTCGCTCTATCGCGAGGTGACCGAACGCATCCGCGACGCCAACGTCGACGTGGTGCTGAACCTGACGGCCGGCATGGGCGGCGACATGGTGTTCGGGCCGGTCGAAAGCCCGCTGCCGCTCAGCGAAAAGGGTACGGACATGGGCGGCGCGTCGAACCGCGTCGAGCATGTGCGCCAGTGCCTGCCGGAGATCTGCACGCTCGACTGCGGCACGATGAATTTCAACGAAGCCGATTATGTGATGACCAACACGCCGGGCATGCTGCGCGCCATGGGCGGCATGATGACCGAGATGGGCGTCAAGCCGGAGATCGAGGCTTTCGACACCGGGCACTTGTGGTTCGCCAAGCAGCTGGTGAGCGAGGGCGTCCTGAAGTCCGACGCGCTGGTGCAACTCTGCATGGGCGTGCCGTGGGGCGCGCCGGACGACCTCAACACCTTCATGGCGATGGTCAACAACGTGCCTTCGGACTGGACGTGGTCGGCCTTCTCCATCGGCCGCAACCAGATGGCCTATGTGGCGGCGGCGGTGCTGGCCGGCGGCAATGTGCGGGTCGGGCTGGAGGACAATCTGTGGCTCGACAAGGGCGTGCTGGCGACCAACGCGCAACTGGTGGAGCGGGCCGTGTCGATCGTCGAGAACATGGGCGCGCGCGTGCTCGGGCCGGAGGAAGTGCGCAGGAAGCTGAATTTGACGAAGCGGGCGCCGCTCCAATCGTAGGCAGCTGAGGGCATCGGCAGGGAGGCCGGTAGTGAGGACGGTCGAATTCACGGCGATGAAGGACGGGACGCGCGAGGAGTACGAGTTCCTCACCGCGCATGAGACCGACTATGCCGCAAAAACCGGCGAGCGGCTGCTCGATGCGCTGGTGCAACTCGACGAGGGTCTTTCCGGCTACAAGGTCACACGGCTCGGCCATTCGCTGCAGGCGGCGACGCGGGCATGGCGCGACGGTGCGGATGCTGACTGGATCGCCTGCGCGCTGCTGCACGACATCGGCGACATCTACGCGCCGTACAACCACGACGAATATGCCGCGACGATCCTGAAACCCTTTGTGCGCGAGCAATGCACCTGGGTGGTCGAGAAGCACGGCGACTTCCAGCGGCTGTATTGTGCGCATCATCTCGGCGGCGACCGCAACGCGCGGGAGAGATTTGCCGGGCACGCTTATTTCGACGATTGCGACCAGTTCTGCGAGCGCTGGGACCAGTCGAGTTTCGACCCCGACTACGAGACCTTCGGCGTCGATTTTTTCCGACCCATCGTGGCGGAGGTTTTCGGGCGAAAAGCCTATGATCCCCAGGTCATCCGCGCAGGTGTGCGCGTGGCGCCGACCGATCCCGAAACGGCAAGACAAAGAGCAAACGCATGAGCATCGTCAGCAAGGCAGCGGCAATCGGCGGCGGGGTGATCGGGGCGGGGTGGGTCGCGCGCCTGCTGCTCAACGGCATCGACGTCTCGATCTACGATCCCGACCCGGAAGCGTCCCGCAAGGTCGGCGAGGTGATGAAGGGCGCGCGGCGCGCCTACAGGCAGATGCTGCCGGACGGTCTGCCCAGGGAAGGCAAGCTGACTTTCGCCAAAACCATTGCCGAGGCGGTCAAGGATGCCGATTTCATCCAGGAAAGCGTGCCGGAGCGGCTCGACCTGAAACACAAGGTCTTGGCCGAGATCGACAAACACGCACCGGCCAATGCGCTGGTCGGCTCCTCGACCTCCGGCATAAAACCCTCCGACATGCAGACGGCGATGCAGCGGCCGGAGCGGCTGGTGGTCGGCCATCCGTTCAACCCGGTCTACCTGCTGCCGATCGTCGAGATCGTCGGCGGCAAGGACACGCTGCCCGAAGCCGTCGAGATGGCGAAGGAGATCTATGCCTCGATCGGCATGAAGCCGGTGGTCATCCGCAAGGAGATCGAGGCTTTTGTCGGTGACCGTCTGCTGGAGGCCGCCTGGCGCGAGGCGCTCTGGCTTATCAAGGACGGCATCTGCTCGGTCGAGGAACTCGACGACATCATGCGCTACGGTTTTGGCCTGCGCTGGGCGCAGATGGGCATGTTCCAGGTCTATCGCGTCGCCGGCGGCGAGGCGGGCATGCGCCACTTCATGGCGCAGTTCGGCCCTTGCCTGTCCTGGCCGTGGACCAAGCTGATGGACGTGCCGGAGTTCAACGACGAACTGGTCGACCTTATCGCCACGCAGTCGGACGAGCAGTCCGGCAAATGGTCGATCCGCGAACTGGAAAAGATCCGCGACGACAATCTGGTCGCCATCATGGAAGCGCTGGCCAGGCAGAACAAGGGCAAGGGCTGGGGCGCCGGCGAGCTTCACAACAGCTATACGAAACAACTTGCGAAGCTGGCGGCGAAGCCGAAGGCGTCGAAAGCCGCCGAGAAGGCCAGGGCGGAAAAGCCGAAGAAAAAGAAGAAGGGCTGAGACGATGGATTGCGGCTCGAAGGAAGAATGCAGGGAACAGTTTATTTTCTTTCCGCCTGCACAAGCCTTGAAGCACCTCCGCCTTTCCGCGGAAAGAAGTAAACTGTCCCCGACGGCCAGCCGCTCAACGTTGGCGGAGGCCTGACCATGGATTTCGGCCTTTCCGAGGAACAAAAACTCATCGTCGAGACGACGCGGGCCTTCGTCGAGAACGAACTTTATCCGCACGAGGCGGAGGTGGAGCGCACCGGCCATCTGCGCATGGACCTGATCAAGGAATTACAGGCCAAGGCGACCGCGGCCGGGCTCTATGCCGCCAACATGCCGGAGGATGTCGGCGGGGCGGGGCTCGATACGGTGACCTGGCTGCTCTACGAGAAGGAACTCGGCCGCGCCAATTATGCGCTGCACTGGACCTGCGTGGCGCGGCCCTCCAACATCCTGCTCGCCGGCACGCCGGAGCAGCGCGAAAAATATCTTTTCCCGTGTATCCGCGGCGAGAAGTGGGACTGTCTTGCCATGACCGAGCCGGGCGCGGGTTCGGACCTGCGCGGCATGAAGGCATCAGCCGTGCAGGATGGCGACGATTGGGTGCTCAACGGCACAAAACACTTCATCTCCCACGCAGACCTGGCGGATTTCGCCATCGTCTTCATGGCCTCCGGCGAGGAAGAATCGTCACGGGGAAAACGCAAAAAAATTACGGCCTTCTTCGTCGACAAGGGGACCAAGGGTTTTTCCGTGCGCGACGGCTATCGCAACGTGTCGCATCGCGGCTACACCAATTCGGTGCTGGAGTTCGACGACTGCCGGCTGCCGAAGGAGCAGGTGCTCGGAGAAGTCCACAAGGGTTTCGAGGTGGCGAATTCCTGGCTGGGCGCGACGCGCCTGCAGGTCGGCGCCACCTGTCTCGGCCGGGCCGAACGTGCGCTGCGCCATGCGATCGAATATGCCGCGCAGCGCGAGCAGTTCGGCCAGCAGATCGGAAAATTCCAGGGCGTGTCGTTCAAGCTGGCCGACATGGCGACGGAGTTGAAGGCGGCCGATCTGATGGTGTTCGAGGCCGGCTGGAAATACGACCAGGGCACGGTGACCGACCAGGACATGGCGATGGCCAAGCTGAAGGCCACCGAGGTGCTGGCCTATGTCGCCGACGAGGCGATCCAGATCCATGGCGGCATGGGGCTGATGGACGACCTGCCGCTGGAGCGCATCTGGCGCGACGCCCGGGTGGAGCGCATCTGGGAAGGCACGAGCGAAATCCAGAGGCACATTATCAGCCGGGCGCTGCTCAGGGCGGTGGGCGGATGATGGGGCCGACGCGGATTCTCCCTTCTCCCCCTGTGGGAGAAGGTGGCCGAGCGAAGCGAGGTCGGATGAGGGGTGTTCCAGCTTGGCGCTCCGTCCAACACCCCTCGTCCGTCTTGGCCTTCGGCCAATCCACCTTCTCCCACAAGGGGAGAAGGGGAGGTCGGCGCAAATGAACCGCCTCGAACGCCTGCTGCGTCCAAGGTCCATCGCCGTGATCGGCGGCGGGGCATTCGGCACGAATGTCGTCAAGCAATGCCTGAAGATGGGTTTTGCCGGCGACATCTGGCCCGTGCATCCGAGCAAGACCGAGGTCGAGGGGGTGAAAGCCTACAAAACCGTGGCCGAACTCCCCGGCGCGCCGGATGCGGCGTTTATCGGCGTGAACCGCCATCTCACCATCGAGATGGTGACGGCGCTGCGTGAAAAGGGAGCGGGCGGGGCGGTGTGTTTCGCGTCGGGGTTTCGCGAGACGGGGGCGTATGACGCGGAAGGCGAGGGGCTGCAGCAGGCGCTTCTGGAGGCGGCGGGCGACCTGCCGATCATCGGGCCGAACTGCTACGGGCTGATCAATTATGCCAACGGCGCGCTGCTGTGGCCGGACCAGCATGGCGGCATCCGCCTGGCCGAGGGCGCGACGGGTGCGGCGATCATCACCCAGTCGTCCAACATCGCGATCAACATGACGATGCAGGCGCGCGGCCTGCCGGTCTCCTACATCATGACCGCCGGCAACCAGGCGCAGACCGGGCTGTCCGAGATGGCGCTGGGGCTGATCGAGGATTCCCGCGTTTCCGTGCTCGGGTTGCATATCGAGGCGTTCGACAAGGTCGACGGATTCGAAAGACTTGCGGCGCGGGCGCGGGAACTGAAAAAGCCCATCGTCGCCATGAAGATCGGCCGTTCCGAGCAGGCGCGGGCCGGCACCGTGTCGCATACCGCTTCTCTGGCGGGCTCGGATGCAGCGTCGGACGCTTTTCTGAAACGGCTGGGCATCGCGCGGGTCAATTCCATCCCGTCTTTCCTGGAGGCACTGAAACTGCTGCATGCGCATGGACCGCTTGGCGGCTATCGGCTGTCGTCGATGAGCTGTTCGGGCGGCGAGGCGTCTGTGATGGCGGACAGCGCCGAGGGGCGAAAGGTCGGGTTTCCCGTGCTTTCCGATGAGCATCGGGCGCGGGTGAAGGCGACGCTGGGGCCGCTGGTGGCGGTGGCCAACCCGCTCGACTACCATACCTTCATCTGGAACAACGAGCCAGCGATGACCGCCACCTTCGGGGCGATGGTTTCGGGTGGCTTCGACCTCAACATCCTCGTGCTGGATTTCCCGCGCCGCGACCGCTGCTCGGATGTCGATTGGTGGACGACGCTCAACGCCTTCGAAAGCGGGCTGAAGGCGCATGGGGCGAAGGGCGCGGTGCTGGCCTCGCTGCCGGAAAACCTGCCGGAGGATTATGCGCCGGGCCTGATGGCGCGGGGCATGGTGCCGCTTTACGGGATCGCCGAGGCGCTCGATGCGGCGGAGGCGGCGGCGATGATCGGCGTGGCCTGGCGCAATTCCTCCCCCCTTGAGGGGGAGGTGCCCGCGAAGCGGGCGGTGGGGGTCATTTCAGAAGGCACCGCCAGAACGTGGAGCACTGCCGCAGCGACCCCACCCGGCCCTTCGGGCCGTCCTTCGGACCCCCTCAAGGGGGAGGGAACGCTCGACGAAGCCGCCGCGAAATCGCTGCTCGCAGAGGCCGGCGTTTTGGTTCCGGCCGGCCGGCGGGCGGCAAGCGTCGACGAGGCAATCGCCGCCGCTGACTCGCTTGGCTACCCGGTCGCGCTGAAGGCGATGGGCGTGGCGCACAAGTCTGAGGCCGGAGCGGTGAAGCTCAATCTGCGCGATGCCGCGTCGGTCGGCGAGGCTGCGGAAGTGTTGCTGCCGCTGGGCAGCGGGCTCTATGTCGAGCGCATGGTGCAGGGGGGCGTGGCCGAGCTGATCGTTGGTTTTACGCGCGATCCGTTGTTCGGGCCGGTGATGACGCTGGGTTCGGGCGGCGTGCTGGTGGAGCTCCTGAAGGATTCGGCGACCCTGCTCCTGCCGGCGTCGCGGGCTGAGATCGAGATGGCGCTTCGCGGGCTGAAACTGTTTCCGCTGCTGGACGGGTTCCGTGGGCGGCCGAAGGCCGATCTTGATGCGGCGGTAGGGGCGATCGAAAAACTGGCCGGTTTCGTGCTCGCGCATGCCGGTGAAATCGAGGAACTGGACGTCAATCCGCTGATCGTCTGCGCCGAGGGCGCCTGGGTCGCGGATGCGTTGATGGTGGCAAGCTTGGCGTCCCCCTCCCCCTTGAGGGGAGGGTCGATCGGCGGAGCCGATCGGGGAGGGGTCGCCTCCGTGGCCACCAACCGACTGTGATGCCGATACCGCTGCGATATGATAGCCTGGACGGCCGCAGGATGTGGAGCACTGCCGCACCAACCCCCTCCGGCCGCTTCGCGGCCACCTCCCCCTCAAGGGGGGAGGGAATGCTGGAGAACCTGCAATGACCGAAATCGTCACCACCCGGCGCGAGGGCGCGATCGTCGAAGTCACGCTGGACCGGCCGAAAGCCAACGCCATCGACCTGAAAACCTCTCGGCTGCTGGGCGAGACGTTTCGCGCTTTCCGCGACGATCCCGAGCTGAGGGTGGCTATCGTGAAGACGGCCGGCGAAAAATTCTTCTCGGCTGGATGGGACCTGAAGGCGGCCGCGGGCGGCGATGCGGTAGATGGCGACTATGGCGTCGGCGGCTTCGGCGGGCTGCAGGAACTGCGCGACATGAACAAGCCGGTCATTGCCTGCGTCAACGGCATGGCGGTCGGCGGTGGTTTTGAACTGGCACTGTCCTGCGACCTCATCTACGCCGCCGATCATGCGAGTTTTGCCCTGCCGGAAATCCGCGCCGGCACCTTGGCCGATGCCGCGACGGTGAAGCTGCCGAAGCGGATTCCGTATCACGTCGCCATGGACCTGCTGCTTACCGGCCGCTGGATGGACGTGGCCGAGGCGCATCGGTGGGGCCTGGTCAACGAGGTGTTGCCGAAGGAAAAACTGGAGGATCGCGTGTGGGAGATCGCCCGGCTGCTCGCCTCCGGGCCGCCGCTGGTGTTTGCCTCGATCAAGGAGGTGGCGCGTGAGGCCGAGGCCATGACCTTCCAGGATGCGATGAACTGGATCACCAAGCGCAAATTCCGCACGGTCGACGAACTCTATGCCTCGGAAGACGGGCAGGAAGGGTTTCGCGCCTTTGCGGAAAAGCGCGACCCGGTGTGGAAGGGGCGCTGAGGATTTTCGCCCTCTCTCCGGTAGTTCCATAGGGCAGCGCAGCAGGCCAGGCTATGATGGCCCGCGATCCGCAACCCCGCGACGGTGTTCAATTCAAAGGGATGTCGTTGTCGGTCTTGCCGTCCTGGTATTCTGCCGACAGGTCGTCGTAGCGGCGCGAGATGCCGGCGATGCGCGCTTCCAGCCGCTTGCGGTCGTCCTCGGGCAGGTCGCGCAGCAGGCGGCGGATCGAAAAGCTTTTCCAATAGGCGTTCTCGGCGTTGTAGCCGCCCGGACCGAGGGTGAAGACCTCCTTCAGGATCTTGAGATCATGCGGGATTGCAAAACTGTCGCGCGAATCCTCGTGGCTGAACAGGTAGTAGAAATTGTCGAAGCCGGTCCAGGTGATGGCCGACAGGCAAAGCGAGCAGGGCTCGTGGGTGGCTATGAACAGGCAATCCTTGGTGTCGGGCCGGTCGGCCTTCGGCATCTCGTAGAACCGCTTCAGGCAGTGAACCTCGCCGTGCCAGAGCGGGTTTTCGGTCTCGTTGTTGGTCTCGGCCATGACCAGCGAGCGGTCGTCCTTGCGCAGGATCGCGGCGCCGAACAGCTTGTTGCCGTGGGTTACGCCGTTGGCGGTCTTCGGAACGATGTCGTCCTCGATGACGTCGAGCAGGCGGTCGATCAGCGAAACGTCGGTCATGGCCTCACTCGGTGATGGTCAGTCTGGCAGCCGGACTTCGTAGGGTTCGTCGAAGAAGAACTCTTCCAGATTATTGCCGTCTCCGCCACGGTCGACAATGGCAAAATCCTGCGCTTCGCCGATCGGCGTCAGCACGCCATGCCAGGAATTGCGCGGATAGTTAATGCCTTGTCCGGATGCGGCGAGAAACGCATGCGGCATGCCGGGTTTCCCACCCTCGTCGTGGCAGACGACGACCAGGAAGGGTCGCGCGCCGAGCGGGATAAAGGCCTGGCTGCCGAAGGGATGGCGCTCGACCATAGCGAGCGTCAGCGGGAATTCATAGGGTGTGCCGCGCACGGTCGAGATCAGCACGCGGGCGTTGGGGCCGGTGGCGTCGGCGGTGGCCAGCGCGTGAAAACGTTCAGCCTTGCCGCCATTGATCGGGAAATGGTCGTCGGTCGTGCCGGCCTCGATGACCTCGCCGAACGGCTCGAAGTTCTCGCGCGTCAGCGGCTTCGCGGTGATGATTCTGGTCATGCGCGCAGACCCAGCTTCATGTGCCGGTTCACATCCTTGTAGAGCAGGTAGCGGAATTTTCCGGGGCCGCCGGCATAACAGGCCTGCGGGCAGAAGGCGCGCAGCCACATGAAGTCGCCGGCCTCGACCTCCACCCAGTCCTGGTTGAGCCGGTAGACAGCCTTGCCTTCCAGCACGTAGAGGCCGTGCTCCATAACATGGGTCTCGGCGAAGGGGATGACCGCGCCGGGCTCAAGCGTGACGATGTTGACGTGCATGTCATGGCGGATGTCGGCGGGATCGACGAAGCGCGTGGTCGCCCAGCGGCCGGCTGTGCCCGGCATGGACAGCGGCACGATGTCCTGTTCGTTGCGCACGAAGGCCTCCGGCACCTCGATGCCGTCGACGCGCTCGTACAGCTTGCGGACCCAGTGGAAGCCGCAGGTGGCCGCGCCGGTGTTGCGCAGGCTCCAGGCCGCGCCCGGCGGCAGATAGGCATAGCCGCCGGCCAGCATGCGGTGCGCCGTGCCTTCGATGGTCAGCGTCACCTCGCCGTCCATGACGAACAGCACGCCCTGAGCGCCGGGCTCGGGCTCGGGCCGGTCGCTGCCGCCGCCGGGCTCGACTTCCATGATGTATTGCGAGAACGTCTCGGAGAAGCCGGACAACGGACGGGCGATGACCCAGGCGCGGGTCTTGTCCCAGAAAGGCAGGTAGCTGGTGACGATGTCGCGCATGACGCCATGCGGGATCACCGCATAGGCTTCCGTGAACACGGCACGGCCCGTCAGCAACTGCTGCTGCGGGGGATGGCCGCCGGGAGGGGCTGTGTATCTGGGGCCGGCCATGCCGTTTCCTCTATTCTGGCAGCAAAGCGTTCAGGCGCAGCCGCGCGATGCGCTCCACCTGCTTGCAGGCGGTGGCGAATTCCGTCGCGTGGTCGCTGGCTATGCGTGTCCCGAAGGTTTTCAGAATGCTCGCCTTGGTGTTGTCGCGCACCGCGATGATGAAGGGAAAACCGAACTTTTCGACATAGGCGGTGTTCAGTTCGGTGAATTTTTGCCGCTCGGCGTCGGTCAGCGCGTCGAGGCCGGCGCTGGCCTGCTCGGAGGTCGATTCCGCAGTCAGGCGCTTTGCCTGCGCAAGCTTGCCGGCGAGATCGGGATGGGCTTTCAGCACGCCGAGCCGCTCGTCCTCGCTGGCCGAACGGAAGGCGCGGCAGAGCGCGTTGTGCAGGCCGCCGGCGCTGTCATGCGCCGGACCGAGCTCGAATTCGAAGGCGCGCTCGGCAATCCATGGGGAATGCTCGAAGATGCCGCCGAATTTTTCGACGAACACCTTTCGATCCATGCGTGATGGTCGCAGCGACGGGGCCTGGTAGGGATGCGTCTCGCGCCAGTGGCGGGCGATGTCGATGCGGCGCGGCAGCCAGACGCGCTCGTGCGACTTCACGTAGTCGATGAAACGCTGCAAGGCCAGTGCGCGGCCCGGGCGGCCGGCGAGCCGGCAGTGCAGGCCGATGTTCATCATGCGCGGGCGGCCGGCCTTGCCCTCGGCATAAAGCATGTCGAAGGAATCCTTCAGATAGGCGAAGAACTGGTCGCCATTTGTGAAGCCGGCCGAGATGGCGAAACGCATGTCGTTGGCGTCAAGCGTGTAGGGAATGATAAGCTGCGGCGCGATCGGGTTGCCGTGGCCGTCGTGGTCGAGCCAATAGGGCAGGTCGTCGTCATAGGTGTCGGAGATATAGGCGAAGCCGCCTTCCTCCGCCGCCAGCCGAACCGTGTTGACCGAGGTGCGGCCGGTGTACCAGCCGGTCGGCCGCGCGCCGGTGACTTCCTCGTGCAGGCGGATGGCTTCCGCCATATGCGCCCGCTCGTCCTCGGCTGAGGTGTCGCGGTAGTCGATCCATTTCAGCCCGTGCGAGGCGACCTCCCAGCCGGCCTCCTGCATGGCGGCGACCTGGTCGGGCGACCGGGCGAGCGCGGAGGCGACGCCGTAGCAGGTGGCCGGTACGTTCGCCTGCGTGAACATGCGGTGCAGCCGCCAGAAGCCGGCGCGGGCGCCGTATTCGTAGATCGATTCCATGTTCCAGTGGCGCAGGCCGGGCCAGGGCTGCGCGCCGGTTATCTCGGACAGGAAGGCTTCGGAGGCGGCGTCGCCATGCAGCACGCTGTTCTCGCCGCCCTCCTCGTAGTTGACCACGAACTGGACGGCGACATGGGCACCGCCCGGCCATTTCGGATCGGGTGGGTTCGCGCCGTAGCCGCGCATATCCCTGACGTAGCGTTTCGGGTTCATTGCCCCAGGCGTTTCCTCTTTTGACCGAAGGATATCGAAGGTGGCGCGCGTGCCATCCCCCCAAAAAATTTGAAAGTCTTTTTGTGGCGCTCCGCTTCACCCGGACTTATGCATGGCCTTTAATTGCCGCACAATTCATGATCGCATGGGAACGTACCCTGGAGGGAGGCCGAATGGCGAAGGCGGAAGGCGGGCGGCTGACGACCCATGTTCTGGACACCGCATCCGGCAAGCCGGCGGCGGCTCTGAAGATCGCGCTCTATCGCGTATCGGGGAATTCGCACCGGCTGCTCAAGACCGTCGAGACCAACGCCGACGGACGCTGCGACGCGCCGCTGCTCGAAGGGGCGGATTTCAAGACGGGACAATACGAGCTGATCTTCTTCGCGGGCGACTATCTGCGCGCCGCCGGCACAGCGCTGCCCGATCCCGCGTTCCTCGACCAGGTGCCGATCCGCTTCGGCCTGGCCGAACAGACGCACTACCACGTGCCGCTGTTGATTTCGCCCTACGGTTATTCCACCTATAGAGGAAGCTGACGTGGCCAAGGTGAAACCCAGGACCGAAATCCGCTTCATTCTCAACGGCAGGGACGTTTCGCTGAGCGATGTCGCGCCGGACGGGACGCTGCTCGACTGGCTGCGGCTGGACAGAGGGCTGTACGGCAGCAAGGAAGGTTGCGGCGAAGGCGACTGCGGCGCCTGCACCGTGCTGGTCGGCCGGCTCCTCGGCGGAAAACTCGCCTATGAAAGCGTCAATGCCTGCATCCGCTTCGTCGGCTCGCTGGACGCCACCCACGTCGTCACCATCGAGCACCTGAAGGGCAGCGACGGAAAGCTGCACCCGGTGCAGCAGGCGATGGTGGATTTCCACGGATCGCAATGCGGCTTCTGCACGCCGGGTTTCGTCATGTCGCTCTATGGGCTGTGGATGAAGTCGGCGACGCCTTCGGACGGCGAGATCGAGAAGGCGCTGCAGGGCAATCTCTGCCGCTGCACCGGCTACGAGGCGATCGTGCGCGCGGCAAAGGCGATTTCCAGCTATGGCAAGGCGGCGAAGGACCCGCTGATGGCCGAACGCAAGGCGATCATCGCGCGGCTTTCGGCGCTGAAGGACGGAAGCAGGGTGGAGATCGGCGAGGGCAGGAAGCGGCTTGTCGTTCCGGGTTCGCTCGACGATTTCGCAAAACTCTACAAGGATGAGCCCAAGGCAACCATCGTCGCGGGCTCCACCGATGTCGGGCTGTGGGTGACCAAGCAGATGCGCGACATCGCGCCGGCGGTGTTCATCGCCGGGCTGGACGAACTCAAGACGATCTCGGAAGTGGACGGCGCGATCAGCATCGGCGCCGGCGTCACCTATACCGAGGCGTTCTCGCTGCTCGCCAGACGCATTCCGGCGCTCGGCGCGCTGGTCAACCGCATCGGCGGCGAGCAGGTGCGCAACATGGGCACGATCGGCGGCAACGTCGCCAACGGCTCGCCCATCGGCGACACGCCGCCGCCGCTGATCGCGCTGGGGGCGCGGCTGACGCTGAGGCGCGGCGCGAAATCGCGGACGATACCGCTCGAGGATTTTTTCATCGCCTATGGCAAGCAGGATCGGCAGCCGGGCGAATTCGTCGAGCGCGCCATCGTGCCTCTGCCGGCGCGCGGCGAAAAATTCGCGGTCTACAAGGTGTCCAAGCGGCGCGACGAGGACATCACCTCGACGCTGGGCGCCTTCCGGCTTGCGGTGGCGCGCGACGGCACTGTGGCGGCGATCCGCATCGCCTTCGGCGGCATGGCGGCGACGCCGAAGCGGGCCTTCGCGGTCGAGGCGGCGCTGATCGGCAAGCCGTGGACGGAACAGACGGTCGAGGCGGCGATTGCGGCCTTCGAAACGGATTTCACGCCGCTGACCGATATGCGCGCCACGGCCGCCTACCGGATGCTGGCGGCGAAGAACCTGCTCAGGCGGTTTTTCATCGAGACGTCAGGGACCAAGGCGCCGGTGCAGGTCGGGCGGGCGGCGTGAAAATGAAGAATGCCGGGGACAGTTTACTTTCTTTCCGCGGAAAAGCTCCGGCAGTCGAGGGCTCGCGCAACCGGAAAAAAGTAAACTGTCCCCAGGCGCGACCTGTTGCGGACCTCTTCGTGAAACGGCGAGGAGAAAAAGGCGCTCCATGAACAAGCACACAGCCAACCTTACGGCACAAAAGATCGCCGGCGGCGTCCACACCGACGTGCGCCACGATTCGGCGCACAAGCATGTCACCGGCGAGGCGATCTATATCGACGACATGCCGGAGCCGGCGGGCACGCTGCATGCGGGCCTTGGCCTCGCGAACGTGACGCATGGCACGATCCGCAAGATCGATCTTACGGCGGTGCGGGCTGCGCCGGGCGTGGTCGATGTGCTGACCTATGCCGACGTGCCGGGTGAGAACGATATCTCGCCAAGCGGTATGCATGACGATCCGGTGTTTGCCGAAGGCAAGGTCCAGTTCCATGGCCAGCCGGTGTTCGCCGTCATCGCCAGGACGCGCGAGCAGGCGCGCCGCGCCGCGCGGCTGGCGAAGATCGAGTACGAGGAATTGCCGGCCGTCATCGACATCTGGGGCCTCGATCCCGAGAAGGACAGGCAGGTGACGACGCCGCTGACGCTCAGGCGCGGCGACGCGGCGGCGGCGATCGCGGCAGCACCCCGCCGCATCAAGAACCGCATGAAACTCGGCGGCCAGGATCACTTTTACCTGGAAGGCCAGATCTCACTGGCGGTGCCGGGCGAGGACGACGAGGTGATCGTCTATTGCTCGACCCAGGGTCCGAGCGAGACCCAGCATCTGGTCGCCCATGTGCTGGGTGTGCCCAGCCATGCGGTCACCGTCGAAGTGCGCCGCATGGGCGGCGGGTTCGGCGGCAAGGAGACGCAGGCCAACCAGTGCGCGGCCATCGCCGCCATCGCGGCCAAGAAGCACGGCAGAGCCGTCAAGGTCAGGCTCGACCGCGACGAGGACATGCTCGCTACCGGCAAGCGGCACGATTTTGCCATCGACTACGACATCGGCTTTGACGACGAAGGCAACATCCTCGGTGTCGACTACATGTTCGCGTTGAATGCCGGCTTCTCGGCCGACCTGTCTGGACCGGTGGGCGATCGGGCGCTGTTCCACTGCGACAACGCCTATTTCTTCCCGGCGGTCCACGCCAAGTCGGCGCCGCTCTACACCAACACCGTCTCGAATACGGCATTCCGCGGGTTCGGCGGTCCGCAAGGCATGGTCGGCGCGGAGCGCGTCATCGAGGAGGTGGCGTTCGCCGTCGGCAAGGACCCGCTCGAAATCCGCAAGCTGAACTTCTACGACCCGATGGGGGCGACAGGCGAGCGCAACGTCACGCCCTACCACCAGAAGGTCGAGGACAACATCATCCACCGTATCGTCGCGGAGCTTGAAGAGAGCGCCGACTATGCGGGTCGGAGGCGGGAGATCGCCGCCTTCAACGCCAACAGCCGGGTGATCCGGCGTGGCCTGTCGCTGACGCCGGTGAAATTCGGCATCTCCTTCACCAAGACCGAGTCCAACCAGGCCGGCGCGCTGGTGCATGTCTACAATGACGGCTCGGTGCATATGAACCATGGCGGCACCGAGATGGGCCAGGGCCTGCACCTCAAGGTGGCGCAGGTGGTGGCCGAGGAATTCCAGATCGATCTCGAACGGGTCAAGATCACCGCGACCACGACGGCTAAGGTGCCGAACACCGCCCCGACGGCGGCCTCCTCCGGCGCCGACCTGAACGGCATGGCGGCGCAGAACGCCGCGCGGCAGATCAGACAGCGTCTCACCGATTTCGCGGCGGAGCGATATCAGGTGCCGGTCGATCAGGTGGTTTTCCTGCCCAACCGGGTGCGCGTCGGCAACCAGGAGATCAGCTTCAACGATCTGGTCAAGCAGGCCTATGTCGCGCGAATCCAGCTTTCGGCCGCTGGCCACTACAAGACGCCGGTCATTCACTGGGATCGAGCCAAGGGCCGTGGCCACGCCTTCTATTATTACGCCTATGGCGCTGCCTGCTCGGAGGTTTCGGTCGACACGCTGACCGGCGAATATGTCGTCGAGCGCACTGACATATTGCACGACACCGGCCGCTCGCTGAACCGGGCGATCGATATCGGCCAGGTCGAGGGCGGTTTTATCCAGGGCATGGGCTGGCTGACCACGGAAGAATTGTGGTGGGACGGCAAGGGGCGGCTGCGCACGCATGCGCCGTCGACCTACAAAATCCCGCTCGCCTCCGACCGGCCGAAAATCTTCAACGTGGCGCTGACCGACTGGTCCGAGGCCTATCAGCCGACCATTCACCGCTCCAAGGCGGTCGGCGAGCCGCCTTTGCCGCTTGGCATATCGGTGCTGCATGCGCTGTCGGACGCGGTGGCGAGCGTCGCCGACCACAAGGTCTGCCCACGGCTGGATGCACCGGCGACGCCCGAGCGGGTGCTGATGGCGATCGAGCGGCTGAACGCCGAGGCAAAGGGCTAGGGATTCTGGTATAGAAGGCCATGGCATCGATCGCCAAAGAGCTGCGTGCATTTCTCGACGGGTCTGAGACCGCCCTGGTCGAGGTCGCGTCGGCCAAGGGTTCCACGCCGCGCGAGAAGGGGGCGTGGATGCTGGTGTCGAAGACCGCGATCTTTGGTACGATCGGTGGCGGCCAGCTTGAATTTATGGCGATCGACAAGGCGCGGGTGATGTTGGGCGGGGCTTTACCCTCCCCCTTGTGGGGAGGGTCGGCGAGCAATCGTAACGCAGTGAAGATTGCGAGACGGGGTGGGGGTGAACGTGGTGTTGCACCCCCACCCCGCCTCGAACGCCTTGCTTCGCAAGACCTTCTCGTCGACCCTCCCCACAAGGGGGAGGGTGAGGTGGTGCTGTCCATCCCGCTCGGCCCCGAGATCGGGCAGTGCTGCGGAGGTAGAGTGGACGTGTCGATCAGGCGGGTGGACGACGACGTGAAGTCGGACCTGCTGGCGGCGGTGGAAGCCGAGGAAGCGCGGCTGCCGCATGTCTACGTGTTCGGCGGCGGGCATGTCGGGCAGGCGCTGGCGGCGGCTTTTTCGCTGCTGCCGCTGCGGACGATCGTCGTGGAAAGCCGCGCCGAGGCGCTGGAAGGCATGCCGGCCGGCATCGAGACCAGGCTGACGGCGATGCCGGAGGAATGCGTCCGCAACGCGCCCGCCGGTACGGCCTTCGTCGTGCTGACGCACGACCATGCGCTCGACTTCCTCATCGTCGCCGAGGCGCTGGCGCGCGAGGACGCTGCCTATGTCGGCATGATCGGCTCGAAGACCAAGAAGGCGACGTTCCGCAACTGGTATCTGAAGACCGCCGGCGGGACGGAGGCGGCGTTTTCGCGCCTGGTCTCGCCCATCGGCGGCGACGCGGTGAAGGACAAGCGGCCGGCGGTGATCGCCGCGCTGGCGGCGGGGGAGATCATGACGGTGATGGCGTCCGTCTCCGTCGAGCGCGCGGCAACCGAAAGAGCCTGACGGCGGAGCCGCCGGACGCGCGCAGCCCAATTGGTCGCGCGGATTTATTCAGCCGCCGAGGCGTGTTTGCGCGCCCATGACCTCCTCATAGGCCGCTTTCAGTTGCATCCCCACCGGCACCTCGTCCGGGCTCGTGTCGTCCCTTTCGCCGAGATGCGCGCGGCGTTGCGACTTGTAATCCGGGCGATTGAGAAGATACGGCCGTTCGGCAAGGGCGCGAAACTCATCTACACCGAGCAGGCGGTCTATCTCGCTGGCGGCGGTCTGAGAGACTGAAGATTTCGATCCTGCGCAACTCTGTCGGAATGGCGGTCGTTGATCCGTCCTTGGGAGGAACGCCGTCCGATTGCGGACAGAGGCCACCGCAGAGAAGGAGAGAAAGCCATGGCACTTCCCGAAATCGTTTCGCAGGAGGAATGGACGGCGGCGCGCAAGGCGCTGCTCGACAAGGAAAAGGAGATGACGCAGGCCCGTGACCGGCTCAGCGTCGCCCGCCGCGAGCTGCCGATGGTCAAGGTCGAGAAGGATTATGTGTTCGACGGGCCGGACGGCAAGGCGACGCTCCTCGACCTGTTCGACGGCCGGCGGCAACTGATCGTCGTGCATTTCATGTTCGATCCCGACTGGGAAAAGGGCTGCCAGGGCTGCACCGGCAACGCCGACGAGATTTCCGACGGGCTGATCCGTCATCTCCACGCCCGCGCCACCTCGCTCGCCCACGTGTCGCGTGCGCCGCTGGCCAAGCTGGAGCGCTACAGAGAGGAGCGTGGCTGGACCTTCCCCTGGTATTCGTCGTTCGGTTCGGACTTCAACTACGACTTCCAGGCGACGATCGACCCGAAGCGTGGTGCCGACACCTACAACTACAAGACCATCGCCGAGCACGAGAAAGCCGGCACCGGCTATTATTTCGAAGGATCGAAATCGACCGAGCAACCGGGCCGTAGCGTCTTCCTGCGCGACGGCAACACCATCTATCATACCTACTCGAATTATGGCCGGGGCGCGGAGATGGTCGGCGGCGGCTACTACTGGCTCGACCTGACCCCGCTCGGGCGGCAGGAGGAGTGGGAAGAGCCGAAGGGCCGTGTCGCCTTCGCCAATCCGTCACAACCGTTCTTCGCGTAAGTTCCGGAAGTCACAATCAGGAGACAGCCAATGGCGCTGAAGTTTTATTACCATCCGCTGGCGTCGTTCTGCCACAAGGTGCTGATTCCGCTTTACGAGAACGGGACCGGCTTCGAGCCCATCGTCGTCGATTTTGGCAATCCCGACTCAGCCGCGGCCTTCAAGGCAGTCTGGCCGATGGCCAAGATGCCGGTTCTGCTCGACGAAGAGCGCGGCGCCACGGTCGCGGAGTCGACCATCGTGATCGAATATCTCGACGCTTTTCATCCGGGGCCTGTGCGGTTCGTGCCGGATGACGCCGATGCCGCATGGCG
Organism: Mesorhizobium sp. KACC 23794; assembly: GCF_052180275.1. Classification (NCBI taxonomy): domain Bacteria; kingdom Pseudomonadati; phylum Pseudomonadota; class Alphaproteobacteria; order Hyphomicrobiales; family Phyllobacteriaceae; genus Mesorhizobium; species Mesorhizobium sp. KACC 23794. The sequence continues at coordinate 1,112,646 of NZ_CP197465.1, forward strand.
GGTGCGTTTCTGGGACCGGTTCTTCGACCATTATGTGCATGAACCGATGCAGAGGATCGTGGCCGACGAGTTGCGGCCGCAGGGCAAGCGCGACCCGTTCGGCGTGGAGCAGGCGAGGGCCAGCCTCGTGGAGGCCTATGGCTATCTCGAGAGCGAGCTTGGCGGGAAGACGTGGATCGCCGGCGAGGACTTTTCGCTCGGCGATTGCGCGGCGGCCCCGGCGCTGATGTACGGGCATACGCTGGTGCCGATCGGCAAGGACCAGAAGCGGCTGAGGGCTTATTACGGCCGACTGCTGACGCGGCCGTCTATCGCGCGCGTGTTCAGGGAGGCGGAACCGTATTTCCGCTTCTTCCCGCTGCCGGACAAACCGGTGCTGACACCGCCCGACGTTTGAACGGTTTCAGCAGCGAAGCTTCCAATGACCGACCCTTCGGCAGCATATTTCTGTCAACGGGCCGGTCACCGGAGTTTTGGGGCCTGAGCGAGTGAAATCCTGCAATGATCTCAGGCGCTTTCCTGCGTATGCGCCTCCAGGAACCACAGCGACTTGTCGAGGGCGCGCGAATAGGCGGTAAAAATGTCGGCTGTGTCCGCGTCGCCGGTCTCGCTTGTCTCGTCGATCGCTGTGCGGACGCGCTTGGCCGTCGCGGCATAGCGGTCGATCAGCGCGGCCAGGTGGTCCTTGATCTTGTGGATGTCGGTCGGATAGGCCTCGAGCGGCGTTTCCTTGACGACGACCTGTGATGTGCCGAGCGCCGTGCCGCCAAGCTGCACGGCGCGTTCTGCGATTGTGTCGACGTGGCCGTCGAGTTCGGTGCGAAAACCGTCGAGCATCTCGTGGATGGCGATGAACTGCGGCCCCTTGACGTTCCAATGCGCCTGCTTGGTGATCAGCGCGAGGTCGATCGCCTCGGCGAGCCGGGCGTTCAGGATCTCGATCGAAGTCTTCCTGACGTTGGATTTCAGGTCGTTATGGGTCGATATCATTTTGGGTCCCTCAAAGCGATGATGCGGCGATAGTCGGTATCGCCGGCCGGATATTCCACCGGTCGCGCGGCCGCGTCCATAACGCGGTTGCATGACGGAAGTTCACTTGCCCGACAAAATGCCGCGGATTCTCTGCCGGTGCCATCCGCAGGTTCGCCCGCAAGGGAGGGCACGCCGGCAAATCCGCATTGTGGCGGAACTTTGTTCCTCTTTGCCTGTTTGGCTCTCACTGCGAAGTGCAGAAGGAGGCTTTCACATGCACGGCATCATCTATCTGGTCGGTCTCGTCGTCATCGTCCTCGCGATCCTGTCGCTGTTCGGTCTTCGGTGAATCGTTCGCGCGCTGGAACCAGGCAACCTGTCGGAGGAACGACCATGGCAATCACCGAAAACCCCATCACTTCAACCGCGGCCATCGTGGCTGATGACCGCAGCTATGTAGACTGGCCCGCAATCCTCGCCGGAACGCTGCTGGCGACGGCCGTGTCCTTCGTGCTGCTGACCTTCGGCTCGGCGCTCGGCCTGTCGCTCACTTCGGCCTATAAGGGCGAAGGGGTCTCCATTGCGGGCTTCGCCATTGCAGCCGCGCTGTGGTTGCTCTGGGTGCAGATTTCCAGCTTCTTTGCCGGCGGCTATCTTGCCGGCCGGATGCGCCGGCGCTTCGGTGACGCGAGCGAAGAGGAATCCGACCTGCGCGACGGTGCCCACGGCCTCACCGTCTGGGCGCTGGGCGTGCTGATCAGCGCCTTTATCGCCTATTCCGGCATCAGTGGCGCGTTGTCGACCGCGGCATCGGCTGTATCCGCCGCGGGAGGCGCCGCCGCCACGGTGGCAAGGGGGGCTGCCGGCGAGGCGCTCGACCAGAACGAGCTGCTGCTCGACCGGTTGCTGCGCCCCGGTCCCGCCCAGCCGGGCGCTGCTACCCCTGCTGCCGATGCCGCCGCAGCGGACCGGGGTGCCTCCGGTGAGGATCGCGGCGCACTCACCCGCATCCTGCTGTCGACGATCGCCGACGGCCAGATGAACGACGCCGACCGCCAGTATCTGGTGTCGACGGTGGCCGCCCGTGCCGGCATCGCGCCGGAGGAAGCGCAGCAGCGCGTCGATCAACTGACCCAGCAGGCGGCCGAACTGGAGGCGAAAGCCCGCGCCGCCGCCGACCATGCCCGCCGTCTCGCCATGCTGGCGGCCTTCATCACCGCGGCGTCGCTCCTGATCAGCGGTGTTGCGGCCTACTACGCCGCCACGCTCGGCGGGAACCATCGCGACAAGCAGACCTTCGTGCTTGGCTGGAGCCGACCCTGGTAAGTGAGTCGGCTGCCGGCGAGTCTTCGGCCCGCATTCCGCATAGGCGGGATGCGGGCTATTTGCCCGCCAGAATGTCGCGGATCAGGCGCTGGCAGCGGTCGGCCATGAAGTCGAGTAGCAGGCGGACTTTCGGATCCTGCAGCTTCTTGTGCGGATAGACTGCGGCGAGTTGCACCGGCGTGGGCGGTGAGCCCGGCAGGATGATCTTCAGACGCTGGTCGCGGATGAAGGGTTCGATCTCGAAACGTGGTTTGTTGAGGATGCCGCGTCCGGACAGCGCCCAGCCGGTGAGGACGTCGCCGTCATCGGAATCGAACGGGCCGTGCACCTCGAATTTCTGAGGGCCTGTCGGCGTCGTCAACGTCCAGAAATGCTCGCGCATGCCGGGGAAGCGCAGCATCAGGCAGTCGTGACGGTCGTCGACCAGTTGCTGCGGATCGGTTGGCTCGCCGCGTGCCTCCAAATATTTCGGCGCGGCGACCAGCACGCGCTCGCATTCCATGATGCCGCGCATGCGCAGGCTGGAATCCTCCAGCAGGCCGAGCCGGAAGGCGACGTCGATGCCTTCCTTCATGATATCGACATTGTGGTCGGACAGCCGCAGGCGAACCTCGATCTGCGGATAGCGGTCGCGGAAGTCGGGGATGCCGGAAGCGATGAAGCGGCGCCCGAGGCCGAGCGGCGCGGTGACCTTGATGGTGCCGCGCGGCTGGCCGGATAGCGCGCTGACGGCGGCCTCGGCCTCGGCGATGCTTTCGAGCACGCGCTTGGCGCCGTCGTAGAAAACCGTGCCCTGCTCGGTCGGCATCAATTGCCGCGTCGTGCGATTGAACAGCCTGACGCCGAGGTGCTTTTCCAGCTCCTTGATGCGGTTCGAGGCAACGGCCGGCGAGACGCGCAGGTCGCGTCCGGCGGCCGAGAGATTGCCGAGCTCGACGACGCGGACGAAGACTGTGAGGTTGTCCAGATAGGCCATGCCGGCTCCCGCGCCCGAGGCGGACGGTCGGGTCCGGCCCCGCGCCATTATTTTCCAGAATTTTTTGAAAGTCATCGTGCATCTCAACTCTTTCGCGATAGGCTCGATGCCGCGACAATCGGATGGGCGATTGAGGTTCTGGGATGTTGGATTTCGCGATCTTCTGGGAATGGTTGAGCTTTGCGGCGCGCTGGCTGCATGTGATCACGGGTATCGCCTGGATCGGCTCGTCCTTCTATTTCGTGGCGCTTGATCTCGGCCTGCGCCAACGACCCGGCCTGCCCGCCGGCGCGCATGGCGAGGAATGGCAGGTCCACGGCGGCGGCTTCTACCACATCCAGAAATACCTGGTCGCGCCGGCCGAGATGCCGGAGCATCTGACCTGGTTCAAATGGGAATCCTACGCCACCTGGATGTCCGGCTTCGCAATGCTCTGCATCGTCTATTACGCCGGGGCCGACCTGTTCCTGATCGACCGCAATGTGCTCGACGTCTCAGTACCGGTGGCGATCCTGATCTCGCTGGCCTCGATCGTCGCCGGCTGGGTCGTCTACGATCTGCTTTGCCGGCTGTTCTACGGCAAGAGCGACACCGTCCTGATGCTCCTGCTCTACTGCATCCTGGTGTTCCTCTCCTGGGGCCTGACGCATCTGTTCACCGGCCGCGCCGCCTTCCTGCATCTCGGCGCGATCACCGCGACGATCATGTCGTGCAACGTGTTCATGGTCATCATCCCCAACCAGAAGATCGTGGTGGCCGACCTGATCGCCGGCCGCAAGCCGGACGCCAAATACGGCAAGATCGCCAAGACGCGCTCACTGCACAACAACTATTTGACGCTGCCAGTGCTGTTCCTGATGCTGTCGAACCACTATCCGCTGGCGTTCGGCACAGAGTTCAACTGGATCATCGCCTCGCTGGTGTTCATCATCGGCGTGCTGATCCGGCACTATTTCAACTCGGTCCATGCGCGCAAAGGCAATCCGCACTGGACCTGGCTTGCCGCGACGATCCTGTTCGTCATCATCATCTGGCTGTCGACGGTGCCGAAGATGCTGACCGGCGAGGAGAAGGCGGCTGCCGGCACTGAAACGCTCGTCGCCTCGACGCATTTCTCGGCGGTGCGCGACACGGTGATGGGCCGCTGCGCCATGTGTCATGCCGCTGAGCCCTCCTATGAAGGCATCTATTTCGCGCCGAAGGGCGTGGTGCTGGAGACGGACGGCGCCATCGCGGAGCACGCCAGGGAGATTTATCTCCAGGCCGGCCACAGCCACGCCATGCCGCCGGGCAACGTCACCCAGATCACGCCGCAGGAACGCGAGCTGCTGGTGGCGTGGTACGAGGAGGCGCGCAAGTGACGTCTACCCTCCTGCTGAGGGGGCGAACCCTCTCGTTCCTGCGCTTTCCCGAAACCATCGATGATCTCGCCGCCTGCCGTTATGAAGAGGACGGCGGCCTGCTGATCGAGGACGGGCGCATCGTCGCTTCGGGTCCGTTTGCCCACGTAAGGGCAAAGGCCGGCGAGGGGACGAAAATCGTCGACCACCGCCCGCACCTTATCCTGCCGGGCTTCATCGACTGCCATGTCCACATGCCGCAGATGCAGATCATCGCCTCATATGGGGCGGAACTGCTGGACTGGCTGAACACCTACACGTTTCCGGAGGAGACGAAATTCCGCGACGCCCAGCACGGTCGACGGATCGCGCGGCTGTTCCTCGACGAGATGGTGCGGCAGGGGACGACGACCGTCGCTGCCTATTGCTCGGTGCACAAGGCCTCGGCGGAAGCGTTCTTTGCCGAATCGCATGAGCGCAACATGCTGAACGTCGCCGGCAAGGTGATGATGGACCGCAATGCGCCGGAGGGCGTGCTCGACACGCCGCAATCGGGTTACGACGACACCAAGGCGCTGATCGCCGAGTGGCATGGAAAGGGCCGCCAGCATTATGCCGTGACGCCGCGCTTCGCCATCACTTCGACACCGGAGCAGATGGAGATGGCGCAGGCGCTGATGCGTGAGCATTCCGACCTGCACATGCAGACGCATCTCTCGGAGAACCACGCCGAGATCGCCTTCACTCAGGAACTTTTTCCATCGTCGAAGGACTATACGGACGTCTACGAGCATTTTGGCCTGCTCGGGCCCAAAAGCCTGTTCGGCCATTGCATTCATCTGTCGGAGCGCGAAGCAGACGCGCTGTCGGCGAGCGGCTCGGTGGCGGTGTTCTGCCCCACCTCGAACCTGTTCCTCGGTTCGGGCCTGTTCGACTACCAGCGTTTTCGCAAGCGTGACAAAGCGCTTCGCATCGCAGTGGCGACCGATGTCGGCGGCGGCACAAACTATTCGATGCTGCGCACCATGGACGAAGCCTACAAGGTGATCGCGCTCAACGGCGAAAAACTCAATCCGCTGGCCTCGTTCTGGCAGATCACGCGGGGCAACGCCGAGGCGCTGTCGCTGGTCGACAGGATCGGCACGCTGGAGCCGGGAACCGACGCCGACTTCACCGTACTGAATGCCCTCGCCACGCCGGGCATGCGGCTGAGGATGGAGACGGTCGGCACGCTTGCGGAAGAACTTTTCCTGCTGCAGACGCTGGGCGACGACCGGACCGTCGTCGAGACCTATGTCGCGGGAAAGCCGTCGAAGAGCATATTGCCGGCCTAGCCTCGGACGCCAATAGTCTGTCCAGCCGCGGCAACCGGCGGTAGTGACGGCCAGCGAAGGCAATGACGGCCAGGCCGCTTCTATCCGGGCAAATCTTGTTCTAAACCGACGCTCGAATCGCCAGCAAATGCGGAGCGCATGATGAACGCCAGCACCGACGACATCGCGAAAATCGCCGCGCAGGAGGCCGCGCTTGTCTTCTCCGCCTTCGACGAGGCCACGGCCTTCGCCATCGGCTCGGCGTTACGCGACAAGGCGCTGGCGGAAAAGCTGCCGATCGTCGTCGACATCCAGTTGTGGGACCGGCCGCTGTTCTACGCCGCGCTGCCGGGCTCGACGGCCAGCAACACCAACTGGGCGCGGCGCAAGCGCAACGTTGTGCGCATTTTCCACAAGAGCACCTATCGCCTGGTGCATGAGAAGGCGCGGCCGGATCGCACTTTTCCCCCGGCGGACGGGCTCGATCCCGTTGATCACGTGCTGGCCGGCGGCGGCTTTCCGATCACGGTCAAGGGTGTCGGCGTCATCGGCGTGATCGCGGTGTCCGGCCTGCCGGAACGGCAGGACCATGCGGTGATCGTGGAGGTGCTTTGTGCCCACCTCGGCGTCGACCACGCCGCCCTTGCCTTGCCCGCCGCCTGATTTTGCGGTCAGCCTTTTTTCATCGAGGGCATTTGAGACATGACTTTTGAATCGCGCTCTTTTCTGACGTCGATCTTCAAGGCGGCGGTGGCCGCCGCCGATCCGGAACGGACGATCCGAAAACATTTGCCGAAGAAGCCGAAGGGGCGCGTGGTGGTCATCGGCGCCGGCAAGGGTTCGGCGCAGATGGCGGCGGCGTTCGAGCGCGCCTGGGACGGGCCGCTGACCGGCGTCGTGGTCACCCGCTACGGCTATGCGACGAAATGCAAGCGCATCGAGGTGCTGGAGGCGGCGCATCCGGTGCCGGACGAGGCCGGGCTTGTCGCATCGCAGCGGCTGCTGTCGGCGGTTTCGGGGCTGACGGAGGACGATCTGGTAGTGGCGTTGGTGTCGGGCGGCGGCTCGGCGCTGCTGCCGTCGCCGCCGGCGGGGCTGTCGCTCGCCGACGAGGTCGCGGTCAACGAGGCGTTGCTGGCGTCCGGTGCGCCGATCTCGGCGATGAATACCGTGCGCAAGCATGTCTCCACCATCAAGGGCGGGCGGCTCGCCGCGGCCGCCTGGCCGGCGCGGGTCGTGTCGCTGGTGGTCTCCGACATCCCGGGCGATAACCCGGCGCTGGTGGCGTCGGGGCCGACCGTGTCGGAAGCCGCGACACGCGCCGATGCGCTGCGCATCATAGAGACGTATCGCATGAAGCTGCCGGAAGCCGTGATGAAGCATCTGGCGTCGCAAGCGGCCGATGCGCCGCGCCCGGACGATCCGCGCTTCAAGGCCAACGAGGTGCATGTGATTGCCTCGGCCGCCGTGTCGCTGGACGCCGCCGCTGAAGAAGCGCGGCGACTGGGCATGGAAGCGGTGATCCTCTCCGATTCGATCGAAGGCGAGGCGCGCGACGTCGGCTCCATGCATGCGGCAATCGCCCGCGAGGTGGCGTTGCGCGGCCGGCCCTTCGCGCGGCCGATCCTGATGCTGTCGGGCGGCGAGACCACCGTGACCTTGCGCGGCAAGGGCGGCAAGGGCGGCCGCAACAGCGAATTTTTGCTCTCTTTCGCCATCGGTGTCGACGGGTTCGAGGGCATCCACGCGCTTGCGGCAGACACCGACGGCATCGACGGCTCGGAAAACAATGCCGGCGCCTTTGCCGACGGTGCGAGCGTGGCGCGGATGCGCGCCGCCAGCGTGGACGCCAAGGCGATGCTTGCCGCAAACAATGCCTGGACGGCCTTCAATGCCGCAAGCGATCTGTTCGTGCCTGGGCCGACCGGAACCAATGTCAACGATCTCAGGGCGATCCTGGTGCGGTAGCGTCACGCCGCCATCAATTTCCTCACCACCTGCATGTCCGCCCGGAACCGGTCGCGTTCGGCTGCCTTCTCGTCGTTCTCGCGGATGCGAAGAATGAAAGACGGATGGATGGTCAGGAAAACCTTCAGCCCGTCCTCGCGCTCGACCAATTGGCCTCGCATTTTGGTGATCGGCACGGGTTTGCCGAGCAGCGACTGGGCAGCCGTCGCGCCGAGTGCCACGACGAGGTCGGGTTTGACCAGCGCCAGTTCCTTGTCCAGCCACCAGCGGCAGGCCTGGATCTCGCCGGAATTGGGTTTCGAATGGATGCGGCGCTTGCCGCGCGGCTCGAACTTGAAGTGTTTTACGGCATTGGTGACGTAGACCCTTTTCCGATCGACCTCGGCTTCGTCGAGGACGGCGTCGAAGACTTTTCCGGCCGGGCCGACGAAGGGTTTTCCCGCCAGATCTTCTTGATCGCCCGGCTGCTCGCCGACAAAGATTACCCTCGCGTTTTCCGGCCCCTCGCCAAAAACGGTCTGCGTGGCGTCGCGCCAAAGCGGACAGCGTTGACAGGCTTTTGCGGCGACGCGCAGCACCGGGATAGAAGTTGCATCCGCCCCCGCATCCGGCGCGGCCGGCATGTCACGAGCCGGCCAGTGCCGAGCCTGGATTTTTGCATGATGCGGGGCCGGGGCAGTCGGCATCTTTTCGATCATCTCCCTGGCCGAATCCTCGGCGCCGGCGATGAGGGCCGGGATCAGTTCGGCTTCGGGAAGATTGCGCCAGTATTTCTTGGGCATCTCGGCCTGCATCGCCTTCACCTTCAACCGTGCCGGATTGAAGATGTTCCGGAAATAGGTGAGCCAAAGCTCTTCCGCAGCGTCCTCCGCGGGCGCGTCCCGCTGCGACGCACCCGGCCCGATCAGCAGCCTTTCGCCGTCCCAGGAGGCGGAAGCGTGCGGCGTCAGAATCGTCCAGCACATCCCGGTGAAGCGACGCACGAAGAAGGCCGCGTTACGCTCCAGGATAAAATGGTCGGGCTCGAACCAGGCGACGTAGCGGGCGTCGGGTTCCTCGCCGACCTGCCGGAAGCGCACGAAGGCGTGCATCTTATGCATGTCGCGGCGCACCGCCTTTTCCATCGCCTCGAAGCGCCGCACGTCGGCGTCGGAGGCGACGGCCAGCAGATTGCGGTCGCCTTGCAGCCGCCACAGCAGCCGGTACAGGAAGCCGAAACGTTGCGGGTTGGAATGGCAGATCACGGTTTCCGCGCGCTCGATGAAGTCGCGCGGGACGTTGAGCGTGGCGCCATTCGGCACAGGCGGCAGACTACCGCCGCGCATGCCGAGCAGGTCGGCGACGGCCTCGCCGACCGTCCAGACGACGCGGTCCGGCGCAATGCCGTTCAAAGCGAGAGCCCGCGCGGCACTGCGCCATCCCGCGAAATCGATCTCGCTGGCGAGACGCACGCTCAGGCTTGCGCGCTCGGAATGCAGCGCCGCGGTCATGCAAACAGCTCCATCTGCCTGGGCGGGGGAACGAGTTTCTGCCGCAGGGCCGGCCGGTCGATCAGCCCGCCGGGCGACCAGCCCTCTGCGATCAGGAACGGCCGGACTTTTGCGATCGAGGCGCAGACACGGCCGACATCCTCCAGGCGGAGGCGGTGGAAGCGACGTGTCGAAAGAATGCGGGCGACCGCCTTGGTGCCAAGGCCGGGGACACGCAACAGTGCCTCGCGGTCGGCACGGTTGACGTCGACGGGAAATCGCCCGCGATGCCGCAGCGCCCAGGCGAGTTTCGGGTCGATCTCCAGGTCGAGCATGCCGTCCGCCCGGCCTTCCAGAATCTCGGGCTGGGAGAACCCGTAGAAACGCATCAGCCAGTCGGCCTGGTAGAGCCGATGCTCGCGCATCAGCGGCGGCTTCTTCAGCGGCAAGGCGGTGGAGGCGTCGGGGATCGGGCTGAAGGCGGAATAATAGACGCGGCGCAGATGATAGCTGCCATAAAGCTTTGCGCTGGTGTGAAGAATGCCGTCGTCGGAGGTGGCGTCGGCGCCGACGATCATCTGGGTAGACTGGCCGCCTGGCGCGAACCGCTCGCGCTTTCTCGTACGCAAGGTGGGTTCGCGTTTCTCCTCGATCTTGGTGCGCAGCTTCGCCATGGAGAGCCGGATGGTTTCAGGCCGTTTCTCCGGCGCGAACCGCTTGACACCTTCGTCGGTGGGCAACTCGACATTGATCGACAGGCGGTCTGCAAAACAGCCGGCCTGCTCGATCAATTCCCCGGCGCATTCCGGAATGGTTTTGAGGTGAATATAGCCGCCGAACTTCTCGTCAATGCGCAGGCGGCGCGCCACCTCGACCATTTCGGCCATCGTCTCGTCCGGCGAGCGGATGACGCCGGAGGACAGGAACAGGCCCTCGATATAATTGCGCTTGTAGAAATCCATCGTCAGCCGCACCACCTCGCCGATGGTGAAGCGGGCGCGGCGGACATTGGAGGATGAGCGGTTGATGCAGTAGCTGCAATCGTAGATGCAGAAATTGGTCAGCAGGATCTTCAGCAGCGAAATGCAGCGGCCGTCCGGCGCATAGGAGTGGCAGATGCCCATGCCCTCGGTCGAGCCGATGCCGCCGGACTTCAGCGAGTCGCGTTTTGCCGCACCCGACGAGGCGCAGGAGGCGTCGTATTTCGCGGCGTCGGACAGGATCGCCAGCTTTTCGCGTGTGGTAAGAACAGCCATTTGTTCATGATATGTTCTTTGCGATCTATGCGCCATATCAAAAGACGCAGCCGGCCGATTTTAACGGCCAGCCCCTGACAGAAGGCGTCAGACCTCGTGCAGATAGAGGTGGTAGTCGAGTTCGCTCACAGTGCGGGCGACGCGCAGATATTCGGAGCGCTTGATTTCCGTGAAGGTCCGATGGAGGTCTTCGCCCAGCGCCTTCTTCAGGAACTCCGACGCTGTCGCCGCTTCGATCGCCGAACGCCAGTCGGCTGGCGCGTCCGCCAGTTTCGGCGCGTTCTCATAACCGTTGCCGGTGGTTTCCGGACCGGGATCGATCTTTTCGTCAAAACCTTTGGCGATGCCGGCAAGCACGGTGGCGGCGACGAGATAGGGGTTGGTGTCGACGCCGGCCGGGCGATGCTCGATGCGGCGGTTCTTCACGTCGCCGGCGGGAATGCGCAGCGCCACGGAGCGGTTATTGACGCCCCAGGTGGCGGCGAGCGGCGCATAGGACTGGGCGACGAAGCGCCGCCAGGAATTGGCGTGCGGGGCGAAGACCAGCATGGATTCCGGCATGGTCGCCGCCAGCCCGCCCAGCGCATGCAGCAGCGCCGGATTCCATGTCCCCGGCTTGTCCTCGGCCAGCACGTTGCGGCCGGCGTCGTCCTGGATCGAAATGTGGAAATGCATGCCGGAGCCGGCATATTTCTGGATCGGCTTGGCCATGAAGCAGGCGGTGACGCCGTGGCGGCGCGCCTGCATGCGCACCAGCCGCTTTAGCTGCACGAGGTCGTCGGCGGCCTGCATGACGTCCTTGCGGTAGTTCAGCGTCAGCTCGTACTGGCCCGGCGCATATTCCGAGATCAGCGTCTCGACCGGGATGTTCTGGGCTTTTGCACCGGCATAGATGTCGGAAAACAGCGGCTCCATGCCGTGCAAATGGTCGACCGAATAGACCTCGGTCTTGCCGCTGCCCCGGCCGTCGAGAACGGCGTCGGCCGGCTGGACGCGACCCTCGGCGTCGCGCTCGTTCTTCAGCAGGAAGAATTCCAGCTCGAAGGCTCCCGCCGGGTGCAGGCCGCGCGCGCAAAAGGCTTCGAGCTGACGTGCGAGCGCGTGGCGCGGGTCGGAACTCATCGGCATGCCGTCGAGATGGTACATCGCCATCAGCACCTGGCCGCGGGCCGGGCTGGTGCCATGCAGCGGGACCAGCGTGCCGGGGACCGGCCAGGCACGCAGGTCGCCGTCGCCGGAATCCCAGATCAGCCCGGTCTCGTGCACGTCCTCGCCGGTGATGTCGAGGCCGAGGATGGAGATCGGCATGTGCCGGCCGCCCTTGTAGATCGCCATCAGCTCGTGGCGGCGGATGATTTTCCCGCGGCCGATGCCGTTCACGTCCGACAGCACGATGTCGACCGCCTCGATCTCGGGGTGTTCGTCGAGGAATCTTTGCGCTTCCTCGATGGTCGAGCCGGACGGTGACGTCATGATATTCCTCTGTTTGCCGTCTTCTTTGTCACGCGGCCAAAACTTCGGCAATATCGGCGAAGGCGGCGGACAGCCGGTCGACCTGCTTGCGCGTCGTGGCCGGCGAGATCAGCATCATGTTGTGGAACGGCGCGATCAGCACGCCGCGATTGACCAGCGCCACATGGATCGCCGCCTCCAGCGCCGGCGCCTGGGCAGCTTCGGCCTCGCCGCCGTTTTTCAGCGGGCCGGGGGCGCAGATGAATTCGACACGCGCGCCGACGCGGGCGACGTGCCAGGGGAGGGCGTGTCTTTCGATGCTTTGCTGGAGGCCGGCCTGCAGGCGGGCGGCAAGCGATTCCATATGGGTGTAGTTTGCCTCGGTCATCACCTCGTCAAGCGTCGCCCGCATGGCGGCGAACTGCAGCGGGTTGGCCGAAAGCGTGGTGCCGATGCCGGAATAGCCGGGTTCCTTGGTCGCGAGATAGTCGTCGTAGCGTTGCGCGGTTTCGGCGCTGAGGCCCCAGACACTGGCAGGGACGCCGCCAGCGATGGGTTTGCCGAGCACGAAGATGTCGGGGTCCAATCCATGCCGCTTCGTGTAACCGCCTGGCGCCGTCGAGATCGTGTGGGTCTCGTCGATGAGCAGCAGCGTGCCGGTGTCGCGCGTCAGCCGGCGAAGGTTTTCGTGGAAGCCGGCTTCAGGCTGCACCATGCAGCAATTGGTCAGCACCGGCTCGGTGATGACGCAGGCGACGTCGCGGGCTGCAAGGGCGGCTTCGAGTGCGGGAATGTCGTTGAACTCGACGACCTTGCTGTGCTGGGTCAGATCGCGGAACTCGCCGGCAAGCCCGCGCTTGTTGGCGGGCCGGCCACGGTCTAGGCGGACAAAGGTCTCGTCCACGGCGCCATGGTAGCAGCCGTTGAAGACCAGGATTTTTCGTCTTCCAGTTACAGCGCGGGCGACGCGCAGGGCGAAACGGTTGGCGTCGCTGGCGGTGGTGGCGATCTGCCAGCGCGGCAGGCCGAATTTTTCCGCAAGCAGTTTTCCGACGGCGGCGGCGTCCTCGGAGGGTAGCATGTAGGTCAGACCGCGCGACGCCTGGCGGCGGATGGCGCGGGCGACCGGCGGCGGCGAGTGGCCGAACATCGAGCCGGTGTCGCCCAGGCAGAAATCGGCAAGACTGTTGCCGTCGATATCGACGATCGCCGCGCCCTTCGCCTGCTCGACCATGATCGGAAACGGCGTCGGCCAGTCGTTCATCCAGTGCATGGGGACACCGCCGAGATAGCCTGGCAGTCCGTTGCCATAGGCGCGCTCCGATTTCGGTCGCGCCGCGCGAAAAGTTTTTGCTTCGCGCTCGCGCAAAGCTGCTATGCGCTCCGGCGCGATGCCTCCGGAATTGCCGAATGTGGTGCCTGCCATGATTTCCCCTCTTGCAGGCATACTCTAGCCAATCGGCCGCGCGGGCGGCAATCGCGGCAGTTCAACGACATGTCGGGCCAGCGCGGACGGGCCGGGCTTGACGGTGTGGGCCGACAACCTGCTCAATAGGGCAGATTTAGGGGAGGGTTTGCATGCGTGTCGTCCTGATGGCTGGGCTGCTGATGGCCGGAACCCTTCCGGCCTTCGCTTCGGGCGGGCTTTCCTGCGAGGCGGAAGGAGGGCCAGCCAGGATCGCGGTCGAGAGCGGCGTGACGCGCGGCATGGGCAGCCCGGTGTTCAATTTTCGGGGCTCGGCGGTGATATCGGACACGGCGATAGCCGAGGATTTGCGCACGACGGCGTTCACTGGCGAATATCTGGCGCAATACTGGTTCGACGGCGAGGATCTGCGCCTTGTGCTCTATCGGGAGCGCGAGGGCGACAAGCCGCACGGCTATGTCGAGATCACGGTGCTGACCAGGGCCGATGGCGACGAGGGCGGCTATGTCGGCACCTACAAACTGACCGCCTATGACGGCACGGGCGACGATCCGGAGGGCAGGACGGTCAAGCTTGACGGAAAGATCGGCTGTTTCGTCGAATAGGTCCGGCCGTAGGTCGCGCCGGCGTGCCTCAAAGTTCAGATGTCATCTCACGCCGATATATCGATCACCCCGCAGTCGCCGGCGGCGCTGCCGAAGACGATGCGGCGTTCGGATCTGTCCCACATCAGCGCGGTGATCGCGCCATTGCCGGGGCGACGCAGCAGCACTTCCTTGGCGTCGGCGAAGCGCACGGCCAGCACCATGCCGTCGTCGTAGCCGATGGCGGCGACTTCGTCGCTCGGGTGGCAGGCGACCGCGGTGACCATGGCGTTGGCGCGGGTGCCGAGTTCGAGCGGCGCCTTGCCCATCGGGCCGTCCTTGGCCTGGAACGGCCAGACGATCGCCGCCGGTGCGCCGGAGCTTGCTAGCCATTTGCCCTTGGCGCTCCAGGACAGAGACTTCACCTTGGCCGGATAGCCCGACATGCGCATGTGCTTGCCATCGGCGAGCTTCCAGCCGTGCAGGGCGTTTTCCTGCATGGTGGTGACGAGGAAATTGCCGTCGGGCGAGAAAGTGATGCCGGTATGGGCGCCGGCCCATTCCAGTTCGGTCGGCTTTCCGTCGGTCGCGGGGAAATGCAGCGTCGCGCCATTGTAGCGGGCGACGCCGAAGCGCAGGCCCTTTGGAGCGAAACCCAGCCCTTCCACCGAGCGCGGGTGCGAGAATTCCTTCACTTTGCCGTCCGGCAGTTTTACCCAGGCGCTTTTGCCCGCGCCATAGGCGAGCGCGCCCTGCGGGCCGGCGGCCACGCTGGTGATCCATTTGCGCCCGGCCTCGGCGACGATTTTTGCCTCGCCGCCGGGACCGGTGGAAAAGACTTTTCCGTCCTCGCCGCCGGTGATCAGTCTCGTGCCGGTCAGGTCGATCGTGGCGCAGAGCAGGCCGTCATTGGCCTGCACCGTCTTGTGGCCGTTGTCGAGGCGATGGATCGAGCCGTCGGCCAGCGCGAAATGCGGGACGTCGGCGAGGAAGACGGCGGCGACGCAATGGCCGTCGAGATCAAGGGGAGCGACTGTGGGCATCAGACAGGCTTTCGATCCGAACCGGCTTTCCAGTTTGCTGTATGGCTGGAAGTCCGCGACATCCTGCTCTGGGTATCGAAGTAGAGAATCATCAACTCGTACCCATCCTGACGGTAATCCTGCCAGGAAACCAGTATCCGACCGCGGGGGATTCCGAGATCGGGCGCGATGTCGCGCATGTCGACGAAGTGGCCCGCCGGTCGGGACAGAAGAGCGCCAACTTCCGACGAGCTGGGCCAGATCATCCGATCGACCGCACTTTCAATCTCGGCATCTGGTGTATCGGGAGCCTCATCGTCAACAAGTCTGCGATTTTTCCATTCAATGACGGAGGCGCCTTCGCACGGTACAGCCTGGTCCACATAGGTGAAACGGAACCATTGTTCCCAGTTGTCGAGCAGCCAATCCGCGGACAGCCCATTCTGTGTGCCGGTACTCTCGCGTGGAAACACACAAAAAGTCAGGCCTGACTTGTAGCCGGAGAGCACCATCAGTCCGAGGCCGCAGTGATCGTCTCGGGGCTCAAAGACAAGCAGGTCGACCGGTTCGGAACCCGGTCCGAGATCATAGTTTTCGGGAAGGCGAAGCACGTCGCCTACCGAGATATCGAAGCCGCGCAATTCGTTGAGCAGCATCCACTATGCCGCGACCTGACACGCCTCAAAGCTCCTGCGCAGCCGTTCTTCGTCCAGATCGCGGCCGATGAAGACGAGGCGGCTTTCGTGTTTCTCGTCGTCCTTCCAGGGGCGCTGGTGGTCGCCTTCCATGATCATGTGGACGCCCTGGATGACGTAGCGGTCCGGGTCGTCCTTGAAGGCGATGATGCCCTTGAGGCGCAGGATATTCGGGCCGTCGTTCTGCGTCACCTTCTCGATCCACGGGAAGAATTTCCGGGAATCCATCTCGCGGCCGCGCAGCGACACCGACTGCACCGTCACGTCGTGGATCGGCGACACCGCGCCGTGCTCGTGATGGCCGTGCGCATGATGATCATGATCGTGGTCGCAGTCCGGGCCGCAGACATGGTCGTGATCATCGGCGTCGAGGAAATGCGGGTCGTTGTCCAGCGCGCGCTTCAGGTCGAAGGCGCCGCGGTCCAGCACGTTGGTGAGGTCGACGCCGGCGCGGGTGGTGCGGTGGATTTTTGCCGCCGGGTTGATGGCGCGGATCGCCGCTTCGACGTCGTTGAGTTCCTCCGGCGTGACGAGGTCGGTCTTGTTGAGCACGACCACGTCGGCGAAGGCGATCTGGTCCTCGGCCTCGCGCGAATCCTTGAGCCTGAGCGGCAGGTGCTTTGCGTCGACCAGGGCGACCACCGCGTCGAGTTTTGTCTTCTTGCGTACATCCTCGTCCATGAAGAAGGTCTGGGCGACCGGAACCGGGTCGGCGAGGCCGGTGGTCTCCACCACGATGGCGTCGAAGCGGCCGGGGCGCTTCATCAGGCCTTCGACGACGCGCACCAGATCGCCGCGCACCGTGCAGCAGACGCAGCCATTGTTCATCTCGTAGATCTCCTCGTCGGATTCCACGATCAGGTCGTTGTCGATGCCGATTTCGCCGAATTCGTTGACGATGACCGCGTAGCGCTTGCCGTGGTTTTCCGAGAGGATGCGGTTGAGCAGCGTCGTCTTGCCGGCGCCGAGGTAACCGGTCAGCACGGTTACGGGAATCTGGGTCTGTGCTTCGCTCATGGGAGGCCTCGAAGGATTTTTAGTGTGCCGCATATAGGGCTCCGCGCGTCGGATTGCACGTCTCAATCGGGTTGCTCGGCATGGGCCAGGGCAATGGCTTGAACCAAGCCTGGTATCGGTCCTCCCGGTCGCCCGCCTTTCCGCCGGATTCGCTGCCCCTCATCGCCCTGCCGGGCACTTCTCCCCGTGAAGAACGGGGAGAAGTTGCGCCGCCGTCAATGATTTCGCTAACCAAAACTGGCACAGGAAGGGCAGAACGCTGCGGCCAGCGTCCTTCGGACCTCCCCGTTCTTCACGGGGAGAAGTGCCCGGCAGGGCGATGAGGGGCGGCAACACCCTTTCAGGCGATTGACTTGGGATAAGCGCCATCGCCGCCGCGCCGCGAAAAAATCCGCTGCGGCCGTCGATGCCTGGCTTTTCGCGTCCGGCGGGCCGCCGCGCGTCAGGACGTGTCGAGCGCGTATCGTGCCAGCGCATGGGCGTGCGCCAGAATCTCGTCGATCTCGCGGATTTTTCGGGGATGGTCGGCGGATGGCGCGTAGCGGGACAGCCGCCCGCCCGGCGGGCGCCCTGGCCGCAGCGGCGAGATGCGCCGGAACCGAACGGTGGCGGGTTGTTGCTGCGCGGCGTCGTTGCGCGCCTTCCAGCGGGCGAAACGCTTCGCCTGGCCTGTCAGGTCGTCGAGGGCCTCGGCCAGTGCGGCGAGGCGCTGGCCGAGGCGCACGGCATCGACCGGATCGTCGGGCGAGGGCGGTGCCGGAAAACAGGACGGCTCGCTGACGCCGGGAAACAGGATGCGCGGGGCGACGCGGTCGGGCACAAGGGGGCGAAAGCCGCGGAACGGACGTTTCAGCGGATCGAGCAGCGACAGGCGGAATTTTCGCGGGCGGGCGGCGCGCAGGGCGGCGGCTCTCTTCGCGGCGGCGGCGCGAGCAAGATCGGCGCGCGACAGGGTGACGGCGATACCGAAGCGGCGCAGCAGCGGCGCCGGGTCAACGGGTTTTGGCTTGCGCGGGCGTAGTGGCGGCAACACCACAACGATCCCGCGCGGCGCCGCGATGATCAGCCGCCGCGCGGCGGCTTCGGCCGGATGCAGCAGCTTCAGGATCGCGCGGTGGAGCCTGCGGGGCAGAGTGAATGCCGGGGACGGTGCCGAGTCAAGCACCGGTGACAGTAGCGGCGTAAGTGCCGGGGACAGTTTACTTTTTTCGGCCCGTGCGACATCTGTAGCGCTGCGACCTTCCTGCCGAAAGAAAGTAAACTGTCCCCCATCGCCAAGCCCGGCCATGGCGAGAAGCGAGACGAGGATGCGCTTCAGCGCCTCGCGGTTTTTCTCGATTGCCGCACTCCCGTCCATCGCCGTCTCCGTTCCAGCACACGCGGCATTGTCGCTCCGCTCGGAAGGACGGGGAAATTTCTCCGGAAAATAATCCTGACGGACGCTTGCAAGGATCGACATCGAGTGACAGTCAGGGCATACTATCCTTTTGAAATCTCACGATAAAACCGAGGATTGTCGACTGTGGCGGTCAACGCCGCCCCTCATCGCCCTGCCGGGCACTTCTCCCCGTAAAACGGGGAGAAGGACGCCTCGGCCGCCAATTTCGCCAATCGACAGCGTTGGCGATGGACGAAATCCTGACGGCCGGCAGGCAGGGGCGCTGGCGGTCAAGACAAGCAGCTGTTGGCGACGCGCAGCCAGTCGCGTCGTGCTCGGCGGATGACATCGAATGGCGTCGGCGGGTCATTCGTAGGCGAAGCCGGCCCGACCTGCCCGGGCCCACCGCCGAAACTTCCGGCCGGTGGCTCCCGCAACTGTCATGCAATTGTTAAGAACGTCTGTCATTAGCCGTTCTGCCGAATTCGGTTGCCGGCAAACTTTATGCCGGCGATGGCCGGGCGCCGGCGTGGTGACTTCGCTGAGGGAGCGGAAAATGGCCAGGACCAACAGAAGCGCGACGATGGGGCGGCTGCATTCGACGGCGCGGCTGGCGCGGACCGCGCTGGCGGCAAGGCTGCTGACGCACGGTTTCTACGCAGGGCAGGACCAGATCATGCTGGCGCTCGACCGCGAGGACGGGCAGACGCCCGGGCAGCTCGCGATGCGCATCGGCGTGCGGCCGCCGACCATCACCAAGACGATCAACCGGCTGCAGACGCAGGGTTTTCTCGACAAGCGCGCGTCGGAGACGGATGCGCGGCAGGCGCACATCTTCCTGACCGAGACCGGCCGCGATGCGATCCGCGACATCGAGAAGTCGGTGCGCAAGACCGAGAAACAGGCGTTCAAGGGCCTGGACAAGAAGGACCAGAAAGCGCTGGTCAAGCTTCTGTCGCGCATCGAATCCAATCTCTCCGATCTGACCGTCATCGTCGCGGACGACGAGGACGACGCCGACGATTGAGGGTCGGCCCCCGACAATTTCGGGCCGTCGCCGCATTGCGGCTTGCGTGCGTGTCGCGCATGGCCCAAAAGCCTGCGAGAACCTCCCAAGTTCACGACCGGCCCTGACTGTTGAAACCGCCTTCCGCCAAGCATGAAGCCGCGACGCCTGTCGCGGCGATCCTGTTCGTTTTCCTGACAGGTGTGCTGTTCACTGTCCTCGACACGAGTGCGAAATATCTCGTGCTGTCGGGCATGTCTGCGCCGTTCGTCGCCTGGGCGCGCTTCGCCGGCCATGCGCTGCTGGCGGTCATCCTGCTGCGTGGCTGGAAGGGCCCGGAGATGTTCCGGGTCGTCTCCTTGCCCCTGCAGGTGCTGCGCGGGCTCTGCCTGCTCGGCTCGACCGTCTGCAATTTCGCGGCGCTGCTGACGCTGCAACTGGCCGAAACCTCCGCAATCTATTTCTCGGCACCGATGCTGACCATCGCGCTCGCCGGCCCGCTGCTCGGCGAATGGGCGGGATGGCGGCGCTGGCTGGCGGTGCTGGCCGGCTTCATCGGCGTGCTGGTGATCACCCGGCCCGGCTACGGCGCCTTCGGCATCGGCCATGTGTTCGCGCTGGGTGCCGTGGCCTGCAACTGCTTCTACGTGATCCTGACGCGGCTGATGTCGGCCACCGAGACGCCGGCAAGCCTGATCTTCTATTCGGCGCTGGCGCCGGCCGTGCTGATGCTTCCGGTCGTCCCATTCACCATTTCCGCGCCGCCGAGCCCGTTGCAAGGGGTTCTGCTCCTGATGCTCGGCCTGTTCGGCGGGCTGGGGCACTGGTTCCTGATCAAGGCCTACAGGCTGGCGACCACGACCGCGCTGGCGCCCTATCCGTATCTGCAGATGGTCTGGATGATCGCGGCGGGCTATCTGGTGTTCGGGCAGTTGCCCGACCGCTGGACGCTGGCGGGCACCGCGATCATCGTCGCCAGCGGGCTCTACATCATCCACCGCGAGCACCGGCTGCGCCTCAAGAACCGGACTTCGCCCAACGCCGACACGGCCGATCTGGCCGGGAAGCTGTGAATAATCGCTTTGAACACCGGGAAAACGGTGGCATAAGCGCCGTTTAAACAGTTTAAATCGATTGTTCCGCGGCACTTGGGGAGGGCGCGCTGGCCCAGAAGATCAGGCTTTCAACGATCGCCGACGCCCTCGGGGTCTCGACGGCGACCGTGTCGCTGGCGCTGCGGGACAGCCCGCTGGTGGCCGATTCGACACGCGACCGCATCAAGGACCATGCCCGCGCGGTCGGCTATATCTACAACCGCCGCGCCGCCAGCCTGCGGACATCGCGCTCCGGCATCGTCGGCGTCGTCGTGCACGACATCATGAACCCGTTCTTCGCCGAAATCCTGCGCTCGATCGAGAGCGAGCTGGACCGCAGCCGGCAAACCTTCATCCTCTCCAACCACTACGACCAACTGGAGAAGCAGCGCACCTTCATCGACACGCTGCTGCAGCTCGGCGCCGACGGGGTGATCATGTCGCCGGCCATCGGCACGCCGCCCGAGGACATTTTGATGGCCGAGGAGAACGGCCTGCCGGCGGTGCTGATCGCGCGCACCGTCGAGGGCGCGGCGGTGCCGGTGTTCCGCGGCGACGACGCCTATGGCACGGCGCTGGCGACCAACCATCTGATCTCGCTCGGCCATACGCGCATCTCGATGATCGGTGGGACCGACCAGACCTCGACCGGCCGCGACCGCTACCAGGGCTATGTGAACGCCATGGACCGGGCCGGATTGCAGGTGAACCCCTCCTGGCGCATCGCCGGGCCGCGTACGAAGCAGGCGGGCTTCGAGGCGGCGAGCCAGTTCCTGGCGCTGAAGGACAAGCCGACCGCGGCCTGCTGCTGGAACGACCTCGTCGCCATCGGGCTGATGAACGGCATTGCGCGCGCCGGGCTGGTGCCGGGCGTCGATATCTCCGTCACTGGCTACGACGACCTGGAAGAAGCGGCGATCGCCACGCCGGCGCTGACGACGGTGTGGAACGGCCAGCGCGAGGTGGGCCGGCGCGCGGCGCGCGCGCTGCTCGACAAGCTGAACGGCACGGCGGTGCGCGCCTCGCAGGAACTGATCAAGCCGGAACTGCATGTCCGCCAGTCGACAGGGCGCCCGCGCGAGCGCTGATCGATTTTCCTCCCCTTTTCAAAACCTTCCGCAGGACCCGACCATGGCCGAGCCGCTTTCCGATGTGACGATCCTTGTTCCTGGCGGCATGCATGAGCGCGCATTGGCGCGGCTGGGCGACACGTTCCGCCTTGTCCGCATCGAGCGGCCCGATGCCGCGCTGATTACTGACCAGCTTCGCGCTTCGGTGCGCGGCGTCGCCAGCGTGGCGGGCGCGAATGCGGCGTTCATCGATGCGCTGCCGAATGTGGAAATCATCGCGAATTTCGGCGTCGGCTATGACGGCGTCGATGCAAAACATGCGGCGACGCGCGGCGTAATGGTCACCAATACGCCGGATGTGCTCACCGAGGAGGTCGCCGACACGGCGCTCGGGCTGCTGCTCAACACGCTGCGCGAGTTTTCACGCGCCGAGCGCTGGCTGCGCGACGGGCGCTGGGTGAAGGACGGGCCATATCCGCTGACGCGCGCCACGCTGCGCGGCCGAAAAATCGGCATCCTCGGCATGGGCCGGATCGGCAAGGCGATCGCCAGGCGGCTGGAAGGGTTCGGCGTGCCGATCGCCTATCACAACCGGCGGCCCGTCGACGGTCTCGCCTATCCGTATTTCGACACGCTGGAGGGGCTGGCGCGCGAGGTCGACACGCTGATCTCGATCATGCCGGGCGGCGCGGCGACGGAGAAGATGATCGGCGCCACGGTATTTTCGGCACTTGGGCCGGACGGCGTGTTCATCAATGTCGGCCGCGGCAGCACGGTCGACGAGGAGGCGCTGGCGGCAGCACTCGCCGGCGGTACGATTTTGGCGGCCGGCCTCGACGTGTTTGCGCGCGAGCCGCATGTGCCGCAGGCGCTGCTCGACCTGCCCAACGCCACGCTGCTGCC
Source organism: Mesorhizobium sp. KACC 23794 (assembly GCF_052180275.1). Taxonomy (NCBI): domain Bacteria; kingdom Pseudomonadati; phylum Pseudomonadota; class Alphaproteobacteria; order Hyphomicrobiales; family Phyllobacteriaceae; genus Mesorhizobium; species Mesorhizobium sp. KACC 23794. The sequence continues at coordinate 1,134,913 of NZ_CP197465.1, forward strand.
GCATGTCGGCTCGGCCTCGGTGCATACGCGCAACGCCATGGCCGACCTAGTCGTCGACAATCTGATCTCGTGGTTTTCCAAGGGAAAGCCGCTGACCGGCGTGCCGGAGACGGCGCAGGTGAAAAGCTCGTCGCGAAAGTAAGAGAAAATCGAGCTCTAGGCCTTGCCCAGATGCTTCGGCCAGAAATCCAGATGGACTTCGGCGGCCGCGTCTTCGAGGTTCGTCGGGCCGACCACCGTGACGGTGCGCGCGCCGGTTTGTAATATCGCCCGGCTCGGCACGTTCAACCCGATCCCGGCGATCTTGCCGAGCCGCGTTTCCGAGCACGCAAACACCATGCGCCCGATGCCCGACCAGTAAATCGCCCCTGAGCACATCGCGCACGGTTCCGTGCTGGTGTAGAGCGTGCAGCCGGCGAGAAACGCGGTGTCGTAATGCTGCGCCGCCAGTTTGACCAGGTTCATCTCGGCGTGGTTCGTCATGTCGTGGCCGGTGAAGACGCTGTTTTCGGCGCGCAGGATGACTTCGCCGTCCTTCACCAGAACCGAGCCGAACGGCTCGTTGCCGTGTTCCACTGCCGATTTCGAGAGCGCAATCGCCTCATGCAAAAACGGCTCGTGGTTTTCCATCAGGACTTCCCCCGCCAACCTAGTGCGGGATGATCTTGTCTTGAATCGGAGGGATTTCCAAGGGGCCGCAGACCGGATTCGTGCCGACCATCTGCTCATCGAGCCGCCATCTTCCGGCTCCAATCGATGCGTTATCCGCCAGACTGCTACTCCGCCGCCGTCCGCAGCCCGAGTTTTGCCGCCGCATGGCCGCGCACCGCGTCGCCGAAGGCCTGGAAAACCTTCGCCGAAATGGAATCGCTGTGCACCCAGTATTCCGGGTGCCACTGCACGCCCACGGCGAAGGCGCGCGCATCCCTGGCCGATACCGCCTCGACCGTTCCGTCCTCGGCGACCGCCTCGACCTGCAGCAGCGGGCCGAGTTGTCCCACGCCCTGGCGGTGCACGGAATTGACCAGAATCTCGCCGGCGCCGAACACGCCGGCAAGGCAGGTGCCGGGCTTGATCGACACGGTCTGGCGGATGGCGAAGCGTTCGTCCTGGTTGTCGCTGACGGGTGCGCGATGGTCGAGCGAACCGGGCCGCTCCTGCAATTCGGTGGCGAGCGTGCCGCCAAGCGCCACGTTCATCTCCTGGATGCCGCGGCAGATGGCGAGCAACGGTACGCCGCGCTCGATCGCCCGGCGGATCAGCGGCAGGGTGGTGGCGTCGCGGGCGTGGTCGTAGGGGCCGTTGGCCTCGCTGGCGTCGCCGCCATAGAGCGAGGGATGCACGTTGGACTTCGAACCGGTGATCATCACGCCGTCGACCGAATCGAGCAGGCTGTCGAGATCGAGCCGGTCGCCGAAGGAGGGGACAAGGACGGGGAATACGCCGGCGCCGGCGATCGCCGCTTCCAGATACTGCTGCGGGGCCGCGTGCCAGGTGTAATTGTCGAACTGGCGGACATCGGTGGAGACGGCGACGAGCGGTTGCATCGGCTGGGGCTTTCGTGGGCAGTCGAAGGATTGCGTATAAAATAGGCGATGGAAGGGCGGATTGCCAAGGGCCGTCGATGTGGCGGAAACCGGGGGGCGGCGAAGCGTGCAACTAAAGTCGCAGGCGGCTTGGAGCGATCCGGAATTTGTCGCATCGGACGCGGATTCGAGGCTTTCGTGCGCTGGACACGGCTTCGACCGCGTGTATTGTGCGAAGTCTACAGCTGAGGAAAATCAACAGTTTCCTTTAGGGCATGTCGTGATTCCAGGTAATGCTGGCTTGCAAATGTCGGTTTCTGCGCTTCCGGTGTTCGTGTACCCAGACGTACGCGGCGCGCCGGTCTCGCAAGCCCGCCATTCTCGGATCGGCCTGACTGTTTTCCCGATACCCTAGATACCATCCCCCAAGATCCGGATCGGAGGAATTCATGGATCGTCGTTCGTTCTTCAAGAAAGCCGGGGCAACCGGCGTCGGCGTCGCCGCTGCAACGGCGCTGGCCGCACCTGCCATCGCGCAGTCGAATCCGAAAGTCACCTGGCGGCTGACCTCGTCGTTCCCGAAGGGGCTCGACACCATCTATGGCGGCGCGGTGACGCTTTCGAAATACCTGTCGGAAGCCACCGACGGCAATTTCACCATCGACGTCTTTGCAGCCGGCGAACTGGTTCCCGGCCTTGAGGCGGCTAACGCGGCGGCGGCCGGCACGGTCGAAGCCTGCCACACGGTGGCATATTATTACTGGGGCAAGGACCCAACGTGGGCGCTGGGCGCGGCGGTTCCCTTCGCGCTCAACGCACGCGGCATGAACGCCTGGCACTACCATGGCGGCGGCATCGCCCTGTTCAACGAGTTCCTCGGCAAGCAGGGCCTCTACGGCCTGCCGGGCGGCAACACCGGCGTACAGATGGGCGGCTGGTTCCGCAAGGAGATCAACACGGTCGCCGATCTGCAGGGCCTGAAGATGCGCATCGGCGGCTTCGCCGGCAAGGTGGTGGAACGGCTCGGCGTCATCCCGCAGCAGATCGCCGGCGGCGAGATCTACCAGGCGCTGGAGAAGGGCACCATCGACGCGGCCGAGTGGGTCGGCCCGTATGACGACGAGAAGCTCGGCTTCCAGAAGGTCGCGCCGTTCTACTACTATCCGGGCTGGTGGGAAGGCGGACCGACGGTCCACTTCATGTTCAACAAGGCCAAGTACGAAGAACTCTCGCCCGCCTACAAGTCGCTGCTGCACACGGCTTCGCAGGCCGCGGACGCCAACATGCTGCAGAAGTACGACTATCTCAACCCGACGGCGATCCGCAAACTGGTCGCCAATGGCGCGCAGCTGAAGCCCTTCAGCCCGGAAATCCTGGCAGCCTGCTTCGAGAAGTCGAACGAGGTCTATGCCGAGATCGAGGCGGGCAACCCGACCTTCAAGACGATCTGGGAGTCGATCAAGGCGTTCCGCAAGGATTATTATCTGAACATGCAGATCGCGGAATACAATTATGACACGTTCATGATGATCCAGCAGCGCGGCGGCAAGCTGTAGACTTGCAGCTTTAAGGTTCGAAACGCGACCCCGGAGCGCAAGCTCCGGGGTTTTTTGCATTTAATACAAGCGGATGAGGGGCGGCTCAGACTTCAAGGCGAACGGCCACTGGCATCAGTCGCCGGCAGGCCAGAGTCAGAACTTCGGGGCGGCGTTCAGGTCGAAGGCGGGTGGCGCGCTCAGCCCGTCGCCGCTGCTGCCCGGCGCGCCGGGAACCTCGAAATTGTCGAGGTTCTGCACGACGTCGGTGTCGAGGAAATAGGTCACCATTTCCGGGAACGCGATCAGCAGGCCGACAAGGATCAGTTGCAGGCAGAGCCACGGAATGGCGCCGAGATAGATGTCCTTCGTCAGCACCGTTGCGCGTGGCGCGATGCCGCGCAGGTAGAACAGCGCGAAGCCGAAGGGCGGGTGCATGAAGCTGGTCTGCATGTTGGCGCAGATCATGACGCCGAACCAGATCAGGTTGATGCCGAGCGCCTCGGCCACCGGCGCCAGCAGCGGGATGACAATGAAGGCGATCTCGAAGAAATCGAGGAAAAACGCCAGGATGAAAATGAAGATGTTGACGAAGATCAGGAAGCCGACAACGCCGCCGGGCAGGCCCGTCAGCATTTCCTCCAGCCAGTGACCGCCGCCGACGCCCTGGAAGACGAGGCTGAAGACACGGGCGCCGAGCAGGATCCACACGACCATGGCGGTAAGGCGCATGGTCGAGTCCATGCCCTGGTAAATCAGTTTCCATTTCAAGCGCCCGTTGAACCAGGCGAGCAGCATCGCGCCGACGACGCCCATGGCGCCGGCTTCGGTCGGCGTGGCGAGGCCCATGAAGATCGTGCCGAGCACGATGAAGATCAGCGCCAGCGACGGGATCATGCCGCGCGCGCATTTGGCGATCAGCGGCCAGCCACGCAGCGTGCGCGCTTCGGGCGGCAGCGCCGGCACATAGTCGGGCTTTATGATGCTGAGGATGAAGACCCAGCCCATGAACAGCAGCACCTGGACGATCGATGCCCCGGTGGCGCCGATATACATGTCGCCGGGCGAACGCTGCAACTGGTCGGCGAGCACGATCAGCACCAGCGAGGGCGGGATGAGCTGGGTGATGGTTCCGGAGGCGGCGATGACGCCGGTGGCGTGGCGAACATTGTAGCCGTAGCGCATCATGATGGGCAGCGAGATCAGGCCCATGGCGATGACCGAGGCGGCAACTGTTCCGGTTATGGCGCCAAGCACCGCGCCGACCAGGATGACGGCATAGGACAGTCCGCCCCGCATGCCGCCGAACAACTGGCCAAAGCCTTCGAGCAGGTCTTCGGCGAGGCCGCTGCGCTCGAGGATGACACCCATGAAGGTGAAGAAGGGGATCGCCAGCAGCAATTCGTTCGAGACGACGGAGAACAACTGGTAGGTGAGGTTGCCCATGAAGTCGGGCGCGATCAGCCCGAGCTCGATGGCGATGAAGCCGAAGAACAGGCCCACCGCCGCCAGCGAAAACGCCGCGGGATAACCGATCACCATGAAGAAGATCAGCCCCAGGAACATCAGCGGGGCTATGTAGTGGATCAGCAGATCGATCATTGCAGGGGCTTCTCGTAGGCGAACTCGCGCACGTAGTCCGTCGTCAGCGAGAGGATGCATTTGATGATTTCGGAGATGCCCTGCAGCGCCATCAGCGCGAAGCCGACAGGCAGCATCAGCCGCACCGGCCAACGGATCAGGCCGCCGGCATTGGAGGAGACTTCTCCCGAGACCCATGCCTGCCAGAACCAGGGCCAGGTGAAGTAGATCATCATCACGCACATCGGCAGCAGGAAGAAGATGCCGCCGAGCAGGTCGATCCAGCTGCGGGTGCGCTCGCTGACCCAGCCGTAGACCAGGTCGACGCGAACATGCTCGTTGACCTTCAGCGTCCAGGCTCCACCCAGCATCACCATGCCGGCAAACATGTACCACTGCGATTCGGACAGCGAATTCGAGTTGCGGCCGTAGATGTCGAGGATGCTGCCGAAAACGCCGCCGCCGCCGGTATAGCGTTCGAGGCTGACCAGTGTCGTGACGCTGTAGCGCAGCAGCGCGTTGAACGCGCTGACGAGCGACGCGAAGAGCACGAGGTAGATCGCAACGATGCCGATGCGACGGTTCAATTCGTCGATCACGCTGGTCACAGCCAAAGCCGCTTGCAAGACGTCCTCCTGGTCGATCCGGCGCGCCTGTGTTCTCCCCACGACTTTTTGGCGCGCTGGTGGCTACCCGCATCGGTAGGACGGCGACCGTGTGCCGTCAACATGGAATGGCGCAGATGAGCGTGGCGATTGTGCCACTTCCCTCGCGGAAGAACGCATCGGGACGGGCGCTATTCGACGAATGTCTTAGGCTGTGTCGGGGATCAACCCGGCGCGCCAACCCTGTCCGGCTGCGCGCGCTCCGGCCTGAGCACCAGCAGCGCGACCAGCAGGCCCAGCATCCAGCCGTCCCGCCATTCGATCGGGAAATAACCGGACCACAGCGATTCGGCGATGCCGAAAGCGGCGCCGCCGAGCGCGGCGCGGGCCGGCGAGAGATAGCCGCCGACGGCGGTGACGAACAGGATCTTCAGGCCGAAGATCAAGCCGCTGCCGAAGCCGATGTTGCCGTAATAGAGCGCGGCGAGGATGCCGGCGACGCTGGCAGCGAGACCGCCAAGGACCACCGCCTGGCGGAACACTTTTTTCGTGTCGACGCCGCAAAAGGCGGCGGCGAGCGGGTCGTCGCTGACGGCGCGCCATTCCCGGCCGAAGCGGCTTGTCGCCATGGCTCGCGATGCGGCGGCCAGCAACAATGTGGCGACGATGCAGTTGATGACCTGCAACACGGTCAGCGTCAGGCGGAAGCCGTTTTCCGAGGCGAAGACGATGGGCTCGGAGAGAAGCGGCGGCAGCCAGAAGTCGCGGGTGTCGGCGGCGATGCGCACCATTTCCATCAGCACCAGCGAAACGCCGAGCGTCGCCGCCACGATGGTGTTGGGGGACCGGTCGGCGAGAGGCTGGAAGACGCTGCGGGCCAGGATGGCGGAGACGAGGGCTCCATAGGCCAGCGTCACCACCGTGCCGAGCAGGAGCGTCGCGGGCAAGGTCAGCCACAGGACCTGCCATCCGAACACGGCGGCAAGGATCATGATCTGGCCGGCGAAGCCGAATATGGCGCCATGCGCGAGGTTAGTGCGGTGCAGGACGCCGTTGATCAGCGCGTAGCCGAAGGCCAGCAGCGCGTAGATCGCGCCGATGTGCAGGCCGTTGAGCAGTTGTTGCAGGAAATACAGCATCGCGGGTCCGGTCGCGCGGGTTGGCGCGACTGCCGGCGAAGAGTGTAACTTCAATTCTAACTTGTCAAACAGCTTTTACCAGTTAGATTATCGGTCATGGCCGTTTCGTGGACACCGCATCGCTTCTCGGGTGGCGCTCTGGCGCTTGATGTGACCAACACGGTCGTACTTCGCGGGGATGCGGCGCGCTCGTTCGATCGTTTCGAGGACGTCGCGGAGATTGCCCGCTTCGCCGAGGCGGCGACGGTCCAGCGAGCGGCGGAACTCGGATCTCGCCGGCTTGTCGTGGCCGATCCGCGGGCCGCGGGGCCGAAGGTGCTGGCTCTCCGTGAGGCGACGGACCGGCTGTTCCGGCGCGGCGTGCTGCATGGCGGTGTCGAAACGGACGACCTTGCCACGCTCCTATTCGCCTGCGCCGATGGCCTTGTCGGGCACGGGCGGATCGAGAAGGGGCGGCCGATGCCGGGTGAGCCAGGCGCGCCGATTGCCTTCGAGGCGGCGCTGTCGGTCTCGGCGCTGTCGCTGCTGCCGCCGGCGCGGGCAGAGCGGATCAGGATTTGCGCCAATTGCCGCTGGCTGTTCCTCGACGAAAGCCGCAACCGCAGCCGCATCTGGTGTGACATGACGGTGTGCGGCAACCGGCAGAAGGCGCAGAGGCATTATCGGCGGCGCAAGGTCTTGGAGGACGCCGATGCGTGAACTGGTCGAGCGGTCGCGGATGGCTGTCGGCAATCCTGGCGCTCTACGTTGCCCCCCTCTGTCCTGCCGGACATCTCCCCCGCTTGGGGGGAGATTGGCCGTCATCTCTGATGTCGCCAATCGCCAACGTTGCAAGACAGGCGCAGGCGATCGCTGCTCGTCGATCTCCCCCCTTGTGGGGGAGATGTCCGGCAGGACAGAGGGGGGCGTCGTCGAGCGCCGGGGCCGCCGCAAACGATTCGAAACCGCGGCCCTGCGCAGCCTTTTGTGGGTCCTTGTCCTTCTGGTGGCCGGTCTCGCCGTCGCCTCCTGCCGCGATACCGGCGGCGAGGGCGAGTACTACCGGCTCGACGGCAAGATCTTCGTGTTCAACTACCGCAATGCCACCGCGACCTATCTGGTGAACATCGCGCCGGTGAAGCCGCCGACGGAGGGCGAGACGGCGGTGGTCAGTTTCGAGGATCCGGCCGGTGGTGCCCCGATCGTCGTAAGCGAGAAGATCTGGCCAAAATTCAACAGGACGACGATCATCAGCCCGCCGCTGCGCTGTGTGGTCAAGGATCGGCCCTATGCAGTTTCGATCCGCATCGACGATGCCGGCGGGACGGCGAAGCAGACCATCGAGACGACGATCACCTCGAGTGAGGATCAGGACGTGCTGCCGGACAGGCCGCTGGTCGTCGGCCCGCTCTATTCGCCCAATCCAGAGCTTGCGGGGCATCCGGACGGCAAACTGCCCGGCGCCGGCAAGCCGCCGTGTCCGGCGAGGGGGCAAGGATAGGTCCGCTGACTCTATGTTACCGGGCGTTCATGCAAATTTGTTTGACGTGGGGTTCAAGGAGCGAAAGAGTCCGCCGCAACGAACCCACGAGGGTCGGCTTCTTCGCCCGGCCCCAACAGGCATTAACGCATGACCCTTCACGACGTCGCGCTCGACGACAAGTTCGACCTGTCGAAGGAGCGCGTCTTCCTGTCCGGCGCCCAGGCCGTCGTGCGCATGCTTCTGATGCAGCGTGAGCGGGACAGGCTTGTCGGCCTGAATACGGCGGGATTCGTTTCCGGCTATCGCGGGTCGCCGCTCGGCGGGCTGGACATGCAGTTGTGGAAGGCGCGCAAGCAGCTCGGCGACGCCAGCATCGTCTTCCAGCCCGGCCTCAACGAGGAGCTGGCTGCGACCGCCTGCTGGGGTACGCAGCAGGCCGAGCTTGGCGGCGAGGGCCGCCACGACGGGGTGTTCGGGCTATGGTACGGCAAGGGCCCGGGCGTCGACCGCTCCGGCGACGTGTTCCGCCACGCCAATCTGGCCGGCACGTCGAAGCATGGCGGCGTGCTGGCGCTGATGGGCGACGACCATATGGCCGAATCGTCCACCAACGCCCATGCGACCGAGTTTGCCTTCGTCGACGCGATGATCCCGGTGCTCAATCCGGCCGGCGTGCAGGAAGTCATCGACTACGGGCTCTACGGTTACGCGCTGTCGCGGTTCTCCAGCACCTGGACGGCGATCAAATGCGTCAAGGACAACATCGAATCGACGGCCTCGGTCGATGCCTCGCTCGATCGGGTGAAGATCGTCCTGCCGGAGATCGACATGCCGCCGGGCGGGATCGGCATCCGCAACGAGCTCGACCAGCTCGGGCAGGAAGCGCGGCTGCATGAATACAAGCGCGCGGCGGTGGCGGCCTTCATTCGTGTCAACGGCATCAACCGCATCGTCTATTCGGGCGGGCGTGGCGCGAAGCTCGGCATCATCACCGTCGGCAAGAGCTATCTCGACGTCCGCCAGGCGCTCGACGACCTCGGCATCGACGAGGCGGCGGCCAACCGGCTCGGCATCCGCCTGTTCAAGGTCGGCGCGCCGTGGCCGCTCGATTTCGAGCACATCGCCGAATTCGCCGACGGGCTGGAGACGATCGTCGTCGTCGAGGAAAAGCGCTCGCTGATCGAGGTGCAGGTCAAGGAAGCGCTGTACAACACCAGCCACCGGCCGCTGGTCGTCGGCAAGACCGACGAGCGCGGGAGTTGGCTGTTTCCGGCCAAGGGCGCGCTCGACCCGAACGAGATCGCCATTGCGCTGGCCGAGCGCATCCTGCGCACCATCGGTCATTCGGAAGAGGTCGCGGCACGCGCTTCGCGGCTCAGGCAGTTCCAGGCGATGCTGGCCGACACTAAGGACATCGGCCAGCGCACGCCGTATTTCTGCTCGGGCTGTCCGCACAACAGCTCGACCAAGGTGCCGGACGGATCGGTGGCGGCGGCCGGTATCGGCTGTCACTTCATGGCGCTGTGGATGGACCGCGCGACTTCCGGTTTCACCGCGATGGGCGGCGAGGGTGCGCAATGGGTCGGCCAAGCGCCGTTCACGACGCGCGAGCACATCTTCCAGAACCTCGGCGACGGCACCTACAACCATTCCGGCAGCCTGGCGATGCGCTTCGCAAAGGCGTCGGGCGCCAACATCACCTACAAAATCCTCTACAACGACGCCGTGGCAATGACCGGCGGCCAGCCGCATGAGGGCGGGCTGACGGTGTTCGCCATCGCCGAGCAGGTGCGCGCCGAGGGCATCGAGCGTATTGCGGTCGTGAGCGACGAACCGGACAAATACGGGCCGGCCAATTTTCCCACGGGTACGACGGTCAACCACCGCGACGACATGGACCGGGTGCAGCGCGAGTTGCGCGAGGTCAGGGGCGTCTCGGTTCTCATCTACGACCAGACCTGCGCGGCGGAAAAGCGCCGGCGGCGTAAGCGCGGCACGTTCCCCGATCCGGACAAGCGAGTGATCATCAACGAGCTGGTGTGCGAGGGCTGCGGCGACTGCGGGGTGAAGTCGAACTGCGTTTCGGTGCAGCCGGTGGAGACCGAGTTCGGGCGCAAGCGGCGCATCGACCAGTCGAGCTGCAACAAGGATTTCTCCTGCGTCAACGGCTTCTGCCCGTCCTTCGTGACGGTGCATGGGGCCAAGATCAGAAAAGCCGGAGGTCTGGCGGGATCGACTGATCCGCTCGACGGCGTGCCGGAACCTCGGCCGTTCGCGCTCGGCGACGACGGATGGTCGGCGATCATCGACGGGGTCGGCGGCACAGGCGTCGTCACCATCGGTGCCATCCTCGGCATGGCGGCGCATCTGGAGGGCAAAGGCTGCGGCATGATCGACATGGCCGGGCTCGCCCAGAAGGGCGGCGCGGTGTTCACTCATGTGCGCATCGCGAAGACGCCGGAAGAGATCCACGCGATCCGGGTTTCCGCCGGCAAGGCCGATCTGGTCCTTGGCTGCGACCTCGTCGTCTCCGGCTCGCGAAAAGTGCTGGCAGCGGTGCGTGAGGGGCACACAGTTTTCGTGGCCAACACGGCCGAAATCATGCCGGGCGATTTTACCCGCGTGGCCGATTTCTCGCTGCCGACCGAGCGGCTGAAGCGGGCGATCCGCAAGGCCGCCGGTGACGATCGGGCGCATTTCTTCGACGCGACACGCGCCGCCAGCGTGCTGTTCGGCAATTCGATCGGCGCCAACATGTTCATGCTCGGTTTCAGCCATCAGGCTGGCGCGCTGCCGCTGTCGGCGGAAGCGGTGGAGCGGGCGATCGAGTTGAACGGCGAGGCGGTGGCGATGAACGTCGCGGCGTTCCGCTGGGGCCGCCGGGCGGCGCACGATCCGGAGTTCGTACGCAAGCTTGCTGCCGGGGCGGGCGCTGCACAGATCGCAGAGCCGTCGCAGTCGCTGGACGAGGTGATTTCGCGCCGCGCCGCTTTCCTCGCCGGCTACCAGAACGCCGCCTATGCGAAGCGTTATGTCGATCGAATTGCGGCCGTCCGCGCCGCCGAGGCCAGGGCGGTGCCGGGCTCAACGGAGTTGACGCAAGCCGTCGCTCGCAGCCTGTTCAAGCTGATGGCAGTCAAGGACGAGTACGAGGTGGCGCGGCTCTATACCGATGGCTCGTTCCAGCGGCAGTTGAGCCAGGAGTTCCAGAGTTTCGACCGGCTCGAATTCCACCTCGCCCCGCCGATCCTCGGGCGCCGCGACCCCGACGGCAAACCGCTCAAATCCAGATTCTCCGGCTGGATGATGAAGGGGTTCAGGGTCCTTGCTGCATTGCGCGGGGTGCGCGGGACGGCGTTCGATCCGTTCTCCTATACCGACGAGCGGCGGATGGAGCGCATGCTGCTCAAGCGTTACGAGGAGGATACGGATCGTATCCTGTCCGTCCTGGAGCCGCGCCGCATCGAGGCGGCCGTGGCGCTCGCCTCCCTGCCGCAGCTGATTCGCGGCTACGGCCACGTCAAGCAGGCGAGTGTCGCGAAGGCCGATGCCGAGCGCGACCGGCTGCTTGCGTGGCTCGACCAGCCGGAAGCCGAACCGATGGTGCGCGCGGCAGAGTAGCGGGCAGTCCAGCCACGCCACCTTGGCGTTCAGTTCCTGGCTTTTCCGCCGTTTCTGCGCGGATTTCGAGGCAGCTTTTATATTTCTATAATTTTCCTGCCCTGCGACGGATCGTGCTCGCCTAAGCCTTTCTTAAGCGGATTGTGCCACTGGTTGGGGCGCATCAGGGCCGGGAACGCGGCGTGTCAATCAGGCGAAAGAGCGATTATTCGGTCGACGTCTACATACCGTTCGTGGAAACGCTTTTCCGCGACGGTCTTACGCTGTCCATTGGATTCGCGGCGCAGACCCTGCTTGTCTTCCTTTGCTACTGGAAAACCGACAATCAGCTCTACCTCTATGTCGCCGCCGGGTTGATGGCCGTCGCCGTGCTGCGGCTCGGCAACATGAGCAAATACCGCAACGCGCCGCCGCCCAAGGATTGGGACGAGGCACGACGGCGCGAGAACGACTACATCCTCTACGGCTCCATGCACGGCCTGATGCTGGGGCTCTTCTGCTTCGTCGGCATCTATCTGGCGCATGACAATTTCGCCGAGATCGCCGCGGTGTCGGTGACGCTCGCCTCTGCGACCTCGATCTCCGGCCGCAACTACGGTTCGCCACGCATGGTCATGATCTTCATCATGACCATGACCTGGCCGATCTCGCTGGGCTTCATCTTGCGCGGCGACGTCTATCACGTGATCCTCGGTACGCTTTCGGTGCCGTTCTTCTTCGCCATCAAGCGCTTCGCCGATCTGGTGCGAGACGTGCTGTTCAAGGCTCTCTCCGAGCAGCGCAAGGCCGACAGCCTTGCGCAACGCTTCAACCGGGCGCTGAACACCATGTCGCACGGCCTGGTGATGCTGGGGCCGGACGGCAAGGTGGTCGTCGCCAACGCCGAGGCGGCGCATCTGATGTCGCTCAAGACCACGGAAGCGCTGCTCGGCCGTTCGATCCATTCGCTGCTGATGCGCGGCGTTGCCGGCGGCCTGCTCGACGCCAAGGACTGCCGCTTCGTCGAGGCGCAATTGACGCGGGCGCTGAGCGAAGGCCGCAACCGCAAGGTCCTGGTGTCGTTCACCAACGGCCAGCACTATGAATTCTCGGCGCGCGAAGGCAGCCAGGAACTGGGCGTCATCACCTTCGAGGACGTGACGGCGCGCGTCGAGGCGGAGGAGAAGATCCGATCGATGGCGCGCTACGACAGCCTCACCGGCCTGCCCAACCGCGCCTACTTCCACGAGATCGTCGCCGAGGCGCTTGCCGGCGGGGATCGCAGCCGGCTCTGCGCCATCTCGGTGCTCGACCTCGACGACTTCAAGAGCGTCAACGACACGCTGGGACATCCGATCGGCGACGGCCTGATCTACGCGGTTGCCGAAAAGCTGGCGGCTTTCGCCAGCGAGACCACCAAGGTCAGCCGCTTCGGCGGCGACGAATTCATGGTGTTCTTCGACCAGGTCGAGGACGAGAGCCATCTGGCGTCGATGCTCGACCGTATCTTCGCTGGTCTGCAGGGAGAAGTCGACGTCGCGGGCCATGCGCTGCGCGTGCAGGTCAGCGGCGGCGCCGTGCTGTCGCGGGTGAAGGATACCGACGTCGACGCGATGATCGTCAAGGCCGACCTGGCGCTCTACAAGGCGAAGGAACTCGGCAAGAACGACTGGCGGCTGTTCGAGTCGGCGATGGATGCAGCCTTCCGCAACCGGCAACTGATGAAGGCCGACCTCAGGACCGCGATCGAGACGCGGTCGCTGCGTGTCGTGTACCAGCCGATCGTGGCGATGAGCACGATGCGGATCGCCAGCTGCGAGGCGCTCTGCCGCTGGGACCATCCCGACCTCGGCCCGATCTCGCCCGGCATCTTCATACCGCTGGCCGAGGAGATGGGCATCATCTCGGAAATAAGCGCCTTCATGCTGGATTCGGCCTGCCGCGAGTGCGCGAAATGGCCGGAGCCGATCGGTGTGTCGGTCAATCTTTCGGCACGCGATTTCCGCAACCGCGACATCGTCGAGAAGGTGCGCGACGCGCTGGTTGCCGCCGGCCTGTCGCCGCAGCGGCTGGAGATCGAGGTCACGGAGACCGCGCTGCTCGACGACAAGGCGCTGACCCGCAACTTCATCGAGGAGATGCGACAGATCGGCGTGCGCATCGCGCTGGACGATTTCGGCACTGGCTACTCCAGCCTGAGCTACCTCCACACGCTGCCGCTCGACAAGATCAAGATCGACCGCAGCTTCCTGCTCGACGTGACACGCAACCCGCGTTCGCTGGAACTGCTCAAGGGCATCGTCAATCTGTCGCGGCCGCTGGGGCTTGCGGTCACGATCGAAGGTGTGGAGACCTTCGAACAGCTCAGAATCCTGGCGAACGAGGTGAAACCCGACCTGCTGCAGGGTTTCCTGTTCGGTTCCGCGCTGTCGGCCGCTGGCATCGAGACGATGTCGACCACCGTCTGGCCGTTCGCACCGGACAAACCCGCCACGCAGCGCAAGTCGCGCCGCTGATTCCCACTCCCTGGCGAATAAGGCCGAGGCTCGTCGGGTGTTGCACGCCCGTCCTTTTGGGGGTGGCGACGGCCAATTAACGATTTTGTTAACTTTTTCTTAAGGTTAACGCTTGGTAAACACGACGTGTACAGTTTTCACCTTTACACCTGAACTGCCGCGGTTCACCCTCATTCTGGCGGGGCTAGGGGCCATGAAATGACGGACATGCGATACGCACTGGGCGCTGCGGCCGGTGCCGAAGTCACCGGTGTGCCTGAAATCTCGGAGTTCTCGAGGAAGGTCTCGGAGCTTCTCGAACGTACGGAATACCGGCGCTGCGACAAGGGCGAGGATCTCGAAGACATCTACCGGCTTCGCTATAAATCCTACCGTCTCTCCGACATGGTGTCGGACATTCCCGGCCAGATGATCCACGACCCGCTCGACGAGACCCCGAACTGCTACAAGTTCGGCATCTATGTGGACGGCACGCTGGTCAGCACGCTTCGCATCCATCATGTCAGCGGCAAGGTGCCGCTTTCGCCGTCGATGATGGTGTATGGCGACATATTGCGGCCGCTGCTGGCCGCGGGCGACACCTTCATCGACCCCAGCCGCTTCGCGGCCGATCCGGAATGGTCGCGGGTCTATCCGCAGATACCCTACCTGACGCTCAGGCTGGCGGGCATGGCGTGCTTCCATTTCCAGGCGCCCTATTGCCTGTCGACCATCAAGGAAGAGCATGTCGGCTTCTACAAGCGCATCTACCGGTCCGAGCAGATCGGCGAGTTGCGCGATTATCCCGGCCTGAACTATCCGGTCGTGCTCTATCGCGCCACGGTCGCGGCGATCCGCGAGCGGTCGTTCACGCGCTACCCGTTCTTCAAGTCGACACCGATGGAGCAGCGCATGCTGTTCGCCAAGCCGAACCGGGGAGAGCTTGCACCGCTGACCATCCTGCCGACGGCGAAATATATCCGCGACGTCGCCTGATGCCGTTTGCCGGCTGGCCGGCGAACGAAATTCCCGATGCCCTCCCGATATTAGGCTAATGTCGTGTTGCATTGGCCGCCGCTATCGGCACTATGGCCCGACAACGCGCAAAGCGGACCGGGAGGAGCATGGTCATGGCATCGACGGCCTCCGCCGCCGCCTCAGACCTCGATACGTTTCCGAAATATCTGCTGCTGAACGCCGTTCGCTTCGGCGACAAGCCGGCCATGCGCCACAAGGATCTCGGCATCTGGCAGAGCTGGAGCTGGGCGCAGCAACGCGACGAGATCCGCAAATTCGCACTTGGACTGGAGGCGCTGAGCCTGCGCAAGGGCGACAACATCGCCATCATCGGCTCGAATCGGCCGCGTCTCTACTGGACTTTCACCGCCGCTCAGTCGCTCGGCGCGATACCGGTGCCGGTCTATGGCGACGCGGTGGCCGACGAGATGGCCTATGTGCTCGACCATGCCGGCGCGCGCTTCGCCGTGGTGCAGGACCAGGAGCAGGTCGACAAGATTTTTGGCACGATCGAGCGCATCCCGTCGCTCGGCGCGATTATCTATGACGAACCGCGCGGGCTGACGAACTACCGCCAGCCGATGCTGCATTCGTTCGAGAGCGTGCAGGAGCGTGGTGCGGCCGTGCTTGCCGCCGATACTCAAAGCGGCAAGGCATGGGAGGAGGGAATTCGCGGTGCGTCCGGCGACGACACGTCGGTGATGCTCTACACCTCAGGCACGACCGGCCGTTCCAAGGGCGTCATGATCCCGGCGCGCGGTTCGGTCAATGCGGCGCGCGACACCGCTGCCTTCGACCGGCTGAGCGAAGCCGACAGCGTGCTCGCCTACCTGCCGCTCGCTTGGGTCGGCGACCATTATCTCAACTATGCGCAGGGCTATGTCTCCGGCTTCTGCATGAACTGCCCGGAGAGCAGCGAGACGGTGGCGCAGGATCTGCGCGAGATCGCGCCGACCTTCTATTTCGCGCCGCCGCGCGTCTTCGAGCAGCTCTTGACCAGCGTCACCATCCGCATGGAGGACGCCGGCCGGCTGAAACGCTGGATGTATCGGCGCTGGATCGGCGTGGCCGCCAGGCATGGCGAGGCTATCCTGGAAGGCCGGCCGGTGCCGCTGCCGGCCAGGCTCGACTATGCGCTCGGAAAATTCCTGATCTACCAGCCGCTGCGCAATGTGCTTGGGCTCTCAAACATCCGCGTCGCCTATACGGCGGGCGAGGCGATCGGCCAGGACCTTTTTTCCTTTTTCCGTTCGCTCGGCATCAATTTGAAGCAGCTCTACGGGCAGACGGAGGCGTTCCTCTACGTGACCTGCCAGAACGACAGCGCGGTGCGCGCCGACACGGTTGGGCCGGCGGCGCCGAACGTGGACATCCGCATCACCGATGCCGGCGAGGTGCAGTTCCGTTCGCCCGGCCAGTTTTCCGGCTATTTCAAGCAGCAGGAGACGACCGCCGAAACCGTCACCGACGACGGCTACGTGAAGACCGGCGACGCCGGCTTCTTCGATGCCGCCGGCCAGCTGAAGATCATCGACCGGGCCAAGGACGTCGGCAAGCTGAATTCGGGCGCGCTGTTCGCGCCGAAATACATCGAGAACACGCTGAAGTTTTTCCCGAACATCAAGGAGGCGGTGGCTTTCGGCCACGGGCACGACTTCGTCGGCGTGTTTTTGAACATCGACCTGCAGGCGGTCGGCAACTGGGCCGAACGCAACAACATCGCCTATGCCTCCTACCAGGAACTGGCCGGGCATCCTGACGTCTGCAAGATCATCGCCGGCCATGTCGACGAGACCAACCGGCGGCTGTCGCGCGAGCCGGTGATGGCGGGCGCGCAGATCAAACGCTTCCTCATCCTGCACAAGGAACTCGACGCCGACGACGGCGAGCTGACGCGCACGCAGAAGGTGCGCCGAGCCTTCGTGTCCGAGCGCTACCGGCCGCTGGTCGAGGCGTTGTACGACGGGTCGGCCGAAAAGTTCGTGGACACGGAGGTAACCTACGAGGACGGGCGAAAAGGCCGCATCAGCGCCACGGTGAAGATCGCGGAGGCGAAGACTTATCCGGCGGTCCAGCCAGCAGCGGAGGCGGCGTAGTGGTCGAAGGTCTCTCCCACATGACCTTCGTGGTCAGGAACCTCGACCGCATGTCGCGGATCCTGACCGAGGTGCTGGGCGCGGAGCAAGTGTATTCGAGCGGCGGCGACACCTTTTCCCTGTCCCGGGAAAAGTTCTTCCTGATCGGCGATCTGTGGATCGCGATCATGGAGGGAGAGGCGCTTCCGGCCCGCAGCTACAATCACGTGGCGTTCAAGATCGACGACAGCGACTTCGATGCCTACGCCGAACGGATCGGGCGGCTCGGCCTCGATCTGCGCCCGCCGCGGCCGCGCGTGGAAGGCGAGGGCCGCTCGCTCTATTTTTACGACGAGGACAACCACCTGTTCGAACTGCATACGGGAACGCTTGCGCAGCGGCTGGCCCGATACGCGCTGAAACGCGAGGCGGCCGAATGAGCGGGGCGACAAAGGAGACCGCGCCGACGCCACCGAACGAGGGCATCGCCCCTGGCGGCCTCCTCATGGACGTTCGCAACGTCTCGCTGTCCTTCGGCGGTGTGAAAGCGATCACCGATATTTCCTTCGACATCCGAAAGGGCGAAATCAGGGCGATCATCGGGCCGAACGGCGCGGGAAAAACGTCGATGCTCAACGTCATCAACGGGTTTTATACGCCGCAGAAGGGCGAGATCGTCTTTCGGGGAAAGACGCGGCGGGCGATGAAGCCGCATCACGCGGTTCGCCAGGGCATCGCCCGCACCTTCCAGAACGTCGCGCTGTTCAAGGGCATGTCGACGCTCGACAACATCATGGCCGGCCGCTCGGTGCATATGAACAAAAACCTGTTTTGGCAAATGCTGTGGCACGGGCCGGCGCTGCGCGAAGAAATCGAGCACCGCGAAAAAGTCGAGGAGATCATCGACTTCCTCGAAATCCAGCACATCCGGCGCACACCTGTCGGCAAGCTGCCCTACGGCTTGCAGAAGCGGGTGGAACTCGGGCGGGCGCTGGCGATGGAGCCGTCGCTGCTGCTGCTCGACGAGCCGATGGCAGGCATGAACCTCGAGGAGAAGGAGGACATGAGCCGCTACATCATCGACGTGAACCGCCAGCGCGGCACCACGATTGCGCTGATCGAGCACGACATGGGCGTGGTCATGGACCTTTCCGACCGGGTCGTCGTTCTCGACTACGGCAAGAAGATCGCCGACGGTGTTCCCGATGCCGTCAAGTCAAACCAGGCCGTCATCGCCGCCTATCTCGGCGTAGCGCACTGAAAGGAGTTTTCCATGGATATCACCACCATCGCCGTCACCCCGCTGATCTCGCTGATCGCCGGCGTGCTGATCCTGATCGTGCCAAGGCTGCTGAACTACATCGTGGCGCTGTATCTGATCATCGTCGGGTTGCTGGGGCTGTTTCCGCAACTGGCGGGGTGAGGGATTGATGCTTCTCGCAACACCCCCCTCTGTCCTGCCGGACATGTCCCCCTCAAGGGGGGAGATTGGCTGTCGTCTCCGCTTTCGCCGATCCCCGACGTTGATGAATGGGCGGCAAGGTCGCCACAGCCAATCTCCCCCCTCGAGGGGGAGATGTCCGGCAGGACAGAGGGGGGTGGGCGGCGCGAGGTATGACCATGGGAGAACACCATGGACCTCCTGAACGCCATCTTCCTAAAACCGTTCGCGGACATGATCGCCGCGCCGGACTTTTTGCTGCAGGTGCTGTGGGAAGGGCTGGTCGCCGGCGTGCTTTATGCGCTGATCGCGCTGGGGTTCGTGCTGATCTACAAATCCTCGCGCATCTTCAACTTCGCGCAAGGCATCATGGTGGTGTTCGCCGCGCTCACCCTGATCGGCTTTCACGAGCATGGCGTGCCGGCGCTGCTGGCCGTGCCGCTGACGCTCGCCGTCATGTTCGTGCTCGCCGTCGCCATCGAGCGGGTGGTGCTCAGGCCGCTGGTCAACCAGCCCGACATCATCCTGTTCATGGCCACTATAGGCATCACGCTGTTCCTGATCGGCTTCGGCGAGATCATTTTCGGCGGCGAGAACAAGGTGATGATCACCGAGCAGCTCCATATCCCGACCGGCAGTTTTACGTTCGAGCCGTTCGGTGGGTTCGTGTCGATCGAGCAGAAGGATCTGACCGCCGTGGTCGGCGCGGTGGTGCTGGTGGCGGTGCTGCTCATCTTTCTCAACCGGTCGAAAATGGGGCGCGCCATCCGCGCGCTGGGCGACGATCACCAAGCGGCGCTGTCGGTCGGCATCTCGCTGTCGACCATCTGGGTGCTGGTGTGGTTCATCGCCGGCGTCATCGCGCTTGCAACGGGCATCGTCTGGGGAGCCCGTGCGGGCGTGTCCTTCGCGCTGGAGGTCATCGCCTACAAGGCGCTGCCGGTGCTGATGCTGGGCGGGCTGGAATCCGTCTCCGGCGCCATCATCGGCGGCATCGCCATCGGCGTGCTGGAAAAGCTGTTCGAGATCTACTGGGGCCAGCCGCTGCTGGGTGGCAACACCGAGACCTGGTTCGCCTTCGTGCTGGCGCTGATCGTGCTGCTGTTTAGGCCGCAGGGCCTGTTCGGCGAACGCATCATCGAGCGGGTGTGAGGATGAGACTCCTGAATTGGTCTCTCGTTGTTATTGGCCTGCTAACGACCCTCTTCTTTTCGATGATCGCCTTTGTCGCCTATTCCGATATGGTGGACCGTGGCCCCGGATCGGCTCAAGAAGGCGATGCAATCGACATCATCATCTTTTGCGCCATTTGCTCTGCAACAGCGCTGATGGTTGCGGGCGTCTGCGCGATCAAACTCCGGAGGCGGTCGTTCTGATGCTCTACCGCACCGCCGGCCAGTTCAAGACGTCCTACCGCGCCGACCACGCGCTGTTCCCGGTCCGCCAGGATGCATGGCTGCTGGGCTTCATCCTGTTGCTCGCCTTCGCTGTCTTCCCGATGACGGCCAACGAATTCGTGTTCCGCGCGCTGCTGACGCCGGTGCTGATCTATGCGCTGGCGGCGCTCGGGCTGAACATCCTCACCGGCTATGCCGGGCAACTGTCGCTCGGCACGGGAGCTTTCATGGGCGTCGGCGCCTATGCCTGCTACAAGCTGACGACGATCTTTCCAGACCTCAACCTGATCGTGGCGATCCTGCTGTCGGGTTTTTTCTCGGCGGCGATCGGCGTCGCCTTCGGCCTGCCGTCGCTCCGGATCAAGGGGTTTTACCTCGCCATCGCGACGCTCGCCGCGCAGTTCTTCCTGGTCTGGCTGTTCGAGAAATGGTCGTGGCTCTACAACGACAATTCGTCCGGCTCGATCCAGGTGCCGACCATTTCGGTGTTCGGCCATCCGGTGGCCGGACCGAACGCGACCGCGGTCGTGCAATATTACGTCGTGCTGGTCATCGTTGCATTGATCACCTTTCTGGCGATCAACATCACGCGCGGCCGTATCGGGCGGATGTGGAAGGCGGTGCGCGACATGGACATCGCCGCCGAACTGGTCGGCATCAATCTGATGAAGGCGAAACTGTCGGCTTTCGCCGTGTCGTCCTATATCGTCGGGGTGGCCGGCGCGCTGTTCGTGTTCCTGTGGCGCGGCGCCGCCGAGCCGGTGGCCTTCGACATTCCGCTGTCCTTCCGCGTGCTGTTCATCGCCATCATCGGCGGGCTGGGCTCGGTGCTCGGCAACTATCTCGGCGCGATCCTGATCGTCGCGCTGCCGGTGATCATCGGCACGCTGCCGGCGGCGGTCGGCCTGCCGCTGAGTTCGGCGATGGTCGAGCACCTGAACACCATGACCATCGGCGGGCTGATCATCCTGTTTCTGATTGTCGAGCCGCATGGGCTGGCGCGCTTCTGGGCAATCATCCGGGAAAAGCTCATCATGTGGCCTTTTCCGCACTAATGTGAGGAGAATAGCGGCCGCCGGGCCGCTTGGGCGGCGGGGTCACCTGCCGGCGTGAACGAGAAACGAAACTGGAGGAACCGCATGACACGCCTGATTTCCAAGACCTTGCTGGCGGCAGGCCTTATTGCCGGGCTGACGCTGGCCGGGCAGTCCTTCGCCGAGGACACCATCAACGTCACCAACCTGTCCTACCGGACCGGGCCGTTCGCCGCGACCGGCACGCCGCTGATGAACGGGCAGCGCGACTACATCACCATGCTCAACGAGCGGGACGGCGGCGTCGGCGGCGTCAAGCTGAAATATGACGAGTGCGAGACCGGCTACAACACCGAGAAGGGCGCCGAGTGCTACGAGAAGACCAAGACGAGTTCGATCGTCACCCAGCCCTGGTCGACCGGCATCACGCTGCAGGTGCTGCCGAAGACCAATGTCGACAAGGTGCCGATCCTGGCGCCCGGCTACGGTTTCTCGCCGATGGCCGACGGAAAGGTGTTCCAGTGGGCGTTCAATCCGCCGGCCAGCTACTGGGACGGTGCCTCGATGATCCTGAAGAACGTTTCCGAGGGGAATCTGGAAAGCCTGAAGGGGAAGAAGATCGTGCTGCTGCACCTCGACGCGCCCTACGGCAAGGAGCCGATCCCGTTGCTGCATGCCTATGCGGAAAAGTACGGGTTTACGCTGCTGCCGATCCCGGTCGGGCTGAAGGAGATGCAGAACCAGTCGGCGCAGTGGCTGCAGATCCGCCGCGAGCGGCCCGATTTCGTGCTGATGTGGGGCTGGGGCGCGATGAACGCCGGCGCGCTGGCCGAGGCCGCCAAGACGAAGTTCCCGATGGACAAGTTCGTCGGCATCTGGTGGTCGGGCAGCGATGCCGATTTGAAGACCATCGGCGAGGCGGGAAAAGGCTACCGCTCGATCTCCTGGAGCTATCCTGTCTCGGACTCCAAGGTGATGAAGGACATCAAGCAGCTGGTGGTCGAGGCGGGCAATTCGCTGCTGCCGCGGGAAGAATTCGACTATGTCTTCTATCAGCGCGGCGTGGTGATCTCGATGTTCGTGGTCGAGGGCATCAAGGCGGCGCAGAAACATTTCGACACCAAGGTGGTGAACGCCGAGCAACTGCGCTGGGGACTCGAGAATTTGAAGCTTGACGAGGCCTATCTGAAGGAAATCGGCATGGAAGGCATGGTGCCGCCGTTCTCGACTTCCTGCGGCAATCATTCCGGCCATTCGGGAGGCTGGATGCTGCAATGGGACGGCGCGAAGTTCGTAAAAGTCTCGGACCTGCTTGAAGCGGACCAGGCCATGATCGAGCCGCTGGTGCTGGAAGGGGCGAAGAAATACGCCGAGTCCAACGCGCCTTGGCCGGTGAACGAGGCTTGCAAGTGAAGCGTCTCCCTCCCCCTTGAGGGGAGGGTGGCCCGCAGGGCCGGGAGGGGTCGTTGCGGCAGTGCTCGACGTTCTTTTGCCTCTCATACTGCCGCGAGGACCCCTCCCGCCTCGCTACGCTCGGCACCCTCCCCTCAAGGGGGAGGGGAACCTCGGAGCCCGCATGGCCTATCCGCCTCCTGCGTCATCGACCCCCATCCTCTCGGTGAACAACATCGAGGTGATCTACGACCATGTCATCCTGGTGCTGAAGGGCGTGTCGCTGTCGGTGCCGGCCGGCGGCATCACGGCGCTGCTGGGGGCCAACGGCGCGGGCAAGACGACGACGCTGAAGGCGATCTCCAACCTGCTGCATGGCGAGCGCGGCGAGGTGACCAAGGGCACGATTGTCTTCGAGGGCGAACAGGTGCAGGCCCGTTCGCCCAACGAACTGGTGCGGCGCGGCTGCATCCAGGTGATGGAGGGCCGCCATTGCTTCGGCCATCTGTCTGTCGAGGACAATCTCTTGACCGGCGCCTTCACGCGGCGCGACGGCAATGCCGCGATCCGCGCCGATCTCGACCTCGTCTACGAGTATTTCCCGCGGCTGAAAGTGCGGCGCGCCAGCCAGGCGGGCTACACGTCGGGCGGCGAGCAGCAGATGACGGCGATCGGCCGGGCGCTGATGAGCCGGCCAAAAATGATCCTGCTCGACGAGCCTTCCATGGGGTTGGCGCCGCAACTGGTCGAGGAGATTTTCGAGATCGTGCGAAAACTCAACGAGGAGCAGGGCGTCTCCTTCCTGCTCGCCGAGCAGAACACCAACATCGCGCTGCGCTACGCCAAATACGGCTACATTCTCGAATCCGGCCGCATCGTGCTCGACGGCGCGGCCTCGGCGCTCAGGCAGAACGAGGACGTCAAGGAATTCTACCTCGGCGTCGGCGGCGAGGGACGGAAATCGTTCCGCGACGTGAAGCACTACAAGCGCCGGAAGCGGTGGCTGTCGTAAAGCGCGGCGTCTGCGAGGCCGCCGCGTCAGAGAAGTTGGCGATGCTCATCCGACACGAAACGGCGGCAGATGCCGATGCAATTCACGACCTCACCTTGGCCGCGTTCAAGCCGATGGCCTTCAGCGACGGCACCGAAGCCGACATCGTTCAAAGGTTGCGCGCGGCAGGCGACCTGACGATTTCGCTCGTCGCCGAGGAAGGCGGCGAGATCCTTGGGCATGTCGCCTTTTCGCCGATTACGATCGATGGCTCGCATGACGGCTGGTTTGGCCTCGGCCCGATTTCGGTCCGGCCGGGGCGGCAGCGGCAGGGCATCGGCAAAGCGTTGATTGCAAGGGGACTGAATTTGCTGAATGATCGGGGCGCGACGGGCTGTGCCCTCATAGGCAATCCCGACATCTATAGTCGCATCGGCTTCCAAAGCGACGGGCAGTTGAAGTACCGGGACCTCGATACAAGGTATGTTCAGCGGCTTGTTTTACGCGGGATCGCATCAAGCGGAACGCTCGGATTTGCCCCAGCGTTTGAAGGCTAGCTTGCGATGCCGGCATGCGATCAACGGATCGGCAAAAGTACCGGTTGCTAGTATAGGTCACGGAGAGTGAATCTGATCCCAGCTTCAGGAAGTTCGACGAGAGTGTCCAGGCCGCGTAGCTCGTGTGAAGAACGGGCTCCTCCGACCGTCTTCCATGTTGACGCCCGCGGATGCTCGGCATCGATCAAGACGCACGGTGTGTCACTCCAGAACACATCGCCGGATATTTCCTTGAACGCGTCGTAGTCGAGTTGCCAAGGCGAGATCACATGCACGACAGCCGAAGCTGTTGGAAATCTCACCGTCCTGCACCCATCATGCTCGAACGGCAGATTCGAGCCACGTTCATGGACGGACCGCAGCAGTCTCGCATAGACCGATGCGTGCTCGGCGGGAGAGCCTGACGGCGGTCGGCGATGAAGTACCGGCACGCCATCGACCAGTTTGTGATTCCTGTCCTGGCGCTGCTGCCAGTCGAAGAACTCGTCGACGGTCATCTTTCCGGAAGCGTCTCAGCCATGGCCCATTCCATCGCGCGGGCGACCGTCAGATCGTACAGAATGCGGAAGGAATTTGAAAGAACCCGAACCGGCCGCGTCTACTGCGCCGACAGTGTCTCCAGCGCCTCCAGCACATATCCGTCGTACATTGGCGGCGTCTCCCGGCAGCCTCCCGCGTCGGCGGTGAATGTGTAGATGTTGCCGGCATGGGCGGTACAGGCGAAGACGGGCGAGCCGGTCCAGTTGCGGCAGCCCATGTCCAGGGTCGCGACATGGAGTTGACGGCCATGCCGTTCTATCGTCGCCTCCTGGAATTCCCAGGCGTGGGAATGGAAAAGCCGGGCGCGCTCCGACATCGCCGCCGGCGAACACAGGGCCGCCGCGCCGGGATGCATGACGACATCGATATGGACCTTGTCGCCGCGGATCGCCCAGCCTTCGCCGTTCTGCTCGACCGTCCATTGCGTCGGGTCGAGGTCGAGGTGAAGGCCGCCGATGGTGAAGCGTCGGGTCGGTTCTTCGCCATGGGAGGCAGGCGGCGCCAAAAAACCGGCCACGCAAAAACCGCCGGCCGCCACTACCGTGCGCATGAACCGCATTCCACCCCCCCTGCGATGCCCGTGCGAAGAGGGCAGGCGATTGCGGGATTTTTGGGATGGCGTTCGATTTTCAAGAAAATTGCGTCGCTCTTGTCGCAGCCGCATGGCCAATCGAACCATTGCCCTCGCGTCATGATTTCGCTATGTGCCAAAATACGACTTTCGGAGGGACCCGCATGGCCGACCACACCCCGACCGGACCGCTCGAGATGGGCGCCCAGATGGACTATGCCGAACACGAGCATACCTATTCGATGTTCGTGTCTCTTGCGAAATTCGGTTCGCTGATTTGCGCGGCGCTGCTCATCGCCATGGCCTTCGGTTTTTTTGCCGGCGGCGGCTTCTTCTCCGCGCTCATCCTTTTCATTCTGGTTTGCGCGGTCGGCGGCTACCTGCTGCGCTAGGCTGGATATCTCGATTTCCTGAATTCGACGCTCGCGGCTTTGCCGCGGGCGCTCCACGCACGAGCCGAAGGGAAAATGGCTGTGTCGCAGACGATTTTTATCCCGCGCGAGGTTGACGCAACGGAACCCCGGGTCGCCGCTTCGCCCGATACGGTGAAGCGTCTCGTCGGGCTTGGGTTCGAGGTTGTGGTGGAGGCGGGCGCCGGCCTGGCGTCGCGCATCATCGACACGGATTTCGCGGCGGCGGGCGCGGTGATCGGCAAGGCCTCCGATGCCGGACGGGCCGATGTCGTGCTGAAGGTGCGCCGGCCGACGGCTGCCGAGCTCAAGGGCTACAAGCCCGGCGCCGCGGTGCTGGCGATCATGGATCCGTATGGCAATGACGCAGCCCTTGCCGACATGGCGCGGGCGGGCGTGACCGGTTTTGCGATGGAACTGATGCCGCGCATCACCCGTGCGCAGGTGATGGACGTTCTGTCCTCGCAGGCGAACCTTGCGGGCTACCAGGCGGTGATCGACGGAGCCGCCGAATACGACCGGGCGCTGCCGATGATGATGACGGCGGCCGGCACGGTGCCGGCGGCGAAAGTGTTCATCATGGGCGTCGGCGTCGCCGGCCTGCAGGCGATCGCCACGGCGCGGCGGCTGGGGGCGATCGTCACGGCGACCGACGTTCGTCCGGCGGTCAAGGAACAGGTCGCCTCGCTCGGCGCAAAGTTCCTGGCGGTCGAGGACGAGGAGTTCAAGGCGGCCGAGACGGCGGGCGGCTACGCCAAGGAGATGTCCAGGGAATACCAGGCCAAGCAGGCGGCGCTGACGGCCGACCACATTGCCAAGCAGGACATCGTCATCACCACGGCGCTGATCCCCGGCCGGCCGGCGCCAAAACTGGTGTCGGCAGCGATGGTCGCCTCGATGAAGGCGGGGTCGGTGATCGTCGATCTGGCGGTCGAGCGCGGCGGCAATGTCGAGGGCGCGGTGGCCGGCAAGGTCGTCACCACCGACAACGGCGTCAAGATCGTCGGCCATTTGAATGTGCCCGGCCGCGTCGCGGCGTCGGCCTCGCTGCTCTATGCGAAGAACCTGTTCGCCTTCCTCGAGACCATGGTCGACAAGGCTGCGAAGCAGATCGCCATCAAGCGTGACGACGAACTGGTCAAGGCGACCATGCTGACCGACGGCGGAAAGGTCGTGCATCCGAACTTCGCCAAGGCGGCGGAACAGCCGCATGTCGAACCGGCGGCGATCCCGGCGACGGTCCTGGTGGCTTCGGCTAGCGAAGGCCCGGCACGCCATGTCGAGCCGCTCGAACCCGCCAAGCCGAAGGTGGTCAGGAAGAAGGGTGCGGGCGCAGCATCCACTGACGGCCCGTACAAACACGTCGAGCCGCCTGAGCCCGCCAAGCCGGCGGTGCGAAGGAAGACGGCCAAGAAGACCGTGGGAGAGGCATGATGGAACAGTCGGCGCTTCAGCAGGCTCTCGACCAGCTCGACAAGGCGACAGAGACGGTCAAGCTCGCGGTGCAGGACCTGGCCAACGCGCCGGCCGCCGCCGATGCGGCGGGCGACGCGGCGCACGCGCTGTCTGGCGGGGCGATCGACCCGTTCGTCTTCCGCTTCGCCATCTTCGTGCTGGCGATCTTCGTCGGCTACTACGTGGTCTGGTCGGTGACCCCGGCGCTGCATACACCGCTGATGGCCGTCACCAACGCGATCTCCTCGGTTATCGTCGTCGGCGCGCTGCTGGCGGTCGGCATCTCGGCCTCGGGCGCGGCCACTGGTTTCGGCTTCGTCGCGCTGGTGCTTGCCTCGGTCAACATTTTTGGCGGCTTCCTGGTCACCCAGCGCATGCTGGCGATGTACAAGAAGAAAGAGAAGTGAGCGCAACGTCAT
The DNA here is from genome assembly GCF_052180275.1 of Mesorhizobium sp. KACC 23794. Taxonomy (NCBI): domain Bacteria; kingdom Pseudomonadati; phylum Pseudomonadota; class Alphaproteobacteria; order Hyphomicrobiales; family Phyllobacteriaceae; genus Mesorhizobium; species Mesorhizobium sp. KACC 23794. The sequence continues at coordinate 1,162,155 of NZ_CP197465.1, forward strand.
GAACGCCAACCTCGCGTCCTTCCTCTATCTCGTCTCCGGCATCCTGTTCATCCTGGCGCTGCGCGGCCTGTCGCACCCGACCACCAGCCGGCAGGGCAATTTCTACGGCATGATCGGCATGGCGATCGCCATCGTCACGACGCTTGCGCTGACGATGGAGACGCTGACGACCGGAAAGTCCTTGCTGATCGCCGTTGGCCTCGCCATCGGCGGCGGCGTCGGCGCCTATACGGCGCGGCGCATCGCCATGACCGCGATGCCGCAGCTTGTCGCCGCCTTCCACAGCCTGGTCGGCCTCGCAGCCGTCATGGTGGCTGCTGCTGCGATCTACGCGCCGGAAAGCTTCGGCATCGGCACCGCCGGCGACATCCATTCGCAGGCGCTGGTCGAGATGAGCTTGGGCGTCGCCATCGGCGCGATCACCTTCACCGGTTCGGTCATCGCCTTCCTGAAGCTCGACGGCCGCATGTCGGGCAAGCCGATCATGCTGCCGATGCGCCATGTCATCAACGCGGCTCTCGGCATCGCGCTGGTCGTGCTGATCGTCATGCTGGTGACCACCGAGAGCACGACGATCTTCTGGCTGATCGTGGCGGCATCTCTCGCCCTCGGTGTCCTTCTCATCATCCCGATCGGCGGCGCCGACATGCCGGTCGTGGTGTCGATGCTCAACTCCTATTCCGGCTGGGCCGCCGCGGCGCTGGGCTTCACGCTGGGCAACCTGGCGCTGATCATCACCGGCGCGCTGGTCGGCTCGTCGGGCGCGATTCTGTCCTACATCATGTGCAAGGGCATGAACCGGAGCTTCATCTCGGTCATCCTGGGCGGTTTCGGCGGCGAGACGGCTGCAGCCAGCGACGACGGCATCGAGCGCACGGTCAAGCAGGGCTCGGCCGACGATGCCGCCTTCCTGATGATGAACGCCCAAAAAGTCATCATCGTGCCGGGCTACGGCATGGCGGTGGCGCAGGCGCAGCACGCGCTGCGCGAGATGGCCGACAAGCTGAAGGCGCATGGCGTCGAGGTGAAATACGCCATCCACCCGGTCGCCGGCCGCATGCCCGGCCACATGAACGTGCTGCTGGCCGAAGCCAACGTGCCCTATGACGAGGTGTTCGAGCTGGAGGACATCAACTCCGAGTTCGCGCAGGCCGACGTCGCCTATGTCATCGGCGCCAACGACGTGACCAACCCGTCGGCGCGCGACGACAAGTCGTCGCCGATCTACGGCATGCCGATCCTCGACGTCGACAAGGCGCGCACCTGCCTGTTCGTCAAGCGTTCGCTCGGCTCGGGCTACGCCGGCATCGACAACACGCTGTTCTACAAGGACGGCACCATGATGCTGCTTGGCGACGCCAAGAAGATGACCGAGGAAATCGTCAAGGCGATGGATCACTAATCCATCCCTGTGAATGAGCCGCCGACCGACGGTTGACGGCTACGGCGGCCTTCGGCGTCCGAAAAGGAACCCTCCGTGACGCTGAAAATCCGACCGTTCGAGATGGCCGACCGCGAAGCCGCCATCGACCTTTTTCTCGAACTCAACCGCCACGAATTCACGATCACCGGCGACCGGCGCACCGACCGCGGCGGAGCTGTGTTCTGCGTGGACGACATGATCCAGGGGCTCGGGCAGGGCGCCGTGGCGCTTGTCGCGGAAGCCGGAGGCAAGGTCGTCGGGCTGATGGTGTGGGCGGCGCATACCGACGAGCCCTACATGGACGAGGCTGCGCGGCGCTATGGCAGGGTCGACGATATCGTCGTGGCCGAGGCGCAGCGCGGCAAAGGCGTGGGCCAGGCCTTGCTGGCGGAGGCGGAGCGGTTGACGCGCGAGGCCGGCATGTCACGGCTCAAGCTGACCGTGCTCGATGGCAACGACGCGGCCGTTGCCGCGTATGAGCGGGCCGGATATCGGGACTATGCGCGGGTGATGTTGAAGACGCTCGTGTGAGGCGGATTGCTGCGCTGGCTGGGTTCAGCAACGCCAAGAAGTTGGCCGGCGAAATGCTCGAGGCGGCGGATCACTGATCCAAGCAAGAGGCACCGTGATATACGTTCCGGATAGTCAATCGACGGAGCGTTCACATGAAAGTTTCGCGCTGGGGAAACAGCCTCGCTGTCCGGTTGCCTACATCCGTAGTGAAGGCGCTCGACTTGAAGGTGGGAGATGATATCGAGCTTTCCGTCATCGACGAGGGAACACTTGCGGTATTGCGCGAGCCGACCCGCGGAGAATTGATAAAGCGCCTGCGCGCTTTTCGTGGTTGGCTCCCTGCGGATTTCAAGTTCGATCGCGATGAACTCAATGAGCGATAGTTTTCAATGCGCTTGAAAATCACCTCCTCGACATCAGCGGGAGTCTGTGTCGAAACGGGCACGACGCTTATCGCTGTGCCTCCGTCGCCATCCTGACGGCGAAGCCGGCCAGAACCGTTCCCATCAGCCAGCGCTGCAGCGTCATCCAGAGGGGATGGCGGCCGAGAAACAGGCTGATCGAGGAGGCGCCGAGCACGATCATCGTGTTGACGCTGACGCTGGTCATGACCTGCAGGGCGCCGAGCAGCAGCGACTGCGAAAACACGTCGCCGCGCGCCGGGTCGATGAACTGCGGCAGCAGCGACAGGTAGAACACCGCGATCTTCGGATTGAGCAGGGCGGTCAGGAAACCCATCAGGAACAGTTTGCGCGGGCGGTCCTTCGACAGGTCGCGGACCCGGAACGGCGACTGGCCGCCGGGCCGCACCGCCTGCCAGGCGAGCCACAGCAGATAGGCCGCGCCGGCGAGGCGCAGAACGTCGTAGGCATAGGGCACGGCAAACAGCAGCGCGGTGATGCCGAAGGCGGCGCAAAGCATGTAGATGACGAGGCCGAGGGCAACGCCGCAGAGCGAGATCAGGCCGGCCTTCGGCCCCTGGCTGATCGATCGGGAGACGAGGTAGACCATGTTCGGGCCGGGCGTCAGCACCATGCCGATTGCAATCAGGATGAAGGCGATCAGGTTCGTCGGTTCAGGCATTGCTTGCATCTTTCGAGGTCAGGCGTCGGATCTGGGCGGCAGCCGCCAGGCGGCGATGCAGCCCAACAGGCCGAGCGGAAGGAAGGCTAGGAAGAGCCAGGCCGCGACATTCGCTTCGGCCTCGCCGCTGAGCCCCTGCGAGAAGCCGCTTGCGTTCGCGACGATGCCGCAGCTTGCCGCACCCACGGCATAGCCGATGCGCTGCATGGTCGGCACGGCGGAAGACGCGACCGTCTGTTCGGCGGCCGGCGCGGAAGCGACGATGATGCGGGTGACGAACGGCCAGGCGATGCCGAAGCCGCCGCCCTGCAGGATCGCGCAGCCAAGGATCAGCGGGATGTTGCCGGCGGGAACGGCATAGGCGAAGCCGGCTATGCCGCCGGCGATCATCAGCGCGCCGGCGAGCACGATGACGCGCTCGCGCTCCGGCGGGGCGTTGGCGACAAGGATGGACAGGATGGACCAGGAGATCGATTCCGCCGCGATGATGTAGCCCGTGGTCAGAACCGGTATGCCGTGCAGGCTGGTCAAAAGCAGCGGGCCGTAGACGCCGAAGGAGCAGGTGGCGACCGAGAAGGCGGCGACCATGGTCAAGCCGTTGCCCAGCGGTGTGCCGAGGTTGAACGGCCTCGACGGGAACAGCCGGGCCGCCGGCAGCCGTGCGTCGAGCACGAAGAACAGCACGATGCCGGCAATGCCGGCGCCGAGCAGCAGGGACGAGCGCAGGGCCTCCACCTTCACGCCTGCCAGCGCGATCAGCACGATGCTGGCGGCGAGGCAGCCGAGCGCCAGCACCGGGAACCGCGGCAGCGCCGTGCCGTCGTTCTGGGCGCGCGTCGCCTGCGGCCCGCGCAGCACGAACAGGCAGGCGATGGCGGCGAAGAGGCCGCCGATGACGAAGACGCCGAACGCCCAGCGCCAGGACAGATATTGCGATATCAGCGCGCCGAGCAGCGGGCCGCTGAAGGCAGCAATGCCCCAGATCGCCGACATGACGCCGAACAGTTGCGGCCAGATCGCCTTGGGAAACAGCCTTTGCACCGAGACGAAAGCGAGCGACACCAAGGCCCCGCCGCCAAGCCCCTCGACCAGCCGGCCGGCGAGGAAGACCGGCATGGACGGGGCGAGGGCGCAGATCAGCGCACCGAGGGAGTAGATGAGGGCGGCCGCCATCATGTTGGTGCGCAACGAGACGTAGCTGGTCATCCGGCCGGCGGCAGCACCCGCGCTGATCGCGCCGATCTCGTAGACGGCGAACGACCAGCCGAGCAGTTCGACGCCGGAAAGGTCGCCGACCATGGCCGGCGTGATGGTCGCCACCATGGTCTCGTTGGTGGCGTGCAGCAGGATGCCGAGATTGATGAAGCAGAAACGCGCGAGGTCGCCGCTTGCCCACAGCAGCCGCCAGTCGACCCGTGCCGTCGTGCTTTCCGCCATGGCGAAGCTCCCCGTCCAAATGCCCTGCAACGCAATGACGGGCTGATAGGACCTCAACTCCGGTTGAGGTCAAGGGCCGAAAACGGACATTGTGTGGGGGCAGGGACGGGTAGCAGTGATGCGGCACGATGCGATCGCGTGGAGCGGAAGCGCCTTGCCGTCACGGAGGGCCGCGAAAACCCGCCCCGATGTTGTTGCCGTCGGGGTCGATTACATAAGCGGCGTATTAGTGCATCTCATCCGGGCGGCGCGGGTCTGGCGGGCCGTTGTCCGTGCCGCCGTTGTCGAGCGCGGACTTGTGGAAGGCGTCCACGGCCAAGCCGTTGGCCGCCGTGAACGCGAGGTGCAGCGGGCTTTGCGCTGTGTCGTGGCCTGCCCGCCAGAATTCCGGCCTGTCCATGCCGATCCACACGAACGGAATCGGCGCGTCGGCACTCCTGGCCAGCAGAAACGATGTGTCGGTGTTGTCGATCGTCGCCAGTCCGAGCGAGGCAGCGACCGCGTCGTAGAATTTACGCGCGGCCGCCAGATTCTTCACCCGGAAGCCAAGATGATCGAACACGTCAGCGTGCTTACTGGCCAGCCGCCAGGTCGAGTTCCGCAACGCCGAGCGCTATGTTGAGCCCGGTCTGGCCCTGTACGCTGACCGGCTGGAGGATGAAGTCGCTGGTCGAGTCGCGCACCAGGACGTTGGTGCCGACGCCCAGTGCCGCCGTCACCTCGGCGCCGACGCCGCCATAGTGGCCGGCGAGTGAGCCCGGACCATAGGCGCCGGCGGTTTTCGCCAGAACGGCCCACTTCATATCGGCTTCCTTGGTGAACCCGATGTCGATGCCGTAGCGCTTGATCTCGCCAGAATAGGTCTCCGAGGGCAGGCTGGAATCGGACGGCGTGTAGGTGCAGGCGACCGTCTTGGTCGACCCGAAGATAAACCCTTCGCCGCCGGAAACCTGGCAGTCGAGCAGCCCGAGGTCGACTGTGGCGGCGCTTGTCATGGGTACGCCCGCCAGAAGGGCGATAGCGGTGGTGGCGGCAAAGACGGTGATTTTCATGGGATTGCGAAGCTCCTCAAACAGCTTGTTCGCCAGTAACCGGCGAGTGCCGGCAAGGTTCCCATCAACCGTTCGTGCCGCGATGTAAAGCCCGCCGACAGGGACGCGGCGGAAATTGCGGCTTTTTGAAAAAAGCGTCAGCCGGCGCGTACGCGGGCCAGGCCTTCGCGGGCCGGTGCGTAGTTCGGATCCATGCGGATGGCTTCCGAGTAGGATTTCGCGGCCTTCTGCTTTTCGCCACGCTTTTCATAGACCAGCGCCTGGTTGGCCCAGCTCTCGGCGATGCGGCCGTCGAGCTTGATCGAGGTGTTGAAGTCGGCGAAGGCGTTGGTGTCGTCGTTCAGCGCCAGATAGGACAGGCCCCGGCCGTTGTATGGCTCGGGCGAATCCGGCGCCAGCGAGATGGCGGTCGAGAAATCCTCGATGGCGAAGGCGTGCTGGCCCTGGCTCTGATAGATCAGGCCGCGATTGTGGTAGGCGCGCGGATCGGTGGTGTCGAGCTGGATCGCCTTCTGGAAATCGTTGAAGGCCTGCTGGGTCTGCCCCGCCTTGCGGTAGAGATTGCCGCGGCCGATATAGGCGGCGTCGTAGTTCGGATTGAGCTGGATGGCGCGGTTGTAGTCGCTGAGCGCGGCCGACTGGTCGCCGAGGAAGCGCTGGATCAGGGCGCGGTTGGAATAGGCCTGGTAGAAATTGGGGCGCAGTTCGATCGCCTTGTTGAAATCCTGCAGCGCTTCGCGATAGCGGCCGCCGCGGCCATAGGCCGAGCCGCGCACATTATAGGCTTCCGGGTCGTTCGGGTTGCGCTGGATGACGGTGCTGAGCGACGAGATGTTCTGGCTGGAGCCCTGCGCCACATCGACGGCGGCGAGTTCGCCGCCGGGCACGGTGTCGCAGGCGGTGAGCGCCAGCGCCGAAACCAGGGCGGCGATCGCGACGAGGCCACGGGCCGAGATCAAGCGGTGGCCGGCGCGTTCATCCATTCGTGAGGCTCCCCGTTCAGCCGTCCGGGCCGGCTGCATCCGACATTCAACGCAAAGGAGGCGGAAGCGATCCAATCGCCCCACCTCCCGCTAGTTCCCGAAAAAGACGAAATATGGGCGGATCAGCGCGCCGGACGTGCAGCACCGGCTCCGGCACCGGCGCCGCCAGGACCTGCGCCAGGCACCGGGCGCGGCGTGGACGGCAGCAGGCCTTCGCGCTGGGCGCGCTTGCGAGCGAGCTTGCGGGCACGGCGCACGGCCTCGGCCTTTTCGCGGGCACGCTTCTCCGAAGGCTTCTCATAATGTCCGCGCATCTTCATTTCACGGAAGATGCCTTCGCGCTGCATTTTCTTCTTCAGCGCGCGAAGCGCTTGATCAACGTTATTGTCGCGGACGAGTACCTGCACGGGCAATCCTGTCTTTCGATTTGATTCAACGGACAAGCAGTAAATACACCCTTGTCCTCGCGGCGGCATCCGTCGCGAATTGGGGCGGCTGATAGCAGAATCAAGTTGGCTTGTCCACAGGCCGGTTCACGATTGCTGCGCCGGATAAGCAGGATCGCCGCGAATTGATGGGCTGCCAACCGCATTTGCCCCGATCGGCCATGCGGCGCAAGCCGCTTCGGCATCAATTTCGGGTCGACAGGGCGGAAGGACTGGTGTAGCGGACGCCTCCCCGCCCCGGCGGGGCCAAAATCCACGCAATCGAGGCATGCCATGAAGCCGGACCACGGCGGGATCGATTTCGGCACTTCCAATTCGACGGTGGCCGTGTTCGACAACGGCAAGCCGCGGCTGGTGGCGCTGGAAGGCGAGCAGGTCACCATGCCCAGCGCGGTGTTCTTCAACTTCGAGGACGACCGAACCTATTTCGGACGGCGGGCCATCGAAGATTATACCGCCAACTCCGAAGGCCGGCTGCTGCGCGCGCTGAAGAGCGTGCTCGGCACCTCGCTGATCCGCGAAAAGACGCGCATCAAGTCGCAGTCGATGGCTTTCACCGAGATCATCGGCGGTTTTGTCGCCTATCTGAAGGAGCGGCTGGAGCAGGATGCCGGCCGCGAGATCGACAAGGTCGTGCTGGGGCGGCCGGTGCATTTCGTCGACGAGGACGAGACGGCGGACAGGCAGGCTCAGGCTGAGCTTGAAAAGGCGGCGCGGGGGCGCGGATTCAAGCACATCTCCTTCCAGTTCGAGCCGATCGCGGCGGCTCTGGACTACGAACAAAGCGTGCGAAAAGAAGAGCTTGCGCTGATCGTCGACATTGGCGGCGGCACCTCGGACTTTTCCATCGTGCGGGTTTCGCCGGAGCGTGCGAAGGCGGTCGACCGCAAGGACGACATTCTGGCCAATGCCGGCGTGCATGTCGGCGGCACCGACTTCGACCGGCTGCTGTCGATCGCCGCGGTGATGCCGGAACTCGGCTTCGGAACGCCGACGAAGGACGGAAAACGCAACCTGCCGGTGGGCTATTTCTTCGACCTCGCCACCTGGCAGCGGATCAATCTGCTCTATACGTCCAAGGCGATGAACGATCTGCGCCAGATCCGCTACGAGGCGGCGCGGCCCGATCTGGTCGAGCGGATGATCGACATCGTGCGGCATCGGCAGGGCCATGCGCTGGCGGCAAAGGTGGAAAAGGCGAAGATCGCGCTGACGGATTTTTCCGAGGCGCGGATCGATCTCGACATGCTGGACGACAAGTTCAGCCTCCCGGTCACGGCGGCCGATCTGGCGAGGGCGATCACCAACGCCGTGCAGCGGATAACCGATACGGTGACGCGGACGCTGGAGGATGCGGGCGTGCCGGCTGAACGGATCGATACGCTGTTCCTGACCGGCGGTTCGACCGCGATCCCGCAGGTGCGCGACGGAATTCTCGCGATGTTCCCAAAGGCTTCGGTGGTGCAGGGCGATATGTTCGGCAGCGTCGGGCTGGGACTGGCGATCGACGCGCAGCGCAAGTTCGGGTGAATGCGCCGAGGCGCGTGAAGTCCGGAAGTCTACCTGATAACCTGAAACCGGTTCGCCGAAAGCTTGCGGCCCAGCGGCGCAAACGCCGGGGACAGTTTCCTTAATTCCGCCCGCGTCAGCCTTGAAGCGCCGCGTCTTTCTGCGGAATAAAGTAAACTGTCCCCTGCATTTACTCCGCGGCGTCGCGCTGGGCCTCGTCCGGCGCATCGGGGTCGCCGGGGGCGGTCTCGCAGCCGAGGTCGGGGAAGGCGAGCACGCGTTTGCCGTGAAAGTCGGTGCGGGCGACCAGCAGGCCGCGCTCCTCGAAATATGCGAGCAAGCGGCGCGCGCGGCGCGGCGAGTGGCTGCCATAGGCGCGGGCGAGCGTGGCGTCGGACGGGCAGGCGTCGCGGTTGGTGGCGGCGCGGGCGACCATCAGGAAGACGCCTTGCAGATCGTCCGGCAGGGATTCCGAAAGGCTGAGCGCCGTTGCCCAGGCTTCGCCGTCCGGCGCGCGCTGGTCGACGCCGGCGCGGGCGACCGCCAGCCGGCGGCGGAAACCGGACAGCGGCAGCGGCTCGCCGGGCACGCGGCGGATGCGGCAGCGCACCAGGAAATCCTGGTAGAGCACGGCGTCCGAGCGGAACGCCGCGTCCGGGTCGTCGAGAATTTCGCGCAGCACCGTATCGATGCCGGCCTCGCGCTCGGCCTCGTCGATGATGGCGAAGACCGGCTGCTCGACGGGCATCGGCGCTGGCTTCGGCCGCGACAGTTGCGCCAGGAGGTCGGCGGTGGGCACCGGCGGCGGCGGGGGGCGGCGCACGATCTGCCGCGCCTCCTCGGGGCCGGGCGTGAAGATGAGGTCGCGGGCGTCCTCGGGCGCGTCGGGCAGCGGCGTCAGTTTTGGGCTGGTCGAGCGAGCGGAGGTTTCCACGGAGCCGATGGTGATCGGCAGCGGGCGGCGCGACAGAGCGGGGCCGAGCGCGACGAAATGGCCGCGCGCCAGGTCGCGGAACATTTCCGCCTGCCGCCGGTCCATGCCGAGCAGGTCGGCGGCGCGCGCCATGTCGATGTCGAGAAAGGTGCGGCCCATCAGGAAGTTGGACGCCTCGGCCGCGACGTTCTTCGCCAGCTTCGCCAGCCGCTGGGTGGCGATGACGCCGGCCAGCCCGCGCTTGCGGCCGCGGCACATCAAATTGGTCATGGCGCCGAGCGACAGTTTTCGCGCCTCATCCGAGACCTCGCCGGCTGCGGCAGGCGCGAAAAGCTGCGCCTCGTCGACCACCACCAAAACCGGATACCAATAGTCGCGCTCGGCGTCGAACATGCCACCGAGGAAGGCGGCGGCGGCGCGCATCTGCTGCTCGACGTCGAGGCCTTCGAGATTGAGCACGACGGAGACGCGGTGCTGGCGCACACGGCCGGCGATGCGGGTGAGTTCCGCCTCGGTGCGCTGCGCATCGACCACCTGATGGCCGAATTTGTCGGCCAGCGTGACGAAGTCGCCCTCGGGATCGATGATGCATTGCTGCACCCAGGGCGCGCTCTGCTCCAGCAGGCGACGCAAAAGATGCGACTTGCCGGACCCTGAATTGCCTTGCACCAGCAGGCGGGTCGCCAGCAGTTCCTCTAAGTCAAGGTCGGCCGGCTTCCCGGGGGAAGCCAGTCCCATGTCGATGTTGACCTTCATCCCGCGCCCTTGGTCATGATCCCGTCCTTAGCATCCGCCGCGCCACAGCGCGAAGCGCGGGTGGATGATTCCCACAGGCACGATGACGTGCATGAGGCCGGGCCGTTTGACAATGCCGACGATGTCATCAATCAGGCTCAACCGCTGCGGCATGACAGAACAAGGATATATCGATGGTCCCGACAATGAGCGGCAGTTGCCAGTGCGGCGGCGTCAGCTTTCGGATTTCGGGAGCGTTCGAGAGTTTTTTCCTCTGCCATTGTTCGCGCTGCCGGAAGGATACGGGATCGGCCCATGCGGCCAATCTGTTTTCGTCGGAGGCGGCGGTCACCTGGCTGTCGGGGCAGGGCAGCATCAAGACCTACCGTGTTCCCGAGACCCGCCACGAAAAGAGCTTTTGCAGCGAATGCGGTTCGGCTCTCCCGAGGGTCCAGGACGGCTTTGTGGTCGTGCCGGCCGGCAGTCTCGATAGCGCTGTTCCGATCCGGCCGACCGCCCATATCTGCTTTGCGAGCCGGGCGGAGTGGGACGAGCGGCTGGAGGACGTCGCCAGGATGGACGGGCTTCCCGGCTGAGCCGGTCGCTACTCGCCAGCCTGCGCAACCACCTCCGCCCCGCCGGGCATCAGCTCGAAATGCGGATAAAAATCACCGTAGTTACAGGTGAGTTCCTCGCCCGCCGCGATGTCGCGTAGCGCACGCGCGCCGCCGAAATCCGAAAAATCGAGGTTCGGCGTGTCGGTGTGGTTCATGAAGCGGCCATTGTCGGTCTCGTAGACGAGGAAGCCGGGATGGTCGGGGCTGGGGTAGGAGTATTTGTCGAGGAAATCTTTTATCAGCGGACGCGCCTGTTCGTATTCGTCAATCGGGATGAGACGGTCGAACAGTTCGTCGAAGGCCCAGACGACCGCGCCTTTTCGGATCGGCTCGGCGGTAAACACGCCGACGCCCTCGATGCCGCTCGCCGCCACGTAAGTATGCACCTGCATCATGCGATTCGCGCCTCTCCCTTTGCGCCATTTGGTAGACGCAGAGATTGACCATCCTGTGAAATTATCAAGGGTGATCTCGTTTCGAGGTCCGACCGCATAGCGCCCCTTGCGAACTTTCCAACGATTGGCCGTATTGTGCGCTTCATGCAGCCGAACTCTCAACTCCGACGCGCAGTCGACCGGTGCTACGATGCGTTCGCGGCATATCCCGAACCTACGAAACTGGAAGCCTCCCCGCTTCGCGACCCCGACCAAATATTGAGAGACCTTACCTCCACGCCATTGCGGCAACTAAGCGGCGAGCGGATTGGGCCGTATGCGGGACATGCAATGACAACAGTTGGGGGCGTTGAAGACTACAAACACTTCCTGCCACGTATTCTCGAACAGGCTGTGGAACGCTCGCTCTGGATGGGCACGGACCCACCGATCATTGGAGAGCGGCTCAAGCGCGGCGAATGGCTGAAATGGCCGACACATGAACGGGAGGCTGTAAAAGATCTGTTTATCGCAGCCTGGAAGCAGGTGCTTCATGAGCATCCCGACGAGGAGGATGCCGAGGATTGGCTTTGCGGGATAGCCAACCTTGATCTCGATGTTTCGGCTGCATTGGAAGTGTGGGATGAAACTCCTTCCGTCAATGCTACTTTGCAACTCGCCGATTTTTGCCGGACTGGAGCAGAATTCGTCTTCGAGCCTGACGCGGAGGAACGGGCATATTGGAGCTACCCGAGCGAAGCCAACGTTGCGGTGGTTCGGAACTGGTTGCTCGGAGATGGCGTATCAGTTCGGCTAGACGCAGCCCGTGGCAGAGTTCGATCGTCGGATCTCTGGCGGATCGAAAAGGCGTCCGAACAGTTGGCCGAATTTCGATCGGCTCGCTTTCATTGAGTCTCGATGCGACGACGGAGTCGGCGCGCAGCGATTATCTTGACCCGGATATCCGGCTCAACTAAAGTTGCCAACGTCAAAAACTCGCGGGTGGACGCGCCACCCATTTGCAATGACTCCCCAAGACATGATTGAAACGTTGCTCGACCCCGAGGTCGAGGGCGTCAGCAAATTGATATGGGATGCCTACAGCCACTTCTACAAAGACTTCCCGATCGAGAACTTGCGTCCTTTGTTGGTTGCGACCCCCGAGAAAGTGCTCCGCCGGGGCGCATTTCTGGCAAACGAACTAGGATGGCGGGCGCGGGCCTTAACGCCGGAAATCGCCGCGCTCATGGATTGTTCGAACGCCGGCATCCGCTTCGATGCAATCGGTGCGTTGACGAGTTGCACGACATCCCAGGATGGCGATATTCTGGGGAAATTTTTCCAGCATCTGGAAGATCCAAACCGTGGCGTCCGATGGCGAATGGTTGAGTTCGTGCGCCTTGCCCGGTCCAAGCAACTGGCTGCGGCAATCAGGAATGCCGCGTCGCAGCGGCCTGACACGTTCTATGCCGAGATCAGTGAAACCCTTCGCTGGTCGATGAGAGTGAACGAGGATGAACTTCGACGTCTGGCAAGCCATTCCGAGCCTGCCGTTCGACTGTTCGCCGCGGGCATGGCCTTGAGGCCGCGCAGCATCATCGACGAAAAGTTTGCCGAGATCGTCCTGGAGACCGGCGATTCCGAAACGTGCGAATTCGTCTCAAGTGCCTTTCGCCTGCATGCGGTGCCAACCAGCGCCGAGTTCGGACGGGTGGAGAGATCGGGACTGGCCGAACGAAGCCGTGGCGCAAAGCGGCAAGTCCCGTCGCAATCAGCGCAAGGGTGACAGCGCGTTTTCGCTAGTGGTACATCTCGCTGGCCGAGGGCAAGAAGGCCCGGCGCGAAAAGTCCATCCGATGGTCATGGCGGGCTCTGGAACGTGAAAAAATACTCGGTATTCGCCATCGCCCGCGAGGCCATGCGCGGCCACAAGGGCTGGCCGGAGCAGTGGTCGTCGCCGGAGCCCAGGCCGGAATACGACGTGATCATCGTCGGCGCCGGCGGGCATGGGCTGGCGACGGCCTATTACCTCGCCAAGGAACATGGCATCACCAATGTGGCGGTGATCGAAAAGGGCTGGCTGGGCGGCGGCAACACCGGCCGCAACACCACCATCATCCGCTCCAACTATCTCTATGACGAGAGCGCCGGGATCTACGACCACGCGGTGAAACTGTGGGACGGGCTTTCGCAGGACCTGAACTACAACGTCATGTATTCGCCGCGCGGCGTGATGATGCTGGCGCACAATGTGCACGACGTGCAGGTGCTGAAACGCCACGTACACGCCAACCGGCTGAACGGCATCGACAATGAGTGGCTGACGCCGGAACAGGCCAAGGATTTTTGCCCGCCGCTGAACATTTCGCGCGAGGCGCGTTATCCCGTCATGGGTGCGACCTTGCAGCGGCGCGGCGGCACGGCGCGGCACGATGCGGTGGCCTGGGGATATGCGCGCGGGGCGAATGCGCGCGGCGTGCATATCATCCAGAACTGCGAGGTGACCGCCATACGCCGTTCGCCCAATGGCGGCGTGACCGGCGTGGAGACCACCAAGGGCTTCATAGGGGCCAAAAAAATCGGCGTGGTGGCGGCCGGGCATACGTCGGTGCTGATGGACATGGCCGGCGTGCGCATGCCGCTGGAAAGCTATCCTCTGCAGGCGCTGGTGTCGGAACCGGTGAAGCCGATATTCCCCTGCGTGGTGATGTCGAACACCGTGCACGCCTATATCTCGCAGTCGGACAAGGGCGAGCTGGTGATCGGCGCCGGCACCGACCAGTACACGTCCTATTCGCAGACCGGCGGGCTGCACATCTTGAACCATACGCTCGACGCCATCTGCGAGATGTTCCCGATTTTCGGGCGCATGAAGATGCTGCGCTCGTGGGGCGGCATCGTCGACGTGACGCCGGACCGCTCGCCGATCCTCGCCAAGACGCCGGTGAAGGGGCTTTACGTCAATTGCGGCTGGGGCACGGGCGGCTTCAAGGCGACACCGGGTTCGGGGCATGTGTTTGCCCACACCATCGCGCGCGACGAGCCGCACAGGATCAACGCGCCGTTCACGCTGGAAAGGTTCCGCACCGGCCGGCTGATCGACGAGGCGGCCGCGGCGGCGGTGGCGCATTGACCATGGCTCCCATTCGCATCGAGAACAGGCCTTTTGCCGGCTTCCGGGAAGCGGTCGTGCTGGATGTCGAGACTACGGGGCTCAGTCCGCGCATGGACAGGATCGTGTCGATTGCCGCGCTGCGGGTCGATTTCGAGCTTCTTGCGTCGCCGGCTGGCTGCGAGGCCGTCACGTTCAAGGCGCGCGTCAATCCCGGCATCAGCATTCCGCCGGGGGCGAGCCGCATCCACGGTATCCGCGACCGCGACGTGGCCGACGAAGAGCGGTTCGACGGCATCGGCCGGAAACTTCTCGATTTTGTCGGCGACCTGCCGGTCATCGCTCACAATTGCATGTTCGACGCCGGCTTCATCGACGCGGAACTGCATCGCCACAGGCTTGGGTCGCTGGCGGGAAGGACGCTGTTCTGCACCATGCAACGGACCTGCCACCACGAAACCCGTCAGGGGCGCTATCGCACCCGCATCTCGCTGGCCGACGCGGCCGCGCTCTACAAGACCACACTGAAGCGCGGCAGGCATCACGACGCCTTCGACGACGCCATGGCCGCCATGCAACTGGCTGGCGTTCTCTACAAACTGGACAATGGGATCGCCTGATGCGCGCCCCCGCAACCCGATCGCCCAAAGGCTGACAGGACCATGCTTCTCATCCGCTGCCCCTATTGCGAGGAAGAGCGCCCGGAACTCGAATTCCGGCACGCCGGCGAGGCGCATGTCGCGCGCTCGCCCGACATCGCCGCGATTTCCGACGAGGAGTTCGAAAAGTTCTTCTTCATCCGCTCCAATCCGAAGGGCGTCGTGTTCGAGCGCTGGCGGCATGTGCATGGCTGCGGCCGCTTCTTCAACGCGGTGCGCAACACGGTGACCGACAGGTTTTTGATGACGTACAGAGCGGGCGAGAAGAAGCCTGAGATTTCGGCGGAGGTGTCCAAGTGACCCAGCCCTTCCGCATTGCCGGCGCGGGCCGGCTGACGCCCGCGAAAACTGCGCGCTTTACCTTTGATGGCAAGCATTTCGCCGGTCTCGCCGGTGACACGCTGGCTTCGGCGCTGCTGGCCAATGGCGTGCATCTCGCCGGCCGCTCGTTCAAATACCACCGGCCGCGTGGCATTCTTTCCGCCGGGGCGGAGGAGCCGAACGCGCTGGTGTCGGTCGAGCGCGATGCGGCGCGCAAGACGCCGAATGTGCGGGCGACCGTTCAGGAGCTTTACGACGGGCTGACTGCGCATTCGCAGAACCGCTGGCCGTCGCTGACTTTCGATGTGGGCGCGGTCAATGACCTCGCCTCGCCGCTGTTTTCGGCGGGTTTCTACTACAAGACCTTCATGTGGCCGAAGGCGGCGTGGAAGAATCTGTACGAGCCGAAAATTCGCGCGGCGGCGGGCCTCGGCGTGGCGCCGGACCAGCCGGACCCGGACCACTATGCCTCGCGCTTCGGCCATTGCGAGGTGCTGGTGCTGGGCGGCGGGGCTGCCGGCATCGCTGCGGCGCTTGCCGCGGCGGAGAGCGGGGTGCGCGTCATCCTCGCCGACGAGCAGGCGGAGTTCGGCGGCGCTCTGCGCTACGAGGCCGGCGCTGCGATCGACGGCGTGGATGGCTGGACCTGGGCGCGGGCGAGCATCGAAAAGCTCGCGGCGATGGACAATGTGCGGTTGCTGCCGCGCACGACGGCGTTCGGCTACTACGCACAGAACATCGTCGGGCTGGTCGAGCGGCTGACCGACCATCTGGCAAAACCCGACAAGGCGGTCGCCCGCGAGCGGCTGTGGCAGATCCGGGCGAAGCGCGTTGTGCTCGCCACGGGCGCGATCGAGCGGCACATGGTGTTCGCCGACAACGACCGGCCGGGCGTGATGCTGGCCTCGGCGGGGCGGGCCTACCTCAACCATTACGGCGTGGCGGTGGGCAAGAATGTCGGTGTTTATACGGCTAATGATTCCGCCTATTACGCAGCGATCGACCTGAAGAAGACCGGCGTCGGTATCGCGGCGATCGTCGATCTGCGCGACAATCCGGGTGGCCCGGCGGTGGACGCGGCGCGGGCGCTCGGCATCGAGATAAACCACGGCCGCGCCGTGACCAAGGTGGGGGGAAAACTGCGCGTCTCCTCCATGACGATCGAGCCGAAAACTGGCGGCAGCGGGCGAACGGTGGCCATCGATGCGCTGCTGACCTCGTCGGGCTGGACGCCTTCGGTGCACCTGTTCTCGCAATCGCGCGGAAAAGTGGCGTTCGACGAGGCGACCAAACGCTTCCTGCCGGGAACCTATGCTCAGGACTGCGTGTCGGTGGGCGCCTGCAACGGCACGGACGGGCTGGAGGCGACGATCGCGGAGGCGGTTTCGGCAGGCGAGAAGGCGGCGAAAGATTCAGGCGCCAAGGGGGCCAAGGCCGGGAAGATCAAGGTGGATGCCGGCGAGAACTGGGCGGGATCGATGCTGGGCAGCGGGCCGGGCGCCGGCGACGGCACGACGGTGAAAGCCTTCATCGACTTCCAGAACGACGTGACGGCCAAGGACATCCGCCAGGCGGTGCATGAAGGCATGCGCTCGATCGAGCATGTGAAGCGCTTCACCACCAACGGCATGGCGACCGACCAGGGCAAGACCTCGAACATGCACGGCCTGGCGATCGCCGCCGAGACGCTGGGCAAGCCGATCCCCGAGGTGGGGCTGACGACGTTCCGCGCGCCCTATACGCCGGTGACGTTCGGCTCGATCGTCGGCCACGCCAAGGGAAAACTGTTCGACCCGACGCGGTGCACGGCGATCCACCCCTGGGCGGAGCGCAACGGCGCGGTGTTCGAGGATGTCGGGCAGTGGAAGCGCGCCTGGTATTTTCCGAAGGCCGGCGAAGACATGCACGCCGCCGTCAACCGCGAATGCGTGACGGTTCGGCAGGCAGCCGGCCTGTTCGACGCCTCGACGCTCGGCAAGATCGAGGTGGTCGGTCCGGACGCGGCGAAATTCATGGAGCTGCTCTACACCAACCCGTGGGAGAAGCTGGATGCGGGGCGCTGCCGCTACGGCATCATGCTGCGGGAGGACGGGTTCATCTATGACGACGGCGTGGTCGGGCGGCTGGCGCCGGACCGGTTCCACGTGACCACCACGACCGGCGGCGCGGCCCGGGTGATGAACATGATGGAGGATTATCTCCAGACGGAGTTCCCGCATCTCAATGTCTGGCTCACCTCGATCTCCGAGCAATGGGCGGTCATCGCGGTGCAGGGGCCGAATTCGCGAAAAATCATCGAGCCGCTGGTCGAGGGCATCGACATGTCCGACGAGGCGTTTCCGCATATGTCGGTGCGTGAGGGAAAGATCTGCGGCGTGCCGACGCGGCTGTTCCGCATGTCGTTCACCGGCGACCGCGGGTTCGAGGTCAATGTGCCTGCCGATTTTGGCGAGGCGGTGTGGGAGGCGCTTTGGGCTGAAGGGCAGAAGCATGGAGCCTGCGCCTACGGCACCGAGGCGATGCACATTCTGCGTGCCGAAAAAGGCTACATCATCGTCGGCCAGGACACGGACGGCACGGTGACGCCGGCCGACGCGAGCGTCGACTGGGCGGTCGGCAAGAAGAAGAAGGATTTCGTCGGCATACGCGGCCTGACGCGGCCGGATCTCGTCGCGCCGGGGCGAAAGCAACTGGTCGGGTTGAAGACGAAGGATCCGAAAATCGTGCTGGAGGAGGGTGCGCAGATCGTTGCCGACCCGGCGCAAAAAGTGCCGATGACGATGATCGGTCACGTCACCTCCAGCTACTGGTCGGAGAATTGCGGCCATTCGATCGCGCTGGGGCTGGTCGTCGACGGCAAGTCGCGGCATGGCGAGACGCTGTTCGTGCCGATGCCGGACGGGACGATCGAGGTCGAGGTGACGGGCATGGTGTTCTACGATCCGAAGGGAGAGCGCCTCAATGGCTAAGGCTGCCAAATCCGCAGCAGGCGTCGCCCGCCGGCCGGCGCTCGCCGGACGCGAAGCGCTTTCGGGCGGCGTTCGCCTGTCGGTCCTGCCGCCGGCCGAACGCATCTCGCTCCGCGCCCCGGTCGCTTCGGTGGCGTCGCTGTCCAAGGCGCTCGGCCTCGACCTGCCGGTGAAGCCGAAGACCTCGGCCTCGTCGGGCCCGCGCACCGCGCTGTGGCTCGGGCCGGACGAATGGCTGGTGATCGACCAGACCGGCGACCCGCTGGCCGATTGCGCGGGGGTCAAGGCGCTGCATTCGGCGGTCGGGGTGTCGCACCGCAACGTCGCGTTCTCGGTTTCCGGCGCGGGCGCCGAAGCAACACTGAATGCGGGCTGCCCGCAGGATCTGTCGCTCGAAGCCTTTCCGGTGGGAGCGTGCTCGCGCACCATTCTCGGAAAAGTCGAGATCGTGCTGCTGCGTACCGGCGAGGATGCGTTCCGCGTCGAGTGCTGGCGGTCGTTTTCCGACTATGTGCATGCATTCCTGGTGGAGGCGGCTGCGGACGCCGGGTGAGGGCGGGTCGTAACGGAGGCGGTGGCCCTGAACTCGATCCGATGGGGAATGTCCGGCGGTATCAGCTGCAGAACAGGCTCGCCACCACCATCTTTTGACGATTATCCCGACATAGTCGACACGCCGCAAGGCATCGAACGTCTTCGCCGGCGACAAGCCCGCCGTCGCCTCGATCACCTCAAGGCAACGGGCTGAGGTCGATGCCTGGGGCCGTCGGGATCAGGCGGCCTTCAGCTTCGACAGCTTCTGCGCTATGTCCAGCCGCAGCAGTTCGGCGAGTTCGCGTGCCGCGCGGTCCTCGGCGTCGCGGCGCGCCCGCACATTGGCGAATTCCTGGGCCGGCTGGTCGTAGGAGGCCGGTATGGAGCGCGACCCGCGGGCGACGGGCTTGCCGGTCGCGATCTCGGTCAGCACGTAGCTGCCCGTCATGTGCAAGGTGGCGGCCGTCGGGCGGCCGTCATTGTCCACCTCCACCACCGCCTCGTCGAGCACCAGCACCGAAGCGGCGAGCGCCATCCGGTATTTCGCCTGCGCCGGTTGTCCGGCGCCGCCGTTGAACAGGAAGATCAGATCGTTGCGCAACTGCTGCCCGTAGCGGGTGTTGACCGCTTCGATCGAGATCTGCCGCAGCCCCTCGGCCGCGCCCGGCACGGCGCCGGTCTCGATGCTGGCGTCCGAATAGAGCGGCCGCACGGTGCAGGCCGAGGCCAGCGTGGCCACAGCGAGCAGGGCGGCGACGCCGAGGCGGCGAAGGGCGGCGGAACGGCGATCAGGCAACGACATTGACGATCCTTTGCGGCACCACGATCACCTTGCGCGGCTCTCTGCCCTCGAGCGCCTTCTGGACGACATCGAGCGCAAGCGCCGCCTTCTCGACCGCAGCTTGATCCGCGTCGCGCGCAATCGTCAAGTCGCCGCGTTTCTTGCCGTTGACCTGCACCGGATAGACGATCTCATTGTCCACCGTCAGCGCCGGGTCGAAGACCGGCCACGGGCGCTCCGCGATCAGGCCTCTGCCGCCGAGCGCGGCCCAGCATTCCTCGGCCAGGTGCGGCATCATTGGCGCAATCATGGACAGGAGGAATTCCACCGCCTCTCGCAAGGCGGCAGCTTCCGTCGAAGCCAGTCTGGCCGACCCATCGGTCGCGCCATCCTCGCCGGAACCCAGCGTCGATCCGACGAAGGAACTGATTTTGTTCGTCAGGTCATAGACGCGCGCGACGGCCTTGTTGAAGCCGAGCTTGCCGATATCCTCGCCGACCGACTTCAGCGTCTTGTGCGCGGTCTTCGACAATATGCCGGCCTCGCCATCGGATGCGCTCGCCGGGGCAATTCCGGCAATAGCCGGCGCCGCCTCCGACACCAGCCGCCAGACGCGCTGCACGAAACGGTGCGCGCCCTCGACGCCGGCTTCCGTCCAGATCACGTCGCGCTCCGGCGGCGAATCCGACAGCATGAACCAGCGCGCGGTGTCGGCGCCGTAGCTGGCGATGATGTCATCGGGATCGACGACGTTCTTCCGCGATTTCGACATCTTCTCGATCGCGCCGATCTCGACCGGGGCGCCGTCCTTCAGCAAGGTGGCGCGGCGGACGCCGTCGATCTCCTCGATCTTCACTTCGGCCGGTGTGATCCAGCCTTCCGGCAGGCGATAGGTCTCGTGCACGACCATCCCTTGCGTGAACAGGCCTTCGAAAGGCTCCTTCACCTCGTTGATGTGCCCGGTCGCCTGCATGGCGCGCACGTAGAAGCGCGAATAGAGCAGGTGCAGGATCGCGTGCTCGATGCCGCCGATATACTGGTTGACCGGCAGCCAGCCTTTTTTCCCGTCGACCACCGGCAAGGTGGTGGGCGCCGTCTCGTTCCACGGATCGGTGAAGCGGGCAAAATACCAGGACGAATCGACGAACGTGTCCATCGTGTCGGTGTCGCGCCGCGCCGCCCTGCCGCAGTGCGGGCAGGTCGCGTGTTTCCACGTCGCATGATGGTCGAGCGGATTGCCCGGTCTGTCGAAGCTCACATGGTCGGGCAGCACGATCGGCAGCGCGCTGTCGGGCACCGGCAGCGAGCCGCAATCGTCGCAATGGATGACCGGGATCGGGCAGCCCCAGTACCGCTGGCGCGAGATCAGCCAGTCGCGTAGCCGGAACTGCACCTTTCGCTCGCCCATCGGCCGGTTGCCGATCGAGATCTCACCCAGCCGGTCGGCGACGTCGTCAAAAGCCTGCTTCGGCTTCATGCCGTCGAGGAAGCGCGAATTGATCATCACGCCGTCGTCGACATAGGCTTCCTCGGTGACCTGGAAGGTCTTTTCGTCGGCGCCTTCCGGCATCACCACCGGCACCACCGGCAGGCCATATTTGTTGGCGAAGTCGAGGTCGCGCTGGTCGCCCGACGGGCAGCCGAAGATCGCGCCCGTGCCATAATCCATCAGCACGAAATTGGCGACATAGATGGGCAGTGTCCAACTCTCGTCGAACGGATGCACGACGCGGATGCCGGTGTCGAAACCCTTCTTCTCGGCGGTCTCGAGTGCTGCCACCGACGTCCCCACGCGCCGCACCTCCTCCATGAAGGCGGCCAGTTTTGGATTGTTCTCCGCAGCCTTCTTCGCAAGCGGATGGTCGGCGGCGATCGCCATGAAGGAGGCGCCAAAGATCGTGTCCGGACGGGTCGTATAGACCTCCAACTCGTTCTCGCCGGCGGGCGCCGTGCCCTTGGCCAGCGGCCAGCGGATCAGCAGGCCCTCCGAGCGGCCGATCCAGTTGGCCTGCATCAGCTTGACCTTGTCCGGCCAGCGGTCCAGCGTGTCGAGGCTGTCCAGCAGGTCCTGCGACATCGAGGTGATCTTGAAGAACCACTGCGTCAGGTCGCGCTGCTCGACCGGCGCGCCGGAACGCCAGCCCTTGCCGTCGATCACCTGCTCGTTGGCCAGCACGGTCATGTCGACCGGGTCCCAGTTGACCTTGGCCGACCGGCGCTCGACCAGCCCGGCCTTCCAGAAATCCAGGAACAGCTTTTGCTGGTGCTTGTAATAGGACGGATCGCAAGTGGCGATCTCGCGCGCCCAGTCCAGCGACAGGCCCATCGTCTTCAACTGGCCCTTCATCGTCTCGATGTTGGCGTAGGTCCAGTCGCGCGGGTTCACCTTGTTGTCGCGCGCCGCGTTCTCGGCCGGCAGGCCGAACGCATCCCAGCCCATCGGGTGCAGCACGTTCTTGCCGTTGGCCCGCTGGAAACGCGCCACCACGTCGCCCATGGTGTAGTTGCGCACATGGCCCATATGGATGCGCCCGGACGGGTAGGGGAACATCTCCAGCACGTAGTATTTTTCGCGCGGGTCGTCGTTCTTCGTCTCGAAGAGCTTTGCCGCGTCCCAGGCTTTTTGCCATTTGGGCTCGGATGCGCGCGGATTGTATCGTTCGGTTGCCATTATCGGGAATTCACTGGATAAGACGGGCGAAATGGGTTCGGCGGACCTTCACCATGGTTTGCCGGAGGCGTCAAATTTTTTCCCCTTAAAAGTGAAAAGCCACGTTTAACTTGAATCCGTTTCTCCTTGGGGTGAGGCATGAGCGACGCAGTTTCCCGGCTGGCTGAAGTGAAAGCGAAAATCGCGGCGGCCGAGTGCGAGGCAAGGCGCGCGGCCGGCAGCGTCACGCTGGTCGCCGTCTCGAAAACCTTCGACGCAGCCGATATTCGCCCGGTCATCGCTGCCGGGCAGCGTGTGTTCGGCGAGAACCGCGTGCAGGAAGCGCAAGGCAAATGGCCGGCGCTGAGGCAAGACCGGCCGGACCTGGAGCTGCATCTCATCGGCCCGCTGCAATCCAACAAGGCGAAGGAGGCGGTGGCGCTGTTCGACGTCATCGAGACGGTCGACCGCGAGAAGATCGCCGCCGAACTGGCCAAGGAGATTGCCAGGCAAGGAAAGGCGCCAAAGCTCTACGTGCAGGTCAACACCGGCTCGGAGCCGCAAAAGGCTGGCATCGAGCCGCGCGAGGCCGTCGCTTTCGTCACGCGCTGCCGCGAGGTCCATGGACTCGCCATCGACGGCCTGATGTGCATCCCGCCGGTCGAGGAAAACCCCGGCCCGCACTTCGCGCTGCTGGAAAAGCTGGCGCGTGAGGCCGGTGTGGAAAAGCTGTCGATGGGCATGTCCAGCGACTACGAAATCGCGGTCGCCTTCGGCGCGACAAGCGTGCGCGTCGGCTCGGCGATTTTCGGGACGCGGTGACTGGTTTTTTGAACGAAGGCCCCCGCCATGCTATATGCTAGCCAGGTTGGCTCGGTGACGAAAATGAACTGGCATCTGCAGGACGCGAAGAACAATTTCTCGAAAGTGGTCCAGAAGGCGCGCACGGAAGGACCGCAGACCGTGACGTTGCGCGGCAAGCCGACCGCGGTGGTTCTGTCGGCGGAAGAGTATGAGAGGCTCACCTCTGGCAAGCCGTCGCTGGAGGAGTTTCTGTTGGCTGATGGGCCGATCTGGGACGACGAGTTCGTCGAGGACGTCAATCGGCGCAACAAGTCGCCGGGTCGAGATATCGACTTCTGACGCATGTTTCTTCTCGATACCAATGTCGTTTCCGCGCTTCGAAAGAAGGATGCCCCCGCAGTTCAGTGGCTTTCGGCACAACAACGAGGGACGTCTTGGCTCAGCGTTATGACGCTTGGCGAGATCAGGCGCGGAATTGAAATGAAGCAGCGCAAGGATGCCGAGGCGGCTCGTCACTTGGCATCATGGTTCGCGGCAATTCGAGGAGAGTTTGGACAGCGGGTGCTGGGCGTCGACGAAGCGGTCGCATTGGAATGGGGCCGCATTTCGGCATTGCGCACACGCGGAGAAGCCGACTGCCTCATTGCAGCAACCGCAATCGTGCATGACCTGCTTCTCGTAACGCGCAACGTCGCCGATTTCCAAGATACCGGCGTCTCCCTGATCAATCCTTGGGACGCCTTGGGAACGACAAGATAATTACGATTCTCCTACCAGTCGCTAAATCTCCATCACTTCCGGCACGGGCTTCTTCAGCTGATGCTCGCGGAAGAAGATGAACAGGCCGGCCGCCACGATGATCGCGGCGCCGACCAGCATGTTCAGGCGCGGCACGTCGCCGAACACGATCCAGCCGAAGACAATCGCCCAGAACAGTTGCGTGTACTGGAAAGGAACCACCGTCGCCGCGTCGGCGAGCTTGAGCGAGCGGTTGATGCAGACATGCGCGATCATCGCCACCACGCCGAGCAGGCCGAGCAGGGAGAACTCCAGCGGGCTCGGCGTCACCCAGTCGAACGGCGCCGTCAACGCGCCGAGCACGGCGGCCGACACCATCTGCCAGAACACCAGCGTGACATCCGGCGTGCCGCGCAGCGCGCGGCCGGAAATCAGCAGGAAGGAGAAGGCGAGGCTGCCGAAGATCGAAATGATCGCTGCCGGCGTCAGCGTTGCGGAGGACGGTTCCAGCGCGATCACCACGCCGCAGAAGCCGAGGAAGATCGCTGACCAGCGCCGCCAGCCGACCTTTTCGCCGAGCAGGAAGGGCGACATCGCAGCCACATAGATCGGCGCCGCCAGCCAATAGGTCATGGCGTCGGCGAGCGGCAGGTAGACGACGGCGAAATAGAAGGCATAGGCCTCGGCCGACGACAGGATGACGCGCAGCACCTGCATGCCGGGCCGCTCGACCTTGAACAGCGGGGTCAGTCCGCTGCGCCACAGGAAGGGGCTAAGCACGATCAGCGCCGCCACGCTGCGGATCAGCAGCAATTGGCCGACCGAGTAGGTCGACACCAGCCATTTGCCGAGCGTGTCGTTGAGCGTGAACAGCAGGGAGCCGGCAAGCATCAGCAGGATGCCGAGCCGCGCCGCCGCGTTGCCGGTAGGGGAAAAATTCAAGGCTAGATGTTCCGTCCCAGGCCGACGACGGACCCCAGTCAGTCCGCCGTGAGAACGACCTTTACGCTGCGGCTACGGTCGAGCGCCAGCCGGAAAGCGTCTGGCGCATCACGTAGCGGCCGTCTGGCCGTGACCAGCCTCGCGACATCGACGGCGCCCGACACGATCAGTTCGACGGCACGCGAAAATTCCTCGCCGAAGCGGAAGGTCCCCCTCACGTCCAGTTCCTTGGCCATCATCGCATTAGCCGGCGCCGGCACGTCGCCGCCGGGAAGATTACCGACCAGCACCACCGTACCGCCGCGCCGCGCCGTGCGGATCGCCGAACCAAGGCCCGCCGGCGTGCCGGAAATCTCGAACGCCGCGTCGACCGGGTCCGTGGCCGCCGCCTCCTCCAGCGGGCCGGCGCCGACGCTGATGTCGACCACCCGGTCGGCGCCGAGCGCCTTGGCGAAAGCCAGCGGCGCTGCGGCGATGTCGATCATGGTGATCTGCCCGGCCCCGGCCAGGCGCGCGGCGAGCATGACCAGCAGGCCGATCGGCCCAGCCCCAAACAATGCCACGTGCCGGCCCGCAACATCGCCAGCGCGCGCGACAGCATGCAGCGCTACCGCAAGCGGCTCGGCAAGTGCCGCGGAAGAAAGCGCAAGGTCTTTCGGCACCTTCACGCATTGCGCGGGGATGGCGTCGAACAGGCTGGCGAAACCGCCCTGCATATGCGGCGTCTTCGACGCCGAGCCCATGAAATAAATGTTCTCGCAGAGGTTCGGCCGGCCCTCGCGGCAACGCGCGCAATGCCCGCACCAGCGCGAGGGGTTGACGGCGACGTGGTCGCCAACCGTCAACCCCGGCGCATCGCCGGCGATCTCGACGACCTCGCCGGCAACCTCGTGGCCTAGGATCAGCGGCGAGGTCACGACAAAATCGCCGGTGCGGGCATGGCGGAAATAATGCATGTCCGAGCCGCAGATGCCGCCCGCCCCGAACTTTACCCGCACCATGCCCTGCGGGAGCGGTCCGAGGTCGCGCTCTACGACGCGCAGATCCTCCGGAGCGAACAGGGTCGCGGCGATTGCGGTGGCGCTCATCGGATCAGTCCCATCTGCTGCGGCAGCCACAGTGTTATAGCCGGAATGAAGGTGATGAGCAGCAGCGCCACCAGCAGCGGCACCAGCCAGGGCAGGATCGCCATGGTGGTGCGCTCGACCGAGAGTTTCGCCACCCGCGACAGCACGAACAGCACCATGCCGAGCGGCGGATGGAGGAGGCCGATCATCAGGTTGAGCGTCATGATCAGCCCGAAATGCACGGGATCGACGCCGTAGATGGCAGCCACCGGCAGCAGGATCGGGACGAGGATGGTGATCGCCGCGATCGTGTCGAGGAAACAGCCGACGATCAGCATCAATATGTTGACCAGGATCAGGAACACCCATTTGTTCTCGGTCAGCGCGAAGATGAAGGTCGAGAACACCTGCGCCGACTGGCTTACGGTGAGCAACCAGGCGAAGATCGACGCCGCCGTGACGATGAACAGCACCGAGGCCGTCGTCTCGATCGTGTCGAAGCTGGCCTTGGCCAGCGCTTTCAACGTCATCGTGCGGTAGCGCACCAGGCCGAGGAACAGCGACCAGATGACGGCGGCCATGGCGGCTTCCGTCGGCGTGAACCAGCCCATGGTCATGCCGCCGATCAGGATGACCGGCGTCATCAGCGCCATGACGGCGGAGAAGTCGAAATACCAGTCGGCCGCCACCAGCACGACCAGCGCTACGCCGACCGCTGCATTGATGGACAGGCCGGCCAGCACCAGCAGGTAGACCAGCACCGGGAAACCGAGGACGACGACGATTTCGAGGCTCGCTTCGCCGAGCTTCGCCATTGAGAACGGCGTGTCCGATCCCCAGCCCTTGCGGTAGGCGAAGATCGCCACGGTCAGCATCATCAGCAGCGTCATGACCACGCCGGGCAGGATGCCGGCCATGAACAGCGCGCCGATCGAGACGTTGGCCATCATGCCATAGATGACGAAGGGCAGCGACGGCGGGAAGATCGGTCCGAGCGTGGCGGAGGCGGCGGTGACGCCAACGGCCGCCTCGACGGGATAGCCGTGGTCCTTCATCGCCTTGATCTCGATAGTGCCGATGCCGGCGGCGTCCGCCAGCGCGGTGCCCGACATGCCGGAAAAGATCACCGAGCCGATGATGTTGACCTGCGCCAGCCCGCCCTTCATCCAGCCGACCAGCGCCAGGGCGAAGGTATAGATGCGCCCTGTCACGCCGGCTATGTTCATCAAATTGCCGGCCAGGATGAAGAACGGCACGGCGAGCAAAGGAAAGCTCTCGACGCCGGCAATCATGCGCTGCGCGGCGATGAGGTCCGGCGCGACGCCGTAGATCAGCAGATAGGCGACCGAAGCGACCGCCATGGACACCGCCACGGGTACGCCCATGATCATCAGGAGGAGGAAACCGCCGACGAGTAGCAGCATGGGTCAGGCTCCCGGGGTGTCGAATTCGCCCGGGCGCTCCAGGACGGAGTAGCCGCGGCGGTAATTGGCGATGGCGACCTGAACGGAGCGCAGGAACATCAGCAGGAAGCCGGCGAACACCAGCCAGAAGAACCAGCTTCTGGGCAGGTTGACGGTCGTCATGCGCTCATGCACGACGATCCGCACATAACGCCACATCAGCCAGACCGCGTAGCCAAAGAAAATTACGCGGATGGCGTCGACGGTCAGCGCGAGGGCGCGTCCGGCGCGCGGCGACAGATAGTGGTAGAGCACGTCGACATGGATGTGCCGCGTGGTGCGCACGCACATCGCAGCCCCCAGGAAAACCACGACGATCAGCGCGTTGATGGCGATCTCTTCGGTCCAGGCGAGGCTGTTGTTCAGCGCGTAGCGGGTGAAGAACTGCAGGAAGACGCAGACCACCATGCCCCAGAACACGGCAAGCGTCACCCAGTCCTCGAAACCGTGGTGGGACAGGTCGATGGGCGCCGCCTCTTCCTCGAAGGCGTGCGCCAGTTCTTCGGCGGTGATCTGCGTATGATGCTCTTCACGGCTCATTGCGGCCTCGCCAACTGGCAAAAATCTCCTCGCCGGCTGCCGCGAGGCAGCCGGCGGACGGAACGTGCCGAAGCCCTTATGCTCCGGCACGGAGAGCAGGGATCAGTTGATCGCCTGGATGGCGTCCCAGTCGGCCTTCTCGTAGCCGAACTCCTCGAATGTCACCTTCTCGGCGACATTCTTCTTGAAGTCCTCCTTGTCGACCTCGGTCACCGTCAGGCCGCGATCCTTGAACACCTGCACAAGTTCCTTCTCGCGCGCCACGATCTTGTCGGTGGTGCGCTTGGCGGCTTCCTGCAGGACTTCGGTGAAGATCGCCTTGTCCTCGTCGGAAAGGCTCGACCAGCGCGTCTGCGAGATGATGGTGTTGAGATGGTCGACGATATGTCCGGTCAGCACGATATTCTTCTGGACTTCGAAGAACTTCTTCGCCTCGATCGTGGTCAGCGGGTTTTCCTGCGCCTCGACCGTGCCGTTCTGCAGCGCCAGGTAGACTTCGGCAAACGCGATCGGCGCGGTGTTGGCGCCGCAGGCGCGCGGCATGGCGAGATAAGCCGGTACGTCCGGCACGCGCATCTTCAGTCCGGCCATGTCTGCGCATTTGGCGATCGGCCGGTTGGAAGTGGTCTGGCGGGTGCCGTAATAGCTGGTCGCCGTTATGTGGTGGCCGGTCTTCTCCTCATAGGCGGCCGCCAGTTCCTTGTATTTGTCGCTCTTGGTGTAGGCGATGAGATGGTCCGCATCGCGGAAGGTGAAGGGATAGTAGGTAACCCCCATGCGCGGCAACTCCTTGGCGGCGAAGCTGGAGCCCGAGATGATGATGTCGACGGTGCCGAGCGTCAGGCCCTGGTTGATGTCGGCTTCCTTGCCGAGCTGCGAGGCGGGATAGACCTCGATCTTGTAGCGGCCGTTGGTGCGCTTGGCGATTTCCTCGCCGGCCCATACCGACTCCGTGTGGAACGGCTCGGACGTCTCATAGACATGCGCCCATTTCAGCGTTTCCTGCGCGAATGCCGCAGAAGCCGAAAGAGCGAGCGCGGCCATCGCGCCGATCGTTGCTGCAAGACGCAATTTCATTCTCTTTCTCCCGAAGTTGATTACCTGAATTGCCGGCCGGTCAATGGGCGTGGCCGGTTGCCGCCTCTTTCTCCCCTGCCGGCCCACCCGCCGACATCTCCCGGAAACTGATCGAGAACCGCTCCTGCGACTTGTGCAGATGCTCCTGCATCGCCTGCTTGGCCTGCTTCGGATCGCCGGCGGCGATCGCGTCGCGCACCAGCCGGTGTTCCTCCAGCGCGGCGTTCCAGGTGGTCGGATCCTCGAAATAACTCGAAAGCCGCTCGAAATACGGGTTCATGCGCTGGTCGAACAGGTCGCCGATGACCCTCACCAGAACCGCGTTGCCGAGGGTCGAGGCAACGGTCGTGTGGAACGCGCGATCGAGCGTCAGGGTGGCGTGGTTGGGATGCGCCTTGCCTTCCATGCGCTGCAAAATGTCGTCCATCGCCGCAATGTCGGCCGCGGTCGCCAACCGCGCCGCTTCCTCCGCCACCGCACCCTCGACGAATTCGCGCGCCCTGAGAAGCTCGAACGGCCCCTCGTCGGTGGTCGGATTGGCGGGAAGCCGCGACGGCTCGGTGACGTAGATGCCCGATCCGACACGAATGCGCACGCGGCCCTCGACTTCCAGCGCGATCAGTGCCTCGCGGATGGTCGGGCGCGAGATGCCCATGCGCTCGGCCAATTCGCGCTCCGGCGGGAGACGGTCACCGACCGCGAACTCGCCGCTGTCGAAAAGCTGGCGCAGTTGCTCGGCGACCTGCCGATAAAGCCGGCGCGGCACGATTGTCTCGATCGGCATGGAAGCCGTGTCCTCCGCGGTCCGGCCCCGGCTCCTCTCCGGTAAATTGGTCAGACCGATTTACCAAAATTGTATGAGGACAGGTGACAAGTCAAGCGGAAAGTTTCTGGGCGCGTTTCCAAGATTGATCCCAGCCGATCAGTGCTCAGGACCCGTTTGTAGCGCTGCCGCCCGCCGCTGCTTGGTTGTCGTCGCACCGAAGCGCATATTCCGGGCCACGGGCGGAATTCCCGATGCCATTTCGGTCGAGGTATGATAATTTCACACCCAGATCTTCGCAGGAGAAACCATGTCCGCCACCGAAAAACGCACCTTCAGCCTGCCCGCCGAGCAGGCCGCTTTCATCGACCGGCTGGTCGAGTCGGGCACCTACGCAACCAGCAGCGAAGTGATCCGCGCCGGTCTCCGCGCGCTGCAGGAGCGCGATGCCGCCGTGGAGCGCTGGCTGCGCGAGGAAGTCGTGCCGACCTATGACGAAATCAAGGCCCATCCAGAGAGGGTAATTTCGGGAGAACAGTTACTTGAAAATATGCGCCGGCTCCACAATGCCCGGCTAAAGGGGGAAGCGTGAAGCGAAGGATTGTAGACTATTCGCTGCGCGCCAATCAGGACTTTGCATGGGTTTATGGCATCGTTGCCAAAGCTGGCGGTGCAA
Organism: Mesorhizobium sp. KACC 23794; assembly: GCF_052180275.1. Lineage (NCBI taxonomy): Bacteria > Pseudomonadati > Pseudomonadota > Alphaproteobacteria > Hyphomicrobiales > Phyllobacteriaceae > Mesorhizobium > Mesorhizobium sp. KACC 23794. The sequence continues at coordinate 1,192,357 of NZ_CP197465.1, forward strand.
CGAGCGCTTTCGGCTATGTACAACGCATCCGGGCATTCTGCGAACGCCTTGACTACGGCTCAGAGCGCGGCACTCCCCGTAACGATCTGCGGCCGGGGCTTCGTGTCGTTGGCTTCGAGCGCCGGGTGACCGTCGCGTTCATCGTGGAGCCTGAACGCGTGGTGATTTTGCGCGTGTTCTACGGCGGCGTGGACTGGGAGAATGAATTCGACGACGAGAGCTGACGCATCCGCCCGCCATCGGCATCCCCGCAGTCAGGCGGCCGGACCATAAGCGTTGCGAGTTTCAGCCCGCGTCCCGCCGCCCCGCCACCAGTTCCGGATCGAGCGTGAACAGTTCCTGTGCGCGCCCGACGCCGCGAAGCGCATAGCGGCCGACGCAGACCAGCTTGCCTCGCTCGTCATTTGGCAGCGCCTCGCGGAAAGCCGTTGAGAACAGGACGTTGCGGTCCGCCGAGCGGCACATGGAGGCGATGCGGCTCACCTCGTTCACCGCTTGCCCGACGACGGTGAAGTCCAGCCGGTCGGGGCTGCCGATATTGCCGTAGAACACGTCGCCGATGTGCAGGCCGAGATAGATCGTGCTCACCGGTTCGCCGGCGGCGGCGCGGCGCAGATTGAGATCGCCGAGCCGCAGCCCGAGGTCGGCTTCGGCCTGCATCGCGGCAAGACAGGCGGCGGACGGATCGGAATCGGTGAAGATCGCCAGCGTGCCGTCGCCCATCAGCTTCAGCACGTCGCCGCCGGCGCCATGCACGGACGAGATGACCGCCTCGGCATAGTCGTTGAGCAGCGGGATAAGCTGGTCGGAAGCGATGGTCTCCGACAATGTCGTATAGCCACGCATGTCCGAGAACCACAGCACGGCGTTCACCGTCTCGGCGACGCCGCGGCTCATCCGGCCCTGCAGCACCCGCCGTCCGGCGTCGCGTCCCAGATAGGTCTCGACCACCGCCACCGGCACGCGCGCCAGCGACGCCGACTTGATCGCCAGGCCCAGCAGCGGCGTCAGGAAGCGCAACGCATCGATCTCGCTGTCGCTGAAACCGCCCGGGCGCGCCGTGGTCCAGCGCGAGCCGAGATTGTCCATTTCGCCGAGCACGGCGTCCGGCGCGAACATGTGCACGGCGGCGTAGTAGTCGGTCTGCCCTTCGGCGCGGATTTCCTCGACCGCCTCGAAACCGCCGGTCTCGCCGGCATGCAAGCGGCAGCGCAACTCGCCGCCGCCTTTCTGCAAAAGATGGTGAAAAGGGCTGTTCGTCCAACTTGCCGACAGGGTGTCGTCGCTGTTGCGCTTGAATTCGAGCAGGGGGTCCTCCTCGGCGTCGTCCTCGCGCCAGCGGAAACCCCGTCCTTCGTAGATCGGATGCAGCGTGTCGATGATGACGATGGCGCGGCCGATCGCCAGACCGGTTTCCCGGCATTTTTCGCAGAAGCCGTGCAGCAGCGCGATCTCGGTCTCGCCCTCAAGCCCTTTCGCCGCAACCCAGGCCGCAATTTTCTCGACGTCGCGCTGTTCCATGGGGGCAGTGTGCACAGCCCGGGTCACGGCGCAAGCGGCGGGATGCCGGCGTCGGACCCGCGCGAGCCGCCTTCACGCTACGGGCATAAAACCTCAGTGCAGGACGAGCATATCGTTCGACGAAAAGCTGATCGCCGTCTTCTCGCCCACCGCGGGCGGCGGCGTGCTCGGATTGTTGAACGTATCCAGCGACACGACGCTGCTGCCGACGCCGACCCGCACGCGGATCACCGAGCCGAGGAAATGCACCTCGGCGATCTGGCCCTGCAAATTGGCGTCATGGCCGGCCTTCGGTCCGAGCGCGATCGCTTCCGGCCGCAGCGCCAACGACAACTGGTCGCCATTGCGCGAGCCGTTCAGCTTGCCCTTCAGCGACACTTCCTGCGTGCTGACCCGCACCGTGCCCGCCGCGGCGTCGCTGACGACGCCTTCCAGCACATTCAGCGTGCCGACGAAATTGGCGACGAATTTCGTCGCCGGCCGGTTGTAGATCTCGAACGGCGTGCCGACCTGCTCCGCCTTGCCGCCATACATGACGGCGATGCGGTCAGAGATCGACAGCGCTTCTTCCTGGTCGTGGGTGACGAAGATGGTGGTGATGCCGAGCTTCTGCTGGATCGAGCGGATCTCCTCGCGCAGCGACACGCGCACCTTGGCGTCGAGCGCAGACAGCGGTTCGTCGAGCAGGAGCAGCTTCGGCTTCGGCGCCAGCGCGCGGGCCAGCGCCACGCGCTGCTGCTGGCCGCCGGAAAGCTGGTAGGGGTAGCGGTCGCCGAACTGGTCGATCGGCAGCCTGATGATACCCAGCATCTCGGCAACGCGCTTGTCGGAATCGGCCTTCGGCATGCCGGCGACCTTCAGGCCGAAAGCAACGTTCTGCGCGACGGTCAGGTTCGGGAACAGCGCATAGGCCTGGAACACCATGCCGACATTGCGCTGGTTGGGCTTCAGCCTTGTGACGTCCTTGCCGCCGACGACGATCTTGCCCGAGGTCGGTTCCTCGAAGCCGGCGACCATGCGCAGCACAGTTGTCTTGCCGCAGCCCGACGGCCCGAGGAATGAGACGAACTCGCCGGGCGCCGCATCGAGATTGAAGTCCTGTACGACGGTGGTCGGACCGAAGGACTTTTGGACGTGCTGGATGCTGAGAAAGGGGTCGGCCATGAAATTGGACTTTCAGGTCAGCGGGTTTGGTTCGAGGATTTCGGCGCATAGCGCGACAGCAACTGGATCAGCGACATGCAGCCCCAGGTGATGGCGAAGGCGATGATGGCGAGGGCTGCCGGTTCATACGCCCGGTTGGCGCCGATGTTCTGCAGATAGGGCCCGAAGGCCGGGCGGTTGAGCAGGCTGGCCATGGTGAATTCGCCAATCACGATGGCGAAGGTCAGGAAGGCGCCGGACAGCACCGCGATAAGCACGTTGGGCAGGATGACCCGTCCGATGATGGTGGCCCAGCCGGCGCCCAGTATCTGCGCCGCTTCGGTCAGCGTGCGCACGTCGATGGTGCGCAAGCCCGTGTCGACAGCGCGGTACATATAGGGCAGCGCCAGCGTCGCGTAGCCGATCACCAGCAGTACATTTGTACCGCTGGTGCTGGCAAGGAACGGCAGCGGCGAGTTCGACCCGTACATGCGTATATAGCCGAAGACGATGACGATGGCCGGGATGACCAGCGGTAACAGCGTGATGAACTCGACGATCGGCCTCAGATGCGGCAGGCGCAGCCTGATCCAATAGGCGGCCGGCACGACGATCAGGATGCCGAGCAGGATGGTGAAAATCGCCGCTACCACCGAAAAGGTGAAGGATTGCTGGAAGCGGGGATCACCGAATACGACCTGATAGGCGTCGAAGGAATAGACGCCGCGTCGCATGCGCAGCGAGAATTCCAGCGTCGCGATCAGCGGAATGAAGAAATAAGCGGCCCCCACGCCGAAGGTGAGCCAGGCCCAGAATTTTCCGGTCTTCATTTCAGCCACCGTTCGCTGCGGGTCCGGAACCAGATGTAGAACACATTGGCGAGGCCGGTGATGACGATCATGCCGAAAGCGATGGCATAGCCGAGTTGCGGGTTGTGCAGCACATCGCCGTTGATCTGGGAATAGAGCTTGATTGGGACAATGTTAAGCACCGGCCCGGCGAATGCATAAGCTGTCGCAATGGCCCCGAAGGAATTGGCGAACAACAGGATGACCGTACCGAGGAAGCTCGGCCACAATACGGGGATCACGACGTTGCGCCAGTATTGCCACTGGGTAGCGCCCAGCGTGGCAGCGGCCTCGCCCCATTCCTTCTTGATGCCGTCGATTGCCGGTACGATGATGACCACCATCAGCGGAATCTGGAAGAACAGATAGACCGCGATCAGCCCCGACGTCGTGAGGAAATTGAATCCCATCGCATAGATGTTGATATCAAGAAGATCACGCAGGAGCACCGTTACGATGCCGACACGGCCCAGGGTCGCTATGAACGCGAAGGCGAGCGGCAAGCCGGCGAAATTCGAGGCAACGCCCGAAAAGGTGAGTGTCGCGGAGCGAACCCACCCCGGCAGCCCGCCGCGCACAATTGCCAAGGCTATCGCGAGCCCACCAAATGCTCCGAGCACGGCCGACCAGAAACTGATCTTGATCGACTTCCAATAGGCGTCACTGATCGAAGGATCGGTGAACAATTGCAGGATGTTTGCCAGCGTAAACTCGCCTTCCTTGCCCTGGAAGGCGCCCAACACAAGATAGAGCGTGGGCAGGATCAGGAACATGATGGCAAACACAAAGAAGGGCGCGACGCCGATCCATTGCGTCGGCAAGCGGAAAGCCGTCGCCTCACTTGGAGGGGCCGGCTTGGCGGACATTGCCTGATTTGAAAGCGAGAGATCGGTCATGCGCCGGCCGCCGTCTTCGAGGGAACGCCGGGCGGCCTTGCGACCGCCCGGCAAGATTTATACCTTATTGGACGTTGGCGCCGACGACAGCGTCCCAGTTCTTGCTGATCGCTTCCTTGGAAGCCTTCTGCTCATCGAGGGTCGGGAAAACCGCAGCCTCGTAGGAAGCAGCCGGCGGCAGCTTGTCGAGCAGCGCCTGCGGGATCTTGCCGTTCTTGGCGAGATCGTTGAAGCGGATCGGGTGGCAGTAGCCGGCGAGCCAGCCGAGCTGACCTTCGTCCGAATAGAGATACTCCATCCACAGCTTCGCGGCGTTCGGGTGCGGTGCGTAGGCGCTGATCGCCTGCACGTAGACGCCGGCGACGACGCCGGTCTTCGGCACGATGACGTCGACCGGCGGGTTGCCGTTCAGCGTGTCGCGGCCGGCGAGCGCGTTGTAGTCCCAGGTGATCAGGATCGGGGTCTGGCCCTGGGCGAGCGTGGCGGCCTTGCCGACCACCGGCACGAAATTGCCCTTGGCGTTGAGTTCCTTGAAAAACTCGAGGCCGGCGGTGCCGGCGGCTTCGCCAGCAGCGGCGCCCTTCGACAGGCCGGCGGCATAGACGCCCTGGATGGCCTGGTTGGAGGCGCGCGGGTCACCCGCCAGCGCCACGGAATTGGCGAATTCCGGCTTCAGCAGGTCGGCCCAGTCGGCCGGGGACTCCTTGATGATGTCCTTGTTCACCTCGAAGGAAAGCACGCCGTAGTAGTCGCCGTACCAAAAACCTTCGGCATCCTTGGCGCTGTCCGGGATCGAGTCCCAAGTGGCGACCTTGTACGGCTGTATCAGGCCGTCGGCCTTGGCGGACGGACCGAAGGAGAGGCCGACGTCGATGACGTCCGGAGCCTGCGGACCCTTGTTGTCCTTGTTGGCCTTGATTGCCTCGATCTCGTCGCCCGAGCCGGCGTCGGGGTTGAGTTCGTTGACGGTGATCTCCGGATACTTCTTCTTGAAGCCGTCGATGACAGCGCCGTAGCCGCACCAGTCATGCGGCAGCGCGATGGTGGTGAGCTGGCCTTCGGCCTTCGCGGCGGCTTCCAGCGCGGCCAAATCCTGCGCCGACACGATCGCCGTCGTCACCATCAGCGACGCGGCCGTAAGGGAAAGGATCTTTCCCGTGAACCTGAACATTTGTTATCTCCGTTGAGTTGACGCCGTTCGACGCCCCCGTTGCGGTTATTCTTGTCGTATGACAGTCGGATGAAACCCGACTGTCCAACCCCCCGAGGCGCAAAAAAGTTAACTACTTTTGGATTGCCGTAGCAATCGTTGCCATCATGTTTTCCCGGCTAATCAAAGTCCTCCCTTTATTATCCTTACCGCCGGTCCACGTGGCCGGCGGGAGTTTCGCGCGGGCGTTGCTCTGGAAATGGACCGGGCCTGGCCGAAAAGACGATCCCGTCGGCTCCCCTCCATTTCCAGGCTGGCTTTCAAACCTTGCCGGCGACGGAAGCCTCCAGAATGGCGAGCGCCGCCTCCTTGGTCAGCGGCACCGGGTTCGTCCCCGTGCTCGGATCGGCCACAGCGGACACCGCGATGAAGTCCTTGCGCTCGGCATCCATGTCGAGGCCCTTGATCAGGTCCGGCAGCGTGTGCGGCACCTTGAGGTCGGCGCGCAGCTTGAGGATCGCCTTGGCGAACCCGTCGAACCCGCCCTCGATGCCGAGATAGGCGGCCAGACGCGCTATCCGCTCCTCGATTGCCGGCCGGTTGAAGGCCAGTACGTAAGGCATGAACACGCCGTTGGTCATACCGTGATGCGTGTCGTAGAGCGCGCCGATCGGGTGCGACAGCGAATGGATCGCGCCAAGCCCCTTCTGGAAGGCGGTCGCGCCCATCGCCGCCGCCGCCATCATATGCGCCCGCGCCGTCAGATCATTGCCGTCGGCATAGGCCTTCGGCAGGTTTTCCAGCACGAGGCGGATGCCCTCCAGAGCGATGCCGTCGGCCATCGGGTGATAGCCGGGCGCCGAATAGGCCTCCAGGCAATGTGCCAGCGCGTCCATGCCGGTTCCCACCGTGATGAAGGCCGGCATGCCGGTGGTCAGTTCCGGGTCGGCGATGACGATCGCCGGCAGCAGTTTCGGATGGAAGATGATCTTCTTGGTGTGGGTGGCCTCGTCGGTGAGCACGGCGGCGCGGCCGACTTCCGAGCCGGTGCCGGCGGTGGTCGGCACGGCGACGATCGGCGCAATCGCATCCGAATTTGCGCGCGTCCACCAGTCGCCGATGTCCTCGAAATCCCAGACGGGCCGCGTCTGCCCGGCCTGGAAGGCGATCAGCTTGCCGAGGTCGAGGCCCGAGCCGCCGCCGAAGGCGATGACGCCGTCATGCTTGCCCGCCTTGAAGGCGGCGATGCCGGCAGTGAGGTTGGCCTCGACCGGGTTCGGCTTGACGTCCGAAAACACCGCGTAGGGCACCTTCGCATCGTCGAGGATTTTCAGCGTGTTCGCTACCACCGGCAGCTTCGCCAGCCCCGGATCGGTGACGAACAGCGGGTTTTTGATGCCGGTCGCAGCCAGCGCTTCGGGCAGTTCAGAGATGCGCCCCGCGCCGAAGCGGACGGTGGTGGGGTAGTTCCATTTGGAGACGAGGTTGGTCATGCGAACGTCCTGGTGAGTTTTGCCTTGAGTTGTTTTTCGCTAATGAATGTATTTCGAATTCGCTTGGAAAAAATCGCGTAAGGGAGCCAGATCACGGCGCTAAAAACGGACCAAACCAGCTCCGAATTCATATCAATCAACAAAAAAACGTATGAAATGCTACCCGGTATGGCCCATATCATTTCCCGAACGAAAACTCCGGATAATGCAGAAATAACTCTGAGAATCAAGAAAACAATAAGAGCTACCCTGAAGATGGACCATCTTTTTATCGCAAGATATAGAAGAAAAATAGGCAAGAATATCAAGAAAATAAGCACATGGGCGACGACGATCAAATTCAACCAATACGATGGTTCCGACTGAAGAACAGAAACTATTATATTCCAGTCGTCGAGCAGATCGATGAAACCGGCAATCGGCCAGATGGCCAGATAGAGTAGCAGCACGAACAGCCACCCTCGCACCCCGACCGGCCCGTCTTCGGTCCAATCAGGAGCGACGGCGGGCCGCGCCTCGCTGGTGCGATTGTGGTTCACACAACCTCGCGCAGGTGGAAACTCTTCGGCCTTGTCAGATTGTCATACCCAATGGCCGACAGTGCCGCACCCTTGCCGGTGTCCTTGACGCCGGTCCACACCAGCGCCGGGTCGAGATAGTCGCAGCGGTTCATGAACACCGTGCCGGTCTCGACGCGGTCGCCGATCGCCGCGGCGTGGTCGGTGTCGCGGGTCCAGATCGAGGCGGTCAGGCCATAGGGGCTATCGTTCATCAGCGCGATTGCTTCCTCGTCGTTGCGCACCTTCATGATGCCGACGATCGGCCCAAAGCTTTCCTCGCGCATGACCGACATCTGATGGTCGACATTGGTCAGCACTTCGGGCGCCAGGTACGGTGAGCCCGCGACGTCCTTGTCGACGTTCATGTTGATATGCGCGACAGCACCCTTGCGCAGCGCTTCCGCCTTCTGCTCGCGGATCAGATCGGCGAAGCGCGCCTGCGCCATCGGGCCAAGCGTGGTCGAAGCGTCGAGCGGATTGCCGACCACATAGTTCTTCGTCTCGGCGATATAGCCTTCGACGAATTCGTCATAGACCTTTTCGTGCACATAGACGCGCTCGATGCCGCAGCAGCACTGCCCGGAATTGTAGAAGGCGCCGTCGACCAGGTTCGCCACCGCGTGGTCGAGTTTCGCGTCGGGCAGCACATAGGCCGGGTCCTTGCCGCCCAGTTCCAGCCCGAGCGTCATGAAGGTTCCCGCCGCCGCCTTCTCAATGGCCCGCCCGCCGGCCACCGAACCGGTGAAATTGACGTGGTCGATCTTGCCGGACCCGAGCAGTCTTTCCGTCTGCGCATGGTTCAGCACGACATTCTGGAACACATTTTTGGGCAGACCTGCCGCTTCGAAAGCTTGCGCGAACCGCTCGCCGACCAGCAGCGTCTGCGCGGCATGCTTCAGGATGACGGTCGAGCCGGCGATCAGCGCCGGGACAATAGTGTTGACCGCCGTCAGATACGGATAGTTCCACGGCGCGATGACCATCACGACGCCAAGCGGGTCCTTCTTCACATAGCGGCGAAAGCCCTCCTTGGGGTTCGACGCCATCACCGGCGCCAACGCCTTCTCGGCGATCTCGACCATGTAGCCGACACGTTCCTTGACCCCGCCGAACTCGCCGCCATAGCGGGTCGGGCGGCCCATCTGCCAGCCAAGCTCGGGCACGATCTCGTCGGTCATGGCGACCAGCGCTTCCAGCATCTTGAGCATGTAGGTGCAACGCTCGGCGATCGGGACCTGCGCCCACCCCACCTGCGCGGCCCGCGCCCGCTCGACAACGGCGCTTACCTGGGTATCGGTGGCGATCGGCCGCTCCGCATAGATCGAGCCGTCGATGGGGGATTTGAGTTTGATGGTTTCCAAGATTGGCGTCTCCAATGGTATTCTTAGCAGGCTATGGCCTGCACATGGCCCTGCTCGGCATAGTCGAGGATTTTGCGGTCTCGCGTCATGATCCGATATCCATGTTCCCGGGCGGTCGCGATGATGATCCGGTCGGCCGGGTCGTTCGGTGGCGTTCCGGGCATGAACGAGGAATCGATGAGAACGTTGGATGTCAATTCGATAAGCGCGGAGTAAGGCGGCACGACGAGGCTGTCGAACCAGCCCTTCACCGTCATGGTGGTTGGATAGCGTCCTCGCGAGACAAGGCGCCCAACCTCTAAGGCGGTGATTGGCGAGATCATGACGGGCAGTCGTTGCGCAGCGCTCTCATTCAACGCTTGAACAGCTTCCGGCTCCAGCCGGGCGCCATCCGCGATCCACATCGCCGCGCAGGTGTCGAGAAGAATATTTCTACTCATCCCCGCTGGCGTCCTTCCCGTATTTTCGGTCCAGATATTCATCCCAATCCGGGAACGTCGGCTCCGTGAGATCGACCCCGGGCGGTATCTTGATCACACCCTTGAGACGCCCCCACAGCGGGTGCTTGACCATCGTCTCGGAATATTCCGTTTGTGGGTTCTCTGCAAAGCCGTCAATGCCAATCGCGGGTTCCGCGCGGCGGAACGTGACCGTCTCGCCCGCCACGTCAACGTCCCCGGTCTCGAAACCCGCCGCCAGCCATTCCCTTGTCATTGGGTTGTTGCTGGGGTTGTTGCTCCACCACGCCGGATATTTCTTCGAGGCCGGCAACGTTTCGCCGAGCAGTCGCTCGATCTCATCGAACGACATTGCTATCCGGTCCTCGCCCTGCGTTTCCAGAAATGTGCGCAACGGTGAATACTTGCCCATCTTTCGCCTCCGTAAAGCAGCCAACATTACAGCTTTATTTTGTTGGCAACAATACAGACTGCAGCTTCAATACCGCTCAAACCCCCGGTGCAGCTCCCAGTCCGTGATCCGCCGGTCGTATTCGAACTGCTCCCAGCGGGCGGTGTGGACGTAATGCTCGATCACGTCCTCGCCGAAGGCCTCTTTCAGCATCTTCGACTTCGCCATGGTCTCGGTGGCATCGCGCAGCGTCTTCGGGATCTCGGGCAGCCGCGAGGCCTGGTAGGCGTCGCCAACGAACGGCTTTTGCAGTTCAAGCTTCTCGTCGATGCCGGCAAGACCCGCCGCGATCAGCGCCGCGAAGGCGAGATACGGGTTCAAATCGGCGCCGCCGATGCGGCATTCCATGCGGATGCCCTTGGTCCCCTCGCCGCAGAGCCGGAATCCGGCGGTGCGGTTGTCCTCGCTCCACATGATCTTGGTCGGCGCGAAGGTGCCGGACTGGAAGCGCTTGTAGGAGTTGATGTAGGGCGCCAGGAACCAGGTGAATTCCTTGGCATATTTGAGCTGTCCGGCCGACCACTGGTGGCCGAGTTCCGTCAGCCCGTAGGCACCCTTCTTGTCGAAGAACAGCGGCGTTTTACCGTCGGCGCTCCACAGCGAATTGTGGATGTGGCTGGAATTGCCGGCCAGCCCATAATTGTACTTCGCCATGAACGAGATCGACTTGCCCATCTGGCTGGCGATCTCCTTGGCGCCGTTCTTCAGGATGACGTGCCGGTCTGCCATCTCCAGCACTTCGGCGTAGCGGACGTTGATCTCCTCCTGCCCCGGCCCCCACTCGCCCTTGGAGTTCTCAATCGGGATGCCGGCGGCCTCCAAGTCGTTCCTGAGCCGGCGCATCACCCCTTCTTCCTTGGTGGTGATGCCGATCAGGTAGTCGCCGATATAGGGCGAGGCCGTGTCGAGGTTCTGCCAATGTTTTGCACGAGCCGAGTCGTAGGTTTCCGAAAACAAATAGAATTCGAGTTCGGAGGCGAAATAGGCGAGATAGCCGCGATCCTGCAGCCGCTTGACCTGCTTGCGCAGGATGGCGCGCGGCGAGTGCGGCAGGTCTTCATGCGTGTGGTGGTCCTTGAGATCGTTGAGGACCAGCGCCGTCTTCTCCAGCCACGGAATCTTCCGCAGCGTGGCAAGGTCGGGTTTCATGACGAAGTCGCCATAGCCCTTCGACCAGCTTGCCGCCTTGTAGCCCGGCACCGGCTCCATATCGATGTCGTTGGCCAGCAGGTAGTTGCAGCCGTGGGTCTCGTCATAGGCGGATTCAACGAAATATTTGGCGAGGAATCGCTTGCCGATCAGCCGGCCCTGCATGTCGACGGCCGCCGCGAGAACCGTGTCGATCTCGCCGTCCGCCACTGCCTTCTTCAACTGATCGAAAGTAAGATTTCCGGCCATTTATTACTCCCAGCTCCATTTACAGATCGAATGTCCATGGCCCGGCGTCCGTGCCGGGCCATGCTGTGTTGGTTTCGCCGCCCTAGCCCTTGTGCTCCAGCGCGAATTCCTCTTCCGGCGACAGGATCAGCTTATGCCGGCCGATCAGCGCGAAATACACGATGCCGATCGCGAACCAAAGGATGACCCAGATCACACCCTTGGAGAAGTTCGGATCCTGCACCTGGTAGAGCAGGGTCACGACGCCGATGATGATGGTCAGCACCGCGCCGGGAATACCGAGCGGGCTGCGGTAGGGACGCGCGATATGCGGCTGGTTCTTCCTGAGCAGGATGAACGATACCGCCTGGGCGATATAGGAGCACATGGCGCCGAACACCGCCATGTTGAGCAGCACGGAGCCGATCAGCGACCCTGCCGCCTCACCGCCCAGCGAGAACCACATGATCATCATGATCGCCAGGCCGAGGATCGCGCCGGCGAGCATCGCGACATGAGGGGTCTTGTAGGTCGGGTGGGTCACCGACAGCGCATTCGGGAAATAGCCGGCGCGCGCCAGCGAATAGACCTGCCGGCCCATTGCGAAGACGATGGTGTGGAACGAGGCGATCAGGCCGACCAGGGCGATAAGGCCCAGCAGCACGGCGCCGGCATCGCCGTAGATGGCGCGGAAACCGTCGAGCAGAGGCTCGCCCGATGAGCCGAGCTTGAAGGCGCCGACGCCGATCACCGACGGGTTAAGCAGCACGATCATGAAGGCCGAGACCATCAGCGTCAGCATGCCGGCGATGATGCCGCGCGGCATGTCGCGCTTGGGATCGACGGATTCTTCCGCCGCCAGCGGCAGTTGCTCGATGGCGAGGAACAGCCAGACCGCGAAGGGCAGGGTGGCGAGCACGCCGGAGAAGCCGAAGGGGAAATAGGAGCCGTTGCCTTCAGGCAGTTCCACCGCCGCACCCGTTGCCGGATCCGCGCCGATGTTCAGGGCCCAGCGCGAAAAGTCCATGTTGGGGATGGCGCTGATCCAGAACACCACCAGCACCGCCAGCGAGGCCAGGGTGACGATCAGCGTGACGCGGAACGACAGCGCCACCCCGAAGACGTTCAGGCAGAGAAATGCGATGTAGGTGACGATCCACCAGATGTAGGGCGGTATGTCGCCGCCGACGATGCCGCCGACATAGGAGCCGATGAAGAAGGCGATCACGGCCGGTGTCACCACATATTCGACGTTCTCGCAAAGGCCGGTGATGAAGCCGCCCCATGGACCCATCGCGGTGCGGGCGAAGGAATAGGCAGCACCAGTGTGCGGCAGGGCCGGGCTCATCTCGGCGATGCAGAACACCAGGCCGAGATACATGACGGCGATGATCATGCCCGCAACCAGCATGCCGCCCCAGCCGCCGGTGGCGAAACCGAAATTCCATCCCGAGAAATGGCCGGAGATGACGGCGCCTACGCCCAGCGCCCACAGATGCCAGACATTGGCGTGGCGCACGAGTTCACGGCTCTCGAAATAGGATTTGTCGCGCTTTTCATAGGCGACCCCTCCCGCTTCATGCTTTGTTGTACCGCTCATAACTTTGTTCCCCTTTTTTTTATCAGTTTGCCGCCTGGACCGGCCGACCGTTCCGCTGCGGTCGGAGGGTCCGGTCCTCCGGCCTGAGGTGGGAAAGAATGCCCCCCAGCATTTCCGCCCATTTCCGCTGCTGAATTTCTCCTTCGATCTCGTCGTTGCGGATTTCGATCATGGCGCAGGGAATACCCCGCGCTCTCGCGTGGCGTTCCAGCGTGTAGTAGACGCGGTCGGCCGGCGAATAGGGTTCGTTGACGCCGACCGTCAGGCCGGAAACTGTGCGCAGCCCGCCGATGAACGGGCCGGCGATCGTCTCGTCCTCGTCGTGGATGATGCCGATCTGCCAGGGCCGCGCCACGCCCCTGTAGACCGGCGTGAACGAATGCACGGTGACCAGCCAGCTTTCCAGCCCGCTTCGGCCGCGCCGGGCAAGCAGTTCGTCAATCGCAGTATGGAACGGCTGGTGCGCCAGCGCGATGCGCCGCGCGCGTTCCTGCGCGTCAAGGCCGCGATTGCCGGGCACCACGGTCGTTTCGCTCATTTCAGGAATGAGGTCCGGCGCATCGATGGGCCGGTTGCAGTCGATCACCAGCCGCGAGATTTTTGAAAAGACCAGCGGCGCGTCGAGCAGTTCGGCCATGCGCATCGCCACCGGCAACGCGCCCGGATCCCAGGCGATGTGCCGCTGGAATTCCTCCGCATCGAGCCCGAGCGTACCGTATTCGGCCGGCACGAAATTCGACGCGTGATCGCAGGCGAGCACGATCCGTCCACGGCCTCCGCCGTTGAAAATCTCCACCGCATCGTTCGACGCGGCGTGTGCTTCACGTGCCTTTCCCATTCGTCCGCCGGTCCCCGGGAGCGGTGTATCGAAAATTACTTTGTCTATTTCATTTCGCTCCTATGGATGATTTCATACGGATCGGGGGACTTTGTCAAACGGGATTTGGCGAGCCAGAGCGGCCTGTCTTCCGGACGGTGTGAATTGGGGGTGAAGGCCATGCGAACGAGCGTCGCCGAGTTGATTGCCGACAGGATCGGAGACATGCCGACCAGCGAAAGGCGCGCCGCGCAGACGCTGATCGGCAGCTATCCGCTGATCGGGCTCAAGACGGTCGCCGACTTTTCCAATGCGGCAGGCGTGAGTTCGCCGACGATCCTGCGTTTCGTCTCGCGCCTCGGTTTCCAGAACTATCCGGAGTTCCAGGCAGCCCTCCAGGACGAACTCGCCGAGCAGTTGCAGTCGCCCGCCACCCGCGCCGGCGGGCCACCACGCCCGGAAGCCGGCGGCGCCTCGCCGATGGTCGAAGCGACGCTCGACAACATCCGCGAGACGTTCCGGCACATATCGGCGCGGCAGCTCGACGACATCGTCGCCCTGCTCTCCAACCGCCGTGCCGGCGCGTATATGGTCGGCGGGCGCTTTACCGATCCGATCGCCCGCTACATGGCGGCGCATCTCGCCATCATCCGCCCCAACGTGTTCCACCTCGCCGGCCAGGAGAGCAACTGGCGCGACCGCCTCATCGACATGGACAAGCGCGACGTGCTGCTGGTCTTCGACATCCGCCGCTACCAGGACAGCCTGCTGCGCTTCGCCGAGAAGGCGCATCAGCGCGGCGTGCAGATCGTGCTGTTCACCGACCAGTGGCTGTCGCCGATCTCGCGTTTCGCCAGGCATGTCGTGCCTGGCCGCACCGGCGTGCCCTCGCCATGGGATTCGTCCGCGGCGCTGATGGTGGTCGCCGAAACCCTGATCGGCGGCCTGACCCGCTCCCTCGAAGCCGACAGCGCGCGGCGCATCCGCGAAATGGAAAGTTTGCGATAGGCCTGCCGGCTGAATTCAAGTCATTGCACTGCAACAGATTTCAGGGTGCGCCGCAGCATAAATGGCGGCATGTCGCGGCGAACCTTACACAAATTTAATGAGAATTCGCCGCCACGATCTGGCACACAGCCTCAAATCGGCGGCACTTGCGTGCTGTCGATTGGTTGATTTCGCATTTGCATGACGACGGTGTATGATTTTGTCGTCCCGTGTCATGTTGCTCGGGTCCGGGATTACGAATGTCCGTCTGGAAACAACTTGCTCTTTCGCTGGTGGTTCTTGTTGCCGCTGCCGGGGCTTGGGTGAAATTTTTTCCGGGATCGGACCGGCTGCTGGCCTCCTGGGGCATAGAATGGGCGGTTGCCGCGACGCCCAAGCCTGAAACCACCGGCGCCGTCCGCCAGCCGGAAGGCGGCAATCGCGCCCAGCGCCTCTCGGTCGTCGTCGAGCCCGTCAGCAGCGCCACCATCAACGACCGCCTGCAAGCGATCGGCACCGGTCGAGCCAACGCGACCGTCACCGTCACGCCCTATACCGCCGGACGCCTCACCGGCTTCCTGGTCCAGTCCGGCGCCCACATCGACAAGGGCCAGGTGATTGCGACGCTCGATTCCGAGACCGAGGAGATCGCCCTGGACCGCGCGAAAATCGCCCGCGACGACGCCGCCGCCAAGGTCACCCGCATGGAGGCGCTGCGCAAGTCGAACGCCGCCACCACCGTTCAGCTCACCGAGGCGCAACTGGCGCTTCGCAATGGCGACCTTGCCGTCCATGACGCGCAACTGGCGCTCGACCGCCGCTCGGTGATCTCGCCGATCTCCGGTGTCGTCGGCATTTTGCCGATCGAGGCCGGCAACTACGTCACCAGCCAGTCATCCGTCGCCACGGTCGACGACCGTTCGTCGATCCTCGTCGATTTCTGGGTGCCGGAACGTTTCGCCGCCGCCGTCGAGGTCGGCGCCGAGATTTCGGCGACGCCGCTCGCCAATCCCAAGAACAGCTACCAGGGCAATGTCTCTGCCGTCGACAACCGCATCGACGAGAAAAGCCGCACCTTGTGGGTGCAGGCGCGCATCGCCAATCCGTCCGATTCGCTGCGCGCCGGCATGTCCTTCCAGGTCGCCATGAAGTTCCCCGGCGAGACCTATCCGGCCGTCAGCCCGCTGGCCGTGATGTGGGGCACCGACGGCGCCTTCGTCTGGATGGTCAAGGACGGCAAGGTCGATCGCATGCCGGTCCGCATCATCCAGCGTAACACCGAGACGGTGCTGGTCGACGCGCCGATCGCCAGCGGCGACATGGTGGTCACCGAAGGCGTCCAGAGCGTGCGCCAGGGCAGCGAGGTCCGCATCGCCGGCGAAAAAGATCTTCCGCGCGCCGCCGACGCCAACGGATCCTGAGGCACAGCACGGCATGACCGACGTCGACAGCAACAAGGCCGACGAGAGCTTTACCGCTCTGTTCATCCGCAGGCCGGTCATGGCCTTCGTGCTGAATGTGCTGATCGCCGTGGCCGGCCTCGCCGCCTTCTACGGCGTCGAGATTCGCGAACTGCCGGACGTCGACCGCGCCGTCATCACCGTCACCACCGATTTCGAGGGCGCCGCGGCCGAGACCGTCGACCGCGAGCTGACCGACACGATCGAAGGCGCCGTCGCCCGCGTCTCCGGCGTCAAGTCGATCTCGTCCACCTCGTCGTTCGGACGCAGCCGCGTCACCATCGAGTTCAACGACGGCGTCGATTTGAACGTCGCGGCCTCCGACGTGCGCGACGCCGTCGGCCGCGTCGCCAACGCCATGCCGGACGAGGCCGACCCGCCGCGCATCGTCAAGGCCGACGCCAATTCCGATGCCGTCATGCGGCTCGCGGTCACCTCCGCGACCATGTCGATCCAGGACATGACGGTGCTGGTGCAGGACCAGATCGAGGACACGCTGGCCGCCGTCCCCGGCGTCGCCGACGTGCAGGTCTATGGCGACCGCGACAAGATCTTTCGCATCGACGTCGACCAGTCGAAGCTTGCCAGCCAGGGTTATACCGTCGCCGACCTGCGGCGCGCCCTGGCCTCGGTCGCCTTCGACAGCCCGGCCGGCTCGATCACCACCAACAATCAGGACCTGATCGTCCGCACCACCGCCGACGTCACCACGCCGGAAGAATTCGAGGCGATCGTCATTGGCGGCGACACCCATGTCCGCGACGTGGCGACTGTCACGCTCGGCCCCGACACCGGCCAGTCGACGCTGCGCTCCGACGGCAAGACCGGCATCGGCATCGGCATCGTGCGCCAGGCGGAATCCAACACGCTCGACATTTCCGAGGGCGTCAAGGCCGCCGTCGCCGAGATCCAGAAGGGCCTGCCGGAAGGCATGGCGATCAAGATCACCAGCGACGACGCCGTCTTCGTCGAGGGCGCGGTGCACGAGGTGGAGATCGCGCTCGGCCTGTCGGTCAGCATCGTGCTGATCGTCATCTACGTCTTCCTGCTCGACTGGCGCGCCACGCTGATCCCGGCGCTGTCGATGCCGGTCGCCATGATCGGCACAATCGCCGCGATCTACCTCGCCGGTTTCTCCATCAACATTTTGACCCTGCTGGCGCTGGTGCTCGCCACCGGCCTCGTCGTCGACGACGCCATCGTGGTGCTGGAAAACATCGTGCGCCGCCGCAACGAGGGCATGGGCCCGCGCGCCGCCGCCGTGATCGGCACGCAGGAAGTGTTCTTCGCCGTCATCGCCACCACGGCGACGCTGGTCGCCGTGTTCGTGCCGATCTCGTTCCTGCCCGGCCAGACCGGCGGGCTGTTCCGCGAGTTCGGCTTCGTGCTGGCCATGTCGGTGCTGCTCTCCTGCGTGGTTGCCCTCACGCTCTGCCCGATGCTGGCCTCGCGCATGCTGACCGCCCACGCGCTGCACCATGAGGGCTCGAAGGCCGGCATTGGCGGCAGGATCGGCGGCTGGCTCGGCCGCCTCTACCGCCGCTGCCTGCACATCTGCCTCGACGCGCCGCTGATCGTCGTGCTCGTCGCCGTGCTGTTTGCCGGCACCGCCTTCTCGATGTTCGGCACGATCCGCCAGGAACTGACGCCAACCGAGGATCGCTCGGCCGTGCTGCTGCGCGTCAACGCGCCGCAAGGCGTCAGCCTCGACTACACCACCCAGCAGATGCGGCGCATCGAGGAACTGATCCAGCCGCTGCGCGATTCCGGCGAGATCGTCAGCACCTTCGAGAATGCCGGCCAGAACGGCGCCTACAACTCCGGTTTCATGGTGATGACGCTGGCGCCCTGGGACCAGCGCACCCGCAGCCAGCAGGAGATCATGGCCGACATATCGCGCCTCGCCCGCCAGGTGCCGAGCGTGCGCATCTTCCCGGTCCAACCCAACAGCCTCGGCATCCGCGGCGCCGGCAACGGCTTGCAATTCGCGCTGGTCGGCAACGACCGCAAGGCGCTCAGCGAGGCCGCTGTCCAGATCATCGACAAGATGCAGCAGGATCCGCGCTTCCAGCAGGCCCGCCTCTCGGTCGACCCGACCCAGCCGCAACTCTCCGTCGTCATCAACCGCGAGCGCGCTTCCGACCTCGGCATCGACATTACCGGCCTCGCCGCCACGCAGCAGGCCATGCTGGACGGCAACGACATCGGCGACGTCTATATCGGCGACCGCGCCTATGGCGTGAAGCTGGTCTCGACCACCAATCCGATCAACGACCCGACCGACCTGGAAAACATCTATCTGAAGACGGGCGACGGCCGCTACGTACCGGTCTCCACCATCGCGACGCTGACCGAGCGCGCCGTTCCGCCGTCGCTGACCCGCGAGCAGCAGCAGCCCTCCGTCGCCATCACCGCAAACCTGCGCGAGGATTTCGCGCTGGGCGACGCGCTGCGGGCGGCCGAGCAGATCGCGGCGCCCTTGATGCCGGCCGGCAGCCGCATAGTGCCGCTGGCCGAGGCCGCGACGCTCGGCGAAACCAACAGCGGCATGGTCACCATCTTCGGCTTCGCGCTGGTCATCATCCTGCTGGTGCTTGCCGCGCAGTTCGAGAGTTTCATCAGCGCCATCATCATCATGGCGACCGTGCCGCTTGGCCTCGCCTGCGCCATCTTCGCGCTGATCCTCACCGGAACCAGCCTCAACGCCTACAGCCAGATCGGCCTCGTGCTGCTGGTCGGCGTCATGGCCAAGAACGGCATTTTGATCGTCGAATTCGCTAATCAGTTGCGCGACCGTGGCGTTGGCGTGCGCGAAGCAATCGAGCAGGCGTCGAACATCCGGCTTCGCCCGGTGATGATGACCATGATCTGCACCGTGCTCGGCGGCGTGCCTCTGGTTCTGGCCAGCGGCGCCGGCGCGGAGGCCCGCGTCGCGCTGGGCTGGGTCATCGTCGGCGGCCTCGGCCTCGCCACCGTCTCGACGCTGTTCCTGACCCCCGTCGCCTACCTGCTGCTGGGCCGCTTCATCACGCCGAAAGTGCATGAAGAAGCCCGCCTGAAGCGCGAGCTCCAGGAAGCTGCCTATCTCGACGCCGAACCGGCGGAGTAGCATCAGGGGACAGTTTGCTCTTGTCCCTTCATGCCAAGCTCGCTACCGCACGGCCATTCCGGGGATCAAAGTAAACAGTCTCTGGCCTTCCTGTCCGCCGATCGGCCTTGGACTTCACAGCGACAATTGATTATCAGTGCGCGCTTTCCGGCGCCGGGCATCGTTGTCCGTCGCCCATCGGAGACACGACCATCGTGAACACCATCACCCTCGATCAGGCCCTTTCGGGCGTCGGCCAGGAAGCCGGCGTGTCGCCGTGGCGCGCCGTCACCCAGGACATGATCGACCAGTTCGCCGACGCCACCGACGATCACCAGTTCATCCATTGCGATCCAGAACGCGCGGCCACCGAGACAAATTTCGGTGGCACCATCGCCCACGGTTTCCTGACGCTGTCGCTGCTGTCGGCCATGGCCTTCGAGACCATCCCGAGGATCGAGGGCGCCGACATCGGTATCAACCAGGGTTTCGACACGGTGCGTTTCGTCGCCCCGGTCAAGACCGGCGCGCGCATCCGCACCCGCTTTGTGCTTGCGAAGATCAAGGCGCGCCCGTCGGGCTGGATCGAGGTTGCCCATGACGTGACGATCGAGATCGAGGGATCGCTGAAACCGGCGTTGACCGCGCGCTGGCTGACATTGGCCTTCATTCAGCCGGAGCAGGGATGAACGCCGGCGACAGATTTATCCGCTCCGCTTGGTAACTCGAAATTCCTCCGCACGAGGACGGTGCCGGAAGGGATGGGACAGGGGACAGTTTCCTTAATTCCGCAGAAGGGCGCGGCGCTTCAAGGCTGACGCGGATGGAATTAAGGAAACTGTCCCGGCGCTTGCGCCGAACCGGCCGCCAGCTTCCGGCGAAGCGATTTCGGGTGGGTAGACCGGGTAAAACGGTCCCGGGCGTCTCCTCGGTTCCCTCAGCGCCTCTTCGCCGGCCCTCCCGGGATCGCGGTCGACGTCACTGAAACGGGGTCGCTGGCGGGGAAGGAATCCTCAAGGCCTTCTTCCAGTTCCTCTTCCAGCAGGTCCTTCTCGTCCTGCTGCGGATCGGCCTTCGGATCGCCGGCCTTCGGATCGCCGGCCTTCGGCGTTTCTTCACGCTTGCCGGTTGGATCTGTCATGGCCGCGCTCCGTTTCCGTTTCGGGTATGATGCGGATACCGGACGGCCGCGTCAACCGGAGGCATGCGTGCGGCGAGTCTACCGGAACGGGTTCACGGGAAGCAGGTCGAGAAATCAGGGGCCATCGGCATTGCGCATCCGTCGTCAGATATGCAGCGCCTGGCCGAGCGCTTTAAGTGCCGCCTCCTGGAAAGCTTCGCCCTGCGTCGGGTGCGAATGGATGGTGCCGGCGATGTCCTCCAGCCGGGCGCCCATCTCGATCGCCAGGGCGAAGGCGGCGGAGAGTTCCGAGACGCCCTGGCCGACCGCCTGGATGCCCAGAACCAGGTGGTTGTCGGCGCGGGCGACGACGCGGACGAAACCGTCCTCGCCGTGCTTGGTCATGGCGCGCCCGTTGGCGGCGAAGGGAAACACGCCGATCTTGACCTCGCGCCCCCCAGCCTTTGCTTCGTCGGGGGGCAGGCCGGCGCTGACGATCTCCGGATCGGTGAAGCAGACGGCGGGGATGCAGCGCTTGTCCCAGTTGCGCTTGTGGCCGGCGACGATCTCCGCCACCGTCTCGCCCTGCGCCATGGCGCGGTGCGCCAGCATCGGTTCGCCGGCGACGTCGCCAATGGCGAAGACACCGCGCATCGAGGTGCGGCACTGGTCGTCGATGCGGATGAAACGGCCGGTCCGGTCGAGGTCGAGTTCCTCAAGCCCCCAGCCCTCGACCGCGGGTTTTCGCCCGACGGCGACCAGGATTTTTTCCGCCGCGATGTTTCGCGTTGTGCCGTCGGCAGTCTTGACGATCAGTTGATCGGTCTTCGGCTCCAGCCCTTGCGCCTTGGCGCCGAGCAGAACCTCGATGCCGAGCGCGGCGAGGCGCTTGCCGACCGGCTTGGTCAGCTCGGAATCGTAAAGCGGCAGGATGTGGTCCAGCGCCTCGACCACCGTCACCTTGGCGCCGAGCTTGGCGAAGGCGATGCCGAGTTCCAGCCCGATGTAACCGGCGCCGACCACGGCAAGCGTTTCCGGCACGGATTTGAGCGACAGCGCCTCGGTGGACGAGATCACCGGGCCGCCAAATGGCATCGACGACAGTTCCACCGGCACGGAGCCCGTGGCGATCACCACCGTCTCGGCACGGATCACCTGCGTGCCGGTCTCGGTTTCCACCTCGACCGTCTTGCCGTCGCGGAATTTCGCGAACCCATGGACGGATTTGACATTGGCCTTCTTCAGCAGGCCGGCGACACCATTGGTCAGCCGGCCGACGATGCGGTCTTTCCACGCGACGGTTTTCGCCAGATCGATCGCCGGTGCGGACAGCGAGATGCCCACGGCGCTCTTGCCCTCGGCCGCCAGGCGCACCGCCTCGAATTCTTCCGCCGCATGGATCAGCGCTTTGGAGGGGATGCAGCCGATGGTGAGGCAGGTGCCGCCCGGTTTTTTCGCCTCGACGATGACGGTGTCGATGCCCAACTGTCCGGCGCGGATGGCGCAGACATAACCGCCTGGTCCGGCGCCGACGACGAGGAGCTTGCAGGAGATTTCTTTCATCGAAGTCGCCTCTGATCATCCAACTTGTCGGCAAGCACGATCGGTTCCGTCTCGACCAGCCTCAGCGACCGGACCATCGCCGAGGTCGACGCCTTGTATTCGAGGAAATGCGGTGTCCGCAGATGGGCTTGGTAGGCGCCCTGGTCTGCATAGACCTCGAAAATCCTGATCTTCTCGGGGCTTTCCTTGACGGCCAATGCGTAGAGAGCCAGCACGCCTTCCTCCAGCCGGATCGACGCTTCGATCTCTCGCGAAAGCAACGCCTTGTAGCTCTCGATCTGCTCGGGATCGATCTCCAGTTCCGCGATCCGTACGATCGGCTTTCCTGTCGGGGGCGGCACGCGTGGTCCTCATCCCTCCAGAAATATCATCGCCGGGGTCTCCAGCAGCGTCTTGATGCGCTGGATGAACACCGCCGCATCCCAGCCGTCGACCACGCGGTGGTCGAAGGAGGAGGAGAGGTTCATCATCTTGCGCGGGATGAACTGCGAACCGTCCCACACCGGCCGCATCATGATCTTGTTGACGCCGACGATGGCGACTTCCGGATGGTTGATCACCGGCGTCGTCGCCACGCCGCCCATGGCGCCGAGCGACGTGATGGTGATGGTCGAGCCGGACAGTTCCTCGCGCGTCGCCGTACCCGTCTTTGCGGCCTCCGCCAGCCGGTTGACCTCGGCGGCGCAGTCGAACAGATCGCGCGCCTCGGCGTGGCGCACCACCGGCACCACCAGCCCGGCCGGCGTCTGCGCGGCGATACCGATATGCACGGCGCCGTGGCGGTGGATGACGCCGGCCTCGTCGTCGAACAGCGCGTTGACGCCCGGCTGTTCCTTGATCGCCTTGACCATGGCGCGCATCAGGAAGGGCAGGATGGTCAGCTTCGGCCGGTCGGCCTTCTTCTCGGCGTTGAGTTTTGCCCGCAATTCCTCAAGGCCGGTGACGTCGATCTCCTCGACATAGGTGATGTGCGGGATACGCGATTTCGAAAGCCGCATTTTTTCCGCGATCTTCCGGCGCAGCCCGACGATCTTGATCTCCTCGACCGTGTCGTCCGGCGTGAGGCCGGCCGGGCGCGTCGCTTGCGGGCCGCGCGACAGGAAGGCATCGAGGTCTTCGTGGGAAATGCGACCCGCCGGGCCGGAGCCTGCGACTTGGCGCAGGTCTATGCCGGCTTCTTTTGCGCGCAGGCGCACGGCGGGAGAGGCCAACGGTTTTTCGCCGGCGGGCCGGGGCGCGCCTGCTGGGGGTGTCGCTGACGCGGTACCCCCACCCCTAACCCCTCCCCACGAGGGGGAGGGGAATCCGGGTTGCGTGGCTTTGGTGTCGGGAGACCTTTGCGGTTCAGTTGTTTTGGTGGCAGCGGCTGGTTGTGCCCCTCCTCCTTGTGGGGAGGGGTTAGGGGTGGGGGTCTCTTTCTTTCCAGTCGGCTCCAACTTTGCTTCGGCGACTGTGCCGGCCATCACGTTGTCTTCGCCTGCCACCTTGATGCGCACGATCGGCGAACCGACCGCCACCGTCTCGCCGATCTCGGCGCCGACCCACGAGACTTCGCCCTCGACGGGGGAGGGGATTTCGACCGTCGCCTTGTCGGTCATGACGGCGGCGAGCAGCGAATCCTCGCGCACCAGATCGCCGACCTTCACATGCCATTCGACAAGCTCGGCCTCGGCCACGCCTTCGCCGACGTCGGGGAGTTTTATGACGTGCTCGGCCATGCTCACGCCTCCATCGTTTCGACGAATGCCCGGCCGACGCGCGCCGGGCCAGGGAAATAGTCCCATTCCTGGGCGTGCGGATAGGGCGTGTCCCAGCCGGTAACGCGCATGACCGGCGCTTCGAGGTGATAAAAACAATGGCGCTGTACCAGCGCCGCAAGCTCTGCGCCAAAACCGGAGGTCAGCGTCGCCTCGTGGACGACGGTGCAGCGGCCGGTCTTCTTCACCGAGTTGACGATCACGTCGAGGTCGAGCGGCAGCAGCGTCCTCAAGTCGATGATCTCGGCGTCGATGCCGGTCTCCGCCGCCGCAGCCTCGGCCACGTAGACCATGGTGCCATAGGCGAGCACCGTGAGGGCGGAGCCCTCGCGGCGGATAGCAGCCTTGCCGAGCGGCACGGTGTAGTGGCCGTCGGCAACCTCGCCCAGCGGATGCTTCGACCAGGGCGTTACCGGCCGCTCGTGATGGCCGTCGAAGGGGCCGTTGTAGAGCCGCTTCGGCTCGAGGAAGATCACCGGGTCGGGATCCTCGATCGCCGAGATGAGAAGGCCCTTTGCGTCATGCGGATTGGAGGGCACGACCACCTTCAGGCCCGACACATGGGTGAACAGCGCCTCCGGGCTCTGGCTGTGGGTCTGGCCGCCGAAAATGCCGCCGCCGGTCGGCATGCGGATGACGATCGGGCAAGTGAACTCGCCGTTGGAACGGTAGCGCAGGCGCGCCGCCTCGGAGACGATCTGGTCGTAGGCCGGATAGACGTAGTCGGCGAACTGGATCTCGACGCAGGGCTTCAGGCCGTAGGAGGCCATGCCGATGGCCGCGCCGACAATGCCGAGTTCGTTGATCGGCGCATCGAAGCAGCGGGCCTTCCCGTATTTCTGCTGCAGGCCGGCGGTGCAGCGGAAGACGCCGCCGAAATAGCCGACATCCTCGCCGAAGACGACGACACGCTCGTCGCTGCCCATCGACACGTCCATGGCGTCGCGGATCGCCTCGATCATGGTCTTGCGGGGCATTGTGCTACACCCCCGCCTGCTGGCGCTGGCGCCTGAGATGCGGCGGCATCTCGGCGTAGACGCCTTCGAACATGTCGCGCACCGAAGGTTTTCCGCCGGCATGCAGCGTGCCGTGGCTTTCCGCTTCCTTCTGTGCGGCGATCACGGTGTCCAAAATCTCGGCCTCAGCCTGCTTGTGGCGCTCTTCCGACCAAGCGCCGAGCGAGATCAGATGCGCCTTCAGCCGCAGCACAGGGTCGCCCAGCGGCCATGCGGAAGACTCCTCCTTCGGCCGGTAGGCGGAGGGATCGTCGGAGGTCGAATGCGCGCCGACGCGATAGGTGACGTATTCGACCAGTGTCGGCCCCAGATTTTTGCGCGCCCGTTCCGCTGCCCACTTCGCCACGGCGTGGACGGCCAGATAGTCGTTGCCGTCGACGCGCAGCGCCGGAATGCCGAAGCCGAGGCCCCGCGCGGCAAAAGTGCCGGAGCCGCCCCGCGCAATGCCCTGAAAGGTCGAGATCGCCCACTGGTTGTTGACGATGTTGAGGATCACCGGCGCGCGGTAGGTCGATGCAAAGACAAGCGCTGCGTGGAAATCGCTCTCGGCGGTCGAGCCGTCGCCGACCCAGCCGGCGGCGATTTTCGTGTCGTTGCGGATGGCGGACGCCATCGCCCAGCCGACGGCCTGGATGAATTGCGTGGCCAGATTGCCGGAGATCGAGAAGAAGCCGAAATCCTTGGCCGAATACATGACCGGCAGTTGCCGGCCCTTCAGCGGGTCGCGCTCGTTGGAATAGATCTGGTTCATCATCTCGACCATCGGGTAGCCGCCGGCAATCAGCAGGCCAGCCTGGCGGTAGGTCGGGAAATTCATGTCGCCAGGCAGCAGCGCCTGGCGGAAGGCGCAGCTTACTGCCTCCTCGCCCATGTGCTGCATGTAGAAGGAGGTCTTGCCCTGCCGCTGCGCCATCTGCATGCGCGCGTCGAAGGTGCGCAGCGTCATCATGTGGCGCAGGCCTTCCAGAAGCTCGGCCGAGGTCAGCGTGCCGGCCCATGGGCCGACGGCGTTGCCGTCACGGTCGAGCACGCGGATGATGGAATAGGCGAGGTCGCGGATATCGCGCGGATCGACGTCGATCTCCGGCCGCGGCACGGAGCCGGCTTTCGGGATCGGCACGTTGGAAAAATCGGGCGTGCCGCCCGGCCGAACTTCCGGCTCCGGCACGTGCAGGCTGAGCGGCGTGTTTCCAACCGAAGCGTCTCGCGCCATGACCGCATCCTCCCAGGCCGCGTTCGTCCGACCATAGCGGCAGCGTGCCCTCAAATCGCGTCGAATTGCAACGTGGTGCGTCGAATCCGGATTGCGAAGGACAGGCAAGCCGCTATCTCAGATGGAGTCTAAGGGAATCCAGCCGAAAGTTCTTTTCGATGATGGCCTCGTCTCGGCAATATTCGCTCGCTTCCGGCGTCGCGCCCGGCCGGTTCATTGCCGCCTCGCTTTGCAGCGCTCGGACGGGTCGCGCCAATGCCGGAATGGCCGATTGAGCGCCCAACCCATCCCCACGGATCGCCAGGCGGGGAGCGACCGCTCGTCCTCGTCGCGCGCACGCCTGCGAAAGCTGCGGCTGTGGACCGGCCAGGTGCTGTTCCTCTACACCTTCATGCATTTCCTCAACCACGCCTTCGGCATCCGCTCGGTCGAAGCCATGCAGGCCGCGGCGAGGGTCCTGCTTTCCCCATGGCAGACCGTGCCGGGCCAGATACTGCTTTGCGGCGCTCTGCTGATCCATGCCGGGCTTGGGCTGCGCGCCTTCTACAGGCGCAGACACCTGCGCATCCCTGCCACCGAGGCGGTCCAGCTTTCGCTGGGGCTCATCATCCCGCTGCTGCTCATCGCCCATGGCGCAGGCGTGCGCTATGCGGAGAGCGTCCAGGGCCTCGAGATCGACTTCGACCGCGTCGTCTATGCCTATTGGGTGGCCGATCCGTTCTTCGGCCTGCCACGCCAGTTCCTGCTGCTGATCGTCGTGTGGATCCACGGCTGCATCGGCATCCGCGCCTGGCTGCGGTCGAAATCATGGTACGCGCGGGCCGTGCCGGCGCTGACCGCGCTGGCGACGCTGGTGCCGGTGCTGGCGATCCTTGGCTTCATCAATGCCGGCCTCGACATGCGCGAACTGGCCGCCGCCAGCCCGGAACTGCTTTCGCCGCATGTCGTCTACGTGCCTGGCAGCGAGCAGGCCGAGAAAGGCGCGGCGGTCGGACGGTTCGTCGACCGGCTGACGCTCGCCTATGCGTTGCTGCTCGCCGGCGTCGTCGGCCTGCGCGCGGCGCGCGACTGGCACGCGGCGCGTTTCCGCTCGGTGCGCATCACCTATCCGGGCGGGCGCGTGGTCACCGTGCCGGTTGGCTACAGCGTGCTGGAAGCGAGCCGCTGGGGCGGCATTCCGCATGCGTCGGTGTGCGGCGGGCGAGGGCGCTGTTCCACCTGCCGCGTCGACGTGATGGCCGGCGGTGAAAGTCTGCCGCCGCCGGGGCCGGACGAGTTGCGGCTCCTGTCGCGCATCGGTGCGCCGCCCTCGGTGCGGCTCGCTTGCCAGATCCGGCCGGAGAGCGACCTGGCGGTGGTGCCGCTGGTCCATTCACAGACGCCGACCCTGCAAGGCGAGGCGGCGCTCGGCATGCCGGCCGGCGGGCGCCGGGAGGCAAGGGTCGCCGCGCTTTTTGTCGACCTCCGGCAGTCGACGCGGCTGGCCGACGACCGCCTTCCCTACGATACGCTGTTCATCGTCGAGCGCTATATCCAGGCGGTGTCGGCCGCCGTTCAGGAAGGCGGCGGCCAGGTCACCAATGTCGCCGGCGACGGCGTGATGAGCGTCTTCAGCGGCAAGGGATCGCCGGAAGCCGCCGGCCGCGACGCCTTCCGCGCCGCGCTGAAGCTCTGGGACGGCGTCGACGCGCTGAGCGAGCAACTGCGCGAGGAACTGTCCGAGCCGTTGCGCATCGGCATCGGCCTGCATGTCGGCGTCGCGGTGATCGGCGTCGGATGGGAGGGCGGCATCGACGGCATGCCTTTCCTGGGTGACACCGGCAATGTCGCGGCGCGGCTGGAAGCCCAGACAAAACGCCTCGACGCCACCATGGTGGCGTCGCGCGAAGCGGTGACGCTGGTGGCGCGGAGCGGCGACCTGCCGGAATTCACCACGGTCATGCTGCCCGGCAAGCAGGAGCCGATGGAGGCGGCGTGCTTCCGGGAGAGCGGCGAGTTGCGCGAGATATTGCGCGAGAGGGCGGCCGCTTGAATGCCGGGCATTGCTTTGATGCGGCAAGCCGACGATCGATGGAAATACTGCCCTCAACAAAAAAGCGGAGCAATTGCCCCGCCTCTTCAACCCGCCGATGTCAGCGATGGATCAGGCCGGCATGACGGCGCCTTCCAGCGTGGTCAGCTGGTGCAGGAATTCTTCCGCCTTGGTGCGGGCGGCGTGGTCCTTGGCGTCGCTCAGGTCTTCGCGTGCTTCCTGGATGCGGCGGGCGATCTCCGACTTGTCGATGTTCTTCACCGAAACCGCCGATTCGGCGAGCAGCGTGCAGCCTGTCGGCAAAATGTCGGCGAAGCCGCCGAACACGACGTAACGTTCCTTCTCGCCGGAAACGGTGTTCACCGTGACGACGCCCGGCTTGATGGTGGTCATCACCGGCGCATGGTTGGCCATCACCGTCATCTCGCCTTCCGTGCCTGGAATGACGACGGATACGACCTTCTCGGAGACAAGGAGGCGCTCCGGCGAGACGAGTTCGAATTGGAAAGATTCAGCCATTCAAATTTAGCGAATAGCGAATAGCGAATAGCGAATAGAAGTCGCTGTCAGCGTTCGCAAAAATCCCTATTCGCTACTCCCTATTCGCTATTCGCTTCTATCAGGCCGCTTCCGCCGCCAGGCGCTGCGCCTTCGCGACCGCTTCCTCGATGCCGCCGACCATGTAGAAGGCGGCTTCGGGGAGGTGGTCGTATTCGCCGTTCACGAGGCCCTTGAAGCCCTTGATGGTGTCGGCGAGGTCGACCAGCTTGCCCGGCGAGCCGGTGAACACTTCGGCCACGAAGAACGGCTGCGACAGGAAGCGCTCGATCTTGCGAGCGCGCGCCACGGTCAGCTTGTCCTCTTCCGAAAGCTCGTCCATGCCCAGGATGGCGATGATGTCCTGCAGCGACTTGTAGCGCTGCAAGGTCTGCTGCACCTGGCGGGCGACCTGGTAGTGCTCGTCGCCGACGACCAGCGGGTCGAGCATGCGCGAGGTCGAGTCCAGCGGATCGACGGCGGGATAGATGCCCTTCTCGGCGATCGAGCGGTTCAGCGTCGTCGTCGCGTCAAGGTGCGCGAAGGACGTCGCCGGCGCCGGGTCGGTCAAGTCGTCGGCGGGCACGTAGATCGCCTGCACCGAGGTGATCGAGCCGGTCGTCGTCGTCGTGATGCGCTCCTGCAGCGCGCCCATGTCCGTCGCCAGCGTCGGCTGGTAACCCACCGCCGAAGGGATACGGCCGAGCAGCGCCGACACTTCCGAACCCGCCTGGGTGAAGCGGAAGATGTTGTCGACGAAGAACAGCACGTCCTGGCCCTGGTCGCGGAAATATTCGGCCACCGTCAAGCCGGTGAGGCCGACGCGGGCGCGGGCGCCCGGCGGCTCGTTCATCTGGCCATAGACCAGCGCAGCCTTCGAGCCCTCGCCGCCGCCCTTCTTGTTGACGCCGGATTCGATGAACTCGTGATAGAGGTCGTTGCCCTCGCGGGTGCGCTCGCCGACGCCGGCGAACACCGAGTAGCCGCCATGCGCCTTGGCGATGTTGTTGATCAGTTCCTGGATCAGCACGGTCTTGCCGACGCCGGCGCCGCCGAACAGTCCGATCTTGCCGCCCTTGGCGTAAGGAGCCAAGAGGTCGATGACCTTGATGCCGGTGATCAGGATCGCCGCTTCCGTCGACTGGTCGATATAGGCGGGGGCGGGGGCGTGAATCGGGCGCATCTCGATCGCGTCGACCGGGCCTTCCTCGTCGACCGGCTCGCCGATGACGTTGATGATGCGGCCGAGCATGCCCGGGCCGACCGGAACCAGGATCGGCCCCCCGGTATCGGTCACCGCCTGGCCGCGCACCAGACCTTCGGTGGAGTCCATGGCGATGCAGCGCACAGTGTTCTCGCCGAGATGCTGGGCGACTTCGAGCACGAGGCGGTTGCCGACGTTCTCGGTCTCCAGCGCGTTCAGGATCGCCGGCAGGTTGTCTTCGAACTGCACGTCGACGACGGCGCCGATGACCTGCCGGACTTTTCCGGTTGCGCCCGCGGCAGATGCCTTGACCGCTGCCGTCTTCGGCGCAGCCGCCTTTGCCGGTGCGGCTTTCGCGGCCGCGGCCGGTGCCTTGGGGGTCGCTGCTTTCGCCATGTTACCTCTATCCTTCCGACATTGGCGCCGAAACGCCGCATTTCTCTCGTGACGCCTAGGCGTCGATCTGCTTCAAAAGTTCTTCGATCCGCTTCAGCCGCTGATCGGTGGCGTTGCTTTGATCTTCCAGCCGCTCGATGCGAGCCGTGTAGCTGTCAGATCGCGTCTCCAGCCGATCGGTTCGCCTGTGAAAGGAGCCCATGGAGATTTGAATCTGCCCAACCGATGACTGCAGGTTGGCGAACGCAGTCCCAAATTGCCCTACGCCCTGTTCGAGCCCTGACAAACGCAACTTCACGTCCGATAGCTCTTCTTCCATATGCTCCTGCGACGCACGAATGCGTCGAAGGAGTTCAAGCACCAGATTTGTCGTATCTTCGGTCATGCCCTCGAATTTATCACAGCGCCTCGGCGCCCGAAATGATCTCGATGAGTTCCTTGGTGATCTGCGCCTGGCGCTGGCGGTTGTAGGTGATCGACAGCTTGTTGATCATGTCGCCGGCGTTGCGTGTCGCATTGTCCATGGCGCTCATCTTGGCGCCCATCTCGCCGGCCGCGTTCTCAAGCAGCGCGCGAAAGATCTGGACGGCGATGTTGCGCGGGATGAGGTCGGAGAGGATTTCACCCGGCTCAGGCTCGTATTCGTAGACGGCGGAGCCGTCGCCGCTGGCCACGTCGGTGGGCAACGCCGCCGGGATAAGCTGCTGCGCGGTCGGAATCTGCGAGATCACCGACTTGAACTGCGAATAGAACAGCGTCGCGACGTCGAACTGGCCTTCGCCGAAGAGGTGGATGATTTTTTTTGCGATCGCGTCGGCATTGACGAAGCCGAGCGTCTTGACCTCGCGCAGGTCGACGCGGTCGATGATCAGGTTGCCGTAGTCGCGGCGAAGGATGTCGAAACCCTTCTTGCCGACGCAGATGATCTTCACCTGCTTGCCGGCGGCAAGCAGCTTGCGGATATGGTCGCGCGCGAAACGCGCGATCTGGCTGTTGAAGCCGCCGCACAGGCCGCGCTCGGCGGTGCAGACGACGAGCAGATGCACGTCGTCCTTTCCGGTGCCGGCCATCAGCGCCGGGGCGTCGCCGCCACCGCCCACCGCCTGGGTGATGTTCGACAGCACCGCCGCCATGCGCTGCGAATACGGACGCGCGGCTTCGGCCGCCTCCTGCGCGCGGCGCAGCTTCGCCGCGGCGACCATCTGCATCGCCTTGGTGATCTTCTGCGTCGCCTTAACCGAGGCGATGCGGTTGCGTAGGTCCTTTA
Source organism: Mesorhizobium sp. KACC 23794 (assembly GCF_052180275.1). Taxonomy (NCBI): domain Bacteria; kingdom Pseudomonadati; phylum Pseudomonadota; class Alphaproteobacteria; order Hyphomicrobiales; family Phyllobacteriaceae; genus Mesorhizobium; species Mesorhizobium sp. KACC 23794. Next base: position 1,223,672 of record NZ_CP197465.1, read on the forward strand.
GCGAAGCCATGTCGCCGGTCCGTTCCCGTCCGCCTTACGCGAAGGCTTTGGCGAAGGCGTCGATCTGCGCCTTGAGTTTTCCGCGAAGCTCGTCCGAAAGCGCCTTCTCGGTGCGGATCGCATCGAGCACGGCCTTGCCGTCCGAGCGCATATGGGCCAGCAGCCCCTGCTCGAACTTGCCGACCTGGTTGACGGCAAGCTTGTCGAGATAGCCGTTGACGCCGGCGAAGATCACCGCAACCTGCTCTTCGGTCTTCAGCGGCGAAAACTGCGGCTGCTTCAGCAGTTCGGTCAGGCGGGCGCCGCGGTTGAGCAGGCGCTGCGTGGCGGCGTCGAGGTCGGAGCCGAACTGCGCGAAGGCGGCCATCTCGCGATACTGGGCGAGTTCACCCTTGATCGAGCCGGCAACCTGCTTCATCGCCTTGATCTGCGCCGACGAACCGACGCGCGACACCGACAGGCCGACGTTCACTGCCGGGCGGATGCCCTGGAAGAACAGGTTGGTCTCGAGGAAGATCTGGCCGTCGGTGATCGAGATCACGTTGGTCGGGATATAGGCCGAAACGTCGTTGGCCTGCGTCTCGATGACCGGCAGGGCCGTCAGCGAGCCGTTGCCCTCTTCGTCGTTGAGCTTGGCGGCGCGCTCGAGCAGGCGGCTATGCAGATAGAACACGTCCCCGGGATAGGCTTCGCGGCCCGGCGGGCGGCGCAGCAGCAGCGACATCTGGCGGTAGGCGACGGCCTGCTTCGACAGATCGTCATAGCCGATCAGCGCGTGCTGGCCGTTGTCGCGGAAATATTCGCCCATGGTGCAGGCGGTGAACGGCGCCAGGAACTGCATGGGAGCCGGGTCCGACGCGGTGGCGGCGACGATGATCGAATATTCGAGCGCGCCGCGCTCTTCCAGGATCTTCACGAACTGCGCGACGGTCGAGCGCTTCTGCCCGATGGCGACATAGACGCAATAGAGCTTCTCGCTCTCGGGGCCGCTCTCGTGAACCGCCTTCTGGTTCAGGATGGTGTCGAGGATGATGGCGGTCTTGCCGGTCTGGCGGTCGCCGATGACCAGCTCGCGCTGGCCGCGGCCGACCGGGATCAGCGCGTCGATGGCCTTGAGGCCGGTCGACATCGGCTCGTGCACCGACTTGCGCGGGATGATGCCAGGCGCCTTGACGTCGACGCGCTTGCGCTCGACGGCGACGATCGGGCCCTTGCCGTCGATCGGGTTGCCGAGGGCGTCGACGACGCGGCCGAGCAGGCCGGGGCCGACCGGGGCGTCGACGATCGCGCCGGTGCGCTTGACGGTGTCGCCTTCCTTGATGTCGCGGTCGTTGCCGAAGATGACGACGCCGACATTGTCGGCTTCGAGGTTCAGCGCCATGCCGCGGATGCCGCCGGGGAATTCGACCATCTCACCGGCCTGGACATTGTCCAAGCCGTAGACGCGGGCGATGCCGTCGCCGACCGAGAGAACCTGACCGACCTCGGAGACCTCGGCTTCCTTGCCGAAATTCTTGATCTGGTCCTTAAGGATTGCGGAGATTTCCGCGGCGCGGATGTCCATCAGCCGACCTCTTTCAGTGCAAGCTTGAGCGAGTTGAGTTTTGTTCTGAGCGACGTATCGATCTGGCGCGAGCCGAGCTTGACGACGAGGCCGCCGAGCAGGGTGGGATCGACAGTGACGGCGATCGACACGTCCTTGCCGGCCACGCCCTTCAGCGCCGCCTTGAGTTCGGTCTCCTGGGCCGCCGTCAGCGCATGCGCGGACGTGACCTCGGCGGCGACCTCGCCGCGGGCCGCTGCGGCGATGCGGCGGAACGCCTTGATCATTGCCGGCACGGCAAACAGGCGGCGGTTTTTCGCGACGACCTTTAGGAAGCTGCCGACGAGGCCGGTAATGCCAGCGGCATCGAGGATGGCGGAGATCGCCTTGAATTGTTCGTCCGCCGAGAAGACCGGGCTCCTGATCATGCGGGACAGATCCTCGCTGCCCGACAGCATCTCTTCGAAGCGGCTGAGGTCGGCTTCAACCTGCGGCACGACATTCGCCTCTGCGGCGAGATCGTGCAGGGAAGCGGCGTAACGTTCGGCGACACCGGAGACTGGCGAGCTGGACTTGGCCACGGACGGTCTTTTCTCTTGGTCTGAGAGGCCACGAGATTATCGGCGCGAGTGCTGGACTCTGGCTAAATCTTTGGCCTTATTGCATTTTTCCTGTCGACCGACCCGCGCAAGGCGCTCCCCCGTCCGACAGTCGTCCGCCGTCTAGCATACGCATACGAACACCGCAACACGTTGCCTGGCATGGTTCAGAACAGATTGTCGCAGTTTGCGGGCGTGGCCGGCGGGCCGCGCCGGATTCACGGCACGAGGCCGAAAGCGAAGCCCAGGGGAAGCGCGGCGAGCACAACTTCGACGATCAGCGACGTCCAGTTGTAGATCGTGTTGCCGCGGTCCGACAGCATCGAGACGAGGCGTCCGAACGCGGTGAACAGCCACGACACGCCGAGCGCCATGTAGAGGAAAGGCTGGGCGCCGAGCAGCACGCAGCAAAGGCCCAGGCCGAGGTAGAAGCCAGCCATGGTGGCGCGCGCTTCCGACACGGCTTCCGGATGCGCTTCCGTGGTCTGCAGGCGCAGGATGCGCAGCGAGATGCGCGGCGCGAAGAACAGCAGCAGCCCGAACAGCACGGTGACAGCCGCGCTCGACCACGCCAGCCACTCGCCGTTGGTCATCGGCCACGGAAATGCCAGTTCCACGATGTTCCCCTCGGTCGCGAATCGCCGTCAAAAGACTACCGGATGCGTCACGGCCTGTCGCGGTGAACAAACAGCGCGTCAGGGAAGGTTGAACAGCATCGGCAGGTAGCCTGCATTTTCCTTCAGATACTCCATCATCTCTACGGCTGGAAGCGCCGAGATGAAGAGTAACCCGTCGAGAAAGGTACGCCTGAGGGCAGAGGGTGAGAACGCGACTTCGTCCGGCTCCCGATACAGCGAAGGCCTTGGCCAGAAAACCGGTGTCCGGCTTGCGTAGCTGCGATACCGGTCGCCGAACAGCGTCTCGAGATGTCTTGCCTCCTTTCCGGCGGTCACGACGAGCACAAGATAGGCGGCGAGGCCGAGAACGAGCGTCACCACCAGCGATCCGATGAAAAGCCCAATGCCCATGGCGCCTACCACGGAGAAGAAATAGAGCGGATTGCGCGTCATGGAATAAGGGCCGACCGTGACCAGGTCCCGGTTCTTCCTCGATCCTATATAGAGGATGCTCCACATGCGACCGACGACGCATAGCAGCACCAGCGCAACACCGATCTTTTCGATTGTGTCGCTGCCGTCCCCGGAGAACGCCGGGGCTGCCACGAGGATCGGTGCTGTGGACAACAGCGCGCCCGCCTGAAGCAATCGGATGCGGTTTTTCTGGTTTGCCGGAGGATGTGTCATGGGGTCTCGGGAAAAGTGAATGCAACCGGCATCCGTTTCCATTGAGGCATTTTTACGCCGGCGTTGCGACGGTGACTGTAACGAGAAGCTTTACTGGGCATCCAGCACCACCTCGTTTGCCGAGACCTGGTCTCCACACGACCTCGGCCTCGGCGAATTCGTCATTTCCTCGGCACGCGCACCGAGCCGCGCTAGTGGCGGGCGAAAACGGCCGCTTATTTTCTCCGGGTATCCATTGACGCGGACTTGACGCGCCTTGTTGGATCCATCCTGTCCGCCAGGACGCGCACGACGATCAACTCGTCCTCCCCGGTCGATGACACGCGGTAATAGATGACGTGACTGGCTCCACCCCGTCGCCTTGCCGCAAACTGCAGGTGAAACGACCGCATGCCCTGCCCGAGTTCGTCGCGAGCCTTCGATGCCGGGCGCTGCGGCTCGTCGGCAATTGCCTGGACGCCGGCCCGGATGACGGCGAGATAACGTTCGGCCTGCTTCGGTCCGAAAAGCCGGATCGAATTCGACAATGCGTGCAAAATGTCCTTGTCCGCCGGCTTGGTGTAGCGAACCCTCACAGACCGTTCTCGCGCAGCGCCGCCTGAAAGATATCGTCCAGCGTCCGCTCGGAAAACTCGCCGCGCTCGGCGGCGTCCAGGCCGACGCGCACCTCCTCGCGCAGAATGCGCAATTCCTCGTTCTCCATTTGCCGCTCGTGCTTCAGCAGACGCAAGGCATCCCGCACGACCTCGCTTGCCGAGACATAGTCTCCCCCATTCACCTCGGACTCGACGAATTTCGTCATTTCCTCGGTGAGGCTGACATTCATGGTCGGCATCGAAAAACTCCCTTAACGAGCCTCGAATCTACGGCCGAGCGGCGCGATTGTCAAAATTTGCCAATCACAGAAAGCTCTGTGGATCGATATCCACCTGCACCCTGACCGAGCCGCGCGGCTTCGGCCCGGCAGCCACCAGTGCGCGCAAAAAAGCCTGCATGTCGGATCTGCGCTCGCCGTGGGCCAGCAGGCGAAAACGGTGGCGGCCGGCGAGCAGCGCCAGCGGCGCCTCGGCCGGGCCGAGCAAGCTGATGTCCTTCGAAGGGGGCGCGGCGCGGCGCAGTTGCCTGGCGTGAGATTCCGCGTCGGCCTTTGTCTCGGCGCTGACGACGATGCCGGCCAGGCGGCCGAAGGGCGGCAAAGAGGAGCGCTCGCGCTCGGCGATCTCGCGCTCGTAGAAGGCCTCGGCGTCGCCGGAAACCAGCGCCCGCATCACCGGGTGGTCCGGCTGGAAGGTCTGCAGCAGGCCGACGCTCTTCTTGCCGGTGCGGCCGGCGCGACCGGTCACTTGGCTGAGAAGCTGAAACGTGCGCTCGGCGGCGCGCGGGTCACCGTTGGCGAGGCCGAGATCGGCGTCGACCACGCCGACCAGCGTCATGTTCGGGAAATTGTGGCCTTTTGCCACCAGTTGCGTGCCGATGACGATGTCGGCCTCGCCCTTGGCGATGGCGTCGAGCTCCAGCCGGAGCCGCTTGACGCCGCCAAGGATGTCGGAGGACAGCACGATGGTGCGCGCGTCGGGAAAATGGCCGACCACCTCCTCGGCGATGCGCTCGACGCCGGGGCCGCAGGCGGCGAGATGGTCGAAGGTTCCGCATTCCGGACAAACCTCTGGACGGTGCTCGTGATGGCCGCAATGGTGGCAGACAAGCTGGCCGCGAAAGCGGTGCTCGACCAGCCAGGCCGAGCAGGACGGGCACTGGAAGCGATGGCCGCAGACGCGGCAGAGCGTCAGCGGCGCATAGCCGCGGCGGTTGAGGAACAGCAGCGCCTGTTCGCCACGCTCCACGGTGCGGCGTACGCCGTCGACCAGCAGCGGTGACAAAAAACCGCCGCGCGCCGGCGGGGCGCGGCGCAGGTCGATGGCGCGGATGTTGGGCAAGGCCGCGTCGGCATAACGCGACGACAGCGCGATGCGTTCGTAGCGACCCTGGCTGGCGTTCACCCGGCTTTCCACCGAGGGCGTGGCGGAAGCGAGGATCGCCGGAAAGCCGCCGATATGGGCGCGCACCACCGCCATGTCGCGGGCGCTGTAGAAGACGCGGTCTTCCTGTTTGTAGGCGGGGTCGTGTTCCTCGTCGACGACGATCAGGCCAAGGTCGGGGAAGGGGAGGTATAGGGCCGAGCGCGCTCCGGCGACGACGCGCACCTGGCCCTCCGCCACCTGCCGCCAGACCTTTTCGCGCATGCGCGGCGGCACGTCGGAGTGCCACTCGGCCGGTTTGGCGCCGAAACGGTCCTGAAAGCGCTCAAGGAACGCCTGTGTGAGCGCGATCTCCGGCAGCAGGATCAGCACCTGTTTGCCGCGCTCGACCGCCGCGGCGACCGCCTCGAAATAGACCTCCGTCTTGCCGGAGCCGGTGACGCCGTCGATCAGCGTCACGCCGAATTTTCCCGCCTCGACTGTCCGGCGCAGCGCCGCCCCTGCCTCTTCCTGCTCGCCGCTCAACGCGTTCGTGCCATAGGAGGGGTCGGGCGCCGGCACCACCGGGCGCGGCGGGATCATCTCCATGGCCAGCACGCCTTGCGCCTTCAGCCCGTCGACGACGGTCGACGACACACCGGCCGCATGCGCCAGGCCGGAGCGTGTCCAGGCCAGCCCGTCATCGGCGAGTTCGAGAACGCGCGCCCGCGCATCGGTCATGCGGTCCGGCTCACTGCCCGTCTTGCGCAGACCCTCGATCCAGGGTTCGGGGTCGAATGCCTCCGGTGCGCGCAAGATCATGCGGGCGACCATGCCGGGCGCGGCCAAGGTATAACTTGCCACCCAGTCGACGAAGCGCCGCATCGGCTCGGGAACCGGCGGGCATTCGAAGACATGGTCGATCGGCCGTAGCTTTTTTGCGTCGACCGCGCCGCCCTGGCCGTCCCAGACAATGCCGGCCACCATGCGCGGCCCGAGCGGGATGCGCACGATCGAGCCCGGCTCGACCGTCATGCCTTCCGGAACGGCATATGTATAGGGCGCTTCCGCCGGCATAGGCACCAGCACAGGCACCGCGGCGGGCCGCGAATCTCGTTTCATGATTGCCGACCTTGCCCCAATTCGGGGTGCAAGGGGAAGGCCGGGCCGGCGGCCGGCCTGCTCAAACCTTGGTCAGGTCGACGCCGCTCAATCCAGCGACGATGTCCGAGAGTTTCGGCACGAAGTCGCTGCCATGGCCGGTCGACACCGCCATTGCGAAGCTGTTGCGCACCGCCGCGCCGACCGGATTGGGGAAATTCGCGGACTGCGCGAAGGAGGCGAGGTAGGTCATGTCCTTCAGCCCGTTGGCCAGCGCGAAGCGGTGGGCGTTCTCGTTGCGGTTGACCACGTAGTCGAAGAAGGTCTGGTAGAAGCCGCAATCCATGCGGCCGCCGCGGATCACGCTGTCGAAGGTCTTTGGCGACAGCCCCGCCTTGGCGCCGAGGGCCAGCGCCTCGGAATAGAGCGCGGCGTAGCCCATCGACAGGAAATTGTTGAGCAGCTTCATCGTGTGGCCCGTGCCGACTGGGCCAGTGTGGATGACGCGTCCGGCAAAGGCTTCCAGCACGGGCCGCGCGCGGGCGAGATCATCAGCCGATCCGCCGGCCATCACGTCCAGCGTGCCGTCCGCGGCTTCCTTCGGCGTGCGGCCGAGCGGCGCGTCGATCAGCGTGATGCCGCGCTCCTTCAACTCGGCCTCCAGGCGCACGGTGGAGGCCGGATCGGAGGTCGAGCAGTCGACGATCATCAGCTTCTTGCCGGCCGATGCCAGGCCGTTCGCTCCGTTGATCGCCTGCTCCACCTGCGGCGATCCGGTGACGCAGAGCACGACGATGTCGCTTTTGTCAGCCAGTTCGCGCGGCGTCTTCGCCTCGGATGCGCCGGCGGCGACCAGCCTGTCGACCGCCTCGCGCCTGCTGTGGGCGAGCACCGTCAGCGGCCAGCCCTTCTTCAATATGTTGGCGGCCATGCCCGCGCCCATATTGCCGAGACCGATGAAACCGATGCGCTCCTTCATGGCGTTTCTCCCTGCCGCTGCGAAAGCCAGACACCTATCCCTTTCGCCGGAATAGGCAAGTCCGCGCGCGGCCCCGTGTCGCGTTGGCGGATCGTTTACCGCGCGGCCATTCGGCGCTGTGAAACGTCGGCAAAGGGGTTTTCGGCGGCGCGGATCGGACTAGAATAGTTGGCTGGGATTGTCGCCGAATCCCCCCGGTCCGTCGCGTCGCGCCAGGCAGCACACTGTGATGCCGGTGGGATATCGTTCCTCGCGCGACCAGGCTTCGGACAGGGGATTTTGCGGCGCAGAGTGGAGCGGCGGCATGGGCCATCGTGTTTTCGTTTCGGGTCGTCGGGCTGCCGGGCTGCTGGCTGCGATGCTGGCCTTCGCCCTGCCTGGGCCTGTCCTGGCGCAAGGCACGGCCAAGTCGGGCGACATCCTCTGGTCCGACGCGCCCAAGCGCGTCGACAAGCAGAAGCAGGAGCTCGAACGGCTCCCGGCCACCAGCGCACAGAAGACCGAAGCGAAGGAGGAACGCTATCCGCTGCATCTCAAGCGTACGCTTCCCTATGTCGTCATCGACAGCGTCAGCTTCAAGCAGGAGGGGAAGAAGTACCGGCTCGCCGATCTCGACCCGGTGCCCGCCGCCAAGACCTGCAAGAATCCTGACGGGTTGCGTTGGGCCTGCGGGCTGAAGTCGCGCGTGGCGCTGAGCCGGCTGCTCCGGGCCAAGCCGATCCGCTGCGCGCCGCTCGGCGAGAAGGACGGTTTTGTCCTCGTCGAATGCGTGCGCAACGAGAAGGATCTGGGCGGGCAGATGGCGGCCGCCGGCTATGCGGTGATGTCTGCGGGCAAGGACCGCTACCGGACCGAGGAGGACGAGGCGCGCAGCAAGAAGAGCGGGGTTTGGGCGGAGGCGGCGACGGCTTCGAACTGAAGCCTGTGGACAGAGATTCCGCCGTCGAGGCGTACATGCGTATGTTGCGGCTTACTCCGTGAAATCACTTGCCTTCGAGCAGCGCCGCCATCAGCGGATGTGTTGCGGTCGCGAAAGGATTGACCACGGTCATGCCGCCCCAGTTGAATCCATCCTGCAGGTCTTCCGAAAGAAGCAGGCGGCAGCCGGCTCGCGCCGCACTGCAGACGACTACGGAGTCCCAGATGGTGAGATTGTGGTCGGTAGCGAGATCGGCGGCCGTCGTAAATCCGTCCGCCGTCGTATCGACAACCGAAAAGGCCTCGGTCCATCTCTCGATCCGTTGACGCGCATATGGTTTCGAATAGCCGCCGCGACGCGTCAACACGTTATAGAGTTCGCCAAGGACGTGTACTGGAACGAAAGTATCGTCGGGAGAGAGACGCTCGATCAGTTGAAGCGCCTGTTGATGACGCTCCCTGTCATTGATGCCTTCAGCATAAACGAGAATATTGGTGTCGAGGCCAACTTTCATCAATCGTCGTACAGATCGTCACGCGTCCAAGGTTCGGCATGAACAATGCGGCGGGTTTTGAGTTCTGCGATCAGCCTCCGCTTCGCGTCTTCCCGAGCGCTGCGATCTTCATCGACCGGCACGATCCGCGCGACCGGCCTTCCGTGGCTGGTCACGGTATAGCTGTTGCCTTCGCGTACGCCGCGCAGAAGCCGCGAGAATTCGCGGTTTGCATCTGCGGCCGATATCGTCTCTTCCATGATGCGACCAACAAGTAGTGATATTACCTACATACTGTCGATGCGTTTTTTGATCAAGCCGCAAGCAAAATAGAGAGCGGCCCGACGGGCCGCGCTCCTTCGTTCAAGCCAGAGATGAGGCGTGGTCTCAGTTCATCGTCGGGATGACGAACTCCGCGCCTTCCTTGACGCCGGAGGGCCAGCGCGAGGTGACGGTCTTGGTCTTGGTGTAGAAGCGGAAGGCGTCCGGGCCGTGCTGGTTCAGGTCGCCGAAGCCGGAGCCCTTCCAGCCGCCGAAGGTATAATAGGCGATCGGAACCGGGATCGGAACGTTGATGCCCACCATGCCGACCTGCACCTTGGAGGCGAAGTCGCGGGCGGCGTCGCCGTCGCGGGTGAAGATCGCCACGCCGTTGCCCATCTCGTGGTCATTCGGCAGCTTCAGCGCCTCCTCGTAGTTCTTGGCGCGGACCACCGAGAGAACGGGGCCAAAAATCTCTTCCTTGTAGATGCGCATGTCGGCGGTCACGTCGTCGAACAGGCAGCCGCCCATGTAGTAGCCGTTCTCGTAACCCTGCATCTTGAAGTTGCGGCCGTCGACGACCAGCTTCGCGCCTTCCTTGATGCCGGTGTCGACGTAACCCTTGATGCGCTCCAGTGCCTGGGCGGTGACGACCGGGCCGAAATCGGCAGAGCTGTCGGTCGAGGGGCCGACCTTCAGGCTTTCGACGCGCGGGATCAGCTTTTCCATCAGGCGGTCGGCGGTATCCTTGCCGACCGGCACGGCCACCGAGATCGCCATGCAGCGCTCGCCGGCCGAGCCGTAGCCGGCGCCGATCAACGCATCGACCGTCTGGTCCATGTCGGCGTCAGGCATGATGATCATGTGGTTCTTGGCGCCGCCAAAACACTGCACGCGCTTGCCGCTCGCCGTGCCGCGCGAATAGATATAGTGCGCGATCGGCGTCGAGCCAACGAAGCCGATGGCCTTGATGTCGTGGTCGTCGAGGATGGCGTCGACCACGTCCTTGTCGCCGTTGACGACGTTCAGGATGCCGGCGGGCAGGCCGGCCTCGATGAACAGTTCCGCGATGCGCAGCGGCACGCCGGGGTCACGCTCCGAGGGCTTCAGGATGAAGGCGTTGCCGCAGGCGATCGCCGGTGCGATCTTCCACAGCGGGATCATGGCGGGGAAATTGAACGGCGTGATGCCGGCGACCACGCCGAGTGCCTGGCGCATGGAATAGACGTCGATGCCGGGGCCGGCGCCGTCGGTGAACTCGCCCTTCATCATGTGCGGCGCGCCGATGCAGACTTCCACCACTTCCAGCCCGCGCTGGATGTCGCCCTTGGCGTCGGCGATCGTCTTGCCGTGCTCGCGGGCGAGGATGTCGGCGAGCGAATCGTACTCGCGGTTGGCGAGCTCCAGGAACTTCATGAGCACGCGCACGCGGCGCTGCGGGTTGGTGGCGGCCCAGGCCGGCTGCGCGGCCTTAGCGTTCTCGACGGCGGCGCGAAGCTCGGCCTTGGAGGCCAGCGCCACGGTGCCGCGCACCGTACCGTCCATCGGCTGCATCACGTCTTGGCTGCGGCCGCTGGTTCCGGCGACACGCTTGCCGCCGATGAAATGCCCATACTCGATCATGGTTTCTCTCCCTTGTCGTATGCTCGCATTGTCCCGCTTCTGCGGGCAAATGGCAACGCGAGGGGAATCGCAGCCGTTGTGCGGGGAATAAATAACAAATGACAGCGGGACAGCATTTGATGCAAAGATGGATCATAATGGCAGAGCGCGGTCGGCGAAATCCGGGGACAGTTTACTTAATTCCCAGCGGAGACCGTCGCGACCGGAGGCACCCGGAATTAAGTAACCTGTCCCCGGATTTCCTACCTTGCAGGCTCGTCCCATGAACTGGGATGACGTGCGCATCTTTCTCGCCGTCGCCCGCGCCGGGCAGATCCTTGGCGCGGCGCGGCGGCTCGATCTCAACCACGCCACCGTGTCGCGGCGCGTCGCAGCGCTTGAGGAGGCGCTTGGCGCAAAACTGTTCCGCAGGCTCACCACCGGCAGCGAGCTGACGCCGGCGGGCGAGCGTTTTCTCGCCGTCGCCGAGCGCATGGAAACCGAGATGCTCGTCGCCCGTTCGGAGATTTCCGGCGAGGGCGAGGATGTATCGGGCACGGTGCGCATCGGCGCGCCGGACGGGTTCGGCGTCGCCTTCCTCGCGCCGCGACTCGGCGATCTCACCGCGCAGCATCCGGAGCTGAAAATCCAGCTCGTGCCGGTGCCGCGCTCCTTCTCGCTGTCGCGGCGCGAGGCCGATATCGCCATCACCACCGAGCGCCCCAGCGAGGGCCGGCTGGTGGCGGTCAAGCTGGTCGACTACACGCTTGGTCTGTTCGCCTCGAAGACCTATGCCGAGGCCAACGGCCTGCCGGCTTCCGCCGCCGACCTGTCCGCCCATCGGCTCGTCGGCTACGTGCCCGATCTGGTCATCAATCCGTCGCTCGACTATGCGGCCGAGTTCAGCCCCGGCTGGAGCGCGGGCTTCATGATTTCTTCCGCACTGGGCCAGGCCGAGGCGGTGCGCTCCGGCGCCGGCATCGGCATCCTGCATACCTTCATCGCGCGGGCCATGCCGGACCTCGTCGCCGTCGCGTCGGTCCCGCCGATCCGGCGCGCCTACTGGCTGGTCTATCACGAATCGGTACGGCCGCTACGCCGCGTCCAGGCGGTAGCCGGCTTCATCACCAAGGCGGTGGAACGGGACAAGACGCTGTTCGTGTGAGCGCGGAGCCGTCAAGCGTTGCAAAAATCGCGTCGATGCGGAAAATAATCCTAGAATACCTCCCTGATAAGTTGTATGTTGAATTTTCACAACCTATCAGGGAGTTTTCGTCATGCCGAAATGCCCGTTTGCAGATTGGACTCCGATCAGCGGCCCGGTCGGGCCGTATGTGTCGGGTCCGTTCAAGATCGTCCATCACACGACCGAGGGACACAGCGCCAAGGACGCCATGAGCGCCTACAAGAAGAACAAAAGCGATCCGCATTTTACTGTCGATTCGAAGAAGATTTACCAGCATATCGACACCTCGCTGTCGGCGCGCTCGCTGCGCAATGCGCCCGGCGGGGTCCAGACCAACAAGGACGGCGCCGTCCAGATCGAGGTCGTCGGTTTCGCCCACCTGAAGAAGGACATGGACACGCTGACCAATGTGGCCAGGCTCTGCCGGTGGCTGGAAAACGCCCACAAGGTTCCGCAGAGCTGGCCGAACGGCCTGCCGAAAACGGCGACGCCGGCCGGCAAGGATCCGGGCGGCCACAACCGCAATGCGAAAAACTGGGACACCAAGGCCGGCCACTACGGCCATTCGCAGGTGCCGGAGAATACGCACTGGGATCCGGGCTACACCAAGGACGAAGTCAATTTCATCATGGAGGCCGACTTCGACGGCAAGGGCAAGCTGCTCGACGACAAGGTCGTGGCTGCGGCATACGACAGCATCTTCTCGTTCAAGCCGGTCAGTCTGGCCAACATCGCTTCCACCATGCCCGACCGCGACGAGCCGCACGCCGCCGAGATGGACGAATACCAGCTTTATTGACGGGACCGGCACGGGTAACGGCGGGGGCGATGAGGCCGGTCGAGCGACTGCCTTGGCAGCGTCGCCTCGTCATGCGCTTCGACATCGGCCGGGAAGATCGCCCGGCCGATGGGACTTCAGGGCGGCAGGTCGACGCGACGTCCGCCGCGTCAGGCCAGCGCCACCAGGATGATCGAGGCGGCGGTGGTCAGCACCAGCAGCGGGATCGCCCAGACCAGGAACAGGTAGAACTGCTCCTGCACATAGACGCCGAAGGCCCGCTCGACGACGCGGAAGCGGAACAGCAGCACGTTGACCGCGAGGCTCACCGCAAGCGTCACATAATTCAGCGCGAACAGCCGGTTGATCGGGTTGTCGCCGCTCTCCAGAACCTCGTAGACCGAGTTGACGGTAAAATTCAGCGCGATCACCGCGAACAGACCACCGATGATGATGTTGACCAGTTCGAACGTCTCGATCTGGAAGGCGCCGTCCTCGACGCGGTTCAGCCAGATGGCAAGCAGCGGGATCAGCAGCGACGCCAGCAGCGGAATGAAGATTGAGGCGATGATCGGCCCGGGATCGCGGACCGCGCCGAGCGAGGCGGTGATCGCGGCGTGCGAGGCGCCGTACCAGCCCGGCTGCTCCGTCACCGCGAGATTGACGAAGCGCAGCGACCATCCGTCGAGCCGCGCCCCGGCGTCCGGCCGGCTGAAATCGAGGTCGTCCTGGTCGAAGGCCAGCACCGCCTGGTTGGCGGTCTGCGCCCGCAGCGCCAGGCGCACCTGCAGTTCCTGCCTGCCGAACGGGAAGCTCGACACGTCGTATTCTGTGGCGAATTCGCCGCTGATGCGCTTCAGCATCTCGACGCGCCCATCTGGGAAGATGCGCAACCCGATCTCGGCAGGCGCGGCCTCCGCCGCCTGGTTGGCGACCGCCGCATCGGGGATCCAGATGCGCTTCATCTCCTCCAGCGCGCCGTCGCCGCGCAGCACGCGCGGCGGATCGTTGGCTTCGGCCGCCGGCCGGCGCAGGCGCAGATCCTCCCAGCGCAGCCTGATGTCCACCGTCGCCTTGAAGGTCGCGGCGTTCTCGTCGAAGGCGGTCAACTCGACATAGCCGATCGCGGCCTTCACGCGCACCGGCAGCCCCTTGTCCATCGGCAGGCTCGTGTCGGCCAGCACCGACCCGGAAAACCCCAGCAGCAGCCAGGCGATGGCGACAAGGACGGCCCTCATGCCTGGCTCTTGGCGGTGCGTTTCGCGGCGACGCGGTCGTGCAGTTGGACCAGCGGCTGGAGTTCTGCGGGAAAGCGTTCCGCGCCCTCGATGGGCACCGAGGCCCCGCCGGAGGACAGGCCGACGAAACGGTTCACCACCACCTCCAGCGGCCGCAGCAGGAGGCCGCGGACGACGACGATGATGGCGCCGGCGAGAATGACGATGGCGAACACCGCAAGGCAGGCCTGCCAGGCCAGCGACCGGCCCGCCGCCGCGCGCGAGCCGGAGAAATCGCGGGCCGCCGCCACCACGCCGAGCGACTGGCCGGCGCCGTCCCGCAGCGGCACCAGCAGCACGCCGTACGGCACGCCCTGCGAGTCGCGCGCATAGGTGGCCGGCTCGTTGAGCGTCGAGATGTCGGCGTCGCCGGCGAGATCGCCCATCAGCGCCCCATTGGTGGTTTCCATGCGCACGAAGCGGCCGACGCGGTTCTGTTCGCTGAACACCGCCGGATCGATCGCCGTGGCGAAGTCGCGCAGCGATTTCTCCTCCACGAACAGCGAGAATTCCAGGCCGTAGGCGCTTTTCATCGCCACCAGCACCGCCCCGAAGTCCAGCCCGAATTCGACGCTGCCGGCGTGGTTGCCCTGCATGTCGGCGATCGGCGCGACGCCGAAGATCGCCGGGCCGCTGCGGGCGATCGCCAGCCCCTTGGCCGAGACGTGGTCGCGGTTCACCGCCACGACCATCGGCCGGAAGCGCGTCAGGTCGTCGCCGAACAAGGTCGGGTCCTGCAATCTCAGAAGCGAGGTCGCCGGCGGCACGTGGAACTGCACCTGGTCAACGCTGTGCCGTTCCTTCTGGCCGGCGAACATGGCGGCGAAATTGTCGAGCAACGCCTGCCGGTCACTTGCCGCCACCGCCTGCCGCGTCACCGGCAGCGCAGCCAGCAACTCGGCGCGCGCCAGCGCCTTGTTCTCGGCGTCGCGCAGCGCGGTGTCGAAGATCGCCTGCATCAGCTCGAACTGGCTTTTTTCGACCGCGTCGGTCAGGCCGCTGAACAGCCGCGCGGAAAGCAGGGTCAGCGCCGCCACGACGACGATCACCGTGGCGATCAACGCCGCGGGCGCACTCCTGCGAAACCTCATTGTTTTCCCGCTCCCCAATCTCCCGCAGGAGATGCCCCGATGTCCCGGCTAATTTCTGGCAGAGTTGCCGGGGCGGTTCAATCGGGGCGCGAGCCGCTTTCTTGCCGGTCCGCAGGGCGCGGTGCGGCAGGCTCGCCCCTCAGGTCTGTATCTCGGCAAAAAGGCGCTCCAGCGGCGCGGGTGAAACCCGGATCGGCCCGGCGAACGGCGCGTCCATGTCGAGGATCAGGTAGATCGAGGCGGAGATCAGCGCCGCGGAGACGACGAAGGTGCCGACCACCACGGCGTTGCGCGGCGCGCGATAGCCCAGGCTGGCGAAGATCGCCACCAGCCAGGTGACCAGGATTATTAGCAGCGGCTTGGGCAGGTCGCCTTCCGACTGCCCGATCAGCACCCAGCGCAGTTCCACGACCTTCTGCAGGTGCTGGCGCGCTTCCTGCCACAGCGCCGTCTTCTGCGCGTCGGGCGGGGTGATCGCGTCGAGCCTGTCGCCCACCGCATTCAGCAACTCCTCGGCTGTGCGGTCCGCTACCGTGTGCGGCTCCGCGCCCAGTGGGCCGTCGTTCATCACACGCTTGACGTAGTCGAACAGGGCCTGGCGCGCCGGCTCCGTTTCCGGCCCGTAGCGCCGCAGCGTCCTGTCCAGCAGGATCATTTCGGTAGCGAAGGCGTGGATGTTGGAGTCGATCGATTCGAAGGTGTTCTTGGCCGAGTTGATCGTCAGCCCCAGCACCAGCGAGGTCATCACCACGAAGATGTTGGCGACCACCCTGACCAGATTGTAGGTTTCGTCGTGACGATGGTGGAGCGGCAGCCTCTCATAGGTCGCGAGGCAACCCAGCGAGGCGGCCGACAGGCACAGGAAGATCAGGATCGCGACACCAATCTCGCCCATGACCCCCGCTGCCTGTCCCGAATGGCGCGCCCGTGTCCGCCGCAGCGGACGCAAGCGTCAGATCTAAAAAAGCAGTTCGAGCGCGGCGGGATTTGCCTGCCGCGCGGTTTTCCTCAGCGCGCCCTCATGGCCGGCCTCTTGGCTGCCAGGCCTATTTGGCGGGGCGACGTGCGCCGGGGGCTTTAGCGGGCTTTGCCACGGCAAGCGGGGCGTCGACCGCCTCCTGCGCCATGCGCAGCTTGCGCAGCCGGTCGGTCTTGGCGTCGCGCGCCTTGGATTCCGCGTCGGTGATCGTCTTGGCGGCGATGTTGGTGCGGGCGGCGCGATCGCGCTGATCGTCTTTGTTGTTCATTTTCATCGCCTTCGCGTTCCCTGGGGCCGGGTTGCCGACAGCCGGCGCGGAAAATAAAAAAGGGCCGGACCAGCCGACCCTCCCGTTCCATTTTGCTTAGGTGCCGGTACATCCGCGGTCACCATGCAGAAATGGGGATTTTAGGCAGCCGTGAGGCTGTCCGCCGACATCTTGCCGGACTTGCGGTCGCGAACGAGTTCGTAGCCGACCTTCTGGCCTTCGTTGAGGCTGCGCAGACCGGCGCGCTCGACAGCCGAGATGTGGACGAACACGTCCGCACCACCTTCATCAGGCTGAATGAAGCCAAAACCCTTGGTTCCGTTGAACCACTTTACAGTACCTGTGCTCATGACGATTCCTTTCAATCGCTCGTGAAATGCCGTCCGACGAGCGTAAAACACGCCGAACATTTGATCGATTTTGGAGAAGAATTCGCCAGAGGGCGCTTATCAAGCGCTTGGTAGACAAAATCGGCTAGCAACATCGATTTCATACATCTAGGTTTTTTAGGGGCAAATGTCAAATCCGATCACGGTCTTGGGAGCGCTCCCGGGAGCACACCGCCGGCGCATGGTGTATTCAGCCATAACGTGACAATCCCAGCTCCTTCACCTCGATCTCCGGCTTCCTGCCCGAGACGATATCGGCCAGCACTTTTCCGGAGCCGCAGGACATGGTCCAGCCCAGCGTGCCATGGCCGGTGCTGAGGTAGAGGTTCGCGAACCGGGTGCCGCCGATGATCGGCGGGCCGTCCGGCGTCATCGGCCGCAATCCGCACCAGAATTTCGCTCCCTCCAGATCGCCGCCTTGCGGAAAGAGATCGCCGACCGAATGCAGCAGCGTCGCCTTGCGCCCGTCATGCAGGCGCAGATCGTAGCCCGAAATCTCAGCCGTGCCGCCGGCGCGGATGCGGCCGCCGAGCCGGGTGATCGCCACCTTGTAGGTCTCGTCCATGACCGTCGACACCGGCGCGCCGGCCTCGTCACGGATCGGTACGGTGATCGAATACCCCTTGATCGGATAGACCGGCAGCGACAGGCCGAGCGGTTTCACCATGATCGGCGAATAGCTGCCCAGCGCCACGACATAGGCGTCGGCGGTGAGAAGCCCGGCGCTGGTGGCGACGCCCGAAATCTTGCCGCCCTCGGCGACGATACGCTCTACCGTCGTGCCGAATTTGAACGTCACGCCGCGGCTCGCCGCGTGCGAGGCCAGCCGCTCGGTGAACATCTGGCAGTCGCCGGTCTCGTCGCCGGGCAGGCGCAGGCCGCCGACGAATTTCTGCCTGACCTTCGCCAGCGCCGGCTCGGCGGCGATGCAGCCGGCGGGGTCCAGCACCTCGAAGGGGACGCCAAACTGTCTTAGCACCTCGACGTCGCCACCGATCCCGTCAAGCTGTTTCTGCGTGCGAAACAGCTGCAGCGTGCCCTGGCTGCGCTCGTCGTAGGAAATGCCGGTCGAGGCCCGCAGGTCCCTCAGGCAGTCGCGCGCATATTCGGCGATCGGCACCATGCGCGCCTTGTTGACGGCATAACGCTTGGAATTGCAGTTCATCAGCATCTTCAGCACCCACGACCACATGGTCGGGTCGATCAGCGGGCGGATGACCAGCGGGCCGTGTTTCATCAGCAGCCATTTGACCGCCTTCACCGGCACCCCAGGCCCGGCCCAGGGCGAGGAATAGCCGGGCGACACTTCTCCCGCATTGGCGAAGCTGGTCTCCAGCGCAGGCCCGGACTGCCGGTCGACGACGGTCACCTCGTGTCCGGCCTCGGCCAGATAATGCGCCGCCGTCACGCCGATCACGCCGCTGCCGAGTATGAGAATCTTCATGGTCGCCCCTCGCATTTGACCCGATCATGTGGCGCTGCCATGTGCGACAGCATGTGCGGGAATGGCAACGGCTTTATTGGCCGCCATCGTTCCCGACGACAATATGAAGCGGCTATAAAGGATCAACGGTAGCTGCTGTGTCGCCGACGTTATTCCACCGGTGGCCATTGCTGGGCAGCGTGCAGCACTCTCAAAATCGTCACGGCACGGGCATCCTCAGCATAAACAACGACGTAATTGGTCCGCACATTCATCTCGCGTGTGCCGGCCATTCGGCCTCGCCGATAAAGCGCTGG
Source organism: Mesorhizobium sp. KACC 23794 (assembly GCF_052180275.1). NCBI lineage: Bacteria > Pseudomonadati > Pseudomonadota > Alphaproteobacteria > Hyphomicrobiales > Phyllobacteriaceae > Mesorhizobium > Mesorhizobium sp. KACC 23794. The sequence continues at coordinate 1,242,139 of NZ_CP197465.1, forward strand.
ATGCTCCGGCAACCGTGCCACCTTGGCTTCGATGTCGTCCTTGACACGCTGTGCAGCTCGGGGATTGTCGTCGGAAATGTAGTCGATGATCGACAGCAGGTCGGCGCGCGCCGTTTCCTTCCAGTCAAGCGCCGGTCCAGGCACGGCTCTTCCTGTCAATCAGTGCTTGGGCCTCATCCATCACATCCTGGTGCGGCACCGAAGGCCTTGTATCCGCAAGCGCTTCCTCCACCTTGGCGCGAAACCATCGGTCGTAGGCTTCGGGGTCCGAGGCGAGGCCGGCGGGCAAGCCGCCTTCCTTGGCAACCCGGGTCAGAAGGATGCGCACTGCGTCGGATATGGTCAACCCAACCTCGGCCAAGGTCTCCGACGCGGCTATCTTCAAGTCGTTGTCGACGCGGACATGCAGCATCGAGGTTCGATTGGCCATTCGAGTTCTCCGGCTCTACCCCTCATCATGTATCTCACTTGAGATACAGAGCAAGTGCTGCTCCGGCCGGCACCGGCGAATTTTCGACAAATTGCTGTCCGACGTTGCGCGATGCGGGACGGGTTTATGGTTGATGGTTCGTTAATAAAGGCGCGGGTAGACTCCCGCATCGACGAACTCAGTGCCGGGATGATGGGGCAAGCGACGAAGAGGATTGCGGACGGGCTTTGCCGCGGCGCAGCGGCCGTGGCCCTGCTCGTCTCCGCGACCGTCGTGGTGCGTGCCCAGCAGGTGAGCGCGGTGCCCCCGTCGCCGGATTCGAGCCGCGCCGAATACGAAGCCGTCAACCGCGAGATCGAACTTTCGGCCGACCGCGTCGAAAAGCTCGCGGCCGAGATCGCGGGGGTGAAGAACGACTACGCCTCGATCACCGCAGCGCTGATCCAGGCAGCCAAGACCGAGAAGAAGCTCGGCCAGGACATCGAGGACATCACCGCGAAACTCGACGGGCTGAAAGGGCAGGCCGACACGGTCCGCGCTTCGCTCCGGGCGCGGCGCGGCGTGCTGGCGGAAGTGCTCGGCGCCTTGCAGCGCATGGGCCTGAACCCGCCGCCGGCGATCCTGGTGAAACCGGAGGACGCGCTGTCGTCGGTGCGCAGCGCGATCCTGCTCGGCGCGGTGGTGCCGGAGCTCAGGCAGGAGACGGAGATCCTGATGGCCGACATGGCCGAGCTGTCGCGCCTCACCGGCTCGATCGAGGCGGAACGCGCAAGGCTCACCGCCTCCGTCACCGACCAGATGGCGGAGCAGCAGCGGCTCACCATGCTGCTTTCGGCCAAGCAGAAGCTGCAGGGCGAGACCGAGGCCGAACTTGCCGCCGAGCGCAAGCGCGCCGAGGAACTGGCCGCCAAGGCCGGCAGTTTGAAGGAGTTGATCGCCGCGCTCGACAAGCAGGCGGAGAAGGACAGGGTGCTGGCGGAAGAGGCGCGCGCCGCCAAGGAGAAGCTGGTTGCCCGCGACGCCGAGATCGCCGCTTTGCCGGAGAACAACCGCACCATCGCGGCGCTGCCCTTCGAGGCGTTGCGCGGCCAGCTGGCGCTGCCGGTCAACGGCAGGTTCAAGCGGCGTTTCGGCGGCAAGGACGATAACGGCGGCGTGATGCAGGGCGACATGGTTGCGACACAATCGGGCTCCATCGTCACGGCTCCTGCCGATGGGAATGTGCTGTATGCGGGGCCATTCCGCTCATACGGACAACTCTTGATCCTCGACGCGGGCGACGGCTATCATGTCGTCCTGGCGGGAATGGATAGAATCACCGTCGCACTCGGACGTTCGGTTCTGGCCGGGGAACCGGTCGGTGCGATGGGGGAAGCCAGGGTGGCAAGCACGCTGGCCAGTAATGTGGCGAATGGACCGGAACTCTATGTAGAGTTCCGCAAGGATGGAAAACCCGTCGATCCGACCCCCTGGTGGGCGGAGCGTCTTTCTGGAAGGACAGCAAATGGTACGTAAATTGTCGCTTCTGTTTGCCGGTGCGTTGATGGGCGCGTCAGCCATGAGCCTCGTCTATGGCGCCGCCGGCACGACGGCGAACGCGGCGGGCTCCGAAACCTACAAGCAGCTTGCCATCTTCGGCGACATCTTCGAGCGGGTGCGGGCGCAATATGTGACGCCGCCCGACGAGAAGACGCTGGTGGAAAGCGCCATCAACGGCATGCTGACCTCGCTCGATCCGCATTCGTCCTACATGAACCCCGAAGCCGCCAAGGACATGCGCGTCCAGACCAAGGGCGAGTTCGGCGGCCTCGGCATCGAGGTCACCATGGAAAACGAGCTGGTCAAGGTGATCACGCCGATCGACGACACGCCTGCCGCCAAGGCCGGCGTGCGCGCCGGCGACTACATCTCGGCCATCGACGGCGACGAAGTGCGCGGCATGACGCTGAACGACGCAGTCGAGAAGATGCGCGGCCTCGTCAACACGCCGATCAAGCTGACCATCCTGCGCGAAGGCGCCGACAAGCCGCTCGATATCACCATCGTGCGCGACATCATCAAGGTGAAGGCCGTCAAGTACCGGGTCGAGAACGACGTCGGCTACATGAAGATCACCTCGTTCACCGAGAAGACCTACGACGATCTGGAAGCCGCCATCGCGGCGATCAAGAAACAGGTACCGGACGACAAGCTGAAGGGCTACGTGCTCGACCTGCGCCTCAACCCCGGCGGCCTGCTCGACCAGGCGGTCAGCGTGTCCGACGCCTTCCTCGACCGGGGCGAGATCGTCTCGACGCGCGGCCGCGATCCCAAGGACGTGACCCGCTTCGACTCGCGGGCCGGCGACGACATCGACGGCAAGCCGGTCGTGGTGCTCGTCAATGGCGGCTCGGCCAGCGCCTCGGAGATCGTCGCCGGTGCGCTGCAGGACCATCGCCGCGCCACCGTGGTCGGCACGCAGTCCTTCGGCAAGGGTTCGGTGCAGACCATCATACCGCTCGGCGAGAACGGCGCGTTGCGCCTGACCACGGCGCTCTACTACACGCCGTCCGGCAAATCGATCCAGGGCAAGGGCATCACCCCCGACATCAAGGTCGACCAGCCGCTGCCGGAGGATTTGAAGAACGTCGACACGACGCGCGGCGAGTCGGATCTGAAGGGCCACATCAAGGGCGCCGACGAGAGCGACCAGGGTTCTGGCTCGGCCGCCTACGTGCCGCCGGATCCGAAGGACGACGTGCAGCTTGCCTACGCGCTCGACCTGCTGCGCGGCATCAAGACCGATCCGGCCTTCCCGCCGAACCCGGACAAGGCCGTCCTCAACCAGTAAGCGTTCAGGGAAACACGGCGGAGATCATCTCCGCCGTTTTCTTGTCTGGCGAAGCGTATCCGCCATTTCGTATCGCGTTGCCGTTGTCCTGATCGCATGCGCTGGCGCGAAAGGCTGCCGCAAGCTTCCAATGACAAGATGCAGCCGGCGGAATTTGCCTGGGATCTGGCAAAGGGGTGCGGCTTGTCGGTCATGCAGAGGGAAATCGAGCGTCCGCTGGGGCAGGGCCTCGCGATGGGCGATGGCGGTTCGCGCCGCGTCAGCGCCAATGCGGTGGTCTCCAGCCTCGCTGTTCTCGCCATAATCGCCGTTTCCGGCGCCATCGCGCTGCGCGACCGGCCGTTCCGCATGCCGGCGCCGGTGGTGACGACCACGCCTGAAACGGCGGAGACCGGCAAGGCCGATCCGTCGAAATCCGCCACGCAAGCCGACGGCGGCGCGAAGATCATCCGCGTCGATCCCGCAAAGCAGTCCGGCAGCGGTGTCGTGGTGATCCGCGATCCCTCGGCGATCGGCCAGAACTTGCGCGTCGCGCATCTGCCGGATCCGGCTCTGATCGAGCAGAGCGAAACCGGGCCGCTGCCCATCCGCGCCGCTGACGGCCGGCGTCCCTTCGACGTCTATGCGCGGCCGTGGTCCGGCGCGCGCGGCGCCCGCGTCGCCATCGTCATTGGCGGCTTCGGCATCTCGCAGACCGGCACGCAGGCGGCGATCCAGCGCCTTCCCGCCGAGGTCACCATCGCCTTCTCGCCGCAGGGTAACAGCATCGGTCGCTGGATGCAGGCGGCCCGGCAGAAGGGCCACGAGATCGTCATGCAGGTGCCGCTGGAGCCGTTCGACTATCCGAACGTCAACCCAGGACGCAACACGCTGACGGTCGACGCTTCCGCCGACGAGAGCATCAAGAACCTGCGCTGGGCGCTGTCGCGCACCACCAATTACACCGGCGTGATGAATTTCATGGGCGCCCGATTCTCGGCGGACAGCGAAGCGATGCAGCCGATGCTGGCCGAACTCGGAAAACGCGGCCTGCTCTACCTCGACGACGGCTCGTCTGCCCGCACCACCGCTCCGGAACTGGCGCTGAAGAACGGCGTGCCCTTCGCCGCCGGCGACGCGACGCTCGACACCGACCGCGACCGCGGCGCCATCCTGAAGAAGCTCGACGAACTGGAGCGCACCGCCCGCGCCAAGGGTTTCGCCATCGGCACCGGCTTCGCCTTCGACACCACCGTCGACGCCGTCACCATCTGGGCCACGGAGGCGAAAAAACGCGGCATCGAGATCGTGCCGATCTCGGCGCTGGCCAGCGATCCGGAGCGGTAGAGAATTCTGGATGCGCGCAGGATTTAGCTCCAGTAGTCTTTCTACTCGGTAGAACCTGCGGTCAGTGTTACCGTTGGCGAAACGCCGGCGGCCTTGTTCGGGTCGTCTTTTTTCGGCGGCGATGCGGTTGCTTTGCTGGCTTGTAGTGCTGAATCTATCTTCGCCTCAATGATTGGTGGTAGGCATAGTTCAAGATAGCCACGAATGCTGTGGTATGCTTCAGGACTGGTTGTGATATTTGAAGGAATGACGTTGCGCCGATATTCTGCTTGCATCGCCTCTACTACATGGTGAACAGTCGATGAATGTCCGGAATACAAATAGCTATTGGCAAAGGTGTCGACATATTTGCTTGTGAGACCGAATGCCTGGGTTACAATAGCCATTGCCACTTTGCTCGAAGGGTCCGTCGCCATGATAGCGTTAACCAGAAGGCCGGTGCTATCCACCGCAGACTTAAAACGGTCGCGTGCGTGATCCAGCGCGTAGAGTTCCCCCATGTATTGGTCACATTCGGCATCGACGAAATTGAACCCCTCGACGGCTGCATAGTACCAAATGCCCTTTCCGGGTGTTGGAGCGCCCCCCTTCACAGCGCTGTCTAGAAAGGCGTTCATAATTCTTGCTTGGTTGCTTAAATGCGGCTCTACGCGTTTCGCATAAGGCATCTCGGGATTTGGGCCATTGCGATAATCCCAGCCAATTACCGCCTGTGGGATGCATGATGATGCAAATATAACTGGTAATATCGTCCATGCAACGCCAGATTGTCTTTTGTACATTGTAACACCCCAAATAACTTGATCTTCCATCAAATAATCGTCTGAGTCGAGTCTCCTTTGTACTTGGCCAGCAGAGCGTCATGTTGGTTCAGGAATTTTACAAACGATGGTGACTCGTTTGAAGCAACGTGGTTGATAGCGGCCATGTCCAAACCGAAAAAACCCCTCGATCCCGAATCGCTGCCTTACCGCCCCTGCGTCGGCGTCATGGTGCTGAACCGCGAGGGGCTGGTGTGGACCGGCCACCGCATTGCCCAGCCCGACAGCGAGTTCGCCGGCACGCCGCTGCTGTGGCAGATGCCGCAGGGCGGCATCGACAAGGACGAGGAGCCGTATCCGGCGGCCTTGCGCGAACTCTATGAGGAGACCGGCATGCGCTCGGTGTCGCTGCTTGCCGAAGCGCCGCAGTGGATCCGGTACGACCTGCCAGAAAACCTGCTCGGCGTCGCCTTCAAGGGCAGATACCGCGGCCAGACGCAAAAATGGTTCGCGTTCCGCTTCACCGGCGACGAGCGCGAGATCGCCATCAACCCGCCGCCGGGCGGCCACGAGGCGGAGTTCGACGACTGGGCCTGGAAGCCGATGGCCGGGCTGCCCGACCTGATCGTCCCCTTCAAGCGCCACACCTATGTCGAGGTGGTCGCCGCCTTCCGGCACCTGGTGGCGTGAAGCGCGCGCCGGTCATCGCTGCGCTGTTCGGGGTCGTCAAGCGGACGCAACGGCGGTCCACGCCCTGACGGGTTGCGGCGGAGCGGTCCGCGCACTACTCATCGTCGCCTATTGCATTCCGACCAACGAAACCGAAGCCATGACGAAGCGCAGAGAACAGGTGGTTAGGGTTTCAGACGCGGAGGGTTTTGCCGAGGCAGGGGCCGTGCTCACCATCGACCTCGCGGCGATCCGCGCCAACTATCGGCTGCTGCGCACGATGCTCGGCGGTGCGCGCTGTGCGGCGGTGGTCAAGGCCGACGCCTACGGCCTTGGCGCGGACAGGGTCGCGCCGGCTCTGGTCAAGGAGGGCTGCGACACCTTTTTCGTCGCCCATCTCAGCGAAGGCATCGCGCTGCGGAAAATCCTCGGCGAAAGCCCGGAGATCTTCGTCCTCAACGGACTGCCGCCCGGTGCGGAAGGCGCCTGCGCGGCGGCCGGGCTGATCCCGGTGCTGAACAGCGAGGCGCAGCTTGTCGCGTGGCGGGAGCACGCCGCGCGCGACCGCAAGACATTGCCGGCCGCGGTGCAGGTCGACAGTGGCATGGCGCGGCTCGGCATGCCGCCGGAGGAAGTGGCGCGCATCGCCTTCGACCCGCGTGCCTTCGACGGCATCGACGTGAGGCTGGTGATGAGCCACTTCGCCCGCGCCGACGAGCCGCGCGAAGCCGCCAACGCGACGCAGCGTGCGGTGTTCGAGGCGTTGGCGAAGATGCTGCCGGCCGCGCCGCGCTCGCTCGCCAATTCGTCCGGCATATTCCCCGGTGCCGAAAACCACTACGACCTCGCCCGCCCCGGCTGCGCGCTCTACGGCGTCAATCCCGTGCCGGGGACAGAAAACCCGATGCTGCCGGTGGTGCGGCTCGAGGCCAAGGTGATCCAGACCCGCGAAATCCCCGCCGGCTCCGGCATCGGCTACGGCCACGCCGCCAAGGCCGTGGAGAAAATGCGGCTCGCCACCATCTCGCTGGGCTACGCCGACGGCTGGCACCGCCGCGCCGCCTCCTTCGCCTTTCTGGCCGGCCAAAGGCTGCCCTTCGTCGGCCGCGTCTCGATGGATTCGATCATCCTGGACATCTCCGCCCTGCCGCCCGGCTCACTCGCGCCCGGCACGCTGGTCGAACTCATCGGCCCGCACCAGAGCGTCGACGAGGTCGCCGCTCAGGCCGGCACCATCGGCTACGAGGTGCTGACCAGTTTTGGATCGCGGTTTCATCGGGTTTATGTGGGCGGGTGAGACATCAAACCCGGTGATACGGGTGTCCCGACAGGATCGTCGTGGCGCGGTAAAGCTGCTCGGCCAGCATGATGCGCACCATCTGGTGCGGCCAGGTTAGCGCGCCGAGCGACCAGACGAGCGCCGCGCGCCCGCGCAGCCGTTCCTCATGGCCGTCCGGTCCGCCGATGGCGAACACCGCTGTCCGCTGGCCGTCGTCGCGCAAAAAAGCCAGGCGTTCGGAAAATTGCGGGGATGAAAGGTTCCTGCCGCGCTCGTCGAGCAGGATGAGCGCCGCCTTGTCGTCGAGCACGGACAGCAGGCGGTCGGCTTCCTCGCGCTCGCGCTCGGCGGCCGAGGCTGCGCGGCTCTCGGCAATCTCGGTCACGCCGGAAAATTCCAGCCCGATCGCCGGCCCGCTCCTGGCGAACCGGTCCAGATAGCGGGCGGACAATTCCTTCTCGGGGCCGGCTTTCATGCGGCCCACGGCATGGATCGATATCTTCATCGCGCCGCCTTTACAGGCGAAAGCCTGCCGCCGCCAGATTGCGTCGGGTCAGAACGGCGCGTCCGCCTGCTGCGTCAGTGCAAGGTCTCTTCGCCCAGGTCCGGCGTCTGCCACATCTTTTCGAGATTGTAGAATTCGCGGACCTCGGGGCGGAAGACATGCACGATGATGTCGCCCGAATCGATCAGCACCCAATCGGCGCCGGTCAGGCCCTCGACGCGGGCGGTGCCGAAACCGGCATCCTTGAGCGCCTTGAGCACGTGATCGGCCACCGCCGACACATGACGGTGCGACCGGCCCGACGCAACCACCATGTGGTCGGCGAGGCTGGATTTTCCGGTTATGTCGATGGAGACGATGTTTTCGGCCTTGGAGTCATCGAGACTGGCAAGGACTGTTTCGAGGGCGCGGGACACGGAGTCCATTCCGCTGATCCCGGCCGGCGAAGGCATTGGATAGGCCTTCTTCCGTAGTGCTGTTCTCAGTGTCTTTCCTTTCGCGACAAGAACAACCAGATGATCCGCCAAATCAGCGGATACTGTGAAGATAGGCGCAGCAGGGTGAAGGTTTCAAGACACCTCCGTCACCTCATTTTTGCGATGCGGCATGGCGAGGGCGCCGGCGCCCTCCAGCCCGCTTTCGAGGGAACGCATCCGCCGGTCAGGTGTTTGCGTCGCATTGCGGCTATTCGGAGCAGGATCAATGGAAGGTGCGGCGCAAGAGGCATTGGCGACAATCGGCACCGGTTTCGGCACCGTGGTGCTGCTCGTCATCGGCTACATCGTCGCCGGCCTGCCCGGCAATCGCCGCCGGGCGTGCTTGCATGGTTGGTTTGAGGGATTTTCGCCAGCGACGTCGGAAAGCAGGCCAGGAAGGCTGCCTTGTGCACGTCCGGCGTATCGATTTCATCGTGGCAGGAACAATGCGCCGCAGTTTTGCCTGATATCGACTTGACCGCAAATCTGACGCTGCATCTCCGCCTGTTCGATCGAGGCAGAGGTAATTTCCCGGCCGGCCGAATAGCGCCTGATGGTCAATATTGCGGAACACTTGAAGGCAGGCTAGCCTGAATTTGCATAGACTCCGCTGGCAAAGCAACAGCTGCCGGCCTTTTTATTCCGCTTTCTCAATCGTACTGGATCCGACGAGGACATAATGGTTGCCAGCAACATCACCAGCATGAGCCGCATCTCGATCTCCACCACCGGCAGGCCGGGCAACAGCGCTTCAATCCTTCCCGATATCTCCGGCGATGGCCGCTTCATAACGTTCACCAGCGCCTCGACTTCGCTGGACCCGACCGGCGGCAGCAACGGCAACTATAATCATGTCTTCCTGCGCGACACGCTGACCGGCACGACGACGCTGGTCACCATGGGTTTCAACGGGACTCCGGCCAACACCGGCGGTGGCCAGCCCTCAGTGTCCGACGACGGCCGCTTCGTCTGCTTCGTCGCCGATCCCGGCGACTTCGTCGAAGGTGAAAACCCCGCCGGCAGCGACACCATCTATGTACGCGACATGGCCTCGGGTACGACGATCAGCATCCCTCAGATCGTTCCCGGGGGCGCCTCGCTTGGCGACCCCCACATGAGCGGCGATGGACGCTACGTCGTCTACTGGCAAGGCAGCAATGTCTATCGCTACGATCTTCTGACCCGGCAGACTGAGAATGCGTCCCTGCCGACCACCGGGGCGGGGGCCAATGGTGGCTCGTATTTCGGCGATGTCTCGCATGACGGCCGTTACGTCGTCTTCCAGAGCGATGCGAGCAACCTGCTCGATCTGGACGGCAACGACGACAACGGCGTGTCGGATATCTTCCTGCGCGACATGGCAACGGGAACGCTGACCCGGGTGTCGCTGACCGATGCGGACAGCCAGACAAACGGCCACAGCAGTGACGCCGTCGTTTCCGACAACGGCCGCTATGTCGTCTTTACCAGCGCGGCGTCAAACCTCATCGCTGGTCCAAGCAGCGGCCACGACCAGATATTCATCCGCGACACGGTAGCCAACACCACAAAAATCGTCTCGGCCCCCGCCGGTGACATACAGGGCGATGGCGATAGCGGCTCCGCCGACATCTCCGCCGACGGCCGGTATGTCGTTTTCGAAAGCAAGGCCGACAATCTGGTGGCCGGCGACCTGAACGGCAAGAGCGATGTTTTTGTTTATGATACGTGGTCCGGATTAACGGTCATGCTGTCGGTCGCGGCATTCGGAGGGATTTCCAATGGCGATTCCTACGATGCCCACATTTCCGCCGACGGCCGCTATGTGACGTTCTACAGCAGCGCCTCCAACCTGACCCCGGGGGACAGCAACAACACGGCGGACATCTTTCGTGTGTCACTGTTGGCCTCCGACGCTGCCGACTACCTCATCGGCGGGGATGGCGCGGACACCATTTCGGGTCTTGGCGGCGACGACGTCATCAATGGCGGCCTCGGCGCAGACCGGATGAGCGGCGGCGCGGGCAACGATACCTTCTATGTCGACAATGCCGACGACGAGGTCTTCGATCTTGCCGGTAACGGCTTCGACAAGGTTGTGAGCAGCACCAGCTACACGCTGACCGTCAACGCGGAGATCGAGGTTTTCTCGACCGACGACGCCGCAGGCACCGCTTCGTTGCGGCTGACCGGCAGTCAATTCGCCCAGATCATCCAGGGCAACGCCGGGCGCAACCTCCTTGACGGCAAGGGCGGCGGCGATACGATGTACGGCTACGGTGGCGACGATTGGTATTATGTCTACAGTGGCTCCGATCGGGTTTTTGAAGCGGCAGGTCAAGGCACTGACCGGGTGCTGGTCTCCGGGGCCTACACCCTCGCGGCCGGGATAGAGGTTGAAATCCTCTCGTCCACCGACTCGGCCAGCACCGTACCGGTGAATCTGACCGGCAACGAATTCATACAAACCATCTTCGGCAATGCCGGCGTCAACAAACTCAATGGTAGGGGCGGCGCCGACAGGATGTATGGCTACGGCGGCAACGATATCTACTATGTCGACAATGCCGGCGATAAAGTCTTCGAATCGGTCGGCAAAGGCTTCGATCGGGTTCTCACCACGGTCCACTACGTTCTGGCGGCGGGAACGGAGATCGAAATCCTCACCGTCGCCAAATCAACCTCTACGAGCACCATTAACCTGATCGGCAATGAATTCGGTCAAAGGGTCGCCGGCGGCGCCGGCACCAACATCATCGACGGGAAAGGTGGTTTGGACACGCTGCTAGGGGGCGCAGGCAAGGATTATTTCACCTTCACCACCGCGCTGGACGCCGTGACAAATGTCGACACCATCGGCGACTTCAATGTCGTGGACGACACGATCCGGCTGGAAAACGCGGTTTTCACCGCGCTGACGGCGACTGGCGCGCTGGCGTCCGGCTTTTTCCGCGCCAATGCCACCGGCACGGCGCAGGACGCCAACGACTACATCGTCTATGAGACCGACACCGGAAAACTCTTCTACGACGCCGACGGCAACGGCGCCGGCGCGGCGATCCGGTTCGCCACGCTCACCGGACTGCCTGTTCTCACGGCGGCGGATTTCTTGGTAATCTGAGGGGCGGTAAAGACCGCTGGCGGTTTCCTTTTCCTGGGCGGCGAACAAGAGGCGGCGCGAAGGGTCGAAGTGAAAAACCCCCGGCTAACTCCTACCTCTCCTCCTCTCCCGAAAACGCCATGTCGACCGGCAGCGGCGCCTGCGAGCTCATCGGCGCAAAACTGCCGGTTTCTTCCGGCGGCACGGGCGAGGCCTTCAGCACCCGCCAGAACACGAAGGCCGAAAAGCTCGCGGCGATGGCGATCGCCACATAGATGAAACTCTGCGTGCCGTAGAGCGCGGTCAGCACCGTGCCGAGGCCGGGCGCGATGAAACCCGCCACCGACCAGGCGAACAGCATGGTGCTGGACAGCGTGACCAGTTCGTCCTTGCGGGCGCGGTCGCTGCCGTGGGCGCTGGAAAGCGAATAGATCGAATCCGAGGCGCCGCTCCACACCACGTAGATCGCGATGATGACGAGCAGCGCCGCGCCGTCGAAGCGGATCGCCACGACGCCCATGACGGCCACGAGCAGGGCCGCGCCGATCATCACGTAGCGGCGGTCGGTGCGGTCGGAGACCCAGCCGAGCGGGAACTGGAACATCAGCGTGCCCAGCGGCATCGCCGACATCAGCGTCGCCACCTGGCCCTGCGAATAGCCTTTCGCCGTTGCGTGGATCGGCGCGAAGCCGGCGATCATCATCGACAGGCCGCCGACCGCCAGCATTCCGGCCATGCCGACCGGCGAGATGCGCCATGCCTTCCGCCACGCCACCGAGCCGCCCTCGGGGGCAGGGGGCTGCGCCAGCCTCGTCATGCCGACCGGCATGATCGACAGCGCCGTGAAGATGATGCCGAAGATCGGCGCCTGCGGCGTGGCGATGTCGGCGAGGCCGAGCAGGAACGCGCCGGTGCCCAGCCCCACCACATAGGAGACGTAGAAGATCGCCATGACCCGGCCGCGGATGCGGTTGTCGACCACGTCGTTCAGCCAGCTTTGCGCGACGATGAACAGGCCGGATATGGCGAACCCGTAGAGCGCGCGCGATAGGATCCAGACCGGCCCGTCGACGACGAGCGCCACCAGGGCATTGGCCAGCACGATCAGGCCGGAGAACAGCAAATAGCTGCGCGCATGGCCGACCCGGCGCACCAGCGGTCCGGTCAGGAGGCAGCCAAGCAGTCCGCCCGCCGACAGGCCGGTCAGGATCGAGCCGGCCCAGGTCGGCGCGAAACCCTCGATGCCGAGCTTTACGGGTATGTAGGCGAAGAGCAGCCCGTTGCCGATCGCCACCAGCGCCATCGACACGATGATCGAGGCAATGGCGATCGTCGGCGTTGGGCTTTTGTCCGCCTCGCCGCCTCCCGTCCCGGAACTCGCCCGCATCTCTCCCATGGCGCGAAAATGCCTCGCCGGCGGGGCGGGCGCGGCGTCAAAAGCGACATGGCCGGATACGCAAAGGCCGAACGCGGTTTTTCGGCGGTCGAGTGATGCGAATGGTCACGCGCGTGAAGGCTCAACCCGGATTTTCAGGTCTCGCGTGAAGCGCGTTGCGGTATTCTTTACGTCGGCTCCAGGCAAATCGCTGAAATTGCGGGATATTCAGGACTTCGCGCAAATTTTCCGGGTGGCGCGGCCTATTGTTTTTGCTGGCTTTTCTGCGCCCGGATCGCTGTCGAAGACATGGATGAGCGTGGCCCGTGCACAAAGGTCCAGGCCGGCGCCTTCATCCTCGCCAACCGTGGCGCATCGGCTTCGTCGACCCGCGCATAGTCGAATGTTTTCGCCACGACGGACGACAGGAAGGCCAGCGTCGCGCCCGGCCGGTCGATAACAGCTATCGGAAAAGTAAGGACAATCTGGCGCCAACGCTGCCAGCGGTGGAAGTCGCGCAGATTGTCGGCGCCCATGATCCAGACGAAGTCGATGCCCGGATTGCGCGCCTTGATATAGGCCAGCGTGTCGGCCGTGTAGCGGAAATTCTGCCGCGCCTCGAAGGCGGTCACCTTGATCCGCGGGTCCTGCGCAATCTTCTCCGACAGCTTTATCCGTTCACCGAGTGGCAGCAATTCGCTTTTGTTTTTCAACGGGTTGCCAGGCGTCACCATCCACCACAGCTGGTCGAGCGAAAGCCGCCTCAATGCGATTTCGGCGACCAGCGCATGGCCGGCATGCGGTGGGTTGAACGACCCGCCAAACAGCCCCACCTGCATGCCTTTCTCGACATGCGGCATCGAAAGGTAATGTCTCGAAAGCAAATCTCCCGCCTCGCCGGGACGATCCTCGGCAGGCGGGGAGGGGACGCTAAGAGGCGAGGCGATGTTCAATTTAGGTTTGCGATCAAGGCCTTAGCTGGCCCGTGCCGCGCACGCGATATTTGAACGAGGTGAGTTGTTCGACGCCCACCGGCCCGCGTGCATGCATCTTTCCGGTGGCGATGCCGATCTCGCCGCCGAAGCCGAATTCGCCGCCATCGGCGAACTGCGTCGAGGCGTTGTGCAGGAGGATGGCCGAGTCGATCTCGTTGAAGAACCGCTCAACCACCTGATTATCCTCGGCAATCACCGCTTCGGTGTGGTGCGACGACCATTTTTCGATATGCTCGATCGCGCCGGAAATGCCGTCGACCAGCTTCACGGAAATGATCGCGTCCAGATATTCGGTCCCCCAGTCCTCCTCGGTCGCCGCCCTGGCTGCCGGGTAGAGTTCGCAAGTCTCTGAATCCGCTCGTATTTCGCAGCCGGCCTCCGCCAGCGCATTCAGGATAGGCACGATGAATGTCTCGGCCGCGGCGCGATCGACCAGCAGCGTCTCGGCCGAGCCGCATATACCAGTCCTGCGCATTTTTGCGTTCACGATCAACGGGATAGCCATGTCGAGTTTCGCCGATTTGTCGACATAGAGATGACAAAGCCCTTCCAGATGCGCGAAGACAGGCACCCGCGCTTCCGTCTGAACCCTGGCCACCAGGCTCTTGCCGCCGCGCGGCACGATCACGTCGAGATTGCCCGAAAGCCCTTTAAGCATCTCGCCCACGGCCGCGCGGTCGGTCACCGGCACCAGTTGAATCGCATCCGCCGGCAGGCCGGCCGACTTCAAGCCATCTGAAAGTGCCGCATGGATCGCGGCGGAAGAATTCAGCGAATCCGATCCACCCCGTAAAACCACGGGATTTCCGGCCTTTAGGCACAATGCGCCGGCGTCGGCCGTCACGTTCGGCCGGCTCTCGTAGATCACGCCGATAACGCCGAGCGGCGTGCGGACCCGTTCGATATGCAGCCCGTTCGGCCGGTCCCATTCGGCGATCACGTCTCCCACCGGGTCGCGCAGACCGGCGATTGCCCGTACACCGTCCGCCATGCCGCGGATGCGGGCGGGCGTCAGCGTCAGCCGGTCCATCATCGCCGACGAAAGGTTTGATTCCTCGCCGTTTTTCAAGTCGATGGCATTGGCGTCGAGGATTTTTTGCTCGTCACGCAGTATGGCGTCGGCTATGGCGATCAGCGCGTCGTTCTTCTGCTTCGCTGGCGCGAGCGCCAATGGCCGCGTGGCGGCGCGCGCCTTGCGGCCGATCTCGGCCATCAGATCGGCGGTTTCCGTGGCAAGGTTTTCGTGCGTCTTCAGCATGGCGCGCCTGTCCGTTTCGTATCGCCCTTTACACCCCCGGTTCCCGCGCGGCAACGCCGTTGGAGCTGACGTTCATCACGTGAAAGCTGCCATTCCCCTCATGCCGGCATAGGCAAGGCCGGCGCCAATCAGGACCAGCAGGATGTTGAGCAAGATGCCGACGACTGCGGAAAACCTGCCATCATCGCGAGCGATCCCGACGAAGCCGAAGACGATGCCCAGCACGTGCAGAATCGGTGCGACCAGGAAGTAGACGATGCCCAATGTCAATGCAGCGCCGTTCGCGCTTGCTTCGGAGCTGCCATCGGAGAGCGCGAAGAAGATGCCTATGGCCGCGCCGACCAGCAGCAGGGAGGCCAGCGCGAAAAGGATCGACCAGCGGCCGTAACGGCGCGGGCGCGCCGGGATGTCGGCCAGGGACGCATTCCTCCCCCATTGCGGCATTGGTTCCCCCAAACGCCTGTCAGACGGCAGCCGTCCGTGCCATCGAGATCACCAGATCGTCGCGATGCACCATGGCGGAGCGCGCCTCATAGCCCAGGCGGGCGGCGATCTCCGGCGTCTTCAGACCGGCGATGCGTACCGCGTCGGGCGCGTCATAGGCGACCAGCCCGCGCGCAATCTCGCGACCATCCGGATCGAGGATGGCCACCGTGTCGCCGCGCGAAAAGACGCCGCTCACGAGCTTCACGCCTGCCGGCAGCAGTGATTTTCCCGACATCAGCGCGCCGACCGCGCCGGCATCGATGGTGAGTCGGCCGGCCGGCTCCAGCTGCCCGGCGATCCAGGTCTTGTAGCCCTTCACCGGGCTGGCGCTCGGCCGGAAGAAGGTGGCGCGCTCGCCGCGTTCGATCGCCATCAGTGGGTTTTGCCGCGTGCCCGATGTGATGATCATCGCGGTGCCGGCCAGCGTCGCGATTTTGCCGGCGTCGAGTTTTGTGCGCATGCCGCCGCGCGACAGTTCGGATGCCGCGGCACCCGCCATCGCCTCGATGTCAGGCGTAATGCGGTCGACGACCGGAATGAATTTTGCGTCGGGATAGCGGGCAGGGGGCGCCGTATACAAGCCGTCGATGTCGGAGAGCAGGATCAGCAAGTCGCCGCCCATCATGGTGGCGACACGCGCCGCCAGCCGGTCATTGTCGCCGTAGCGGATTTCGGTGGTGGCCACTGTGTCGTTCTCGTTGATGACCGGTATCGCCTTGAATTCCAGCAGTTTTGAGATGGTGGCGCGGGCGTTCAGATAGCGGCGGCGCTCCTCGGTGTCGCCAAGGGTGAGCAGGATCTGACCGGAACGCAGGCCATGGCGCCCCAGAGCTTCCGACCAGGCGCTGGCCAGCGCGATCTGGCCGACAGCGGCGGCGGCCTGGCTTTCCTCCAGCTTGAGCACGCGCTTTCCCAGCGACAGGATGGTGCGGCCGAGCGCGATGGCGCCCGACGAGACGACCAGGATCTCGGCGCCGTCCTTGGCCAATACGGCGACATCATCGGCCAGCGACTCCAGCCAGGCGCGCTTCAGGCCCGCCTCGCGATCGACCAGCAGCGCCGAGCCGATCTTTACGGTGATGCGGCGGTAGGATTTGAGGGAGACGGTCATGCGGCAAGCGTCGTGTTCAGGAGTTTAGGCGGCACAGAGGGGCGATATTGGGCGAAGGCTGACATTTCCGTCTGCTAGCCCTGCCACCGCACATCCGGCACAACTGGCGTGCCAGCCTCGCGTGCGCCCTGGATCTCCGTCATCAGCGCCCGCTGCACCGCCTCGACGCCTTCGCCTGTGACGGACGAAAGCACCAGCGGCGCGCGGCCGGCGGCGCGCTTCAGCGCAGCTACCTTCTTCTTGCGCGTCGCCGCATCCAGCGTGTCGGCCTGGCTCAGCGCGACAATCTCGGGTTTTTCGGCAAGCCCGTTGCCGTAAGCCTCCAACTCGCCGCGCACTGTCTTGTAGGCTTTTCCGGGATGCTCTTCCTGCGCCGACACCAGATGCAGCAGAACCCGCGTACGCTCGACATGGCCCAGAAAACGGTCGCCGATGCCGACGCCCTCATGCGCGCCCTCGATCAGGCCGGGTATGTCGGCGATGACGAATTCGCGGGCGTCGATGCGGGCGACGCCCAGGCCCGGATGCAGCGTGGTGAACGGATAGTCGGCGATCTTGGGTTTTGCCGCGGTGACCGCCGCGAGAAACGTCGACTTGCCGGCATTGGGCATGCCGACCAGGCCGGCGTCGGCGATCAGCTTCAGCCTGAGCCAGATGATGCGTTCCTCTCCGGGCAGGCCGGGATTGGCGCGGCGCGGCGCCTGGTTGGTCGAGGTCTTGAAATGCTGGTTGCCGAAGCCGCCATTGCCGCCCTTGGCGAGCAGGAAGCGCTGGCCGACGATGGTCAGGTCGCAGATCAGCGTCTCGTTGTCCTCCTCGAAGACCTGCGTTCCCGCCGGCACCTTCAGCGTCACGTCGGCGCCCTTGGCGCCGGTCATGTTGCGGCCCATGCCATGCACGCCGGTCTTGGCGCGAAAGTGCTGCTGGTAGCGGTAGTCGATCAGCGTGTTCAGCCCGTCGACGGCTTCCAGCCAGACGTCGCCGCCACGCCCGCCGTCGCCACCGTCCGGTCCGCCGAACTCGATGAATTTTTCACGCCGGAACGACAGCGCGCCGGCGCCGCCGTCGCCGGAGCGGATGTAGACTTTGGCCTGGTCGAGAAATTTCATCTTGTCTTTCGGCGGCGAAGTTCTGTTGGCTTGCTCTATCGTAAAGTTTTGGTTGGCGCGAGTGTGGAAACGGCGGCGATTGGCGAACCCTCCCCCTTGAGGGGAGGGTCGGCAAGCGATCGGAGCGAAGCGAAGTGAGCGAGCCGGGGTGGGGTCGCTTCGGGATGGAGCGCTTCATCATCGACCCCACCCCGCGTCGAGAAACCTCGCATGCCGCTCGGTCCTCTCCGCGACCCTCCCCTCAAGGGGAAGGGGTAAGGTCGGCTCAACTCCGCGCCCAGCTTCTTAAACTCGCCCAGGTTCGCCGGTCGAGCCGGTAGCGCTCGATCGGCACCTGGCCGGCGACCTGCGAGTGCATCATGCCCTGGCCGGCATACTGGAAGCCGCATTTGTGGATGACGCGGCGCGACGCCGGGTTGATGACCCGGCAGGAGGCATGCAGGACGTTGATGTCGGTCGCTCCGAAGGCGAGATCGACAAGCGCATGGGCGGCCTCTGTGGCGAAACCCTGTCTCCAGAACGGCTCGCCCATCCAGTAGCCGAGCTCCAGCCCGCGGTCGGTGACGTTGATACCGGCGCAGCCGATGAAGCTGCCGGTGCCGGCCAGCGTCAATGCATAGACGGCGCCGGCGCGGCGGTTGGCCTCCATGGCGAGGAAGGCGCGGGCCTCGGCCTCGCCATAGGGATGCGGCATGCGCGCCAGCATCTCGGCGACATGCCGGTTGTCGGCAAGAGTGGCCAGCGCGGGAATGTCGCCGTCGCGCGGCTGGCGCAGCACGAGGCGCTCGGTGACCAGGACGGGGCGGTCTATCGCCAGACTTTCGTCTTCGCGGTCTTCCTTTTCGGCAACCATGTCAGTCCTCCAGGCAAAGAAAAAGGGAGATGGCGGCCCATCTCCCCTGATCCTTTTCCTGGCTTCGCCAGACACCGGTTCCCGAGATGGGGCGCCGGTGTTGTCGTGCGGATCCGGCTATTCCGCGGCTTCGGCGATCGGGTTGACCGATACGTAGGTTCGTCCATTGGATTTCTTGTTGAAAGCGACCACGCCGGGTTGCAGCGCAAACAGGGTATGATCGGTGCCCATGCCGACATTGACGCCGGGATGCCACTTGGTGCCGCGCTGACGCACGATGATGTTGCCGGCGATGACGGCTTCGCTGCCGAACTTCTTCACGCCGAGGCGCTTGGATTCCGAATCGCGACCGTTGCGCGTCGAACCGCCAGCCTTTTTGTGTGCCATTTCAAACTCCTTTGCGCCCGCTCGAAGCGCCTGATCCCTATAATACGGCGCTTCGCGCGCCGCCGAAAGCTGTCCTGGCGATTATTTCGCCAGTTCCTTGGCCTGCTCGCGCCAGTCCTTGATCTGGTCGGCGCTGAACGGCATCGCCGCGTCGATGCGGGCGATGTCCTCGTCGGTGAAGGCCGCGACCTGGGCAAAGGTGGTGATGCCCTGCTCCTTCAACTGGCCGGCGGCGACCGGGCCGATGCCCTTGATCACCACCAGATCGTCCGGCTCGCCGGCCGGGGCCGTGAACAGCGGAGCGGCGGTGGCCGCCTGCGGCGCTGCCTTGGCCTGCTTCGACGGTTTTGCCCCGCCGGTCAGGATCTCGGCGATGCGCACCGTCGTCTCGTGCTGGCGCTGGCCGCGCTTGCGGCGCGAATTCTGGCGGCGACGCTTCTTGAAGGCGATGACGGTGGCGGCGCGGCCCTGCTTGACCACTTCCGCGGTTACCATCGCGCCTTCCACGAAGGGGACGCCGAAGGTGGCGCTGTCACCTTCGCCGAAGGCCAGAACCTGACCGAATTCCACGATATCGCCGGCATTGCCGTCGAGCTTGTCGATCTTGATGACGTCATTGGCGGCAACGCGATACTGCTTGCCACCCGTCTTGATGACTGCGAACATGTTTAGCCTTTCGCTGTTCGGTCCGGCCTTTCGAACGCCGCGAGGCGGTCTGGCCGTCTTTTTATCAGTCTTGAGGGTTCAAACGAAAACCAGCGCGGGGAAGACCCCCACGCCGGAATGCGCCGTCCCTAACCGAAGCCTCGCGGGGAGTCAAGGCGCAGGCTCGCACCGCCGTCGGTCGTTCGCCGGCTCCGCGCGCGAAGCCGCAGATTGGGCCTTGTAACCTTCAAAGCCTGCCGTTATCTAGTGCCGCGCCGAAAGGCGGACCACGCCCCGCGGAGAGGTGGCAGAGTGGTTGAATGCACCGCACTCGAAATGCGGCATACTCGCAAGGGTATCGGGGGTTCGAATCCCCCCCTCTCCGCCAGAAGGCCCGGCAACATCCTGGAAACAGATAACATTTTCGCGAAATGCGATTCCAGCCCATCAGTCAGCCCATCATACTGGATTGTGATCAAGGCACAGGAGGCGCGCGCTGCTAAGTAGTGGCGCCCAATCGGGCCGGGGCTTGGAATGACATGTTGCGCCTTGTGGCCGAATCATGGCAAATCGTTGGTGCTGCGGCGGAATGAAAATGTCGCGTGCCAATCTAGGTTGAACCGCGAGCGTAGGACGCGCTGCCATCAAAGGCAGTCCTATGTCCAGCTCCGGAAAGACACCCAAATCAACACAGCAATCCCTGTTCGATGACGAGACGGGCCGAGGTGAGAAGCCGGAGTTCGCGTCTGAACACGAGGTCGCGATTTCCCGGACCAGGAAGTCAGCTAAGCCCAAACAAGCGGCGAAGCGACAGCGCCCCGGCGAAACGGACGTCAATGCGGCCAGTTCCGGCTCGCGACCGATATCACTGTCTGAGGCTCACGAGGTTTATCTGCCCGTCCGCGAGGTGGCTAAGCGCTTCGGTGTCAGCGTTCAAACCGTGTGGCGATGGAAGAAGGACTGGGCGGATTTCCCTAAGCCGATCGAAATCACGGCAGGTACAACACGTTGGCGCCTCAGTGATCTCGTCGAGTTCGAACGGAAGTTGGGGAGCAAGGCGTGATGGACGCGCCTGCTCCCAAGAAGCGCGGCAAAAATCTCAAAAACCCGCGCCAAGCCAAGGCCAACTGGCAATACACCGTTGCTGACGTCATTGATCTTTACGACCTCAAGGCCGATCGGCCCGTCAAGACGTGGGTCAAGAACGGGTTGCCGGTAGTCCGATCGCTGGATATGCGATTCTGGGGTAATGACCTCAACGCCTTTCACAAGGCGCGCCGAAAAGAGACAAAAAGCGCCTGCCCTTGGCATGCCGTCAATTGCCCAGTGTGTAAAAATAGGCACTCGTTGTACGAAGAGCCGTTTTGCATAGAGTGTCTCCCGAACGGGAGGCATAGCGCTGTGGTGAGATGTCCTGAGAGTCCTCGGGGCTTCGCTTGGAAGATCATCAAAGACGACGACCTTCCACTGGTCAAGGCGCTGCTGGCAAGCAAAGACCCCAGCGACAAGGAAGACTAATGTGCTTCTCATGTCGCTGGGAAATCGGCAATTTCCGATGATGTGAGTGGCCTTAAATGCAAACCACAAACGCCGACGCCATGTACGACCACCAAAACCGGTTGAAGCGGCGGCTCAGTAGAGATGACAAAACCATCGACGCCAAATTGCGTCATATCCGCCAGTTCGAGCGTGCGATCGGCGCGATCGATTTTCGAGCGATCACCGAAGAGAAAATCTTGAACTACCGATTGTCGCGTGAGAGCAGATTGGAGTCCGACGAGGAAAATTCCCTTTCGGCATCAACGATTGTTCACGCACTTGGGGACGTGACGGAGTTTTTGGAGGCGCTTGCCACGCAACCCGGATACTCCGCAATAACTCGCGATCTCATAGATTGCCTCAAGCCCGCGAAGCGCACTGTCCAGCTCGCCCACGGCCCTTCGGACACCTACTCACCGCCGCTGGAACATATACTCGCAGTCATTTACGCCCTGCCCGCAAAGACAATCTGGGAGCGGCGGGACCGCGCGGTCGTGGCTTTCGCAGTACTCTCTGGCGCAAGAGCGAGTGTCATTCGAACGTTACGCCTCAAACATATCGATATCGAAAACCGGACAGTGTTTCAGGACGCCAAGGTGGTCGATACAAAAAATAGCAAGACCATGCTGACATCATGGTTTCCCGTGGGGCTCGATATCGAGCGGCTTGTGATCGACTGGATTAAGGAGAGCAGGTCACTAGGCGCGGGTGATGAGGATCCGCTATTCCCCAAAGCACCAAACAAAATCCGCGCGCGTTCCGGAGAGAATACGTTTGAATTTTGGTCGACAATCGAACCCATCCGCGCCGTTTTCGTTTCCGGCGCGCAGCTCGCGCAGGTCCCGTACTTTAATCCCCATGCAGTGCGTCACACGCTCACAAAATTGATGTTCAAGTTTGCTACATCGGGGGAGGAAATGAAGGCATGGAGTCAAAGCCTCGGCCACGATGACTTGGGAACGACGTTCAAGCACTACGGAACGCTGGATTCTAAGCGCGTACACAGCCTCATTGGCGCGATCCGAGAGCGCCTGGAAGATCCAACGCGGCTCGACTTAGCCGAACAGATTAAAAATGCATCTCCAGAGCACCTTGAAATAATAAGAGGGATCCTGAGGCTCGGAAACTCTAATCTCTCATTAGGTATGTAGCTTATGCGCGTCAATATCGCGTAGTTTTTGCAGAACTCATGCTAAAGGCGTACATGTAACTGCGTTGCGATATAGATACGACTCGCCTGTATGACATAGAGATCCATGCCGTTTTATTCCACCAAAGTACTGTAATCACTTACAGAATGTGAATGTCGTTGCCGCCTTCACCCCTGATGATGTTGCTTCCATTGTTTCCGTTGATGCGCTGGGTGAAGTCGTTGCCGGTCAGATTGATCGCGGCCGTGCCTGTCGTCGCGGTCGTGCCAAATACCTCGAACTCCTGGCCGAACGCCAGCGTGTAGCTCACCGATGTCAGGACGGTGTCCTTGCCCTGTCCGGCATTTTCCAGCGCCAGGTCGCTAGCATTGTCTACGATGCAGGTATCGTCGCCGGTCGTTCCTTCCATCCGGTAGACACCGGTGCCGCCGTCGAGCCAATCATCCCCTTGTTGGCCGAAGAGGTAGTCGGCATCCGCCCCCCATAAAGCGTGTCGTTCCAGCCATAACCATCAAGGAAGTCGAAGCCCGCATCGCCGAAAATAATCGTGTCCATGTTTCCGGCGACGAGATGGTCATTGCCAGGTCCGCCGGAGATAAAGGGGGCGTCGACAGCGATGTAATCGTCTCCTTTGCCGCCATACGCCTCAAGGCACTCGCCGCGTATCTCGTCGTGGCCGTCGCTGCCGAGCACGCGCTGGCCGGCGGTTGCCGCGTAATAGTCCGAGGTCTCCAGCAACTGGTTGGTCGCCGACTGACGTGACACGGCCACGGAATATTCGCCGGGCAGGTCGTCGCCAAAATTGGCGGCAAATGCCGAAATATCCACATAATAGACGCCGGCAGTCGACGCGGTGAAGGTGATCAGCGGATTGGCGCCGACGCCGCTGTCATTGTCATAGGCGATCTGCGTGCCGGCGGAATTGCGGAGGCGCAGTTCCGGGCCGCCGGAGACCCACGATTCCGACTGATTAGCATTGGCGAGGAACGTGTAGGTCACGCCGGCCTGGAGATCGACCTTGATCCACTCATGGTCGCCGAAAGTCTCCCATTCCCCGGAAAACGACGACGCTGGGTTGATGGTCGTGGGGAGCACTGCGGTTGTTGCAACGTTGCCAGGGATGTCGGTCATAGCGGCCTCTTGATTTAGCGACCATTGGCGATTGGCTTAGTGGCCTTTTGGAACAGCAAGCAAATCTCGCTTCAACCTATCGTTACCACGACAAAAATATAGCCCAACCTCGTGGTGGTAGCCGGGCTGAAACCTGCGGTGTCATATTGGCAGCGCTAGCGTAGTGATCCGGTCAGTGATGCGGGGTTGATCGCAGCATACATAAGTGGAGCCGGCCGCGACTCTAACGGTGCGTCTTCGTTTGCGCCGTGTTGTGTCAAACGGCGGAGCAATTCCAGGCCAGCGTGGCGGAGTAAAAGCAGGCCATTGACCTGAGATGGGCGCGACACAGGAAAGGGCCCGATCGGGCCCTTTCCTGTGTCGCGCCTTGTATCGAGATCAGGCTTCGGAGACCTCGCCGGACCCGGGATCGACAGTCTCGCTGGTGGCCTGGTTTTGCTCCGCCCTTGTGGCGGCGTCGCGCCGCCGACCGGCGGATTGCTTGAGGCGTTCGTTCGGGGAAAGGTCCACTGGACCTTTCCTGATCCTCCTCACCTGTCGCCATTCATGGTCAGGATATGGACGTGGGGGGTCAGTCGGTCGAGCAGCGCGCCGGTGAGCCGCTCGGACCCCAGGACCGACGTCCAGTCCTCGAAGGGCAGGTTCGAAGTGACGATGGTGGAGCCGCGCTCGTAGCGTTGGGAGAACACCTCGAACAGGAGCTCCGCTCCCGTCGGCGATAGCGGCACGTAGCCGAGCTCGTCGACGACGAGCAGCTTCACCGCCTGCAGTTCGCGCTGCAGCTTTAGAAGCCGTTTCTCCTCGCGTGCGTCCATGAGTTGGTGCACCCGGGGGCCGCCGCAGTGGTGAAGGCGACGGGAAACCCCTTCTGGCAGGCGGCAAGTCCGAGGGCGAGCGCGACATGGGTCTTGCCGGTGCCGGAATTGCCGAGCGCGATGATGTTCTCGCGGCGCAGGATGAACTCGCAGCGCGCTAGTTCCAACACCAGCATCTTGTTGAGGACGGGAATGGCGGTGAAGTCGAATGTGTCCAGGCTCTTCACGGCCGGGAACCTGGCCTGCCTGATGCGCCGCTCGACCACACGCCGCTCCCGGTCGATCAGCTCCAGTTCGACCAGGCGCAGCAAGTAGCGGGGATGATCGACGCCATCGCGAGCACATTCGCGTGCGACCTTGTCGTATTCCCGCAGGACGGTCGGCAGCTTCAACTGCTTGAGGTGATGGCCAAGCAGCACCTGCGGCGTTCCGCTCGTCGTTCCCGCGGGCATCGCGTCGACTGTCCCGTTGACGCTCATGCTGCTCTCCCTGGAATGAGCACCGCGTAATCAGCCGCCGAGGTCGTCTTCACGCTGGTCTTCGGCAGATGGGGATAGGCGCTCAGATCGAGCCGCGCGGGACGGCGTTCGATGCGGGCCAGCGCGATCTGCTTGACCGCATCGAAGCCGGTCGCGCCGAGCCGGATCGCTTCGGTGACGGCGTAGGCCACGACCTCCTTCGGGAGCGCCTCCATTAGCCGCAGAACCTAGATGAACTCCCGCTTGCCGCGATTGCCCATGCGGGCCTCCATGAGATGACGCAGGTGCTGGAACGTCTCGGGAAGACCCCAATCCTTCAACGGCGCCGCCTGATCGAGCGCGTTCGGCATCGTCTCGATCAGCGCCAGATCGTGCAGCGGGTCGAAGACGAAGACGCCGGACCCATAGGAACGCTGATGTCGGGCGATCTCTTCGCCGCGGCACAGGATGACGACCTCGTCCACGAGCCCCTTCACCATCACCTCCTGGAAGCCATGGCTGGTCGGAACCGAGTAGTCGTTGCCGCGATAGCGCACCAGCGCTGTCGACGACACCCGGGCCGCCCGCTTCTCGCAGGGCTCCAGCGGCACGGTGGGCAACTCCCTGAACGCATTGAGATCGGCAGCAAGTCGCTCGCCGATAATCTCCACATGACGACCGGCTCGTTCTCCCTGCCGCGCCCGGCATCGCTCCGCCAGCATGGCGTTGAGATCGTCGAAGCTCGCCGCCGCCGGGATCGGCGTCATGAAGTTCGAGCGGGCATACTTCACCAGTTCCTCGACCTTGCCCTTGTCATTCCCCTTCCCGGGGCGGCCAAAGCGGTCCCGGAACAGATAGTGGCTCACCAACTCTGTGAATGCCCGTGTCCGCTCCCGCCTGCCGTCGCCGCAGATCTTCGTCACCGCGATCTTCAGATCGTTGTAGAGCACCGACAGCGGCACGCCGCCGAAGAAGGCGAAGGCCGACACATGCCCGTCCAGGAACGCTTCCGTCGTCTCGGCCCGATAGGCCTTCACGAAGCAGGCGTCCGACTGCGGCAGGTCCATGCAGAAGAAGTGGAGCTTGCAACGAACGCTGCCGATCACGCCGACAGCCTCGCCAAAATCCACATGCGCATGGCCTGGCGGGTGCGAAAGAGGCACGAATGTCTCGCGCCCGCGTGCACGGGCGATCCGGACATAATCCTTCACCGCCGTATAGCCGCCGGCGAACCCATGCTCATCGCCCAGCCGTTCAAAAATCCGCTTCGCCGTATGCCGCTGCTTCACCGGACCCACGCGATCCGTCTCCAGAATCGCGTCGATCACCGAAAGCAGCGCACCCAGCTTCGGCCTCGCGACAGGCTTCGTTCGCGTATAGCCCGGCGGCAAAGAGAACAGGCACATCTTCGAAACCGTCTCCCGGCTCAGCCCGAATATCCGCGCTGCCTCGCGACGGCTGTTCCCCCGACAAAAACGAAATGTCGGACGGCGGCATACACTTCCACGGCAAACATCCCGGCCGACCCCCAAAGGGACCAGCCTAGCCACTGGACGGCTTTACTCCGCCGCACCGCCAACATGACCGCGCTCCAATGGCCTACTTTATCACCGCCCTGCACATCTGGGAGTGGACCGCCGACCCCTTCCGCTACACCACGAGCAGCAGTGCTTCGTGCTGTGGTTCGCCGAATGGCAAGGCTCTGTCGCGCGTCATCAAAGGCGGATCATTCCTATGCGCTGAGAATGTCTGCCAGCGATACCGTTCGGCTGCGCGCCATCGCCAGGATGCGAGCACTTCCACCAGTCATATCGGCTTCCGGTGCGTTCTGCGGTCCAGCACCTAACCTCTCGGCTGCCTTGAGGTTGTTTGCGGACATTATGCGACGACAGCCAGATCGTCGCATTGGGGGCCGCTTCCGGACCGTCCGGTTTTGGAGAATCTTGGCTCTAAGTTGACATTCTCCAACCGACCCCGAGGCTGCCATACGAGAAGCCTTCACTGTCGCTCGAAACCTAACCATCGCTCGGTTCCCACGGACGGTAAGCCTGGGTCAGTAAACGGACTAGCTGCTTTGAGGCACTCAAGAGCTGTCGGATGCGGTCATTGCTCTTGCCGGATCGAGTTTTTGTGTGAGATCTCGTTGCGAGACGAGATATCCCAGACGAGGCTTGCTAGTCCGACGATGCGTATTCGTCCGCATTGACCCAAGGTCAATACGACCACGCATTCTTAATAAAGAGCTCTATCTCTTCAGGCTCGATTGTCTCCTTGGTATCCGCGGCGTCGGCAACAACGATCTTAGCAACGTCGAGCGCCTTCAGGACATCCTTCGATTGGATCCAATCGTTGTTCCATAACGGTTCTGGCTTGCCATTCACTATCTGGCAGATTGGCTCCTTGCTGACGAACTCCAATCCCACCGCCTTTGGCTTGGTCACCCGCTGCAGCCAAACTTCAAGGTAGCCATTATAGGGGAGCCGGGACATTTTCTTGTGGACATGGCCCCACAAGGCTTCCTTTTCAGCCTTTGGCGCGACGGAGATAAGGTGGCTTAAGATGCCAGCCACGGCCGGGAACGTTCCCGGCGACACCATTGCGATATCCGTGGCGATCGCAACCTGCACGCCGAGATCGTCTGGCGTCATCTTCTGCTTGGCGATTTTGGCGTGCATTTCCCCAACTAAGCGCTTCAACGCGCCACTGTTGGGGAAACGACGACCGAAGGCATGCAAGCGCAGCAATTGCTTCTGTATGGTCTTCGCGTTCGCATCGCCGAGATCCTGAAGGTCGATTCCGGCAAGTTTATCTGGTTTAATCGATCCTTCGACCACATTGGTGGTCGACACGGTCTTCGATACGCCCAGCTTCATGCCAACGGTTCGCAAAGTGTCGCTAACGACTTTAAGGATTTTCTCCGCATGCTCGTCGCTATTGGTGAAAATGCGATAGTCGTCGCGGTAGCGCAGGATCCGGAAGTCGGAAGGGGCACCCAGCTCTTCAGTTATGAGGTGGTCGACATACCCAAGGACGATTTCAGCGATGAAATCCATAACGATTGACCCCTGGGGAATGCCGTTGGTCTGGCCGTAGCGACTTGCCTGGATATGGCCGTCGATCTGGTTGCCCAAGAGCTTCTTGTCGGTCTTCCCTTTCTTTGCCGCCTCGAGGCCATGCAGCGCCCAAGCGATGCTGTGCGTATAAAGCGAGCCGTAGCAGTCCGTTACATCGGTATGTAGGATATGCGTAAACTCGAGCGAATGGAGCAATGAACTCTGTTCGACCTGCTGCCACCAGCTCTGGATCTGCGCAGCCTGGTCGGACTGATCGTCGACCGACATCACCAGTGAGCTGCAGCAATCGACTGCTCCGCCTTCGAAACTGGCCAATTGCGCGAGGATCTGCTTCCAATTGCTTTCGTCGCATATCAAGTTGACCAGCGACACGTAGATGACCGGGTGAATCAACTCCAATGGGCGCCAGGCAAACCGTCCATCCTTGTTGGAAAGAAAGCGGTAATTCACGTCCGAAGAATGGTCGGGATTCGAGCTTTTGATACCCCAGAAAAGACCATCTTTGAGTGCGTCGGCGACGTCCTTGATGATCGGGCCGAAGTTCAAGTAGTCGGGAAAGTCCCCATTGAAATAGCTTGGGTCCTTCAGAAAATGCGCCTTGGCCTCGGCTGCGGTCAGCTCAGTCAGCTTCTTCATAGATCGCTCACCCGCACAAATGGTAGGCCCGTCTCGGCGGCCTTCCGGGCCTTGTCCCGAAGCAGTTTGTCGAGCGAGATGCCGCGCGACAGGGCGTCATGCATGTCTAAACCGTCCATGCAGATGATCCGCTTAGCACGGCCAAAGGCGGCCAAACCATCCGCCGAGAAGCCCGCGTAGCTGACAAAGAGACCCCGTGACCAATCGGATTTCTCCCTGATTTTTCCCTGAAAAACATGCAGATCGGCCGCATCCGATGGCGCATTCTGCCATTTCGCTTCTAAGAGATAGGTATGGCCGTCTAGTTGGAAGCTTCCGTCGATCTGCTCGCCCCGGTTCCGAAACGCTTTGTGGGCTTCCATGCGGTAGGCGTCGAACAGGTCGCGTAGGAATTCCTCGAACGCGTAGCCGCGCGGATGGGGCGCGAGCGAACCAAGATCAAGCAATCGCTTAGTGAAGCCGGTGACTTTGGCAGGATCCAGCACGATGGAAGACGCCGGCGGCGCTGCGGCCGCGGGTTTGTCCCATTGGCCACCAATGCTTGAGACTAGGGCCTCCATGCGGTTATCGATATTGGCTAGTGTTTCCTGTTCGCCGTCCCGTTCCATAAGTGCTTGACGGTACTCCCACAGAGCCTTGATGGCCTTAACGACGGCCGGCAGGCCTTCATTCTGGACGAAATATCGGAAGCGTTTGGCTTTTGAGCCGCCTTCGACCGAGTAACGGGGATGGTCAATGTCAATGCCGACTTCTTCGCGGAAGAAGTTTCCGAAAGTCTTATCCGAAAAATTCAGGACGTACCCGCCACCCATGCGGAAAACGTCGTCAAGAAGCAGCATCTGCATGGTTTTGAGATTCGGCATGCCAAATCATAACGCTGTTGGTCTGACCGGAAAACACGTTCGACTACAATGTATCGTGGGTATCCAGCATCGCGCAAACCGGGATGCGGTTAGTCGCCTGCATCCGCTATCATGCGCCTCCCGCCTGCTTACCAAATGTGGGAGCGTAGCATGAGCAACGACGGGTTTTAAGAAACGTCCGTCGAGCTTTAAACGACAGAATTGGCGGACCGTTGCTAACGGAGTCGAGCGGCTATCTAAACGGCCGCTTTCCCAGCTCCGCTGACAACAGCGGCCGGGCGGGAATCCACCCCACGATGGTCGGAGCGACCCGGCATTCCGTGCACCAGGAGCGGGCATCCACGCTGCATCGGATGGCCGCTCAACGTCAGATTTCGGTTCGCTCAGCCAGGAGCAGCGCGTCCTCCACGTCGACGCCAAGGTAGCGCACCGTGTTCTCGATCTTCGAGTGACCAAGCAGGATCTGGATGGCGCGGATGTTTCCCGTCGCCCTGTAGATCATCGATGCCTTCGTGCGTCGGAGCGAGTGGGTGCCGTACTCCTCTGCACGCAGACCGATCGCAGTCACCCATTCGTCGACCAAGCGAGCGTACTGCCTTGTGCTCATGTGGTGTGAGTGATCGACTCGGCTCGGAAACGCATAGTCCTCGACCGAGCCTCCACGTCGTTCGAGCCAAGTAAAAAGGCTGGCTCTCACATCGCTCGTGATCTCGAACTGGACGGGGCGACCGGTCTTTTGCTGAACGACGATTGCACGAGTTCTTATCTCCGGTCCCGCAACCACATCGCGAATCCTGATCTTGACCAGATCGCAGCCGCGGAGCTTACTGTCGATCGCCAAGTCGAACAGCGCTCGGTCCCGGATGCGTCGCTCCCGATCAAGGAAGAAGCGAATTGCCAAGATTTGCTTTTGGGTGAACGGACGTTTGGTGCCGACCTTCTTGGCGGCATTCCATGCTGCGCGCACGCGACTAGCATCATCGAATTGAGAATGGCCCATGTGAGTTCTCCTCGGCCTTGATTGGCCGAGAGAGAAACGTCGGGAGACACTACCGCTGAGGGGCAGGGAGCAGACTGGCAGTTTCGCAGCGCGAATCCACAAAAGCGGACATCTAGTTGGAAGTCATCTGCGCCGTTACCCTGACTTTGGAGGCATCCGAGGCATCAGCTCGTCGATTTGCGACCGCTGGCGAGAACAATTACCGCGATGATGATGACGCCCGTCAGGACCAGGCGGATTCCGGCGCCGAAACCATATGTGTTGAGCATCGTCACCAGCAGGAACAGCAGCATCGCCGCGCCCCACAGCCCAGGCAGATTGGCGAAGCCGCCGGCAACCGAGGTTCCGCCGATCACCACGACCGCAATCGATGCCAGCAGATACTCCGATCCCATGTTAAGCGCCGCGCCGCCTGAGAAACCGGAAACGAGGTAGCCCGTTAGGCCGGCAAACACGCCGCACATGACATAGGTTAGGAAACGGACGCGGTCGACCGGAAGTCCGGCTAGCCGCGCGGCACGCGGGTTCTGCCCGATGGCGGTAACGGTGCGGCCGAACACGGTGCGGTGCAGTACGACGCTCATCAGCACTGTCAGCACCACGCCGGCGACAGCAAGCACCGGTACGCCCCAGAAGATCCATGTCGTGAATTCGGCCAGTATTGCCGGCGGCTTGATGCGGATGCCGCGACTGTAGGAGATCGCCGCCGACAGCATGACGAAGCTCGATGACAGCGTGGCTATGATCGGCGGGATGCGCAGCAACCGGATCAGCGCGTAGTTGAAGATGCCGACGCCCGCTCCGCAGCCGAGCGCTATCAGCAAGCCGGGCACGATCATCGGATCGGCTCCATCCATGATTTTCATCGACACCGCGCCGGCCAGCGTCATCGTTGCCGGTATCGAAAGGTCTACGTTTCCAGGTCCCAGCGTGATGACATACATCTGCCCGATCGCCACCAGGACGGAGAAGGTGGCGAATGACAGCGCAGCCGTCAGCACCTCGCCGGCGCCCTGGCCATGCGTAAAGGCGATGGTCGCCAGCCAGATTGCGATCGCCCCGGCATAGGCGCCGATCCACGGCTTCGACAGCAGCTTGCTCATGCGGCGCGCTCCGCCCGGTTGATCAGCACACGCAGCGCGAGCACGATGATCAGGATGACGCCCTGTGCGCCGATCTGCCAGTCCGGGTCGAGCCGCAGGAACGACAGGAACGAACTCGCCAGCGTCAGCGTCATTGCGCCCAGCACGGCGCCCACGGGTGAAATCCGGCCGCCGGTGAACTCGCCGCCGCCAAGGATCACCCCGGCGATGGACAAAAGCGTGTAGCGCAGAGCAATGTTTGCGTCGCCAGACGTCGTGAGCCCCACCAGGGCGAGCCCGGAAAAGACGCCGAACAGGCCGGCGAGCGCAAACATCGTCATCTTGGTTTTCAGCAGCGACCAGCCGGATCGTTCGACCGATCGTGGATTGCCGCCGGCGCCGCGCAGCACCGCGCCATAAGCTGAGCGCATCAGGCCGAGATGCACGATCACCGCGAGCGCCAGCAATGCGTATATTGTGAAAGGCACGATCGGTGTGTTCCAACTCATCAGCGCTCGCAACCATTCCGGCGCCTTGCCGCCCGGCGTCGGCAAAACAAGGATGGCGAGACCGAGCCATACGAACGACATGCCAAGCGTGACAACGATCGAAGGCAGGTTGCGCAAATGGATCAGCGCGCCAACCAGCGCGTAGAGCACGATGCCTGCCGCCAATGCAGCTATGCCGAGCAGCGGCACATCGTTGAGCCAGGTGGCGCCGACACAGGCGACGAAGCCGATATAGGCGCCGAGCGAGAGGTCGAGATCGTTGACCGTGATGACGAACATCTGCGCGATCGTCGCCAGCGCGATGGGCAGGGCGAGGTTCAGAAGGAGATTCAGGCCGACATAGCTCAAGGCGCGAGGCTGCAGCCAGAAAACCGCGATCAGCAGCGCCGCGAACGACAATGTCGGCAGCAGGATGCGGGCATACCGGGCAAGCATGACGGAAGCATTCATCCGGTTTACGCCGCCGTTTGGAAGGAAGAGTGGAGCACGCGCTCCTCGGTGATCTGATCGCCGACAAGCTCGGCGGAGATGGCGCCATTGCGGAATACATAGACGCGATCGCAATGCTGCAACTCATCCATCTCCGTCGTGTACCAGAGGAAGGTCCTGCCCTGGGCGGCTTCATCCCGGATGATCGCGTAAACTTCTTGCTTTGTCCCGACATCCACCCCGCGCATCGGGTCGTCCATCAGTATGATGTCGGCATCCGAGCCGAGCGCGCGAGCAAACAGCACCTTCTGCTGGTTACCGCCAGACAGCGACAGGATCGGGTTGTTGATGTCCGGCGTCCGGATACCGATGCGGGACTTCCAGGTTTCGGCCATCGCGACCTCAGCCTTCGGGTCGATCAGTAGTCCGCGCACCATGTTCTTGAGCGAAGCGATGGTGGCGTTGTCGCCGATCGACCAAAGCGGAAAGACCCCGTCTGATTGGCGGTCGCCCGCGACCATCGCTGTCTGGCCCCTGACCTCGATTTGCCGCACGGCGCCGCGCGAGCCGTTGAAAATGCGTACCAGCATCTCCGTCTGGCCATGGCCACCCAGACCGGCAAGTCCAACGATCTCGCCGCGGCGGGCGACAAGGCTGGTGCCGTACGTCTGGCGTTGCGGCACCGCGCTCACATTGATCTCTGCCGTCGACACGGCGCGGCGCTCACTGCGCGCTTCATGCTTTTCGGCAACGCTGCCCATGCATTCCACCAGTGTATCGCGGCTGAACGCCAAGGCGGGCCGGTTCGCTACAATCCTGCCGTCGCGCATGACCGCAATATTGTCGGCGGTGGTCAGGACCTCATGCAACAGATGCGAGATGAGAACCACCGAGCCGCCGCCGGCGACATAGGCGCGGACGAAGACGAGAAGCTGGTTTGCAAGGAAGCCGTCGAGCGAGGAGGTCGGTTCGTCGAGGATAACCAACCGGACCGGCAGTTCGGTCGCGGTGAAGGCTCGGGCGATTTCGACCAGCTGGCGACGTGCGATCGACAGGTCGCCAACGATATGGTCGGGTTGGATATCATGGCCGGGAAAGATCTTGTCGAGCGACTGCGTGATCAGGTTGGCGGCCCGGCGACGCCAGCCGAACCCACGCAGGGACGGATGCATGATACGGGCATTCTCGGCGACCGACAGGTTCGGGCAGAGCGACAACTCCTGGAACACGCAGCGTATTCCCAGCCGGTTCGCTGACGCGACGCCGGAACTTGCGGTGACGTCTGTCCCCGCGATCTCGACGCGACCGGCCGACGCACGCAGCGTGCCTGCCAGAATGTTCATCAGTGTCGACTTGCCGGCGCCGTTGTGCCCCACCAGTCCGAGGCAGGTGCCTGGTTTGATTTCGATGCTGACGCCTGCAAGAGCGCGGACGGCGCCGAAACTCTTTTCGACGCCGTCGAGCCGCACAAAACTTTCAGTTGATTGGTTCATGCGCGAAGCGGTCCGGGGCTGCCGCCGTCATGCGACTGCCCCGGTTTCCATCCCTACTTTCCGTCGATCACTTTCTGGGCGTCTTCGAGCGAGTATTCGGTATTGGCGACGCCGCCCTTTTCAGTCGTCTCGAGGCTCGTCTCCAGCGTGTCCTGATCAATGCGCAAGAACGGAACCACCAGATCCTTCTTCACCTCCTTGCCATCCAGGATCTGCTGGGCAACCCAAAAGGCAAGCGTGGAGACGCCGGGAGCGATGGATACGGACATGGTCTCGTACTTCGATGCGTCCTTCTGCTCTTTCCACCAGGCGAGCTCATCCTGGCGGTTGCCCATGATGATCACGGGCGTCGGGCGGTTGGCCGCTTTGAAGGCTTGCGCGGCGCCGTAGCCGTCGCCGCCCTGCGTGACGACGCCGACGATGTCGGCGGGCAGCGAAGGCAGGATGCCGGCGACGGCCTTCTGCGCGACGTCCTGGGCCCAATCGCCATGCACCGAGCCGACGATCTTGAACTGCGGGTTCTCGGCGACGCCTTCATGGATGCCCTTGGAGATCTCGTCGTCGACGAACACGCCGGCAAGCCCGCGGATTTCCAGCAGGTTGCCGCCATTTGGCAACTTGTCCTTGAGGTACAGAACCTCGTCCTTGCCCATCTGCTTGAAGTCGACCGCGATGCGCCATGCGCAGGGCTCGGTGACAATGCCGTCGAACGAAACGACCGTGATGCCGGCGTCGCAGGCCTGCTTGACGGCGCCGTTCAGCGCGTCGGGCGAGGCCGCGTTGATGACGATCGCGTCGTATCCTTCCAGGATCATGTTCTGGATCTGCGCGGCTTGTTCGGTGACCTGGTTTTCAGCGGTGGTGAAGGGGTCGGCCGCGGCCACCACCTTATCGGCAACGGCCTGCTTGGTCACTTTGTCCCAGCTCTTTAGCATGGCCTGCCGCCAAGAATTGCCGGCATAGTTGTTGGATAGCGCAATACGCTTGTCGGCGGTGTCGGCCTGTGCGGCCGTGGCGGCTAGGACAAGTCCCGTAGCCAGAATTGCCCGGTGCAAAGCTTTATTCATTACTTCCTCCCTTTGGCGTCGTCATCGCCGGCGGCGTGATCGACTGCCGGTTTGCAGTTCACTGCGGATTTATGCGAGCTGCCGGCCCCTTCCTCGTCGGTCCATCGGCGCGAGGCCGCCATTGGCACACGACGATCAACCTACTAACATGTCAGTATGGGTGCAACCGAAGAAAATGACGTGCCGGCCAGCTCGCCTTTGGCGCGCCGGCAGCCCATCGGGGCCACAGCCCGGGTCGTAGACGGACTGCGCCGCGCGATCGTGGACCTGGAATTCAAGCCTGGTACCAAGTTGGACAAGGCGGAACTTACACAGCGGTTTGGCGTGTCGCGCTTCCCCATCGCCGAGGCGTTGAACCGCCTCAAAGCTGAGGGCCTGGTCGACATCCGCCCGCAAAGCGGATCGATCGTTTCACGCATCCGACTAACAGATGCGCGCGAAAACATGTTCCTGCGCCGCGCCCTCGAAGGGGAGGCGGTCGTGCATCACGCGAAGCACCGCTCTGAACAATTGCTATCGGCGTTGCAGAGCAACATGGGCCAGCAGAAAGCAGCCATCGCCGAGGACGATCACCCGCGCTTCCACCGGCTCGACCTTGAATTGCACGACATGTTCGTCTCGGTGGTCGGCTATCCTCGCGTACGGGCCATGGTGGAAGGCGCCCGGCTGTCGCTCGATCGCGCCCGCCGGCTGCTGATCACGCCGAGGCGGATCGCTCTGACTTGCAACGAGCATGCCGCAATTGTCGCGGCAATTGCCGCCGGCGACCCCCTTGCTGCTCGAAACGAGATGTCCGCCCATCTCGATTCGGTGATTGGAGAATTGGAAGACTTCGCCAAACAAAATCCGGCGCTATTTGACGGCAGCTAAGAGGCCTACGTCTGTTCCCAAATGCGTCCTTGGGGACACTCACGAGCACATAGCGATCGCCTTTGAGCTACATGGTGAATTTCTCGCTCCATAGCGCGCTAGTTTTCGGTGGTGGCGAATACCATTCGAAGCCTTATCGAACGTCGTGTTCGGGGCCGAGACCGGACTGTCAGCTATTGGCCACCCAAAGGTCGAAGCGGACATTGGTCGAGCAAGATACTGACTGACAAAGCGCCAGCCCTCGGCCGCTCGCCATTGGCATTGAATGCAATCTGGAGATTACGCCGTGGGACTGGTTGCTTCACAGCGGTCCGTTTCGCCGCGCGCCATTTATCAGCGAAGCCCTCAAATAGCGAGCGAACACTTGCCTGAATTCAAGCATGGTTGACGCATATGCACAGCTGTGCAAAGTGGGCGTGAGCCACCAAGGGCCCGCATTTTATGCTTTCCAACGATTTCAACGGCCCACAGACTGAACTCAAAGCGCGGGCCGGCTTTCTGCGCGACGTAGCGTTGTCCGCCGGCCGCATTGCGGTCGCTGGCTTTGCGAAGCAGAGCGCTGGCGGTTCCTTCAAGATGAAGGGGCCGCAGGACTTTTTGACGGAGACCGACGCAGCGGTCGAGCAACACATCAAGGCGGCGATCGCAAAGGCGTTCCCGGCAGACGGCTTCATGGGCGAGGAGACCGGTGGTGTCGCAGCGCCGGACGTATGGGTAGTCGATCCAATCGACGGCACCGCGAATTTCGCGCGCGGCATTCCGCACTATTGCATATCGATTGCGTTTGTCAGCAACGGCGAAATCGAACTTGGCGCCATCTACAACCCGTCTCTTGATGAGTTGCACCTTGCGCGCCGCGGGCAAGGTGCTTCCCGCAACGGGAAGGCGATTCGCGCATCCTCGACCTCGGATTTCGATATGGCCTGCGTGGAGTTCGGCTGGTCTAACCGCGAGCCGAACGAGCGCTATCTCGGCGTCTTGCAGGCATTGCTGGAACGGGGCGCCAACGTGCGCCGCGCGGCCTCGGGTGCGCTTGGGCTCGCCTATGTCGCCGACGGCCGATCCGACGCCTACGCCGAACTCCACATGAACGCCTGGGATTGCCTCGCCGGGCTGCTGCTGGTCGAAGAGGCTGGCGGCGTAGTCGGGCGCTTCCTGCGGGAAGGGAGCCTCGCCGATGGAGGCCCCGTCATCGCCAGTTGCCGCGGCATCGCGGCACGGCTGCAGGACGCGACCGGCCTTCACATCGATATCTAACGACGGCGCAATCCTAACGCGGCCGCACGGAGCGCCGCCAGACGGGCGCTGCCATGAAGCGGCCACGCTCGATATCCTCGACGCCGCTGCCATCGATCAGGCTTATGATGTAATCCGCCATCGCGTCGACCGGCTGCCGGAATGTCGTCAGGTTGTAGGCCGACCAGCCGGATTGTTCGATGTCGTCGAAACCCACCACGCAAATGTCGGCCGGTACGTTCAGGCCGAACTCGTAGCGCGCGGCGTCCATGAAGCCGCAGGCCAGCAGGTCTGTCGCGCAAAAAGCGGCGTCGGGACGGCCCGAACCGCTGAGCAGCAGTCGTCCTGCTTCGAAGCCCGTGGCGTAGCTGGTCGGGCCGGAGCGCACGACCGTTACCTTCAATCCCGCTTCGGCAGCAGCCGCTGCGAAGCTGCGTTCGCGCGCCACGATGCTCGGCGTTCCCGCCGTCGAAGAAATCACTGCAAGTGTCGAGCAGCCGGCACGCGCCAGCATATGGAAGGCTTCGCGCGCCGCCTGGTGATTGTCGACGGAAACGTTGGCGGGGCCTTCGGGATGATTGTCGCGGTTGATGAGGATGACCTGCTGGCCGTTGTTCACGCAGGTACGGATCAGGCTTTCCGGTGGAGCGCCGGACAGAACGATGCTGGCGGCGGCGCGATAGTTCAGCGTCTGCCTGAGCGCTGCCTCGAAGCTAGCACTCTCCCCGGAGGTGTTGATAAACATGCCGACGCGTCCGATCCGCTGTAGCCGTCGGGTTAGCGCTTCTAGCATGCGCGACTGATAGGGAGTACTGATCTCGGCGCCGATCAAGCAGACGATCAAGCTTTCTTCCTGAATAAGACTGCGCGCGAGGTGATTGACGTGGTAGCCGAGCAGGTCCGCCGCCCGCAACACCTTCTGCCGTGTTACGTCGGAGACGCTGGCGCCTTCTGTGAACGTCCGCGATACCGCCGAGCGCGATACGCCCGCGAGTTCAGCCACCTGCTGCGCGCTGACGAACGACCGTTCAGCCCTGGCTTCCGACAAGAGTTCCCCCACCTCGAACGTGCAACGGTGAAAACCTGTGCACGAGAACCTCCAACCTAAGTTAAATCCTATGCCAATCGCCCTCGGACGCCCGTGCTTTCTTGCCAGTTCCGCGATCCGCAATTCGTGTCATGACCGATTCCGGCGTAGTTAGCGAACGTACGAGACTGGCAAGTTCAGGCTCATCGATCAAGGTCACCGCATCCTGCGGGCAGAGCCATGCCCGCTGGCGCTTCCCGACTTCCTTCCAAGCCTCGTTTTCTTTGTCGACGGCAAGCAGAAAGACCGTCACACGCACTGGCACGAAGCCGGCCGCCAAACTCGCGCGCTTCGATCTCAGCCGCCTTGCGTGCGCTTTTGCCTTTCACGGGCCAGCCCTTGGGCACCAGGAAGCGCTGCGTGCCGCGGGACGTGACGAGGAGGATCTCGATCCCGCCATCTGCAGCGACGCGGAACGGGATGGCAGCGATCTGCCGTATGGTCTTGCCGTCCTTGGCCCTGCCGATGGCCTTACTGTCGTTCGCCATTTCATACCTTCATTCGAGAATCTAAAATAGCGCAATGAACACGATTGCAAAATGCGGAAAATGCAACCAAAGTCGGGCGGATCGCAAATAGGCGAAATTTCCACGGCAACTTTGGGAGGAAGCCGCATGAAAAGACATCTTTATTCCGTCGCTATCGCCGCTCTGCTCGCATCAGCGGCAGGCGCCGCCAACGCCGAAAATCTCACGGTCTACTGCGGCGCGGACGAGACATGGTGCCAGCAGATGGCGCGCGGCTTCGAGGAAGCGACCGGCATCACGGTCGACATGACGCGCAAGAGCGCTGGCGAGATCTATGCCCAGATCAAAGCCGAGGCGGCCAATCCGAAGGGCGACGTCTGGTGGGCCGGGACCGGCGATCCGCATCTACAGGCGGCCGAGGAAGGCCTGACGGAAGAATATACGTCGCCGAGGGAAGGCGAACTGCTGGACTGGGCCGTGAAACAGGCAGAGGCCGGCCAGCACCGCACGGTCGGTGTCTATTCCGGCGCGCTCGGATTCGGCTACAACAAGGACCTGCTTGCCAAGAACAATCTGCCCGAGCCGAAATGCTGGGCCGACTTGACCAAGCCCGAATATAAGGGACAGGTGCAGATCGCCAATCCGAATTCTTCCGGCACCGCCTACAACACGCTGGCAACGATGGTGCAGCTGTTCGGCGAGGAGAAGGGCTTCGAGTACATGAAGGCCCTGCACAAGAACATCAACCAGTACACCAAGTCAGGCTCGGCCCCGATCAAGGCGGCCGGCCTTGGTGAAACGACCATCGGCATCGTCTTCATGCACGATGCTGTGGCACAGACCGCCGCCGGCTTCCCGATCGTCACGGTCGCGCCATGCGAAGGCACGGGCTACGAGATCGGCTCGATGTCGATCATCAAGGGTGCGCGCAATCTCGACGCAGCCAAGAAGTATTATGACTGGGCATTGTCGGCGGAAGTCCAGTCGAAGGCACAGGAGGCCAAGTCGTTCCAGCTGCCGTCTAACAAGTCGGCAACTCAGTCGCCGCTGGCTCCGGATCTGTCGACGATTAAGCTGATCGACTATGACTTCAAGAAGTACGGTTCTAGCGAGGAGCGCAAGCGTCTGCTGAAGAAGTGGGATGACGAGGTGGCCTCGCTTCCGCAATAACAGGACATGCGCAGGCGCGATGTTCCCACAATGATCCATCCGACCGCCGCCCTTTGGCTGGCGGTCGGATGGATCGGTTTTGCCGTGCTGCCTTGGTATGGCCTCGACGGCAATTTCTTTTCGCTCAGCTGGCTGTTTCAAGGCTATCC
The DNA here is from genome assembly GCF_052180275.1 of Mesorhizobium sp. KACC 23794. NCBI lineage: Bacteria > Pseudomonadati > Pseudomonadota > Alphaproteobacteria > Hyphomicrobiales > Phyllobacteriaceae > Mesorhizobium > Mesorhizobium sp. KACC 23794. Next base: position 1,281,939 of record NZ_CP197465.1, read on the forward strand.
GCTCGACGACGATGTCGCACCTGCCCTGTTTCTCATCCTGCAGGGCATGAAACTCTGGCTGGCGCCGTTTGGCGTGCTGCTCGCTGCCGGCTTCCTCCTTTGGCGCCGGCCAAAATCCGACCGCCAGTTTGGCACCGTGCTGCTCTGGATCGGTGCCGTCGGTCTCGCCTGGATGATCGTTCAGGGCTTCGGCGTCGGCTTGCGCGGCTGGCGCTTTGAGTGGCTGAACGCGACGTTCGGGGATTTGCAGGACCGGCAATTCGGGATGGGCTATGGCGCGATGCTCACCGCCGGCGCGTTCCTGTTCCTGTTCAGCCTTGGCCTTGCGTCCAGGGGCGCCGTCGGGGGCGACGTTTTTGTCGTCGGCTCGATCAGTTTCGTGGTCGCGGTGGTCGGGCTTTTCGTCTTCATGCCGATCATCCAGATGCTCGGCAACGCGTTGGTGACCGAAGACGGCGTCTACTCGGTCGGCGCCTTCCTGCAGAAACTGTTCAGCGCGAAACTTTGGAGCCTCGACTGCCTTGCAGGCGGCTCACGCTGCGGCGTCGCTTGGAATTCGCTGCTGCTGGCAGTGCTAGTTGGAGTGTTTACCACGCTGCTTGGCCTTGCATTCGCATTGGTCGCCACGCGCACTGGCTTCCGCTACCGCAAGGTACTTCGCGCCCTGACCGTACTTCCCATCATCACGCCGGCCTTCGTCATCGGGCTGGCAGTGATCCTGTTGTTCGGGTTATCCGGCGCTTTCACGCAATTCTTCTCCACCCTTTTTGGCGTGCAGCCGACGCGCTGGGTCTATGGACTGCCGGGCCTGCTGATCGCACAGATACTCTCTTTCACGCCGATCGCCTTCCTGGTGATGATCGGCGTTGTCGAGGGCGTCAGCCCATCGATGGAAGAAGCTGCGCAGACATTGCGCGCCAATCGCTGGCAAACCTTCCTGACGGTGACTCTGCCGCTGATGCGGCCTGGCCTCGCCAACGCCTTCTTGCTTGGCTTCATCGAAAGCATGGCCGACTTCGGCAACCCGTTGGTGCTGGGCGGCAATTACGATGTCCTGTCGACCGAGATATTCTTCGCGATAGTCGGAGCGCAGAACGACCCAGCCATGGCGGCGATTCTCGCCATCGTGCTGCTGTGCTTCACGCTCGCCGCCTTCTACGCGCAGCGGAGCTGGCTCGGACGCCGCTCCTACACCACCGTCTCCGGCAAGGGCGATTCCGGCATGCACGCACGCCTGCCAAACGTGCTCCGCTACACGCTTTATGGCGTCGTCGGCTTCTGGGTGACACTCACGATCGTCGTTTACGCGACCATCGTCTATGGCAGCTTCGTCAAGCTCTGGGGCGTCGACCACACGTTGACGTTCGCTCATTACACGCAGGCCTTCGCCGTGGCCTGGAACGAGTTCGGGTTGCACTGGCGCGGCTCGGCCTGGAGCTCTTTCTGGACGACGATCATCATTGCCCTGGTCGCCGCCCCGCTGACCGCGGCCATCGGCTTGATCACGGCCTGGCTCTTGGTGCGCCAGAACTTTACCGGCAAGAATGCCTTCGAGTTCGGGACGATGCTGTCTTTCGCAATCCCGGGGACGGTCATCGGCGTGTCCTACGTCATTGCCTTCAACGTGCCCCCGATCGAGTTGACCGGCACCGGCATCATCCTCGTGCTGTCGTTCATTTTCCGCAACATGCCGGTTGGTGTGCGTGCGGGCGTCGCCTCGATGTCGCAGATCGACCGTTCGCTCGACGAGAGTTCGCTGACGCTTGGCGCCAGTTCGGCGCAGACATTCCGGCTCATCGTGCTGCCGCTTTTGAAATCCGCGATCGTCGCCGCTCTCGTCTACTCATTCGTGCGCGCGATGACTGCTATCAGCGCGATCATCTTTTTGGTCAGCGGCCGCTACGACATGGCGACAAGCTACATCGTCGGACGCGTTGAGAATAACGAATACGGCATCGCCATCGCCTATTCGACGGTGCTGATCGTCGTGATGCTCGCCGTCATCGGCTTGATGCAACTGATCGTCGGCACCCGGCGGCTCGGACGTCGCCTGGATGGCGGACCGGGGCTTTCGGGGATGCGTACCAACACCGCGCTCCCCGGTGTGCAGACCGGACAGACGGCAATCGCAGGGGCGGGTTGAGATGGCGAAGATACGCAGCAACGCCGCCTCGGTCAGTTTCGAGAACGTTACAAAGATCTATCCGGGCGGCAGTGTGCCGGCGGTCAACAACGTGTCCTTCACCATCGAGGCAGGCAAGCTTATCACCCTGCTCGGTCCGTCCGGATGTGGCAAGACCACGACCTTACGCATGATCGCCGGACTCGAAATGGCAACGAAGGGCCGCATTCTGATCGGCGACGCCGATGTCACGCAGCTGCCCGCGACGGATCGCGACGTGTCGATGGTGTTCCAGTCCTACGCGCTCTTCCCGCACATGACGGTCACGGAGAATGTCTCCTACGGATTGAAGTTCTCGGGCTTCGACAAGAAGGAAACGGCGGCCCGCGCGCATGCCGGGCTGGAACTCGTCGGCCTGTCCGGCTTTGAAAACCGCCTGCCCAGCGAATTATCGGGAGGCCAGCAACAGCGCGTCGCCGTGGCGCGCGCGCTCGTGCTGGAGCCGCAGGTCTTGCTCTTCGACGAGCCGCTCTCCAATCTGGACGCCAAGTTGCGCCGGCATGTGCGGGAGGAAATCCGCGAGATACAGCAGAACCTCGGCCTGACCGTCGTCTACGTCACGCATGACCAGCAGGAAGCGCTCGCCGTCTCCGACCGCATCATCGTCATGAACCGCGCGGTGATCGCCCAGGATGGTGCGCCGCGCGATCTTTACGACGCTCCGGCCGACGCCTTCGTCGCCGATTTCATCGGCGAGGCCAACATCCTGCCTTGTGAGATCGTCGCGGTCGAAGCGGGAAAAGCGCAGGTCAAACTCGGCGACATCACGCTCACCTTGCCCGCCAGAGGCAGGGTGGCCGGTCCGGCGAAACTGGCGGTGCGGCCGAGCCGTATAGTGCTGGCGGAGTCCGGCGCCCGGGGCAGCCTCCCCGGCCGGATCTCAAAGGCGACCTATGTCGGCAGCCATATGGAATATGTCATCGATCTGCCGACCGGCCCGGTATTCGTCGTCACTCCGGAGGTCGACCAGCCGCTCGAGGCGGGAAAGGCCGTCGCGGTTCAGTTTTCCGCGAGCGGGCCCGTTCTGATCGGCTAGTGTATGGCTGTCGCCTGCTTAAGTCGCGTCCCTGGCGAACCTGCGGCGCTGCGCTGCCTTCCGAACCTAACGCCCTTAGTGGCAAATTCGCGTGCTCTTGAGAAAATTGCATAGGCGCGATGAGCGGCTTCGATAGCAGGTTCCAACGCGAGCGGACTTTCCGCGAGCCTCTCGCGTGCGCAATTTCAGGAATGCTGCGAACCGCCGGACGTGAAGAACGTAGTCTTGATGCGTGTGGGCGCCGAGGCCCCGCATGAGCTTGTCGTGCTGCATGCGCTGGAAGCGGCGAAACGGTTGCGTCAGTCGATGGTGTAGCCTTGGCGATTTCCTCTCGTCGAAGGGAACTCCATGGTCGGCTTGCTCGCCGCTACGGCTCAATGGCTTTGAATACTATGCCATCTCAGGCCGTAACGCCGCTCCCGCGAAGCGGGTTCGTGCATTGGGGCTCAATGTCGTCGTCCCGGGTTGGGCGTCAGCGTCCGCTTTCATGCAAAGGCAAAGATTGCGTGAACGGCGGGAATGGGGGCGCATTGCCGCCGAGGCGAGTGCCATACTCCTCAGGGCGCAGGACGATCGCAGTCACCCACTCATCGACTATCTCCATGCATCGGAACCTGCCAACTTCGTGAGACTTCTGCGCGCCGCAAATCCTCTTGCTCGAGGCAAATGGCAGAGGATTAACTCGATCCGAAACCGGGTGCGACTTTCATTTGATTTTTGTTTCATTGGTCGAAATTACCGTCTTTGCCGGGTTGTGAGGTCGGCTTTCATGCCGGAGCATGTCGATCGGGTCCCCGGGTCGCGCCAGCGATCCCAGATAAGGGAAAGGTCGGATGGATCACATCGAGCTCAACGGCACCTCGCTTCGCTACGACATGTGCGGAGCCTCGGGACCAACGCTGGTTCTGATACATGAAATGGGCGGGATGATTGAGAATTGGGACCTGGTGGTGCCCTACCTTTCGGACCGCTACTCGATTCTGAGATATGACAGCCGGGGGTGCGGACTTTCCGCTAAGGTAAGCGGCGCGCTTTCCGTCGAGGTGCTGAGCAACGATCTGGCCGCTTTGCTCGACGCGCTGGATATCCGGGAACCGGTCGCGATCGCTTCCTGCGCGCTTGGCGCGGCAACGGCCTTTGCATTTGCGGCTCGTTTTCCAGCGCGGACGGCGGCAGTGATCGCCATGAGCCCCGCCATCGACATGAAACCGGAAGACCGGCCGGCAAGGCACGCCATGCTGGAGAACATCCTGCGCGACGGGATGGGTTCGATCGTCGACGGAGCCATGGCGAGCGGCTACCCGGAAACGCTGCGCAAGCGCGATCCGGAGCGCTTTCGGGCTTTCCGCGCACGCTGGCTGGGGAACGACCCCGACAGCTTCGTCGCACAGTACCGCCTGCTGATCGACATGGATATCGCCCATTACCTTGGACAGATCAAATGTCCCGCGCTCGGCATCGGCGGCACGCTCGATATCTTCAGGACACCCGAATATGTGCGCGCAGTCATGCGCGCCATACCCGACGTCGAATTCCTGACGATCGAGACGAGCCACCACCAGACGGTCGAGACACCCGATGAGATAGGCCAGGCAGTCCGTGACTTTCTGGACCGCCGCCAGTCGCGATCTGCCGCGTGAGACGGAGTACCGCCATGAAACTCTACTATTCGCACCGCTCGCCCTATGTCCGCCTGGTCATGGTGGCGATCCATTGGACCAAACTGGCTTCGCGCATCGAGTTGATGAATACGGTGGTCAGCATCTACAGCCCGTTGCCGGGTCTCATGAAGGACAACCCGCTGACCAAGATCCCGACGCTCGTCCTGGATGACGGTTCGACGCTCTACGATTCCCGTGTCATCTGCGAGTATCTGGATGGCCTCCATGAGGGCCAGCGTCTCTTTCCGTCCGAAGGCCGGGATCGCATGGAGGCTCTGCGTCGGCTGGCGCTTGGACACGGGCTCATTGATCTGCTGCTGATCTGGCTCACCGAGAGGAACAGGCCCGGCGCGCTCCAGACGGAAGAGTTCGTGAGCGCGCTGAGAGACAAGTACAGCGCCACCGTCGCGGCGATGGACTCGGAAGTGCCGGACCTTCGAGCCGGACCGTTCACGATCGGCCACGCGGCCATCGGAACCGCACTGTCGTATTCCGACTTCCGCTTCCCCGATGTCGACTGGCGGAGCGGCAATCCGGATCTGGCGAAGTGGCATGGCGAGTTCGTCAGGATCCCGGCGGTGGCCGCCGATCCCTTTTTCGACGACATCGCAGCGGCGAAGGCGAAAGAGGCGCAGGCGGCGAGACCCGCATGATCGTATCGACCAGCCTCATCCGCAGACGGGACGATCTGACGAACGAGCAGTTCCGTCGACACTGGCTCGATCCTCACGGACCGTTGACCGCGCAACTTCCCGGCACGCGGTACTATGACCAGAACCACGTTCTGCCGGACGCTTCCGGAACCAACGCCACCGCTCGCGCCCTGAGGATCGATGGCTTTCCGATCCTCGCCTTCGACAATGCCGAACGCAGGCGCGAGGCCCACACTTCGCCACAGATGGCGGCCTGCAACCTGGACTCGCGCGATTTCATCGGAGCGGTCTCCCGGGTGATCGGTGATGACGGCAGCGCGCCTCGCCCGCGGTCCGTTGGACTGATCAAACAGTTGCTGCTTCTTCCGAGCGGCGGGGCCGCGTCCGACCTCCCAGGCCTGATGTCCATGCTGGACGGTATTGAAACGTCGATCGTTCACGACATCCTGGAACAGGGGGCGGCACCAAACAGCACCGTTCCATTCATCGGCGTCGATGTCGAAGCGTTTGCCGAGGTCTGGACGCGCACGCGGCAGGACATCGAGCGCAACGCGGCGAAGCTCGCAGACATTGCTGCGAGCCTCGCCACCTTCGAAGTGGACGTCGTCAACTTCATCTGGAACGGTTGAGCGCTACCGATTGTTCAGCAGACCCATGTTGCCGACAATGTCGTGGACCAAAGTCTTGCGGCTGTAACACCAGCGTCCGTCGATCTGCCTGAATGTGTCGCGGTAGGTTCCGCCCATCACCGGGATTAGACCGTCGACGGACTCTCTGATGATCAGATAGTCCGAATGGGCGGTCGCCGTATCGCCGTCGACCGTGATCACCGAGTTGCAGATATAATGCTTGCGCTGGGGGCCGTTGCCCTTCGTGGGAACCACAGTCGCGAGAAAGGCGGTGATCTCCGCGCGCCCGGTTACCGTCCCATAGTTGGCCGTCCACGTGCCGTCTTCCGCGAAAAGGGCAGCGACGCCCGCAAAATCGCAGGCATCCAGGGCGTGGCAGTACTTGGCCATCGTCTCCCGTATGCCGTCCTTGGCCAGTAGAATCTCCAACGTGCTCATCAGCGGCTCCGATCTTCGCTATTCATGGACAATGGGTCGGCATGGGCCAGTAGCGTAGTGAGCAGGGACAGCTTCTGCTCGATGCGTTCGATGGCATCCTGGCCCAGTATCAGATGCGGCGGGGGATTGCGTTCCACCGAGAATGCCCAGATCGCCGCGGCGGCGGCCTCGACATCGCTGCCTCGCGTCCCGGCATGCCGCCGCAGATCTTCGATCCGGTCGTGAACCAGACCGTCATAGTCCGCGATCTGCTCCCCAGCCCGCCATATCGACGAACCGTTGAATGCCGTGCGCATGCCACCGGGCGCGATGGACGATACGCGAATGCCAAGATCCGCCACCTCCTTGCGCAACGCTTCGGTAAGTGCCTCCAGCGCGAACTTGGTTGAGCAGTAGGCGCCAGTCCCGGGATTGGCGACGAAGCCTGCAACGGAGCCGATATTGAGGATCAGTCCGCTGCGACGATGGCGCATTCCCGGCAATACGGCGCGGATCAGATTGGCCGCGCCGAAGAAGTTGACGTCGAAGAGCGTCCGCAGTTCCGCATCGCTGGTTTCTTCGATCGCACCGTGCAGTCCCTGTCCCGCGTTGTTGACCAGCACGTCGATCGGGCCCACCCATTCTTCGACTTTGCGAATGGCGTCGTCCACGCTGGCGATATCGGTGACGTCGAGCACGACCGGCAGTGCCGTCTCGGGAAATTCCGCGGACAGCCCGAGGTTTGTTCCGGCCGTCCGGGCGGCTATGGCAACCCTTTCGCCCTTTCCCAGAGCAGTTTTCGCGATGGCAGCGCCGAGACCCTTGGTGCCACCCGTGACCAACCACGTGCGCATGGCCTATCCCCTACGACAGCTTGTAGCGGGCGACGGCCGAGTCGTCGATTTCGAGGCCAAGGCCCGGCTGATGTCCGAGCTCGAGCATCCCCGCTTTCGGCCAGGGCACATCGCGGAACATTGGGTAGGACCATGGCATGTATTCCACGGTCCACCCATTCGGGATCGCTGCAATCAGGTGCACCTGGATCTCAGGCGCGAGGTGGCTGACGACCGGCCTTTCGCATGCATGCGCAAGCTTCGCGATATCGAGCCACGGCGTAATGCCGCCTGCCCGAAACGGGTCGATCATCACATAATCCGGCAGTGCAAGATCGACGAGGTGCCTGAAGCCGCTTGCCCCGTACATATACTCGCCGGTGGCGATCGGAATCGACAGATCGGAAAGCAGGCGCGCCTGTCCGGAGAAATCGTCGTGCGCAATGGGGTCCTCGAGCCAGCACAGGTCGAACTCGCCCAGTTGCGGTCCCATTTCGAGGGCCTGCTCCACTGACCAGCGCTGGTTGATGTCGCACATCAGTTTGACATCGTTGCCCAACACCTCGCGGATCCGGGCTATTCGCTCGACCTCCCTCACCGGCCGGTAGTCTCCGGGAAGCGCCAGCTGCATCTTGACCTGTGTGTAGCCCGCTTCGACCAGCTTCGCACTCGAACGCAAAGCCGTGTCCAAATCCAACTCCCGCATCAGAGCGCCGCTTGCATAGGTCGGCACCGGAGACCCATCCGCACCCAGAAGCTGCCAAAGCGGCTGCCCGGCAGCCTTGCCGCGAATGTCCCACAGCGCAATATCGATGGCGGCCAGCGCAAGAGTGAAGATGCCGGCGGGGCCGGAGCCCGATGCGGCCGCGAATATCCTGGCCCTCAGCGCCTCAGGCTGCAGCGGGTCGAGGCCAACGCAAAGCTCCGCCATGTCCTCGACTGCGGCCTTCAGCGCACGCGACAGCCCTGCCCCGAGGAAGGTGAAGCCGATCCCTTCCACCCCGCCATCGGTTTGCAACCGGAGCAGGACCGTCGGCCGCCTTGCTCCGGGGTTCGCCGGTTCTTGCGCGAGCGGTTCGTCCGCCGGGAGGCCGAGCAGAGTCACCTCGTATCCTGAGATCCGCACTTGCGCTCAATCCACGAGCGAGTGGGTGACGAATTTTGACACGAGGTAGCCCTCCATCGCCTCGGTTCCGCCCTCCGAGCCGTATCCGCTGTCCTTTACGCCTCCGAAAGGCGTTTCCGGCAGGCCGAGGCCGTGATGGTTGATGGACACCATTCCGCTTTCCACGGCCTCGCTGACCATCGCGGCGGTCCGCGCCGAGCGCGTGTAGGCATATGCGGCAAGACCATACGGCAAGCGGTTTGCTTCGGCGATCATGCTGTCGAAGTCGGGAAGCGGCTGTAGCATCATGACTGGGCCGAATGGCTCCTCGCTCATCAGTCTGGCCTCTCGCGGCACATTCTCGAAGATTGTCGGCTGGAAGAAGTTGCCTTCATTGCCAACCCGCCGGCCGCCTGTAAGCACCGATCCGTTCAGATCTATCGCATCCTGGACGAAGGCCTCCATCGCATCCAGCCGGCGAGGATTGGCCAGCGGCCCCATCTCCACGGCGGCGTCCGCACCGTTACCTACCTTGAGGCTGCTCACGCGTTCAAGGAGCCGATCCCGGAATGCCGAGTAGACCTTCTCGTGAACAAGGATGCGGGCTGGGGAAGTACAGACCTGCCCGGCATTCCGAAACTTGAACCCGGTCAGGAGGGTGGCGGCGCGGTCGAGGTTGGCATCCTCGAAGACCAGCGTCGGTGAGTGCCCGCCAAGTTCCATCGTCGCGCGCTTCATGTGCGCGCCGGCGAGGGAGGCGAGATGCTTGCCCACCACCGTCGAGCCGGTGAAGGAAATCTTCCGAATGGTCGGGTGCGGAATGAGAAAGGCTGAAATCTCGGCCGGCTTGCCGTAGACAAGGCTCACGACACCCGCAGGAACGCCAGCGTCATGGAAGGCCTGGACCACATGCGCCAGGGCCAGAGGCGTTTCCTCGGGACCCTTCAGGATCACCGAACACCCGCTTGCCAGCGCCGCACCCACCTTGCGCGCGGCCTGAGCCAGCGGAAAGTTCCAGGGGCTGAACGCCGCGACCGGCCCGACCGGCTCCCTGATCACGGACAGCCTTACGTCGGCTGCGCGCGACGGAATGATCCGGCCGTAAACCCTGCGACCTTCCTCGGCAAACCACTCTATCAGGTCCGACGACGACTCGACCTCCTGGCGGGCCTGTGCGATCGGCTTCCCCTGCTCGCGCGTCAGCAGCGGAGCAATGATCTCGGCACGCTCGCGGATGAGCGCGGCCGTCTTTCGCATGAGGCGGCAGCGCTCGACTGCCGGCGTGGCGCGCCATTGCCGAAAGCCGCGGTCTGCTGCTGCGCAGGCATCCTCAAGGTCTTCCCGGCTGGCGACCGCGACACCGCCGATCGGGCGACCAGTGGCAGGATCAAAAAAGTCCTGGACCTGCAACCCGGCGCCGTCCCGCCAGGCGCCGTCAATGTAAAGCTTCACGATCTCGGCCATTGTGTTCCTCGATGGCTTGACCGGACGGCGTCGGGCGCCTCCAGATCACTGTATGAGTTTGCTCAGTTCCCTGAAATCCGGCGATCCGGCCGTCTCCAGCAGCTCGAAGACGACCATCTCCGTGGTGACCACCGACACCCCGGCAGCTGACAATCTCGCGGACGCCGCCTGCTTGCTCTCGCCCGTTCGCGAGCCGCAGGCATCGATCGCGACGAAAACGTCGAAGCCCCTGGTCTGAAGATCCAATGCCGTTTGAAGCACGCAGACATGGGCTTCAACGCCGCAGAGCACCGCCTGCTTGCGCTGGGTCGCCTCCAGGCGGTTCATGATCGCCATGTTACGCGCGCACGAAAACTCGAGCTTCTCCATTATGGAATGCGCAGGCAGGAGTTCAGAAAGCCCGGGAACCGTGCGCCCGAGCCCCTTCGGATACTGCTCGGTGACAACGACTGGCGCCTCGCGTCTGGATGCGGCCTTGACCAGGATGGCGCAATTCCGCTCCACATCGTTCCCGCCCGAGATTGCCGGCAGCAGGCGTTCCTGCATGTCGATCATCAGGAGAAGCGAAGTCGCCGCGTCGATGAGCATGAAGGGTCTCCAGCCTACGCCGCAGCCGACGCGATTCCGTGCGTATGCTTTCCTGCGCGCTCTTGTCTGATCAGATCGGCTAACCGCTCGGCCACCATGATCGTCGGAATGTTGGTGTTCGCACATGGGATCGACGGCATGATCGAGGCGTCGCAAACGCGCAGGTTGGACACGCCGATCACCCTGCCTGAGCTTTCGGTGACTGACGTCGGATCATTCTCCGCACCCATCCGGCATGTCCCCACAGGATGCCATACTCCTGTGACGCTCTGGGTGAGATACGCATCGAGTATCGCGTCGTCGCGAAGGATCTCAGCAAGGGACGCGCCCTCAGTGACGAACTTTCGAATGAGCCACGGTCTCATTGTCGGCAACGCATCGAGCATCATGGCGAAGACCTGCATCACCGCCTGGTTCCGCACGCCGGGGGAAGAGAAGCGGCGGACGCGATCCGAGTAATTGGCGGGGAACGCGGTTCGGGAGACGCTTGATACCGATTGCGATTGGGCGATCTCGGCGACGAAGCGGAATGCCGCGCGCAGGCGCGTCATGTCGCGATCATCCGACAGCATCCGGAAATCGACGTTCGGTTCGAAATCGGCATCGGGAGAGGCCAGATCCACGCTGCCCTGGGAGTATGCCTTGTTCACCCAGACATAGAGCGTCCCGATGCGGCGCCCCATCGCGTGCCATCCGGATCGCGCAATAATGGCAAGACTCATATCGCCTTGCGGACAGTCGGCGGTCTCCGATGAATAGCGGAAATGGGCCTGCGTGTGATGCCGGAACGCGTGCTGCATCCGCGCCGGCCTGTCCAGCATGCAGGACACCGAGATGACCGGATGCTCGATCAAGTTGCGCCCGACGCCTCGACGGTCCGCCACCACTTTGATCCCGAGCGCCGACAGATCGCCGGCCGGCCCGATCCCGCTTCGCATGAGCATCGCCGGGCTGTGAATGGTCCCGCAGCTGAGGATTGTCTCCCGTGCACGCACGTCAAGCAGTTCGCCCGATACGCTTCGCAGGCTGGCGCCGATCGCACTGCGTCCCTCGAACAGGATCTGCCTGACGGATGTCTGGGTCAAGATGGTGAGGTTGGGACGGCTTCGGACGTCCGCGCTCAGATAGGCATATGCGCAGGAGACCCGCTGGCCGTTTTCGTCAACCGATGCGGAAACCGGCATGTAGCCATCCCGCCAGACTCCGTTCTGGTCTTCGACCAGCCCGTAGCCGCGCCCCTTCAACTCTGCGACGACTGCACTGACGAAACCAGTCCAATCCGCCATCGGGAAGCGGCTGATGGCAACGGGGCCGTCGGCTCCATGAAGGTCGCCGCGGAAATTGAGGTCGCGTTCCAGTTTGCGGAAGTAGGGAAGCACGCTACCCCAGTTCCAGCCCGCAGCACCAAGGTTCTCCCATTCGTCGTAATCCGAGGGCGCTCCACGATTGGCGCACAGGCCGTTGATCGTCGATCCGCCTCCGAGCAGCCGCGCCTGCTCGTAGCGCGCGATGCGTCCCGCGTCGGGATCGTTGCGGCGCCCGCCGCCGAGCCGCGCCTGCAGCCCGCGCCACGTGTAGTCCGGGTTGAAGTAGGCCTTGCCGGGATAATTCGAGAGGACGTCCGGGGACGCGGTTTCCCGCGTCACGTCTTTCCCGGCTTCGACGAGCAGAACGCTGACTCCGGCGTGCTCGCTCAGGCGCGAAGCCAGGGTGCATCCGGCCGAGCCGCCGCCGATGATCAGGTAGTCGAAGGTCCGCCCACCCAGCAGTTCGGCCAGCGATTTCATTGTCTTTTCTCCGAAGCGCCCAACGCCAGTGGCGACGAGGCGCCCTCGCGGGCGAATATCCAGCTGACGATCCGCTGCTTGAACAGCCAGCGACCGGTTTCGTCGCGCTGGTAGATGTCGTCATAATCGGCGACCACCAGCGGATCGGCGGGATGCGGCGGCAGGCCGTCCCGGGCGAACAGGGTGAGAATGCAGGTTCCCGCTACCAACCCGTCGTCGTTCGGCACAAGCCGAAGGTTCGTGAATATGTGTCGAGCCGTACGTGCGCCGTGCTCCTTGCGGCGTCGATAGCTTTCCCTGATGGCCTCGCGACCGGAGCTTCGCGCACCGGTCGATCGGCCGTAGACACCATCTTCCGTGAACAGATCGGCGACCTTCTCAGATTGGTCGTGGTCGATCAGATAAGCGAATTCAGCGTTCAGCGCCTCTATCTCGAGTCGCATCAGCAGAAGAGATTGATGACTGATTTCACCCATGTCAGAGCGACGTCTCTACGGAGTTCGAAAGCGTTCCGATGGTTTCGATCGAAACCGAAACCGGTCCACCGAGCACGCGCAGGTCGACGTTCTGCACCGCTTTTCCGGTTCCGTCCGCTCGCTTCAGTGCCGTACCCATCGAGATGATGTCACCTGGCAGCAATGTCATGTAACCTGAGACGAATTCGATGACCTCGGGAATCTTGTGCGAAAGGTTCCTCGTGCTGTCTTCGGTGACCAACTCCCCCTTGTGGTCACAGCGGACCGAGAGGCCGTGGGGATTGGGCACGGCGTCGCGCAGAACAAGCCACGGCCCCATCGGAGAAAACGTGTCGCTGCACTTGTAGCGGCCAGGATAGGTCACGAACGTGTCGACATATTCGATGGTGTCGTGATCGCCCTTCTTTGGGTGGATCGCTCGATAGTGAAAGGTATCCTCCTGTCGCATGGTCGGCGAGGTGATGTCGTTGTGTATGGTATAGCCGAATACATATTGGAGTGCCTCGGAAGCTTTCACATTCCTCGCGGTCTTGCCGATGACGACAGCAAGTTCTGGCTCGGGATGCACTCGTCCATAATGCTCTTTCACGATGATGGGTTGGCCGTGGCCAACAAGCGCGTTCGCCGCCTTGAGGAATATAGCCGGATGGTTCGGACCTGACATGATGCGGTCGGCATTCGCGCTGTTGTTCAGCGCCAGGCAACAAATCTTGGAGGGCCTGCGGACCGGAGGGTGCCAGGTGATCGATTCAGGGCGGATAGGCTCGATCGCGTCCGGCCTCTGCGCCAGCAGGTCGCCGACCTGCCTCAGACTATCGAGCGCTTCCTCACCTGCTTCAATTAGGACCAGCATGTCGCGACTCCACTCCGGTACTCCACCCGTGAGAATCTGGAGGGCCGCTGGAAGGCTGTAGACATAGCCGTTCAGACCTTCAACAACGAGGAAGTCTTCAGCCTCGCCCCTTACGCTTGCAATTTTCAAGCCCGCACCCTTTCCGAATTAGCGGCGCGACACCTCAAAGCGCAGTCGTGCGATGGGTGAGCTGAGCTGCTCCTAACCGGAGGAACAGCGCCGGCTGGTGCGCCTTGGACGGCTTAGACTTTCAGCAAACTCGCCCCGCCAACACAAACGGGTTGCAACCTAATTTCGATCATTGAAACTCTTACCAAATGCGCCAGCACGCATCACCGCTCATGGTAGGGATCGGCTTCCTGTCGGAGGATATCTTGAAGATCATTGCCGTAGACAGCTTCCTGCTCGCCCTCCCTTACCGCACGAGCGGTGGGTTCCACTACATTGCAGGTCGTCCTTCGAACACGCTAGCGATGCTGCTGGTGAGGATTAGCACTGACGACGGTCTCAGCGGGTGGGGCGAGGCGTTCGGCCATGCCGGCGCCGCAGCGACGAAGTCGATGCTTGACACGCTGGTAGCGCCTTTGCTCATCGGTGAGCGCGCCGACGACATCGGCGCGCTCATGACAAGCGTAAGGCGCAAGATACATCTCTTCGGCTTGAGCGGTCCAGCGATCTACGCGGTGTCAGGCCTGGATATCGCCCTCTGGGATCTTCTCGGAAAGCGGGAGGGAAAATCGATCGCCGAGCTTCTTGGGCGGCGTAGATCGGACGTGCCGGTCTATGCGAGCTTTCTGAGATGTTCGTCCCACGACGCTCTTCAACAGACATGCGCATCCGCGGTGGCGGAAGGCTACAGGACGGTGAAGCTTCATGAGATCACCGTGGATCGCATTGCTGCGGCACGACATGGTCTCGGGCCAGATGTAGCGCTGGCGGTCGACACAAACTGTCCCTGGGACCTGCGCGAGGCCACCGCCATGGTGGAGACGGTTCGTGAACTAAATCTTCTCTGGCTGGAGGAGCCAATCTGGCCTCCCGACGACTACGCCACGCTCGCCGCGCTCCGTAACGCCGGAACACCGATCTCCGCCGGCGAGAACGTATCGTCGCAATGCGAGTTCGGTCGACTTCTTGAGGCGAACGCGCTCGACATATTGCAGCCGAGTGTTTGCAAGGTCGGCGGCATCTCGGAGATGCTCAAGGTACTGGACCTGTCGAACCGCCAAAAGGTCGACACCATTCCACATTGCGGCTATCTTGGCCCGGGTTACGCCGCGACACTGCATCTCGTGTCGACCCTCGAACAGGCCCCGCTCGAGCGCCTCTACATCGAACTGGAAGAGACCCCCTTTCCGTCGATCCCCGCAGTGGTCGATGGCTGGAGCAGTGTGCCGGCCGGCGCGGGCCTTGGTTGCGATGTCGACACGGGAATTGTAGAAAGGTACCGGGTCGCCTAACCTCCCCGGATGCTGAGCACGAGAGCCGTGAAAGCGTTGGACATTCAGGAAAAAACTCGCAGTTACGCTGATGTCAGTCTCGTTCAGCGCACCTTGTCAGTTATGGAATGCGCCAATCGTTTAGAACTGATCACCGTCCACGAGATTAGCAGACAGTGTGATATTCCGCCGAGCAGTGTTGTTCGGATCCTGGAGACCCTGTGCGCTGAAGGCTATCTCACTCACATCTCCCGGCGCGGAGGCTACGCTCTCACATCCAAGGTTAAGGCCCTGAGCGCGGGATTTCATAGCAAGGCGCTGGTGGTTGAGATCGTGAAGCCGATCGTCGATGGCTTGACGAAAGAACATCTCTGGCCGTTTGCCGTCGCTACGCTGGACCACGATGCGATGGTCGTTCAATATTCCTCAATACCTTTGAGCCCGCTGGCGCATGCCCGGAGCACTCTGCATAAACGCGGATCGCTGATCACCCGCGCGCACGGGTTGGCCTATATGGCGTTCTGCGGCAGCAGGGAGCGAAGCCTTCTCCTCCGACTTGCCCTCGAGCGCAAATTCTTTGAAGATCAGATCGTGTCGAGCAACTATGAATGGCGCATGGCGTTGCGGCGGACGCGTAAGAGAGGTTTCGCCACGCGGCTCGCCAAGGCGGATCCGTTCACCAATTCGCTGGCAGTTCCAATAGTGGTCGAGCCGGGTCGTGTGGTGGCGACCCTTGGAGTTACCTACTTCCGCAAGGTCGTCAACGGAGCCAACATGGCTCTGATCGCCAGCGCTTTGAAGCGTGAAGCAGCCCGAGCGGCAGACCTCATACGCGAGCGTATGTAGTAGACAGGGTTACGCATCCGAAGTGGCCGTCAGGATCGCGTGACGCCCCACCTCCGCTAGTCCTAGGGGTCGATAAGGGCAAGGCTCAACCCCGTGGCTTGGATGCACCAGGACGGATCGGCGTTACTGCCAAGCAGGCGTGCACCTCACCGACGGTGAAGGGATACCGAGATGGTCCGCCTTGGTTCTGCGACCAACGTCCGCGTTCGCAATTAGCTATCCGACCGCCTTCTCCCGAACTGCGAGCGTAGAAGCGGTGAAATTAGAACCAGCAGAGCCAGGCAGAGAAATATCGCGCTGATATTGCTCTCGAAGAGCGCCTTCAGATCGCCGTTCGAGATCAGCATGGTTCGACGGAAGTGCTCTTCCAGCAACGGCGAAAGTATGAAGCCAAGGACAAGGGACGCCATCGGGTAGGAAAATCTGCCAAGGCTGAAGCCTACGATGCCGAAGCCGATTGTCATCAGGACGTCAAAAGCGCTGTTGTTGATGCTGTAGACGCCCAGGCAGACGAGCAGGAGGATTGTTGGGTAGAGTACGTTTGGCGGGATCGTGAGCATACGCACCCAGATACCGATCATCGGTATGTTGAGGACAAGCAGCATGGCATTGCCGATCCACATGCTTGCCACGAGCCCCCAGAACAACTCGGGCTGCTGCACGATGAACAGCGGACCCGGCTGGATGCCGTGAATCATAAGGGCGCCGACCAGGACTGCCATCACGGCGTCTCCGGGAATACCCAGGCCGAGCGTGGGCACGAACGCGGTTTGCACCGATGCATTGTTCGCAGCTTCCGGCGACACTATGCCTTCGATGGCTCCCTTGCCGAAACGTGACGGGTCCTTGGCGACCCGCTTCTCGACGGCATAAGCCATGATGGTTGCCAGTGTCGCCCCCATGCCGGGCAATACGCCCACAATCGAACCGACGGCTGTGCCGCGCAGCGCCGGCGCCAAGGCCTGCGCAAACTCGTGCCGCGCCGGTATCATCGATCGGAGCGTCACCTTCTTGGTCAAAACCGGCGGCTGGCTGCCTCCGACATAAGTGTTCAGCACTTCTGCAACACCGAACAGTCCCATCATCATCGCCGTCAAATTGATACCGTCGAGAAGCCAGGTGTTGCCGCCGGTGAAGCGCGCCTGGCCTGACGTCACATCGATGCCAACCATGCCAAGCAGCAGGCCGAGAACCACCATCGTCAAACCTTTCAGCGGGGAACCGATGGCCAGCATCGACGATGCGAGGAGGCAGAACAGGATCAGCGAGAAATAGTCTGCCGAAGAAAAAGCCAGAGCGAGATCGGAAAGCGGTTGAGTAACCGAGAGCAGGATCACGATGCCGATCGAGCCGCCGATGAACGATGCCATTGTCGTGATGAACAGCGCCATCCCGGGCCGTCCACTTTTCGTGATGGGATAGGCATCCAGACAGGTTATGGCGGCCGAGGGATCCCCGGGCAAATTGAGAAGAATGGCAGAGATGGACCCGCCATACTGCGATCCGTAGAAGATGCCCGACAACATGATCAGCGCCACGAGTGGATCGAAATAGTAGGTCAGGGGGAGACAGAGCGAGATCGCCGCCAGAGGACCTACCCCCGGCAGCGCGCCGACGAACGTGCCGACCGTCACGCCGACAAAGCAGGCAAGCAGAGCCTCGATGGTCATCGCATGCTGAAAGCCGGCAACAAGGTTGGACAGCGCCTCCATGGCGCTACCAGACCAAGATCTTGAGCGGCAGGCCAAAGCCGTAAATGAAGACCAGAGCCGAGACGAGGGAGCCGACTACCGCAGTTGTCGCGATCTGAACCGGGTTGAGCGGTCGGCGCGCCAGGCTTGCGAGCACGATCAACGAGACCGAGGCCGGGAAGAGCCCGACCCGCTCCACAAGGAAAGCCCAGACGGCAATGCCTCCCAAGACCAGAAGAAAGGCCAGCCAAGGGATTTCCGGCGCCCCCTCCCTGCTATGCCAGTTGGCCAACAAGTTGACCATGCCGACCACGGCCAAGAGAACGCCGATGAGCACCGGAAAGTAACCGGGACCCATGTTGGAGAGGTCGCCGATGTGGTAGCGGCTCGCGAAATAGACCATCACCACGGCGAACACCAACACCGCGGTGGCGACCGTCCGCTCCCACATACTTGTCATACCTCGATACTCCAGGAGCTGCGACTTGCGAAGGAAGACCGGACTGCCTCAGTTGGCCGAGAAGAGCTTCCCGTAGGTCTCGCTCTGCTCCGCAAGGAAAGCCTCCAGCTCCTCCGCCCCCAGGTAGCGTACGGTGCTGTTGACGGTTTCCATCTGCTTGAGGAACTCCGCGTCCTTGAGGGTCGCCTCGACCGCGGCGGACACCTTTGCGACAATGGCTGGATCCGCACCCTTTGGCATGCTCAGCGCGCGCCATGTCGAGATGCTCACCGGAAAGCCGAGTTCCGCAGTCGTCTGCACGTCCGGCAGCCCCTTGAAGCGCGGCTCACCTTCCGCTCCGGCGACGGCGAGAACACGGGCCTTGCCGGCCTGCGCGTGGGGGAGAATTTCCGTTGCTCCGATGGCTGCCGACTGAACATGGTTGCCTATCAGCTGCAGGATGGCCGCCGGTCCTCCGTCGAAGGGGATATGCTTGAACTTGACCTCGGCCGAGGTCTCCAGGTTGCGCGCCATCATATGATAGCTGCCGCCCTCGCTCGCGTTCGCCACGGTGAGCTGTCCAGGATTGCCGCGCGCTGCAGTCAGAAGATCGTTAAGCGACTGGAAGGGCGAGGCAGCCGGCACCGCGATCACCGACTGATCCACGCTGATCATGGCGAGATTGGTGAGGTCGCTGTAGGACGTCTTCATCGTGCCGCGCAGGTTGGCGGTTATGAGCTGCGCGGTGACGATGCCCAGCGTGTAGCCGTCGTTGGGCGCTTTCGCCAGCAGTTCGAACCCGACGACACCGGAGCCGCCGGGACGATTCACCACCTGCACCGGCGTGGCGAGTTGAGAGCTCAAGCCTTTGGCGAGGGCTCGCGCCACGAGGTCGGTGCCGCCGCCAGGCGCGAAGCCGACGATGATCTCAATCGGCTTCGACGGATATTCCTGCGCATGCAAGACCGCAGGCGCGAAACCGACGACTGTCGCGACAGCAAGGGCGCCTGCCGTTATCGACGACCACGTTGAATATGAAGTTCTATCCTTTAGTGCCATGTTCTCCTCCTCCTCAATTCGACAGCCGCGACCCGCGCGGCGCAGGTCAAGCTAGACGACCCCCTGCTTCTTCAGTTCTTCCAATCGCTCAGGGGATATTCCGAGGATGTCGCCGTACACCTGGTCATTGTCGGCACCGAGAAGCGGCGCCGCCTTAACCGTCAGTTGGTTGTCAGACATCTTGACCATGAAGCCGGGAAGCTTGAACGGCCCGCGCACCGGGTGGTCCACCGTCACGAACGTGCCGCGTTCATTCAAAGAAGGGTCTTCCGAAAGCTCCTGCGTGTCGAACACCGCGCTGGCCGGCACGCCGGCTTTGCCTAGCAACCGCATCACCTCGAATTTGTCGTGGTTGATCGTCCAGGCGCTGATTATCGCGTCGATTTCCCGGAAGTTTTGAGCCCGCTGCTTCGCGACCAGGAACCTTTCGTCTGTCTTCAGGTCCTCGCGATCGATCACTTCCAGCAGCTTGTGCCAATGTACGTTGCTCGCTCGCGTCGTATAGACGTAACAATAGTCGTTCGGACCGCCGCCCTTGCAGGGATAGACCTCGCTGGGCGACGTTCCGGCGATTATGCTCTGGTTGCCGCACCTTTCGGCGGGTCGGTCGAATATATACTGGGCCGCATAAGCGATGCGGCCGAAATTGATCACCGCATCCTGCATGGTCACATCGATGCGCTGGCCGCGTCCCGTCGCATGTCGCTGGACGATGGCAGCTAGGATCCCGATCGCGCAGTGGAGGCCCGCCCCCGTATCCCCAATGTTGGAGCCGGGTTTCAACGGACGCCCGTCGGCCTCGCCCGTGATGGAAAGTGCTCCGCCCGCGGCCTGTGCGATAGGGTCGAATGCGAGGAAGTCGGCATACGGACTATTCGCGGCGAATCCCTTGATCTGAGCGAAGACGATCCTTGGATTGAGGCGCTTCACGGTGTCGTAGTCGAAGCCCAGTTTCTCGATCACCCCGGGAGCGAAGTTTTCCACGAGGACGTCCCCGTTTCGAATGAAATCCTCGAGCAGCAGCCTTCCTTGTTCGGACTTGAGGTTGCAGGTGACGCTCTTCTTGTTTGCGTTCAGCAGGAGGAAATAGGGAGAATCCAGTCCGGCTGTGTCTGTCGTGGCGCCGCGACCCTGTTCGCCCCGCCCCGGCATCTCGACCTTGATGACCTCCGCGCCCAGCCAGGCGAGCGTTTCCGTACAGGACGTGCCCGCCTCGAACTGGGTCAGATCGATGACCCGAATGCCTGAAAGCGGCGTTGATTTCACATCATCCTGCATGTTGTACCCATCGATCTGCAAATACTCAGTGAGTCATCCGCATTCGGTAACCCACCATCGGAGCGACGCGGGGAAGCGGCAACATCCGAATTTTTCAGTTTCAATCAGTGGAATTATGTCTCCGAGCGACGCGCTTTGGAGCCACCGGGAGCGGCACATGATCGCGCGTGCACCCGTCGGCGGTCTGCCCAAATCGCGGTCGGTGTCCACTAAGTGGTGAATGAGGTGAAGCTCACGGTTCCTGCGCGCGCGTTGCTATCGGTGACGACATTCACGACCGCTGTCCTCCCGGACCTCACCGCGGCTTGAGCGCGTTCGAGAGCCGGCCTGATGTCTTGCGGGCGCTCGACGAATTCGCCATGGCAGCCGAGTGCTTCGCCCATTAGGTCGAAACGGGTGTAGCCGAGGTAGCGCCCGGGCTTCACGTTGTCGGGATCTGCTGTCCAGCCGCCGTTCAGGCTGATGACAACCAGTACGGGGAGATCGTGCCTGACTGCGGTATCGAGTTCCATGGCATTCAGCCCGAAGGAACCGTCACCGTGCAACACGAGTACATCCTTGTCGGGCCGCGCGGCTTTGGCGCCGACGCCGAACGGCAAACCCACCCCCATCGTGCCGAATGGACCGGAGTTCAGTCGATGGCCCGGAAGATAGCTCGGGATGGACTGACGGCCAAAGTTCAGTATCTCCTGCCCATCCACGACGAGTATGGTGTCGCGACCAATGAAGTCGCGGATTTCCTTGCAAAGCCGCAACGGGTGGATGGGTATCTGGTCCGTCGCAAGCTTCTGCTCCGATTTGGGAGCCTTGTCCGCTTCGATCTGTGCGAGCGTCTTGCGCCATTCCTTGAAACGCTCGGCCGTCACTGTGCCTTCGCACGCCTGGCGAAGTTGCCGGAGCACGGTCCGCGCGTCACCCAGAACCGGAATATCGACGTGATCGGACTGCGCCAGTTCAGCAGGATCGATATCTATACGGACGATCTTGGCGTCTTCCGCGAAACGCGGCGGCTTTCCCTGGCTGAAAACGTAGTTCAAACGGGTGCCGACGACGAAGATCAGATCGGCCTGCTTGTAGGCTTGGCTACGCGCATGAGCGAAGAAGTAGGAATGGTCTTCGGGAAGAACGCCGCGTCCCTGCGGTGTCGTATAGAATGGAATGCCCAAGGCATCCACGAGGGCCGTCAGGTCCTCCGATGCATCCGACCAGAGGGTGCCGCTGCCGGACAGAATGATGGGACGCTCTGAAGCACCCAGCGCTTCGACGATCTGCTTGACCACCTCTTCCCCCGCAGCCACGCGCGGCGCAGTCACGCCGAACGTCTTCGGCCAGATCACGGTGTCCTCGTCGACGTCCTTGTAGAGGACGTCACCGGGCAGATCGAGATACACCGGTCCGGGCTTCCCCGACATGGCATGGCGGAATGCCAGCGCGACGTATTCGGGTATGCGCCGTGCCTCCAGCACGCGGTCGGCCCATTTGGTCACCGGGCGCATGATCGCCAACTGGTCGATTTCCTGGAAGGAGCCGGTATGGAGCTGGTTGAGCGGGCTGGCGCCACCCATCGCGACGACCGGGGCGCAATCGACCAATGCATTGGCAAGGCCTGTGGTGAGGTTGATCGCGCCTGGGCCCGATGCTCCCATGCAGAACCCTGGCTTGAGACGGATCCGGGAATAGGCCTGCGCCATCATCGCGGCCGCCTGTTCGTGCCGCACGTCGATCATCCTGACGCCGTTCGCCATTGCGGCTTTCACGCCGTCATTGATGGGGCCGCCCATGATGTAGAAGCCGGTATCGACCCCTGCCCTGGCCAGGGCCTGACCGAGGAGTGTATATCCTTTGATCATTGATGCATCCGCTGCTTGAAGTTGAGGGGTTGGGCTTAGATCGCGCCTCGTTCGGCAAGATTCGCGATCTCTTGTTCGGTCAGGCCGATAAGATCCCGGTAGACCTCGAGGTTGTCGGCACCCAGAAGTGGGGCCGGCTTTACGGGTATGTGCGACTCGCTCATCTTGATGACGAAACCCGGAATCTTCATCGGTCCCCTGACGGGATGCTCGACCGTGACGAAGGTTCCGCGTTCGAGCAATGACGCATCGTTCGACAGTTCCGAGGTGTCGAAGATCGCGCTGGCGGGAATGCCGGCTTCTCCGAACAGACGCATGACCTCGTTCTTATCTCGACGGATCGTCCAGGCTGCGATCGCCGCGTCGACCTCGCGATAGTTCTTCGCGCGCACCTGGGCGCTGGTGAACCGCGGATCACCGAGAAGGTCGGTCCGCCCGATGACCTCCAGCACCTTCTCCCAGTGGATGTTGCTCGCCCGCGTCGTGTAGACGTAACAGTAGTCGTTGGTACCGCCACCGAGACATGGATAGACCTCGCTCGGCGACGTGCCGGCGATCAGACTCTGGTTGCCGACACGCGGCGGCGGTGAGCCGAACATTTCCTGGGCGGCGTAGGCGATCCGGGTGAAGTTGATCACCGCATCCTGCATCGTCACCTCGATGCGCTGACCGATGCCCGTCTCTCGCCGTTGATACAGCGCCGCCAGGATTCCGATCGCGCAGTGGAGTCCCGCGCCTGTGTCGGCAAGGTTTGGCCCCGGCTTGATGGGCCTGCCGCCTTCCTCGCCCGTTGTAGCAAGAGCGCCGCCGGCAGCCTGAGCAATCGCGTCGAAAGCCAGATAGCGCGCGAATGGTCCGTTGGGCGCGAACCCCTTGACCTGCGCGTAGACGATGTCCGGCTTGATCGCACGCACGGTCTGATAGTCGAAACCCAGGCGGTCGATCACGCCGGGAGCGAAATTCTCGATGAAGACATCGCCGCCGGCTATCAGCTTCGTCAGGAGTTCGCGACCCTCCGGTGATTTGACGTTGCAGGTGACACTGCGCTTGTTGGCGTTGAGCATCACGAAATACGGCGAATCGACCCCACCCTTGTCGGACGTCGCGCCGCGGCCCTGCTCGCCCCGGCCAGGCGGTTCGATCTTGATAACGTCTGCTCCGAGCCAGGCGAGCGTCTCGGTGCAAGAAGTTCCGGCTTCGAACTGGGTGAGGTCTATCACGCGCACGCCTGCCAACGCTCCGTTCCCGGCTATTGGCGAAGCACCGGTCTTCCCTGTGGCCATCGTCTACATCCTCGATTTCGGTCGCGTGGATCTGGCTAAGTTGCGTCTCGGCGACGACCGCTGCGCTGCTCACCCGACGCGCCTCAAAGTTGAATGCGGGCCAGATGGTCGACATCCACCCTCGTCAGGACTACTGACACGGACACTCTCGGGTATCCATTTCCAAAGCCGGAGATTTCATGTTGTGAAATTACGACCGCGACCGCCAGCTTACTGCAGTATGACGACGTCGCTTGGTTTGACGCTCACCGAGAGCTGCTGTCCGTGCTGGATGGAGCGAAAATCGCGTCGGGTAAGCTGACGTACGCTGATGAGGCTGCCGTCTTTCAGACGAAGCCGGATGTCGATGACGCCGCCCGTGAGGGTCGTGTCCTCGACGACGCCCTGGACGCCATTTCTGGCAAAACCGTCGCCTGTGTCGACCGTGAACGATTCCGGACGTATCATGATTTTCGCGCTGGCGGCCTTGGTATCCGTAGGAACTCCTTCGACGACCAGCCCGCCGGCCGTTGAGATCTTGGCGCTGCCGCCATCAGCTTCCAGCGACGCGTCGATGATGTTCGATTCACCCAGGAAATCGGCCGCAAAGATCGTACGCGGCCGGAAATAGAGATCATCAGGCGTCCCGAGTTGCTCGATCCTGCCCCCGTTCATCAGACAGATCCGATCGGAAAGTACGAGCGCCTCGCTTTGGTCATGGGTAACATAGAGGAGCGTCACACCGAGCGTCTTATGAATGCGCTTGATCTCAAGCTGCAACTGGTCGCGGAGCTTCTTGTCGAGTGCGCCGAGCGGCTCGTCCATCAAGATGAGGTCGGGATCGTAGACGAGGCACCGGGCGATCGCGATGCGCTGCTGCTGACCGCCGGACAGTTCCTTCGGCTTCCGCTCGCCGTAGCCGGCAAGGCTGACAACCTCCAGAACCTCGTCCACCCTCTTCCGAATGTCAGCTTCGGAGCGCTTTCTCACCCGCAAGGGGAACGCGATGTTCTCGAAGACTGTCATGTGAGGCATCAGCGCGTAGTTCTGAAACACCATGCCAAGTTCACGACGGTTGGGAGGCAACTTCGTCACGTCGCGATTACCAATCCAGATCGCTCCGCAAGTCGCACCGATCGATCCCGATATGAGATTGAGTATGGTCGTCTTTCCCGATCCACTTGGCCCGAGAAGCGTGACGAACTCACCTTTTTGGATCTCGAGCGACGTCGGCCAGAGGGCGCGCACGGCGCCGTAAAGCTTCTCGACCTCGTCCAGCCGCACCATCGTTTCGGTCATTCACTCGGCCCTTTGAACCAATGACATCGCGACGCAGGCCACGAACGACAGGACTGTCAGCAGGCTGGAGATCGCGGCGAGAACGGGAGAAATCTCCCAGTGGATGCTGCTGTACATCTTCACCGGAAGCGTCTCCGACTGGACGCTCGAAATGAAGTAGGAGATCACGACTTCGTCGAACGACAGGAGAAACGCGAAGAGAGCGGCGACGATGATGGAAGGGACGATCAGCGGCAGCACCACCTTCCAGACAATGCGCAGCCGCCCCGCCCCCATGGTCTCGGCCGCGAGCTCGAGGTTGCGATCGACATAGCGCAGACCGGCGAAGGCAGTGACGATGACGAACGGAACGGTGACCACGGTGTGGGCCGCCACCAGGCCAAATGTGGTTCCGACGAGGCCGATCCTCGACAGATAGAGATACATCGCCAATGCCACCGCGATGTGCGGCATGAACATGGGGCTGAGAAGCAGGATCGTGAGGAGGCCCTTGCCACGAAACTCCGTGCGGCTGATGCCGTAGGCGGCCGAGAACCCGAACAGCAGGGAAAAAAGCATGGTCGCCAGGCCGATCTTCACGCTCTGATAGGTCACGTCCATCCAGGTCGATTCCTGGAAATACTGGCGATAGAGCTCGAGCGAGTAGGAGCGCGGCGGAAACATCAGTTCCCCGCCAGTCCCGAACGACATCGGAATGACGATCAGGCTCGGCAGAACGAGGAAGACGTATCCGAAGATCGCCGCGGCGGTGCCGATGCCGGGCAAGAGCCGGTCTGTCAGCATTGTCGATCGCATAGGATCAGCCATGTGCCGTCAACCCTCCTCCCCTGACGCGTGAAATGAGTGCGCTCAATAGCGCCGTCAGGATGATCAGCAGCACCGTCAGCGCAGCCGCCAAGCCCCAGTCGAGGGTTTGACGCACATGCATCTCGACCAGGTTGGCGAGCATCATGTCCTTCGACCCGCCGAGCAATGCCGGCGTGACGAACATGCCGAGCGAAAGGACGACGCTTATCAGGCAACCCGCGATGACGCCCGGCATGCTCAGGGGCAGCGTCACGCTGCGGAAAATCCTGGCACGCCCCGCGCCCATCACTTCGGCCGCGCGCCGAAGGTCGGGATTTTGTGCGAGCAGGCTGGTCAGGATCGCGAAGATCATGAACGGCAGCAGATAGTGCGCCATTCCGATCACCACGCCCGGCCGGTTGAAGAGCAGCTTGAGAGCAGTATCAGGGCCGAACAGGGCCCGCGCCACATTGTTGATGATGCCCTCTTGCCCCAGGAGCACGGTGAAGGCGAAGCTCTTCACCAGGATGCTAGTCCAGAAGGGCAACAGCACGAGCGTCATCAGCAACGTCCGGCGGCGCGGCGGCTGCTTGAACAGGTGATAAGCGACCGGATACCCAATCAGCAATGTGACAAGCGTAGACAGGCCGCTGATTTCCAGCGTCGAACGCAGCACACGGAGATAGAGTCCGGACGTGAAGAGTTCGGCATAGTTCGACCCGGTCAGGACCGGGTCGAAAAAGCTGGCAAGCACCACCAGCCCGAGCGGCAACACGAAAAAGATCGTGAAAAACACGACAATAGGAATGACGAATACGAACATTCACTCACTCGCGGGAACGCATTTCGCGGCTGCCGCAACGACGGTCAAGCAAGCCGCCATTCGAGGAAGCGCTTGTTCACCGCGGCGTAGTTTTCCGCCCACCAGTCGACGTTGACGAACATGACCTGCGGATCATCGAACTTCGGCTGGCGCGCACTGACTTCCGGGGTCATCAGGGGCACGGCCGCCGGGTTGATCGGCGTGGATCCGGTCTCGTTGCAGAACGCCGCCTGCAGGTCGGGCCGGAGGAAGTGCCCCATGAGTTGCATCGCCGCGTCACGGTTCTTCGTGCCCTTCGGAATGACATGGGTGCCCGGGGTCAGGAAGTTCGGGCCATAGGCGAAATCGACCGCCGACCCCTGCTTCCGGGCGGCTTCGATGCGCGAGCTGTAGGTAAACACGAAATCGACTTCGTTGTTCTGCAGCAGCGAGACTGTCTGCGGGGTCTCCGCGATCCAGTGCGCCACACTCGCCTTGATCTTGTCGAGCGACGCGAAAGCGCGATCAACGTCGATCGGATAGACGTCTTTCGGAGCCACTCCGTCGGCGATCAGCGCCATCTCGAGGTTGTCCTCCGGACGCGACCGTAGCCCGCGACGTCCAGGGAATTTCTCGAGGTTCCAGAACTCGGCCCATCCGGTGGGATGCTTGCCGCTCGGGAACTTGTCCGGATTGAAGCCTATGCCGCCGCGGGAGAAGTAGTAGGTGTTGAAGAACTTCGACTGGCCGCGCTCGATCGCGCCGCCCTTGTGGACGACAGCGTAGTCAATTTCTTCCAGGATACCATCATTTCCCGCCGCGGACGCCTGCGGCCCGATGAGGTTCAGGAGGTCCCACTCGACATTGCCGGTCTGAACCTGCGCGCGCAGCTTGGCCAGATCGGCGCCGGGGCTGGAGAGGACGTCAATACCCGTTTCCTTGATGAAGGATGCGATGAAGACCTTGGTGATGACGTCCTGTGTCGAGCCGCCGTAGCCGATATAGACCAGCTGCGTGGCTGCGCGCGCCTGCGCGGTGATCACGTAAGGTGCAGACAGAGCCAGACCGGAAACAGCGGAATTTGCGAGAAACTGCCTGCGTGTAAGTGCCAGTGAGCCGTATTTGCCTTTTCCTGACGACATTCTCCACCTCCCAGTGTATGCGGCGACGCGTTGTCCCGCTTTTGGGCAGCATAACGAGCGAACTCGGACGGAGTGGTCAAATGTACTGAATTTCATCATATGAAATTCTTCGCGAAGTGGATCGGTATGCTCGAGTGGCTGTTCGGAACCGCGCCCCACATCCTCATCTCGACAGTCAGGCAAACTTTGCCTTGAAGCGACAGTGGAAATTGAGGCCCACTGGCGGCACGACGGCTTTCACGCCGGTTGACGACGAGATGCATCGAGTCGAGCTTACAAGAGCTATCCGTGCACGATCTCCGCGAAGGTGACTACCGTCTTGTGGCCGGAGTTCCTTCTCTGGTCTATTCGCTCACCACAATCGGAGTCGTCGCCAAGATAGGTCCGCTACCCAATTGGAGAGCGGCAAGCCTTGGCCTTCCACCCTCGCCTGGGCGGCGAACCGCGGTGGAGTGCGTGTTCAATTATGGTCCAATCATCCCAGCCCGGGTATGATGATATCGATGGTGTCCGGATCGACATCTGGGCTGGTGTCGAGGAAGAACGTCACTAATTCCGGCCAGGCGATAAGAATGGCTACCAGTATAAGCTGAAGCACAAGCCAAGGAATCGCGCCCCGATAGATATCGCTTGTCTTGACCGTGCTTCGCGGTGCGATGCCTCTCAGGTAGAAAAGCGCGAAGCCGAACGGCGGGTGCATGAAGCTGGTCTGCACGTTGGCGCAGATCATGACACCGAACCAGACCAAATCGATGCCAAGGGCGGTGGCCACTGGCGCGAGCAGTGGGATGATAATGAAGGCGATCTCGAAGAAGTCGAGGAAGAACGCCATGATGAAGATGAAGATGTTTACGAAAACGAGGAACCCGACCACGCCGCCGGGGAGACCGGTCAGCATGCCTTCGATCCAGTGGCTGCCGCCGACGCCTTGAAACACAAGGCTGAAAACCCGCGCTCCAAGGAGGATGAACACGACCATCGCGGTGATACGCATTGTCATGCTCATGCCCTGATAGACGAACGCCCATGTCAGGCGGCCATTCACCAAGGCAAGAAGGATGGCCCCGACGACGCCCATCGCTCCCGCCTCGGTCGGCGTGGCCAGGCCCATAATGATGGTACCGAGAACGACAAAGATCAGCGCCAATGACGGGACCATGCCACGCATGCATTTGATCAGGAGTGGCCAGCCACGCAGCGTTCGCGCCTCCGGCGGGAGGGCCGGGACATCCTGAGGCCGAATGATCGACAGGATGAATACCCAGCCGGCAAAGAGCAGCACCTGAACGATCGATGCGCCGGTGGCGCCGATATACATGTCGCCAGGGGAGCGACCAAGCTGGTCTGCCAGGACGATGAGGACGAGCGATGGCGGGATCAGTTGAGTAATCGTACCGGACGCCGCGATCACGCCCGTGGCGTGCCTGACATTGTAGCCGTAGCGCATCATGGCCGGAAGGGAGATCAGGCCCATAGCGATCACAGACGCCGCAACCGTGCCGGTTATCGCACCGAGGATCGCACCGACGAGGATCACTGCATAGGACAGGCCGCCGCGAACACTGCCGAACAGTTGGCCGAAGCCCTCGAGCAGGTCTTCCGCCAGTCCGCATCGCTCGAGGATCACTCCCATGAAGGTGAAGAAGGGAATGGCAAGGAGAAGCTCGTTCGAGAGGACAGAGAACAGTTGGTAGGTCAGGTTGCCGAGGAACCCCGGCGGAAAAAGCCCAAGCTCGATCGCGACCAGGCCGGAGAACAGCCCGACGGCAGCAAGCGAGAACGCCGCCGGATAGCCGGCAATCAGGAACACCATAAGGCCCGCGAACATGAGCGGCGCCATGTAATGAGTAAGCAGTTCGATCATTGGAGCGGCTTTTCGTAAGCGAATTCGCGGACGTAGCTGCCGGTCAGCGCGACTATGCACTTGATGATCTCGGCGATGCCCTGCAGGAAGACCAGGGCAAACCCGAGGGGGAGCATGAGTTTCGCAGGCCAGCGGACCAGCCCGCCGGAGTTGATTGATCCTTCGTTGTTGACCCAGGAATCGACGAACCATGGCCAGGTGAACCAAACCATGAGGAGGCACATAGGAAGCAGAAAGAAGATGCCGCCGAGCAGGTCGATCCAGGTGCGCGTCCTTTCGCTCACCCAGCCGTACAAAATATCGACACGGACATGCTCGTTGACCTTCAAGGTCCAGGCTGCACCGAGCATGACCATGCCTGCGAACATGTACCACTGGGCTTCGGAGAGCGTGTTCGAGTTTTCGCGATAGGTATCGATCATCCAACCAAACAGGCCAGTCCCCGTCTCGCCCTCCAGCCACATGAGACCGTTGGTCGAGTAGCGGAAAAGGGCGTTGAAGGAACTCACCAGCGACGAGGCGAGTACCAGATAAATCGCCACGATGCCGACGCGCCGGCTGATTTCATCGATTACGCGAGTGACCGCCAAAGCAAAGCGCACGTCGTCCCCCACCCGTTCTTGGCTTGTCCGACCGACCGCCATCCGAAGGGCGGCCCGAGACAAGTGTCGATCAGTCCTCATTCTCCCTTCGAGAGACCGCGACTCATTCCCCTGATCGAGCCGTCGATATGGATGTGGACAAGCAGGGGCCGCGTCAGATGCGCCCGACCCTTGCGAACGTCGCTTGTTGAAAAGCGCATCAGCACTCGGAGAAGGATTGTGGGTCGGACGATCCGCACTCTAATATATTCCGGCACCCTGTCGGTCGGCGTCCTCTGGAATTTCGCTAGCTGGAACCGCGCAACGCAGTGCCGCCCGCGCAGCTCTTCAGCACCTCGATGACTGGCGGTGCATCGTGAAAGCCGGAACTGTGCGTTCGGATCGAAAGCTGCGAGGTGCTAGAAGCCTATCCTCATGGCGCCGTGGTCAGCTGGCATCCGGTCGGCACATGCCGAGTGGGACGGGCGAACGATCCGCTGGCTGTGACACGACACTCGAACTGCGTGCTCGGATTCCGAACCCTGAGGGTATGCCATTCATCGCCACGCCATCCGATCGTGCGCGTACACCAACATTCCGATAATCATGATCGCAGAGCGCATCAGTGATATGATCATTCAGGAGCAGGTAGCGAACACTGCAACAGTCGCCTAGAGTGCGTACAGATCCCTTAAGCCGGCTGCATCGCACGACGCATAGCCCACTCCCTTCAGGACGGTTACTACCGCTTCGACCAGCGCTGCGTTGGAGGGAGCTTGGCGGCCGTCAGGCAGCAGGAGATTATTCTCGAAGCCGACCCGCACCTGGCCGCCGAGCAGCGCGGCTGCGGTTACGCACGCCGCCTCGTGCCGGCCGAAAGCGCAGACACTCCAGTTCGCGAAGCGCGGCAGCCCTGCGGCAAGGAACGGCAACAGGTCGGACGGCTGCGAGGTCTGGTTGGTTGTATAGCGACCGAGTACGTAAAGGACGGGGATCTCGCGCCACGGAACGAGACCGCGTGCGATCAGGTTCGCCAGACGGATCGCTTCGGCAGGTCCGTAGAGGATGATCTGCGGCAACACACACTCCCGCTTCATCCAGCACAGGAGTTCCGCGAACTCAGGTTCTGCCGCGTCGTCAGGCACGATCTCGCGCAACGCCATGGAAGCCGCTTCCGGTCGAGTGGCCTTCAGCACCCCTATCTGCTCGGCTGGGGCATAGATGCCTAGCGCCTCCGTAGTAATTTGCACGACGAGCCTGTCGCCGACCTTGGACCGGATGGCAGAGATTGCTTCCCTGTAAGCCTCTGCGTCGAGAAGGTGACGGCCGTCGTTGCGCCTGACATGCACGTGAATCATGCTCGCACCGGCCGTCAGGCATTCGGCTGCGGTCTGTGCCAACTCGGCGGGCGTCAGCGGGATTGCCGGATGGTCGGCCTTCACGCGTCGCCCTCCGTTCGGTGCGACGGCTATTGCTGTTTTCGGAGTGGTCACGTCGCTGGACATTGAAGATCCCAAAGATATCCAAGGGACGCCCGTCGACCCAGGGCATGGTAGCCTGCGAGCAAGCCGGGCGTTTACGAAAATGGGCGAGATCCCCCGCCCATCCACGTGTAGAATCGGACCCTGCCGTGCGGAGCCCGGTCAGGCCTTCTTCAGTCCCTTTACCATGATGTTGTCATACTGGATCTCCTGGGCGGAGAACCACAGGTACACGTCCTGAAGGAAGGAAGAGTAGGAATCGTAGAGGATCTTGAAATCCGGGCTCTTGGCCGCGAATTCGTCCATGATCTGCCTGGAAGCAGTTCGGCCCGCTTCCACCACCTCTTCGGGAAATGCGCGGAGCTGAGCACCGGCGGCCACCAGCCGCTTCAGCGCGGGCGGATTGCGGGCATCCATCTTGGCCGGCATCGTCACGTTGGCGTAGCTGCACGCGTTGCGCAGAATTTCCTGATAGCTGCGTGGCAATTGGTTCCAGGCCTCCAGGTTGAAGATCGCGTTGACGACAGATTGGCCTTCGGTGAAGCCCGGCAGGTAGTAATAGGGCGCCACCTTCACGAAGCCGAGCCGCTCATCGTCGTATGGCGCGACCCATTCGGCGCCATCGATGACGCCACGCTCTAGAGCAGCATAGATCTCGCCGGCCGGGATCGTCTGCGGCACCGCGCCCATGCGGCTCATCACTTCGCCGCCGATGCCCGCTGTGCGGAACTTCAGCCCGACAAAATCCTGCAGGCTTTTGATTTCCTTGCGGAACCACCCACCCATCTGACCGCCACTGTTGCCCGCCGGCAAGTGGTAGACATTGTACTTTGCGAGGAACTGGTTGCAAAGGTCGATGCCGCCGCCCTCGTACATCCACGCGTTCTGTTGCCGCTGGTTCATGCCGAATGGGATCGATGTCGGGATGGCGAAGGCGGGATCCTTGCCGATGGCATAGTAGAGGGCGGTGTGGCCAGCCTGGACCGTGCCGGCCTGCACCGCGTCGAGGATCTGAAGCGGCGGGACAATCTCACCCGCGGCGAAAATCTGGATCTGAAAGTTGCCGTCCGTCAGTTCGCTTGCGATCCTAGCGATCGTCTCGGTGGTGCTGAACTGGACATCCAGCGTCTTTGGAAAAATCGAAGCCAGCTTCCAGGTCACCACCGGTTGCGACCTGGCGACGGCCGGCATGGCGAGTAGGCCGCCGGCCGCACGCACCCCGTGCTTGAGCAAACCCCTGCGATTCATGAGTTCCTCCCTTTGTTGCCTCGGAATGTAGCCTAGCGACGTCGGATCGAGGATTTGGAGGAGTTTTCGCACATTTCACCATCCGAAACTCGAGCCGACGCGATCGTCGCGAGTTGCGTCCCCATCGCAGCAAGCTGAGACGCCAACCGCCCAACCTACCGGCACGGCCCTGGGCATTTCTTGTCGTTCAACGCCCATGGCGCCGGCGATGTCGCTAAGATCCTTGCGCTTGTCGCGCGCGTAGTGCCCGGCGATGCAAAGGCATTGCCGGGCATCGCCAGTTGGAAATTATTCTTTGAGCGCGAAGCCGCTGTCGGCGAGCTTCTGCCAGGCCTGGACGTCGGCAGCGAAGGTCTTGGCGGCCTCGGCCGGCGTGCTGCCGATAGCGAGCATGCCGGCGTGCTCGGCAACGGTCTTGAAATTATCGGTGGTCGCCGCTTCACCAATGGCGGAAGCGATCCGATCGATGATTTCCTTCGAAGTATCTGCGGGCACAAAGAGAGCGGTCCAGAGGCCGACAGTCATTTCGGGAAGGCCCTGCTCCTGCATGGTGGGAACGTTAGGCAATTCCGGCCAGCGGGTTTCGGACGTAACCGCAATCGCCTTGACCTTGCCGCTCCGGATCATCTCCAGCGCCGATATGGAGTCGAACATGATATGCACCTGGCCTCCCATCAGCCCCAAATGGGCTGTGCCGCTGTCAGCGTAGGGAATGTGGGTGATATCAAGATTTGAGCCACGCAAGAAACGCTCGCTCATCAGGTGCGGCGTGGAGCCTATGCCGGTCGAAGCGTAGTTGAGCTTGCCCGGATTGTCATTGATGTAGTCTATGAGTTCGGTCACGTTGGAAACGGGCACATCGGGGGTGACCAAAAGCACCTGGGGCCCTTTGCCAAGGATGGTCACCGGGACAATGTCCTTCAGGGGATTGAAGGTCAGCTTCTTGTTGAACACGGTGTGAATCGCGATCACGCTCGTATGCTGCAAGATGGTGTAGCCGTTTGGATCGGATTGGGCGACACGGTTGGCGCCGATCGTGCCGGCCGCGCCGGGGCGGTTGTCGACCACGAAAGGCTGCTTGAGCGCATCCTGCAGGCTTGATGCCGCTAAGCGGCCCATTGCGTCGGAAAGCCCCCCCGGTCCATAGGGCACCACGATGGTGACCGGACGATCCGGGTAGCTCTGCGCCTGTGCAGGCATGCCCGCGAAGACCGCGCTCGCGGCAACCGCCAGGCCTGCGACGACTGAAAGGGCGTGCGGGCGCAACAGGTGCGCGGTCATGTGCGCTACCGAGCGCAGCCGCTTAACGGCACTGCCGAACACTATGCGTTTGGTCCCGAGCTTGAAAAACATTGTCATTCCATCCTCCCATTTTTTCGTATGCGTAACGAGCAGCCAGCTCGGTCAGAGGGGGGAGGCATCAACCTCTACACGCGC
The DNA here is from genome assembly GCF_052180275.1 of Mesorhizobium sp. KACC 23794. NCBI lineage: Bacteria > Pseudomonadati > Pseudomonadota > Alphaproteobacteria > Hyphomicrobiales > Phyllobacteriaceae > Mesorhizobium > Mesorhizobium sp. KACC 23794. Next base: position 1,316,127 of record NZ_CP197465.1, read on the forward strand.
TTGCCTTCCCTGAACTCTCGCCAGGGCTCGAATGACACCGCGCGTGGTCGTTTTTGCGGTTGGGGCGGTATCGACCTGCACCCTGCTCAGCCACTCACCACCAACATGGCAAGGGGTAAAGACGATGCCGCCCCGATTCAAATGGAAATCAGTACTATTTCGTCTATCGGAACTACATGAAAAATACACTGAAAATTGATCAAGCGACATTGTACACGAATCCAGAAAAGGGGGACGTAATTTCTCATGATAACAAAAGTGTTGCGTTGCTTCGAAAGCCCTCTCGGTCAGTCTTCCTGAAAAACCTGTTCACGCCGCCGACTAAGGGACGGAAGCGCCATCGATACGGCGAGAACCACGGCAAAGATCAGCAGGACGAAGCTGACCGGATTGACGACGAACGTCTCCAGGTTGCCGCGCGACAGGAGCATTGCGCGTCGGAAGTTCTCCTCCATCATCGGCCCCAGGATGAAGCCCAGAGCGAGGGGGGCTGGCGGGCAGTCGTACCTTATGAACAGGAAACCCAGGAGCGCGAGAGCGGCAGCCATCACAACGTCGAACGGGCTGTTGCTGACGCTGTAGGCGCCGATGCAGCAGATGACGACGATCGCCGGAAACAGGATCGAGTACGGGATGCGCAGAAGCGACACCCAGAGTCCAACCAGCGGCAGGTTGATCACGACAAGCATGATGTTCCCGATCCACATGCTGGCAATGAGGCCCCAGAACAGTTCGGGACGTTGGGTCATGACTTGGGGTCCTGGCGTGATGCCCTGGATCATCAAGGCGCCCATCATGATCGCCATCATTGCGTTGGACGGAATTCCGAGCGTCAGCATCGGAATGAACGAGGTCTGCGCGCCTGCATTGTTCGCGGCTTCTGGCCCAGCCACCCCTTCGACGGCGCCCTTTCCGAATCTCTCGGGGGTCTTCGAGATCTTCTTCTCCAGAGTGTAGGACGCAAAAGCACTCAAGAGCGCGCCCCCACCCGGCAGAATTCCAAGGACCGACCCGATCCCCGTTCCGCGGAGAGCGGCCGGCCAGGCCCTGGAGAACTCCTCCCTGGTCGGCCAGAGATGGGTAATCTTGGACGTGAGGACATCTTTCCCGGATTCCGGTCCCCGCATCAGGTTTGCGAGGATGTCGGCGAGACCGAAAATGCCAATCGCAAGCGGCACGAAGTCGATCCCGTCGAGCATTTCGACAGACCCGAGGGTGAAGCGCTGGACACCGCTGTTGATGTCAATGCCAATCAGTCCGAGCAGGATGCCCAGCAGCACCATGCCGACAGACTTGAGCTGGGAGCCACTCGACAAGGCGGTCGCGCCCACCAGCCCGAAGAGCATCAGCGAGAAATAATCCGCTGGTGACAGATACAGCGGGATCAACGACAGCGGCGGCGCGAACAGCGCGATGACGACGGTCGCGATCGTTCCCGCGGCGAAGGATGCCAGAGCCGCAATTGCCAGCGCGGATCCGGCACGGCCGTTGCGCGCCATCTGGTAGCCGTCGATACACGTGACGGCAGAGGAACTCTCGCCTGGGAGATTGACCAGGATCGCGGTCGTCGATCCACCGTACTGAGCGCCGTAGTAGATGCCCGCAAGCATGATGAGCGCGGATTCCGCCGGAAAGTAATAGGTCATCGGCAGCAGCATCGCCGTGGTTGCGAGCGGACCGAGACCGGGAAGAACGCCAATGAGTGTGCCGACGAAGCAGCCTACGAAGGCAATGGAGAGGTTCTGCAACGTCAGCGCGGTGGCGAAGCCGATCTCCAGATTTTCAAACAGCGACATGATCAGAGCTGCGGCCAGAGCGGAATCGGAAGGCCTAGACCTTTGACGAAGACCAGCGAGACGAAGACCGACATGCCGACAGCGAGCATCGCGATGTGGCGCCACTTCGGCTCGGACACCGCCAGACCTGCGAGAACGACGGTGAAGATCGCGGTCAGGGCGAGGCCGAGCGTATCGATTGCGAAGCCGAAGAAGGCCACAGAAGCCAGGACACATGCCAGAGGCCGGAATGCGAGCCTGGGCAGCGCGACGTTCTCGGCCATTATGCCTTTTCCGATCAGCACCAAGCCGATCAGGAGCGCCAGGACGGCGACGTAGCGGGGAAATTGTCCCGGTCCCATATTGGACAGTGTGCCGTGCTCGAGATTTCGTCCTGCCATCAGGAACGCGAGCGGGATGGCGACAAGAAGTATGCCGGCTCCCAGATCAGACGAGCTTTTCAATCGTGGCATTTGGGCTCCCCACCGCATTGGATCAGACGGCTAAAAAATCGTCAGATACGTCGTACGCGAATTTCCTCGCCTGCAGACACAGTCTTGGCAGTTCCATCAAGAATTCTCGCGCTGACTCGTCTGCAGTGTCCGCAGTCGCGTCGCGCTAAGGGCGGTAGGCCGGATCGGCTACGCCCTTGACCCCCACCTCCAATGCCAGAAGCCCACCTGCCATCGGCTGCGCTGCGCGTTCGACAGCGTTCAGCCTCAGGCTTGCAGTCGTCACGAACAGCGTCGTCATATCACGACCGCCAAATGTGCAGCAGGTAGGCCTCTGCACCGGCATCGGGATGATGCGATCGATCTGACCGTCCGGAGCATAGCGTACCACGCGGGCGCCATCCCACTCCGCGTTCCACAGATATCCTTCTGCATCCACGGTTGAGCCGTCAGGTGTCGCAGGCGCCGGAACGGTCGCGAAAACGCGGCGATTGGACGGCATTCCGGACACGGAATCGAAGTCATAGGCCCAGATCTCATGTGATACGGTGTCGCTGAAATACATTGTCCGGCTGTCGGGGCTGAAGGCGAGGCTGTTGGATATGACAATTGGGTGCAGAACCGCCGTCATGCGATGGCCGCTGTCCAGGCGATAGAGCGTGCCGACCGCGCCGCGAGCGACGTCATCCATTGTCCCGGCCCAGAACCGTCCCTGCGGATCGACACGGCTGTCGTTGAAGCGAATGTTGGGAAAGGTGTCCAGCGCACGCGCCACCTTCTCCAGGGAGGACGTCACCGGGTCGAAATGGGCGATGCTGTCCTGCAAGGCCAGCATGACGCCGCCGCCTTCGCGCAGACACACCGCACCTGCCAGTTCGGGCATTTCGAACGTGTCGACCCTTCCGTCGGAATAGTTCAGCCGCCGGAGCGCCGGCTGGCGGATGTCAACCCAGTAGAGCGCCTGCTCGCTCGTCGACCAGACGCAGCTTTCTCCGAGGAGGTCGGTGGTCGTGCCAATTCGTCTGACTTCCATCAACGCCTCCTTTAGTGACAATTGTGGCAACATCGTCGGCGAGCGCCGCTAGAAGCGAGTCCATTCAACTACGTCGAAAAACGTGAAGGGAATCCCGGAGACGGATACCAGATGACTGAGGCGGCAGCGATCAGAAGCCGTAAGTTCAACGGCACGCACTGGCCCGAACAGGGATCGGCAATGCGGGTGGCCGGACACCGGCCCCGGGCGGCAGGCCGAAGCCGGACGCCCGGGGCCATTGCCTCAATTGATCACGTTCGCGCCGGCGAGCCGGTTCATCTTTCGCCACTGTTCGATGGACTGCGGGAGGAACGCCTTGAACTCGTCCGGTGACGATCCGACGGGAAGCAGACCTTGATTGACCAGCTTCGAGCGCATCTCCTCTACGGTGAAGGCGCGCGCGACCTCCTTGGCCAGACGGTCGATGACCTCCGGTGGCGTGCCCGCCGGTGCGAACATTCCCTGCCAGGAGGCCAGCTCGAAGCCCGGAAGGGTCTCCGCAATGGTCGGCACGTCGGGCAGCAGTTGGGAGCGCTTGAGCGCCGTGACCGCGATGGCGCGCAGCCCGCCGCTCTGGATCTGCGGCATCAGCTCTGCGAGAGCACCGAACACCATGTCGATATTGCCGGCCATGAGATCCGCGATCGCAGGAGCGCTGCCGGAATAGGGCACGTGAACCATCTTGACGCCTGCCATCTGCTCCAGAAGCGCACCACCGATATGCTGGATCGAGGCGACGCCGGCCGAGCCGTAGTTGAGGACGCCAGGATTGGCGCGCGCATACTCGATGAGCTGGGTGATGTTCTCGGCCGGAACCGACGGATGAACTGCCAGCACGTGTTCGGCGATCGTGAACTGGCTGACCGGCACGAAGTCCTTGATGGGATCGTATGGCAGGTCGGCAATGATGGTTGGGTTGGACGCGTGTGTGCCGCTGGTTCCCATGACGAGCGTATAGCCGTCCGGTTTCGCCCGCTGGGCGTAACTGACCCCGACGATGCCGGACGAGCCCGGCCGCGCTTCGACGACGATCGGCTGCCCGAGCCCTTTGCTCATCTCCTCAGAGACAATGCGAGCAATGAGATCGGTGCTGCCGCCGGCTCCGAAGGGCCCGACCAGCGTCACCGGGCGTGTCGGCCAGTCCTGCGCAAATGCGCTCGCGGTTGCCACGACTGCCGACGCAATCGCTGCGGCGAGAATAAAACCTCGATATTTGAACTTCATCACGCGATCCTCCCAGACGCTTTCGCCGACATCGGACCCGCGTCAGACACGCGGCGCCGGATGCCAACTTTGGTCCGGGAACGCTATCAACAGGCCGAACGAAAGGTCAAACCGCAGCCTCCCGTTTTTCCAGTAATTCCACCAGGTGAAACATCGCTGTCCCTTACCCGCGCCAGACACACTCCCTCCGGGCGGAGTCTGCACATGCGGGAAGACTGGAGCGGCAGCCTCCATGACAATTTCACCTGTCGGAACAACCGATATTTCCTCAGTACCGTCAGCCAGTTGTCAGCAACGTAAAGCCTCCTCGAGGTGGCGGGTCATATCATGGAGTCGTGCGCCCCTTGAACCTCCCCATTCCGTGTTCGCCAACGGAGCCTAGGGGCCGTCCGACCACGCGACGCGGGTCCGGCAAAAGGTCAGCTATCTAACTATTTCATAGAGATATTTCGATAAGACCCTGGGGAACTTTCCTGCGATGCATCCGGACTCTCGTGCCGTCCGAGGACGGTGCTTATCGCCCATCTCAAGACGATCACGCCTGCAGCTACCCAGCGACCGACAAGGCGATCGCTCCCCAATGCCTCAATATCAGCTCTACGTTGACACTCTCGATCTACGCCAGATACGCAAACGCGAGGGTGGCTCTCTGAATGCATTCGACGGGCCTCAACGGTGAAGGAAGCGATGTTGCGAAAGGTGCCAGGCTATTCCGTTATAGCGGACGAAATCTACAACAGTGGACTGCGGGACGTCTTCGGGCTGATGGGCGAGGGAAACCTCGACTTGCTGTGCGATCTACAGGAGCGCTGTGGCGTGCGTTACATAGGGTCGCGTCATGATGCCGGCGCGGTTTCGATGGCGGTGGGCTACGCAAATGCCACTGGCGGTTTCGGTCTCGCCACGCTGACATACGGTCCGGCCATCGCCAATTGTATTGGCGCCATCATCTCCGCGGTGCGGTCCAGCGCGCAGATTCTTATCCTCACCTCTCACAATCCGGCGGACGACTGGAAAAACCTCCAGCGCATGGATCAGGAAGCGCTGATCGCGGGCGCGGAAGCGACCTTGATCATGATCGATCGCGCCGAGGACGTTCAGCACGCGGTGACGCGAGCGTTCGACCTCATCTCCAGGATCAGGAAGCCGGTCGTGCTGAGCTTCCTGTCCTCTCTGCTTCGGGAGGACGTGCCCGTTGCGGACGGCCCACCGCCCGAGGAACCTCAACCCGCACTTCCCGCAATCGACGAAGGGCAGTTTCGGAAGTTCGAAGCTGCCTTGGGCGGCGCCAGGCGGCCCGCCATTCTCATCGGTCGCGGTGCCGTGCTGGCTGGTGCGGTCCCGTCCCTGCTCAAGCTTGCCGAGCGGCTGAATGCGGTCGTTACCACGTCGCTCCTGGCTGCGGGCGCCGCGGAAGGCAATGAACTCAGCCTCGGTGTGTGCGGCGGCTTCGGCTCTGCACGGACGAACAAGATTCTGAAATACGCTGATGTCGTCGCCGTGTTCGGCGCCGGCCTGAACTTGTGGACCACGCGCGGCGGCAAAGCGTTCCCGCAGGCGCAGTTGCTGCACTGCGACTGGAATGCCGCGGCATTCGAGCGCTCGCAGGTCAACTCCGACGTCCGCCTCGTGGCAGATGCGAGTATCGCCACCGATCGCCTTCTTGCAGATCTACCGCAGGCCCGGGACCGTCGCGTCTGGTGGAATGTCGACATCGGCGACATCGAGCCAGAGGAGCTTCCGGCAACAGATAGGCTGCATCCTACCGCGGTAAGCCGTCGCTTGGACGCGATTCTGCCGGCCAATCGCACCGTGACGACGGATGGCGGGCATTTCTTCGAGTTCCCGATCCGTGAACTAAAGGTGCAGGATCAGCGCGGCTTTCTCTTCACGCCCAGCTTCGGCTGCATCGGCCTCGGGCTTTCGTCGGCGATCGGCGCGGCGGTAGCCCGGCCCGACCGCGTTTCCGTGGCGATCTGCGGCGACGGTGGCCTTATGATGGCCCTGCCGGAATTCGACACCGCCGTGCGTGCGAAGCTGCCTATGGTCGTCATCGTCATGAACGACGAGGCCTATGGCGCCGAGATCAAGCATCTCGAGCATCGCGGCTGGAACCTCGACTATGCGCGCTTCGAGAACCCCGACCTACCGGCGGTGGCGCGGGCTCTCGGGGGCGATGGCATTGACGTCAGGACGCTCGCGGATCTCGACCTGGTCGAGGCCGCGCTCGCCAACCTCAACCGGCCGTTGCTCATCGACATCCATGTCGACGGCTCGATCACTGGCGAATGGGTGGGGCTTTCTCGCGGAGAGAACCAAGACTGATCTCCGGTTTACGACCGTATGGGACCTGCCCCGACGAGGTGGGAGCTCCGCCGCGCCGTCGAGAACTTCGAGCTGTCCCCTCGTCATCGGCCACAGGAAGGCAAGCAGGCCTGCCAGCGCCATCCCAAGGCAACGGGAACCAGCCCGCCAGAAGCTAGGTTATGCCGCGCCGGACGCCGGACGTCCGCCTTCGAGGTCGGCTCGCGCCTCTCAGAGAGCGTCCGTAGCGAGTTGGCCACGACATGGATCGACGAGGTCGACATCGCCACGGCAGCGACGAGCGACGTGACGTGGCCCGCCACGGCCAAGGGCAACGTCAGCGCGTTGTAGCCAACGTGATCGCGATGGTTCGCCCGACGAGGCGAATGGAACTTCCGGGCCACGGACGGACGACGTCGCGCGGGCAGTGGTGGGCTGCCCCGGTGGGCACGTTCACATGCCGAGGCGACCGGGCACCACGACAAGGAGATATCCCTCAGCGATACGGCGGACGGTTTCGTGAAGTGCGCGCCGTCATAGCTTCTGAACCACAGCGCTACAGATTGATGTCTGCTTTTGGGATAGCCAGCCAATCATCGGAGCGGCCGAAATGGGGCGCATTGCCGACGTCCAGTCTGAGTAAGACGCCTATCCAGATTGCGACTCGCCCTTGTACGCCAAACGACCGTTTTCCGAACGGTCGGGCAGGGCGCGCTCAAACAGCACTGATGTTCCTCAATGCTCGATTGCGAACTGTCGGTGGCGGGTCGTCAAATGAACTCACGGGGTCGCCACCCCAGCCACAAATAAGTTGCCAAGGTGGAACCAGCGACTATGTGCGAGCGAACATCACGGGCACGGACGTCGTTAGTCCGTCCATCGGACGCTGCGGGAGCTATTTACCTTCGGGCCAGTATGAATTCTTCCCATTCCGACATCATCCCGCGTCGCTGTTCGAGAAGATCGGTGCGGTGATATGCAGCCTCTGTGGCGTTGCGAACGGTGTGAGCGAGCGCCCGCTCTGCAAGGTCACGTGGATAGCCGTGCTCGGACGCCCAGTCTCTGAAGCTTGAACGAAAACCGTGCGCCGTCGCCGCTCTTCCTGCAATGTCGCTTTGCACGTTGCGATCGCGTAGGAACTTGGTCAGCGTCATGTCGCTGATCGCTGTATCCTTCCGTGAAGGAAAAACCAATCCGTGTTGCTCCTCAGATTTGGAATGCCGGCCTTCCAGGATCGTGATCGCCCGAGCCGAGAGTGGTACGCGGTGAGCGACCTTTGTCTTCATACGCGAGGCGGGAATAGTCCAAACCGCCTTTGCAAAATCTATCTCATCGCACGTCATCATCCTCACTTCACCAGAGCGAGCGCCGGTGAGTATCAAAAGCTCGAGCATGGCCTTGGTATCGGTCGCTGGGCCGGTATGAAGGACGTCACGGACGAATTCCGGTAGTTGTCTCCAAGGCAACGCCGGTTGGTGTTCGACACGCTCTCGTTTGCCGGGTTGTTTGGGAAGCAAAGCATTCACAACGCCAACGGGACTCGCCACCACAAACCCTAGCGCCGCGCAACTGATCATGACGGCGTCACAGCGCTGTTTGACGCGAGACGCTGTCTCCGGCTTCGCCAGCCATATAGGCTTCAGGCAGGTGGCGAAGTCCTGGGCTCGCAATTCATTCACGAGAATCCGTCCAATCGTTGGAAATACATACTGCACAAGAGTAGCGAGCCACTGATCTCGATGTTTCGCGTTGCGGAAACCGGGAGCCAGGTCGGCATGCAGGTTTCGTGCGGCGGCCTCAAAAGTCGGTATCTTCGCCACCCGGAGTGCCTCATCCACGCCCCGGCTGCGTTGTTCGATCGGATCCTTGTTGTCTGCGATTAGTTGCCGTGCTTCCAAGGCCCGCTCTCTTGCATCCCGAAGTGATACGACGGGATAGCTGCCGAGACCCATGTCGCGTCGTCTACCGTTTTCAGGCGAAACGAAACGCAATACCCACTTGCCAGTGCCGGCTGTCGGCGATGGAAAGAGATACAGGCCTGTGACGGAGGGATCAGAAATCGGTTTGTCGATTGGCCTGATTTTCCGGGCTTTTGCATCGGTCAGCACGTGGCGATTCCTGCGGCAGTCGGTCTCCAGACATTGCATTAGACCATCATCCAGCCCATCACAACGCGGAAGATGGAATGAGATCGATTGTTATCGATTGGGACATGAAGGATGCAGAAATGTACCAATAGCCTAACTAAATCAATGATAAAAGAGATTGCATGGGGCTATATGCACTCAATCTTATGGCAGACCCCCTCTCCGCCAAGTCAATCCCAAAAAGCCCGGAATTCTGCGGTTTCTTACAAAAAATGCCGGCAACCCACCAATTCCAACCCGCCAAACCCTGACCCGCCAATTTATTCGATCCGAAATCGCCATCCGACCGGACCGGTGAAAATCGGCATTCGATCGGCAGACTGTGGTAGTCACGACGGCGCATTGATCTACCCGCAGCCAATCGCTTGCGACCTTCCTGCCTGCCGGTGCCATTATGATGAGATATCAGAACAGACGGGGCGCGACCTATTATCTTCCTGAGTACGGTCCGCCGGTTCGCTGGATTTCGTCGGTCTCGCTTTCTTCAACGGATCCTACCGATCTCCCTACGGTCTATTATTTCGAATGCGACGCTCAAAACCTTGGTTCAAGAGCGGTACAAATCTTCAAAGACGGTCGCGTCCTTCTCGCGCATCCCGGAGGTCTTGACGGCGATTATTTGCCCGAAGGGAAACTGCCGCCCGTAGGAGGGACCGATCAACCCGGAATCGAAACGCGAGAGATTACGCAAATAGAGTTCAATGCCATTTGGGCGGCTCTGTCTCGGCTGAAACCCAGTGAATGAGTGCCACGATCGGCAAACTGTGGTAATGACCACGCCATGTTCATTGATCCGCCAACCCCGTTCGACAAGCGCAAAGCGTGGCAGCAATTCGCTCGGGAAATGGAACATGCCAAACGATCGGCCATTGATCCGACTGATCGTGCCGACATTGAACGGCATCTCGAAATCGCGCGGCGGGAATTAGAGGCTAACCGGCAACCGCTTTGATAGCTTTGCAGTGTGAAATACGAAACCTCTAGAAAAATATACTGTTTTGGATATTAGATAAAATACATGGATAGCTGGCTTGGGCAGAAGGAGAAATCCGATTATATACAGTATTGATACTGAAATCCTTTGGTAAAACCTTGAATAATTTAAGTACTTGTAAAGTACGTACGATATATCTCTTGCAAAATCTGGTGCGGCCTCGTAAAATGGTAGCGCTATATGTCAGTTTATCTTAATGTTCCCCCAAACCATTTTTGCTATCCCAGCCGCGTGAATGCTCCACCGCCTAAGAGGCGGTGGCTTCGGGTTACGGCTCAAAGCCGGATCGGTCCGCCGTCGGCGGACGCGGCATTCACTCACGTCACGTTGAACTCGTCATCGGGCTCGGGTGGCATCTGGTTCTTAATGTACTCCATCCACATCTCGTCCGTGACGTTGCCGCTCGTCGTCACCCAATAGCCCCGCGCCCACAGATGCTGACCCCAGTAGCGCTTGCGCAATATCCCGAACTCACTCAGCAACTTGTGCGAACTGCGCCCTTTCAGGTGCTGCACGGCGCGCGATACAGACAGGCGCGGCGGGATCGACAACAGCATATGCACATGGTCACGGTTGATCGACCCGGCGTGAATGACCATCTCGTGCGCTCGCGCAGTCTCCCGTAGCAATTCTCGGCAGCGGTTGCCGACATCACCGCCAAGCACCGCGTAGCGGTACTTCGTCACCCACACCAGATGATACTTACAGTCCCAAGCTGTGTGGCTGCCACGCTTGTACGCTTCCATAAAGCCAATCTACACAGGATGCGACTCAATCCCAGCCGCCTAAAGGCGTGGGGTTTCCTGATCCCCTATCGGGGACTCTAAATAACCGGTAGGAAGCATGACTGATGGGTAGTCGTCTCCGTCCACCGCGTCTCCAAGATCAAAGGATTTGTATAATTCGCCCATCAATGAGTCGAAATTACCTTTCAACTCATCTGGATAATCAAGGCGTTCAGTGTCGTCATCGCTCGCATAGATATGCTCGAATCGTATGTTCAGTACGCGATGAAAATCATCTTTCGCGATAACTGGAGAATCAGAAGATGATGGAGAGTCGATAACAAATTTCTTGATATTGATTTCATCAGCAATCTCGGTTGGGCAAAAAAATGAAAAGAGTATCGACCCAATTCCGAGAGAGCATAAGCCGAAATATGTAAAATACAAATTTTTTGGAAATGTTTGCACCGGAGCATCCATGCCGAAGTCCTTCAACGTAAATGATGGCAAAGATAATAGACGCACTGTGACCTCATTAAACAACAGAAATGATCCGATAAATGGAACCAATATTGTCAGTCTCATTGCCGTCGAGCTTCCGACCTTGGCCAGAACAGACCACCTGGCCCGATGCGATGCCATTTGAAGTGCCGAGCGAAGCCGTATCTTGAAAGTCAATTGAAGGTTCCTTCGTCAGCCGGAGCTAAATCCTGGTTCGCGATTTTTGATTAGTAGTCTGCCGGCAGGTAGCTCATCCGACAAGTGGGCACTTTCGGCCAGCTCTAGAATGTCACTGCGATAGCGTTCTCAGCCACTTGTCCGCCGCGACTGCCGGACTGTCGGTCGGTTGGATCGCCAAGGGACCGGAAAGCGCGGACAAGATGGTGTCGATTTCATCGGGACGATAATTCAGGGAATAACGATAGGCTTCCTCCGCTCCAACGATCGCGGCCACGTTCTCGAATGTTCGAAGCCATGTAGAATATTGTTCGCGTTGATCGTCCGAAAGCATGTCGAGGTTCGTCGGACGGTTAGCGCCGATCAATTTTTCAAGGTTGGAAAGTCGATTGCGGTCCCTGGAGAATTTGCCGGTCATTTGCCGTCCCTTTCACCAAGAAGCCGTTCAAGCTCGTCAATGCGTTGCCGGAGGGCGTCTGTTGATTTCCGCTGAGAGCTGACCCGGGATTGAGGGATTTTTCCATCGAGAAGTGACCCATGTTTGAACCCACCCCTGCTTGATGAACGCAGGGGACCTTGGAGTGATAGACATGGCGTTATTGAGCGTTATCCGGCGCTGGCATCTGCGGGAAGGACTTTCGATCCGGGAGATTGGGCGGCGCACGGGGCTGTCGCGGAACACCATCCGCAAATACCTGCGATCCGACGAGGTCGAGCCCCGCTTTCGGGTGCCGGAGCGGCCGAGCAAGCTCGATGCCTATGCGGAGCGGCTGTCGGCCTGGCTGAGGACGGAAGCGAATAGGCCGCGCAAGCAGAAGCGCACGATCAAGCAGTTGCACGCCGACCTGATGAGTCTCGGCTACGAGGGTTCTTATGGCCGTGTCGCAGCCTTTGCGCGTGCTTGGAAAGAAGAGCGTCAGCGCCAGATGCAAACGAGCGGGCGCGGCACCTTCGTGCCGTTGGCGTTCGAACCAGGGGAAGCCTTCCAGTTCGGCTGGTCGGACGACTGGGCGGTTCTCGGCGGCGAGCGCACCAAGCTGCAGGTTGCGCATTTCAAGCTGAGCTACAGCCGTGCCTTTGTCGTGCGAGCTTATCCCCTTCAGACGCACGAGATGCTGTTCGATGCACACAACCACGCCTTCCCGGTTCTGGGTGGCGTTCCGCGGCGCGGGATCTACGATAACATGCGCACTGCGGTCGACAGGATCGGCCGGGGCAAGGATCGCCAGGTCAATGCCCGCTTCTCGGCGATGGCCAGCCACTATCTGTTCGAGGCCGAGTTCTGCAATCCAGCCTCGGGCTGGAAGAAGGGACAGGTCGAGAAGAACGTCCAGGATGCCCGCCACCGGTTGTGGCAGCCGATGCCGCGCTTTCCATCTCTGGAGGCGCTGAACGACTGGCTAGAGCAGCGGTGCCGGGAGCTGTGGCAACAGATTCCCCATGGCCTCAGACCCGGAACGATCGAGGACATCCGGGCTGAGGAGGCTCAGTTCCTGATGCCGATGCCTCGCCTCTTCGACGGCTTCGTCGAATACACCAAGCGGGTCTCTCCGACCTGCCTGGTTCATCTGGAGCGCAACCGCTACAGCGTGCCGGCATCCTTCGCCAACCGGCCTGTGAGCCTAAGGGTTTACCCGGAACGGATTGTGGTTGCCGCCGAAGGGCAGCTCCTCTGCGAGCACCGCCGCATCATCGAACGGTCGCATGACGGTCCCGGTCGAACCGTCTACGACTGGCGTCACTATCTGGCGGTCATCCAGCGCAAGCCAGGTGCTCTACGCAACGGCGCACCCTTCACAGAGCTCCCCGAAGCGTTCAAACGGCTGCAGCAGCATCTGCTCAGGAAGTCCGGCGGCGATCGGGAGATGGTCGAGATCCTGGCCCTTGTCCTGCAGCATGACGAGCAGGCCGTGCTGGCGGCAGTGGAGATGGCATTCGAGGCCGGGGTTCCGACCAAGGTCCACATCCTCAATCTCCTGCACAGGCTGGTCGATGGCAAGCCGATCGCGACGCCGGTCGTGGATGCGCCGCAGGCGCTGAGCCTGGCCAAGGAGCCGCAGGCCAATGTCGAGCGCTACGATGCGCTGCGCCAGGCTCGGGAGGTACGCCATGCGTCATGATCCCGCCAGCGGCCCCATCGTCATTATGCTCAGGAGCCTCAAGATGCACGGCATGGCGCAAGCCGTCGCCGAGCTCACCGAGCAGGCCTCTCCAGCCTTCGAGGCCGCCATCCCGATCCTGTCGCAACTGCTGAAGGCCGAGATGGCAGAACGGGAGGTCAGATCCACCGCCTATCAGCTCAAGGCAGCCCGCTTCCCCGTCTATCGCGACCTGGCCGGCTTTGACTTCGCCAGCAGCGAGATCAACGAGGCCCTCGTGCGCCAACTCCATCGCTGTGAGTTCATGGACGAGGCCAACAACGTCGTGCTTGTCGGAGGTCCAGGCACCGGAAAGACCCACATCGCCACAGCTCTCGGCGTGCAGGCAGTCGAGCATCATCGCAAGCGTGTCCGCTTCTTCTCCACCGTCGAACTCGTCAACGCCCTTGAGCAGCAGAAGGCCCAGGGAAAGGCCGGCCAGATCGCCAACCGGCTCGCCCATTCCGATCTCGTCATCCTGGACGAACTTGGATACCTTCCCTTCAGCGCATCAGGTGGAGCGCTGCTGTTCCATCTGCTGAGCACGCTCTACGAGCGCACCAGCGTCGTCATCACCACCAACTTGAGCTTCAGTGAATGGGCCGCCGTCTTCGGCGATGCCAAGATGACGACGGCGCTCCTCGATCGCCTCACCCATCATTGCCACATCCTGGAGACCGGAAACGACAGCTTCCGCTTCAAGAACAGCTCGGCAAAGACACCCGCCGCAAAGAAGGAGAAAGCGCCTACCTTGACCAAATCCTGACACCCAAACCATACATGAGACCGGTCACTTCTCGGCGACCCGGGTCAGTTCTCAGCGGAAATCAACACCTTTGTCGCATTGTCCGCTGTGGAGGCGTTGCCGGTCGGCCGAAACGGTCCGGACAGCAACCGGCTGAACCTGTCAAGATAAAGATAAACGACCGGAGTTGTATAAAGCGTCATTGCCTGACTGACGATCAGCCCCCCAACGATGGCGTAGCCGAGAGGCTGTCGCAGCTCCGACCCGGTCCCGTGCCCGAGCATCAAGGGCACACCGCCAAGCAGCGCGGCCATGGTTGTCATCATGATAGGTCGGAAGCGCAGCAGGCAAGCTTGGCGGATTGCAGCCTTCGGCTCGAGTCCCTGGTCACGTTCCGCGGAGATCGCGAAGTCGACGATCATGATGCCGTTCTTCTTGACGATGCCGATCAGCAGAATCATCCCGATCAGCGCGATTACAGTGAAGTCGAAGCCGAAACCCCACAGCATGACGAGGGCGCCGAGGCCAGCGGACGGCAAGGTGGACAGGATCGTGACGGGATGGATGTAGCTCTCGTAAAGTACACCGAGAATGACGTAGATCACGAACACAGCGGCCAGAACCAGCAGCGGCTCGCTTGCCAGCGACTCCTGGAAGGCCTGTGCATTGCCCTGGAACGTGCCGATGAGGGTCGGCGGCACGCCCATGGCCGATTGCGCCTGCTGGATGGCCGAGACGGCCTGGCTGAGCGCCACGCCGGGCGGGAGATTGAAGGACAGTGTAACCGACGGAAACTGGCTTTGATGGTTCACGGCGAGCACGGCGGTCGGCTCGGTCGTTTGCTTGACGAGCAGGTTCAGCGGAACCTGCTCGCCGGTAAGCGGAGAGGTCAGGTAGAGCTGGTTGAGCACGAGCGGCGAATTCTGCGCTTTGGGATCCAGTTCGAGGATGACATGGTAGCTGTTCAGGTCGGTGAAATACTGCGTCACCTGGCGCTGGCCGAACGCGTCGTAAAGCGTATTGTCGATCAATTGGGGGGAAATGCCGAATCTCGAGGCCTGATCACGGTTGATGGTCAGAGAGACTGTCGTTCCGCTGTTCTGCTGGTCGGTTGCGACGTCGGCCAATTCAGGCAAAGTCTTTAGCCTGGCAAGCAGTTGTGGCGCCCACGCATTGAGTTCGTCCGTGTTGCCGTCCTGCAGCGTATACTGGAACTGCGTGCGGGAGAGCCGGCCCCCGACATTGATGTCCTGCGCCGGCTGCAGGAACAGGGCGGCGCCTTCGACCTGCGCGAGTTTTGGGCGCAGCCGGTGGATGATCTGCCCGGCGGATGCGGTTCTCTGGTCCAGGGGCTTCAAGGTGATGAACAGGCGTCCGTTGTTCAGCGTCTGGCCAGCCAGCGCGCCGACAGCCATGCCGACGGTCGCGACATCCGGATCGGCGGAGACGACGCGCCCGAGTGCTTGCTGGCGATCCACCATCTGGGCGAAGGAGACATCCTGCGCGCCCTCGGAGATGCCGACGATCAGGCCGGTGTCCTGGATCGGGAAGAAGCCCTTGGGAATCTTGACGAAGACGTAACCGGTGGCCAGCAGCGTTGCGAGGAAGATCGCGAACGTGAAGCGATGATGCTGCAGCGCGATGTCGAGCGTCGCGCGATAGCCGTTGAGCAGCGTGTCGAAGGCGAGCTCCGACGCCATGTACAGGCGGCCGTGCTTGCGGCCGCCCTCGGCCCGTAGGAAGCGTGAGCACATCATGGGCGTCAGCGTCAGCGACACGGCAGCGGAGATGACGATGGTCATCGTCACCGTCACTGCGAACTCGCGGAAGAGGCGCCCGACAATGCCGCCAAGCAACAGCAAGGGGATGAACACCGCTATCAGTGACAGGCTGATCGAGACAATGGTGAAGCCGATCTCGGCCGAACCGTCCATGGCGGCCTGGATTGCCGATTTCCCGCTCTCGAGATGCCGTTCGATGTTCTCGATCATGACGATGGCATCGTCGACCACAAATCCGATCGCAATGCTCAAGCCCATCAGCGAAAGATTGTCGAGGCTGAAGCCGCAGGCATACATCATGGCCAGAGAGCCGATCAGGGCAAGCGGCACCGTGACGCTCGGAATAGCGGTCGCCCAGAAACTCCGCAGGAAGACGAAGATCACGGAGACCACCAGCACGATGGTGAGCAGCAGCGTTTTCTCCACGTCTGCCACCGACGCTCGGATGGTCGTGGTGCGGTCGCTGAGCAGCGAGACGTGCAGCGCACGCGGCGCCAGCGCCTGCAATTGCGGGAGCATCGCCTTGATCCGGTCTACCGTCTCGATGACATTGGCGCCTGGAAGCTTGAAGACGGGCAGGATGATCGCCGGCTTGCCGTTCGCCCAGGCGGCGAGCTGTGTGTTCTCGGCTCCATCGATCGCATTGCCGATGTCGCGCACGCGCACCGGCGCGCCATCATGGTAAGCAATGATGGCGTCGTTCCAGGGATCAGCGGCCAGAAGCTGGTCATCGTCATAGATCGTATAGGTCCGCGCCACGCCCTGGATGCTTCCCTTCGGCCCGTCGGAGGTGGTCTCCGCGATCATCGTGCGGATGTCCTCCAGCGACAGTCCGCGGCTGGCGATCTTGCGGGGATCGACCTGTATGCGGATGGCCGGCTTCTGCTGTCCGAATATCCCGACCTGCGAGACGCCCGGAACCTGGCTGATGCGTTGCGCCAGCACGTTCTCGGCGAAATCGTCCAACTGGGTAAGCGGCAACACGTCGGAGGTCAGCGCCAGGACCAGGATGGGAGGATCGGCCGGGTTGACCTTGCGGTAGGTAGGCGGGGAGGGGAGGCTGGTCGGAAGCTGGCCGGCGGCTGCGTTGATAGCGGTCTGCACATCCTGCGCTGCGCCGTCGATGTCGCGGTCGAGATCGAACTGCAGGGTGATGGAACTGGTGCCGAGCGTGGTGATGGACGTCATCTGTGAGACGCCCGGAATCTGTCCGAACTGCCGCTCCAGCGGCTGCGTGACCGATGAGGCCATGGTCTGCGGGCTGGCGCCGGGAAGCTGCGCAGAGACCTGGATCGTCGGAAACTCCACCTCCGGCAGCGGCGCCACCGGCAGCAGCGGATAGGCGGCGGCGCCTACCACCAGGATTGCCACCGTCAACAGCGATGTGCCGATCGGGTGGCGAATGAACCAGGATGAAATCGACATTGCGTCAACCTCCGGCGGAAGTGCCGACTGCAGCGCTACCGCCGTCCTGCGGCGAGATGCGGACGCCGTTGTCGAGACGGTACTGTCCGGCCGTGACGACCCGCTCCCCTGGCGTCAGGCCTTCCTCCACGACGGCGAGGCCCCCGGCGATCTGCCCCGGCTTGACCGGCCTTGCCTTTACGACGTTGTCAGCCCCTGCCACGTAGACGAAAAAGCCTTCACTCCCGCGTTGCAGGGCGGCCGAAGGCACGGTGGTGGCGCCGCGGGTCACCCGCTGCAGAAGGCGTATTTGAACGGACTGGCCGGGCCAGAGCGAAAGATCCTTGTTGGGAAAGTTCGACTTCAGCCGGATGGTCCCGGCGGACTGGTCGATCTCGTTGTCGATCAGCGAAAGCGTGCCGTCTCCGAGATTGGTTGCACCGTCTGTCGTGAACGCGGTGACCGGCACGGGACCGGCCTGGAGCGCTGCTCGCACGGCGGGAAGACCGTCCTGCGACAGGGTCGAGATCGCCGAGATCGGCTCTAGCTGGGTGATGACGACAATGCCGGTGGTGTCCGTCGCGTGCACGATATTGCCTTCGTCGACCTGCCGAATACCGGTGCGTCCGTCGATCGGCGATGTCAGTTGCGTATAGGAAAGCTGGGTCGCCGCATCGCTTTGCGCGGCCTGGTCCTGCGCCAGCAGCCCCTGAAGTTGCTCCACCGTGGCGCGCTGGGTGTCGGTGGTTTCGACGGTTGTGAACTGCTTGGCAGTGAGTTTGGCATCGCGGTCCAGGATAAGCTGGGCATTCTTCAGGTTGGCCTGGTCCTGCGCGATCTTGGCGGTAGCTTCGTCGAGAGCGGCCTGGAACGGTCGGGGGTCGATCACCGCGAGCAGGTCCCCCTTTTTGACCGTCTGCCCCTCCGTAAACAGCACCTTCTGCAACTGGCCGTCGACCCGGGTCCGGATTGTCACCGTGTTGAACGCCTGGACGGTGCCGAGGCCCGAGAGATAGATCGGCACATCCGCGCTCGCGGCCAATGCGATCTCTACAGGAACCGGCGAAGATTCAAGCGGCGTCGTGATTGTCGCCGGGTGTGCCTCGTTGTGGCGTAGGAGCCAGACCGTTCCTCCCGTTCCAATGACACCGAGCAGCACCAGGGCGCCGATCACTTTCAGGATGAGCCGGCGCACGCGGCCAACCCGCGATACATCTGTCATGGCGAATCCAGTCGGTTACGTCTACTCTGACATTGGGGTCGGGCACCGGCATCCCAATCTGCAGGCGAACGCGTTGCGACGAGTTTGTCTGTTGAACCTCTACAGACCTTAGTCGAAATGCCCGATGAAGGATTTCGGAAATGCCCGCGCTTTTGCGCATAAACTCGATCGCGGGAGTGGTGCCGCGTCAACGCGCGTGACATCTGTTTTTCACACGTTGAATGGCCATTCGTGGGCTGCAAGCCGCTCCTCTCCGCGTTTTGGAGTTGGAATAACATCGAGTTAAGAGTCCTCTCTGATTGGGGGTCTTTGAGGTCAGAAGGCAGGTAAGCACGAATTTCGTCCACATACTTCCAGGGGCCGATACGAGGCGCCTGCGGGTCATTTTGTCTGCTGCTTCAGCCATCTGCACACAGCCGCCAATTACCTGCCTCGAAAACCGGGGGCAGCATTGGACCAATGTCCAGTGCCTGCGGTTACCGCCCTTCGGATGTCGCCTCTTGGTTCGACTCAAGCGACCATTGGGGCAGAAGATCAAATAGAAGACCTTGATCGCTGTTACTCCAGCAGACACCGTGGGAGACTGTACATGGAGGTCACTTCCGGCCCTCACTGTGGATATGCCAAGCGAAAGGGCCAGTTCATAGCTGCAAGCAGTTGTAAATCGCTGCAAGCTGACGCAAATGCATGTAGCGCCATTTCGTCCTCCGGGTATCTCTGCTTCAACGGAGATTGCTTTTCGGAAAAGGGATTTACTTCACTTTGCGAGCTTTGACTCGCTCTGGCTGTCAGCAGCATGAGAGGTTTCCGCCATGAAAGCCGTCCGATCGGCCGGCCCTAGGATGGAGCGCTGCACATGCTCAAAGGCTACATGGTCCCTCAGTCGCCCGAAGGGAAGTCGGCCGCAACGCCGGCGCCCCCGTGGCACTACGCCAGTTACTGCATCGCGGTGGAATACTGGACCGACCCAGCTGCTATCTCGGCGCTGCTTCCGCCCGGTGTGGAACCGGACAGCGAAGCTAAGGGCCGGGCCTTTTTCTGGTTCCTAGACTGGCAGTTCACCGCTTCGGACGACGAACTGACCGACCCCGCCCGCTATCAATACCGCGAGGCCTTCCTCCTAGTCGAGGCGCGTCTCGACGGCAAGCCGGTCAACCTGTGCCCCTATATCTTCGTCGACAACGATGCCGCATTGGCCCGCGGCTGGATCCAGGGCTATCCCAAGAAGCTTGGCAGCATCTTCCAGACGCGAAGCTTCGCTGCGCCGAATCCTGCGGCCGCCCCGATCGTTAAGGGTAGCAGGTTCGGTGCAAGCGTTTCGGCCCATGGCGAACGCATGGCGACAGCGCGCATCCAGCTGGAGGAGCCTGTTGCGGATCCGACAAAGGTATTCAACCGTCCGACCGTCATCCGTCGCTACTTTCCGCAACTGACTGCGGGTCTCCGGGACAAACCGGCCGTCAACCAGCTCACCCTGTCGAAGATGGACGATCTGACGTTCACACAGGTCTGGTCCGGCAGCGCCGAACTCACGATCCCCGAAGTCGCCGGGGAGGACATGCACCGGATTGCGCCGCTGCGCGTGGGCAAGGGTTACCGGTTCAGCATGGCCTATTCGGTCACCGACCTGCCCATCCTGCGGGACTATCTCGCTTGAACTATCCAGGCCCGGCGGCGGACGGACCTCCCTCGACTGCGCAAATTTTCTAAGAGCCGGGACACAAATCATGAGCATGACCGCTGCGGAGTACATGGCACGAACGCTCGGCGAGGCCGGCGTGAAACGCATCTACGGGGTGGTTGGGGATTCCCTGAACGGTTTCACCGATGCACTTCGACACCTGAAGACGATCGAGTGGATCCATATGCGCCATGAAGAAGGGGCGGCGTTCGCAGCCTGCGCCGAGGCGCATCTCACAGGCCAACTGGCAGTCTGCGCAGGCAGCTGCGGACCGGGAAACCTCCATCTGATCAATGGCCTTTACGATGCCCAGCGAAGCGGGGTCCCCGTGCTCGCGATTGCCGCGCACATTCCGAGCAGCGAGATCGGCATCGACTTTTTCCAGGCGACCCACCCCGAAAGCCTCTTCCGGGAATGCAGCCACTACGTCGAGCTTGTCAGCCGCCCTGACCAGCTGCCCCAGGTGCTCGCCCGCGCACTGCGCGTAGCGGTAGCACGCAAGGGCGTCGCGGTCGTCGTGCTGCCCGGCGACATAGCGCTCCAGCACATCTCAGCGCAGGTGCCCGCCTGGATCGTTCCGGCGAGTCCGAGCGTCCGCCCCGGCCCCGAAGAACTGACGAAGCTAGCCCGACTGCTGAACGAGGGCGATCGCGTAACCCTCTTCTGCGGAGCCGGCTGCGCCGGAGCGCACGACCAGGTCGTCACACTCGCCCAAAAGCTGAAGGCGCCCGTCGTGCATGCGCTTCGGGGTAAGGAGCACCTCGAATACGACAATCCTTTCGATGTCGGCATGACCGGCTTGCTGGGATTTGCCTCCGGATATTGGGCGATGAAGAACTGCGACACGCTGCTGATGCTCGGGACCGACTTTCCCTATCGCCAGTTCCTTCCGCAGAATGCACGCATAGCCCAAGTCGACATCCGTCCCGAGGCACTTGGCAATCGTTGCGCTCTCGACCTCGGTGTTATTGGAGACGTGACCGCTACGCTCGACGACCTTCTTCCTCTCGTGGAGGAGAAGTCCGAGAAACTCCATCTGAACGAGGCTCTCTCGGACTACCGAAAGGCCCGCGCGAAGCTCGACAGCCTCTCCGAAGGCGGTACGGGTGGAGGAGTCATTCACCCCCAGCACCTGAACAGGCTCGTCAGCGACCTGGCCGACGACGATGCCGTCTTCACCTGCGACGTTGGCACCCCGGTTGCCTGGGCTGCGCGGTATCTCAGGATGAACGGACGCCGGCGGCTGATCGGCTCGTTCAACCATGGCTCCATGGCAAACGCGATGCTGCATGCCATCGGGGCAAAGGCATCGTTCCCAAACCGGCAGGTCATCTCAATGTCGGGTGACGGTGGCTTCACCATGATGATGGGCGAGTTCGTGACGCTCATTCAGCACAAACTGCCGGTCAAGATCGTCGTGTTGAACAACGGCACGCTCGGATTCGTCGAGCTGGAGATGAAGGCGTCGGGGTTCCTCGATGCCGGCTGCGATCTCGCCAACCCGAACTTCGCGGCGATGGCTCAGGCCATGGGCATCAAGGGTGTCCGCGTGGAACGGCCACAGGACCTGGAAGCCGGCATCCGCGACGTTCTCGCCCACGAAGGACCCGCACTTCTCGATGTAGTAAGCGCTCGCCAGGAACTCGTAATGCCGCCAGTCAAGACGTTCGACGAAGCGCAGAAATTCGGAATGTTCATGCTCAGGGCCGTTCTCGACGGCCGGGGCCGCGAACTGATCCACCTCGCCGAAGAGAACATTCGTCTCTAGGCGGTGGATGGAGCCCAGTCGATGCCACTCTACACGATCACCACACAGACCGGCGTGCTTACCCCGGAAGCCAAGCGCGAACTGGCGGCCGACCTGACTGCGTTCCATTCTGAATACGCCGCCCTTCCAAAGAACTGGGTTCACATCGTCTTTCAGGATTACCCGCAAGGCAACGGATTCACCGGGTGAAGCGGCGGCAGCGGCCGCGCTGACGCTCGTCATCCGGACCGGCAGGTCCGACGACTACAAGCGCAGGATGCTCGCGCGGCTCTGGGATCTGCTCCAGAGCGCGACGGGCGCACCGGACGATCAGATCGTCATCGGAATCCAGGAGGTCCCGGCGAGCCAGGCAATGGAAATGGCGGCCATTATGCCGGACGTCGATAGGACGACTTGAAAGTGGCGGCCTGGAGCCGCCGGAAGGGCGAGATCCGCCACAGCAGCGAGTACGAGGATCGGATTATGGACGTTACGGCACTCATGCTGTCCCGCATCCAGTTCGCAATGACGGTGTCGTTCCACATCATCTTCCCGGCCTTCACGGTCGGACTCGCAGCTTGGCTGTGCCTCTTGGAGGCGATGTGGATGGCAACGGGCAAACCGGTATACCGGAGCCTTTCGGATTTCTGGCGCACGATATTTGCGGTGGCCTTCGGCCTAGGCGTGGTCTCGGGGATCGTGCTGGCGTTCCAGTTCGGAACGAACTGGAGCGAGCTCTCGCGCCGCACGGGCGCGATCCAGGGGCCTCTTCTCGGCTATGAAAGCTTCACCGCCTTCGCCCTCGAAGCCAGCTTCTTTGGCGTGATGATGTTCGGGCGCAACCGCGTGCCGCGCTGGGCCTATCTATTCGCCTGCCTGATGGTAGCGCTGGGGACAACCATGTCCGCGTTCTGGATCATGGTGAACAACAGCTGGATGCAGTGGCCGGTGGGCTACAGGATGTTGCCGTCGGGCGTATTCGAGCCGACAGACTGGAACGCGATCATATTCAGTTCCGTCGTCTGGGTGCGGTTCCCGCACATGCTTATGGCCGCATACGTCACTTCCGCCTTTTGTATCGCTGCGACGGGGGCATGGCATCTGCTGCGCGGACGGTTCAAGGCAGAAGCGCGTATCATGCTCCGCATGTCGCTCGGCCTAGCCGCTGTGCTGGTCCCGGCGCAACTGATCGTGGGCCATCTCGTCGGCGACTATGTTCATGACAAGCAGCCCGCCAAGTTCGCCGCGATCGAGGCGCGCTGGGAAGACGAGCAGCCGGCGTCCGAGGTGCTGATCGCATGGCCCAACGAAAAGACGGAATCGAACGACTATGCGATCAGCATTCCATATCTTGGCAGCCTGATCGCCTCCAACAGCCTCACGTCTAGGGAAGTCGGGTTGAAGAACTTTCCTGTCGCCGACCGTCCCCCCGTGCTGGTCCCGTTCTTCGCATTCCGCGTCATGGTCGGATGCGGCCTGCTGATGCTCGCGTTGGCATGGTACGGCTGCATCCAGATCGGCCGCCAGCGTCTCGAGCACCAGCGCTGGCTGCTGTGGGCAACCTTCCTCTCCTTCCCGCTTGGATTCGTTACGACGCTCACGGGCTGGTACACTGCGGAGGTCGGCCGGCAGCCGTGGACAGTATATGGCCAGTTGCGGACAGCGGATGCTGCCACTCCGTTCCTGTCGCCCGGCCAGGTGGCCGCGACGCTGATCCTGTTCTGCGTCGTATACACCGTCATTTTCAGCGCAGGTGTCGTCTACATCTACCGCCTGCTTCGGCGAGGGCCGGCCGCCCCCGAGTCCGAGGGGAGTGAAGGCACGAACCTCAAGAGGCCACTGTCGATGGCGGGCGACAGTGACCGCGGCACAGAAGCGCTTGCGGCCGGCGAGGGCAGATCATGATCGAGTTCTGGACCGCTGCACTGGCGATCGCGCTTCTGCTCTATGTGGTGCTCGATGGCTTCGATCTCGGGGTGGGTATGCTCATGGCCGCCGCGCCGGACGAACACCGTCGGCGTCAGATGCTGTCCGCGATCGCCCCAGTGTGGGACGGGAACGAGACCTGGCTGGTCGTCACGGCGTCCATCCTGTTCGGTGTCTTCCCGCTGGTCTATGCAACCCTGCTGTCGGCCTTCTACCTGCCTCTCTACATCATGCTGGCTGGCCTTATCCTGCGCGGCGTGTCCTTCGAATTCCGCCAAAAGAGCATTCGCCGAAAACGCTTCTGGGACGCATGCTTCATCCTCGGCTCCTTTGTGGCGACCTTCGTCCAGGGGATGACGGTTGGAGCGCTCGTCGCCGGCCTGCCGATCACCAACGGATACTACGCTGGAGGTGCTTTCGGCTGGGTATCGCCCTTTGCGTTTCTTTGCGGGCTGGGCCTCTGTCTTGGATACGCTATGCTGGGTGCTGGCTGGCTCGTCTGCAAGACCGAGGCAGACATCCAGGCAATGGCGTTCAGAATTCTTCCCAAGCTTCTCGTCGGGGTGCTTGCCTTCCTGGCGGTGGCATTCGTGGCCGCCCTCGGCCTGCAGTTGCGGGTCATGGAGCGCTGGCTGGAACGGCCGACACTTGCGGCGTTCCCGCTTATCGGTCTGGTTGCCACCTGTGCGATGTTCCGCGCTGTCGGCCGTCGCCAGGAACGTACGCCGTTCGTCTGCGGACTTCTCATTTTCTTGGCGGCTTTCGGCACACTGGCCGTCTCGTTCTATCCTTACATGGTGCCATTCACGATCACGATCACGATCGCCGACGCGGCGGCCCCGCGTTCAAGCCAGGCCTTCTTGTTTTGGGGCGCCGGCGTCGTCGTCCTGCCGATCACCCTGGTGTACACACTGGTTGTGTATTTCGTCTTCAAAGGGAAGGTCGAGATGGGCGCGGGCTATTCGAACGATGGTTCGGACCGGCCGCCTGCGGAGACCCGTGCAAGGATTGGAAATCCCTCATGACAAGTCCCACTTACCCCACACCGCTACGGTGTGCATGGCGTCTGCGCCGTATAACGTGTTTCCATTATATCGGCGGTGCGGTCCCTTGGTATACTGCCCCACATGTGAAGTGACGCGGGCAGGAACGTTACCTTCATGAAAGGGGTTCACTGGGCGTCCGTGTTAGCTGATGGGGGCGCGCACCCTCCTTATCCCGAGGGCGACGGTAGATTGCCAAGGCAAGACCACAACATGGCCGCATGCCGGATCGGCTCGACATGATAACGCCCGCGGCCTCGAGAATAGCCGTCGTGGACGACGACGATCGCGTGCTCGAGTCGCTGCGAGAACTGCTGGAAGCAGCCGGCTATACCGTCCAGCCATATCCGTCATCCGGGTCCCTTTTGCCGAGCGGCAAACTGCAGACGCTTGATTTCCTCATAACCGACATCGGATTACCAGAAATCGACGGCTTCGAACTCTGCCAGCGCGTGCGGAGCCAGCGCCCGGATCTGCCGGTCATATTTATCACGGCACGCCACGACACCTTGGATCAACAGCGGGCCGATGCCCAGGGACTTTGCAGGCTTTTCCGCAAACCCTTCTACGCTGCGACGTTGCTTACGGAAGTCGATCGCGCGCTTCGGAACGCTGAACCTCGTCGAAACTGAGGCAGACGCCAGTCGTTCACGTCGAAAACTTCTCAGCGGACGGGTGCGGGATTTCACCTTGATCATGATCCTGGGCTAGAGTTTGTTATGGACATAAGAATGGATAAGATTCAAACGGTTGTGCATGAGCACTTGCCGCAAGCCGTATCCATCCGATGTGTCTGATGAAGAATGGTCGCTGGTTGCGCCGTATCTGACGCTGCAGCGGGAAGATGCTGGCCAGCGTGAGCACAGCCTTCGCGAGGTGTTCAATGGATTGCGTTATATCGTGAAGACCGGCGCGCCGTGGCGATGGATGCCGAATGATCTGCCGCCCTGGGCGGCAGTGTATCAGCAGACGCAGCGCTGGCTGGCAGCGGGATGCTTCGAGGCGCTTGTTGACGATCTGCGCGCGCTATTGCGGCTTGCGGCGGGGCGCTCGGCCGAGCCGAGTGCGGCAATCATCGACAGCCGGACCTTGCGATCCACGCCCGAGAGCGGCGCGCGCGCCGGCGATGATGGGGCCAAGCGCAAGAAGGGCTCCAAGCTCCACATGGCAGTCGACACGCTCGGCCATCTGCTCGCACTCCACGTCACGCCGGCAAGCGCGGAGGATCGCGGCGAGGTCGAAACCCTCGCCAGGACGGTCCAGGCCGTCACCGGCGACAGCGTTCAGATCGCCTGGGTCGACCAGGGCTATACCGGCGAACGCGCCGCGCAGGCCGCCAAACGGCACGGCATCACCCTTGAAGTCGTCAAACTGCCCGAGGCAAAGCGAGGGTTCGTTCTCCTGCCACGACGCTGGGTCGTCGAGCGATCCTTCGCATGGGCCACGAAATTCCGCAGGCTCGTCAAAGATTACGAACGATATCCCCACACTCTCGCAGGACTACATGTCGTCGCTTTCGCTTGTCTCATGATCAACCAGGTCGCGGCTCTTGCCGCAGCTTCATAACAGACTCTAAGCCAAGCCCCGCAGCATCGATGAGGAAGTCATCAAGCTGCCGCTTATGGGCCGGGTTTTTTGCCCAGCTTTTTCATGATTTCCGCCTGCCGTTCAGGGTTTACCTGGCCGTAATTGCGAAACGTGGTGTCGACGCTCTCATGACCCAATATGAGCTACTCCCCGATCCTTGCGCAGGTTTCCGGGTGGTTTAAGCTACTCTCCGGGCCTGCTGATCGGTTTCGATGCTGTCGAAGTAGACCACGGCGGGCGGCTGTCCGCCATGGGCGGCGTGAGGCCGCTGGTGGTTGCAGAAGGTGATCCAACGACCGATACCCGCCTTGGCCTGCGAGCCGGTCTCCCAGGCGTGCAAGTAGACGCATTCATACTTCATCGCGCGCCACAGGCGCTCGATGAAGATGTTGTCGAGGCAGCGTCCCTTGCCGTCCATAGAGATCCGGGTTCCGACCCGCTTCAGCCGGTCGGTCCAAGCGAAGGACGTGAACTGCGAGCCTTGATCCGTATTCATGATCTCGGGCGGGCCGAAGCGGTGGATTGCCTCGTTCAGCGCCTCGACGCAGAAGTCGGTCTCCAGCGTGTTCGAGATGCGCCAGGCCAGCACCTTGCAGGTGAACCAGTCCATGATCGCGACCAGATAGAGGAATCCCCTGCGCATCGGCAGGTAGGTGATGTCGGCGCACCAGACCTGGTTCGGCCGCTCGATCCGCAGCCCGCCCAGCAGATAGGGATAGGTCTTGTGCCCCTTCGCGGGCCTGCTGGTGTCCGGCTTCTGGAAGATCGGCATCAGGCGCATGAGCCGCATCAGCCGCCGGACGCGCTTGACGTTCACGGCATGACCCTCGTTGCGCAGGTGCCAGGTCATCTGCTGGACGCCGTAGAATGGGGTCTCCAGGAACTGCTTGTCGATCAGCAACATGAGGGCGAGGTTCGTTTCGGACTCGCCCTGCGGCTCGTAATAAAACGAGGACCGCGAGATCGACAGCAGGCGGCACTGCGCGCCCACCGACAGCACGGGATGGTTCCGCTCGATCATCCCGCGTCTCATTTCCCGCCCCAGGGCTTGAGCTTTCGTGACATCGAAGCAGGGGCAAGTGACCCTGCGGAGCATCGTTGGCGACGGCCAGTTCTCCGATCTTCGCATGCAGCGCCCGGACAGTGTCCTCGTCGACTCAGCGGTCTTCTTGCCGCCCCACTCGAAGATGTCCGCCGCCCCGTCAAGCAGCGCCTTCTTCCATTGGTGGATCATCGTCGGATGCACGCCATATTCCGCGGCCAACTCCGATACGGTGCGCTCGCCCTTCACGGCCTCCAGCGCAACGCGAGCCTTGAAGCCAGCGTCATGGTTCCTGCGCTTCTTCATGTTCTGTGATCTCCTCGTCCTGGGAGATCAGCAGACGTCAGTTCGTAGCTTCCGTCACTGCCCGATTTTCGGGGACGTGCTCAGTCCCGCGTCTTCAGGAAGTCCGAGACAGTGCGCATGCAGAGTTCCCGTTCCTCGACATGCGGCATGTGGCTCGAATGCTCGAACAGCGCCCATCGAATGCCCGGAACGCGCTCGACATAGGGTTGCACCACCACCGGCGTGGCCTCGTCGTGGCGGCCGGAGATCAGCAGCGTCGGCACGGCGATGTCGGGTAGCCGGTCCTCTATGGTCCAGTCCTTCATCGTGCCGATCACGTGGAATTCGGTCGGACCATTCATGTTGCGGTAGACCGTGTTGTCCTCGTCCATGATGGCGAAGGTGCGGGCTACTTCCGGCGGCCAAGGCACGACGCGGCAGACGTGCCGGTCATAGAAAACGCGCGAGGCCGTCACATATGCAGGATCGGTGATCGTGCCGGCAGCCTCGTGCCGTGCCAACGTATCCTGCACGTCCTGGGGTAATTCGCGGCGAAGCCGGTTGGCCTCCGTCACCCACGTGTGCATGTTGGCCGGCGAGTTGGCGATCACCAGCGCCTTGAGCCCGGGAGGCCGGCGCACCGCATGCTCGGCGCCGAGCATGCCGCCCCAGGACTGGCCCAGGAAGGCATATCGCTTGTCGATCCCCAATGCCCGCAGCAGCGTGTCGAGTTCATCGAGGAACAGGTCGACGGTCCAGAAGTCCGGGCCCTTGTCCGGCAGCCGGGTGGAATTGCCGTTGCCGAGTTGATCGTAGTGGATCACGGCCCGTCCATCGAGCGCGGCGATATCCTTGAAGGCATCGACATAGTCGTGCGTGCAGCCTGGCCCGCCATGCGCGACGACCAGGGGCAATTTCGCAGACTCCAGCCTGCCGGTGATGCGGTACCAGGTGCGGTAGTCGCGAAACGCGACATGGCCTTCTGTCGTCTCGGTCAAGCTCTTTCTCCTCGCTGCCCGCGGCATCTTAAAAGCAGTTCGGGATGCGTGGCAGCTATGAGAAGTAATAGGTGGTTGCAGGCTTCTGCGCTGCCGATCTGGGCGTCGAGGCACGGGCGCGCTCCGCTGCTCCGTCAGTCGTCGAGCAGGCGGAAATGCGCGGCGCGCACGACGGCCTGCGTGCGGTTCCTGGCGCCCAGCTTCCGCGCGGCGGCCGTCAGGTGCATGACCACCGTCGGCACCGACCGCTCGATGATGCGGGATATCTCCTTGGCCGAGAGGCCGTGCGCGGAATAGCGCAGGCATTGGCGCTCGCGCTCGGTCAGGGCCGGCAGGCGCGGGCTGAGTGCCGAGCGGTCGTAATGGGCGTAGGCGGCGTCGTGGAAGACATGCGCGAGAAGGCTGAAGCGTGCAATGGTCGCGGCATCGCGGTGATCGCCGTCGCTCGAGCCGGGACGGATGCCGGTGACGGTGGCATAGCCGCCGCGCGGCATATGGATGGGGATCGTCACGCCATTGGCGAGATCGCGGTCGCGCAGATACCGCGCGACCGGCTCGGTGGCCTCGTTCAGGAGCGCGCCGATCTCGGTGTCCATCCCCTTGTCATAGTTCCACGCGAAAGGCGTCGAGCTGCGCGCCGCGACCATCTGAACCGGGTCGATGCGAAAATAGCCGCGGTCGCACCAGTAATCGTGCATGTCGTCGGCGATGTTGCGCAACTTCAGCAACGACGGGATCATGATGGAGCCGTCGAGATCGTAGGGAACCGGCGTGTAGTCGTAGATCAGGGCGTCGTAGCCGAGGCGGCCGGCCGCCCCGAACGCCTCGTCTATGCACTCTTCGAGCGAGTGGCGCCCGTCAAACCGGCGCCTGATTGCAGTGACTTCGTCGAGCATGACACCTGTCCGCAGCGTCCTCCCGAAGACACCCTATCACTTCTTATAGCTAACGCACGCGAGACATTTTGCTAACAATATAGGCCGTGCCTAAAAGCTGTGCATGTGGGGACCATGATGTGGCGTGAGATCGCGGCCGACGACCGCATCGAGGTTGATGTCGACGGCTTCAAGGTCGTGGCCTACAGCTTCGGCTCCGGTAGCGAGACCGTGTTCTGCCTGAACGGCGGCCCCGGCCTGCCCTGCGACTATCTGCGCGAGGCGCATTCCTGCCTGATCGACCAAGGTTATCGCGTCGTGGCGTTCGACCAACTCGGCACGGGCGCATCCGACCGGCCTACCGACGCCTCGCTGTGGACGATCGGCCGCTACGTCGAGGAAACCGAGACCGTGCGCAAGGCGCTCGGTCTCGGCAAGGTGCACATGCTCGGCCACTCCTGGGGAGGCTGGCTGGCGATCGACTACGCGCTGACCTACCAGGAGAATCTGCGGACGCTGATCCTCGAGGACACTGTGGCCGACATGCCGCATCTGGTCCTGGAGCTGGAGCGGCTTCGCGCTTCGCTCGGCCCCGAGACGGTGTCGATGATGCAAAGGCACGAGGCGCAGGGCACCTACGATCATCCCGAGTATCTGGCGGCGGTGACGATCCTCAACTACCGCCATGTCTGCCGGCTGCCGCAGTGGCCGGCCCCCGTACGCCGCTCGCTCGACGATTGGAACATGGGTCCGTACGCGACCATGCAAGGCCCGAACGAGTTCCTTTACATCGGCAATCTCAAGGACTGGAACCGCGTGCCGGACCTGCCCAGGATCAAGGTCCCGGTGCTGATCACGCATGGAGAGCATGACGAACTGACGCCGGCCTGTGGGCTGCGCATGAAGCTCGGGCTGCCGCAGGCGGAATTGCACATCATCCCAAACGCCAGCCATATGCCTTTCTACGAGAACCCGACTGTGTATTATCCGATCCTGTCCGGCTTCCTTGAGCGCAACAGGGCGGATTGATGCAGGTTCGACCCACGCTTCAGAAAGCGGACGGAGTTATCCGTCACGGCCATGCATCGTTATAAGTTCGTTCTATACCGACCGCTGCAGTTCCTGCCGGTGCTGTTCGGCGTCAGCATCATCACTTTCGTCCTGGTCCGGCTGATCCCCGGCGATCCCGCCCGTGTCCTGCTGGGCACCCGGGCAACGCCAGACGCGATCGCCCGCATCCGTGAGCAGTACGGCCTCGATGAACCGTTTCTCGTCCAATACCTCTATTTCCTGCGCAACCTCTCGAACGGGGAGATGGGACGTTCGATCCTCTACAAGATCGACGTCCTGAAACTCATCCTCACCCGCATCGAGCCCACGCTGATGCTGGTCCTCTGCAGCGTAGTCCTGTCCGTACTGATCGCCGTGCCGGTTGCCGCCATTGCCGCCCGCAACCAGGGCAAACTGGCCGACCAAGCGATCCGCATCGTCTCCACCTTCGGCATAGGCTTTCCGCCCTTCTGGCTGGGGTTGATGCTCATCATCCTGTTCAGCGTGAAGCTCGATATCTTCCCGGTGTCCGGCTACGGCAACACGCTGCCCGAGAAGCTCACGCATCTCTTCCTGCCCAGCCTCACGATCTCGCTGTCGCTGTCGACGGTGCTGGCGCGCAGCCTGCGCGCTGCAATGGTCGAGGGGTTGAGATCCGATGTCGCCACCGCCGCGCGGGCGCGCGGCATGCCGGAGGGCATCGTGTTCTGGCGCCATGTGCTGCCAAATTCGATGGTTCCGACTGTCAATCTGCTCGCCGTCAACATCGGCTGGCTGATCGGCGGCACCGTGGTGGTGGAAACCGTGTTCGCGCTGCCCGGGATGGGACAGCTGCTGGTGCGTGCCATCTTCTCGCGCGACTACATGGTCGTACAGGGCGTGGCGATGGTGTTCGCCTGCGCCACGGTGCTCATCAACTTCCTGGCAGACATCGTCACAGTGGCGCTCGACCCGAGGGTGAAACTGTGAGCGAACCTTTGGTCGTGGCGACTCCCCTCGGCGGCAGACGCGGTCCCTTCCGCCGCCGCGGCACCCTCGCTATTGGCGTGTTCCTGTTCGTCGCGTTTGTCATCCTGGCGCTGGGTGCGCCGGGGATCGCTCCCTACGATCCGATTGCCCAGGATGCGGCGGCGCGGCTGCAAGGGCCGTCGTGGCTGCATCCGTTCGGCACCGACAATTTCGGCCGCGATATCCTCTCGCGCGTCATCTGGGGCACGCGCATCGACCTGCAGATCGCCGTCATCGGCGTGCTCTTCCCCTTCATCATCGGCACCACGCTGGGCACGATCGCCGGCTTCTTCGGCGGCATCGTCGACGCCATCTTCATGCGGCTGGTCGACATCATCCTGGCTTTCCCCTTCCTGGTGCTGATGCTGTCGATCATCGCGATCCTGGGGCCTGGCCTCGGCAGCTTCTACATCGCCATGGCGCTGGTCGGCTGGGTTTCCTACGCACGGCTGATCCGCGCCCAGATGCTTGTGCTCAAGAACCAGGACTACGCCATTGCCGCTGTCAGCCTCGGCTTCAGCCGCACGCGCATCATGTTCCGGCACCTGCTGCCCAACGCCATTGCCGGCTCCGTCGTCTTCGCCATGTCCGATGCCGTGCTGGTGCTTTTGAGCGGCGCCGCGATCAGTTATCTCGGGCTTGGCGTGCAACCGCCGATCGCGGAATGGGGCGTCATGGTCGCGGAAGGCCAGCCCTTCGTCACCACCGCCTGGTGGATCACGCTGTTTCCCGGCCTGTCGATCGTGATGCTCGCCTTTGCCTTCAGCATGGTCGGCGACGGACTGGCCGATCTCTCCGGAGTCCACGAGTGAGCGTCCCGTTGCTCAAGGTCAACGAGTTGACCGTCGTCCACGACGGCGATGACGGCCCGCGCACTCTGCTCGATGCCGTCTCGCTCGATCTCGTGCAAGGCGAGGTGCTCGGGCTGGTCGGCGAGAGCGGTTCGGGCAAGAGCCTGCTTTGCCGTTCACTGGTCCGTTTGCTGCCCTCCAGCCGTCTCAGGATCAGTGGCGGCTCGGTCACGCTCGCGGGGCGCGACCTCACGACGGCGTCGGACGCCGAGATGCTGGCTGTGCGTGGCGGCGAGATCGGCATGATCTTCCAGAACCCGACCAGCCATCTCGACCCGGTCATGAAGGTCGGTGACCAGATCGCCGAAGGCATCCGTTTCCACCAAGGCCTCGACGCCAGGGCGGCGCGCGAGGCGGCGACCGAAGTGCTGGCCCAAGTCGGATTCCCGGATCCTGCCCGCCAGTACGACAACTATCCGCACGAGTTTTCCGGCGGCATGCGCCAGCGTGCCATGATCGCATCGGCGCTGTCCTGTAATCCTAAGATCCTGATTGCCGACGAGCCCACGACGGCGCTGGACGTGACGATCCAGGCGCAGATCCTGCGGCTGTTGATGGACATCCGCGCAAAACGCGGGCTCTCGGTGATCCTGATCACGCATGATCTCGGCATCGTCGCTCAGGTCTGCGACCGCATAGCGGTGATGCGGCACGGCCGCGTGCTGGAGGTTGGAGGCAAGCGGGGTCTTCTCGCCGCACCAAGCCATGCCTACACGCGTTCGCTGATCGCCAGCCATCCTTCTTTGTCGGAGGAAGACGCGACGCCGCAACCCGAGAAACGCCAGCCGCCGGGCGCGGTGCCTATGGTCGACATCGAGAAGCTGCATGTGCGTTTCGCCGGCGGAGGATTGTTCCGGCGGAGTGCAGTGAACGCCGTCGACGGCGTGACCCTGCGCGTCATGCCTGGCGAGACCGTCGGCATCGTGGGCGAGTCCGGCAGCGGCAAGAGCACACTGGCGCGCGCCATCCTCGGGTTGACGCCTGCCTCGTCCGGCACGATCCGCTTCGATGGCGCCGACATCGCTTCGGGCCGCACTGCACTGGCGACGCTGCGGCGCGAAACGGCGATGGTCTTCCAGGACCCGTTGAACGCCTTGAATCCTCGGCAGACGGTCGGCCGGATGCTGGCCGAGGTCCTGCGCGTGCAAGGGAAGATCGAACCCGCGCGCATCCCTGCACGATGCGGCGAATTGCTCGACCTGGTCGGACTGGGGCGCGAGTTCCTCGATCGCAAGCCGCGCTCGATGAGCGGCGGCCAGTGCCAGCGCGCAGGCATCGCGCGGGCGCTTGCCGTCGACCCGAAGCTGATCATCGCGGATGAATGCGTGGCCGCGCTGGACGTGACGATCCAAGCGCAGATCGTCGAGCTGTTCCGTGAGTTGGCGGAGCGCATGTCGCTCACGCTGATGTTCATCGCCCACGACCTAGCGATCGTTCGCAATCTCTGCCAGCGTGTCGTGGTGATGCATCGCGGTGTGATCGTCGAGGAAGGCCGGTCGGAGGAAGTATTCTCCCGGCCTCAACATCCCTACACGGCTGCCCTCATCGCCGCCGTACCGCACATCGACCCGGACAAGCCGCTGCTTGCTCCGCTGAAGATGGCGACCGCTCAAGCCCATGCGGTCGCGAATTGACCACCAGAAGCCAACCAGAAGGGGAATGCAGATGTTGAAGAGCAAGTGGATGCGGATCGGCCTGGTCACGGTGATGACCAGCCTTTCCATCGGAGCGACCATCGCCGAGGCCGCCGGCGTGCTGACCATCGGCCGCCGCGAGGATTCGACGACCTTCGACCCGATCAAGACCGCACAGAACATCGATCTCTGGGTGTTCGCCAACGTCTATGACGTGCTGATCCGTGTCGACAAGACCGGCACCAAGCTGGAGCCGGGCCTGGCGGAAAGCTGGGAGGTCAGCCCGGACGGACTGACCTACACGCTGAAGCTGCGCGATGCGAAATTCTCGGACGGCTCCGACCTGACCGCCGAGGATGTCATCTTCAGCCTCACGCGCATCCGCGACGACGAGGGCTCGCTCTGGGCCGATCCCTTCAAGGTGATGGAGAGCGTCGAGGCTCCCGACCCGAAGACCGTCACGATCAAGCTGAAGCAGCCGACCGCGCCGTTCCTGGCCACACTTGCCTTCCCGATCGCGTCGATCCTTTCCAAGAAGGGCTTTGAGACGCTCGGCGCGGAGAAGTACGCCGAGACGCCGATCGGCTCCGGTGCCTTCACCATCACCGAATGGCGGCGCGGCGACCGCGTCATCCTCCAGAAGAATCCCAATTTCTGGCAGGCCGATCGCGTCAGCCTCGACGGCATCGAGTGGATCTCCGTGCCGGACGACAATACCCGTATGCTGAACGTGCAGGCAGGCCAGCTCGACACCGCGATCTTCGTGCCGTTCTCGCGCGTCGCCGAGTTGCAGAAGGATCCGAACCTCACCGTCCATCTCGACCCGTCCACCCGCGAGGATCATCTGCTGATCAACCACGAGAAGGGCGCGCTGGCGAAGAAGGAAGTGCGGCAGGCCCTCGACATGGCCATCGACGAGCAGGCAGTCGTCGACACGGTGACCTTCGGATACGGCGAGGTGGCCAATTCCTACGTGCCGAAGGGCGCGCTCTACTACTATGCCGACAATCTGAAGCGCCCCTACGACCCCGAGAAGGCCAAGCAGATGCTGGCCGACGCCGGCGCCTCCGACCTGACGCTCAACTACGTGGTGCGCGCCGGCGACGAGATCGTCGAGCAGACCGCCGTGCTGTTGCAGCAGCAGCTGTCCAAGGCCGGCGTCACCGTCAACATCCAGAAGGTCGATCCCAGCCAGGAATGGGACATGCTGGTGGCCGGCGACTATGACGTTGGGGTCAACTACTGGACGAACGACATCCTCGACCCCGACCAGAAGACCACCTTCGTCGTTGGCCACGACGCCAACATGAACTACATGACCCGATACAACAACGAGAAGGTCAAGGATCTGGTCGCGGCCGCTCGCGTCGAGATGGATCCGGCCAAGCGCGAACAGATGTACATCGAGATCCAGAAGACGGCCAAGGAGGACGTGAACTGGATCGACCTCTACTACAGCCCGTTCATCAACGTCTCGCGCAAGAACATCGAGAACTTCTACCAGAACCCCTTGGGCCGGTTCTTCCTGGAAGACGTCGTCAAGAACTAGGCTTGCGAGCGAAGGCGCGGGACGCCGCTGGGCGGCGTTCCGCCCCTGTCATCATGCCGGCCAGGTGTGCGCGTCGGTCCAAATGCCGCTATGGGCATGCCGAACTCAAGCGCGGCTTCGTTGACCGCCTTGGTCGCGTGGGTCGAGCTATCGTGCGTTCTCGGTCATCAGATCACCTTGACGATCCGGAAACCCTCGACCTCCTTGACGACCGGAAAGCCCTTCCAGCGCTCGATGTCGTGAAGGATGACGAGTTTCGACAGGTCGCCGCCAAGCTCGTCATTCATCTTGTCGATTGTTTTCAGCTGTTCCCAGACGCTGCCGACGGCATTGTTCAGCGGCACATAGACCCCGTCGTGATTGTGGCCGGTGAACTGGCGCCGCGAATAGACGCAGTCGCCGGAGATGGTGCGTCGCCCGGCCTCGGTCTCGATGACGATGAATTGCTGGCCGATCGTGTGGCCGCTGCCCAGGCGAACATGGATACCCGCCAGCACATTGTCCTTGTCGCCGTCTACCAGCGTCACCCGGTGTTCGATGGACGCATCCAGCGCCGACCGAAGGTTGTCGGGATCGATGATAGCGGTGAGATGGGAAAACCGCTTCGGCAGGGCGATCGCCTCGTACCACGACAAAAGCTCGCTTTTCTGGATGTAGATCTGGGCATTCGGGAACTCGCCAATCGAACCCATATGGTCGAAATGCGCATGGGTGACGAAGATGTCGGTGATGCCGCCCGGTTCGATGCCGAGTTCGCCCAGCATCCTCAGCGGCGAAATCCAGTAGGGGACGCCGAATTTTTGGGAAAAGCTGTGATCGTCCTGCATGAAACCGGTGTCGACCAGCACGTTGCGGTCGCCGCGCCGGGCGAGGATGAACGAGAAGGGCAGGTCCATGACGCCGTCCTGGTACATGCCGCTGATCAGGTCGACCCAGGGCTGGTCCTTGGAACGCGCATATTCCAGCACGTAGACGTCCCAATGCATGTTCTGGTCCGGCATACAAACCCCCTTCAGCCTTCGGCGAGCGAGCGGCCGAGGCTGGCGAGGCCGACCGCGACGATCAGGATGGCGCCCTGGAAGACGAATTGCGAATAGGTGGGGGCGCCGAAAATGTTCAATCCATTGAAGCCGAGCACGATGATCAGCGAGCCGATGAAGGTGCCGAGAATGTGGAACTCGCCGTCGCGCAGCGTCGCCGAACCGAGGAATACGGCGGCGAAGGCGGTCAGCAGGTAGGCATCCGCCGCATTGGTCGTGCCACTGCCGAGCCGCGATGCGAGCAGCGTTCCGGTGAGCGCCGCGCACATGCCGGACAGCACGAAACCCAGGATCTTGATGCGGTCGACGTTGATGCCGGCCAGCCGCGCCGCCGCCGGATTGCCGCCCACCGCCTGGATCTCCTGGCCGATCGCTGTGCGCTCGACCAGCAGCCACAGCCCGCCGAGCACCAGCGCCATGACGATGATCGGGTTGGGAATGCCGAACAGCCAGCGGCCTAGCGCCAGTTGCAGGAAGGTCTCCGGTACACCGGAGACGATCGGCACGCCGGAGGAATAGGCGAAGGAGACGCCGACCAGGATGGTGCCCACGCCGAGCGTGGCGATAACCGAATTGACCTTCAGCTTGGTGACGATCAGCCCGTTGACGACGCCGATGAGGGCGCCCAGCGCCAGCACGATGACGATGGCCACGGGGATGGGAAGCTGGTTCTGGACGATCAGCCCGGTGACCAGCACGCCATGCAGGCTGGCGGCATAACCGACCGAGAGATCGAGTTCACCGACGATGACCGCCATGGTGAGGCCGCCGGCGATGATCATCGCCAGCGAAGCCTGGCTCAGCACATTGGTGAAGTTGGTGACGGTCGGGAAAGCGCGTGGCGACAGGATCGAGAAGACGATGATCATCACGACCAGCCCGATGATCGTGCCGTAGCGCGCGAACACGCCGAGCGCCGCCTTCGAGCCGGGCGACAGGCGCCGTGTGGTGTGGCCGACCTCACTCATCCCGGGACCCTTTCCGCCGCTGCGGCGTAGCTTGCTTCGATGATGGCGTTGCGCGTGACATGCCTGCCGGAAAGCTCGCGCACGATGCGGCCCTCGGTCATCACCAGCGCGCGGTCGCAAAGATCCGGCAACTCGTCCGGCTCGGAGGAGATGACCAGCACCGCCATGCCCTTTGCGGCAAGGTCACGGATCAGGCGATGGATCTCGCCTCGCGCGCCGATGTCGACGCCGCGCGTCGGCTCGTCGAGGATCAGCACCTTCGGTTTCGATTGCAGCCAGCGGCCGATCACCACCTTCTGCTGGTTGCCGCCGCTGAGGCGCCCGACGGGCTGGTCCGGAGACTGTGCCTTGATGGAAAGGTCGCGAATGATGTTGCTCGCCATGCCGGCGCGCTTGCGGGAACTGATGAACGGCAGCATGGCGTTGGCCAGGATGGCGTTCAGATTGGTCAGGCTGATGTTGAAGGCAACCGATTTGGTTAGCAGCAATCCTTCCGTCCGCCGCTCCTCTGGAACCAGGCCGAGCCCGGCGCGCACCGCGGCGGCTGGCGTCCTCGGCGCGTAGGGCCTGCCTTCCAGCACCATCGTGCCGGCATCCGGCAGGTCAGCCCCGTAGAGCAGGCGCGCCAGCTCGCTGCGGCCGGCGCCGACTAGCCCGGCTATGCCCAGGACCTCGCCGCGATGCAGGTCGAAGCTCGCGTCCTTGACCTTGGGCAGCCTTTGCATTCCGCGAACGGAAAGCACGATCTCGCTCGTCGTCACGTCGTCGCGCGCCTTGGCCAAATGCTCCACGGCGCCGCCGACGATCGCTTCGACCAGCGCGGGGCGGGTGAGTTGCAGGCGGTCGAGTTCCGCCACCGAGCGGCCGTCGCGGAACACCGTCACGCGGTTGCAAAGGTCGAGAATCTCGTCCAGCCGGTGAGAGACATAGAGGACCGCCACGCCGGACGCGGACAGGTCGCGGATGATGGCGAACAGTTTCTGGCATTCGCTCGCCGACAGCGAGGCGGTCGGCTCGTCCATGACGATCAGGCGCGCCTTGCGCACCAGCGCGCGGGCGATGTTGATCAGCCAGTTCTCGGCGGTCGACAGGCCCTTGGCTGTCGCTTGAAGGGGCGCTGTGACGCCGACCCGCTTGGCGATGGGCGCGACGTCGCGCGCGATCGCCGGCCAGTCGACCATGCCGAAGCGTGTTTTCTTGGGCAGGCCGAGCATGACGTTTTCGAGCACCGTCATGCCCGGCACGAATGCAACTTCCTGGTGGATGAAGCTCATGCCAAGGTCATTGGCGCGATGCGGCGAACCGATAGCGGTTGGCTGGCCGTCGACGAAAACCTCCCCGCTGTCCGGCTCCGTCAGTCCGGCAAGGATCTTGATCAGCGTGGACTTGCCGGCGCCGTTGGCGCCGACCAGGCCATGCACTTCTCCGGGCGCAATCGACAGCGACACGCCGCGCAGAGCTTGCGCACCGCCATACGACTTGGTCACGGCGACCGCCGAAATGAATGGGGGCGCCGTGGGCGTCCCCATCGACCCAGACACGTGGTTCATGATCAGTTTTTACGCCGAAACCTACTTGATGGCATCGGGGTGGTCGGCGATGAATTTCTCGACCGTTTCCTTGGTGACCAGCACCGCCGGCACTTCAACCGCCTTGGGCTGCCAATCCGCGCCTGCCTTCTGGATCTCGGGCAGCAGCTTGATCATGTTGTAGCCCTCCGTGTAGCTGTCCTGCCAGGCGGTGGCCGTCATGAAGCCGTTCTTGATATTCTCCAGCGCCTGGGCGTTGCCGTTGACGCCATAGACCTTGACGTCGTCGCGGCCCTGGGCGCGCAGCGAGCCGATGGCGCCGATCGCCGGATCGTCCCAGCAGCCCCATATCGCCAGCTTCTCGTCGCCGGCCGGATGCGCGGCGAGCCAGGCATTGGCATATTGCGCGCCGTCCTCGAAATAGCCTGGGATGCGCACCTCGTTCTTGGTCACCTTGACGTCAGGATAGGCGGTGAGCGCCTTGTCGAGTTCGACTTCGCGGTTCCGGCAGACCTCGCCTGTCCGGTACGCGAGCACGAGCAGCGAGCCCTTGCCTTCCATCGCCTTGAGCATCAATTCGTTGACCGGCAGAACCATAGGGCCTCCGGAGCCGTTGGTCGCAGCGACCGTGCTGCCAAGCCCGCCACCCCAGGTGACAACGGGGATGTTCGCCGATTTTGCCGAGTCGAGTCCGGCGCCAATGGACGAGAACGGGAACACCATGTCGACGATCGCGGTGGCGCCGCGCTGCGCAAAATTCTGGATCGCGGCGTTGGCCTGATCGGCGCTGCCGGCCGCGTCGATGACCGAAACGTCCCAGCCAAGTTCCTTGGCCGCGGCCTCCGCGCCCTTGATGTAACGTGCATTGTTGGCCTCGGTGGCCGAGATCGAGACGATGCCAACAAGCGGCTTGTCCTGCGCCGATGCCGGCACGATGCCAAGACCTATGGCCGCAAGCGCGGCGCCCACTACAAACTGTTTCATGTTTCCTCCCTGAACGGCTGCCTGTTCAACGAACCGTTTCGCTAGCTTAAGCAAACAAGGCGGCCAATCAAGCGGTTTTTATTGCCGATAAGCCCTAGACAGGCACATTTTATGCAGCAAAACTCAGCTAAACGATTAGCTAGGTTTCAGCATGTCGACGATCAAAGATGTTGCACGCTCGGCAGGCGTGTCCACCGCGACGGTGTCTGCCGTCATCAACGATTCCGCCTATGTGAGCCCAACGCTGCGCGCCCGCGTGCTGGCCGCCATCAGGGAGCTCAGCTATTCCCCCTCGCTGGCGGCCCAGAATCTCAAGCGCGGCCGCAGCCAGTTGATCGCCCTGGTCGTTGCCGACCTTGCCAACCCCTTCTTCTCGCGTGTCGTCTGGGCGGCCGAGGCGGCCGTGGCCGCTTGGGGCTATTCGCTGGTGGTGTTCAACAGCGACGAGAAGCCGGAAGCGGAGCAGCGCATCCTGAGCCGTGTCCGCATGCTCTCCTGCGACGGGGTGCTGCTGGTTCCGGTCGGCGATTCCACCAAGCATCTGCAGCGCGACCCCAAGGAGAAACCGCTTCCCACCGTGCTGTTCGGGCGTACCGTCGAGGACGACAGGTCGGACACCATCACCATCGACAATTTCTCCGCGGGCCGGCAGGCAACCGAATACTTGCTCGACCTTGGCCACACCCGTGTCGGCGCGATAACCGGACCGCTGCATCTCACAACGGGACGCGGCCGCCAGGAAGGAATGCTGGCGGCGATGAAATCGCGGGGCCTGGCCCCGGAGCCGCGCGACATACGTTCGGGCGAATTCCGTGAGGACGCGGCCTATTCGGTGGCGCGCAGCCTGCTCGAGCCGCCGGACCGGCCAACCGCGCTCTATGTGGCAAGCGGCCTGATGGCGCTGGGAGCGATGCGCGCCATTGCCGATCTGGGTCTCCGGTGCCCAGTGGATATCTCGATCGCGTCCACGGACACGATCCCCGGCATCGGCGGCCTGCGCCCCCGCCTGACGCGGACCGAGCATCCGCTCGTCGACATGACCAACGAGGCGGTGCGCCTGCTGGTCGATCGGATCAAGCGTGGCGGCGAGATCGACCAGCGGAACATTGTTTTTCAGCCGTCCCTGGTGGTGGGAGACAGCTGTGCCCCGGTCGGCGCGCGGGAAAGTCCCGCAATCCGCTGACCGGTACGCGGAAGGGCAACCTCCGCTGCAAGGTGACGCGGGCGTCGGCCTCAGTATGTGGCGCGGCCGCCCGACAGATCGAACACCGAGGCGGTGGTGAAGCTGTTTTCGGCCGAGACCAGCCAGGCGACCATGTTGGCGGCCTCGTCGACTTCGAGGAAGCGGGCGCGGGGGATCTTCGAGAGCATGTAGTCGATGTGCTGCTGCGTGATCTGGTCGAAGATGCGGGTGCGGGCCGCGGCGGGCGTGATGCAGTTCACTGCGATGTTGAGGCCGGCAAGCTCCTTGCCGAGCGACTTGGTCAGTCCGATCACGCCGGCCTTCGATGCGGAGTAGGCGCTGGCGTTGGGGTTGCCTTCCTTGCCGGCGATCGAGGCGATGTTGACGATGCGCCCGTAACTGCGCGCCTTCATGCTCGGAACGACGGCCCTGTTGACGTAGAACGTGCCGTTGAGATTGATGTCGACGACACGCCGCCACTCGTCCAGCGGGTACTCGTCGAGCGTATGATTGGCTCCGGCGACACCCGCGGAATTCACCAGGATCGAGACGGCACCGAGTTCGGCCTCGGTCCTGGCATGCGCCTCGACGATGGCCGCCGGGTCGGTGATGTCGACCGCCACCGAGCGGGCGGCCTCGCCCAGTTCGGCAACCGCGGCATCGAGCAATCTGGCGTCCATGTCCCACAGCGAAACCCTGGCGCCGGAGGCCACGATGCGCTTCGCTATCGCAAAGCCAAGTCCCTGGGCGCCGCCGGTGACGACGGCAACCTGCCCGGCAAGATCAATTTGGTTCACGTCCAGTTCTCCTATGTCGCTTTATATCGTTGGTTGGGTGCGCTGCCTTTCCAGCAGGCGCCGCATGTTGTCGCCGAGCACGGCGGGAAGTTCGCCCGGGGTGAACGGGCCGTGGCGGGTGAGCAGGGACAGTGTTTGCGCATAGGTCAAGTGGCGGCGCGACACCGGATAGTCCGATCCCCAGATCATGCGGGCGGATCCGAAGGCGAGGGCAAGCTTTTGCGGGATCCACCGCAGTTCGGGATAGGGAAATTCCTGTCCCGGTGCGGCGACGTTGCCCATGCCCGAATATTTCACGAAGACGTTCGGCATGGCCGCCGCCCGCAGAACGATATCGGCGCCGTCGGGTTTCGTGTTCGAGCGCGGGCCCAGGAAGGCGAAATGGTGCAGAAGGATCGTGAGATCGGGCGCCATGCGTGCAAGATCCACCACACGCGCGATCTGGTGGGGCAGCACCGAAAGGCTGGCGATCAGGCCATGGCCGGCGGCCAGATGGAAGAAGGCGACGCCTTCCTCGCTCGTCAGCCATGTGCCGTCCTCCGCCTCGTCGAGATACAGCGTGAAACCGGCAAACTGCCAGCGGTCCAGCGCTGCGCGCAGACGCTCCGCCGCGCCCGGCTTGCGATAGTCCTTCGACCATCGGCATTCGATATCGGGAAAGACGGTCAATCGGCCGGGATGGCGGCGGGCGGCTTCGAATGCATAGTCGGCGTTGTGGTCGTTTCCTCCGATCGCCGCACAGATCACGACCGCGTGCTCCACGCCGTTCGCGTCCATTTCGAACAGCAGTTGCTCGGCCCGCGCGCGCGTCAGCAGATCGGGTACCGCCGGCTGGTATGGCCATGACTCCCAGATGTGGCAGTGGGCGTCGAGGATCATCCCGCCGTCCCTGCGTCGGCGACATGCGGCGTCCTTGCCCTGGCGACCGCATCCTGGACCGCCGCGGCGGTGATTGGCTTCTCGTCCTCGCGCAAGGGGGCGGCGATGGCGCGCAGCGGGCCGGACGGATAGAGCGCCATGCGCCCGGCCGGCAGAAACGCTCGCGGGGCGTCGGTGTCATCATCCAGATTCCATGGCTTGTCCGGATCGGGAGAGGGGACCGCATCGATCAGCGCGCGCGTATAGGGGTGGGCGGGTCGCTGGATCACCTCCTCCGCCGCGCCGACTTCCATGACCTGGCCGCCATGCAGCACGACGATCGTGTCGGCCACCTGATAGGCCGTGGCGAGATCGTGGGTGACGTAGATCAGCGAAATGCCGAGGTCGCGGTTCAGCCCGTGGAGGATTTCAAGGATCGTAGACCGCAGCGACGCATCGACCATCGACACCGGCTCGTCGGCGAGGATGATCCTGGGATCGAGCAGAAGCGCCCGTGCGATCATGATGCGTTGCCGCTGCCCGCCCGAGAGCTGGTGCGGGTATTTGCCGAGCGTCCGTGCCGGATCGAGGCCGACGCGGCGCAGCGCGGTCTCGATCCTCGCATAGGCCTCGTCCTTGGACGACGCGATGCCGAATGCCCTCAGCGGCACGCGCAGCGGGTGATCGATCCGATAGAAAGGATTGAACGCTTCGAACGGGTCCTGGAAGATCGCCTGCACCTGCCGCCGGAAGCGTTTTCGCGCCGCGCCCGGGAGACGGGCCACGGACTGGCCATCGTAGAGCACCTCGCCGCGCGTCGGGTTCTGGAAGCCGAGCAGCATGCGGATCAGTGTCGTCTTGCCGCTGCCGCTCTCGCCGACGACGGCGGTGATCGCCGGCGTGCCGCCGACATTAAGGGTGATGTCCGACAGGGCCGGACGGCCCATGCCGCCGGAAAAATCCACGTCGACATTGCGCACTTCGATCACGCCGGACATGTCAGCCTCCCCGGGCGAAGGTTGCACCTTGCGCGGCGCGCCGCAAGGCACGCGGAGCATCGAAGGACGGCAGCGACTCGATCAGCATCCGTGTGTAGTCATGCTTCGGCGAGGCGAACACCTCCCGCACCGGTCCCATCTCCACGAGTTCGCCGCGATACATGACGCCGATC
This sequence comes from Mesorhizobium sp. KACC 23794, assembly GCF_052180275.1. NCBI lineage: Bacteria > Pseudomonadati > Pseudomonadota > Alphaproteobacteria > Hyphomicrobiales > Phyllobacteriaceae > Mesorhizobium > Mesorhizobium sp. KACC 23794. The sequence goes on from NZ_CP197465.1 coordinate 1,360,555, forward strand.
CTGTCGACGAAATGCGCCATCAGCGCCATGTCGTGGCCGATCAGCACGATTGCCGCGCCAAGATCCTTCTGGACGCGGCCGAGCGTCGCCAGGACCTGCTTCTGCACCATGACGTCGAGTGCGCTGGTCGGTTCGTCCGCCAGGATGAGGCTCGGCCCCAGCGCGATCGACATGGCGATGCAGACGCGCTGCTTCATGCCGCCGGAAAGCTCGTGCGGAAAGCGGTCCTGCGCTTCCGGCGGAAGGCCGACGCGCTGCAGCAGCGAGCCTATCGCGCGGCGACGCTCGTCGCGGCCATGCCGCACCCCATGGTCGTCGAAGAGGTCGCCGATCTGCCGGCCGATCCTGAGCACCGGATTCAGCGAACTCATCGCTCCCTGCGGCACCAGCGACATCTGGGCGAACCTGACGGTTCGAAATTCGCGCTCCGGAATCGCGCTGACGTCGCGGCCGTTGAGCAGCAGGTCGCCCGAGGCGACGCGGCCGCCGCGCAGCATCCGCATCAGCGCCAGGATGGTCGTCGACTTTCCCGATCCGGATTCGCCGACGAGGCCGAAGCGTTCGCCGGGCGCCAGCGAAAAGCTGACGTTCCTGACCGCGGTGAAGACGCCGGTGGGCGTGTCGTACTCGATGGTGAGGTTGCGGATGTCGAGGACGGGGTTCATGTCGACGACCCCATCCGCTTGTTGACAAAGCCGTCTATCCCCACCGAGGTCAGCATCAGCCCGACGAAGATGAACGAGATGGCGAGGATCGGCGGACCCCACCACCACCAGAAGCCGCGCAGGATCGCGCCGTAGAACTGCGCCCAGTAGATCGTCATGCCGAGCGTGAGATCGTTCTGCGGCCCAAGCCCCAGCGCCTCCAGCCCGACGGTCGCGAGCATCGCGTTGGAGACGGTGATGACGAAGCTCGCGGCGATGAAGGGCAGGAGGTTGGGCAGGACTTCGACGAAGATCAGTTCCAGTCCCGAGGATCCGTTCAGCCGGGCGACCTGGATGTAGCCGCGTTCGCGCAGCGACAGGGTCTGCGCGCGGATGGTGCGCGTCGCCACCATCCAGGACAGCGACGCCACGATGAGCGCCATCAGGCCGACCGTCATCTCGCGCACGTTAGAGGCGACAAGCACAAGGATGGCGATGCCGGGTATGGTCATCATCACGTCGGAGGCAAGCCGGACGGCGACGTCGACGATGCCGCCGGAAAAGCCCGCGACAAGACCCAGCACGACGCCGACGGTGAGGCTGATGAGCCCGGCGGCGAGACCGATCTTCAGCGTCTGGGGCATGGCGAACGCAAGCACCGTCAGCATGTCGCGGCCTTGCCCGTCGGTGCCCAGCCAGTGATCGAGCGAGGGCGGGCGCCGCGGTATCGTCGCGCCGACGCGCGCCGAGGCGGGATCGACGATCCACGGGCCGATGATGGCCAGCAGGCAGATCAGCGCCAGGATGACGAGGCCGGCAAACAGGGCGCGGTTGCCCATTATCGCGCGAAGGGCGGCGAATCGGACCATGGCTTAACTCCGCGCTCCGGCGATCCGCGGATCGATGAGAGGATAGATCATATCGAGAATGAACATGGCGACAGCGATCGACACCGAGAGGAGCAGCACGATGCCCTGGATGACGAAATAGTCGTTGGACTGGATGGCCTGGTAGAGCCGGAAGCCGATGCCCGGATAGGAAAACGTCACCTCCACCAGGATGGCCCCCGAGACGATATGGCCGAGCGTCAGCGCCAGCTTGGTGAGCTGCGGCAGCAGCGCGTTGCGCATGCCGTACCACAGGAAGATGCGGCGCGGCTTGAGGCCCTTGGCGTCGGCCAGCGCGATATAGTCCTCCCCGAGCACGCTGACGATCATGCCCCGCATGCCGAGCGCCCAGGCGCCGATTTCCGCAAGGATGATGGAAAGCGCCGGCAACGTGCCATGCCAGACGATCGCGCCGGCGGTCTGCCAGTCGAGGCCCGGCGACATGCCGAACGGCATGCCGCCACCTGCCGGAAACCATCTGAGCACGATGGCGAAGACATAGAGCAGGATCATGCCGATCAGGAAATACGGCACCGAGGAGAGCAGCATCACGCCCGAGCCGAAGTTGCGCAGCGCCGGACTGGTGCGCGGCCAGCCCATGGCTGCCCCCAGCAGGCTGCCGATGCCGAAGCTCACCAGGGTGGCGAACCCCAGCAGCCCGACGGTCCATGGCAGGCCGGCGGCGATGGCGTGCGACACGCGCTCAGGATAGGCGGCGAGGGACACACCGAGGTCGAGCCGCAGGATCGAGGCCCAGTAGGCGAAGTACTGGCTGACGAGCGGCTGGTCGAGGCCGAACCGGGCGCGGTATGACGCGACCATCGCGCCGATGTCGCCGCCCGAGCCGCCGGTCGCCAGCAACTGGTTGAGCTGCGCCTCGATCGGATCGCCGGGCATGAGCCGCGGCAGCATGAAGTTGATGGTGATCGCGAGGAAGATCACCAGCAGCATCATGCCGAAGCGCTGTGCTACGTATCTGCCGTACATCGGGTGTCCTCTAGGCGCAGAGCGCGTCCAGTGTCTTGTCGGTGAGCCCGAGACCGAAGCCGGGTTCGCCGCTCGGCGTCAGCCGGCCGTCCTTCGGTACGGCCATGCCCGGGAAGATGCGCGTGTCCTCCAGCGGCTGGCCCGGCGCGGATCCGATGAAATACTCGCCGCGGCGGATGCCGGTGCAGGCGAGGCTGAAATGCTGGCCGTACGGGGTGTTGAGCCCGGCATGCGGAATTACCTCGATGCCGGCGGCGTCGGCGATGTGGGCGATGCGCTGGCATCCGGTGAAGCCGGCTGCCCAGCAGACGTCGGGCTGGAAGACGTCGAGCATCTGGCGGCTGGCGGCGTGCAGGAAGGCCTGCGGCACATACCAGTGTTCGCCGCCAGCAAGCGTCATCCACGGCAGCCGCGCCCGCAGCGCGGCATGCGCGTCGAGATTGTCCGGTCCCAGCCCGTCCTCGATCCAGCCGAGATTGTAGGGACGCAGCCGCTCGGCAAGGCGGACGGCATAGTCGGTGTCGAGCGCCAGCCAGCAGTCGAGCATCAGGTCGACGGCCGGCCCGACCAGTTCGCGGGTCCTGGCGACGAGGTCCTCGTTGCGCGCAAGGCCGTCGAGCCCGTCGAAGGCGCCGTAGGGGCAGGCCAGCTTGGTGGCGCGGAAACCGAGTTCCATGTGCCAGTCGGTGTCATTGCCCGTGGCGTAGGCCTCGATGCTGTCGCGGGTCGGGCCACCGGCGATCTCGTAGACGGGCGCGCGCAGGATCTTGCCCTTGAGGTCCCAAAGCGCGAGATCGACGGCGCTGATGGCATATGCGGCCAGGCCGCCGGCCCCGTACGGCATGGCGATGCGCACCATCATGTCCCAGGCCCGGTCGGTGGCCATAGCGTTCTCGCCTTCGAGCACGGTGGCGAAATGGTCGTTTATCAATGTGACGACCGGCTGGCCGTGGCGCGTGATGCCGAAGCCGGTGGTTCCGTCGTCGGCCGTGACGAGGCAGCCGACGGCCCCGTCGAACCGCCAGCTCGAGCGGCGGCTCTTGAATTTCTCGTAGCCCGACATCGGGCCGGCCACCACCGCATCCTTCGTCCACGGCGCTCGGCGCGGCGCGCCTGCCTTGGCGTCGGCTTCCCGATACAGCGCACCCACCATGTCGGTGCGGATCGGAAAGGCACGGATTTCCTTGATCTTGACCAATTTCGACTCGCTCAGGAATGAAGAGTTCCGCCGGAGGCGCATCGACGCCTCCGGCATGTGTCTCTTGTCGGGACGTCTACTGCTGCGTCGGCTTAAGGCGGTGGATGACCAGCGCAAACCCTTCCCATGGCAGCGGTTGCGCCACATAGGGGTCGGCCGAGGACGGGAACCCCGTCCAGTAGGTGGTGTTGAAGGGCTGCGTCTGGATCTCCTCGAACAGCGCTATCTCGGGAAGGTCGCGTGCCAGGATCGCCGTCGCCTGCTTGACGAGGTCCATATAGGCGGCGTCCTTCGGCGAAGGTTGCCTTGCCTGCATGGCGTCAAGCAGCTTATCCAGTTCGGCATTGGCATAGCGCGTCGGCGCCCGCAGGTTCTTCGAGGCCTCGCCTGGCTTGGCGGCGTATTTGGAGTGGAAATGCTCCAGCGTCTGCCACGGATCGTAGAGGCTGCCGCAATGCGGATAGACGCTCATGCCGAAATTGCCGGCGGTCAGCGCCTCGGTCTGTGCCGTGATCTGCTGCACGTTCACCACGGCGTCGAAGCCGGCCGACTGCAACTGCTCCGACAGTACGGGGCCGATCGGATCGCCCTGGCCGATCTGGATCTCCATCTGCAGCGGCTTGCCGTCCGGCTGCTCCCATTTGCCCGACGCGCCCTTCTTGAAGCCGGCCTGGGTCAGAAGCTGGTCGACCTTGTCGGTGCTGCGTCCGTCGAGCCCGGCCGAGGCGATCGTGTCGCTCATGTTGTCGACGTAGTCGAGCATGCCCTTGTAGGAGGAGTAGGGCAGGACCGCCTTGAGAACCGAACCCTCGTAGGCGAGGTTGACGATCTGGTCGCGGTCGAGCGCGGCATTCACCGCCTGCCGGAGCGCGTCACTGTCGAAAGGCGGCTTCTGCACGTTGAAGCGGAGCCCGATGACGCAGCCGTTCGGCGCGCCCCAGACAGGTCCTTCCGCATTCCAGGCCGTCAGGTTCGGGTTCTGCGCACGCGCGGCCTCGAAAACGCCGCTCTGGATGTTGCGGCCTATGTCGATCTGGCTGGTCGCGTAGAGCTGCGGCATCGCCTCGGCGGTGGCCGGCACGTAGATGATACGCTTGATTTCGGGGAGCGCCGCGGCGACGCCGGCGTCCTTGGCCCACCATGTGTCGCGCAGGTCGAAGAACAGCGAACTCGCATCGGATTTCACCAGCTTGAACGGCCCGGTGCCGACCGGCCAGCCCTTGGCGAGATCGAAATTGGTGAAGGTTTTTGGATCCTGCCCCTCCCAGATGTGTTTGGGCACGACCACGAGCCGGGTCGACTGACCGGTGGCGAGGAAGTCCTGTGCCCAGCGCGGGCCGGGCTTGGTGAGCGTGATCTTGACGGTCAGTGGATCGACGGCCTCGGCCGACTTGACCCACTCGGCGATGGCGCCGGAGAAAAGCAGGTCCGGCGCTGCCGCCTTCAGCATGTCGATGGTAAAGACGATATCGTCGGCGCCGAAGGATTCGCCATCGCTCCAGGTGACGCCAGGCCGCAGCTTGATCGTGACTTCGGTGAAGTCGCCATTGTAGCTGTAGCTTTCTCCCAGCCACGGGATCAGCTCGTTGGTGAAATGGTTGGTGTAGAACAGCGCCTCGTAAACAGTGTAGTGCAGGCTGTTGCGCTGGTGCAGCAGGACGCCTGCGTAGGGATTGAAATTGTCGATCGAAGGCACCTGGTTGTAGAAGTCCCAGCCTTGGCTGATCAGCGTGCGGTTGCGCGGCACGTCGGGCAGGCCCTGGGCAAAGGTGGCGCAGGTTCCGGCAAGCAGCGCCGCCCCGCAAAGAAGTGCCGAAAGTCGAAGTCGCATGAAAATCCTCCCTGGATTGCGTTGAGTTCAGGTCTCGGCGGTCAAGTGGAAAACATGCTCGACCGGGTCGCGTCGCGGCTGATCGCCGTCCATCTCCAGGACATCGGCCATGAAAGCACGCCAGTGAAGGATGGCCGGATGCTCGGGCGCGGCCGGATCCGGGATCCGGTCACGCAGCACGTGGCCATAGGCTTTCCGCTCGATGGCGTTGAGATGGATGTCGTAATGCACGATGCCGCCGGCGCGTAGCGCGTCGAGCATTTCAGGCCAGACCGCCGCATGGCGGCGGCGGTATTCGTCGACCTGCCCCTCGCGGATGCTGATCACGAAGGCGGATACGTGAAGCTGTCCGAGGCCGTTCATGGCCCGGTTCTCCCCGCGACCGGACGGGGGGCGCCGCCTTGCCGGGCTGAATCCAGCATGGCGGCAATCGTTGCCGTCGTCTGAGCACCCATCATGGCTGGAGAGAGATTAGAACCTTTGCCGAGCGCCAGGTCGGCAAGCGCGTTCACCGGGCCGTCGCATTTGTAGACCCATGCGCCGTCCGTCAGGTCGAGACGTTCGACAACTCCGTCGTTGCGGCGGATTTCACACCAGTCGCGATCGAATTCCGCCGTCAGCATCCCCTCGCTGCCGGTGAGGAACAGCCGCATCAGCGCGCGGTTGCCTTGCGGCATGGCCGCCGCCCCCGAAAGCGAGGCGACCGCTCCGTTGGAGAGGCGCAGCGCTGCGGCGTCGGCGAGGTCGACGCCCGAGCCCGGGTTCGTCAGCGCCGAGACCGCCACGGGAGCCAGTCCGGTCAGGAAGAACAACAGAGCCAGCGAATGCGAAAGCTGTCCATAGGCAAAACCCCCGCCATTGGCCGGATCCTGCCAAGTGCCGCGGGCCGGGCGGAAGAATGCGCTTTTCCAGGACTCGAGACCGCGCTCGCCGGAAAACACATCGCGCGTGGCGGAAATGAAGCTGCACATGGCATGCTCGATCGTGCCGACCGCACCGTCGGCAATGCGCCGGCGCAATGCGTCCACCTGCGGGAGATAGTTGTAGCCGTTGGCGATCAGCAGATAGCGCTGCCGCCGCTCGGCTTCGCTCACCAGTTGCCACGCATGCGAGGGATTGAGCGTCATCGGCTTCTCGCACAGCACATGCGCGCCACGCTCCAGCGCCATCATCACATGCTGGTGGTGCAGGTGATGCGGCGAGGCGACGACCACGATGTCGGGGTTGCGCGCCAGCACGGCGGCTGCGTCTTCCGAGGCAAAAGCGAAACCGAAATGCGCCCGGACCTTTTCCAGGTCGTGTGAACCCAGACGGCTGACACCGTCGAGCGCCACTTCCGGCCGGGCCGCCAGCGCCGGAATATGGTTCTGCGCGGCATACCACCCAGCGCCCACCACGGCCGCTCGAAGTTTCCCGTCCGGCAAAGTCCCGCCCTCCCCGCGCGCCCCAAATCGAGACCTTGGCGCCACCAAAACCGCCGGGTCCCGGCGTCGCAACGCCTTCCGCTCCCCTGATCGTCTGTCCGCAACGCATGAGGCGATGGATATCCTGTGGACATCGATGGACAGCGCTATCCATTTGGTGGATACGTTTGGACAACGATCCTGTCAACCGTTATTTTGGATCGAAGGGAGAGGTCGGTTGAAGCTCGAAGACGTTGCAGAAGCGGCCGGCGTTTCGACGATCACCGTGTCGCGATGCATCAGCAATCCGGGGCGGGTTTCGGCGCGGACGAGGGAGCATGTGCTGAAGATCGCGGAGCAGATGGGGTATATCCCGAACCGCGTCGCCTCCAGCCTTGCCTCCAGCCGTTCCAAGGTGGTCGGCGTGGTGGTTCCGACGCTGGCCAATCCGATCCACGGCATGGTGCTGCAAGGCGTCGCCGATGTGCTGGAGCCGGCGGGTTATCAGCTGTTGCTCGGCAATTCGCATTTCCGGGCCGCAAACGAGCTGGACCTGGTGCGCACCTTCATCGGTCACCGGGTTGACGGCATCCTGCTGACCGGCAAGGATCGCGCGGCGGAATGCGCCGAACTTCTGATGCGCGCGCGGATCCCGATGGTCGAGATGTTCGACTACAATCCGCATCCCCTGGACGTCAGCGTCGGCTCCTCGAACTTCGATGCGGGGGCCTCGCTTGGCCGCTACCTTCTGATGCGGGGACGCAAGACGCTGGCCTTTGTCGGCCATACCGGCCTCGACGACAGCCGCATGATGGCGCGTCTGGAAGGTATGCGGTTCGTCTGCCAGGAGCATGAGGCGACACCACCCTTGCATTATGAGGTGACGAGCGATCCCGGCAGCGGCAGCGGCGGGGAGGTTGTAGGCTCGATCCTCCACGAAGCGCCCGGCGTCGATGCCGTTGTCTTCGCGGGACATCAGCTGGCGGTCGGCGCAATCCGCTATGCCCAGGATGTCGGGATCGAGGTGCCGCGCCGGCTGGCCATCGCCGGCTTCGGTGACACTCCGATCGCGCGATGGATCACACCCAGCCTCACCACCGTGCGGTTCCCGGTGCGCGAAACGGGCGTCGAGGCGGGACGGCTGCTGCTGGCGCGGCTGCGCGGCGAAACCATCCAGAACAGGTCGGTAAGGCTTGGCTTCGAGGTGTTGAGCCGGGAAAGCGCCTGAACAGGGCTTTTCAGGGATCCGTCGCAGCGGCGCAAGTATCCCGTCAGGCTTCGGGACGGCGGCAGGCGATCTGGTCGGCCATCGACATCAACGCCGGCTGACGTCGATGACGGCCTTGGCGAAAGCTTTTGGCGCTTCCTGGGGAAGATTGTGGCCTATGCCGCCGGTGATGAGCCGATGTTCGTACTTGCCCGAGAACATCTTGGCGTAGGCAGCCGGTTCCGGATGCGGCGCGCCATTGGCGTCGCCTTCCAGCGTGATCGTCGGCACGGCGATCACCGGCGCCTGCGCAAGCCGCTTCTCGAGATCGTCGTATCGGGCTTCGCCCTCCGCCAGCCCAAGCCGCCAGCGGTAGTTGTGCATCACGATGTCGACATGGTCGGGATTGTCGAAGGCTGTGGCGCTGCGCTCGAAGGTGGCGTCTTCGAACTTCCATTGCGGCGATGCGAGCTGCCAGATCAGGCGGGCGAAATCGCGCGTGTATTTCTCATAACCGGCGCGGCCGCGCTCGGTGGCGAAGTAGTACTGGTACCACCATTGCAACTCGGCCTTTGGCGGCAGCGGCTGCTTGCCCGCCTGCTGGTTGCCGATCAGATAACCGCTCACCGAGACCATCGCCTTGCAGCGCTCCGGCCACAGGGCTGCAACGATGTTGGCCGTGCGGGCGCCCCAGTCGCAGCCGCCGATCGTCGCCTTCTCGATCTTCAGCGCGTCCATCAGCGCGACGATGTCGGCGGCGATCGCGGCCTGCTGGCCATTGCGCATCGTCTCTGCCGACAGGAAACGCGTCGTGCCGTAGCCACGAAGATGGGGCACGATCACGCGAAACCCTTCCGCTGCAAGCAGGGGCGCGACATCGGCATAGGTGTGGATGTCATAGGGCCAGCCATGCAGCAGGATGACGGGCGCGCCGTCTGCCGGCCCCACCTCCGCGTAGCCCACATTCAGCAGCCCCGCGTCGACCTGCTTGATCGGACCGAACGCGTTGGCCGCCGCTGATGTGGTCGCCGCGGTTTGCCCCGTGGATGCGGCCAAGGTCGGCGAAACCAGGCCGAACTCTGCGATCGCAAGACCCATCGCGGCCGCGCCGATCAGGTGACGGCGGCGTCCGTCGATTTTGTCGAAGTCGTTCATGGCAATGCCTCTTTGTGTGCTGCGGCGGTTTTCTGGCGGCTAGTCTCAGGAGATGAGTTGCTGACCGCCGTCGATGTCGTAGGTCGCGCCCGTCAGCGCAGTGTTGCTCATGATGTGAACGGCGAGCGCGGCGACGTCGGCCGGTTCCACCACACGCCGGATCGGCAGCGTCGCGCGGAGTTCGTCGCGGCGCTTGTCGAGATTCTCGCTGAGCAGCGATGCCGACAGCGGCGTATCGACGAAGCCGGCGGCGATCAGGTTGACGCGAACCGGTGCCAGTTCGAGCGCCAGATTGGCTATGAGGGCGGGAAATGCGACGGTGACCGTCGAGACGATCGCGAGGCCAGGCCGCGGGCGACGCGCGCCCGTGCCACCCATGAATATCAGCGAGCCGGCCGGCTTGACCTTGCCCGCGGCGCTGCGCGCGACATTGATCGCGAGCAAAAGGTGTTCCGTGAGGTCGTGCCGCGCCTCTTCGGGTGGAATTTGGAGGGGAGCGCGGTAACGCGGAGCGCCCGCGGTGACCATGACGTGGTCGATCGGGTCGGGCAGACTCTCAAAGAATGCCTCCAGGGCCGCCGGATCGTTGGCGTCGAAGACCGCGGTGCGGTCGGCCTCGACCTCAAGCGCGGCCCGATCGAGGCGGTCGCGATTGCGCCCGGTGATAATGATGGCGGCGCCTTCCGAGCGGGCTCGCCGGGCAGTCTCCAGCCCGATGCCGGCGCTGCCGCCGATGACGACGACGGTCTGGCCGAGCAGGTCAGGGCTGCGCCGGGTGGATGTCGCGTCGCTCATCGTCGTCTCCGATCAAGCTGTCGTTTGCCGGCTGGTCCGCTAACTGTCGTGCATGATGACGGGGCGGCGGCACGCCGCCGCCCACGGCGAAAGTGCTAAAGCGGCAATTCCTTGCCGGCGTGTTCGGCGACCATGTATTCGGCGTACCAGTCCGGCCAGTTCTCGTCGTGCTTGCCTCCCTCACGCTTCTCATGCTCGCCATGCGCGGCGGCTGCGCGGCGCAGCGCCGCGGCGAGGTCGACGACCGAGGCGAAAGCCGTGTCGCCGTCGACGCGTCCGGGAAAGCGCTCGGTGATCTCCTGGAGCAGCCAGCCATTGCCGTCCGGATCCTTGAATGTCGCGAAGGAGACATAGCTGCGGCCTTGCGGATCCCTGCCGCCGATCGCCGGCTGCCCAGGACCGCCGCGGTGGAACACCTCGCTCACGTCGGCGCCCCGGCCGGCGAGCTCGGCGCGTGCCGCCTCGATGTCCGAGACGATCAGGTAGTTTCCGCTTGCCGAACCGGGTGCGGCCGAAGTGATGCCGATGCCGAAGTGAACGGAAGCCGGCGAGCCGGGAGGCGTGAACTGAATCACCCGGAAGCTGTCGCCGACCGGAAAATCGGCGTCGAGCCGCCAGCCCAGGTTGCTGTAAAAGCGCTTGGCGCGCTCGACATCCGAAACCGGAATGACGGTCACCTCGAGCTTCATGTCCTGCGGCCGCGCTCTCCGAGTGCCGGCCGTGGCTTCAATGCGTGTTTTGTCGCTAGTCATTTCTGCCTCCAAGGGCTTGAGGTTGATCGATAAAAGTGCTTCGTCAGGCGGCAGCCGCGGTCCGGTATCGCGCCGGAGATCTGCTCAGCGAGAGGTTCGGAATGAGCTTTTGGCGCGCGGCTTCATAGGCATTCCAGTCCGCTGCATCCGGGAGCGACGGGATGGTGACGAGTTCGCCCTGGTCGAGGCCGGCAAGTGCGGAATCGACCAGATCGTCCCCCTGCATGACCATCTTTTCGGGCAGCTGACCGACCGAGCCACCTGCCGAGTCCCAAAAATTGGTCGCCGTCGCACCCGGCAGGACAGTCTGGACGCGGATGTTCCTGTCGGCAAGCTCCTTGTGGAGCGACTGGCTGAAGGCCAGCACGAAGGCTTTCGTGCCGCCGTAGACGCCGTTGAGGATTTCCGGTCCTATGGCGACGGCCGACGAGATGTTGATGATCGTGCCGCCTCCGCGCGCCACCAACGCCGGAACCATGGCGTAGGTGAGCCGTGTCAGCGCGGTTACGTTTAGCTCGATCATCGCCTCCATGTCGTCGACATTCGACTCCAGCAGCGACACCAGCGCGCCGACCCCGGCGTTGTTGACCAGTATGGTGATGCCGGGATAGGTCGCCAGCAGCGTCTCGATGCGTTTCAGGTCTGCCTTATAGTTGAGATCGGCCGCCGTGACCTGGACGTTGCGGCCGGTGGCGCGGGCGATGCGCTTGGCAACCTCGTCGAGCTTGACTTGATTGCGGGCCACCAGGATGAGGTCGTAACCGCGACGCGCCAGGCGGTCGGCATAGATTGCGCCGATCCCCGAGGAGGCTCCGGTCACCACCGCGATGCCTTTTTGTGAAATGGACATTGTTGTTCTCCTGTTCGACTGCGCAGCCAGCGGCGCGCGGGTTTGCGTTTGTTGCTGAGTTTGGCGAAGGCGGGGAGGGTGCTAGTCCTGGCTCAGGAGTTCCGTGTAATGGCCGAGCCGGCCTTCGATCTCGCCGCTGGTCTGCAGCCCCAGTTCCATGAGCTGTTTGATCCTGGACTGCGCCTCCGGGCGCTGGACGGACGTGATGAACGCATCCCAGCCGGCGGCGATCTCCGGGTCGGAAGGCAAGCTCGCGAAGTCGACGAGCCGTTTGGTGTCGGCGATGGCCTGGCGGTCGAACGTCGTGATGCGCATGGCCAAGGCTTCGACAAAGCCGTCCAGTTGATCTTCCGGAAGCGCACGATTCACGTATCCGTACCTCTCGGCCAGTTCGCCGCCGATGTCGTCGGCACCGAGCAAGATTTCCAGCGCGCGCCCGCGGCCCATCAACCTCGGCAAGCGCGCCATCGGCCCGCCGCCCGGCACGAGTGCGGCCCCGACTTCCCATTGCGACAGGATCGCCTTTTCCCGGCTGGCGAACCGCATGTCGCTTGCCAGCGCGAGTTCGCTGCCCACGCCTGTGGCCCTGCCGCGGATCATCGCGATCGACACGACAGGCGCGCGGGAAATACGAACCAGCATATCGGGAAGCGGATGGAGCCCGGTCGGGCCGGCAGGCAGGCTCGTCGACTCGGACAAAGGCGGCGTGAAATTGTAGTGGGTGAGGAAGTAACCGGGAACCGCGCTGTCGAAGACCACAACCTTCAGTTCCGGATCATTCTCGATCTCGGTGACCACCTCGTTGAGCTGCGGTATGGTTTCCGGCCCGAAGATGTTGAAAGGCGGATTGTCGAAGGTGACGCGCCAGTAAGCGGGGGTGCGGCGTTCCACACGAACCTGCCTTGCGGATAATCTGGTGGCCTCGGGCGCCGCGCCTGCGGTTTCCTTAACCGCGATGTTCTTTGACGTTGCCGATGTAACCGAGCCCTCGGCCAAGGCAGGCGCGGCGCCCATCACGGCTGCGAGAAAAAGCGCTGTCGACGCAACCAGGTGTCTGGTGTTGCCTGCGATGTCAGGCAGGCAAGCGGTTTTCCCAATTTCGGCCATTGGCGTTGTTTCTTCCGATTTCATGGTGGTTTTCCTCATCTCTGTCCGCCAATCGACGGCGCTCACTTTCACGTCGCGGGCCGACCGAACGGTCCGGCCCACTGTTTCAGGTCTTGAGGAGGCGAGCCGCCCCGATCTGCTAGATTTGTTCGCGCAGCGGCCGGAAGGCGGCCCGCAATTCCTCGGAGAAGACCTTCGGCTGCTCCCAGGCTGCGAAGTGGCCGCCCTTGGCTGGCCGGTTGTAATAGATCAGCTTCGGATAAGCCTTTTCCGCCCAGCTTTTCGGAGCCTGGTAGATCTCGTCGGGAAACGCGCTGACGGCGACCGGGATCTTGACGCCCCTGGGATCGAAAAAACCTCCCGACGGGAAGTGCGCGTTGTCCCAGTAAAGACGTGCGGAGGAGATCGCGGTGTTGGTCAGCCAGTAGAGCGTGACGTTGTCCAGCACATCGTCCTTGCTCAGCCCCTCGGCCTGTCCGTCGAAAACATGGGCGATCATCTGGTAGCTGCGGATGTCGTGGTCGAGCATCCATGCGGCCAAGCCGACCGGCGAGTCCACGATCCCGTACAGCGTCTGCGGCCGGTTGTTCATCTCGATCGCGTAACCCAAGCCGTTCTTGTAGAAGTCGTCGAGTTGTTCATAGGCTCGCTTCTCGTCCGGCGAGAGGCCGGCAGGGCGCGGGCCGCCGGCGGCGAGCGCCTTCGAGATATCGGCGGGGACGGTAGCCGCCATGTTGGTGTGGATGCCCAGCAGTCCGGGCGGCTCCTGCAGCGCCATCTGCTCGGTCACGGCGTTGCCCCAGTCGCCGCCCTGCGCGACATATTTCGTGTAGCCGAGGCGCTGCATCAGCGTCGCCCACGCCTTGGCGATGCGGACGGGAGTCCATCCCGGCGCCGTGGGCTTGCTGGAAAAGCCGTAGCCCGGCAGCGACGGGATAACCACATGGAAGGCGTCCGCCTCGCTGCCGCCCTGCGCGGTCGGATTGGTCAGCGGCTCGATAATCTTCATCTGCTCGATGATCGAACCGGGCCAACCATGCGTCACGATGATCGGCAGCGCATTTTCGTGCCTGGAACGCACGTGGATAAAGTGGATGTCCAGCCCGTCGATCTCGGTTGTGAATTGAGGCAAGGCATTGAGCCGCGCTTCCATCTTGCGCCAGTCGTAGTCCGTCGCCCAATGCTCAGCGAGTTTCTGAGCCGTCGCGAGCTGCACGCCCTGCGTGCTGTCGGCAACGGTCTCCTTGTCTGGCCAATAAGTCGCCGCAACGCGCCGGCGCAGGTCATCGAGACGCTCCTGCGGGAAGTGGATGCTGAAGGGACGGATGGATGCATCCGCGGCAGCCGCATGGAACGTGCCGGGAATCAGGCCGAGTACGGCGGATGCAGCGGCCGTGGCGAGCAGTTCGCGCCGCGTCGTCGATAGCAAGATTGCTGACATGGTGTCCTCCTGTGCCGAACCGTCCATCAACAGGCGGTTCCGAATGAGCTTTCGATGGCTGCGGGCCAGTTGTTGCCCGACAAGGAGAAGTTAGGCGCAGTCGAATCCAGGGTCGAATTAAGCTCCGTGAGGAAATCTGAAATGTTCTGAAGTGGTCGCAGAACCTGCCTCGTGGGACAGATACCGCCCGATGCGCCAAAAGAAGGCTATCGGCCATTGCACTTGCGAGCGGCTTGGTCCTAACTGAATAGTTATAATTCCGAAGAACCGAGATTATTGCCTTGGGGCAGATCGAACCACGCGTGTTTGAATCCCGCGGCTGGGAGGTCGATCTCGCGAAGCGAGAGTTGCGCGCACATGGCGCGGCGATTCCGGTCGGCAGCCGTGCCTTCGAGATCATCGAGACGCTGCTCGAATCGGCGGGCGAACTGGTGACCAAGGAAGACCTGATGAGGCGGGTCTGGCCGGGTCTCGTCGTAGAGGACAACACGGTCCAGGTCCATATCGCCGCGATCCGCAAGGCGCTCGGCGCCGATCGCAGCATGCTGATGACGATCTCCGGGCGCGGCTACAGGCTGCTGGGCGACTGGACGACCCGCAAGGAGATTCTGCCGGCAGCACCGGATGCGCCCGAGCGCGTGCGGTCGGCGGCGCATCCTTTCCTGACCAATGTCCCGGTGGCCGCCTCGGCTCTCGTCGGGCGGGAGACGGCAGTCCAGCAGTTGCGCGATCTTGTCTCCGCCTACCGTGTGGTGACCCTCACGGGGCCGGGCGGCATCGGCAAGACAGTGCTGGCGTCCGAAGTCGCGCGCAGGCTGTTCCCGACACTCGAAGGCGACGTCCTGTTCGTCGAACTGGTTTCGCTGTCGGATCCCGGCCTGGTGCCGTCGACGGTCGCTCATGTCCTCAATGTGCATCTGCATGGCGACGAGGTATCCGCGCAGTCGGTGGCGCGGGCGATCGGCGACAAGCGGGTCCTGCTCGTGCTCGACAATTGCGAGCACGTCATCGATGCTGCTGCGACGACGGCCGAAATCCTGGTGAGCTTGTGCCCGCACGTGTCGGTGCTTGCGACGAGCCGGGAACTGCTTCGCATCGAGGGCGAGTTCGCCTATCGCGTCCCGGCGCTCGATGTGCCGGCACAGGATGCGGATGGTCCTGGCGATGTGCTGGACCACAGCGCGGTGCAGCTGTTCGTCGCCCGGGCGCGGTCGCTCCGTGCGGACTTCCTGCCGGAAGGCGACAAGCTTCCGGCGATAGCCGCGATTTGCCGGCAGCTCGACGGCATACCGCTCGCCATAGAGTTCGCAGCGGCCCGGGCTGCGACGCTCGGCATCCAGCAGGTCGCAGGGCGCCTCGACGATCTCTTCGCGCTGCTTACCAGCGGCCGGCGCACCGCGCTGCCGCGGCACCAGACACTGCGTGCGGCGCTGGACTGGAGCTATGAGTTGCTGCCCGATGCGGAGCGGCGGCTGCTTCGGCACCTCGCGATCTTTCCCGCGGGCTTCACGCTCGAGGCGGCCACGGCGGTGATGAGCGACAGGGAATCGAGTGTTGCGCTTGGCATTTCAAGTCTGGTCCTGAAATCTCTGGTGGCATTGGATGGATCGGAGACTGCTCCGCGCTGGCGGCTGCTCGAGACGGTCCGGGTATATTCGCTGGAGAAACTGGCGGATAGCGGCGAACACGGACGGGCGATGCGCCGCCTGGGGGAGTTCTGCCTGGCTCTGTTTGCTTCGTTCGCGAAGGAGGACGAGCTTCAGGGGGCAATCGACGATCTCGCCAACTACCGCCGCGAAATCGGCAATCTTCGCGCGGCGCTGAAGTGGACTTTCGCGACTGGCGGCGATGTCGTGCTGGGGGTGGAAATTGCCGCCGCCGCAAGCGATTTCTGGGTCGCCGTGTCGAGGGTCGCAGAGGCCGGCGAGTGGGCAGCGACGGCGCTCTCTCACATCGGCGGGTCGGCGGGAACTCGTGCGGAAATGGTCCTGCGATGCAGCCTCGGCTTCGCGCTGATCTATACCCAGGGGATGAGCGCCCGCGCCCGGGAGATGCTCATGGAGGCGCTGGCGCTGGCGCGGGCATTCGAGGATTTCGACTATCAGCAGCGCGCAACCTGCGGCCTGTGGCTTTTTTCCGCCCGCTCGATGGCCTTGAACGACGCGCTGGCCTTCGCGCGCGAACACGAAGAGGTTGCCAAGGGCCGTGACTTCCAGTCCCGGGCAACCGCGGCCTGGCTGGTGGGGATACCCCAGACATACGTGGCGGCGCATGTCGAGGCCGGCGAACGGCTGCAGTGGGCGATCGACCACTATCCCGCCGCCAGGCGCCGTCTCGACATGATGCGGCTCGGCGCCGACGTCCGGTCCTCGGCGCTGGCGCACAACACGGTCAATCTT
This sequence comes from Mesorhizobium sp. KACC 23794, assembly GCF_052180275.1. Taxonomy (NCBI): domain Bacteria; kingdom Pseudomonadati; phylum Pseudomonadota; class Alphaproteobacteria; order Hyphomicrobiales; family Phyllobacteriaceae; genus Mesorhizobium; species Mesorhizobium sp. KACC 23794. The sequence goes on from NZ_CP197465.1 coordinate 1,377,211, forward strand.
CTGTCGCAAGGCCTTCTCGATGCCGCCTCGCGGACGGCGGAGAGCGCGATCGAAGAGGCGCGAGAAACCAGCCAGCCGTTCGCCCTGTGCGTCGCGCTGGCCTGGGCGGCCGGTTTCGTGTCGCTGAGCCTGGGTGAATTCGACAGGGCGAGGGATTTTGGCGAGGAACTTGTCGATCATGCTTTCAAGCACGGCTTGCGCCCGTTCCACGCGGCTGGCCGCTGCGTCAGGGGCAGCCTTGCGGCGAGGCGTGGGGAAGCCGAGGCCGGGGTTGAAGCGCTCCGCTCCGGCCTCGCCGAAATGCAACAGGCAAAATACCTGCTGTTCTATCCGTTTTTCCGGACGGAACTCGCCTCGGCGCTCAGTGGGATGGGCCGTTTCGACGACGGTCTTGGCGAGATCGATGAGGCGCTGCGTTTTGCGATGGAGACCGAGTATTTCTGGTACGTGCCGGAAATCCTGAGGACCAAGGGCGAGTTGCTGGCAAGGCGAGGCTCGGACGACCCGGCGTCGATCGAGCATCTGTTCCGCCAGTCGATGAGACAGGCGAACGAGCAGCAGGCGATCTATTGGGAATTGTCTGCGGCGACCAGCCTCGCGGAGCTTTTGCAGCGTCAGCGAAGGGAAGGGGAGGCGTTTTCGGTCCTCTCTCCGGTATACAGCCGTTTTACCGAAGGATTTTCCGCGTCGAGGGTGATGCGCGCCAAGGCGCTGTTGGATGAATTGACCTAGGCCGCGCCAGTCGGAGACGGTTCTCCGACCTGACCTTGGTTGCGAGCTGGCCAACGCCCGGAGCTTCCTGACCACCGGTGTCAAGACCGTGCTGGGTTCGGCGGGAGCAAGGTCCGGCCCGGACAGGGCCGCCTTGCCTAACTCACCAGTGGACGGGCACGGATCACCGTCCTGTCAACGCGCTCCGGCGGTGGGTAATTTGGTTGCCAGTGGCCCGGGGCTCTGCTGCCTTAGGCTTGTCCCGTCACGTCGATCGGTATTCGAGCCCGAAGCTTGATTCCTGTCACCAGCAGCACGGCCGCGCCGCGGCCGGCTTTACTCGGAGCGCCCGCGCATAGGCTTTCCGGCAATTCCGGCGATGACCGACGGTCCCGGCTCCGCTAGCAAATCTTCGCGGCCCAGCGGATCGGACTGGAGTCATCCGCCGTTGGACGGAGCGAGGGCGGCGATGGCCTCGCGGATGGTTTCCCGCGAGAACGGCTTTTCGACCACCGGCCGTCCCGACCGTTCCAGGAAACGGGCCGCAGAACTGCCCAGCGTGTCGCCGGTGACGAAGACGAAGCGGTCAGCTGCCGCGGGGACCCTCTCCCGCGCCCAATCGTATAAAGCGGGGCCGTCCGTGTTCGGCATTCTCAGATCGCAGAAGATCGCATCGAACGAGGTTGCAAGCATGGCCTGCTTGGCATGCGCGCCGTCCGCGACGGTGATGACTGAAAACCCCTCGGTCTCCAGGAACAGGGCGACCATCTCGGCGACGTCCGGCTCGTCGTCGACGACAAGGGCGGTGCGGCCGACACCGCCTTTTGAAAACGGGGTCTCACCTCCCTCGGATTCGGTGACGGTGCCGGTCTCGATTGGCAGCCGCAAGCGGAAATGCGCCCCACTGCCATTGTCCAGAAGCTCCAGCCTGCCATTGTGAGCCCGCACGACGCCCAGCGAGAAGGCCAGCCCTATCCCGGTGCCCACGCCCTGCGGCTTGGTCGTGAAGAACGGATCGAATATCCGGCTGCGTATCTCCCGCGACACGCCGGGGCCGTTATCGGAGATGAGGATATCGATTTCGTTGTCGACGAGGCTTGTCTCGATGGCGATTCGTCGCGGCTCGGGTATCTCCTGCAGCGCTTGCTGGGCGTTGACGATAAGGTTGAAGAGCACCTGATGCATCTGGTCGGGGTCGACCTCGAGCGGCGGCAGGCCGTCGGCCAATTGCGTGCTGACCTCGATGCCGGCCGTGCGCAGGCCGTAGCCGGCCAGGTCGAGAGCGGCGCGGATCAGGTCGTTGGCGTCGATGCTGCGGCGCTCCGGCTTGCGTTCGCGCGCCATGGCGAGGAACGTCTTGACGATGCGCGCGCAGCGCTCCGCGGCGCGCTTGATCCTGCCGGCGCGTTCGGCCTGGATCGTGCCGGCAAGCTGTTCTTCGAGCACGAAGGCCTGCGCGACCACGACCGCCAGCGGGTTGTTGAGTTCGTGGGAAACGCCGGCAAGCAGCGAGCCGAGCGCGTTGAGCCGCTCGCTCTGTGCGAGCGCCTCGCGCGATCGCGCCAGTTCTGCCTCCGCCGCCCTCGTCGCGGTGAGATCCACAATGCTACCGACGATCACCTGCTGGCCATCCATCTCGACATGGCGCCAGCTGAGTGCGGCCGGGAACACCGAACCGTCGAGCCTGCGGAAATGCGCTTCCACGCCGTCGACCCGCGCAAGCGAACGCGACATCGCGTTGATGCGTTGATAGTCTTCTCGGCTCGCGAACCAGCGGTGCTGCAGGAACCGCTCCTCGTCGCCGTCGCCGACGCCCATCATCTCGCGAAATGCCGGGTTGGCCACGATCAGCTGATTGCGCTGATCGATGAAGACGACGGGGACCGGGTGGTGGTGGGTCACGGCGCGGAAGCGCCTTTCACTCTCCGCCAGCCGCTCGGCGGATCGCTTGAGTTCGGTGATGTCGATATCGAAGCCGCCGATGCGCGCCTGCTGCTGGTCTTCCCATTGGACCGGGAAGCGCACCACCAGGCTCCAGGCATATTCGGCCGCCTGGCTCAGGAATTCCTCGAAAGCGTTCGGCTGCCCCGCCTCGAGAACGCGGCGGTCGTTCTCGGCGATCATCGCGGCTTCGTCATGGCCGAATATGTCGGCGGCCGAAAGCCCGATCGCTTCCTCTGCCGGTCGGCCGAAGACCTTCCCCATTTCGGGGTTGGCCATCACGTAGCGGCCGTCGATGTCCTTGAGATACATGCCGATGGGCGCATGCCGCATGAAAGCTTCCAGCCGCGCCTGGCTGGCGAGCAGGGCGGCGTCTGCGGCGCGGCGCTCCGAAAGGTCGCGCAGGCACGCGGTGAAGAACCGCCGGCCGCCGCTCCACGCCTCGGTGATCGCAAGCTCCACCGGAAATTCACTGCCGTCGGCGCGCATCGCCGTCTGTTCCACACGCCGGCCGAGGAGGCGTGGCCCGCGGCCATCCAGATAGGCGGCATGACCGATCGTGTGGGCGTCGCGCAGACGCGGCGGAACGATGAGTTCGGAAATCTGGGCACCGATCGCAACGCCCCGGGGATATCCGAAGGTTGCTTCCGCTGCCGGATTGAACTCGACGACGCGTCCGGTCTCGTCGGTGACGATGATGCAGTCCAGCGAAGAACTGATCACCGATGCGAGGATCGCATCGGCGGAAGCGGTTGCGGTGTCGGACTTTTCCAAGAGAGGCTCCCCTCCTAAGGGTCTAACACGCCGACCTCCGTATTCAACACTGTCGTTCCTTCGATGCAAGGAAGGTTTCGGCCGAAGCGGTACCGGCCCGGCTGCCTGCCGCTATCGCACCGCTGCCGGCAATGCGGGCTGAGCTCTGCCGGCGGGTGCTGGAAAACGCGGCACGTCGGCCCTGCGATGGAGCCGGTCCGCTTCTTCCGTCATCGAATCAGGTGAAGCTCATAGGCATTGCACATGATTGCGCACCGGTCGCATGATCCAACGGTTCGCCCTTCCCGATGCCATCCTGGCCATGCGGCTTTCAGGCTTGTCGCCGCTTCATCCCAGCTTTCTGCCGCTCACCGGATCGAGGAGGACACAGCCTTGCGGATCGAATGAAACCGAAACAGTCGCGCCTTCCGGCCAAAGCTGTCCGGCGATCGGGTTGACGGCCCGGAGTGTCAACGCTCCGCCCGCATCGATCTCGTAGGCGGCGTTGCCGCCGAGGTACGCCGCCGACACCACGCGCCCCGGAAATGTGTTGGGACCGGCGTCCGCGGAGGCGTCCCCGACCTTCAGGCGCTGCGGCCGGATGACCATCCTGACGCCGTCGCCCGGCTTCAGATGCCAGGGCGCGGCAACCCTGATCGTCCGGTCGCCGGCAATCGAGACCGACGCTATGCCTTCGGCGAAAGCGGTGACCGCGCCGTCAACGATGTTGGCCTTGCCGAGAAAACTCGCGACGAAGCTGGTGTCCGGTTGCTCGTAAACCTGGCTCGGCGTTCCGATCTGTTCGATACGGCCGGTGTTCATCACCACGATCTGGTCGGACATGGCCAACGCTTCTTCCTGGTCGTGGGTTACGAAGATCGCGGTGATGCCGGTCTCTCGCTGGATCTTCTTGATCTCGCCGCGCATCTCTTCGCGCATATTCGCGTCGAGGGCCGAGAGTGGTTCGTCCATCAGCAGCACTTCGGGCTCGAAAACGATGGCGCGCGCCAGCGCTATGCGCTGCTGCTGGCCGCCGGAGAGTTGGTGCGGCAGCTTGCGTTCGCTGCCCGGCAGGCGGACCATCTCCAGCGCCCGGCCGACCCTGCGGACGATCTCGGGTTTCGGCACGTTGCGGTACTTCAGGCCGAAGGCGACGTTGTCGAAGACGCTCTTGTGCGGAAACAGCGCGTAGTTCTGGAAGACCAGGCCGATGTTGCGCTTGTAGATCGGCACCTGGTCGATGCGCTTGCCGCCGATGGCGATCCTGCCTGCCGATATGGCGACAAGGCCGGCAATGGCGCGCAGCACCGTCGTCTTGCCGCAGCCGGACGGGCCGAGCAGCGTGACGAAGCGCCCCTTGCCGATCGACAGGGAGAATTTCTTCACGGCGTTGAAATTGCCGTAGTCGATGTCGACGTCCTGGAATTCGACGGCAGGACTGTCCATCAAGTGCCCCTGGCGATGGAGAAAGAGCCGCGCATGACCCCGGCCGGCGTGGCCGGGGTCATGCGCGTTGCGAGGTGGGATTTTGCTTTATGCACCCTTCGAGATTCTGTCCCACTGCTTGGTCCAGGCATCCTCGTTGTCGGCCCAGTAGACCGGATCGGCAAAGGTCAGCGCCTTCATCTCGCCTGTCGGGTCGAAGGCCGGCAATTTCGCGATCTTGTCGGTCAGCTTGACCTTGGTCGGGTCGAGCGACGGCGGATAGTTCTGGCCTTCGGCCACGGCGATCGAGGTCGCCGGATCGAGCATGAAGTTGATCAGTTCCTCGCACTCCGCCATCGGCGAGCCCTTCAGCACCAGCATGTCCTCCATCCAGGCGTAGGAGCCTGCCGGGTCGAGATAACCGATCGGCTGGCCCTGCTGCTGCAGTGCAGCGACGCGGCCCGACCATGCGTCCGTCACCACGATCTCGCCCTTGGTAAGCAGGTCCATCAGTTCGGCGCCCGAGCTCCAGAACTTCTTGGCAAGGTCGCGGGTCTCGCGCACCTTCGCCCAGACGGCGTCCATGTCGGTGATCTTGTTGGGATCCTGCCCGGTCGCCAGCGCCGCGTACCAGACGCGCGTCGTCATGTCGGCATAGCCGCCTACCTTGCCCGCATATTTGGCGTCGGCCAGCAGGCTGGCGCCCTTCTCCTTGGCCTCCTCCGGCGAGATCACGGTGGTGTTGTAGGCGATGCCAGTCGTTCCGTAGTCGTAGGGGATCGCCGAGAGCTTCGGCGTGATCTTGCGGAAAGGCTCGATCATCGCCGTCAGCACATTGGCCATGTTCGGGATGTTGGCCTCGTTGATCTCTGAGTTCCAGCCGGCCTGGACGTATTTGATGTAGTAGTTGACGCCGGACGAGTGGATGACCTGGTAGTCGCCTTCCTTCGCCGTCTTGATCTTGGTGATGATCTCGTTCTCGTCGCCGAAGGTTCCCTGCACCACCTTCAAGCCGGTCTTGGCCGTGTAGGGTTGGAAGGCGAACTTGTCGATCGCCTCCTGCACGACGCCGCCCCATCCGTCGAAGCGCACTTCGGTGGCAGCCGCGAGCGCGCGTCCGATCCATGGCATCGACACGCCGGCGGCGGCTGCGGCGGCCGCCGTCAGGCCGAGGAAATGGCGGCGCGACAGGTCGCCATTGCCGTGTCGCTCGACAAGGCCTTCCAGTCGTCTGGTCTGCGATATCTTCATGTCAGTCTCCCATCTGTGGTTGTCGTTTTTTCAGTCCGGATAGTGCCTTGGCGACAATGCCGCCAAGGAGCGGCACACCAACGGTGATCACGATCATCAGCGTGCCGAGCGCGTTGACCTCGGGGCTGATGGAAACCTTCAGCATCGAGAGTATCTGGGTGGGCATGGTCTCGACGCCGGCCGGCCGCCAGAACAGGCTGGCGGTGGTGTTGTCGAAGGAAATGGTGAAGGCCAGCAGGGCGCTGGCGAAAACGGCGGGCATCAGCAGCGGCAGCGTTATCTCGCGGAAGGTCGAGCCGCGCGGTGCGCCGAGCGACAGCGCCGCCTCCTCGTAGACGCGGCGGATGCCGATAAGGCGCGCCTGGATGACCAGCACAACGAAGGGCAGCGCCAGCAATATATGGCCCGCCAACAGGAGCAGGTAGGTGCGCGGCTGGTCGATCGCCTTGATCAGCACCAGAAGGCCGACGCCGAGAATGGTCTCCGGCACCAGCGCCGGCAGGATGGCGAGCGTGTTCACGGACGCCTTTCCCGGAAACTCGAAGCGCACCAGCGCAAGCGCCGCCGCGACGCCGACCATGGTAGTGAGCATCGCCGTCAGCAGTGCGATCCACAGCGAGGTGCGGAAGGCCGAAAGCACGTTCTCGTTCTGCATCAGCACCTCGTACCAGTGGAAGCTGAAGCCGGTGATCGGAAAGCCGCCGAACATCGAGGCGTTGAACGAAAGGACGACGGTCGCGGCGATCGGCGCGAACATGAAGATGTAGACCAGCAGCGTCATGGCGCAGGTGAGCCGCCAGCCCCAGCGGCCGGTGCCGTCGCTAGGGGCGATCATGCGCTCATCCCCTTCATGATCTGGGACAGCCCCATATAGCGGCTGTAGGCGACGGCGACGAAGCCGAGCAGCACGAACAGCACGATCGACAGTGTCGCGCCGAGCGGCCAGTTCAACTGCCCCATGATCGTGTCGTAGATCAGATTGCCGAACAGCGCGTCGCGCGGTCCGCCCAGAAGCTGCGGCGTGACGTAGCTGCCGGCGGCCAGCACGAAGCAGAGCAGCAGGCCGGCGGCGAGCCCGGGCAGCGAAAGCGGCAGCGTGACCTCGCGAAACGCCTGCGCGCTGGTGCAGCCCATCGACCGGGCGGCGAGCACGAGGCTACGGTCGATACCTTCCAGGCTGACATAGACGTTGAGGATCATGTAGGGAAGCAGGAAGTGCACGAGGCCCATGATGACAGCCGACTCCGTATAGAGCAGGCGAAGCGGTTCATCGATCAGGCCCACACGCAGCAGCGTCGCGTTGATCAGGCCCTGTTCCCCGAGGATATGGATCCACGAGAAGGTTCTTATGGTGAAGCTGATCCAGAACGGCACGATCAAGAGCAGAAGCAGCAGCCATTTGTAGCGGAAGCCGGTCGACCAGATGAAATAGGCCGGGAAATAGCCGAGCAGCGCGCAGATGATCGCGGTGATCGCGCCGACGCGCACGGTCTTCAGCAGAAAGCCGTGATAATAGCTGTCGGACAGGAATTCGTGCCAGTTGGCGAAGGTCAGCGTCGCCTGCTCGACGCCGGCGGTGACGAATGTGAAGAAGGTGTAGATGCCCATCACCATGATCGGCAGGATCATGAGCAGGCCGATCAGGATGACGGTCGGTGCCGCAAGCGCCCAGGCCAGCCACCGGTCGTTGATGCTCCAGCCTTTCGTCGCAGCCATCCATTTCCCCCGGCAGGGGAGCATCTTGGTGCAAGCCAGGGCCGGACGCAATGCGCCGGCTGAATTCGCGAACTATGCCACGCTCAGCGCAGGATAGGATCGTTGGCGGCGACGGTTTTTGAAACGAGCGTGGAGCGGCCGAGCGCCAGCAGCGGATGCGCCGGGCGGCCTTCCACCATGTCCGCGACAAGCGGACCCAGCGCCGGACCGAACTTGAAGGCGTGCCCCGAACAGCCGCAGGCAAGCACCACCGGGCCGACGCGGTCGACGATGAAATCGCCGTCCGGTGTCATCGTCCACGGGTGCCGCTGCGTGAGTTGCACGGTGCGCGGAAAATCTGGCATGCGCCGGTCGAGCCATCCCAGAAGCCGCGCCTGCTCCTGCGGATCGGTTTTCCATTCGACGGCATCCGGCGCCCAGCCCTGCTGGCCGGAGCTGAAGGCGAGCTTGTAGCCGACGCCCGGCACCGGGTGTCCATAGACGCCGCCGAGACCGTCCTCGTCACCGCCCCATTCGCCGATGCCGGGCAGGTCGACCAGTTCCGGCGCGGCAATGAAGGTCACCTGCGCCACCGCCGGCGCCAGCGGCACATCGATGCCGATATCGGCCAGCAAGGCGCCAGACCATGGACCTGCGGCAATGACCACCGTGCCAGCCTCAAGCGTCCGCCTGTCGGTCACGACGCGCGGCGCGCTCCCGGTTTCGACGGCAATGACGCGCTCCGGCTCGTAAAGCGCGGCCCCCGCCGCCAGCACCTGCGCCTTCATCGCCGCCATGGCTTCGTCGGAGAGCACCGTGCCGGCTTGCGCATGGAACAGGCCGGGCTCATCCAGCCGCAGGTGCGGCAGCCGTGCGCGCAGTCCTGCCGCGCCCAGCTCCTCGATCTCGCCGCCGACGCTTCGCACCGCGGCGACGATGCCGGCCAGTTTTTCCGGCATCCCGAAATCGATCTGCCCGGTGAGGTGCAGGATTTTTCGCCCGGTGGCGGCTTCCAGCGCCCGCCAGCGCGGGATCGCGTCGCGGGCGAGTTCGACATAGAAGGGATGGTCATAGGCGATGCGGATGCCACGCGAGCGGCCGGTGGACGAGGTCAACGGATGGCCGCTGCCGAAGCGGTCGACGAGCGCAATGCTGTGGCCGCGCTTGCGAAGCTCGGTGGCGGCGGCCAGCCCGAATATGCCCGCACCGACGACAACAACGTCAAAACGCTCGCGCAAGTCCCACCTCATTCTTTGCCCGACCAGCGATTAGCGCGCTTCATCGTCTTTCCGCAATCGGGCCGGCGGCGGTTCGAACGGGCAGCCCGATCCCGGTTGTGTTGCCAGCTGCGTGCGCAAACACGCGGTTCGCAACATCGCGTGGACCTACGCCCGGTCCTCGACGCCTGACGAACCGATGCATCGCCGCGACGTTGCCCGCTATCTCACCCGGGGTCCTGCGATCGCGCGGGAATCCCGCTTGCGTCTTGCCGTCGATCGCCGAACCATTCCATTTCCAGATACATCGGGTTCGTTTCGGTCACCTCGAAACCGAGACGCAGATAAAGCCGCATCGACGGGTCGTTGTCCGAGGAGACCTTGAGGCGCACCGGCATCTCGCCCCGGACGGCCTCGTTCATCAGGTTTGTCATGATGCTGGTGCCGATGCCCCGCCCGCGCAGCTCTGGAACGATTGCCTGGTCGACAATGTGGATGCAGGCGCCTGGACGATCGACGACGATGCGGCCGATCGGGATGCGGTCGAGTTCGATGATGTCGAAGCGCGCCTTCGGAAACTGCGCACGATAGCTCACCGTCTGGGCATGGAACTGCTGTCGCATGATCTGCTGCAGAAGGCTCGGCTCGAAGCCGGTCATCTGCCATTCCGGTGGTCGCGAGTTGCGGAACAGCTCGAACCGGAAATCCTGATCGCGCGGCCCCTCGGGCCGTAGCCGCAGCTTACCCAGCGGGGAAGGGATGTTGATCACGCGGTTCATGCAAAGAATTTCCCGACCGCCAGCCTGCCGCAGGGCCGGTTGGCGTTTACAAGCGATAGCTGCTTCTATCATATTGCTTTGATCGGCCCCTGAAGAACCTTGTCATGACAGAACCGTTATCGCCCGCAGACGTCACAGCCGAGCATTTTCGGCCCCACATCGACAAGGAATTTCGCATTCCCGGCTGGCCGCACCCGATGGCGTTGACCGCTGTCGAAACGGGCAATGTGAAAGGCGGCCAGGCGGACGCGGGACGGCGGGAACCGTTCACCCTGATCTTCCGCGGCCCCCCGAGAGAGGTCATGCGCGAAGGTTTCTATACGCTGCAGCTCGACGGCGGCCCTTGGTTCAATCTCTACATCATGCCCATTCAGACCGCCGGGAACGACCGGCAGGACTATCAGGCTCTCTTCAATTGAGCGTCAGTTGCGCGAGGGGAAAACCCCGACCAGCGCGATGATGTAGTTTAGCACCGTGTATGGCTGCATGTTGTCGTGCGGCTGGTTGCCGCCGGCCGGCACGATCGTCTGCGGCGCAAGCGCCACCGTCGGCGTGCCGCTGCCATACATGTTGGCCGTAAAGGCAGCTCCCGTCGGGGGGGTGCCGATCGACTGGCCGAGCGACGTGGCGGTCGTGGCGGTGTTGGTATTGGTGGCGGCATCCACGGTATTGTTGCCGGAGGCGGTATGAGGGTGCAGGGGCAACTCGCTGACGATCAGCGTATGCGAGGACTGCCCAGCGCTCTGCCCCGGAACATACGTGCCCCCACCAGGCATCGTGCCGACATGCAGCGGGCCGCGGCCACGCAGGTCGGGAAGCACGAAGGTTGTGGTGCCGTTGCCGCCGAAGGTGGTGCCCAGCAGCGAGAACAGGGCCTGGTTCTGGGCAATCGCCAGCGTCTGCCCATTGCACAGCGCCCAGCCTTTGGGCGCGAAGTTCCAGGACACGATCTTCAATTCACCGACGTAGGGCTGGCCCATATCTATCTCCTCTGTCGCCCCTGGATCCTTGCCTATCGGCTTATCCGCGCGGCGGGAAAATACCTGCCATTGCGATGCAGAAGGTGAGACCCAGATAGGGCATCATGTTGTTGTGCGGCTGGCTGCCGCCGGTCGGACGCAGGACGTTCGGCGACATTGGCACGTTGGGCTGCCCCGTACTGTAGACCCGGATCTGAGTGATGCCGCTGATCGCATTGCCTATCTGCGCCTTGGCGAGCTGGTTGCCGTTGGAGGTAGCGGCTGTTCCCACCGTCGTCGTCACGGCGACGCCGTGATTGTGGGCGGGGAGCTCCTGCAGCGTCAGCGTGACGTTTTCCACGCCGGCGGCCTCGCCAACGACATAGGGCGACAGGCCGGGGCTCTGGCCGGCAGCGATCGGCACCCTGCCGCGAAAATCCGGAAGCCCGAAGGTCGACTGGCCGTTGCCGCCATAATTGGTGCCGAGCAGCGAAAACAGCGCCGTGTTCTGCGCGATCGGCAATATCTGCCCGTCGCATGTCGCCCAGCCGCGGGGCGCGAAGTTGAAACCCATGATGCGAATTTCGCCGAGAAAAGGTTCGGACATGGAAACTGCTCCGCGTGTCTTGCCGGTGGGCGCCGTGCGGTGAAATCAGCCCTGGGACGGAAAGATGCCTTCCATCGAGATGATGAACGTCACCGCCAGATAGGGCTGCATGTTCTCGTGCGGCGTGCTGCCGCCGGTGAAGCTGATCGTGTTGGCGTTGATGACGACCTGGTTGGTGCCGTCATAGGGAAAGTAGCCTAACACGCTGAGACCGCCTGGTCCCTGGTCGGCCATGATTGCGTTCGCAGGGCTGCCGACGTTACCGGCTGCGCCGGTCGAAGTGAAAACGTGGCTGTGCGAGGCCATCTGGTTCCAGGTGACCGTCACGTTCTCCGACCCTGCCATCTGGCCCTGGACCAAACCGTTGCCGTTGTGCATCGGCACGCGGCCGCCGAGTTGCGGAAGGCCGAAGGTTGTCACGCCGTCGCCGCCGTAGGTCGTGCCGATCAGGTTATACAAGACTTCGTTCTGCGCGATCGACAACAACTGCCCGGCGCAGGTCGACCAGCCCAGCGGAGCGTAAGTGCCGCCGAACATGCGAATCTCGCCGATATAGGGATCACTCATGGCGCCGCCCCCTCTTATCTTCAGCCATCAGTTGACTGAGAGTAGCCCACTCCTTGTCCGGCATCAACAGGTGAAACACGAAAAGTGCAGATGTTCCATGGGGGAGTTTTCTTCGTGCCTGTATATATTCAATATTATCGTTTTGGAGTGACAGGGATTTACGTCGGGGCGGGTGAAATTCGATGGATGGATGCGCGATGCATATATGAAGCACTTATGAATGTCGATTTGCGTATTGTCGCCATTGTTCATACGTCAGCGGTGAAAAATCCGTATCCTGCTGGTTTTTCAGGGTTTTCGTATTTGCTTGGTTTTTTATGAAATTGGAAGATAGCATCCAAAGATGCTTGCAAAATAATCGCTTTTTCTGTATTCGTTAATAACGGCGTACTCTCCGGCGGGCAACAAAAATTAAAACATTGGCAACTTTCCCTTGTGCGTCCATTGCGCTGCCGATAGATTAAGATCCATGACGGCTGCATGAGTGGCCGTAATCAATGCCGAGGGTGCGCCAGCGCGTTTCCTCAATACTACAATAAAACGGGGGATTCGCATGCCAGCCGCCGGTCGGTTCCGGTACTCCGCCGAAGGCTCGACGAAGACTGCTTCGTCGCCTACGGCGACGTTGGCAGCAGCACTCCGGCCGTCATCATCGATAACAATCCGGCTTTTGGTCCGGCCAGGGGTTTCACGGCGGATGTCGTGCCCAACTCGGCCGTGTCCGTAGCCGGCAAGCTCCGGCGCGTCACGGACCGCCGCAAGGGAGATCAGCATGCCCAGCAGGATATTCTTCACCACCCAGGCCGGCGCCACCGACACCTTTCTCACCTCCGCCAACGTGGACGGCACGAACGTGGTCAGCCAGGTCGCGGATGCGACGCCCGGCTCTCCGTGGCAGGAAACGGTGATCGACGCGGCCAACAACCGCTATTTCATCCTCCAGCACAGCCAGGGCGACGACAACGCCATCCTCTATACAGGCCAGCTCAACAGCAGCGCAGCGCCCACGGTTGCGTTCACGTTCCAGGCGGAAGATCTTGTGCGCGGCCTGGAGATCGATCCGGTCAATCACCACCTCTTCATCGGCCGGCTCGACTTCGACGCAGGACAAGTGAACATCAACGACGCGGCCACCGGCCTGCTGCAGATCGATTACAACCCGGCGTCCGGCGCGGTCAGCAACACCAATAATTTCCTGGTCACGCAGGCGACGGACGCTCTTCCGAGCGGCTTCATCCTGACCACCGACATCGCCCGCGACGACGGCGACGGCACCTTGTATTTCGCGCAGGCGACCGCGGGCGCCGGCACCAACATGATCTACCGGGTCGACACCAGCAACAATATAACGACCCTGCTCAATCAGGCCCAGTTTCCGACCAACTTCACCAACGGCTTCATTGCCGATGTCGATGTCGACGCCGGCCGGAACCAGGTTTACTTCAGCACGTTCGCCCAGCCCTTCGGCGCCGGGCCGACCAACAAGCTATGGGTGATTTCCGACACCGCGACCGGCAGCACCAATGCGATCGCGGTGACGCTCGCCGGAATGCCCGGCGGCTCGACCTTCATCCCCGGCGACTTCACGATCGATCAGGCGACGCACCAGCTTTACGTCGAGTCGGAGGAAAACCCGGCCGCCGGCAACAGCGATGATCGCATCTATCGCTTCCAGCTCAGCGCCGACGGGCTGACGGCGACATTCCTCAACACGATCACGCCTTCGCTCACCACAGGCAATGCCAATATTGGCGGCATCGAATTCGTCGGAAACGTCGTGGCAACACTCGACCTCGATGCCAACAACTCCGCCGGCATAGCCGGCAGCGGCTATCAGGCGACCTTCACCGAAGGCGCGGCCGCAGTGGCGATCGCCGACATCGACACGACGATAGTCGACGACGGCACCACCATCGCCTCCGCCACCATCACCATCACCAACCAACAGGCGAGCGATCTCCTGTCGGTAAACGGCGTGCTGCCCGGCAGCATCGTCGCTTCGGCCTACAACGCCGGCACCGGTGTGCTCACCTTGACGGGTTCGGCGACACTGGCCCAATACCAGACCGCCCTGCAGCAACTCAGGTTCAGCAATTCCTCCGACGCGCCGAACACGACCGACCGCAGCATCACCGTCACGGTCAATGACGCCGAGGCCAACAGCAACACCGCGACCGCGACCATCCATGTCGCCGCCACCAACGACGCGCCGGTGCTGACGGGCGATCTTTCCGCAACCGTGGGCGAAGGGGCGAGCTACGTCATCACCACGGCGGACCTGAACTTCACCGATCCGGACGACGTCGCGGCGGGCGTCACCTTCACCGTATCGAGCCAGGTGAACGGCACGGTGCTGGTCAACGGCATTGCCTCGGCGACCTTCACCGGCACGCAGCTCGCCGGCGGCCTGGTCAGCTTCCTGCATGACGGCTCGGAAGGGCCCACGGCCTCCTTCAGCGTATCGGTCGAGGACGGCAACGAGGATGGGTCCGTGCCGGCCGCCTCGACATTCAACTTCACCGTGAACAACGTCGACGATCCCGGCGTGGCGCAGGACGACCTGTTCGTGACGGACGAGGCGACGAAGCTGACCGCCGGCAACGTGTTCGCCAACAATGGTTCCGGCGCCGACAGCGATCCGGATACGGCGCTCACCGTCACCGCGGTCAATGGCGTGGGGGCCAATGTCGGCACGCAGATCACCCTGGCGTCGGGCGCACTGCTGACGCTGAATGCCGACGGCACCTTCAGCTACGATCCCAACGGCAAGTTCAACGACCTGGCCGATTCGGGCTCCGGCGCGAACGACCTCGTCCGCGACGATACCTTCACCTATACGATCTCGGGCGGCGACACCGCCACGGTCACCGTCAGCGTCGTCGGCGTCGACAGCGAAGGCGACATCCTGCGCGGTACGCCCGGCATCAATAACATCTTCATCGGCGGCATCGGCAGCGACCTCTATTTCGTCGACGATGCGACCGACACCATCATCGAGACGGCCGGCAACGGCACCGCCGACCAGGTTGCCAGCTTCGTCAGCTTCACGCTGGCGGCCGACGACGACATCGAGATCCTGTCGACCAACTCGTCCACCGGCAAGTCGGCGATCGATCTCCGCGGCAACGCGCTGTCGCAGACCATCGTCGGCAATGACGGCAAGAATACCTTGCATGATGGCGGCGTCGGCGGCGCCGACACGATGCGGGGCCATGACGGCAACGACACCTACCTCGTCTACAACAGCGGCGATATCGTCATCGAGCTTGCCGGCGAGGGCAACGACCGCGTCTCGGCCGGCGTCGATTACGTGCTCGGCAAGGGCGTGCATGTCGAACTGCTCAACACCACCGCACTCAATGCCACCTATGCCGTCAATCTCACCGGCAATTCCTTCGCCCAGACGATCCGCGGCAATGCCGGCGACAACATCCTGAGCGACGGCGGGACGGGCGCGGCCGACACGCTGATCGGCGGCAAGGGCAACGACGGCTATCAGGTCTACAATTCCGGCGACGTGATCGTCGAGCTTGACGGCGAGGGCGACGATCGGGTGAGCGCGGCCGTGAACTTCGTGCTGACGGCCGGTGCCCATATCGAATACCTCAACACCACCTCGCTTGTCGGCACCTATGCGGTCGACCTCACCGGCAACGAGCTGGTGCAGCTGGTGCGCGGCAATGACGGTGCCAACACGCTGGACGGCGGCGGCGGCGCGGATGTGCTCTACGGCATGGGCGGGGCGGACAATTTCCGCTTCTCGACGGCGCTTGCCGCCGACAACATCGTCCGCATCGCCGACTTCGCGGCAGGAACCGACAAGATCGAGCTCGACGACGCCATCTTCACCACGCTCGGCCTCGGGGCGCTGAGCGCGTCGGCGTTCAAGGACACGGCGCTGGCGCCAAGGGACGCCGACGATCACATCATCTACAACTCCGTCAGCGGAGCGCTTCTCTACGACGCCGACGGATTCGGAACCACCTTCGCCGCGATCCGCTTCGCCACGCTAACTGGATCGCCAACGCTGACGGCGGCGGATTTCGTCGTCGTGTGAGCCGGGGCAACAGCGGCCAAAGACAATTCCCTGTCCGGGCGGCCATGACGGCCGCTCGGGGTTTTCTGTCGGCGCCTGCCGGCGCGTTGCCTTTGCACTAAACAGGGGACTACTATCCGCAGCGCCGCCTGCTGAGCTGCCGCCTCTTGAGACGATGGAAGACGTTTTGCGGAAGACGTTCCGCGCTAACCGGCCGATGCCGGCGGCTACCAGACCGAAAATCGCCGCACCAAGCCGTCGAGCGTCATGTTCTCGGCGATGTCGTCATGCGGGATCAACACATAGACCCAGGGCTTGCCGCCATAGGTCGCCGCATGGTTCGTCGCGTGCCGGCACCATTCGACGGCGACGTCGCGCTTGGCGTGCACGGCAGGATCGCCCATCTGGTCGGAAGCCTTGGGTTCCAGCATCAGGATATGCGTATCGGTCTCGGCGACGAAATCGGGCTGGTATTCCAAATCGTCGGCGCCGCTGCGGTAAAACAGCTGGAACTGGCCGCGCGCCGGCTTGAACCATTTTTGCGATTCCCGGTCGAGGATCACCGCGAGCTTGCGCTCGGCGTCGGACTGGAATTTCTGCCGGCCGAACAGGCATCTCGAAAATCCGCCGAAGACATAGCGCGCCATATTGCTCTTGTCGGCGGGCGACATGCGGAAATCGCGGTCAGCCTCGCCCTCGTCGCGGCTGTAGACGCTGG
This sequence comes from Mesorhizobium sp. KACC 23794, assembly GCF_052180275.1. NCBI lineage: Bacteria > Pseudomonadati > Pseudomonadota > Alphaproteobacteria > Hyphomicrobiales > Phyllobacteriaceae > Mesorhizobium > Mesorhizobium sp. KACC 23794. Next base: position 1,393,870 of record NZ_CP197465.1, read on the forward strand.
GCAGCAAGGCGCTGAAACCCCGCTTGACGACGACCTCGTGGCCCAGCCGGCCATCCTGCCAGAAGTGCTGGCGCATCTGGGTGTGAACGAAACGGGCGATGTCCTGCTGATGAAGCCGCAGGGTTTTTCGCGCCTCGTCGTCGGAGAGGGACGACAGGAGATGCCGGACCACCTGGCCGGCGAGGTCGTAGAGCAGGTCGGCATGGTCGTCATAGGCCACGTCATCGAAGTCGATGAGGCCGCCGACGACATAGTCCTCCAGCCGCCGTGCATCGGGATTGGCGAGGCCGAGCCCGATCCGGTCGACCTGTCCGGTGCGCAGATGCGCTGCCCACAATGTCTCGTCCGGCGCCTCGTAGTTCAGGCTGGAAAGGTCGAGTGCGAAGGGCCGGAAGCCGCAATCCACCGCGCCTTTCGGCATCAGCAGGATGCGCGGTATGTCGATCGTCTGGCGGACGACGAGATCGACGGTCCTGGCGACGATCGAGCCGACGTTCGGCTCAGCCGCTAGGCCGGCGAAGCCCGGTTGCGTGGGCGCGTGGCGGCTTTTTACGGCGTCGACCAGTGCCGCCTGAACCTCCGGCCGCCTCAGATGCGCGATCCCCGGTGCCTGTGAAGGCGGATCCTCAAGCTTCCATATGGCTTCGTAGGCGAGTTGCGCGATCTGCTGCTCGTGATGTGCGAAAGGGGTCTGCGCATCGTCGCTTTCGCTATGCGGAGTGGATGGCCCGTTATCCGATCGCAGGCCGAGCATGGAGACGAGCCGCGGTTCCGATATCTCGGTGATCGTCCGGACCTGCACGCCGTCCTGCGGCAGCACGACCTGTTCCAGCCGGATCGGCGAGGCGGGATTGCGGGCCTCCTCGACGATCTCCTGGAAGCGGTCATGCGCGACGATGTTCAGCCGGTCGACGGCGGTTACGCCGGTGCGCCGGCCATAGGGAAGCCGCAAGCCGCGGCCGATCGACTGCTCGATCAGCGTGCGGGCGCTGGCGGCGCGCAGGGGCACGATCGTATAGAGATTGGTGACGTCCCAGCCTTCCTTCAGCATGTTGACGTGGATGACGATCTCCGTCGGCTCGTCCGCCTGCTCGACCTTCAGCAGGCGTTCGATCGTCTCCTCTTCCCGCACGCTGGAATCGATCTGGATCACCTTCTTCGCGTAGCGGCCGCCGAAGAAGCCGTCCGACCTGACGAGGCCTGTCAGTTCCGCCGCATGCGTGGTGTCGCGGGCGATGACCAGCATGAACGGCTTTATCGCGGGGACTCCGGCCTGCCGGGCATAGGTCTGCAATTCCGTCTTCACGCTCTCGTGCAGGCGAACGCCGTCCTCGAGCTTGATCCGCTGGATCGTGTCCGATGACTTGCCGAGCGGCGAGAAGTTCTCGCGGGTGACGACCGCCGGCTCCTTGACGAAGCCGTCCTCCATCGCCTTCGCCAGCGGATAGTCGTAGACGACGTTCCTGAACCACACGGACCCACGCGGCGTCTCGACGAAGGGCGTCGCCGTGAGTTCGAGCCCGAGCACCGGCTTCAGTTCGTTGATCGCCCGGATGCCCGCCGAAGCGCGGTAGCGGTGCGACTCGTCCATGATCAGCACCAGGTCCTTCAGGCCGGCCAGCCAGTCGAAGTAACTCTCGCCGATCTCCTCGCGAAACGAGCGGATGCGCGGGCTGCGACCGCCGCGCACCTCCGAATTGATCTTGGAAATGTTGAAGATGTTGATGGTCGTCGCAAACAGGCTCCCGCCGCCGCCGATATGCCGCTGGTAGTTGTCGCCGGTGGTGATGACGGGCGGCGCGATCGCAAATTCCGAAATGCCCTTCAGCACGTATTTCGGCGTGTTTGGCGTGAAGTCGGCGATGAGCTTGTTGTAGACGGTCAGGCTCGGCGCGAGCACGAAGAAGTTGTTCAGCCCGTGCGCGAGATGAAGGTAGGCTGTGAAGGCGCCCATCAGCCGCGTCTTGCCGACGCCGGTCGCCAGCGCGAAGCAGAGCGAGGGGAAATCGCGCTCGAAATCGGCGACGGACGGGAAGGCGGCGCGGATATGGGCAAGCGCGGCCGTCAGGTCGGCATCCTTCCGCAAGGGTATCAGCGTCGCGATGCGGTCGAGTATCTCGAGCGACCGGCGCTGCGGCGGCCGCAGGCTGAGCCGCCCGGCGATCGCATCGACATGACGGTTGGTTCCCTCGGCCATCTTCTTCCCCAGGTCGTAAGCAGCTTGCGTGCGGACTGTCCGGACGCGGCCTTTTTCCTTTGGACTGCTCGGCATCCACGATACGCCGTCGCGACGGAGAACATCCCCATGGTTCCCTGCGTCTGGCGATGGCGAACCTCTATGTCTGGCCGCCTCGCGGTGGGAGCCTCGTGCCGCCGGCCGGAGCCTCGCCGACATTCAGGCGGTAATCCCTCTGACCCCAGTCGAACTGCTCGATGAAATGGTTCGGAATCTTGCGGACGGTGAGGTTGGGGAACGATGCCGGGTTGCCGCGGAAGGCGCGGCACATGACCAGCAGGCTGCGCCCGGTCCCGACATCCTCGCTCAGCAGCGCCAGTTCCTCAGCCACCATGAAGCGCGGCACGACATAGACGAAATCCCGTTCCGTCGAGCGGCCATGCTGCCAGTAGACGGTGTCGCTCGGCGCGTAGGCGAACCCTTCAAGCTTGCAGACGGCTTCTATCAGGGAGTCGCGGCCATAGGTCCGGCTGACGACGCCGCGGCCATGCGCGTCGGTTTCGATCAGCGACGGCGCCAGTTCGTAATAACGATAGCCGCCGCCGCCGTGCCAGCCGACCGCATCGGTTATCCCGCCGCCGTCGGTGCCGTCGATCACTTGAGCCAGGCGCGGGATGATGTGGGTGTGGGCGTGGTCGCCGATCTCGACCATGATCCAGCGGCGGCCCATCTTGTGCGCAACGGCCCCTGTGGTGCCGGAACCCGCGAAACTGTCCAGCACGAGGTCTCCGGCGCCCGTGGCGATGTCCAGCACCCGCTTGATGAGCCGTTCCGGCTTCGGCGTGGCAAACGCCTTGTCGGCGCCGAACAGTGCGATGCTTTCCTTCTTCGCCTCCTGGTTGTGGCCGGCTTCGCCATTGTCCCACCAGCTCCATGCCGAGACGCCCTCGCGTTCGGCGAGGAAGGTCTTGCGGCGCGGCACGCCCCTGCCGTCCTTGCCGAAATAGATGCGATTGTCGGCGACCAGTTGTTGGAAAACGGCCTCGGTGTTCTTCCAGCAAGTCCCAGGCGCAGGACGATGAACCGCGCCGCCCGGCGTGCGGATCTCGTACATCTGGTTCGGCCGGTAGCCCTGCGCCGAATAATCCGACGATGCCCAGTCGCCGCGCGGGTCGCCATCGACGTTGCGATAACCCTTGAGCTGCTTGCGGCTGAGCTGGACGGACCGCAGTTGAAGCCGCGCCATGTCCTTCGCGAAGACAAGGATATGGTCGTGCGCGCCACCCAGCCGCAATCGCGCATCCGGCGAGGTCCGCTTCTGCCAGACGACATTGGCCACGAAATTCCGGCGCCCGAAAATCTCGTCGCAAAGCACTTTCAGATAGTGCGCTTCGTTGTCGTCGATGGAGATCCACAGCGATCCGTCGTCCGCGAGCAGCCTGCGGATGATCTCCAGGCGGTCGCGCATCAGGCCAAGCCAGATCGAATGCTCCAGACCGTCGTCATAATGCGCGAAGGCGCTGCCGGTGTTGTAGGGCGGGTCGATGAAGCAGCATTTCACCTTGCCGGTGAACTCGGACTCCAGGGCTTTCAGCGCCAGGAGGTTGTCGCCGTGGACAAGCCGGTTCTCCGGCCTGTCCGACACGCCGACTGAAAGCGCGGTGTTCTCGATCAGGATCCTCGGCTCCGGCCGGCGGCGGTCCTCCTTGCCGACCCAGACAAGCTCCAGCCGGCGCGGCCGCTGCCCGTACTGGTCGTCATATGCGCTCTCTGGTTGCATCAGCCAGATATGCAATCATATAGTTTATTTGTAAAGCCTTATTCTCGTAATACGTGTATTTTTTGAAACTACCAGCCTGGGCTGCTGGCGGAGCGAATGCCCACGGATGGTAAAGGGGTTCCAGGGAAGCGACGTCTTTCCGGCGGATTTTCTGTTTCCTCCCGCAACAGAACATGGCACCAATGAAGCGGGAGGATTTGATATGGGGACAGCCGCATGAAACTCAAAAACACGGCGTCGCGCGGCCTCGCGGCGACGCTTGCCTTCCTTCCGACCGCGGCGCTGGCGCATACGGGCGCCGGCCATGCCCGCGGTTTTATGCACGGCTTCGGCCATCCGATCTCGGGCCTCGACCATATCCTCGCCATGGTCATGGTCGGCGTCTTCGCCTGGCAGCTCGGCGGCCGGGCGCTGTGGCTGGTTCCGGCGACCTTCGTCCTCGTCATGGCGTTCGGCGGCGCGCTGGGCTTGGCGGGCATCGAGGCGCCCTATGTCGAGACCGGCATCGCGCTTTCGGTGGTCGTGCTCGGCGCGGTCGTGGCGCTGGGCGTCAAAGCTCCGGTCGCCATGGCGATGGGGCTCGTCGGCCTGTTCGCCATCTTCCACGGCCACGCGCATGGCGCGGAGATGCCGGAGGATGCAGGCGGCCTCGCCTACGCCGCCGGCTTCATGATCGCCACCGCCCTGCTGCACGTCGCAGGCATCGGCGTCGGCATGTTGGTCGGCAAGGCCAGCGAAAGTTATGGCCAGGTCGTCGTCCGCACGGCGGGCGGCCTCGCGGCAGTGGCCGGCGTCGGTCTGCTGACCGGAGTGCTGTAGCCAAATCCCCCTCCTCGGACAGGAGAGGGGACTACGCAGGCCGAGCAACGCGCCCGGCCCGCCGATGCCGTTACTGCGAATTCGGCGGTCGTTCTCGCATCCCCAGCATCTTGATCGCCGCCGCGGCCGCGCCAAAACCGTTGTCGATGTTGACGGTGACGATGCCCGGCGAGCAGCTTGCCAGCGCCGCATCGAGCGCGACGCGGCCGCCTGCCGCGACGCCGTAGCCGACCGAGGCCGGCACGGCGATGACCGGCGCGGCCACCAGCCCGGCAAGCACGCTGAACAGCGCGCCTTCCATGCCCGCCACCGCAATGATGATCCGGAACCGGCGGATTTCCTCAATCCGCGCCGTCAGCCGCCAAAGGCCAGCGACGCCGACATCGGCGATGACCGGCGCTTCGTGACCGCAGAAGGCCAGCGCCCGGGCCGCTTCGCGCGCAACTGGCAGGTCGGAGGTTCCAGCCGCGACGATACCGATTCCGCTCACGACAAGCGGGATGTCACCGCCGAGGACCGCGGTGCGCGACAGCGGATCGTAGTCGAGCAGTGCCCGTGTTGTTTCGTCCAGCGCCGAAAAACCAGGCTCGTCGAGCCGTGTCAGCAACAGGCGCCGGCCGCTCTCGCGCGCCGCGCCGATAATGGCGGCGAGCTGCGCGGCGCTCTTGTGGCCGCATAGGACCGCCTCCGGCACGCCGGTGCGCTGGCCCCGCTCCCAGTCCATCTCGAAATCGCCGCTCATGGCCGGACGAACATCGAGCCGCGATTGTAGGCGCGCGCGCCGGCAAAGCGCCGTCCGCTCTCCGCGCACAGCGCCGCGACGATTTTTTCCAGTTCCACCCGCCTCGGCAGTGCATCGTCACCGAGTTCCAGCACCACACCGCCATGGGTAATGCGGCAGCGCAACGTCGCGCCCTTTGCGGCCAATCCTGCGAGCCTGCGTTCGGTGCTTTCGACGAATGCCAGGTCATTCGCATCGATGGCGATGCCGGTCTCGACGCGGCTGGCGAGGCAGGGCTGCGCGGGAAGTTCGGCGATGTAGGCGAGGCCCAGCCGCCGCGCCAGCGCGCGCACCTCGGCCTTGGTCATTTGCGCCTCGACGAAGGGATGGACGACCTCCCGCTCCGCAGCCGCCATGAGGCCGGGCCGGTAGTCACCGAGATCGTCGAGATTTGCGCCGGAAGCGGTCACATGTGGGGTGAGGCAGCGGATGCGGTCATAAAGATTGGTCTTGCAGAAATAGCAGCGATTGACCGGATTGTCGCGATAGCGCGGATCGTCGAACTCGCCGGCGCCGGTAATGATCGTCTGCCAGCCTTCCGCCGACGCGAGGTCGCGGACACGCTCCGTCGCCTCCCGCGGCACCGCCGGCGAGACGGCGTGGATGACGGTAATCGACGGCCGGCCGAGCCGGTGCGCGAAAGTAGCCAGCGTCATCGAATCGACGCCGCCGCTGACGGCGATGGCCAGCGTCTCGAAACGTCCGAGCCTTTCCGCCAGGCGTTCGGCCGCGTCAGGCATCGCCGCCCTCCGCTTGCCGTTTCAGCGCGCGGCGTTCGGCCAGGCTGTCGCCAGTTAGCGCGTCGCTCTCCGCCTTGGTCGTGCGCCCGCCAGGCCGCGCCACCGCCTTGACCGGCAGGCCGGCGACGTTCGCGGTCTCGCGCGGCAGCACGATGCGCCGCTCTTCGCGCAGGCGCAGTCCGATGGTCGAGGTTTCGGCGAAACACCGCGCCGCCACTGCTTCGGCGGTCTCCGGCCGTGCCAACAGATGGAAGGAGACGACGGGGCGGCTCTTCTTGCCGAAACGCTGGCCGATCGAGACATCGAGCACGCCGGCAGCAACCCGCAGGCGCTCGGTGGCCACGCCGATCTCCTCGCCGGTCATGTCGTCCACCTCGAATTCGATGACGGTGACCCGGTCGGTGCCGAGGTCGTCCTCCCTCTCGAAGACCAGCGCGCGCAGCACGTTCGGCATGCCTGGGAGGGTTCTCGTGCCCGCGCCGGTGCCGGAGGCGGTCAATCGACCCGCCGCCCGCGACTTCCCCGGGTCGACGAGATGTTTCAGGATTGCCGCGCCGGTCGGCGTCACGCGCTCGCCGGCGATGTCGTCGTCGCGCCAGTCGAAACCTTTCAGGATCGCGACGGTCGCGGGCGCCGGAACGGGCAGCAGGCCATGCGCAGTCCGCACCATTCCGCCGCCGCGCGGCAGTGGCGACACGCTCCAAATCGCCCCATCGAGCGCGGCGGCGATGCTGCCGGCACAGGTCACATCGAGAAGCGAATCCCAGTCGGCGATCTCGTGGAAATGCACCTGCTCCAGCGGCACCCCGTGGATGGCCGCTTCAGCCTTCGCCAAAATGGTCAGGATGGCGACCGCGTGCGTCGCCGTGCCCGGATGCAGCGACGCGGCCTCGATGCGCGCCACCATGTCGCGAAAACTGCCGTCGCCTTCGCGCTGGCCGTCATGAGCGTGCGTATGCGGATGAGGGGCGTGCGAATGATCGTTATCGGCGTGTGCATGATCATGGGGGGCATGATCGTGGACATGCGCCGCACCCCCACCCCTAGCCCCTCCCCACAAGGGGGAGGGGGACTCTGCGGCCGCAATGCCGAGCGAAATCGTTGACGATTGAAATTGAGCGGAAGCGCCGCCGGATTCCCCTCCCCCTTGTGGGGAGGGGCTAGGGGTGGGGGTAACGCTGTGCCCGATTGTCTTATGAAGCGGAGCAGCCGGACTCTCGGCCTCCAGCCCAAACCTTAGCACCCGGATCGCGCCGCTTTCCCCTTCCTCAAGTCGAACCTTCCCGGCCTCCGCCGGCAACACCGCTGCCCCGTCGGCCAGCACGCGCTCCCTCAACTCTGGAAAGGCATCGAGCAGCGCCGCCACGAACATGTCGCCGGCGATCCCGCCGACGGCATCGAGGTGGATGGTTTTCACGCCGCCTGTCCGTGCACCGGGATGACGTAGGGGCCTTCCGGGATGACCGCCACCGCGCCGTCGCCATGGCGGGCGACGCTCTCGGCGATCGCCGCGTCGAGCGACGGCACCAGCTCGACGCCGGTGATGCGGCGCTCCTCGCTGTCGAGGCCCGTCGTGTAGAGCTGGATTTTTCCGACGCGCATCGGCTTCAGCTGCATCTCCGTCTGCCACTCGTCGATGTCGGCCAGAGTCTTGGCCGAAAGTGTCGCCAGGAACCGCTCGGGACCGAGTTCGACCAGCCGCTCCTGCGCCTGCCGGAATTCGTGGCTGCCGAACCCTTCCGAACATTCCGACGCGATGATCAGTGTGCCGCCGGGTTCAAGAATGTCGATGGGCGTCACCATGCCCTTGATCGTCTGGTAGTAGGTCTTGTCGAGCGGATAGCCCGCCGACGAGGTCACCACCGTCTTGAAGCGGCGAGGCACCTTAATGCAGGTGGCGTCCGAAACGAAATCCACGGCTGCCAGATGGCTGGCGATGATCTCGCCGAAGGTGACGCAGACGAGGTCGCGTTCCTCGTCCAGCACGGTGTTCAGCGCATAGATCTCGCCGACCATGCGGACGATCTGCAACTGCTCCTCGTGCAGCGGATTGCCGACGAGGTTGCACTGGACCGCGAGCGGGTCTTCCATGAAACGGGCGGAATGGAAGGTGCGGATGGTCTCGTGGCCGGCGACGCCCGGCGCCACGACTTTTCGGCCGCCCGACCAGCCGGCCATGAAATGCGGCTCGACCAGTCCGGTGGCGATGCGCAGGTCGGCTTCGACGAACAGCCGGTTGATGCGCACCGGCGTGCCGCGTGTCGGCGTCACGCCGAGGTCGACATGGTCCTGCTCGTTGCGGGCGAAGTGGTTGGTGACCCTGACCGTCTCCAGCACCCAGGGGTCTCCGACCAGTTCGGCGAGTTCCGCACCCTCGTTGGGCCGGTGCAGGCCCGTGGCGACCAGCACGTCGATGCGGTCGGCGGGAATGCCGCCGGCAATCATCGTCTCGATCATCGGCCGCAGGAACAGCCGGTTCGGCACCGGCCGCGTGATATCGCAGATCAGGATGCAGGCGCTTTTACGCCCTTTGACGAGTTCGGACAGCGGCGGCGAACCGATCGGATTGTCGAAGGCGCCGCGGATCGCGGCGCCATTGTTGCCAAGCTTAGGCAGGGCGGCCTTGCGCAGAACGGTTGGTTCCGCGCCTGCCGGCAGCGACAGCGCCAGGGTTCCGCGCCCGAAGGCGAGTTCGATCGAGACGCTGTCGTGCATGGCTTACCCTCCCCAGGCTCTGGTCAGCCCTGGAAAAACTCCTGGCGCTGTTCGCCGAGGCCTTCGATGCCCAGCGTAACGACATCGCCGGCCTTCAGGAAGATGTTCGGCTTCTGGCCAAGGCCGACGCCGGGAGGCGTGCCGGTGGAGATGATGTCGCCCGGCAGCAGGCTCATGAACTGCGACAGGTAGGAGACGAGGTAGCGCACGCCGTAGACCATGGTCTTGGTCGAGCCGTCCTGGAATTTCCGGCCGTTGACCTCGAGATGCATCTTCAAATTCTGCGGGTCGGCGACCTCGTCGGCCGTCACAAGCCAGGGGCCGGTCGGGCCGAACGTGTCGCAGGACTTGCCCTTGGTCCACTGGCCCTGGCGCTCGGCCTGGAAGGCGCGCTCGGACACGTCGTTGATGACGCAGTAGCCGGCGACATGGTCCATAGCCTCGGCTTCGGAGACGTATTTCGCCTTCTTGCCGATGACGAAGCCGAGTTCGACTTCCCAGTCGGTCTTAAGCGAGCCGCGCGGGATCTCGACCGGATCGTTCGGGCCGACGATGGCCGAGGTGGCCTTCATGAAGATGATCGGCTCCGGCGGCACGGTCGCGCCGGTCTCGGCGGCGTGGTCGGAATAGTTCAGTCCGATGCAGATGAATTTTCCCGTGCCGGCCACGCAGGCGCCAAGGCGCGGATTGCCTTCGACCAGCGGCAGGCTGTTGACGTCGATGGCGCGGATGGCCTCAAGTCCTTCCGGAAGCAGCGTGCTGCCGGCAATGTCGGACACCTTGCCCGACAGGTCGCGGATGCGGCCTTCGCTGTCGAGAATTCCAGGCTTCTCCTGGCCCGCCGGGCCGTAACGCAGCAATTTCATCTCAGGGTCTCTCCTCGGGGATATCGTATCGGGTCTAAAGGCTCGGTCCGCCGTCGATCACGTGGACATGCCCGGTCGTATAAGCCGAAAGACCGTCGCCGGGATAGACCGCACATTCGGCAATTTCCTCTCCGCCGCAATCAAGCCGCTACAGGTGGAGCCGTCCTTGTCGCCTAACGCGGTATCGGTATCAACAGCCGGAGCGTTCGAAACGCTGGCAAGCCCGACTTCGAGCCGGCGCCGCTGCTGCTCGGCTTCGTGCTGGGGCCGATGCTCGAGCGCCGGGCGATGGTGCCTTCCAGGGGCGACTCAAGCGTGTTCTTCACCCTGCCGGGCAGCCTCATCCTGCTTGCCGCCGTCCTGCTGGTCGTGGTGCTGTTGCCCAGCATCCGGTCGAAACGCGACGAAGTGTTCCAGGAATGACCGGCAAGGGGTTTGCGGCCGCCGGCAACCTGATCCACTTCGCTATGCGCTACGGGCCGCTCTCGCGAGCGGACCGTTATTCATTTGCATAACTCGCATTCAAGATTGCCGGCGAAAGCCAGCAGGCGTAGCGCGTGAAAAGCATGTTCCGGCAAGCCGGAACGGCAGAAAAGACGGCCCGTCCCGCCTTTTCAGGCGTCAGTTTGAAGCCCATCGCAGTCTTTTCGCGCTTGCCGAACGATATCTCGCTGATATCGTTCGATCTTCCGGACTTTACGCGCGTTTGCGGAAGGCTTCTGGGAGCGTCAGACCTTGCCGCCGAGTTCGTCCTCGACATGGGCGCGGACGATGTCGTCGAAGGAAGTTTCGGCGCGGAATCCGAGCGCCTCGGCGCGCGGCGTCTCGAGCCGCTCGGCCCAGCCGGAGACGATTTTGATAATCGTTTCATCGGGTTCGCGGCGGATCAGCTTCACCGCCTTGTCGCCGCCGAACCGGCGCAGCGCCTCGATCTCCTCGCCGACCGTCGCCGAAAGTCCGGGCATCGCAAGGTTCCGCCGGTGCCCGAGCGGCGCCAGATCGATGGTCGCCGCATGTTCCAAAAAGTTCACCGCAGCCCGTGGGCTGGCGAACCAGTGGCGAACGCTTTCCGACACCGGCAGCACCGCCTCCTGGCCGGACAGCGGCTCGCGTAAAATGTTGGAAAAGAAGCCGGAAGCAGCCTTGTTCGGCTTGCCGGGCCTTATGCAGATGGTCGGCAGGCGGATGCCGATGCCGTCGAAAAAGCCGCGCCGGCTGTAGTCCGAAAGCAGCAGTTCGCCGATCGCCTTCTGCGTGCCGTAGCTCGTCGCCGGCGTTGAAAAATATTCATCTCCAATGGCTTGCGGGAACGGCGCGCCGAACACCGCGATGGAGGACGAGAACACGACGCGGGGCTTGTAGGACTGGCGCAGCCCCTCCTGCCGGATCGCCTCGAACAGGAAACGCGTACCGTCGAGATTGATGCGGTAGCCCTTGTCGAAGTCGGCCTCCGCCTCGCCCGACACGATGGCCGCAAGGTGGAAGATCAGCTCCGGCCGCATGGCGACCAGCTTTTCGCTCTCGCCCGGCGTCGACAGGTCGGTCACGACCGTCTTCACCTCGGCTGCCGTCTTCGGCGCCGATGGCTCGACGACATCGACCAGCGTCATCCGGTCGATCGCGGATTTACCGACGGCGCCCGTCGCGGCGAGGCGTTCGGCGAGCTTGCGGCCGACCATGCCGGCCCCGCCAATGATCATCACATGCATTTCTTGGTTCTCTTCCCAATTCGGATTGCCGAAGACACATAGCCCGGAACGCCCTTGAATGCATGGGGAAATCGCTCTCCGGAAGAGGCGGCGACTGGCGGACGATTCGCCGCCGGGCGCGCGGCAGATCCACCCTTGGCATCGGCCGCAGGACCTACGGACCACGCCGCCGGCCTTGCCTTGCCCATGCAAGTCGAGCATTGAAAGCGTCGACCTTCGCTTCTCAGGGGCTTCGATTGACAGCGCAACCGGCAGACACCGCCGACCTCCTCTCCGCATTCAAGAACCGGCAGGCGACGGTCGCCGTCATCGGCCTGGGTTATGTCGGTCTGCCACTGGTCAAGGCGATCGTCGAGGCGGGGTTCACGGGGCTCGGCATCGACATCGATCCCGAAAAGATCAGGATGCTGCACGAGGGCATCGCCTACATAAAGCAGTTCGATGCGGGCTTTTTCGTCGATCGGATCGCCGACGGGCGCTTCGCCTGCACCGCGGATTTCGCGGCGCTGGCAAAGGCTGACGCGATCATCATCTGCGTGCCGACGCCGCTGACGAAACACCGCGAGCCGGACCTGTCCTATGTGGCCGGAACCGCCCGCTCGATCGCGCCGCATCTGAGACCCAACCAGCTCGTCGTGCTGGAATCGACGACCTATCCCGGTACGACGACCGAGTTGCTCGTGCCGCTGCTGGAAGCGAGTGGCCTGAAATGCGGTGCGGATTTCTTCGTCGCCTTCAGCCCGGAGCGCGAGGACCCTGGCAACCCGGACTACGGCACTCAGTCGATTCCCAAGGTGGTCGGCGGGGTCGACGAGACCTCGCTGGAACTGGCGGTGGCGCTGTACGACCAGATCGTCGTCAAGACGGTGCCGGTGTCGTCCACGGCCACCGCCGAGGCGGTAAAAATCACCGAGAACATCTTTCGCGCTGTCAACATCGCGCTGGTCAACGAGTTGAAGCTGATCTACGGCGCGATGGGCATCGACGTCTGGGAGGTGATCGAGGCTGCAAAGACAAAGCCTTTCGGTTTCATGCCCTTTTATCCCGGCCCGGGACTCGGCGGCCACTGTATCCCGATCGATCCGTTCTACCTCACCTGGAAGGCGCGCGAATTCGACATGCCGACGCGGCTGGTCGAGCTTGCCGGCGAGATCAACACGGCTATGCCGGGTCACGTCGTTTCGGTCTGCATCGAGGAACTCAACGCCCGCTTTGCGAAAGGTCTGAACGGCTCGAAGGTGCTGCTGGTCGGGCTCGCCTACAAGAAGAATGTCGGCGATATCCGCGAGAGCCCGGGCCTTACGCTTATCCGGCTGCTTGAGGAGCGTGGCGCCAAGGTCGACTATCTTGATCCGCACGTGCCGGTCATCACAATGACCCGCGAGCATCCGGAAGTTGCCGGTCGTAGTTCGGTCGCCGGCGATGCCGAAACATTCGCACGCTACGATCTGGCACTGATCGCCACCGACCACGACGCAGTCGATTATGCGGCACTGGTCGAGAACAGCCGGCTTGTCGTCGACACGCGCAATGTCTGCGCGCGCAAGGGCGTCCATTCGCCGAAGGTTGTGAAGGCATAGGCTGACGGCAGGGTGGCGCCTGCATGCCTGTTCCTTCTGTCTTTTGTGCCGATGCGTTCTTTCACACAACGTATCGGCGTGAAAATGCGTGTGTTTTGACTTGGCCGGATAAAGAACGATACGAAATGCGCCGCGCGACGGCTGACCGGCGCGACCGTTGATTCGAAACTGCGCAAGGCACGCATGACCAGAAAACCGATCCGCTTCATCGATCTTCCCGCCCAGCAAGAGCGCATCAAGGCGAAGGTCGATGCGGCGATCCAGCGAGTGCTTTCCCACGGCGCCTACATCCTCGGACCGGAAGTCGGCCAGTTCGAGGCGGCGCTCAGTGAATTCTGCGGCGCGAAGCATTCGATCGGTTGCTCCAACGGCACCGACGCGCTGACGCTCTGCCTGATGGCCAAGGGGCTGAAGCCCGGCCAGGCGGTGTTTTGCCCGAGCTTTACCTTCGCGGCGACAGCCGAAGTGGTCGCCATGCTTGGCGCGACGCCGTATTTCGTCGACATTTTCGAAGACACCTTCAACCTCGACCCGGCAAGCCTGAAGCTGGCGATCGCCCAGGCCAAGAAGGACGGCCTGTCGCTCGCCGGCGTGATCGCGGTCGACCTGTTCGGCCAGCCGGCCGACTACGAGGCGATCGAGCCGGTCGTGGCGGACGAAGGCATGTGGCTGCTCTGCGACGCCGCGCAAGGGTTCGGCGCTACCTATCGCGGCCGCAAGCTCGGCACCATCGGGGCGATGACGGCCACGAGCTTCTTCCCCGCGAAACCGCTCGGCGCCTATGGCGACGGCGGCGCGATCTTCGTCGATGACGACGAGGTGAATGCGGTGATCCGCTCGCTGCTGGTCCACGGCCAGGGGACGGACAAATACGACAATGTCCGCATCGGCATGACCGGCCGGCTCGATACGCTGCAGGCGGCGATCCTGATCGAGAAGCTGGCGATCTTCGACGACGAGATCGTCGCGCGCAACCGCATCGCGCGGGCCTACAATGACGGGCTTGGCGACGTGGCGACGGTGCCGAGGGTACTGGACGGCTGCGTGTCGACCTGGGCGCAGTACACGATCCGCACGCGCGGCAAGGATCGTGACACCGTGGTCGCGTCACTGAAGGACAAGGGCGTGCCGACCGCCATCTATTATCCGCAACCGTTGCACCGGCAGACTGCCTACAAACATTTCCCGGTGGCCGGCAACGGCTTGCCGGTCAGCGACCGGGTGGCGCAGGACGTATTCAGCCTGCCGATGCACGCCTATCTCGAAGCCGACGACCAGGCGTATATCATCGACAGCGTGCGCGAGGCGCTGGCGGCGTAATTGTGGATGCTCGATCTCGGTTGAAATCCAAAGTGGTCAATAATAGTTATTGGCTGTCTGGGATGACCACGAGGCAAGCCGATGGCATTCAGCGTGGAACTTGGCGAGACCCTTGAACAGGTGGTGACCGAACTGGTCGCCAACGGCCGTTACAATTCCAAGAGTGAAGTGCTGCGCGAAGGCGTACGGCTGGTCCAGGAGCGTGAGGCGCGACTACGGACGCTTCATGCGGCAATCGAATGCGGCATCGCCGATGCCGATGCCGGCAGGGTCGAGGACGCGGAGGTATTTCTTGACCAGCTCGAGCAGAAATATCTTCGGATGGCTGGCGTATGACGCTCGTCGTCACGGATAAGGCGAGCCGCCGCTCGTCTCGTGAAGGAGTTCCTCCGGAGCTTCCGCGAGATCAGGCTGAGGCCAAGAGCCTATCCCTTTGTCGTCGGGTACGAACGCCGGCAACTCCGGCGCAAGGTGCATCGCAACGATCTGATTTTCTATCGTGGCACGGAGGATCGGATCGAAATCGTTCACGTCATCCATGGCACCATGGACTACGAGACGATTTTGGGGGAACGCAAATAGCGGCCCCCTAAAAATGTTTCCGTATTTTCAGGCCGAACCGATCGGTAGCTGTCCTGATAGCTACGCCGCCCCGCTCAGCTTCGACTTCTCGAAACGCTTGCGCTCGTTCGGGTCGAGATAGAGCTTGCGCAGACGGATGGTTTTTGGCGTCACCTCGACCAGTTCGTCGTCCTGGATCCAGGCCAGCGCACGCTCCAGCGTCATGCGGATAGGCGGCGTCAGCTTCACGGCCTCGTCCTTGCCGGCGGCGCGGATGTTGGTGAGCTTCTTGCCTTTCAGCACGTTCACTTCCAGGTCGTTGTCGCGCGAATGGATGCCGATGATCATGCCTTGATAGACTTTTACGCCAGCCTCGATGACCATCGGACCGCGGTCTTCCAGGTTCCACATGGCGAACGCCACGGACTCGCCAGCGTCGTTGGAAATCAGCACGCCGTTGGTTCGCTGCGGGATGTCGCCCTTGTAGGGCTCGTAGGCATGGAACAGCCGGTTCATGACCGCCGTGCCGCGCGTGTCGGTCAGGAGTTCCGACTGGTAGCCGATCAGGCCGCGGGTCGGCGCGTGGAAAACCAGGCGCTGGCGGTTGCCGCCGGACGGGCGCAGCTCGATCATCTCGGCCTTGCGCTCCGACATCTTCTGCACGACGACGCCGGCATGCTCCTCGTCGACGTCGATGACGACTTCCTCGATCGGCTCCAGCAGGTCGCCGTTCTCGGCCTTCTGCATGACGACGCGCGGCCGCGACACGGCGAGTTCAAAACCTTCGCGGCGCATCGTCTCGATCAGCACGGCAAGCTGCAATTCGCCGCGGCCGGAAACGAAGAACGAGTCCTTCTCGGACGATTCCTCGATCTTGAGTGCGACATTGCCCTCGGCTTCGCGCAACAGGCGGTCGCGGATGACGCGGCTGGTCACCTTGTCGCCCTCGGTGCCGGCGAGCGGGCTGTCGTTGACGATGAACGACATCGTCACCGTCGGCGGATCGATCGGCTGCGCGTGCAGCGGCTCGGTCACGGAGGGGTCGCAGAACGTGTCGGCCACGGTGCCCTTCGACAGACCGGCGATCGCGACGATGTCGCCCGCCTGGGCCTCGTCGATCGGCTGGCGCTCAAGGCCGCGGAAGGCGAGGATTTTCGAGATTCGTCCGGTCTCGACCAGCGAGGCGTCGTTGGAGAGGACCTTGACCGGCATGTTGGACTTCAGCGTGCCGGATTCGATGCGGCCGGTGATGATGCGGCCCAGGAACGGGTTGGCTTCCAGCAGCGTGCCGATCATGCGGAAGGGGCCGGGGTGGACCGCCGGCGCCGGCACGTGCTTCAGGATGAGATCGAACAGCGGGGCCAGGCCCTGGTCCTTCGGCCCTTCCGGGTTTTCCGCGACCCAGCCGTCGCGGCCTGAGCCGTAGAGGATCGGGAAATCGAGCTGCTCGTCATTGGCGTCGAGTGCTGCGAACAGGTCGAACACCTCGTTGACGACTTCGACGTGGCGCGCATCGGGACGATCGATCTTGTTGATGACGACGATCGGCCGCAGGCCGACCTTCAGCGCCTTGCCGACGACGAATTTCGTCTGTGGCATCGGCCCTTCGGCGGCATCCACCAGCACGATGGCCGAATCCACCATGGATAGGATGCGCTCCACCTCGCCGCCGAAATCGGCGTGGCCGGGGGTGTCGACGATGTTGATGCGGGTGTCCTTCCAGTCGACCGAGGTCGCCTTGGCAAGGATGGTGATGCCGCGTTCCTTTTCGAGGTCGTTGGAGTCCATCGCGCGCTCGGCTACGCGCTGGTTCTCGCGGAACGAGCCGGCCTGCCTCAGAAGCTGGTCGACCAGCGTTGTCTTGCCATGGTCGACGTGCGCGATGATCGCGATATTGCGGATGTTCATAGTTAACTCGGGAAGGTTTCGGGCGCGATATCGATATACGCCGCGTTTCGTTGGCGGGGCTCATAACGGATTTTTCGCAATTGCGAAAGGGCTCTGAAGCGCGCCGGCCATGCGGCAGTTAGGCGGGACCTATGCGTCGTCGCACGGGCCGGAGGGGAACCGCCGCAGCGTCCGGCGCGAAATCGGCGAACAGGATTCCAAAACAAGGAAAGCCGCCCGGGGGGAAGGCGGCTTTCCAGATGGGGAGCGGTTCGGGAGGGGACCGAAAAATTCTCACCCTTGCAACAATGCCCGGCGCAAGACATGGTTGCATCGCAAACCGAAAAAAGTTTCAGGTTTCGGCGGAGGCGACCTTCGCATCGCCTACGAAGCCTTCACTGGCGACC
Organism: Mesorhizobium sp. KACC 23794; assembly: GCF_052180275.1. Classification (NCBI taxonomy): domain Bacteria; kingdom Pseudomonadati; phylum Pseudomonadota; class Alphaproteobacteria; order Hyphomicrobiales; family Phyllobacteriaceae; genus Mesorhizobium; species Mesorhizobium sp. KACC 23794. The sequence goes on from NZ_CP197465.1 coordinate 1,411,211, forward strand.
AGCAGCCGCTGGGTATAGGGCTCGGCGGCGCGGTGGGCAGCCAGATCGGCCGACGTCAATGGCTCTACGACCTTGCCGGTGCGCATCACGAGCAGGCGGTCGCACATATGGGCGATCACGGCAAGGTCATGGCTCACCATCAGATAGGTCAGCTTGCGGTCGCGGCGGATCTGTTCGAGCAGATTGAGCACTTCCGCCTGCACGGAGGCGTCGAGCGCCGACGTCGGTTCGTCGAGCAGCAGGATCGACGGTTCGAGGATGAGCGCGCGGGCAATCGCCACGCGCTGGCGCTGGCCGCCGGAAAGCTGGTGCGAATAGCGGAAGCGGAAGCCGGAACCTAGGCCGACTTCGTCCAGCGCCCGCAGGATGCGGCGTTCGGCATCGGAAAAACCATGGATCGCCAGCGGCTCCGCAAGCAGCCGGTCGACCGTCTGGCGGGGATGCAGCGAGCCGTAGGGGTCTTGGAAGATCATCTGGACGCGACGGTAGAAGGCCTTGTCGCGCTTTCTGCCCAGCGCGCTGCCCTCCACAACGATGGTTCCGCTCTCCACCGGCGCCAGCCCGGCGATGGCGCGCAGCACCGTCGATTTTCCAGAGCCGGATTCGCCGACAAGGCCAAAGGATTCGCCCGGCTGCACCGTCAGGCTGACGCCATCGAGGGCCCGGAAACCGTCATAGGTCACCACGAGTTCTGATATGTCGAGCGAAGCTGTCAAAGCAGCCACTCCGGCCGGCGGTCCAGCGTCGGAAGCGGATGCCGGTGGTGGTCTATGCGCGGCATGCAGTTCAGCAGGCCCTGCGTGTAGGGGTGTTTTGCGCGCGACAGGTCCGAGGCGGCGATTTCCTCGACGATGCGACCGGCGTACATGACGATGACGCGGTCGCAGAAGGACGAGACCAGCCGAAGATCGTGCGAGATGAAGATCAGGCCCATGCCGCGATCGGCCACCAGCCGGTCGAGGATGGCGAGGATGTCGAGCTGCACCGTGACGTCGAGCGCCGAAGTCGGTTCGTCGGCGATCAGCAGTTCGGGGCCGGCGATCAGCATCATGGCGATCATGGCGCGCTGGCCCATGCCGCCGGAAACTTCGTGCGGGTAGAGGTCGAAGACGCGCGCCGGGTCGCGGATCTGCACGGCGGCCAGCATGTCGAGCGTCCGTTCGCGCGCTTCGCGCTTGTAGATGTTTTCGTGGGCGCGCAGCGCCTCGACGATCTGCCGGCCGATCCGCATGACCGGGTTCAGCGAATATTTCGGGTCCTGCAGGATCATGGCGATGCGTTTGCCGCGCAGGTCGCGGCGAAGGCGGGGCGTCGCCTTCAACAGGTCGATGCCGTCGAACTCCAGGCGCTTTGCGGCGACCTGTGCGTGCGGCGGCGTCAGGCCGAGGATGGCGCGTCCGGTCTGCGACTTGCCGGAGCCGGATTCGCCGACGATGCCGAGCCGTTCGCGCCCGACCGTAAACGAGATGCCGCGCACGGCTTCGACGATCCCGGTCCTTGTCGGGAAACGGATGGACATGTCCTCTACGGAAAGCAGCGTCATTGGCTGCCACCCCTCGGGTCGAGCGCGTCGCGCAGGCCGTCGCCGAGCAGGTTGAAGCCGAGGCTGACGATGAGGATCGCCGCGCCCGGCATCGCCGCCACCCACCACTGGTCGAGGATGAAGCGGCGGCCCGACGCGATCATCGCGCCCCATTCGGGCAGCGGCGGCTGCGCGCCGAGGCCGAGGAAGCCGAGGCCGGCCGCGGTGATGATGATGCCGGCCATGTCGAGCGTCACCCGCACGATCAGCGAGGAGATGCAGAGCGGCATGATGTGGCGCAGCACGATGCGCCAAGGCGAGGCGCCCATCAGGCGCACCGCTGAGATGTAGTCGGAATTGCGCACCGTCAGCGTCTCGGCCCGCGCGATGCGCGCATAGGGTGGCCAGGAGGTGATGGCGATGGCGATGACCGCGTTCTCGATGCCGGGGCCGAGCGCCGCGACAAAGGCCAGCGCCAGGATGAGTTTCGGGAAGGCGAGAAAAATGTCGGTGATGCGGGTCAGCACCATGTCCGTCCAGCCGCCAGCGTAGCCTGCCACCGTGCCGACGATCAGCCCGACCGGAGCGGCGATGATCGCCACCAGCACGATGACGTAGAGCGTCAGGCGCGAACCGTAGATGACCCGCGAAAGGATGTCGCGGCCCTGGTCGTCCGTGCCGAACCAGTGCGCGTCGCTCGGCGGTAAGAGGCCGTCGCGCAGATTGCCGACGGTCGGCGCGTAGGGCGCGAGCACATCGGCGAAGGCGGCGACGAGAAGCAGGGCGACGATGATCGCCAGGCCGAACAGCGCGAGGCGATTGGCGGAGAAGCGCCGCCAGGTCATGTAGGCGCGGCCGAGCCTCGCCTGCATTCGGGACGCCGGGCGCTCGCTCAGCAGCCAGTCGCGGCGGCTCATGGTGACGCTCATGCGCGTGTCCTTGGATCGAGGAGGCGATAGAGCAGGTCGGCGAACAGGTTTAGGCCGATGAACACGGCGCCGATGACGATGGTGCCTCCGAGCACGGCATTCATGTCGGCGTTCTGCAGTGAGTTGGTGAGATACATGCCGATGCCCGGCCAGGCGAAGATCGTCTCCGTCAGCACCGAGCCTTCGAGCAGCGTCGCGTAGGAGAGCGCGATGACGGTGACCAGTGGAACGGCGGCGTTGCGCAGCGCATGCCCCCAGATGATCCGCGTTTCGCTGAGGCCCTTGGCGCGGGCCGCGACGATGTATTCCTGCGCCAACTCGTTCAACATGAAGGAGCGCGTCATGCGGCTGATATAGGCCATGGAAAAATAGCCGAGCAGCGAGGCTGGAAGGATGATGTGGCTGAAGATGTCGGCGAAGGCGCCCCATTCGCCCTGAATCGCCGCATCGAACAGGAACAGGCCGGTGATCGGCGTAAACGTATATTCATAGGCGATGTCGATGCGGCCGGGACCGGCCACCCAGTCGAGCTTTGCATAGAAGATCAGCAGACCCATCAGGCCGAGCCAGAAGATCGGGATGGAGTAGCCGATCAGGCCGATCACCCGCACGATCTGGTCGATCAGGCTGTCGCGTTTCACCGCCGCCAGCACGCCGAGCGGAATGCCGAGCAGCAGGCCGATGAGGGTGCCGACGGTGGCGAGTTCCAGCGTTGCCGGGAACACCCGCAGGATATCCTGCATCACCGGATTGCTGGACAGGACCGAGGTGCCGAAATCGCCGGTCAGCGCTTTCTTCAGATAGATCGCGAATTGCTGCCAGAGCGGTAGGTCCAGCCCGTATTGCTGGCGCGCGGCGGCGACCGCGCTTGCGGACGCCCGGTCGCCGACGATGGCCAGAACCGGATCGATCGGTACGACCCGGCCGATGAAGAAGGTGACCGTCAGCAGGCCGAGGAAAGTGACGGCGCCGACGACGACAAACCGTACGATGGCAGAAAGCACGGCGGAGGCGCCTTTACGCCTCCGCCGCGTTTCGATCGTGGTAGTGACGCTCGCCAATAAACCGGGCTTTTCGGTTTGTTACTTGGTCACAGGCCCGACGAAGTTGGTGTCGAAGGTCGGGCCGAGCTTGAAGTTCTGGATGTTCTTGCGCAGCCCGGCGACCTCCGTTTCCTGCCACAGGAACACGAACGGGCCGGTCTCGCGCACCTTCCTCTGAAGGTCGGCATACATTTCCGCGCGCTTGGTCGCATCGCGCTCCAGCAACGCCGCCTTGGCCTCGTCCTGGATGTCGGCCGGCACGTCCCAGGCGTTGCGCCAGGCGAGCGTCTTGTTCATCGAATCGTCGGCGTTGTTCGGGTTGATGCCGAAGGTTTCCGCGTTGGAGTTCGGATCCCAATAATCGACGCCCCACTGGCCGATATAGGATTCGTGCGTGCGGGCGCGGAACTTGGTCAGCACCTGCTTGAAGTCGCCCGGGATGATCTCGATCTTGATGCCGGCCTGCGCGGCGTTCTGCTGCAGCGATTCGGCGACGCCTGTGACCGGCTGGGTGCTGCGCACATCCATGGTCATCGAAAAGCCGTCCGGCAGGCCGGCCTTGGCCAGCAATTCCTTGGCCTTGGCGATGTCGAGCTTGTAGGGCTTGTCGTCGAGCGCGCCGAGAATGCCCTTCGGCAGGAAGTTCTGGTGCATGGAGCCGATGTTCCTCAGCAGCGTGTCGCCGAGCGCATCGTAGTCGACCAGGTATTTGAACGCCTCGCGCACTTCCGGCTTGGCGAGGTTTTCGTTCTTCTGGTTGAAGCTGAAGAAAAAGACCGTGCTCTTCGGCGTGGCGGTGATCGCCAGGTCGCCGTTCTTGCTGACGGCGTCGATGTCGCCGGGCTGCAGGTTGCGGGCAACGTCCACATCGCCCTTCTCCAGCAGAAGCCGCTGCGTCGCGCTTTCCTTGACGTGGCGATAGATGACACGGGCGAGATTGCCCTTGGTGCCGTAATAATTGTCGTTGCGCTCCAGCACGACGACCTCGTTGGCGCGCCATTCGCGGGTCTTGTAGGGGCCGGACCCGCCATAGTTGGTCTTCATCCAGCCATTGCCGAAATCATTGTCGAACTTGTATTCGTCGCTCGGCGTGACGGCGGCGACGTGCTCCTTCACTGTCTTGCTGTCGACGACCGCGCCGACAGTGGCGGTCAGGCAGTTCAGCACGAAGCTCGGCGCATAGGACTTGTCGACGGTGAAGACGAAGGTCGACGGGTCGGCGGCCTTGGCCTTTTCCGCGACGTTGTCGCCGGTCAGGCCGAACTGCTGGATGATGAAGGCGGGGCTCTTGTTCAGCTTCACGGCGCGCTCGAACGACCAGGCCACATCCTCGGCGGTGATCGGATTGCCGGAGGCGAATTTCAGGTCTGGCTTCAGCTTGAAGGTGTAGGTCAGACCGTCGTCGGAGACGGTCCAGTTCTCGGCGATGCCGCCGATCACCTTGGTGGTGTCGTTGGCGTCGAGGCGCACCAGCATGTCATAGGTATTGCCGGTGATCTCGCCGGTGGAAAGCTCGAACGCCTCGGCGGGGTCGAGCGAGATCATGTCGTCGATCGCCCAGGCCTGCACCAGCGTGTCGGCCGGGGTGTCGGCATAGGCGGGCATGCCCGCGATCATCGCCGCCGAAAGCGCCGCGCCGCCGAGAAGCAGTGCAACTCGCCTGTTGATCTTGTCCATCAGCATGATTCTTTCCCCTTTTTCTGTTTTCGCGGAACTGCCTCAATCCTGCTCGTGCCAGGCGGAGCGGAGGATTCTGAGCCAGTTCCCACGGCATATCTTGCCGAGTTCCAAGTCAGCATATCCGGCGTCCCGCAGTCCGGCAACGAGCTTGTTCATGCCCGCCGCGTCGGCGATTTCGGCAGGAACCAGCGCGCCGTCGTAGTCGGAGCCGATCGCCACGCCGTCGATGCCGAGCTTGTCGACGAGATAGTCGATGTGCCGGACCATGTCGGAAATCGGCGTGTCGGCGCTCTCGCGTCCATCGGCGCGCAGCATGGTGACGGCGAAGTTCAGCCCGACAACGCCGTTGCTCTCGCGGATCGCCGCAAACTGCTTGTCGGTCAGGTTGCGAGCGACCGGCACCAGCGCGTGCGGATTGGAGTGGGTGGCGACCAGCGGCTGGTCGGTGATCGCCGCGACGTCCCAGAACCCTTTCTCTGTGATGTGCGACAGGTCGATCATGATGCCGAGCTTGTTGCAGGCCTTGACGAGTTCCTTGCCGGCATCGGTCAGGCCAGGTCCGGTGTCAGGGCTCATCGGATAGGAGAAAGGCACGCCGTGCCCGAAGATGTTGGTGCGGCTCCACACCGGGCCGAGCGAGCGCAGTCCGGCGGCGTAGAAGACGTCGAGCGCGGCCAGGTCCGCGCCGATCGCCTCGCAGCCTTCCATATGCAGCACTGCGGCGAACGCATCGGCCGCGATCGCGTCCTCTATCTGCCGTGTCGAACGGCACAGGCGCCAGCCGCCGGCGCGCTCCAGCCGGACGGCGATCGACATGTATTGCAGCGCGATGTCGAGCGAGGGCGCGCGTTCCAGCGGTTTCGGCAGTGGTGTGTCGTAAGCGCCGTCCGGACCCGGCGCCTTGAAATGCAGGTCGTCGGAAGGAATGTAGATGGCGCAGAACCCGCCGGCGAAACCGCCTGCGCGTGAGCGGGGCAGGTCGATATGCCCGGTCGGAGACCCATCGATGAATTCCGATATCGGGTCAAAACCCTCGCCTTCCCTCCGCCACAGGCGGAAAAGAACGTCATTATGACCGTCGAAGACTTTCTGCATGCTGACCTCTCGTGAGCGGGCGGTGCAGGCTAGCCGTTCGGGCGGCATCCGCAAGCCCGCTTGGGTTCACGCCGGAAGACACGGTCCTCCCGGCGATTGGTCCACCATGCGCGAAGGATCGGCGCCCCGGTTGGAAGCTACTCCTCGTCGTCGCCGCTGATCCAGGAATGCGGCGACACCTTCTTCTGCGTCGAGCCGTCGACGAAGACCCACCAGCCGGCGTCGCCCTCGTCCCAGTCGCCACCGCTGCCGCGCATGCGCTCGAGCGATCTGTATTGGCCGATGGATTCGTTCTCCTGTCCATCTGCGTCCGTCCATACGATCCGCACTTTGCGTCCGTCTCTGGGGGCCGTGTCGATCGGTCGGGTCTGTGCCATGTCAATCTCTCCTCTCCTGCCGTATCGTCATGATCGGCGTGCCGCCCGACGCACGCAATCCCTGGGCGACGCCGGACAAGTGGAACAATCGGGCGCGGCGTGGGTTGCATCTCAACCGTATGGTTAGCCAATCCTTAATTGTTTGGACTCTATGTATCGCTCGTGCCCGGTGGATCAGGCTCTTGCCTCGTCCGTGGGGGCCGGCACGATGGCGCAATCTGGCAGGGGAGGAGCTGTGTCCCCGAGGAAAAATCCGAACTCGGCCGTGCGGCTGCGCGGTGCTGGTCAGTGCGCGCCGCTTGATCTTTCCGCCGAAGAGGCGGGAACGCTGATCGATGCCGGCGGCGACTGGTTCTGGGAAACCGACGGCGGGTTGCGCTTCTCGTGGCTTTCGGAGGGATTTCAGGCGGCCACCGGCCTTGATCCGGCCGATCTGCTCGGACGCTCCTATGCCGATTTCCTGGCGCTTCATGCCGGGATGACGCCCGCCGCCACATCACACCTTTCCGAATTGCAGGCGCGCCGGCCGTTCCGCGATTTCGCGTGCGAACTCGAACGCGGCCGCCCGGACTGCAGATGGGTCTCGATCGCCGGCTTCCCGCGCTTCGACGGGACCGGGTCGTTCGTCGGCTATCGTGGCTCGGTCCGGGACGTAACCGGGCTTGCGCTCGCATTTGCCCACGCAGGCGGTGCAAGCGGGCCGAAGGAGCCGAATGCCAGACACATCGAAAAGGAAACGGAGGGATTGCAGGCAGCGCGCCTGATGGCCGCGCTCGACGTCATGTCCGATGCCTTCTGCTACTACGACAAGGACGACCGCCTCGTCCTCTACAACCGGGCGCTGGTCGATATGTATGGCGACCTCGTGGAAGAGATCCGGCCCGGCGTCAGCTTTTCCGAACTGGTGCAGGCAGGCGGCGCTCAAAACGCCTGGAAGACACAGGGCGAGCGTCCGGATGAATGGGCGGCTGGTCTCGTTGCCGCACGGCGGGCTCGCAGGCCGTCGAACAGCGTTCTGCGCTTCTCCGACGGGCGTGTCTTCATGCACCGGGAAACGCCGACGGATGACGGCGGCACGATCGCGATCTGCACCAATGTCACCGAACTGGAGATCAAGCGCACCGCGCTCGACGCCGCGGATCGGCAGAAGCAGCAATTGCTGTCCGATCTCGAGCGGACCATCGATTCGCTCGACCTCGGCGTCGTCCTGCTCGATGCGGATCTCAACGCGGAGATCATCAACAAGGCATTCTATTCGATCTGGAACCTGGAGCCGGACGCCGTGGGTCTCGGCTCGCCGTTCCGTGCGCTGATGGACGTGAACCGTCACAACGGCGTGTACGATGTCGCCGACGCGGATTGGGAACAGTATGTCGCGTCGCGGATCGCGGAGATCGGCGCCGGCGAGGTCGCGCCGCGTGAATTCACCCGCGCCGACGGCAGAACGACAGTCTATTCCGTCACAGCGCTTTCGGGCGGCAAACGGCTCGTCTCCTATTTCGACGTCACCGAGATGAAGAAGCGCGAACTTGAATTCGCCGAGATCCACGAGCGGTCGCGTCTCGCGGAATCCGTCATCGACACGATCAAGGATCCGATCTTCATCAAGAACAGCGAGTTGAAGTTCGTCCTCGTCAACCAGGCCTTCGCCTCGATCTACGGCATGACCGTGGACGAGATGATCGGGACGCGTGGCGGCGATCATGTCTCGGGGGAGGCGGGGCTGCGTTTCGAGGAGACCGAACGGAGCGTTCTCGAAACAGGCGAACCTTATGAAGTCGAGGAGAATTTCGATTTCGAAGGCATTGGCCGCACACGGATCGTACGCAAGAGCCGCGTGGAGACAGAAGGGGGCAAGCAGTATGTCGCCGGCTTCGTCTTCGACGTCTCGCAGCTCAAGGCGCGCGAGATCGAGGCTGACGAGGCGCGCCAGCGTCTGGCGGACGTTCTGGAATCCCTGCCGGCCGGTGTCATCATCTACGACCGCGACGACAATTTCGTGCTCGCCAATCGCCGGCTTCAGGACACGCTGCCGGCGATGAAAGGGTGCTGGGCGCCGGGCAAAACCTTGCGCGATGCACTGGAGCTCGCCCACGCCGTCGGCTACTTCCGCGAGAGCGGCGATCCCGACGTAGATGCCCTGTATGATGTGGACCGCGACGCCTGGGTCGAAGGCTACACGGCGCGTTACCACAAGCCACAACTGATAACCGAACGCCGCAATCCGGACGGACGCTGGTTCCAGGTCTACGACACCCGCACCAGGGAAGACATTTTCGTCGGCGTTCGTGTCGACATCACCGAGATCAAGGAGCGTGAAGGATCGCTGCGCGATTCTATGCGCCAGATCGAGCTGTTCAGTCATGTTCTGGACGAGATGCCGGTGGCGACCAACATCAAATCCGAGACCCTGGCGCTCGAATACGTCAACAAGGCCTGGTGCGACCTCACAGGCTATTCGAAGGCGGAAGTGGTCGGCAAGACCGACCGGGAGCTGTTCGGCAGCGGCGAGGGCGATGGGTTCACCGCCGACGACACCTATGTGGCGGTCACCGGCAACGGGCTCCAATCGGAAGAAGTCGTCACCCACCGAAACGGCGCGTCGGTGCATCTGATGACCCGCAAGGGCCGGCTGACTACGCTTGACGGTGTCCGGCATGTCTTCGGCTGCAGCACCGATATATCCGAGATCAAGCGCCGGGAGGCGCTGCTTCAGCAAAGCCTGCGGGAAAACGAGGTTTTCCGCAGCCTGATCGACAATCTGCCGACCGCGATCTACGCCAAGAAACCCGATCTCGAATTGGTCTATGTCAACAAGGGCTGGTGCGACCTGACCGGCTTCTCCAAGAAGGAAGCCATCGGCAAGACCGATGTCCAACTGTTCGGCACGTATGGCGAAGCCTTTGCCCAGGCGGATCTCGAGGTGCTGGAGACGGGGCGCACCCGTGTGCTCGAAGAGACGGTGATGGCCGACGACGGCTCGGTCCGCCACCAGCTCGCCCGCAAGAGCGCCTTCGCGGCGTCCGACGGCTCGCTCTATCTGATCGGCTCGACCGTAGACGTGACCGACCAGAAGCTGCGCGAGGTGGAACTGCGGGAAGCACGGCGGCGCGCCGAACTGGCGGACCGCGCCAAATCCGAGTTCCTCGCCAACATGAGCCACGAGATCCGCACGCCGATGAACGGCGTGCTCGGCATGGCCGAATTGCTGGCCAGGTCCGACCTCGATCCCAAACAAAAGACCTTCACCGACATCATCGTGAAGTCCGGCAACGCGCTGCTGACGATCATAAACGATATCCTCGATTTCTCGAAGATCGATGCCGGCGAGCTTGTGCTCGACGCCGTGCCGTTCACGCTTTCGGAAGCGATCGAGGATGTCGCGACCCTGCTGTCGACGCGGGCGAAGGAAAAGGACCTCGAACTCATCATCCGCATCGCCCCTGATCTTACCGACAACTATGTCGGCGATGTCGGCCGGATAAGACAGATCGTCACCAACCTCATCGGCAATGCGATCAAGTTCACCGATGCCGGCCACGTGCTGGTCGAGGCGACGAACGGCGACGGCAGCAACGGCACCAGTCTGCGCATTTCGGTGACCGATACGGGCATCGGCATCCCGCAGGAAAAGCTTTCGGCGGTGTTCGACAAGTTCAGCCAGGTCGACACATCGTCGACCAGGCGCCACGAGGGCACCGGGCTGGGCCTGGCGATAACGTCGCGGCTGGTTGCCATGATGGGCGGAACGATCGGTGTCGAAAGCCGGGAAGGGCAGGGCTCGACCTTTTCGTGCACCTTCTCGCTGCCACATGCGGAGGCTCCCGCCCGGCAAAGGTTCGCGCCGTTCGATGTCAGCGGCGCCCGCGTCCTCGTCGTCGACGACAATCCGGTCAACCGGGCGATCCTTCTGGAGCAGATGGCGAGCTGGCGGTTCGATGCCTGCGCGGCCGCCAGCGGCGCCGAGGGCCTGCAGGTGCTCGCGGCTGCCACGCAGCTCGGGCTGGCCGTCGACTGCGTCGTGCTCGACTACCAGATGCCTGGGATGACCGGGCTGGACGTGACCCGCGTGGTGCGGGAGACACCGCTGTTTTCCGAGACGCCGATCGTCATGCTGACCTCCGTCGACCTGTCGCTCGGCATGGCGGTCGTGCGCGACCTCGGGATCGACGCTCACCTTACCAAGCCGGTGCGCTCGTCGGGTCTGCTCGAGACGCTCACCGCGACCATCCAGAAGCGTCGCCGCCGGCATGGTCTCGTGCCTCCGACGGGGTTCGCGGAAGAGACTGCGGCATTCGCGCACGACGCCGCCCCGGCATCGCAACGTGAACCACGACGCGCGCGACATGCCGAGGCGGCGACGCCGCATCGCGTCGAGATACTGGTGGCCGAGGACAATGAGGTGAACCAGCTGGTCTTCACCCAGATCCTTGCCGACACCGGTCTGACCTTCGAGATCGTCGGCAATGGCCGGCTGGCCGTGGAAGCGTTCCGGGAGATGCGGCCGATGCTGATCCTGATGGACGTGTCCATGCCCGAGATGAACGGCCTGGAAGCCACCGGCGCCATCCGGGCGCTGGAAGCGGCCTGGGGAACCCATACGCCGATCATCGGCGTGACCGCACACGCGCTCAAGGGCGACCGCGAGCGCTGCCTGGAAGCCGGCATGGACGATTATCTCTCGAAGCCCATCAGCCCCAGGGCGCTGCTCGACAAGCTGGACCGCTGGATGGGTTCGGCTCGCATGCCTGCTGGCAGCAGAGCGTCGCCCTCGACCGCCTGAGCGCCGCATCGCCGCGAAGCGGCATGGGCGGTCTTATAGCTGTTAACCAACCTGCATAAAAGTCGCCTGCATAGGGCCGGCGGATTTCCAGCGTGGTACGCAGGTGATACCGTTGCGCTGCAACAGCTATTGTGGGGGGCTATGAGCGTGCAGATAAATGTCGGAAGCGGCGGCCGTGGAGCGTAGCGCTCCAGGTGCGGCGTCGTGCTTTTCATCCTGATGGTTCTCTTGGCGCTGACGATCCTGTCGAACGCTTCGGCAAGGGGCAGGGCGGGCGCGCTGGCCATTTTCCTGCTGGCGCCCGGTCCCGCTGGTTCGCCATTTCCCGGCAGTGCGGCCAAGTCTTTTGCCGCACGTATCGGTTATATTCCGCTGAATATCGTTTACACTATTTTGCTCGCGGCGTCGCTTCGGCCCGGCCCTGAGGCGTAGCCCGCGAGATATGGAGACACTGATGAAATCCCGATCGTTCATGCGCTTTGTCATTGGAATGCTGGCGGCCCTGGCAGTCTTTGCCTTTGCGCCCGGCGCCTCGTTTGCGCAGTCCCAACCTGCTGCCGCGACGCCCGCTCCGCCGCCCGAGAAAGTGAAGCAGCTGCTCGATCTTCTCAAGGATCCGGAGGTGAAGACCTGGCTGGAAGCGAGGCCGGCGGCCCCGGCGGCGGCGGAGGAAGATGCCGCGTCGGTGGCGAGCGGCGTGACCGATGTCGAGGCGCTTGTCCGGGGCCATATCGGCCGGCTGACGGATGCGTTCTTCCGCCTTCCGCAGGAATTCGCGAACGCTTCCGATGTCTTTTCCAAGGACGTGAACAGCGGTCGGCCCGGGGCCGTGCTCACCATTCTTTTGGTACTCATCGGTGTCGGATATGGCGCGGAATGGCTGTTCCGGCGATTGCTTCGAAGGGTAAGGGGCGACGGTAGGGTGACGCCGGCATCCGAGCAGCCGCTGCGGCTGCTGTCGGACCTCATCCCCCTCGTGGTGTTCACCCTGGCCAGCGCCGGTCTGTTCCTGGCATTCCAGTGGCCGCCGCTGTTGCGGAAAGTCGTTCTCACGCTCCTGCTCGCCTTCGTTGTCTTCCGCTTCATCCGCACCATCGCGCGCCTGTTGCTCGAGCCTGGCGGTGCGGCGTCGGAAAGTCAGCCTCGCCTGGTCGACATCGACGATGCCGGCGCGCGTTTCTGGTATTTCCGGGTGCAGCTCCTGGCGGGGATATTCATGCTCGGGTGGGCAATCGCCAGCCTGATGCCGCCCCTCAGCTTTTCGCGGGATGCGGCACTGCTTGTCGCCTATGCGTTCGGGCTCGGTCTGCTCGGGGTCGCAATCGAGACCGTCTGGCACAGCCCGGCGCGCAAAGGCGCGCCCTCGTCCACCAAGGCCTGGCTGCGGACCTTTTTTCTGGTGATCCTCTGGCTGGTCTGGGTCGTCGGCTTTGTCGGCATCCTTTGGGCGGGCATCTACGCGCTGCTGCTGCCAAGGGCGGTTTCGGGCGTGGGCCGCATCGCCGAGCGGCTCGCTGGCCGCAGTGAAGGCACGACGCTGTTCGCCACGATCAGGAACGTCCTTATCGTGCGCGGCGCCCGCGCGGTGCTGATCACGGCGGCGGTCGCCTGGCTCGCCTATATCTGGCATTTCAGGGCAGCCGCGATGGGTGAGAATCCCACTGCCGAACACATCGTTGTCGGCCTGCTCAACGGCATCATCATCCTGTTGATCGCCGACCTGCTCTGGCAACTCTCCAAGGCCTTGATCAGCCACCATATGCTGCGCGCCGAACATACCGGCGGCACGGTGGAGGAGGTGGCCCGGCGTGGCCGGCTGCGCACCCTGCTGCCGATCTTCCGCAATGCGCTCGCGGTCTTCATCGCGGTCGTCGCCGTGCTGACCATCCTGTCGGGTATGGGCGTCGCCATCGCGCCGCTGATCGCCGGCGCCGGCATCTTCGGCGTGGCCATCGGCTTCGGCTCGCAGACACTGGTCAAGGACATCATCAGCGGCGTGTTCTTCATGCTCGACGATGCGTTCCGGGTCGGCGAATACATCCAGAGCGGCAGCTACAAGGGCACGGTCGAAGGCTTCAGCCTGCGCTCGGTCAGGCTGCGCCACCAGCGCGGACCGATCTTCACCGTGCCGTTCGGCTCGCTCGGCGCCGTCCAGAACATGAGCCGCGACTGGGTGATCGAGAAGACGACGCTGACCGTCACCTATGATTCGGACGTCGACCTGGCTCGAAAAATCGTCAAGAAGATCGGGCAGGAACTGGCGCAGGATCCGGAATTCGCCGACATCACGCTGCAGCCGCTCAAGATGCAGGGCGTCGACAGTTTCGGCGATTCCGGCATCGTGCTGCGCATGAAGCTGATGACCAAGCCCGGCCAGCAGTTCGGGATCATCCGGCGCGCCCTGATGATGATCAAGAAGGCCTTCGACGAGAATGGCATCAAACTGGCAACGCCTATGGTGCAGGTGTCCGGAGGTGGCGACGACACGGCGGCGGTGGCAGCACGCGAAGTGTATCGCAAGCAGAAGCTTGCGGAGGCCGCGGTAACGGCCGAGTGATACTCTGGTCCGAGGGACCGGCGGCACGACAGGAAACGGGCAACCGCCGGGATAATTTATTATCTCTCGGCGGGAAGGTTGCGACAGTCCAGCAGTCGCGAGGGCCGAAAATAATAAACTGTTTCCGGCACTTGTGCCGGAAATTGCGAAGCAGGCGCTCGCCGCCGTCGTCCCTTCTCCGCCTCCGTCGGGCCGTTTTCCCAAAATTTCATCCCCGCCCCTTCAGCCCGGTGCGATAATCGCGCCGGGCTTGTATGGAGGTCGCGGCGATGGACGGCAATATGGCAATCGAGCGAAACCTGGAAGCGTTGAAGCGCATCCTGGCAATGCTCGTGGGCATGGCCGGGATGGGCGCGGGGGGACAGCTTACCTCGTTTTCGCAGAAGGGAGCGGCAGCTCGGAACGATGCGCGGGCGGGAAAAAGGAAACCTGCCCCTGCACTTACCCTTCCCCGCGGTCTTTACCGCGCCATATTGAAGCTGCTGCGCCCGGCCGAGGCGGCCGCGCGACGCCTCATCATCGCGGCGGCGCATGGGATCGTGGTGGCGCTGCCACCGCCGCGAAAACCGAAGCCGAAACCCGAAATGGGGCGGGGGCCACGCGCCTTCATGCCGGTAACACCGGAGAAACGTCCCAAGTCCGCCTTGCGCAGCCTCTCGCTGCCGCTGCTCGATCCGCTGAACAATCCGTTCCGCGTCTGCCGCCGTTATGTGCCAGCCCACGCAGCCCCGCGCATCCTGTCGCTGGGTTTCGACTCGCCGTACCGTCCGCCGCCTCCGCCGCCGTCGCCGGACGATCCGATCGACGCTGATCATCTTGGCCAGCGCCTCGCCGCGCTGGCCGCGGCACTCGACGACTTGCCGGGCCAGGCTAACCGTTTTGCCCGCTGGAAGGCGCGCCACGACGCCGCGCGGGCTCGGGCGGAGGAAGGCCGCCAGGCAGGACGGCCTCTGCGCGTCTCACCGCTGCGGCGCGGGCGTCCGCCCGGCGGCCGGCTGTGGCGCTACGATCCGACAGCCACCCATCCTCGCAGAATCCGCGAGGTCGACGAAATCCTGGCGCATGCCCATGCGCTGGCCGTCTACGCGCTGGAGTGTCGCGACACGTCATGACACCACCCTTGCCGAACCAGGGGTCTCGAAGCGCGAAACATTCCACCAGGCTCAATGGCCAGACGGGGTAAAATCCGGGCGTGGCGGCGCGAGCGGCTGCCCGAAAGTGCCCTGATTCCGTTTGGGGATGAAGCCGGCCTGACCCGTCTCGCTTGCGCCGGGCCGCGCCAGCCCTCATCATGGGCCCGGCCTCGCTTTGATGGCCGGGAGGCAGGCCGGTGGTGGCGGGGTCCCCCCGGGGGTGCCGGCGGTCAAATGAATGTGATCCGGGCGTTGTACGTAACAAGTCGTCGTTCGCATTCGTACCTGGGGCAAGATCCCGAACGAAGGTGCAAGAGACAATCATGATCACACGTCGATTTCTCCTGAAGGGCGCGGCCGGCGTCGCCATGGCTGCCGCTGCTGCCGGCCCGAGATCGGTCTTTGCCGCCGAGACCTTCGAGGTGACGCATACCGAAGAGGAATGGCGTAAGCTGCTGACGCCGGACCAGTTCGCGGTGTTGAGGCAGGCCGGAACGGAGCGGCCGTTCACCAGCCCGCTGAACGACGAGCACCGCCGGGGCAGTTTCGCCTGCGCCGGCTGCGACCTCGACCTGTTCTCGTCGACCACCAAATTCGACAGCGGCACCGGCTGGCCAAGCTTTTGGGCGCCGCTGGAGAAGGCGGTCGGCACCGAGGACGACACGTCGTTCGGCATGGTCCGAACCTCCGTGCACTGCGCGCGCTGCGGCGGGCATCTCGGCCATGTCTTCGACGACGGCCCCAAGCCGACCGGATTGCGCTATTGCATGAACGGCGTCGCCATGACCTTCAAGCCGGTCGCGGCCTGAGAGAAAGCCAGAAATCATGCTGCTTTTCCTGCTCGCCTATCTCGGCGGCGTGCTGACGATCGTCAGCCCGTGCATATTGCCGGTGCTGCCTTTCGTCTTCGCCCGCGCCGACCGGCCGTTCCTGCGCAGCGGCCTGCCGATGCTGGTCGGCATGGCGCTGACCTTCGCGCTGGTCGCCAGCCTGGCGGCGGTGGCCGGCGGCTGGGCGGTCGAGGCCAATCGCTGGGGCCGTTTCGCGGCGATCCTGCTGCTTGGCTTCTTCGGCATCACACTTTTGTTCCCGAGCCTGTCGGCCCGGCTGACGCAGCCCCTGGTCGACCTCGGCGCGCGGCTGTCGCTGGGTGCCGACGTGGCGACCGCTAGGGGCAAGGGCGGTATCTGGCCGTCGCTGCTGCTCGGCGTGGCAACCGGCCTGCTTTGGGCGCCCTGCGCCGGACCGGTGCTGGGGCTGATCCTGACCGGAGCGGCGCTGAATGGCGCCAATGTCGGAACGACGCTGCTGCTCGCCGCCTTCGCCGCGGGTGCGGCAACCTCGCTGGCCCTGGCGCTGCTGGTCGGCGGAAAAGTGTTTGCGGCGATGAAGCGCTCGCTGGGCGCCGGCGAATGGGTTCGGCGTGGGTTGGGCGTCGCCGTGCTGGCGGCGGTGATTGCAATCTTCCTCGGCCTCGACACCGGCTTCCTGACGCGGCTGTCGCTGGCCAGCACCGCCTCGCTTGAGCAGGGCCTGCTCGACAGGTTGCACCCGGAAGGCGCGCCGCAGACGGCGGCGTCGTCCGTGGTGATGGATAACGGTGCGGCTATGAGCGGCGGCCCGGCGATGATGTCCGGCGGTCCCGCCATGATGAGCGGCGGTCCGGCAATGCAGGGAGGTTCCGCGATGATGGCAGGAAACTCCGCCATGACGGCCGGCAACACGGCAATGACTGGTGCGCCTGCGATGACAGGGGCTCCTGCAATGACCGGGACCCCCGCGATGACCGGCGGAAACGCCATGATGGCGGGAAATTCCGCCATGGCCGGCGGGCAGGCGATGATGGCCAACAAGCCGCAAGGCGCTTCCGGGGCGCTGCCGGTGGAAGGCATCCTGCCGGCGCTGAGCGGCGCGGTGGAATGGCTGAACTCGCCGCCCCTGACCGCCGAGCAGTTGAAGGGCAAGGTCGTGCTGATCGACTTCTGGACCTATTCCTGCATCAACTGCCTGCGCACCATCCCCTACGTGAAGGCATGGGCGGAGAAGCACAAGGACGAGGGGCTGGTGGTGATCGGCGTGCATACGCCGGAATTTGCCTTCGAGAAGGACATCGGCAACGTCACGAAAGCCGCCGCCGATCTCGGCGTCACCTATCCGGTGGCGGTCGACAACGACTATGCGATCTGGCGCGCCTTCAACAACCGCTACTGGCCGGCGCATTATTTCATCGACGCGCAAGGGCGCATCCGCCACCACCAGTTCGGCGAGGGCGGCTATGACGAGTCCGAGCGCGTGATCCAGGCATTGCTGGCTGAGGCCGGCAAGGCTGCCTCAACGGCCGACCTCGTCAGGGTCAACGCCACCGGGGCGCAGGCGGCGTCCGACATGGCCGATGTGCTGTCGCCGGAGACCTATCTCGGCTACGAACGCGCAGAGAATTTCGTGTCGCCCGGCGGTGCGGTGCAGGACGCGGCGCATGACTACGCGGACGGCGACCCGCGCCTCAACGAGTGGGGGCTTTCCGGCAACTGGACGGTTGGCCGCGAGAATGCGACGCTCGACGCCAAGGACGGCAGCATCGTCTACAAGTTCCACGCCCGCGACCTGCATCTGGTGCTGGGTTCGGGATCGGACGGCAAGCCGGTACGGTTCCGCGTCACAATCGACGGCGCGGCGCCCGGCGACGACCACGGCATGGACATCGACGCCGACGGGCAGGGCACGGTGACCGGCCAGCGGCTCTACCAGCTCGTCCGCCAGAAAGGCGAGGTGAAGGACCGTACCTTCGAGATCAAATTCCTCGACCCCGGCGTGCAGGCCTACGCATTCACCTTCGGCTGAACTTTCCAAGGAGTACGTCAATGACGATACGAACCCTCATGAAACATCGCCTGCGCGGCCCGGCGCTTCTGCTTGCGGCGGCGCTCGCTTCCGCCAGCGCTTTCGTCATGATGCCGGCAGCGGCGCAGGAAGGCATCGCCATCCCGGCGCCGGCCGTCGACGAGCCCGCCGGGCAAGGCAAGACGGAGACCGCCGTGCTCGCCGGCGGCTGCTTCTGGGGCGTGCAGGGCGTGTTCCAGCGCGTTGCCGGTGTGACCAACGCGGTATCCGGTTATGCCGGCGGCGAAAAAGACACCGCGCATTACGAGATGGTCGGCTCAGGAGCGACCGGTCATGCCGAATCGGTGAAGATCACCTTCGATCCGTCGAAGATCAGCTACGGAAAACTGTTGCAGGTATATTTCTCGGTGGCGCACGACCCGACCGAACTCAATCGTCAGGGGCCGGATACCGGCACGCAATACCGCACGGCGATCTTCCCGGAGAACGAGGAGCAGGCCAAGATAGCCAAAGCCTATATCGCGCAGCTCAATCAGGCTCGGGTGTTCAACGCGGCGATCGTCACCAAGATCGAGCCCGGCCGCACCTTCTATCCGGCCGAGGACTATCACCAGGATTACCTGACGCTCAATCCTGGCCAGCCCTATATCGTCTACAACGACCTGCCGAAGATCGACAATCTGAAGCGGATCTTCCCGGACCTCTATCGCGACGACCCGGCGCTTGTGTCGGAGGCGAGCGTCTCAAACTGAGGACAGACTGGCCGCAGTCCCGCCCGGCGTGAAAAAGACCGCGCCGCGACATTGCCAAGGCGACGTATAGCGCCAGGCACTGTCGTCGTGATGTTTGGCCGGCTGCTGCTGCCCCACAGACGGCAGCCGGACCAAGACGTTCAGCGGCCGGCGATCTGCCGGCTGCTTTCGTTCACGACGCGGCGCTGGGCTTGCGGCCGCGCTTTGCCGGCGCGGCTGCAACAACCGCCGCGGCCTTCGGCGCCCGGCCGAGCCCCATGCCTTTCGCCAGCTCCGAACGGCGCGCCGCATATCCCGGCGCGACCATCGGATAGTCGGCGGGCAAGCTCCACTTCTTGCGGTACTGCTCCGGCGTCAGCCCGTAATGCGCCATGAGATGGCGCTTCAGGGATTTGAACTTGCGGCCGTCCTCGAGCGAGACAAGGTAGTCGGGCGTGATCGACTTCTTGATCGGCACGGCGGGCACCAGCTCGACCGGCTCGGGCAAGGGTATCGGCCCGCCCAGGCTGCGTATCGAGGTGTTGATGTCCGCAATCAGGTCCGGAAGGCTTCCGGCTGGTATCGGATTGTTCATCACATATGCCGAGACAATGTCGGCTGTCAGTTGCAGTAGTGATTTGTCGTCAGGCATCCACCATTTCTCCCATTGAAAACTATGGATTATTTCGAACAACGCCGGAGTGCAAGCGGAAATGAAAATGAAACCAGTTTCATTTTTCTGCAGCGCGGCATTTTCAACTGTTTCCCTGCAGAAAATCATGTTCATCCGACCGCGGACACATGCCATGAGGCCATCTGGAAGGCAACCTGAGCAGCTTATCCCGGCGGGTCGCGAATCAACCGCGCGCTTTCGAGCCGGCAGTTTCCGAACCGACTGACTTGATCTGTGAGCATGGCCGAGACGCTGACCCACGAGCGGCCGTTTTGGTGCCGGAAAGGCGCGGGGATTTATTTTTGGATCTATGGCAAATTGATCGGAAATACGGATCGCCAATGTCCGGGACAATTATTGCTTGAATTTCATACTTTTGGATATTATCTATCGTTATTCGAATTTTTATTTTTACAACATGTATTTATATTATAGATTTATACAGTTCGTTTCGATTGTTGTTTTTCATCGGTCGCAAAGGCCACCGTCTTCCATGCGAAGCGGTGCCGGCCGATGAACGGCATATTCACCATCGACGAAAGCTTGTCGCCGCCATTCATGGCGTTGAAGTCAAAACTGTTTTCAAGGAGGTCGGCAGGTTTGTTGCCGAATGGTGGAGTTGAAGGGCGCCCACCATCGCCCGGTAAGGCATTGAATGCGCTAGGCCTGTCGTGGGCGATGGAACCCGATATCGCGCCTGAATGCCACACCTAACTCGACGATCTGGAAGCGTGCAAGGATGACAGGCTCGAAATCGGCCGTGACCTCGCATTGTGGTACACATAACGCGATGGCAGAATCCCCGATGCCGAACGATGGCTGCGTCGGCAGGGCTTCAAGCCGATGATCGCGATCCGATTATCTGGCGCCTGATGCTGCTCTCGACCCCTCATGGCGCTGCACTGCGATGCGAGGGGGCGGTCCTGTCGTGGGACAGTCATCCTATCCCGAATGGGGAAACCGCCGTTCGCCGTCAAAGAAACCCAGGTTCTACTGACCGACGGGCAGTGTGCGCATCGAGGTCATTGTCGGGACTTATGGCGTGGCGAAGTTCCTTCGCGGGGCAATTGAGCACGAGCTGGAATGTCGTGAGGCGGCAGAGCCGAGGCGATAACAGGGGCCGAGAAAGGGACTCGGCATCCTGCGGAGAGTGAGCCTAACGATACCGCTGCATGTTCCGGGCTTCGCGGATAAGCATAGGGTAGTTCGCGCCAATGGCGGCGATTATCTCGCGCGCCTGATCTTCCGAGATGCCGGTTTCACGCTCGAGCCGTCGAATCAAAGCGGCACGAATTTCCTCTATGCTGTCCTGTCTGTCCTGTATCATCACTCTTACCCCTCGTGAGCCACGATAGCCAAGGTTGCTTGCGGGACTGCAAACACAATCGGTAGACTTCTACGCAGTCCGCTATTCGATGAGGATATCCGTCTCTTTCGCTGCCCTGGCGAACGAAGACATTGCGATTGATCAAATACGCTGCTTTCGAAAGGTCTACAATCGTTGGCAAGTGAACGACATCCGCTCCGCAGGTTCCGCGGATCAGAGACATTCAAAGCAGAGGGTCTTGAAATGCAGAACACCATCTTCGACGATCCACACTGCCCCAACTGCAGCGCAGCCTATATGGCGCCGGTACCTTTCCCCTCGAAGAAAAAAGACGGCGAGGCGGCATGTGTCAACTGCGGTCATTCAGCGCCATCAGAAGCATGGTTCGCAATGCCGGCAATCGACGCCAAGAGTTTTCCGCCGATAAGTTATGTCTGAGCTGCACCCATGGAAATGGTGTCTCACTACGAGGCCCGCCGATTTGCCGCATCGGAACTGGACGGCCCCAATCGCATCTGCCTGATGTTTGAACGGGGGCAACGGGGTCATGAGAGATGACTGACAAGCACCAACTGATTGAATTGACAGCGGAAATTGTCGCGGCATACGTCTCGAAGAACTCTGTGCCAGCTGCCGGACTTCCGAGTCTGATTACGGGCCTGTACTCGAAACTTGAGGCTGTCTCACAACTTGGTCGACCGGAGCCAGAGGTTGGCGAGCCGCTAAAGCCATGCGTAAATCCCAAGAAATCTGTTCATCCCGACTACATCGTGTGTCTAGAGGACGGGCTTAAGTTTGCTTCGCTGAAGCGTCACCTGACGACCAGCCACGGATTGACGCCTGAAGCCTATCGCAAGAAGTGGGGCTTGGCGCCTGACTATCCTATGGTGGCACCGAAATATTCGGCTCGACGTTCCGAACTTGCCAAGGATATAGGCCTTGGCCGTGCGTCAGTTCCGGCCATCGAAAAACGCAGGCCTGCGAAGAAATGAAATAAAGATCGGCCGCTGTGACCATGGCAGTTGCCGTCGTCGACGTAGAAAAAACAAACGGGCCGGCGGAGGACCTGCCGGAGATGAAAGTGTCTGTCTATCGGCCTATCGAATTGTTGCAGCTATGCCGCAGTCATCTGGAAAAATCTTGGATTTTGATTTAGCTTATAGCCAGTATCGACCTCCCCCTGCGATACGTGCCTGGTGGCGTCCCTCCAGAAGCCACCCCCGACTGGAAAGGCGATGGAAGCTTCTTGCGCCTGGCCAGTCGGGAAGGCCCGCAGAGACCGTTGCATGGAAGATTCGCTATCGTTATTGCCGCTCTGGCTGGCGCCTTGCCTGCCGCTGTGGCGACGGGTGCCTTGGCGCTCTACCAGGTCGGCGGCCCGTCATGGTGAATACAAGCCCGGCCACCTTGCGGCAGCCGGGCAGGGCTTGAACTAAAGCTTGTCGATTGTCTTCTTAACCGCGTCCTTTGCCTTCCCAACCGACTGCTGAACCTTGCCCTTGGCTTCCTGGCCTGCGCCTTCAGCCTTGAGTCGGTTGTTGTCGGTTATGTCGCCAGCGGCTTGCTTCGCCTTGCCGGCGACCTCATTCGCTGCGCCCTTGATCCTGTCCGTTGTGCTGCCCATGACAAATCTCCTGCTGTTGGGACAGGCTCAACGACAAGCCCGGCCCTTCGTTCCGAAGCGACCGGGCTCAAGGTATCGCAAACCTTGCGACCTTCAGTGCAGCATTGGCCTCTGTTCGTCCTCGCCGTCCACACGCATCCCTGCGCTAACTCCGATCGCTTGGAGCGGCACGCTGTTGTCGTGGTCCAGCACCTCGTCTGCCTGCTTCACGCTGCGCCTGTCGCCGAGCAGGTAAGGCTCCTCAAGGCATCGAAGGCCGACGGAGGATTGAGACACTGGGATCTTGAGGCCCGCCATCGTGAGGCTGCGGAAGCCCTGACACGCGTCGCAAGGGAGGACGCGGCCACGCAATTGGAGTTTGGGAGGAGTTTTAGGGCCGCTGGCCCCCCAAGTGGGTTGGGCGTGGAGCCAGCGGCCCGGAACCGCCTGGCTGAGTGGTCACCCAAGCCAATTCCTTAGGAGAGGATACATATGTCCGTGACTGGCTGATTGATAAATGTCGGCCGCCGACGCTGAAGTCGTTCAGCGTCGGCGGCTTGAACCATATGAGCTGAAACCGCCATGATTTGGGGTTATTGAATCCAGCAGTTTCCCCACCCTATGGTTCAATTGAAAGCTCCCTGAGAAGTCCGTCCATCAATTCCACTCATTGACTTATTGAAGGATCGCCGAACCCTATCCCAGCCCGCCCAAGGCCCGGCGACCCCTCATTCCCGATTTGGTACATCGGAGCCAGGTTAAACCTGGCATTCTCATACATTGCATAAGCCGTGCCAACAAAAGTCGGACTTGTGGGAGAGGCCGCCTCCAGCCACAATCAGGCATGGCCCAGTCGAGCGACCTGTGTCGGGAAGGTCAGAGTATTCTCGACCAGATCGAAATCGTCAGTGGCTGGTAATCGCATGGCGGGAGGTCATTGCACTTAGGACCGAAGCGAAGACGCTTCTGACCTCCTCGTCTATCTCGCGCGCGGGTATGCCGGACTTCTCCGCTGCGACCAGAACCCTGTCGGCGAGTTCACTTGCCTGAACCCGGTCAGGCCATGCGTCGTTTGGGATATTCTCGGAAAGCCATTGATTCAGAAACTGGATGCCGCGCACGCTCATGGCCAATACCTCCGTTCCCCTGATATGAAGGGCGGTCCCGGCCTCGATCGAGAGCCGGCGAAGCAGGCTCCTGACACCTTTCGTCCGAAGTGGCGTGAGACATGGCCCGAGGAAGGCTGGTGGATTTCAGCGCCCGTGATCGCCAGATGCAGGCGAAGTCATCGGAAATCCTTCGGTTTGACCTTTATGGTGTCGATATCGAGATCGGGAATGCAGATGGCGCGTGCCTTCGGTCCTTTGGGCGGGAGGGTACGCGCGTATCGGGGCCGAGACTGCCACGATGGAACCCATCACCACGGCCAAGCGGCAACGGGAAAGCCGCATCGCGGTTGCCAACTCTGGCCAGTTCAGCGGATAGGTCCGCGAGAGGGGGCGCAACGCGCATGGAGCCGACGGCGGAAAGGCCAGTCGAGGCCGCAACTAAACTTGGGACTTTCCCGCAGGCTGAAGAGTTCACGGGCCGATTGCAGGGTTGGTCAATCGATCTCCAGCGATACGGCCGAATGCAATTTTTTCAGATTCGGCAGTGACTTCGTCTGCCAGGGAATTTCCGAACTTCCCCGCACCACGAGCTTCACGTCGGACTGCTTGCGGACCTCGATGGTGAACTTCGCCAGAAGATTGATGCCCGACGAATTCAGAAACTCCAAATCGGTCAGATCGAGTGTCATGGATGCCGGTTTGGAGGCGAGAATGCTGGTCATCAGCGCCATGATCGGCGCATAGGCCTCCGTGCCGGAAAGGCGCATCGATCCGTCGAAATGGACATCGTTGCCCTCAGTCCAGACGCGGTAGTCATCAGTCTTAATTTCCATGTGCCGGTTCGATCTCTGCTAATGAGTCTGTGAAATTGGAATGGTGGCGAAGGTCTCGAGGTGCACCCGGTCGCCCTTGTCCACCGGGCTGAAAATCCAGGCAAGACGCACGCCATAGTCACTCATGAGCGTGAGAAGACCAAGACCTGAGCCGGAGGCATCCGGGTCGGCGGCGTTGGCTTCGATACGGCTGATCAGCAGGTCGCCTGGATCGCCGATGGTAATCTCGGAAAGAAGCTCCTTGAAGGTCGACGCCGTCGTGTCAGCAACGATGTTCGACACCTTCACCTTGAAGTTTTCCCTGTCCATCGACGCCTCGACCATGATCTCGCCGGGCTCGCGGAACTTGACCGCGTTCTCGATGAGTTCGTTGACGAGGTAGCCGATGTTGTGGCGAACCTCGCGATAGTCGTTGCGCGAGGCATGAAAGGGCAGCGAGAACAGATCGGCGATGAAATCCGACGTCGTCGCGCAGTGATGCCACCGGATATCGAGCGGTCCGTCGAACAGCCTTACGCGGCTGACGCTGCCGTTCATGCCGATGGCGATATCCGCGGGTCCAAACAGAGTGGTCATGACTTACCTATGTCGCATGACGACGAGCGTGATGTCGTCGTGAATTTTCCGGGTTCCGATGTGGGCCATCAGGTCCTCGACGATTCCCGTCTTCATGTCCTCGGCGCTGGCGCCGTAGCGCTGGCGCGCGCTTTCGCAAAGCCGGTCCAGCCCGAACAATTCGCCGCGCGGGCCCTCGGCCTCGGTCACGCCGTCGGTATGGAGAACGACCACGTCGCCGCTGGCGAACGGAATGTTGCGGGTTGCCACGAACGGCGAAATGTCCTGCTCGAGACCGATGGGCAGGCCGAGATCGATCGTGTCGATCCTCTCCACATCGATGCCGTCGCGCATGACCAGCACCTCCTCATGCTGCCCGGACAGGGTCAACTGCTCGTCCTCATAGTCGAGGAAGGCCAGTGAGAGATGCTTGTCGGAATTCGTGCGCTCCAGATTCTTGAAGATCGCGCGGTTCAGCCGTTCCAGGAACTGCAGCGGGTCTCCCTCGCCTGTTTCCTGCAAGGCGCGCGCCACGGATTGCACCATCAGCATCAGCACGCCGCTTTCCAGCCCGTGCCCGGTGACGTCGCCGATGCCGATCTTCAGCTTCCCCCCGTCCTGCAGCACATCGTAATAGTCACCTCCCACTTCGTCGGCCGGGCGCATATAGGCGGCAATCTCGACGCCGGGAATGGCCGCGAGCTCGCGAGCCTTGGGCAGCACCATCATCTGGATATGGCGCGCCACGTCGAGTTCGGCGCCCAGGCGCACGTTCTCGTCGCGAAGCTTGTCGTTTAGGGTAGAAATCTCCTTGTTGGCGCTCTCGAGATCCTTCGTCCGGTCGTCGACCAGTTGTTCCAAATTCTCCGTGTGGAAGCTGATCTGCTCCGCCATCTTGTTGAAGGCCACGCCGACTTCGCCGACCTCGTCCTTGGACGGTATGCTGACCCGGACGGAATAATCCTGGCTCTGCAGCCGGCGGGCCGCACCCGCGAGCGCGCTGAGGCCCGCGGTGATGCGCTTCGACAGCCCGAACACCGCAGCGAAGACGATCAGCAGCGAAACGATGATCGCCAGCAACTGATAGAGCAGGATGCGGTTGGTCGCCTTGGAGATGCTGTCCTGCGCGGCAAACAGGGCGGCATAGATCTCGCGCTCGGGAACGACGATGCCGACCGACATCGCCTGCTTTTCTATCGGCCCCGAACTCCACAGGTTTGTCGGCCTCAACCCCCTGAGGACGACGATGTAGGGGACGTCCTCGCCGTTCTCCTGCAGCATGACATGCTGGATGACGCCGTCATTGCTGCTGCCGAGATCGAGGCTGGCGATTGCCGGCTGGGTGCTCCTGCGCAAGGAGCGTTCGAGGCCGGTGACCCCGTCCGTGCCCTTGTCGCTTGAAGAGACGAGCCCGATCGTCGCCTCGCTCTTGGGATTGATGGCGACGACATTGCCGTTCGGCATGGTCAGGAAACCGAAGCCGCTTTCGGCGATCTTCACGTTCTCGACGATCTCCGCCAACTGGTCGAGGGTGATGTCGGCCCCCACCGTTCCGGCTACCCCTTTGCGGTCGCGTGTCCACAGAGGATGGAAAAAACTGACGATCAACTTGCCGGTGATTGCATCGGTATAGGGTGCGGTCTGCGTGATGTTGCTGGGGACCGGGCGCGACGCCGGATCCAGCGCCCATTGCTGCCACGAACCGTAGAGGCCCGGAAAGAAGAATTCCCAGAACTCCGAGGTGTTGTGCCCGGGATAGAGGCGGTCGAAGGTCTGGGCCTGCTCCGTATAGGGCGCGGTCCTGAAGATCGGCCGTTCCTTGGGGCCGATGTAATACATCTGCAGCTTCGACGAGCCGCTGGCGAGCAGGCTGGGTGCGACGAGGTCGAGCACCGCGCTGTCGTCGATATCCTCCTGGACCGCCGGCAGCGGTTTGTGATCCGGACCCAGCAGATAGCCCCAGACGCTGACCACCGAAGGCGCGCCGGGCAGATTTTGCGCCCACTGGCCCTTGGCATCGTAGACGACGTCAACGGAACCGGCGTTCTCGCTGGCGAGGGTAGCGCCCACCTGCCTTTGCCTGTCCGGGTCGTCGATCTGTTCCTGCAGCACGCCTGCCAGTGCATTCACATCGGCATGCACACGGTCGAGCAGGAGGTCGACGCGCGACGCCGTCGATCCCGCATAGGATAGGATGTAGTCCTGGTTGGCCTTGGTCAGGCCGGCGCCGACCTCCGATGTTGCATCCTGCGACAGCCGCTGGACATTCCACAGCGCCAGGCCGCCGCTCATCAGAAGATCGAACAGCACCGCTCCGCCGACGACGAGCACGAACTTCGCGCGGAAAGAGCGCAAGCCGAAGCGCGGGGCTTCCTTGGTCTCGATACTCATCGCGACTTCCGTCCCGAGGCGACCCAGATCGGCCAGCCCGCATAACCCTTCGGATGAAGTGCTGCGAAGATATGATCGCGAAATCCCTGCCGGAACCGCTCTATGAATTCCGCCGTGTCGCCGCGCTTCACTGCCATGTCGCCGGCATAGACTTCTTCCCAAGCGGTGATCATATCGGCGAAATCCTGGGGATCGCCGTCGAGATTGGTCACCATGAAGCACTCCATTCGAATGTCGTCGAAACCCGCGTCGGCCAGGTAGCGCCGGCTTTTCGGTCCAAGCTCAACATCCATGTCGAAATGGTCGAACAGTTTCGCGACCTCACTGTAGGTCCATTGGATGCTTTCGGCACGCGGCTCCCCGAGACAGTGCGAATTCTTCTCGTTGGTGATGTAGACTCGGCCACCCGGCTTGCATATCCGGTACAATTCCTTGAGGATAAGTCCCGGTCGATCGAATATCTGAAGCGAGTGCCGGCAGGTCACGAGGTCGAACTGATCGTCATCCAATAGCATTTCGGATGCATCGCCATAAGTATATTCAACGCCGCTAATGTCGAATTCTTCGGCCACGCGGCGGGCATAGGCAAGGCTCGACTTGGAGTGGTCGAGCGCGACGATTCTCGACGGCTGGAATTCCTTCTGCACCAGAACGGCAAAATCACCGATGCCACAACAGATATCGGCCATTGTGATGCCAGGCCGCATGCCGTGGCGTGGCAGGATGGTGCGTTCGTGACGCCAGGTCATCTTGGTTTGCGTGCGCAGGATCGGAATGAACCCGCCTTCTTCGAGGAAGGTTTGTCCGGGATAGAATTCCGTGTCGTATTCCTCGACGATGATGTTTGGCTCGATATGGCCGAGACGCGCGAACTTGCGCGTCGTCCAGCCGACGACGCTCGATGTGACGATCACGAATCGAAGATCGGGCCGGGCCCGCGCCGTGTCGATGATCACGCGCGAAAAAGCGTGGAACGCGATATTGTTCATCTGCGCGAGACGCCGGACATTCACGTAGAGCACGCCGCGCACGCGTTCGATGGATTCTTTCAGCAGGGCAAGGCTCGGCGCCAGTTCGTCGATACTCTGGGGCCGCACGGACCCGGAAACGGAAAACTCCTGATTGCTAAGGTCGAATTGCGCCTTGAATCGCGCCAATGACCCAAATGTGGTCGCGCTCAATGTGCCAGACCTCCAAGGGGTAGGTCGACGACCAACCTGATCGTATCGTCGCCGACATCTTCGAGCCTCAAGGCTGCGTGATAGTTAACGGCCAATTCGAGAAGCATCATGTCGCGGCCCGGTGCGACATCCCCCGACAGCGAGCTAAGATACCGGCCGCGCGCATCGCCTTCCTGGGTCCTCGCTACCGCGTTCTCGAAGAAACGGCGTTCCTCCGCGCCACAGGCAAAAGTCAGTTCCACCCTGTCGGTCTCGCCGTCGCGGGAAACCTTGCAGGCAAAGGCGCCGCCGATGTGACGAGTGCGGAACGTGACTTCAAGGAGCTCGTTCAGCGCGGACGAGAACAGGTTCGAAAACAGCACCGAATCGGGACGATTGTGGCTGATGGCTCGGGCAAGGTAGGTGGCAATATAGTCGCAATGCGTCCAGTCGGAATGAAAGGACGCTATGTGCATATCGATTTGGATCATTCCGCGGAAATTGTTGCCCGCAACGATATTGTGCTCAGCCTCGATTGGCATCGTTCGTCCCCAAATCTCAATTACTGCTCAGGCAATTGATCGGTATCGGTCTATGAGCCGGTACAACCGACCGGCCCCAGTTGCTCTTCATTCCGAGGTGACTATCTCGAGCACGTCGCAGTCAACCTTTCTCCCCCATCCTTTGCAACGCTATCGAGGGCCGGGCCATGAAATCACGAATGGCGCGGGGGCTACTCGACTGCCCGAGGAAATTGCCCTGCAGCGCATCGCAGCCTTCATCCACCAGCCATCGCGCCTGTGCTATGGTCTCGACCCCTTCCGCGGTGACGCTCATGTCGAGCCCATGGGCCAGGCCGAGGACCGAGCGCACGATCGTCTGGCTCTTACGGTCCGTCATCAGGTCCTTTATGAAGTAGCGGTCGATCTTGAGCGTGTCGAAAGGGAAATTCTTCAGATACCCCAGCGACGAATAATGGGTGCCGAAGTCGTCCAGTGAAATTCTTATGCCAAGCACGTTGAGTGTGTTCAGCGTGTCGAGATTGTCTACAGTCTCCTCGAGCAGGACCGTTTCGGTTATCTCGAGTTCCAGGCGGTCGGCTCGTATGCCGGTGACATCGAGGACCTGCGCTACTGTGTCAGTGAGCTTGCCGCTGAGAAATTGTGCCGGCGAAAGATTGACCGCGATGCTCAGCGAACTCGACCAGGTCATTGCTTCACGACATGCCTGTTCAAGCACCCAGCGACCGATCTCCTCCATGAGGCCATCGCTTTCGGCCATTGGAATGAAGACGTTGGGAGGGATCAGGCCTATCTCCGGATGATGCCACCGCAACAACGCCTCGAACCCGACGATTGTCGACGGCGGCCGGATGATCGGCTGATATTCGAGATAAAGCTCCTGTTTCTCAAGTGCGACACGCAGGCTACGCCTTAGATTTTCGCGCTGCTCCAGCAACAGCAGCATCGAGCGGTTGAAGAGGCGTGCGCAGCCCCGGCCGTCACGTTTCGCCGCGTAGAGCGCAATATCGGCAGCCTTCATCAATTCTTCACTTTCGGTGCCGTGTTGCGGACCGAAGGCGATGCCGATGCTCGCGCCGACGAAAAGCGGGATATCGTTGATGATGAAAGGGGCCTTGAATGCGTCGACAAGCGCCTGAGCCAGCCGCTCGGCTTCCGCCGGCTGCTGCTTGCCGCACTGGATCACTGCGAACTCGTCACCTGCATAGCGATAGGCGGAGTCGCCCTCCTGGAGGGTGCCCATGATGCGACCTGCCGCAAGCTGCAGCAGCGCATCGCCGGTGCTGTGCCCGAGAGTGTCGTTGACCGACTTGAAATCGTCGAGATCGATCTGCAGGAGCGCTGATCGTTGTCGCTTGCCTTCGTCGTCAGACAGGACCTCATTCAGCCGCTCGCTGAAGCGGCGCCTGTTCTGAAGGCCGGTCAGCACATCATGCGTCGCCTGGTGAAGGAGTTGGCTGCGTTCAGCGTCGTCCCCGACAACTTGGTGATTGTCGATGGACTCGATGACTCCAAGGCCATCCGCTGTCCGGAACACCAGCGCTTTCCCCGCTTGCTGGCTTGGCATCTGGAAGCGGATTGTCGCCGGCCGGCCGTCATGCAGGACGCCATTCAATATGCTCCGGGCCCCTTCGGCCGCCAAGGCCGGATAAATGTCCCCGATGCCCGTGCCGGCGCTCAAGGCGCCGTGGAGGTGGTGCAGACTGGAAGCGTACCGCGTGAGGCGCAGGTCTTTGTCATAAAAGGATACGAGCTCGGCCATGTTCTCAAGAAGGCTGGTCAGATGTTCCTCACTCGTGGAAGACGGTTCCATGTGCCTCTCTTGCGGCCTGGCGGTCCTTGGACATCCACCGCCAGCGATGAAGCTAGCATATCGCGGGAAGGGACGCCAAACTCGGCAAGGTTGCGGGCATACAACCTAGCTGTGTCTCGAAGGCCAACGGCGGTTGAGGGGAACCTATCAGAGCTTGGCCGTAAAAGAAGCTGTCGGTAGAGTTCGGCCGCATATTGCGAGCCGCCACCGGGATGATGGATGTAGCCTGGTGGCGGCTTTCTGTGGTCGATGGCAGTTGTCAAGGCCGCGACCGTCAGGTGCGCATCGATGACCGGCCGATGGCATAGCCGAAGATCAGGTGCGACCAGGCGTCCACAATGACGGCGACGCAGATAAAGCGGGTCGGCAGCGACATAGGTAATATTGCTGACCCAGAGCTGGCTCGGGCCAGTCGGAGCGATATCTTTCGCCAGGTTCGGGAAGATTGGGCCGTCATGATTGCTGTCGAGGGTGGCAACGAAGCGCCGCCTGATCCTCGATTGCAGATCATGCTCCCGCATCAGGCGCGGGGAAGTCGCCTGGCTCAGGGATTTGCCGGATCGGGCACCACAAATTTCACTGTCTGGCTGGTGATCACCTTGTGCGTGGGATCCGCCAATTCAACCAACACCTGATGCGGGCCGGGCTTGAGGCCGACCACGATGATGGTCTCTCCGCTGGCATCGACGAAATGCCAGGGAGCGTCATCGACGGTAATGTGAATGTGGCCGATGCGCGGCGACACGTCGAGGGCGCCCTTGCCGAACACCGGCACCACCCGCAGGTTCTCCGTCCGGTACTGCATGAAGACTGCCCCTCGCGACAGCGGTTCAGGAAGCGGCGGATCGACGACCAGCTTCGGCGCCGGCTCGTGGTCAATGGCGACCAGCGGCGACGGGCCGACAATGTCCTTGGCAGTCTGGGCGGAGGCGCTCGTGGCGATCAGGGTGACGGCGGCCATGAAGGCTAAATCCTTCAGAAGGTCGAGCATGAGCATTACCTCGAAGAGCGATCGGTGAAGAAGAGCGGCGTCAGCGTTGCGCAACGAGGCGACAGCGGTAAAAGCGGTGCCCGTTTTTACCCCACCTTGCGCCCCAGGAAGTCGCGGATCAATGGCACCATTTCGTCGGCCTTGTCCTCGAGGGCGAAGTGGCCTGTGTCGAGCAGGTGGAACTCGACCTCCGGCAGGTCGCGTTTGTATGGATGGGCGCCGTCGGCCGGAAAAATCTTGTCGTTCTTGCCCCAGACGATCAATGTCGGCGGCTGATGCTCGCGGAAATAGGCCTGTATCGCGGGATAGAGCGGCAGGTTGGTCCGGTAGTCGTAGAAAAGGTCCATCTGGATTTCGGCATTACCCGGACGGTCGAGAAGGGCCTGGTCATGGACCCAGTTATCGGGATCGATGCGACTCAGATCCGAGACACCGTCGGTGTACTGGAACTTCGTGATCTCGGGAGAGACAAGCACGTAGAGCGCCTGGCGGTTAGCATCCGAGTGATCGGACCAATAGGCCTTGATCGGATTCCAGAACTCCTTGAGTCCCTCTTCATAGGCGTTTCCGTTCTGGACGATGAGGGCAGTGATCCGCTCCGGATGAGCAAGCGCCAGGCGCCAGCCGACGGGTGCACCGTAATCCATGACATACATGGCGTAGCGTTCGACGCCGAGCTGATCGAGCAGGCCACCGACCAGTTCGCCGAACCGGTCGAACGTATAGGCGAACGTCGCGCGGTCGGGCATGCCGCTCTGGCCGTAACCCGGATAGTCCGGCGCAATCACATGGTAGCGGTCTGCGAGCGCGGGGATGAGGTTGCGGAACATGTGCGACGACGTCGGAAAGCCGTGCAGCAGCAGCACGACCGGGCCGTCCGACGGCCCAGCCTCCCGGTAGAAGATGTTGATGCCGTCGACATTCCTGGTTCGATAATGCGTCGTGGCCAGCGGGAACGGAGGGCCGGCTTCGGCGGCAAGGGATGGGGAGACGGCGACGATCGGCATCGCGCCGGCTCCGGCGGCCATTGTCGATAGTCCCAGCAGCAATCCGCGCCGGCTCATTGCAGGGCTGCGGTAGATTATGGCTCCGGCTTTCATGAGGTTCTCCATGTTGGTGAGCGGCGGGTCTTGCCGTCAGCGCCTCTCCACAAATCAGGTGGCGGTGCGCTTGTCGCGATAGCGGTCGAGCGCGGCGATCAGCGCCCCCGCGATCGGATGGTCCGACCGGGGGTTCTGGCCGGTGATCAATTCGAGGTCCTCAACCATGGAGGACTCGTAATCGGCGGGCGTGGTGGTCACGTCGCCACCTGCCGTCGAAAGCGCGAACGGCATGTCGAAGTAGATCCTGGCATGCGGGATATTGTCCTCGATCCACTTCTCTTCAGTCCTGGAGAACACGGTCACACGCCTTCGTAGACCAGCCGGGTGAAGAAGCCGGGATCGATGACGAAGTTGCCCCATTTGGCGTCGAAGGCGGCGGTCGGCTTTGCGGCGACCGTCTCGTCGAGCGACCGTCCTTGCTGCTTGAGCTTGGCGACGTTGTCGCGGATCGCGACCAGCATGTCGCGGAAATCCTTGAGCTCGGCCTTGTTGCTGACCGGCTTGCCGTGGCCCGGAATGACGATCGTCTTGTTGGTCGTTGCTGCCAGGTTGGCGTCGGACGCCGCGATCATGCCGTCGATGCTACCGCCGGTCGAATAGTCGATGAAGGGGTAGATGCCGTTCCAGAAGGTGTCGCCGACATGAACGATGTCCGCCTCGGCAAACGTGACGGCGATGTCGCTGTCGGTATGCGCAGGGCCGTAATATTTCAGGCCGATCGAGGCGCCATTGAGCTTGAGGGACTTCTCGCTTGCGAACACCTCGGACGGAAGTCCGTCCGGGGACAGTGGCAGGAAGTTGTAGTCCCAGTCCTCGACGCGCTGGACCTGCGAAAGATATTTGCGGGTGTTCTCCTGGGCGGTGATCTTCGCCCCGAGCGCGCCCAGCCAGTTGTTGCCGTCGGCATGGTCGAAGTGCCAGTGTGTGTTGATCAGGTGCGTGACCGGATCGGCGGAGAGATCGGCCAACGCCTTGGCGATATGCTGCTGCGAAACACCGATTCCGGCATCGATGAGCACCGTGCCGTCCGGGCCCGTCAGGACGGCGATGTTTCCGCCGGAGCCTTCGAGCACGCTGATGTTGTTGCGAAGTTTGTGCGCGACGATCGGCGATAGGGCAGCGCTGTCCTTGATCAGGCTGACAAGACCGCGAGCCTCCGCATACGCCTCGCGCGGGCTCAGCCATCCGCCGCCGACGGTGGCAGCGGACGCGGCGAGGCAGCAGAGACAGAAATGCCGGCGCGAAATTGAACGTAACGGAACGGTCATGGCACTCTCATTGGTTTCTGGAGCAGCGTGGAAATCGAGGGTTGGCCGAACTCAAGTCTTCATGAAGGCAAGCAGATCCGAGTTGGGCTGATCCGCATGGGTAAAACGATTGGCTGGCCCGCACCCCAGTCCTTGTAGTAGATATCTGTGCCGTCCTTGGCGGTGATCTTGCCCACTGCGGCGGCTCCTCCCGTTGACTGAGCGGCGGCACCGCTCGATTCCGCCTCTATTTGCGCAGCGGTCGAGACACCGGGCAGCGCTGCCAACGCGACGGCGGTTCCGCCGATCAAGACGTCGCGACGTGACATGATCGGATCGCTATCGAAGCGGGTCTGCTGTCGTCTCATGCGCAAGCCCTTCCGATGGGATGGTCGCTCAGTGGCGAAGACGGGATCCTGCTCTCGTTAGCGAGGCCCGGTCGTCTTCGACGGTTCATCCTGTCGCGCCGCGCCGCTCCTTGAAATCCGCCCAACTCGGCGCTGACCTCACCTTGCGTCAGAAGGGATAGATGATTGCGGCACGGGCAAGCAGCCCATAAGCTTGAGAAGCAGCTTCTCGAACCTTGGAAAGGCGTTTGCCGTGGACCGCCTGGAGTCGATGTCGGTGGTCGTGGCGGTGGCCGAAGCCGGCAGCCTTTCGGCGGCGTCGCGCAAACTGGGCATCCCCGTCGCGACCGCCAGCCGCAACCTTTCCGAACTGGAAACGCGGCTGAACACACAGCTCTTTCAAAGGTCGTCGCGGCAGATGAGGCTGACGGATGCGGGGCGATCCTATATCGAAGCCTGCAAGCGCATCATCGAACAGGTGGAGGATGCCGAGCGCGAGGTGTCCGGTGAGTACAGGGTTCCGAGTGGAGACCTGACAGTGACCTCGCCATGGGGTCTGGGGCACATGCACCTCGTACCGATCGCCTGCGAGTTCCTGGAAGCCTATCCCGACATCGCGCTAAGGCTGCTGCTGACCGACCGAGTGCTGCGGCCGCTGGAGGACCATATCGACGTCTCTATCCGGATCGGCCCTCTTGCGGATAGCAGCATGATCGCGACCCGCATCGGTTCGGTCCGGCTCGTCGTATGTGCAAGCCCGGCCTATCTCGTGGCGCGCGGACGTCCGGAGAGGCTGGACGACCTGGCAAGCCACAATTGCATCACCATCGATGACTTCGGCGCACCGCGCACCTGGAAGTTCGTCGACGGGAACCGCGAAATTGCCGTCCCCATCCGGTCAAGGCTGACCGTGAGTACCTCCGAGGCGGCGGTCGAGGCAGCAATCGCAGGCGCCGGGATCGCCAAGGTGATGTCCTACAAGATGGAGGCGGCAAGGCGCGCGGGCGCTCTCGTCATCATGCTGGAGCCATTCGAGCAGGAGCCATTGCCTGTACACATCGTCTACCCGGAGCGGAAGCCTATGCCGCTCAAGCTTCGTGCCTTTCTCAACTGGATCACACCGCGTCTGAAGGCTCGTCTCGCCGGGCCTGCCGACTAGGAATGTCCGCTCGTGGGTATTCACAGACCGAACCTGCCAGTCAGCTCCCGGCACCGAAGACCTCGCGTCGAGGTTGCCATGTGTTTGCCTGACGAAAGGCCGGGGTTACAGGGCTCACGTTACCAGAAGGGACGCCTAGATCCTGGCGCCGCCGGTGGCGTCGATGGACTGCCCCGTCGTCCACCGTGCGTCGTTCGACGCGACGAAGGTGATGACGTCGGCCACGTCGGCAGGCTGGCCGACACGTGAAAACACCGACAATGCTTCCGCGCCTGCACGCGCATCCGTCGCAAGCCAGTCCGCGTTCATATCGGTCTCGGTGACACCGGGCATGACCGAGTTGACGGTTATACCGCGGCTTGCGAAGTCGGGCGCGAGCGCCAGTGTCAGTGTTTCGAGAGCCCCCTTTGACGCCGCATAGGCGGGGTGAGTCGGCGCTGCGATGCGTGTGAAGCCGGTGGAAACGTTGATGATGCGCCCGTCGTCTCGTATGTCGCTCGCCAGCGCCTGGATCAGGAAGAACGGCGCCTTGAAGTTGATGGTCATGAGGTCGTCGAATGTTGCTTCGCTGGTTTGTGCCAACGGCGTTGCCACCGCGATGCCGGCATTGTTGACGAGGATATCGAGGCCTGCTTTACCCGTCGCGGCCTGCGCCGCGGCCCTGAACTGCCCGGCAATGCTGTCGGCGGCCGACTTTCCGTCGCGCAAATCCGCGCCGATCGCCACAGCTCGCGACCCCAGTGCCTCGATATCCCGCACCGTAGCCTCTGCGGCTTTCCTGTTGCTGGCGTAGTGCACGCCGATGAGCGAGGCACCTTCCTTGGCAAAAGCGAGCGCCACTGCCCGTCCGATGCCGCGCGATCCGCCGGTTACGAGGGCGACCTTGTTCGAGAGACGTCCGGACATTTCCAACTCCGTTGCAGTTTTTAATAGCGATCGATATATTAATCGTAATCGACGGTTGTCAATGGATTTTATAAGGAACGATATAAAAATGGACGAGCCTCCGAAAAGACGGGGCAGGCCGAGGACACTGGATCGCAATGTCGGGCTTGGCGTCGCGGCGCGACTGTTCTGGGAACACGGCTATGAAGGAACATCGATCGCCGACTTGACGGCGGCGATGGGCGTGACCCCGCCGTCGCTCTACGCGACGTTCGGCTCGAAGGAAGAGCTTTACAATCAGGCGCTCGATCATGCCGTCGAGCGTGAGAGCAAGGCCCGGACGGACGCTCTGCACAGCGATATGAGCGCTTATGAGGCTTTGTCCTTTTACTTGCACGACGTCGTGACCGGCATCTCGCGTCCCGACGATCCGCGCGGATGCATCGTCTCGACAGCGGTTGTTCAATGTGCGGCGGAAAACGAGACGGTCGCGAAATCCGTAGCTGCAAGGCGCGAGTCTGCAATCAAAGCCCTACGCGACCGTTTCGACAGGGCGGTCAACGAAGGGGAACTTGCTGCCGGCACCGACACGGATTCGCTTGCACGCTTCTACGGAGCTTTCGTGCAAGGAATGTCGGTGCAAGCCTGTGACGGTGCTTGCACCGAAAGGCTGAGACGTCTGGTCGATATCGCGCTTTCAGCCTGGCCGGGAAAGCATGGTGATGGAGTTCGTTGAGAGCATCAAAGCGTTGTGCTGAACCTTCCAGGACGGATTGTCATTTCGCGGCGTGCGGTCGAGCGCACCGGCGAGAATGTACGGGCGGTGCCCCGATATGCTCTGCTTCTGGTCACCTAGCATCCTGCTGAAATGCGCCCGCAGACGGTTTCGGAACTCATCAAGGGTAATTCGGCAATCATTCTTCGTCAGCGCGATAGCAACGTAACGGAGGCGCTGGGCCAGATACAGCGCCTGTCTTGGTTCCCGCGTCCGTAGCGAGATACGTATCGCTGACGCTGTAGGGCTAACCGCTTTCGGGAGCGGGTGACGAAAATAGTAAACCTTGTGTCGGGAGACAGACAGGTAGGCCGATACGGGCATAACAGTGTCTCACTTGGCTGTCCCACCAGTGCAAACGTATCGTTAAGCCCTTGTATTTCCGCCGATGGTGGAGCTGAGGGGGATCGAACCCCTGACCTCGTCATTGCGAACGACGCGCTCTCCCAGCTGAGCTACAGCCCCGTTCGGCGAATGGCGGTGTTATGTGCAGGCACTGCCACGCCTGTCAAGCAGGATGGCGGGCGTTTTGTCGCCGTCGACGGCAATGGCGGCTGCAGATGGGGCGGCGGATGGAAACGAGGCTTGTCCCCAATCCGGCCAATGGCTACATGTCGGCGGATCAAAGGAGACCTTTATGCTCGCGCTTCTCCAGACGGTGGACCTGGCTCTTGGAATTTACTGGTGGTTCCTGATCGCCTCGGCGATCTTCTCCTGGCTCTATGCGTTCAACGTGGTCAATTCGCGCAACCAGTTCGTCAACACCATCGGCACGTTCCTGTTCAAGGTCACCGAGCCGGTGCTGGCGCCGATCCGGCGGGTCCTGCCCGATCTCGGCGGCATCGACATCTCGCCGATCATCGTGCTGCTGATCATCTATTTCCTGCGCCAGTTCCTGTGGACGACCATCGCGCCGATGGTCCTTTAACCTTCTGGAATGACGGGTTTTTATCGCGAACGCGACGGCACCGTCGAGTTGTTCGTGAGGCTCACGCCGAAGGCCGGCGCCGATGCGTTGGGCGCGGTCGAGACGACCGCCGACGGACGGGCGCACGTCGCGGCGCGGGTCCGCGCAGTGCCGGAGAAGGGGGCGGCGAATACGGCGCTCGAACGTCTCGTTGCAGAACGTTTCGGCATTGCCAGGTCGAAGGTTTCGGTCATTGCCGGCCTCACGGCCCGGCTGAAGACAGTGCGGATCGACGCCGATGCGTCTTCGCTGCGCCTGGTCCTGGAGGATTTGGCGAAAGGCTAGTGCGGCTTTTCGGCAAGTCCTTGATATGATTTCCTGTTCGGGGATGCGGCGGTGCATACGGAGCCGCCGTGCCGGCGTTGCGCAGCCGTGCGTGAGGCCTGTAATATCCTTGTGTTTCAATAGGATGTTCGGTCAGATCCTGGAAAAGAGCCTGATCGGCTTCACGGAGCGCCGCCTGCGAGCGGACGCGACGGCCATTTTGGTGCCGTGAAGATGATAGGCGAGGGGGCCGGGCCGTTCCCTCCTGACAGCTAGGGCCGGCGTCCGTGTCCTGGCGGCTGGTTTCATTTCGCTGCGGCTTGATCTAGGCTTTTGCTGGTTCGACCCGATGCGAGGTGAGCATGCAAAACCTGCCGGCCGTTGCGGTTCTGGCCGCCCTCTGTCTCCCGGCCGCCGCTGCCGAGATGAGGAGCGAGTACACCGACATCGATTTCGAAAAATCCTGCTCGGCCTTCGCGCCAAGCGACGAGACCGGCGATTTCGTCAATGTGGTCTGCCCAGGCTGGCGCGGCTATCCGGTGATCTTCTACGAGGGCGACCTGCGCGAATCCATCTTCTACGGTTTTCCGCCTTCGGGCGCGGACCCTGTCTGGGAGAGTTTCTCGGCGTTCAATTCGGCCGGGCCGAAGATCGAATGGCGCATCGAGGTGGACGGGGCAAAGCAGGTGCCGATCGCGGCGATCCAGCGCTGGTTGGTCAACAGCGATCCCGAGGACAGCGACAAGAAGACGGAAGTGCTGGTCGTCGAGAAGGTCGGGCAGATCGGCGTGGGCGACGGGTGCACGATCGGCCTGGTGGTGGCCAGCGGCAACCCGAAGGCCAACGAGACGGC
This sequence comes from Mesorhizobium sp. KACC 23794, assembly GCF_052180275.1. NCBI lineage: Bacteria > Pseudomonadati > Pseudomonadota > Alphaproteobacteria > Hyphomicrobiales > Phyllobacteriaceae > Mesorhizobium > Mesorhizobium sp. KACC 23794. The sequence continues at coordinate 1,450,478 of NZ_CP197465.1, forward strand.
CCGGAAAATCGCCGACGAGCAGGCGCATGACTTCGCCTGCGGCGCCGACGAGCGGGTGGTGGTCAGCGGCGACGTGGCGCTGCCGGAGTTCGACCGGCAGGAGAACTGATATGCTCCGGCGGCGCTACGCCGCCTTCGCCCGCTCGATCGCCTCGACGATCATCTCGCGGGCGCGGTCGGCGTCCTGCCAGCCGCCGATCTTGACCCATTTGCCGGGCTCCAGGTCCTTGTAGTGCTCGAAGAAATGCGCGACCTGGTCGAGCGTGATCTGCGGCAGGTCGGTGTAGTTGTGGACCTTCTCGTAGCGCTTGGTGAGATGCGGCGACGGCACGGCGATGATCTTCTCGTCCTGGCCGGCATTGTCTTCCATGATCAGCACGCCGATCGGCCGCACGTTGATGACGCAGCCGGGAATGAGTTCGCGCGTGTTGCAGATCAGCACGTCGATCGGATCGCCGTCGCCCGACAGCGTGTGCGGCACGAAGCCGTAATTGCCGGGGTAGCGCATCGGCGTGTGCAGGAAGCGGTCGACGAACAGCGTGCCAGCCTCCTTGTCCATCTCGTATTTGATCGGCTCGCCGCCGACCGGCACCTCGATGATGACGTTTACGTCGTGCGGCGGGTTCTTGCCGGTGGGAATGGCTTCGATGCGCATGGCTGGGGTCCCCTTGCTGTCGTTTGACCGATAGCCGGCTCGCCGAGACGACGCAATGGGATGCGGTGCGGCGCTTTGCCGAAGCTTGACAGCGGGATGTTGTACGGCACTCAAAGGTATCGTATACGATACTAAATGGCTATCGACCTCGAGGTCTATGAGGACGATCTGGTCAGGCGGCCGTTCGAGGAATGGTTCGACAAGCTCCCGGCGGCGCATGCCGCGAAAGTCACGACCGCTCTGTTTCGCCTTGGAGCCCGGACATCAGGCAGGACTGAAGCCTGTCGGCCAAGGTGTCCTGGAATGGCGGATCGACTGGGGACCTGGCATCCGGATCTACCTCGCCTTCGATGGTTCGAGACTCATTATATTGCTGGCCGGCGGGACCAAGAGCCGACAGCAATCGGATATCGGCCTGTCGCAGGACCGCTGGGCGGATTACAAGCGTCGCAAACGGTTGAAGGAGTGAAGGCAATGGCGCTGTCACGGAGTTTCAAGGAGACCGTAAGGGCGCGCGCCGAACGTGATCCGGAGTTCCGCGCGGCGCTTCTTGGCGAAGCCGTGGAAGCGTTCGCCGCCGGCGAAGCAGATGTCGGCAAGGCACTGATGCGCGACTACATCAATGCAACCGTGGGATTCGACCAGCTTGGCGAGGCCGTCTCGATCGATCCGAAAAACCTGATGCGGATGTTCGGCCCGCGCGGCAACCCGAGACTGGGAAATCTTTCGGCGGTTCTGCGCGAACTCAATCGCCGGGAGGCCGTGCGCCTGAAGGTGGAGCCGGAACGGCTGGCCGGATGAGCAATTCGGCCCGGAGATCATATCCGAGCCTATGTGTCTTCCATCCGGGCCGCGCTGATCCGCCTCGGTTACGCCGCTCTCCCGAGCAGCGAGAAAATGACGCGCCCGGTTAGACCGGCCCGACATTGCGTGACAAGGGCGGGAATTGAACCAGCCGATGGGCCGCCTCAATCAGTTATGGATAAAGAGCCCGCGGCGTGACGTTATTCGCCGTGAACCCCAAGCGTACGCTGCAGGGTGGTGACAATCAGCTTTTCCAGCTCGGCGTGGATCTCCGCGCGGGGACGGGCGGTTTCGTCGCAGATCGGATCGACCTCGCCCACCGATTTCAGCATCTCGGCGGCGCCCTCCCTGCATTCCGGCAAGAAGCTGTAGTGATCGCTGCCCTCGACCGCGACGTAGGTTCCGTGCGGCGTCAGCGCGGCGAGCTTGTCGGCGATGACGCCGGGCGGAACGGTTCCGACGTCGCCGAGATTGATGAAGTTCATCGGGATGGCGATCCGCTTCAGGCTTTCCTCGTCATAGGCCTGCGCGAGGCCGGGATCGACCAGCACGGCCGATTTGATGCGGCGGTCGAGATTCGACTGTTCGAAACGCGCCTTGTCGATGGTGCGCAGGTTGAGCCTGTCGACCTTGACCTGCTCCTCGTTCACATAACCGACGCCGCCGGCGAACCATTTGCAGTCCCATTGCGTGTAGGCGTCGCAATAGCGTGCATAGGCTTCGAGATCGGCTCGCGCGCCGGCGATCTCCATGGCCGCGGAGCCCCCAAGCGAGAAGCCGACGACGCCGATGTTTTCGGCGTCGATGGCGCCGTTCCATCTTGGGTCGGCCGTCAGGGCGTCGATGACGGCGGACAAGTCTTGTGTGCGCTCCCATATCTTGGGCGTGTTGGCCGGCGTCGAGTCGCCGCTGGTGGTGCCCGGATGATTGGGACCGGCGACGACGAAGCCGGCCTTGGCCAGGGCCGTGGCCAGCCAGGTCATGCCTTGTATCCGGCTGCCCGAGCCGTGCGACATGACGACCAGCGGATAGCGCCCGCCGGCGAACGGCGCATCAGCGGATGCGGGCGCGCCCTTGAACACCCGGTTGTCGCCGACCATGACGGGCTTGCCTCCCGCTTCGGCGGGATACCAGACGGTCACGGACAGGTCGCGGCCTCGTTCGGGGGTGGTGACGCTGATCTCGCGAACGCCGACCTTGGTGGCGAGCGACGGATCGGGTAAGGCCGTGGCGATGAGGAGAACAGGCAGGACCGAAAGACTTTGCAGCGGGTTCATTGGGGCTCTCGCGGTGTTGGAAGAACGGTCCACAGATGGCATCGCCGCGACCGCCGCGCGTCCTCGATCGCGATTCAGGTCGTCCCGGATCGCGATCCGGGCCATTGTCGGCGGATCGATTCCGCTGCCAGAGGCCTGCCTTGATCTTCGTTCCGCTGCCTTTCGTGGTCGCGCTGCTGTTGCTGATCCTGCTCGCCGCCCTGCTTCGGAGCCAGGATCGGTCGACAGGCAACCGGCCGTTCCTCGCCCTGATCGCTCTATGCACCCTGCAATCGACCGTCGTCGGTTTGCGCTGGGGCTATGGCATCGTGGAGATGCGCTATGTGCTGCCGGTGCTGGCGAGCTGCCTGCCGGGACTGGTGCTGGCAAGCTTCCGCAGCCTGATCCATCGCGACGCAACGCAAGAGAGGTCGACGCGCTGGCTCCATTTCCTGCCGCCCGCCGGCATGATCGCGCTGCTGCTGTTCAGCCCCGGCCTGATCGATCTCGCGCTGATCGTGCTGTTCGTCGGTTATGCGTTTGCTGTGCTCGGCCTCGGCCGCAGCGGTCCCGACGCGCTCGACGAGGCGCGGTTCGACGGCGCGGTCGCGGCGCACCGCGCCCTCTTCATCGCCGCGGCGTCGCTGCTCCTGTCGGCGTTTTGCGACCTCGCCATCCTGCTCGACTTCGAATGGGGCAAGGGGACGAATGTCGCCCTGATCGTCAGCAACGCCAATCTCCTGGAATTGCTGCTGCTCGGCTTCACGGCGCGTGTCGCGGCCGGCGCCCGGGTGTTGCCGGCGGCAGCGGCGGAGGTGGAAGCAGACGCTTCCCAGACCGCGCAGGATCGTGAGATTCTTGACCGCCTCGACCGCCTGCTCAACGACCACAACCTGTTCCGCGACGATAATCTGACGCTGTCGCGGCTGGCCCGGCGCATGGGCGTGCCGGCTCGAACGATTTCCGGCGCGGTCAACCGGCTGGCGCGGAAAAACGTCTCGCAATACATCAACGACCACCGGATTGCCGAAGCCTGCCGGCTGCTTCGGGAGACGGACATGCCGGTGACGGCGGCGATGTTCGAGGCCGGGTTCCAGACGAAATCCAACTTCAACCGCGAGTTCCGCCGGGTCACCTCGCTAAGCCCGGCCGATTGGCGGGAGAGAAATCAGGTGTCGGGCGCTACCGTTTGATCCTCTGCTAACCGATATCTTTCCTTGGAAGAGCGGTTCGGTTAAAAACCCGTCTGATTTGTCATCCCGGTTTGCCGGAAGGGGGTTTGGTGTTGAATTTGTCAGGATCGAGTGTAGCCAGGATGATCATGCCATCGCCTTCGGCATACGAAGGGAGAGCGTTCAAAGTCATCCCCCATGCCGGTTCAAAGCAACTCGCCATCTTCATGACGGCCACTGGCGCTGGCGCCGGCCTTTTCAACTTTTGGGGCGCGGGGAACGAACTTCCTGTCAACCGCATCTTCGTCAACAATGGCGGTCGCAACGAGTGGTATCAGGGCGGCATTCCCGGCCTTGGCGGCGACCTGCCTGAAGTTCTCCAGACGCTTTCGCGCTGGGCGCGCTATCTTGGCGCGGAAGAAACGGTCGTCATCGGCCAGAGCATGGGGGCGGCTGGCGCCATCCTCTACGGCACGCAGCTCGGCGCGCGGGTGTTGGCCTGTTCCCCCGAGACGACCATGAAGTTGCGGGGCAGTCGCAGCGAAAAGCTCATGCACCCCGAGGCGCCTGTTCACTTCCGGAACCTGCATGATTTTATCCGCAACGCGACGAAGCCGGTAACCGTGTTTGCCGGCGAGCGCGACCCGGTCGATCTCTACTGCATGAGTCTCGCGAAAGGCCTTCCCAACTACCACGGCAGGACGATGCGCCGGGTGGTCCACGGAGTGCCGAACTACCTCAAGAACAGGGGCCGGCTGCGGCCATTCCTGGAAGCTTTCATCGCAGGCGAAGCAATCCCGCCGATGCCGGAGGACGGCAACGCGCTGGACCATCCAAATTTCGCAAAAGATTTTTATGCCCTGCACGTTGCGAGTCTGCGCAGGGACTGGGAAACCGCAATCAAGATCGGCCGCAAGATCACCTTGGGGAATTTCTGGTCGGATCACGCGTATTATCTGCTGGGATGCGCCTATCTTAATTCGGGCAACTTCGCCGAGGCATTGAAGGCCTTCGCCGCAGCGGATGCCATATTGCCCGGCGACAAGGAATACCGCTTCTCGATCGGCAATTGCTATCGGCATCTCGGCGACAGCGATCAGGCAATCGGGACGCATCGGCGAACGATTCGCGACGGAGCAGGATCAGCGAAAACGCATTATGATCTCGGCGTTGTCTATGCGAGAGCCGGCCTTTATGGGCGAGCGCTGAAGGAGGCTGGTAAAGCGGTGGCGTTGGCGCCGAACAACGCGGCTTTTAAAGCGCAGGAAGAGCGCATTAAGGCGCAAATAAGGTCGGGCAGGCTGCCAAACGACCCCTACGCTGCTCGCCTACGCCTGATCTATGCTTAATACTAAGGTTCAATGATCAGAACCTGTGTGCCATTCTCTTATTCCAGGGGCCTCGATACTAATCTTCTGCGAGTCCTGGTACTAGCTGATCAACGACGCGATATAGCCGCGAATGCCTTCCGTGTTGCGCGGCCCGCCGTCGATGCCGCCACGCTTTTGGATGCGCTCGCGCATATCGGCTAGCTTCGTTTCGTATGAGGGCTGGAGCAACACCGCCCGGCGCATCTGCTCCAGCGCCTCGGCGTTGCGACCGACACGTTCGTAGCTGATGGCAAGGTTGAACGGTAGGCGGGCGGCGTTCGGCCACTTCCCGATTTGCTGCTCGAACAAGGGGATCGCTTGTTTGTTGTACTTGGCGATCCTCAGCGCCTGCGCATGGAAGAACTGCCCGTCCTCAAATTCCGGCGACCGGCCTGCCGCGTAATTGAGATGCTTGATAGCTGCCGACATTCTCTTCAGGCCGAGATAAGTGCGCCCAAGAAGATAGTGGAAAATCTCGGAACGAGGGGAGACCCTCAAGGCCTGGCGGCACAGTTTCAGGCACGCGGCCAGGTCTTTCTCGAAGAACGCTACATGGGCGCGATGAAGCAGGTCGACAAGCTCCGGGCTCTCGCACATCGAACCCTTTTCCTGGAGGGGGGGTATGGGAGTGCCGGTGGCAACCATGCCCACCACGGTCTTCACGCCAAGGGCAAGGTGGATGAAACGCGCTGAGCCATGGCCAACGCCCCGCAGGCTTTCCACTTTGACGTTCGGGAGGTTCACCAAGCGTTGCGCGGCGACCACGTCGATTGGATACATTTCGCCAACAAAGACGTTGATCGGGACGCCGGCCTGCTGGATGGCGGGAACGAGGTCAGAGTAACGCATCACCGCGTCTTTAGGCATCAGCCGCCAGCTGGGACTCGTCGGTAGCCTGAGCAGCGTGTCGAAGCTGAATGCCAGGACCTTGGCTTTCAGCATGCCGCCATACAGGACGGCGCCGTATCCGCCCATGCTGGCGCCGACGGTGACGATCTCATCGACCGAATTGCGTTCGCACCACGCCTGGATCGACGCGATCGTCTCCTCGATCGTCGTCCCGAGCCCCGCGACACCATCCTGATACCAGTGATTCCTGCCGTCGCTAACGAAAAGCAGGTTTTCCTCGACCTCCCGGCCGGCCTTCCAGAACTCGAACCGGCCGTTTCTCTGCCCGGTTCCCGAGAAGAAGATCACGAGTCTTTTGGAACCAGCCCTTTCGACGAAATAGTAGTTTGGCCCGGATGGGGGAAATGTCGCAGCTTCCGTCATCTTTTTGGTGGCTAGTCTCCGAAAGGGACGTGTCGTTTAGCCCGTATTCAAAAAGGCATCAACCCTGACGCACATGGCGAATATTGGGATGACATGCCATGGGCCCGGCGGCATTCCTGCGTAGTCCGAGCCGGACCGAGGGAATATTGCGCGAAGGCGGCGGCGGGCTCTACCGGTCCGAGTGCCTTTGCAGCTGCCTCCAAGCGGCAGCTTCACTCCCAGACGAAGGCGATCTTCTTCAGTGCCTTCTGGTCGAACACTTCCACGCCCTCGGCAATGTCGCGGCCGCCGGCGCCCTGGTAGAAGGTGACGGCATTCTGGTTCTCCTCGAGTGCCCAGACGACCAGCCCCTTGAGGCCGTGGTCGGCCAGCCTCTTGCGGGCGACGGCAAAAAGCCTGCTGCCGAGACCGACGCCCTGGTATTCGGGCTTCAGATAGAGTTCGTAGATCTCGCCTTGCTGCGGCAGCTCGCGGGCGCGGTTGCGGCCGATCGTGGTGTAGCCGGCGACCTCGCCGCCGATCTCGACGACGATGACGGTGGCGGCGCGGCGGATGGCATTGGCCCACCATTCGCCGCCGCGGCGGTTGACCATCTTGGTCAGCGCCTTGTGCGGGATGATGCCGGCATAGGCGCCCATCCAGGCGGCGTGGTGCACTTCGGCGATCGCGTCCGCGTCGCGCGGTTCGGCCTTCCGGATGTCGATGGTGAGTGTGGTCATGATGGTAAACTTTAGATCGCCCGCCGATCATTGCAAGCGACACGAATTGCGCCAGGCTGGGAGCGGCGGAAAACCGTGTCAGATTTCCACAACATGATCGTCGAGTTCGTTGGCGTCGTCGGACCGGCGCGGGAAATGCGTCGACAGCAGCGCGCCGACCGCGCCGATGGCCGCGACGAAACCGTCGGCCAGGCGGTCCTTTCGCGCGTGCGCGATCAGGTCGGCGACGATGCCGTTCCACGTCTCCTGCGGCACCTTGGCGTCGATACCGGCGTCGGCGACCACTTCGGCGTAGCGTTCGGCCAGCGACACGAAGATCAGAACGCCGGTGCGCGCCGTGGTGATGTGGACGTTGCGCGCCAGGAACTGCTTCAGCCCGTTGTCGTGGGCGCGGCGGTAGCGCAGGTTTCGCGGCACGAAGTGGATGCGCAACCCCGGCGCCAGGGAGAGGACCAGCCACGCGGTGGCGAGCGCCAGCGCCACGGCGGCCCAGAACACGGGCAGGCGCATGCTGACCCACCAGTGCTCCAGCAGCAGGGCGGCGGCGAGGCTGGCCAGCATGACGGCAAGCGTGACGAAGAAGGCGGCGGGATAGAAGTAGCTGTCGCTGGAGCGGGCGACGACGCAGTAGATCTCGCCCGCCGTCTCAGCCTCGGCGGCGCGCACGGCCTCTGCGATGCGGTCGTGGTCGGCGGCGGTGAGGGTGCGGGTCATCTTACCAGCTCCCCGACGCGCCGCCGCCTCCGGACGAACCGCCGCCGCCTGAAAAGCCGCCGCCGCTGCTGCCGGACGACCAGCTGCTTCCTCCCGACGACCAGCCGCCGGACGAACTGCCGCTGCCGGAGGAACGGCCGCCGACAGTGACGTCCATGCCCAGCCAGCGATAGCGGTTGGGTCCGATCCTGGTGCCGAAGATCGGCGGCAGGATCGCCATGGCCATGCCGCCGAGGAAGATCGTCGCCCAAAGCGCGATGAAGAGGACGAAGATCCAGTCGACGTCCTCGAAGCTGCTGCCGGAGGGCGGATTGCGTTTTGCCCGCGCTTCCAGCTCGGCCGCGTTGCCGTCCAGCACCATGACGATGTCGTCGACGGCGTGCGAGATGCCGCCGGAGAAGTCGCCGGCGCGGAAGGCCGGCACCATGGTGTTCTCGATGATCAGCTTGGAGTGCAGGTCGGTCAGCGTGCCTTCCAGCCCATAGCCGACCTCGATGCGCATTTTCCGGTCGGTCTTGGCGACGAGCAGCAGGATGCCGTTGTTCTCGCCGGCCTGGCCGAGGTTCCAGGCGCGGAACAGGCGATTGGCGTAAGGCTCGATCGCCTCGCCGTCGAGGCTGTCGACGGTGGCGACGACGATCTGGTCGGAGGATTTTTTCTCGAAGGCTTCGAGTTTCTGGACGAGCGCGGTTTCCGTCGCGTGGTCGATCATGCCGGCGTCGTCGACGACACGGCCGGTGAGTTTGGGGAGGTCGGCGGCGAGGGCGCTGAGGGGAAGGAGGAAGAGGATGAACAGGGCAATGACAAGCACCGCTATCCCTCCCCCTTGAGGGGAGGGTGGCCGCGAAGCGGCCGGGAGGGGTCGTTGCGGAAGTGCGAGGAGCTTTCCCTGGCGTGAGGAAGATGAGGTCGAGCACTGCCGCAACGACCCCTCCCGCCTCGCTTTGCTCGGCACCCTCCCCTCAAGGGGGAGGGTGAGCATCGCGCCCTTCGCCACGATCCGGATTACCCGCCCTGCTTCGTGCCGAAATCCACCTTCGGCGGCTCCATCTTGTCTTCGCTGACGGTGAAATTCTGGAACGGTTTGCTGTCGGTGAACCAGAGTGTCGCCCAGATCACCGAGGGGAAGGTGCGCAGCGTGGTGTTGTACTCGCGGACGGTCTCGATGTAGTCGCGCCGCGCCACGGCGATGCGGTTTTCGGTGCCTTCGAGCTGCGCCTGCAGGCCGAGGAAGTTCTGGTTGGCCTTCAGGTCGGGATAGTTCTCGACCACGGCCAGCAGGCGGGACAGGGCGCTGGTGAGACCGGCCTGGTTGTCCTGGAAGGCCTTGAAGGCGTTGGGGTCGGTCAGGGTTTCCGGCGTCACCGTGACCTGGGTGGCCTTTGCTCGGGCCTCGACAACCGCCTCCAGCGTGTCCTTCTCGTGCGCGGCATAGCCCTTCACCGTCTCGACGAGGTTGGGGATGAGGTCGGCGCGGCGCTGGTACTGGTTCAGCACCTCGCTCCAGGCCGCCTTCGCCTTCTCCTCGGCGGTCGGGATGGTGTTGTAGCCGCAGGCCGACAGCAGTGGCAGCAGCAAAGCAAGGACGGCGAAGGCGAAAGTCCGGCGGACGGACGGCGCGGCGGCGAAAGACATGGTAGGTCCTCGACAGCGGTTCCTGTGAAGCGCAGGCTTAGCATATTCGCAGTGCAAAGGAATGGTCTCCGCACGGGAGACTCTTGGACGCGCCGGCCCGCCTGTGATAGGCGAACTGCACGACAGCCATGCCCGAGGGGATTGCGTGCCCAGCGACGGAGACAGCCAGCGGACGGACGAATCCAGGCGGATTCTGGCCCGCGTCTCCGGCGAGGCCGAGCCGGGCGGCGCGTCGCATCGCGTAGCCGGCGAAACGGCCGACCCGATCGAGAAGCTGGGGACGCGCATCGCCCGCACTCTCAGCATTGCGATCACCATCGCGGTGATCGCCTGGGTCGTCATCTATTTCCTGCGGATTGCCTGAGGCATCATGAACACCGAACAGCCGGAGACGCCGCGCGCCGTCATCGTCATATCCAGCCACGTGGCGCGGGGGTCGGTCGGCAACCGCGCCGCCGTGTTCGCGCTGGAGACCTTGGGTTTCCCGGTCTGGGCGGTGCCGACCGTCATCCTGCCGTGGCATCCGGGACACGGGCGGGCGACGCGCATCGTGCCGGAACCGGAGAAATTCGCGGCGCTGATGAAAGACCTGGAAGGCTCGCCATGGCTCGGCGAGGTGGCGGGAGTGCTGTCCGGTTATCTCGGCGATGCCGCGCAGGCCGAGGCGGTGGCCTCGCTGGTCAAGGCGGTGCGGGCCAGGAACCCGCGCGCGCTCTATGTCTGCGACCCGGTGATGGGCGACAGCGGCGGGCTCTACGTGCCGCAGGCGCTGGCCGAGGCGCTGCGCGACCTGCTGGTGCCGATGGCCGACATCGCCACGCCGAACCGTTTCGAGCTGGAATGGATGTCGGGCGTGAAGCTGGACGACCTGCGCTCGGTGATGGCGGCCGCGATGGAGGCGGGGCCGCCGACCATGCTGGTGACCTCGGCGCCGGCGCTGATGGCGGGCGGCATCGGCAATCTGATGCTGACGCGCTCCGAGGCGCTGCTGGCCGAGCACCGGGCGATCGACAAGCCCCCCAACGGGCTCGGCGACCTGACGGCCGCCGTGCTGCTGGCGCGGCTGCTCGACGGCCAGCCGGCGGGCAAGGCGCTGCAGTCGACCACGGCGTCGGTGTTCGAGATTCTCGCCCGCACCACCAAGCGCGGGGCGGACGAATTGCAGATCGAGACCGACGCGCAGAGCCTGTCGCACCCCATGGCTATGGTGCATCTGCGGCACCTGACGCATCCCGGGCGAGATCGGCGGGCTTGAGCATCGGGGTCAAGAACCTCGACCGGTGAAGCACCCCCACTCCGGCCCTTCGGGCCACCTCTCCCCCTTACAGGGGTAGAGGAAATGCGCTGCCGCAGTGCCGGGACTTCTCCAGCCTGGCTTCCTTCCTCTACCCAGAGGCAGAGGTGGCCCGAAGGGCCGGAGTAGGGGGTGCTTGATGAAGGCCAACGATCATAGCGCGTTCTGGCTCCGACAGGTATAAACCGATGCATCTCGCGCTCACCGCATCTGTCGACATAGCCGGCGTCGATGGGTGCAAGGCAGGTTGGATCGCCGTGGTGAAGCGCCGCGCTGCGCCACCGGCGGTACGAGTCTGCGCCACGTTCGGCGAAATCCTCGCGGGGTTGGCCGAGGATGCGGTTGTCGCGGTCGACATGCCGATCGGCCTGCCGGCCTTTACGGGGCATGGCGGGCGCGGGCCGGAGGTTCTGGTGCGCCGCCTGCTTGGGGCGCGGCAGTCCAGCGTCTTCTCCATCCCGTCGCGCCAGGCGGTCTACGCAGCCGACGAGGAATTTTCGACAGTCGAGCGGTGGTACGAGGCGCATAGGATCGCCAGCGCTGTGGCGCGCCAAACGTCCGATCCGCCGCGCGGCGTGTCGATCCAGGCTTTCGGCATTTTTTCGAAGATACGGGAGTTGGACCGGCTGTTGCGGGAGCGGCCGGAACTGCGGGAACTCGTGGTGGAGTCGCATCCGGAGGTGGCATTCTGGCGGCTGAACAGCGAGCGGGCCATGACGCTGCCGAAGAAGGTGAAGGGCAGTGTCAATCCCGCGGGCATGGCGGAGCGCAGGGCGCTGCTCGCGACGCATGGCATCGACAGCGTATTCCTCGACGCGCCGCCGCCGCGCGGGGCCGGGGAGGATGATTTCCTCGATGCCGCGGCGATGTTGTTGATTGCGGCCAGGCGCGCGCGGGGCGAGGCGCGGTCGTTCCCCGGCCCGCCGGACCGCGACGAGTTCGGGCTTCCGATAGGGATATGGGCTTGATGGAACCGATTTGCTGCGGTGCAGCGAATTGCGCATTGATCAGCGGATGGGATCGGCGTTAGGTAAAATCCATGACCGATCTTCCAGACCACCTCGTTGCCGGCTACCGCAGCTTCATCAAGGGACGCTATGCCTCGGAGACAGGAAAGTGGCGAACGCTGGCGCGCGAGGGGCAGACGCCGGAGACGATGGTCATCGCCTGCTGCGATTCACGCGCCGCACCCGAGGTCATCTTCGATTCCGGGCCGGGCGAGTTGTTCGTGGTGCGCAACGTCGCAAACCTGGTGCCGCCCTATGCGCCGGACGGCGAGTTCCACTCGACCTCGGCGGCGCTCGAATTCGCCGTGCAGGTCCTCAAGGTGAAGAACATCGTGGTGATCGGCCACGGCCGCTGCGGCGGCATCCGCGCCGCGCTGTCGCCGGCGAGCGAGCCGCTGTCGCCCGGCGATTTCATCGGCAAATGGATGAGCCTGCTCGGGCCCGCGGCCGAATCCGTCAGCAGCAATGCGCTTTCGACAGCCAGCGAGCGGCAGACCTCGCTGGAGCGCATCTCGATCCGCTATTCGATCGCAAACCTGCGGACCTTTCCCTGCATCAGCATCCTCGAGGGCAAGGGGCGGATCGCGCTGTCCGGCGCCTGGTTCGATATCTCGACCGGCGAACTTTGGGTGATGAACCGCGCCACCGGCGATTTCGAGCGCCCGGACATCGATTGATGGATGCACGCGGCGGTCATGGCTGGTTGCGCCGGGCGCCTGTCGCGATTGCCGCCGCCGCGCTGCTCACCGGCTTTTCGGTAGCCGCACCTGCGGAGCCGAAAGTCGTCGACGACTGGTACGTGGCGCTTGCCGCTGCCGATCGCGCCGGGCTGGAGCGACTGCTTTCCGAAGACGCCAGGATCAGGCTGACCGATCTCGGCGTCGAGCAGACGAAGGCCGAGTTCGTCGCCTCGCTGGAAAACTGGGAGCAGGCGGCGGAGGGCACGACGATCCGGCATCGGATCGAGAGCGATAGCGGGCAGCAGGCGACCGTGCTCGCCTGCTACGATTTTCCGGAAAACGACGTGCTGCTACGCGAGACGTTCCGTATCGAGGGTGGGCTGATCCGCGAAAGCAGCCAGGCTTTCGTATCCGACAACTGCGACGCCTACTGAAGCGGCGTCTGGTCCGGGGCGGGATGGACGATGTTGGCCGCGGCCGGCTTCGGAAGCCTATGCCAGGCCATCCAGGCCAGGATGCCGATCAGGCCCATGGCAGGGATGACGGTGGCCATCGCCACCACCGGCTCGCCGATGGAAGCGCAGACCAGCCCGCCGATGAGGCCGCCACCCATCTGGAAGAAGCCGCTCATCGAGGACGCCGCACCGGCGATGTGCGGGAATGGCGCTAGCGTGGCCGTTGACATCGCCGGCAGCACGAAGGCGAGGCCGAAGGAGAAGAACGCCACCGGCCCCATGACCAGCAGGAAGGTCGGCTCGAAGAGATGCAGGCCGATCGCCGTGGACAGGCTGCCGGCCGCGATGAACACAAGGCCCACCGGCACGATCCGGAACGCGCCGAAGCGCCCTAGAAGCTGGCGCACCACCAGCGAGCCGGTGAAATACAGCCCGGACTGCATCAGCATGCCGATGCCGAACTGGCTCGGCGTCAACCCGACCCGGTCCATCAGGATGAAGGGCAGGATGGTCGCCTGCGTGTAGATGGTGCCGACGCTGCCGGCTAGAACGATGCTGGACAGCACGAAATACGGGCTGGACAGCACGCTGCGATACGAACCGAGCAGCGCTGTCGGACGGATGCGCGACAGGTCGCGCTGGACCGTCTCCACCATGGCGAAGCGGACGATGAGCATGATGATCACCCCGGCGCCGAACATCAGCCAGAAGATGGCGTGCCAGCCGGCGAGTTCCATGGTGATGCCGCCGAGTGTCGGCGAGAAGGCCGGGCCGGCGGCGAGGATCAGGCCCATCAGGTTCATGATGCGGGCGGAGCGTTCGTTGGTGAACAGGTCGCGCACGATGGCGCGCGCGATCGCCCAGCCGACAGCAGCCCCGATACCCTGGAGGAAACGCGCGGCGATCAGCAGTTCGACCGTGGGCGCCAGCAGCGCCATCAGCGAGGCAACGAGGAAGATGCCCATGAAGACATAGGTGACGGGCTTGCGCCCAAAACCGTCGGAGAGCGGCCCGCAGATCAGCTGGGCCACGGCGAAGCCGGCAAAATACAGCGAAAGCGTCAGCTTCACGGCGGCTTCGGTTGTGCCGAAGGCGTGGACGATTTCGGGCATGGCGGGCGTATAGAGCGCCATCGACATCGGCCCGATCGCCACCAGGACCGCACCGACCAGGCTGACGCGGCGTTCGCTCATGACGGGAGCGGGACGCACGCTGGTCTGCATGTTCATGCTGCTGCGCTCTCCTTGCGGGATTGGTCGCGCGCCGCACTGAGGTTGGCGCGCACTTGCTTCAGCGTATCGAGGAAACGCTGCCAGTCGGCGGGCGAGACGCCCTTCGCGGCTTCGGTGCGCAGTCCGGCGGCGATCGGCTGGATGCTTTCCAGCATGGCTTCTCCCGCTGCCGTGACATGCACCAGTTTTGCACGGCGGTCGGCGCTGTCGGCTTGCCGCTCGATGAGGCCGAGCGCTTCCAGCCGGTCGAGCGAGGCGCTGACCGTCATGGCCTCGACGCCGATGCGTTCGGCGAGCAGATTCTGCCGCGTGGCGCCGCAGCGCGCCGCATGGCTCAACGTGCGGACATCGCCGGGATTGAGCGCGAGCCCCTCGGCGGTGATGCGCCGGTCCATCTCGGCGCGCAGCAGCCGCGTCACGTCGGCGATGAGGAAGCCGACATTGTCGGGATCCGAACGAATCGGCATAAATACTAAGTCCCTCTTATTATCAGGCTTGCTTAGAGATTGAAGGATGCGGCGTCAATATGGTTGCGCGGGCGTCGGGGCGGTCCTACATCGGAGGCGCTTCGACCCGAGGAGATTTTTCGCGCATGACTTCCGAGACCGCCGTGACGCTCGACGACCATCCGCTGACAAAGTGGAGCGGTCCGCACGGAATGCCGGATTTTTCGCGGATCGCTGACGGGGATTTCGCCGAAGTGTTCGAGGCCGCGCTGAAGGCGCATGACGCCGAGATCGAGGCGATTGCCGGCAATGCCCAGCCGGCGACGGTGGAGAACACGCTTGCAGCGCTGGAGCTTTGCGGCGACGCGCTGGACCGCGTCTCGTCGATCTTCTGGTGCCGGGCCGGCGCCCACACCAACGACGCGATCCAGGTGCTGGAGCGCGACATCGCGCCGAAGATGGCGCGGCACTATTCGGCGATCTCGATGAACCCGAAATTGTTCGGCCGCATCGACGCGCTTTATGCGCAGCGCGACAAGCTCGGGCTCGATGCCGAGACGCTGCGTGTCTTGGAAAAAAGCTGGAAGGGTTTTGTGCGCGCCGGCGCAAAGCTCGACCCCGAAGGCAAGAAGCGGCTGGGGGCGATCAACGAGGAACTGGCCTCGCTCGGCGCCCAGTTCGGTCAGAACGTGCTTCATGACGAAAAGGAGTGGGTGCTGTTCCTCGATGAAGGCGACCTCGACGGGCTGCCGGCCTTCCTGCGCGACGCAATGGCGCAGGCGGCCGAGGCCCGCGGCCGCAAGGGCCAGTACGCCGTGACGCTGTCGCGGTCGATCTACGAGCCCTTCACCAGCTATTCCGCTCGCCGCGACCTGCGCGAGCAGGCGTGGAAGGCCTTCACCCGTCGCGGCGAGAATGGCGGCGGCACCGACAATGGCGCGGTGGTGGCGAAGACCTTGGCACTTCGCGCCGAGAAGGCAAAACTGCTCGGCTATGACAGCTATGCGGCATTGAAGCTCGACGACACTATGGCCAAGACGGCGAAGAACGTCTACGGCCTGCTCGATCCGGTGTGGACCAAGGCGCGGGAGAAGGCGGCCGGCGACCAGGCCGAATTGCAGCGCATCGCGGCCGCCGGCGGCAGCAACGAGATCATCGCCGGCTGGGACTGGCGCTACTACCAGGAAAAGCTGCGCGCCGAAAAATTCGCCTTCGACGGGGCGGAGCTAAAGCCGTATCTGCAACTCGAGCGTATCATCGACGCCTGCTTCGATGTCGCGGGAAGACTGTTCGGTCTCTCCTTCGTCGAGCGCGAGGGCATCAAGGCGTGGCACGACGACGTGCGCGCCTTTACCGTCAAGCGCAAGGACGGCAGCGAACTTGGACTGTTCCTGGCGGATTATTTCGCCCGGCCGTCAAAACGCTCCGGCGCCTGGATGAGCGCGCTGCAGTCGGGCTACAAGCTCGGCAAGGGTTCGACGCCGATCATCTACAACATCATGAATTTCGCCAAGGCTCCGGCGGGCGAGCCGGCGCTGCTGTCGCTGGACGAGGCGCGCACGCTGTTCCACGAATTCGGCCATGCGCTGCACGGCATGCTGACCGATGTCACATGGCCGTCGGTGGCAGGCACCTCGGTCAGCCGCGACTTCGTCGAACTGCCGTCGCAGCTCTACGAGCACTGGCTGACCGTGCCGGCGGTGCTGGAGAAGCACGCGCTGCACTACGCCACCGGCGAGCCGATGCCCAAGGCGCTGCTCGACAAGATGCTGGCGGCGAAGACTTTCGGCGCGGGGTTCGCGACGGTGGAGTTCACGTCGTCGGCGCTGGTCGACATGGCCTATCACGCGCGGCCCGATGCGCCGGCCGATCCGCTGGCCTTCGAGGCCGAGACGCTGAGGCAACTGGAGATGCCGGACGCCATCGCCATGCGCCACCGCACGCCGCACTTCCAGCATGTGTTCGCCGGCGAAGGATATTCGGCGGGGTACTATTCCTACATGTGGTCGGAAGTGCTGGATGCCGACGCCTTCTCGGCCTTCGAGGAGACCGGCGATCCGTTCAATCCGGCGCTGGCGGAAAAGCTGCGCAAGCACATTTATGCAGCGGGCGGGTCGCAGGATCCGGAGGATCTGTACAAGGCATTCCGCGGCAAGATGCCGACGGCGGAAGCGATGATGGTCAAGCGCGGGCTGGCTTGAGGGCCGGCCGGGCGATTCGAGGTGCGTCCTTCGGAGCACTCAAATCCCTGGGGTAGCGATCGATCGGGCGCGCCTCGAAGGGCGCTCCCAAAAGCCTGTCCTAGCCGCCCCGCTCGATCAGGAACCGATGTCCGCCGCTGTTCGGCCGGCTCTCCAACAGCCTGTGCCCGTCCTCGTTGCAGAAGGCGGGGATGTCGATGACCGCCAGCGGGTCCGTGGTCTCGACCCAGAGCAGGCTCGCGGCCGGCATGCTCGCCAGCCGCTTGCGGGTCTTCAGCACCGGAAGCGGACAGTTGAGCCCCTTGAGGTCGTAGACCTCCGGCTCGCCGGTGGGTGGTGAAGGTTGGGTCACGATTGGGGCACGGCCGCCGGCGATCGGAATCGCCGGCTGCTGGGGTCAGCTGCCGAATATGTTGGTGATGCGCTTGCCGACGCGGCCGAGGAAGCCAGGCTTCTCGACTGGCACCGTCGCCTCGACGACGGGCTCGGGCGGCGGCGGGTTCTTCGCGGCTTCGGCGGCGGCGATCTGGGCTGCCTTGGCGGCGGCCTTCTGCTCTTCCGCCAGCCGCTTGGCTTCGGCCTTCTCCTCGGCGAGGCGCTTCTTCTCGGCTTGGGCGGCCTCAAGCGCCGCCATCTTGCGCCCGGCGGGCGAATCGATGCGGCCCATGCGGCTTGTCGTCTGGACGACGCTGCCGGTCGCCGTCATCGCCGGCGGCTCGATCGGCACGCGTTCGCCGCGCGCCCGCTTCTTGGTCCATTCGGAGACCACCTTGGCCTCCTGGATTCCCAGGATGGTCGGCTTCGGCGCCAGCGCGTCACGCGATCCGACGGCGCTGGCGAAAGCCGCCTCGTAGCCCGACTGGTAGGACTGGTAGGCCATCTTCAGCGAATCGGGCTGCGTGACGGCGGGGCACGCACCGGACGGCGAGAGCGAGGCGCCGGGAGCTGCCGCGTTGAACACGTAGCGCTTCTCGCAGACGTCGACCTTCGGCGGCGTCTTGGTGATCTCGAAGTAGTCGTAGCCTTCCTTCAAATTCTTCCAGAAGGCGTAATTGGGATCGTCGCGATAGCGCGCCATGTTGGCGGCGGTCATGCGGAACGGGAAGGACTGGATCTGGAACTCGGTCTGGCCGCCTTTGAAGGATTCCCGCGCGATGGCGTAGATTTCCGTCATCTGCGAATTGTTCATCGAGAAGCAGCCCGACGACGAGCAGGCGCCATGCACCATCAGGTTCGACCCTGTGCGGCCGTGCGCCCGGTCGTAGGCGTTGGGATAGCCGATGTTGAAGGCCAGATGATATTTGGAGTTCGGGTTCATCTGTCCCGGACGGACGGTGTAGAACCCTTCCGGCGACTGGCGGTCGCCCTCGATGTATTTCGGCCCGAGTTTGCCCGACATCTTGCAGATCTCATAGGACGCCAGCAGGTCGTAGCGGCCGTTGGTCTTCTGCTTCCAGATCTCAACCTTGTTCTCTTCCTTGAAGACGCGCGCGATGATCGGCGCGCCACGCGCCATGCTCTTGGTGATCATGGTCTGCACGACTCTTTGCGACAGCGGCGCATTGGCGTTGCCGCTGCTGCCGCCGCTCACTTCCAGCGTCGATTCGGTGCAACCGGCCACGCCCAGCGCCAGAACCAGCAAGCCGGCGCGTATCAGTCTGGTGGTCGTCAATCTGGCGATCATCGGCATGCGTGTCGGTGTCTGTTCCGTGTGTCTCGGCCAGGCATTTTGCGCGCCGGCCATCGGCTTGACCATAGATTGGTTAACCTTGAGATTTGATTACCACAAGTCTTAACCGGCAGTCCCCCTGGTCGCAGTCTCTCGACTGGTCATTGAAGCGAACGAGGCGGCGAATTTGTGGCGAAATGCGGGCGGCAACTCCTACAGGTTGCGGCCGATCGCCAGATATTTTTCCCGCCGCTGCTCGCGGAAATCGCTGTTGGAACCGGCGAAATCCGAAAACGCTTTGGCGATCACTTCGCCGGTGGCTTCGATGACCGCGTCCGGCGAGCGGTGCGCGCCGCCGGTCGGCTCCGCCACGATGCCGTCGATGATCTTCATGTCGAGCAGGTCCTGCGCCGTGATCTTCATCGATGTCGCGGCGTCGCGGGAGCGCGTCGTGTCGCGCCACAGGATCGAGGCCGCGCCCTCCGGCGAGATCACCGAATAGATCGCGTGCTCCAGCATGTAGACGCGGTTGGCCGTGGCGATCGCGATGGCCCCGCCCGAGCCGCCCTCGCCGATCACCACGGAGACCGACGGCACCTTCAGCCCAAGACAGGCCGAGGTCGATCGCGCGATGGCTTCCGCCTGGCCGCGCTCCTCGGCATCGACGCCGGGATAGGCGCCGGCGGTGTCGACCAGCGTCAGCACAGGGATGCCGAAGCGATCGGCAAGCTCCATGACGCGCACCGCCTTGCGGTAGCCTTCCGGGCGCGGCGAGCCGAAATTGTGCTTCAGCCGGCTCTTGGTGTCGGAGCCCTTCTCCTGGCCGAGTAGCGCTATCGGTTCGCCCTTGAAGCGGCCGAAGCCGGCGATGATCGCATTGTCCTCGCCGAAGGCGCGGTCGCCGGCCAGCGGCGTGAAATCCGTGATCAGTTTCTCGACATAGTTCAGGCAATGCGGCCTGTCCGGGTGGCGCGCCACCTGGACCTTCTGCCAGGGCGTCAGCGCCTTGTAGACCTCGCGCAGCGCCTCCCTGGAGCGCTTCTCCAGCCGACCGATCTCCTCGGCGACATCGACTGCCTCGCCATTCTCGGCGAGCTTCTTCAGTTCGATGATCTTGCCTTCGAGATCGGCGACCGGTTTTTCGAAATCGAGATAATTGTACATGCGCTCTCGGACGTGCGAGCCCGTCGAGTTGGGCCGTTGAACGGGGCTGGCGGCCGGAACGCCGCTGAAATCCGCCTCCACATACCGTCAGCGCGGCGTGTCGGCAAGCGGATGATGGTCGTTGACCAGCCGCACCAGCCTCTCCTCCAGCACATGGGTGTAGATTTGTGTCGTCGAGATGTCGGCATGGCCGAGCAATTGCTGCACGGCTCTGAGATCGGCGCCGTTCTGCAGCAAGTGACTGGCGAAAGCGTGGCGGATGACATGAGGCGAAATCTTCGCCGCCGATATGCCGGCGCGCGCCGCCAGCGCCTTGAGGTCTCGGGCGAAAACCTGGCGGGGCAGGAAGCCGGTATCGGAGGAAGCCGGGAACAGGAACGGGCTTTCGGCGAAGGCCGGCGCCTTGGCGCGGATCGCATGCCAGGCGCGCATGGCGGCGCGCGCCTTCGGCGACAGCGGCACCATGCGTTCCTTGTTGCCCTTGCCGGTGACGACGAAAAACCGGTCGTCGCGCAAGGCGACGGACAGCGGCAGGCCGACCAGTTCGGAAACCCGCAGGCCGGTGGCGTAAAGCACCTCGACCAGCGCATGCATGCGGGTGGCGGCGAGGTCGTGCGGCTTTTCGGCGGCCTCGGCAGCGGCCCGGTCGAGCAGGCGCGAGGTCTCGGCCTCGCCCAGCGTCTTCGGCAGCGGCCGGTCTTTTCGCGGCGCGTCGAGGGTGCCTGTCGGGTCGTCGGGGCGAAGGCCCTCGCTGTAGAGGAATTTGAAGAACTGCCGCAGCACCGAAAGTTTTCGCGCCTGCGAGGTCGCCGCGAAGCCGCGTCCGGCGATGTCACCGAGATAGGCGCGCAGCTCGGCCGTGCCGGCATTGCCGAGACCGCCGATCGTCTCCGCCGCATCGTCGAGGTCGCGGCGGTAACTGGCGAGCGTGTTGGCGGCCGCCCCGCGCTCGGCGCTCATCATTTCGAGAAAGGCCTCGATGCGGACGGAATCTCTCATGGCGAAGGCTTTGCGGTCAGTTTGTCCAGGGGAATGTCGATGGTCATCTCGGTCTGGCGCGGTGTGACGAAAGTGGCGAGCGCGAACATTGCCGCAAAAATCAATGCGGCCAGGATGCCAATGGTCACAAGGAAGCGGACGAGGGTCGGCATGGTCGACTCAGTCCCGTT
This sequence comes from Mesorhizobium sp. KACC 23794, assembly GCF_052180275.1. NCBI lineage: Bacteria > Pseudomonadati > Pseudomonadota > Alphaproteobacteria > Hyphomicrobiales > Phyllobacteriaceae > Mesorhizobium > Mesorhizobium sp. KACC 23794. The sequence goes on from NZ_CP197465.1 coordinate 1,471,392, forward strand.
GACCCTGCCGGTTATCGCCCGCACCTCACGGCTGTTCAAGCCCAGGGGTTCAAGCGGTTGTTCGGACGCTTGGCCGAATCCGTGGACGGCCGAACTCGATTACCTGGGCGCGGGAGCTTGTCCTTCCCATTTCGGAAGATTTTCGTCGATGCAGGCCCATCGCGGCGCCTTGGCGGTCCAGATCGTCGCCACCGGTTGTGCGAGATCGGGGTCGTCAAAGGTGCCGACCCGGACGAACACCAGATGCGGGCGGGATTCTGCCTCACTGAACACATGCGTACCGCAGACCGGGCAGAAGCGCCGGTGCATCCTGTTGCCGCTGTCGGCGATGCTGACGAAATCGCACAGTTCGCCGGTGACCGCCAATCCTTCCGACGGAAAACAGGTGCTGACGGCCGCGTTTCCCGTCGCAAGATACTGGCACACCGGCACCAGCAGAGCCGCGTGATGATCGGTTCCGCATCCGTCGAGTAGCGGACGGCGCCATACAGGCATCCTCCGGAGATCATTTTGTCCTCCCGCTCGGCACCCCGGACGACCCGGCTGTATTCTCCAGCGGCCCGGGCGAGGCGGCCGACACATCACCTCAGCGCATGAAACCCGGTATGCCCAGCGGATTGTCCTGCATTGCCGCGCGATCCGGCGTGTCGATCGCCGGTTTTGCGGTGATGATCGCAAACAGCCGGCGCACATAGTCCTCCGGCATGTCGAGCGTGATCAGCACCAGCCGGACGCCCCGCGTCTCGTCCGGCCAGGCCGGCAGCCGCGCCGGCGGGTGCAGTGTCCTTTGAACGCCGTGGATCACCAGAGGCCGCTTCGGATCCTCGCGCAGCTCGATGATACCCTTCATGCGCAGCAGCTTGTCGCCATGCACCGAGAGCAGCAGGTCGAGGAACATCTCCACCGCCGAATAGGGCGCCGGCCCGTCGTGGACCAAGGAGAAGGATCTTATGCGCTGGTCGTGAGCGTGATGATGATGGTCGTGGTGCTTGTGATCGTGATGATCATGGTGATGCCCATGGTGGTCGTGCCCATGATGGCCGTGATCGTGGCCATGGTCGTCGGCCGCCTCGCCCAGCCAGCGGCGCACGTCCGCCGTCTTGGTCGCCGGATCGTAGAGGCCGCAGGCGAGAAGGCTCGCCGCGCCGGCGTCGCCCACGTCGAGGATCGCGGCGTTGGGGTTGAGCGCCCGCAGGCGCCGTTTCAGCGCTTCCAGATCGGCCGGCTCAGTGACCAGATCGGCCTTGGTGATAACCAGCCTGTCGGCCACCGCAGCCTGCTTCACGGCCTCGACGTGATTGTCCAGCGTCGCGGCGCCATTGACCGCGTCCACCAGGGTGATGACGCCATCCAGCCGGAATGCCTGCACCAGCGCCGGGTGCGCCATGATCGACTGCAGCACCGGCGCGGGGTCGGCGAGCCCGGTGGTCTCGATGACGACGCGCGCCAGATTGTCGATGCGGCCGGTCTGTACCCGGTCGATCAGGTCGGCCAGCGTGTCGACCAGTTCGCCGCGCACCGTGCAGCACAGGCAACCGTCGGAAAGCTCGATCACCCCGTCCGAAGCCTGGTCGACCAGCAGGTGGTCGATCGCCACGTCGCCGAACTCGTTGACGATGACGGCGGTGTCCTTCAGCGCCGGGTTCTTCAGCAGCCGGTTGAGCAGCGTCGTCTTTCCGGCGCCGAGGAAGCCGGTCAGCACCGAAACGGGAATTGGGAAATCGGTCACGGAAGCCTTCGGCGTTTCGGGTTGAGGGCGCGATGCGCCGGCTGGACTATTGCACGACCGCGGCCGCGTCGCCTTGCTCGGCCGTCCGCAGCCCAGGCACCGGCAGGTCCGGCCGCCATACGGGGATGGGCACGTCGGCATAGATTTCGGCGGCCGCCATCGCCCTGGATTTCGGCCCCTCGGCGCCGCCGAGCTGCACCGGCACCAGCCGGCGCGGCCGCGGCAGGTCGGCCGAATAGATCGGCGCGGGCATCACCGCCTTGCCGGCCTTCACCGCCGCCACCAGCTCCTTGTACTTCTTGGCGCGCGCCGCGCGCGCTTCCTTCGAGCACAGTTGCTGGGTCATGTTGACGGGCACGTTGGCTCCGGTCGCCGTCCGCTTCAATTCGCCGATGGTCGGCCCGGTGCCGGGCGCCGACGCAAAGCCGCGCGACAACAGGTACGCGGCCTTCTCGTCGCGCGCCTCGATGGTCTCGCCGCCGACCACGATCGCCATCAGCGTGCGCCCGTTGCGCGTCGCCGACGCCACCAGGTTGAACCCTGCCGGGCAGGTGTATCCGGTCTTCATGCCGTCGGCGCCGTCATAGCGCGCCAGCAGGTTGTTGTGGCTGGGCATTTCCTTGCCCCCGGCCAGCAGCCCTTCGATCGAGAAATAATCCGAATATTGCGGGAAATCGTGGCGCAGCGCCTCCGACAGGATCGCGAGGTCGCGCACCGACGTGTACTGCCCCTCGTCATGCAGCCCGTGCTGGTTGACCCAGTGCGAATCGGTCATGCCCAGCCGCTGCGATTCGGCGTTCATGCGCGCCGCGAAAGCCTCCTGCGAGCCGGCCACGCTTTCGCCGATCGATCTGGCGACATCGTTGGCCGACTTCACCATGATGATCTTCAGCGCGTTGTCGATCGTCAGTTCCGAACCGGGCTCGTAGCCCATCTTGCTCGGCGGCAGCTTTGCCGCGGCCTTGGAGATGCGCACCGGCGAGGAGAACGTCACGTCTCCGGCCTGGATCGCGCGAAACACCACGTAGGTGGTCATCAGCTTGCTGAGCGAGGCCGGATACCAGCGCTGGAACGGGTCGTCGCTCTCGATGACGCGACCGGTCGCCACGTCGAACAGGATTGACGGGTTGGCGGCAGCCGGGCCGGCTTGCAGGGCGGTCGTCACGGCTGCGCCGAGCAGCAGGACCGAAAGAAGGTTTTTTCGCATCATCGTTTCGGAAATAGCCTCTTGCCGTGAACGATCGTAGGTCAATAAGCTCGCGCCGTCGCGTCATATGTCGGCAAGGGCGAAGCAAACGCCACCGGAAGGTGCTATTTAGCCTATGTGACGCCAAAATGGCAAAGCCCGCGTGGTGACGCCTGGTCGGGGCCACGAGGGGGAACGAGCGAATGGAATCCACACAATGCCGATACTGAACCGCGTCGCCGAAATGCAGGACGAAGTCGCCGGCTGGCGACGACATATCCACCAGAACCCTGAGCTGCAGTACGATGTGTTCGAGACCGCAGCATTCGTTGCCCAGAAGCTGAAGGAGTTCGGCTGCGATGAGGTCGTGCCGGGCATAGGCCGCACAGGCGTGGTCGGCATCATCAGGGGCCGGCTGGGCGACGGCGGCACGGTCGGCCTGCGCGCGGACATGGACGCCCTGCCGATCCGCGAGATCACCGGAAAGCCCTACGCCTCGCAGAACCCCGGCAAGATGCACGCCTGCGGCCATGACGGCCACACCGCGATGCTGCTGGGGGCGGCGAAATACCTTTCCGAAACGCGCAATTTCGCAGGTTCCGTCGCCGTGATCTTCCAGCCGGCGGAGGAGGGGGGCGCCGGTGGCCTGGCGATGGTCAAGGACGGCATGATGGACCGCTTCGGCATCCAGAAGGTTTATGGCATGCACAACATGCCCGGCCTGCCGCTTGGCCATTTCGCCATCCGGCCCGGCCCGATCATGGCGGCGACCGCCGAGTTCACCATCACCATCAAGGGCCGTGGCGGCCATGCCGCGCAGCCGCACAGCACCATCGACCCGATCGTTGCGGCGAGCCATCTGGTCGTGGCGCTGCAGACCATCGCCTCGCGCACCGTCGACCCGGTCGATTCGGTTGTGGTGACGGTGACGAAGTTCCACGGCGGCGAAGCCTACAATGTCATTCCCGAGCATGCGGAGATCGCCGGCACGCTGCGCACCTTGCGCAAGGAAGTCGCAGCCCTCGCGCATGACCGTATGAAGGCGATCTGCGACGGCGTGGCCGCCACCTTCGGCGCGTCAATCCATTTCGACTTCCACGCCAACTATCCGGTGACGGTCAACGACGCCGAGCAGGCGGTGTTCGCGGGCGACGTGGCGATGGCGATCGCCGGCGAGACGCAGGTGCATCGCGGCATACCGCCGCTGATGGGCGGCGAGGATTTTTCCTACATGCTGGAAGCCCGCCCCGGCGCCTTCATCTTCATCGGCAACGGCGCCAGCGCCAACCTCCACCACCCCGCCTACGATTTCAACGACGAGGTCATCCCGCATGGCGTGAGCTATTGGGTGAGGCTGGCGGAGACGTCGCTGGCGGCGTGAGGGGAGACGAGGCAGGGATAGCAATTTTGTTATCAGCCTGAATCGATTCCGAATTCTCCAATTCCATGGCTTACGTTATCGACAAGCTGGAACACCCCTCATCCGTCTCGGCCTTCGGCCGAGCCACCTTCTCCCACAGGGGGAGAAGGTGGAGCATTGCATTCCCGGCCCGGCAAATCTCCACCGCTGACGATTGGCATTGAGACTGCTGCGAGGCTCCGACCTTCTCCCCTTGTGGGAGAAGGTGGCCGAGCGAAGCGAGGTCGGATGAGGGGTGTTCCAGCTTGGCGATGACCCTTGGCATCGAGCGAAGCGAACAAGTCGAAGGGGATGTTTGGATAAGGTTTCCGCCTAGCGTCGACCTCTAGACTCTCCTCTACTCCCTCCTGTTCAACGCCTTCCCCGCCTCGAAAAATCCCACCCAAGGATCCTCATCCGTCAGCGCTTTCGCCATCGGTTTGTTGCCGATGGCGAAGTAATCCGGCGTCAGGCCGTCGAGCATGTCCCACGGCACCGGTACGGAGACGGTTGCCCCGGGCTTGCCGCGCGCCGAGAAAGGGGCGACCGTCGTCGAGCCGCGTCCATTGCGCAGGTAGTCGATGAAGATGCGGCCGGTGCGCGCCTTCTTCGATAAGGTCGCGGTGTATTTGTCCGGTTCCGTTTCGGCCATGGCGTGTGCGAAGTCGTGGGCAAAACCCTTCACGGCAGCCCAGTCAGCCTTTGGCTTCAGCGGCACGACGACGTGAAAACCCTTGCCGCCTGAAGTCTTCAGGAACGAAGGCAACTCAAGCTCGTCGAGCCGGGCCTTCACCGCCCAGGTGGCCTTGCGGACGTCTTCGACGCCCAGTCCTTCATCCGGATCGAGATCGAAGACGATCTGGTCGGGAGTCTCGATCCTGTCGATCGTCACGCCCCAGATATGCACCTCGACCACGCTGAACTGAACCAGGGCCGCCAGTCCGTCGAAGTCGCTGATGAACAGCAGTTCCTCGCCGTCCTCCGGGTCCTTCATGGTGCGGATCGATTCGTGCATGCCCTTTGACGCATGCTTCTGGAAGAAGCGCGGCCCGTCCACACCGTCCGGCGCGCGCACCAGGCTCAGCGGCCGTTCGACGACGAAACGCTGCATGCGCGGCCAGACCGCCTCATAGTGCTCGAGCAGGCCCTGCTTGGTCACGCCGGCCTTCGGCCACAGCAGCTTTTCGGGATGCGTCAGCGTCACGGCGGTCTGCCTCCCCTGTCCGGCCCGGCTTCGCGACCGGCTTTCTGGCGCGCCGGTGGATTTCTTCTCCGGCTCGTCGGTCGCGGGAACCTCGGCGACGACTTCCTTGGCGGGCTTGTCGTCGCGAAACCCCTGAAAGGAAGAATGCCGTATGATGCCGTCCGCCGTCCAGCTTCGGAATTCGATCTCGGCGACCAGTTGCGGCTTCAGCCAGATCGCGCCCTTCTGGCCGGCGGGCATCTTGTCGAAGGGCGGGGATTTCGCCTTCAGCGCGTCCATCCTTTGCTTCAGCTCGTCGCCCATGCGGTTGGAAAAGCCGGTGCCGACACGTCCCGCGTAGCGCAATTTGCCCTTGTCGTTGTAGCCAACCAGCAGCGAGCGCACGCCACGGCCGGCGGCGTTGGACGGCAGATAGCCGACGATGACGAATTCCTGGCGGTTGGTGCATTTCGACTTGATCCAGTCGACGCTGCGGCCGCTCTCATAAGGTGCGTCGGCGCGTTTGGAGATAATGCCTTCCAGCCCCATGCGGCAGGCATGGCGCAGCATGGTCTTGCCCGGCTCGACGAAATGCTCGCTGTAGCGCAGCGGCCCGTCGCCCTCGCCGACAAGCGTGCCGAGCCGCTCCTTGCGTTCTATAAGCGTCTCATCGCGAAGATCCTGGCCGTCGAGATGGAGCAGGTCGAAGACGTAATAAATCATCCTGTCCGGACGGCTCTCCGACAGCGCCGCCTGCAGCGCCGAGAAGGATGCCACGCCATTGTCGGCAAGCACGACGACCTCACCATCGATGATGGCATCTTCGCAATCGAGGCCGGTCAGCGCTTCGCCGATCGCCTTGCCGAATTTTGGGGTCCAGTCGAGCCCTTTGCGCGTCAGCAGTTTCAGCTTGTCGCCGTCGACATGCGCCTGGATGCGATAGCCGTCGAACTTCACCTCGTGCAGCCACTCGCCGCCCGCCGGCGGCTGCGTGCGCAGCGTCGCCAGCATCGGCTCGATGAAGTCCGGTATTTTTCCAGCCGCCTTCTTCGCCAGGCCTTCGGAAGCGCCCTTCGCAGACACGTTCGTCCCGGCCTTGGCCGGCTTGCGGTCCGCCCGCGCCGGTTTGCCCTCGGCGACATCCTCGATGGTCCTCCCGGTCGTCACCGACTGCGGCGCGTCCTTCAAGATATCCTCGCCCGGCCGCGCGAAAGCATCGTCGGACTTGATCAGCAGCCAGTTGTCGCGTTTCTCGCCGGGCCGTGGCCGCAGCCGCACCAGATGCCAGGCGCCGTTGAGCTTATTACCCTTCAGCGTGAAATCGATATGGCCCTTCTTCATGGCTTTCGCCGGATCGTGGGCCGGCGTCCACTCGCCCTCGTCCCAGACGATCACCGCGCCGGCGCCATACTGCCCCTCCGGGATCACGCCCTCGAAGCTGCCATAGTCGAGGGGATGGTCCTCGACATGCACGGCCAGCCGCTTCTCATGCGGGTCGAGGCTCGGGCCGCGAGTCACCGCCCAGCTCCACAGCACGCCGTCATGCTCCAGCCTGAGATCGTAGTGCAGCCGGGTGGCATCATGCTTGTGGATGACGAATTTCCCCCCCGCATGGGCCGCGCCAGCCGTGCGTCCACCGCCCGCCGGCTCGCTGGTAACGGTAAAGTCGCGCTTGGCGCGATAGATCGTCAGCGGATCGGCGGAAGCAGTCATCGCTCAAGCCTTCTTGCGGCTCGACGCGGAGGATTTGGCCTTGCCCTTCACTGCTGCGCCGCGTTTGGCCGGAGCCTCATCGTCGCTTTTCTCGTCGCCGCCACCGTCGCCCGCAAGGCTCTTCTTCAGCGCATCGAACAGGTTGACGACATTCGACGGTTTCGGCTGTGGCTTTGCCTTCGGGGCCTTGCGCCCGGCCTTCTTCGACTTGATCAGGTCGAGCAGTGCATTCTCGTAGCGGTCCTCGAATTTGTCGGGGTCGAACTTGCCCTTCCGGCGGTCGATGATTTTTGCGGCAAGAGCCACCATCTCGTCGTCCAGCTCGACCGTCTTGACGGCTTCGACCACATCCTCGACCCGCCGCACCGTGCTGTCGTAGCGCAGCGTCGTCAGCAGCATGCCGTTTTCGAACGGCTCGATCACCACCGGCCTTTCGCGCCGGTAGAGCACGATGCGCGCCAGCCCGGCCATCTTCTTCCTCGCCAGTGCGTCGCGGATCACCGCGAAGGCTTCTTCCGAAACCTTGTCGGCGGGCGCCAGGTAATAGGGCGTATCGAGATAGATCTGCTCGATGTCGCTCTTGGAAACGAAGCCTTCGAGGTTGAGCGTGTGCGAGGCCTCGATCTGCACCGCCTCGATGTCCTCTTCCTCGATCAGCAAATATTCGTCCTTGCCGGTCTCGTAGCCCTTGACTTCGTCCTTGTCGGACAGCGCCTTGCCACTCTCGGCGTCGACATACTGCCGCTTCACCATGTTGCCGGTCTTGCGGTTGATGATCCGGAAGGACACCTTGTCGCTCTGCGTCGTCGCGTTCGACAGTTCGACCGCGCAGGTCACCAACGACAGTTTGAGGTATCCCCTCCAGGCCGGCCGTGGCGCCATGTCATGTGTCCAGGCGTATGGTGGAGCGGACGGGCAGGATGAACGCGCGCGCCTCATCCAGATCGTCGTCACTCACGGCGCGAAAGTTGCGGTCGGCAAGGGCGGCGCATGTCTCGGCCGGCAATGCGCTCGCGGCAACCGCGTCCTGAAGCGCCTCGCGCGCCTCCCGTTCCGCATTCACCAGGGCCGAGAGCGCGAGGATGAGACGGTCGCGATGATCCATCGGGAAATTCCTGTATGTGAAAGCGAGCGGCGCGTGGCCGGACCGCCCACAACGCTTGGCGCTTGCGGCGGTTCCCTTAAAATGCCACGTCGCGCCGATTGAAATATGACACCCGCGGAAACGTGGAAAAGGGACGGCATGGTGGAAAATACGGCGATATCGGCTCTCTCCGACGTCCCCGAGCAGGACGTTCTGGCGCTGAACAACGCGCATGCGGCGGAACTGTCGTGGCTGGAGCCCAGCGATCTCCGCCATCTGATCGCCGAGGCTTTTTATGCGCAAGCGGTCGGCGGCTGTGACGCTTTCCTGATCGCGTTCGACCAGGACGCCGATTATGCGAGCCCCAATTTCCAGTGGTTCCGTGCCCGCTATGCGCGCTTCGTCTATGTCGACCGCGTCGTCGTCTCGCCTGCCGCCCGTGGCCGCGGCCTGGCGCGCACGCTCTACCACGACCTGTTCGAGCGGGCCGCCGCGGCGGGCCACACGATCGTCACCTGCGAGGTCAATTCCGAGCCGCCCAACCCGGCGTCGGATGCATTCCACGCCGCGCTCGGCTTTCTGGTGGTGGGCAGCGCCGCGATCCACGACGGCAGGAAGACGGTCCGCTATTTTTTGCGCGACCTGTGAGCCGCACCGCCATTGCTGTGAGGCCAATTGGAAAGAGATTTTTAACGATAGATCGTTCTAATGCCGGAATTCGGCGGCATGGAACCATTTCCCGCCGGAACGGTTTTTTCGCATGGCGATCTCGATGAAATTCCACGGGAAATATGGCTGGGCCGCCGGCGCGGTGGCTCTATGCCTGTCGGCTGCGGCCATCTCGTCCGGGAGCGCCTCTCCCGGGGACAGCGATTTTCCGGTGGTCTCGGCGTCGCTGCATGAGGACTTCAGATCCACGCCCGACGCGACCGCAGCCGATGTGGCGCAACGCTTCGAAGACGCGCCCTACGGTGTCGACCCGGTGGTTACCGGGCCGGTGAGCACGGCCTTCAAGCAGCAGCGCCAGGCCGCCGGCTGTGACACCGCCGTCTGGCCCAAAGTGCCCGCCGCCTGCTATCCGGACTGAGGCCGACGCGCCAGATTTTCAGTCTGCCTGGTGGACTTCCGTGCCTCCATCGAGGCATGGCTATAATCGTGTCGGTAGCGCGCTCCGCGTTTGAAGTCCGCTACGGGCAAGCCGCGAAGCCAGAGCGCACGCCAACATCGCCGCCGATCCACTTCGCCCTTGATCCGGCCTTGCCATCGTGTTGCCATGCGACGGGGCAACAACGGCAGCGGGTGGGCTGATGTTGCGATTTCGGTTTGACGACCTTTCGAAAGTCGGCCTGCGGCTGCTCCTGGCAGTCGTTCTCGGGCTTGTGTTCCGCCATGCGGCCTTGGCGGAGGACGCCGCGCCCAAGGCGTTGAAGGGCGTGGCGCTGGTCATCGGCAATGGCGACTACCAGCACCTCGCGAAACTCCCCAACCCGCCCAACGACGCCCGCGCCGTCGAGGAGATGCTGGACGGGCTCGGCTTCGAGACCGACATCGTTGCCGACCGTGATGCCCGCAGGCTGCGGCGCGCTTTGGAAGGTTTCGCCGAGGATGCGGAGGGCGCCGACGTTGCCGTGATCTATTACTCCGGCCATGGCATCGAGGCCGGCGGCGAAAACTATCTCGTGCCTGTCGACGCCGATGCGGCGGCCCTGGAGGATGCCGGCGAAAAGCTGGTGCCGCTGTCCGAACTCATCGACGAGCTGAAGAAGACGGTGCCGGTGACCATCGTCATGCTGGACGCCTGCCGCACCAATCCGTTTCCGCCAGACGCCTTGGTGAAGACCAGCCCGGACGCGCCGGGCGTGCCGCTGGGCAGCGGCGGGCTGGGCGAGGCGCGCGGTGCCGTGGCGATGACGGCGACTTCCGCCACCGCCGAGAATTTCGGCACCGTCATCGGTTTCGCCGCCGAGCCGGGGCATGTGGCCTTGGACGGCGATCCGGGCGGCAACAGCCCCTATGCGGCGGCGATCCTGCGCCATCTGTCGGCGATGGAGGGCGCGGAATTCGGCACGGTGATGCGCATGGTTGCCGAGGAGGTCTATCTGAAGACCGGCGGCAGGCAGCGGCCCTGGGTCAACGAGAGCTTGCGGCGGCTGCTTTATTTCGGCACGCCCGCGCCGCAGCCGGCCGGCGCCGATGGCGAGATTCTCGTGGAGCGGCGGCAGTTGCTGCTCACCATCGCGGCGCTGCCCGAACCGGGACGCAAGCAGATCGAGACGCTGGCGCAGTCCGGCGGCGTGCCGATGGACACACTCTACGGCATGCTCAAGGCGCTGGGCGCCGAGGCGCCCAGCGATCCGGCGGAACTCGACAGGATGATGCGCAGCCAGACCGAGCGGCTGAAATCCATGCTGGCCGAGCGCGACGCCTTGCAAAGCACCGATCCGGAGATCGCGAAACTTTCGGCGCAGGCCGACGGCGCGCTGCGGGAGGGCGCGCTGGAGGTGGCGGTGCGGCTGCTCGGCGAGGCGAAGCAGCGTGTCGCCAGCCTTGCCGACACGGTCGACCAGGCGGAAGCGCAGCTTGCGGCGAAACGCCGGGAGTTTGCGGCGGTCTATGCCCGCAGCGGCGAGGCGAATTTCCTGCGCTTCGATTTCAAGCAGGCGGCGAGCGACTATGCGCTGGCCTACGACCAGATCGCCAGATGGGACGAAAAACTAGCCTCGACCTATCGCTACAATCGCATGAAGGCGTTGGAGCAGCAGGGCACGCTGCGGGGCGACAACGAAGCGCTGAACAGCTTGGTGTCGCTGGGCGACGCGGCATTGCGGGATGCGGAGGCTTCGAACGACGCCGTATCCTGGATCTCCGCACAGAACGTTCTCGGCAACGCGCTGTTCACGCTGGGCGACAGGGACAATAGTCTGGACAATCTGAAGCGGGCGGCGGACGCCTACCGGGCGGCGCTGTCCAGGTCGGACGGCCTCGATGCATCGCTGACCGGCAAGATCCGCAACAACCTCGCCAATACGCTGACGGTTCTGGGCACGCGGCAGGGCAACGACGCCGTGCTTGTGGAGGCCGTCGGCCTCTATGATAAGGCGATCGACCAGTTCGAGATCGAACAGGATCCCGTTCTCTGGGCCTCGGCCTACGTCAATTTCGGCAAGACGTTGATCGCGCTCGGCGAATTGCGGAATTCGATCGAAACGCTCACCATGGCCGGCCAGGCTTTCGAGGCGGCGCTTTCGGTCACGCCGCGCGACCAGCAGCCGCTGGTATGGGGCGGCGCGCAGATCAATATCGGCAACGTCTACAGGGCGCTCGGGCTGAGGATGACAGACCCGAATATCGCGGCCGGCCGGCATGTCCAGTCGGTGTCGGCCTATCTCGGCGCATTGCAGGAGCTGACTCGCGAGAAGGTGCCGCTGCAATGGGCGTCGGCGCAACAGAACCTCGCCAACGCCTACCTGTCGCTGGCGCGCCTGCAGCGTGACGCCGGGACGGCGCAAGCTTACCTGCGGCAGGCGGAGGAGGCGCAGAACGCGGCCTTGCAGGAGATGACGCGCGAACGCGCGCCGTCGATGTGGGCAAATGTCAGGCTCGGGCTCGGCGAGACCATGCAACTCATGGCATTCCGGGCGGCGACGCCGGAGGAAGCGCGTTCGGCCCTGCTTGCGGCCGCCGACGCGCAGTCGCAAGCGCTTGAAATCTTTACGAAAGACAACGCTCCGTCGACCTGGGCGAATGCGCAGGTTGCTCTGGCTTACACTCTGCAACTGCTCTCCCAGCGGGAACACGACCCGGCGGCGAAGCTCGACCATCTGGTCAGGGCCGAGGCGATCCAGAGCGCCGCGCTGGAGGCTTTCCCCAAGGAAACGAGGCAGAGCGAGCGGGCGGCGCTGCTGCATTCGCTCGGGCTGACGCTGATCGAGCTTGGGCCGCTGGAGGCCGGGACGGGCCGATACGAGGCGGCGGAAAGCGTGTTCCGGGAGGAACAGGAACTCCTGTCGCGGGACCATGAGACGGCCCGCTGGGCGGCTTCGCAGGCCGGCATCGGCAACGCCATGCGCGCCATCGGCATCGCGCGCGGCGACAAGGCGATGCTGGTCGAGGCGCGGCAGCGGACAGGGGAGGCGAAAGCCGCGATCCAACCCTTCGATACTTCGTATAATCAGATACTTGACGGGCGCGTGGCGGAGATCGACGCGGCGCTGGCGACGCTGCAATAGGGGCGCTGCGATCCATGACATCGACGCATCCTGGCAGCGCGTGAAGCTTGTAAAATCTCTTTGGATCAAGGGTTTACCGGAAAACGCATTCCCAAAACCCGTTTTGGGCTTCATAAAACGCCTCCAAAAGGCGGGACGCCATGTCCCGATCACTGTTTTCGCGTGTTCCGCGCCGTTCCGGGCTTCACTCCGCATGACCGGAAAGAGCCCGTGCTTGACGCGACAAAACATTCATGTCGTAACCCGCCGAAACACGCCGGGGACCGGATGGAGACGGAAGCAGCGATTTCGGCAGACGACCGCAGGCACGGCATGCTCGAAAGGCTGGCCGGGCGCTCGATCGTCTTTGTCGGGCTGATGGGCGCCGGCAAGACGGCGATCGGCCGCAAGGTCGCGGCGCTGCTCGAACTGCCGTTCATCGACAGCGACCAGGAGATCGAGCAGGTGTCGCGGATGACCATCCCCGAACTGTTCGAGCGTTATGGCGAGCCGGAGTTCCGGGCGCTGGAGCAGAGAGTGATCCAGCGCGTGCTGGAAAGCGGGCCGCAGGTTCTGTCGACGGGCGGCGGGGCGTTCATGAATGAGCAGACGCGCGGGCTGATCGCGGCGCAGGCGGTGTCGGTGTGGCTCAAGGCCGACCTCGACGTGCTGTTCGCCCGCGTCGCCAAGAAGCACAACCGGCCGCTGCTGAAGACCGCCGATCCACGCGCTACGCTCGGCCGGCTGATGGACGATCGCTATCCGGTCTATGCGGAAGCCCAGGTGACCGTGCATACGCGCGACGAACGCAAGGACGTGATCGTCGGCGAGGTGATGGACATGCTGGCGGCCTATCTGGCGCAAGGAAAAGCGGAATGACGGCTGACGGCATCGAAACGGTCAAGGTGGCGCTGGGCGAGCGCGGCTACGACATCCTGATCGGCTCCGGCCTGATCGGGCAGGCGGGCGCGGCGATCGCCTCGCGCCTGCCGGGCATCCGCGCCGCGGTGGTGACCGACGAGAACCTTGCCGCGCATCACCTCGACCGGTTGACTACGAGCTTGGAGGCGGCCGGCGTCAAGGCGACGCCGGTCATTCTGCCGCCCGGGGAGAAGACGAAAAGTTTCGCTGCCCTGCAGGAGGTCGTCGACAAGGTGCTGGAGGCCCGGCTGGAGCGCGGCGACGCGGTCGTCGCGCTGGGCGGCGGGGTGATCGGCGATCTTTCCGGCTTCGCCGCCGGCATCGTCAGGCGCGGCATGAATTTCGTGCAGGTGCCGACCTCGCTGCTGGCGCAGGTGGATTCCTCCGTCGGTGGCAAGACCGGCATCAACACGGCGCGGGGAAAAAATCTCGTCGGCGTGTTCCAGCAGCCGCGGCTGGTTCTGGCCGATACCGACGTGCTGGACACGCTGCCGGAACGCGAATTCCGCGCCGGATATGCCGAGGTCGCCAAATACGGCCTGATCGACCGTCCGGATTTTTTCGCCTTTTTGGAAAAGAACTGGCGCGCGGTGTTTGCCGGCGGGGCGGCGCGCACTTACGCGATCGCCGAATCCTGCCGTGCCAAGGCCGATGTCGTGGCGCGCGACGAGTTCGAGACCGGCGACCGCGCACTGCTCAATCTCGGCCACACGTTTGGCCATGCGCTGGAAGCGGCGACCAAATATGACGGTGCGCGGCTGGTGCATGGCGAGGGCGTGGCGATCGGCATGGCGCTGGCGCACCGGTTTTCCGCCCGCATGAACCTTGCCAGCCCGGACGATGCGCACCGCGTCGAGGCGCATCTGAAAGCCGTCGGGCTGCCGTGGCGCATCTCCGACATTCCGGGCGACCTGCCGGACGCCGAGGGCCTGCTCGGCTATATCGCCCAGGACAAGAAGGTGTCGCGCGGCGCGCTGACCTTCATCCTGACGCATGGGGTGGGAAAATCCTTCATTGCCAAGGATGTGCCTGCGTCCGAGGTGCTGTCGTTCCTCGAGGAGAATCTGGGGGGATGAGCGGCGTCATGGCCTCCTCGGCCTTACCCTTTTCCCTTTCCGGCGGGGGCAGTCTCCTTTGCCGCACTCCGTCCAACACCCCTCATCCGACCTCGCTTCGCGAGGCCACCTTCTCCCACAAGGGGAGAAGGTGGAGTTTCGCGCAAACGTCTCGGCTGATCTTCAACGTTGGCGATTGGCAGTGGCGCAAATGCAGTGCTCCACCTTCTCCCCCCGTGGGAAAAGGTGGCCTCGCGAAGCGAGGTCGGATGAGGGGTGTTGGACGGAGTGCGGCGATAAGAAACTACCCGCAAGCAGGTGATAGGGTCAGCCACCCATGCTGAACGCCGGCTGGATCGCCGCCGCTGCGCTGGCACTGGCAGTTCTGCTCGCCCTGCTGCTGCGCAGGCCGCTGCTGGCAGCAATCGGCCTCCAGTTGCGGCGTATCGAGGCGCCGCAACCTTCAGAGGAGCTGCCGGCGGCGATTGCCGATCCGTTCGCCGAGGAGGCGGCGGACAAGCAGGATCGCGCGCGGATGGAAGCGCTGCGCGACCTGAACGAGCTCGAAGTGTCGGATGTGATGGTGCACCGCACCGACATGCACTCGATCAACGCCGACAATCCGACCGAGGCGATCGTGCGCGAGATCATCCGGAGCCCGCACACCCGCATGCCGCTGTGGCGCGGTTCGCTCGACAACATCGTCGGCGTGGTCCACGCCAAGGATCTGGCGCGGGCGCTGAGCGAGGCCGGCAACGATTTTTCGCAGATCGATATCCTGAAGATCGCGGCAAAACCCTGGTTCGTGCCGGACACCACTTCGCTGAAGGCCCAGCTCGACGCCTTCCAGCGGCGCAAGGCGCATTTCGCCATCGTGGTCGACGAGTATGGCGAGGTGGAAGGCCTTATCACGCTGGAGGACATCATCGAGGTTATCGTCGGCGACATCGCCGACGAGCACGACATCGACATGCTGGGTGTCAAGCAGGAGGCGGACGGCTCGGTGGTGGTCGACGGATCGGTGGCGATCCGCGAGCTGAACCGCGCGCTCGGCTGGACATTGCCCGACGAGGAAGCGGTGACCATCGCCGGGCTGGTGATCCACGAGACGCAGTCGATCCCCGAGGAAAAACAGTCCTTCACGTTCCACGGCAAGCGCTTTATCGTGATGAAGCGCGAGAAGAACCGGATCACGCGGATCAGGATCAGGGCCGTCGCTTCGCAGCTCAATCAGGCGACGTGACCGCCGCCTGACGGCCGACCGCCCTCAGATCACCACGAAATCCGCCGCGGTCATAACAAAACCGTTGTCGATGACGGCGAACAGCACGCGCCCGCCTGCGCCCGAACCGTTGCTGTCGTAAAAGAGCCTTCCGGTGTCCTGATCGTAGAGGATGCGGTCGTCGGCATCGACGGCGGCGACATTCAGGTTCTTGAACAGTTCGACGGCCAATGCGCCCGTCGCGGTGAGCGCGGTGAAATAGGCGTTTTCGAGCTGGATCGTGTCGGGCGCGCCGAAATCCTTGATCGTGTCGACGTTGGTGGAGCCGTTCAGTTCGGAGTTGAACACGAAGGTGTCGGCCCCGTTGTTGCCGTAGAGCGTGTCGTTGCCGCGATAACCCTTGATGATGTCGGCGCCCGCGCCGCCCGAGATGACGTCGTTGGTCGCATGCGAGCCGTTGAGGACGTCATTGTAGTTCGAGCCGACCAACCGCTCGATGGATTCGTATGTGTCGCCGGCCGCGTCGCCCTTGTTGATCGACGGATTGCCGAAGCTCGCCACGACGCCTTGCGTGGCGGTGGCATAGGAGGCGGTATCGATCCCGGTGCCGCCCGCGAGAAAGTCCGCCCCGGCGCCGCCGACCAGCGTGTCGTTGCCGGCATCGCCGAACAGGGCGTCGCCGCCGGCGAGGCCGAAAAGCGTGTCGTTGCCCGAATTGCCATTGAGCGTGTCGGCGGAGAGCCCGCCGGTGATGGTGTCGACCGCCGCGCTGCCGTTGAAGGTCCAGGGCTGGCCCTCGATGAAGGTGCGCAGCGTCGCGGCGTTGCCGTAGACGAAGAGGCCATAGAAGTCGTTGACAGACTGGCTGAGCCCGCTGATCTCGACAAGCGGATAACCGTCGCCGCTGACGATCCGATAGCCGGTGACGGTGCCGGCATTGTAGGGATACCACTCCTCGTCGTCATAGTAGCCTTGCAAGCCTACGCCGACCACTTCCAGATGAACGCCGGAGACCGAGAAGATGCCGGGGCCATAGCTGAAATAGGTCGAATCTCCATTGAAAGTAGTCTGGTTGGAGCGTGTGGTGACGTCGCTAATCAGCGTCTCCGGATTGCCCGGCAAGAACTGCGTCATAGTAGGCATAGATCATCTCCGTTGCGATTTCTTGTGTTCCGCGACCAAGTATTTTCCCTCGCGGCCACGATGGACCTGCCGGCGGCATGACGCAAGACCGTCGGTGATGGACGGCGCCGGGCATGGATCGGTGCGCGGGCGCTGGAATTTTGGGAGATGAGATGAGCTTTCGAATGCGCCTGTCGGCGGTCATGAATCTCGTTCGCGGGCAGGCCGGTGGTATATTTCAGGCCGCCCGCAGTGACGGTTCCGGGCCGAACATCTCCCGCATCCTTGCCAGATAATGGTCTTCCGATGTCGTCCAGCGCAGGTCCGCGAGCAACTTGCTGTCGGCGCCGGCCGGATAGCGGATCGTGCCGCCCTCGTCGGTGGCGGCCGCGAAGACGGCTTCGGCGACTTCCGCTTCGGTGCAGTAGGGGGTCGGGTAGTTGCCCATCCTGGTGAAGCACGACCGGGCGAAGTCCGAATAGTCGGCGGGGATCAGGCCCTGCATGCGCAGGCCGCCATTGGCGGTGAAGCTGGTGGTCGGCGCGTAGCCGGGCTCCACCAGCCGCGCCTTGATGTTGAACCCCTCAAGCTCGTAGGAGAGCGATTCCGTAAATCCTTCGACGGCGCATTTGCTGGCGGCGTAGAATGCCACCAGGGGCATGACGCCGAGCGTGACGCTCGACGTCACATTGACGATGACGCCGCGGCCCTGCTTGCGCATCTGCGGGATGATGGCCTGGCAGGCCTTGAACACGCCGAACGTGTTCGTCTCGAATATCTCGCGCACCGTGGCCTCCGGAGTGGCTTCGACGGCCGACGCCATGCCGATCCCGGCGTTGTTCACCAGCACGTCGATCCTGCCGAAGGCGGCGACGCCGTCGGCGATGGCCTTGCGGATCGAGCCGGCATCGGTAACATCGAGCGGCAGCACCTCCAGCCGATCCGAAGAGGTGGCGAACACGGATGGATCGGGACGCCGCATGGTGGCGATGACGTTCCAACCGCGGTCGAGGAAGAGTTCGACGGTCGCCTTGCCGTAGCCCGACGACGTTCCGGTGATGAGGATGGTGCTGGTCATTGGGGTCTCCATTTTTCTTGCCGCATGATAGACGGCTGATTTGGACGATCTATAATGGACCGTCCATATTTCATTATGGATCGTCCAATTGTGAATCCTCGCGGCGATATCGTCGCGTTGCTTCGTCCCAGTGCGGTGTTCTCGAAACCGATAACGGGCCGGAGACTCTTCGGCACCGCGTTTCGCAGCCGCGTCGGCTACTCGCCGGGCGCATTCGCCTGCCCGCGCCGGAACGGTGACAGGCGTTCCTTACAGCGGGGCCGTTCACACCTTGATTTTTCCCCTTTCGCTCCTCCGGCCCCAGGGCCGGCCGAGAGGTCGCGGACGCCTGGTCCCTCAGCTTTCGAAATAGCTTGGCCGGTCGAGATCGGGGATGAGCGACGGTCCCGTGGGGTGCCAACCGAGCTCGTCGCGGGTCTTGCGGCTGGAGGCCGGGCTGTCGATCGCCGCGAAATGCGCGAACCAGCCGAAATGGCCGGCTGCTTCTTCCGCTGACTTGGCGACCACCGGCAAGTTCAGGCGGCGGCCGATCACCCCGGCGATCTCGCGGAACGCTATATCCTCGTCTGCGACCGCGTGATAGCGGGCGCCTGGCGACCTCTTCTCGAGCGCCAGCCTGTAGAGCGAGGCGGCGTCGAGCCTGTGCACGGCCGGCCAGCGGTTGAGCCCTTCGCCGACATAGGCCGAGACGCCCTTTTCACGCGCCATGCCGATGAGGATCGGCACGAAGCCATGGTCGCCGTCTCCATGCACCGATGGCGGCAGCCGGATCACCGAAACGTCGACGCCTTGCGCCGCGACTGCGTCGGCCGCCTGTTCGGAGACGCGCGGAATGGTATCGGAACGGGGCGCCGGCATGTCTTCGGTCGCGATGCGGCCCGGCGCGATCAGCGCCGTGCCGGACGTGACGATCAGCGGACGGCCTGTGCCGACGAGGGCCGAGCCGAGAGCCTCGATGGCGCGACGGTCTATCTCGCAGTTCTCCCTGAACCGGGAGAAGTCGTGGATGAAGCCGGTATGGATCACGCCCTCGGCGGCTGCAGCGCCGCTGCGAAGGCTGTCCAGATCCTCGAGACTGCCCCGATGCACCTCGGCGCAGGCTGCGGCGAGCGAAGCGGCCGCGGCGTCGGAGCGGGCGAGGCCAAGCACCGAATGCCCGGCGCGCGTCAGTTCCTGGACGACTGCCGAGCCGACGAAGCCGGTGGCACCTGTAACGAAGACACGCATGACGATTTTCCCTGGCTGTTTTCGGCAATGGCCGCCTTGCGACCGTGCCGGCACAGGATAGGACTTTCACGGATACGATCTATGCGGTATAGTCCGTACTTTCTTCGGGATCGTCCGAAATGGCCATCGATCCCCTTTCACACGTGCTGTCGCTGCTGAAGCCGCGCAACTATCTCTCGGCCGGCTTCGAGGCGGGCGGCGACTGGTCGATCCAGTTTCCCGACCAGCAGAAATGCATCAAGACGGGGGCAGTCGTGTCCGGTGCGTGCTGGCTGTCGGTGGAGGGCGTCGACGATCCGATCTACCTGAATACCGGCGACTGTTTCCTGTTGCCGAGCGGCCGGCCCTTCCGGCTGGCCAGCGACATGGCGCTGGAGCCGGCCGACGCTGGCAAGGTGTTTTCGGCGCCGCGCAAGGGCAATATCGTCTCGTACAATGGCGGCGGCGATTTCTTCATGGTCAGCACCCGCTTCGCGCTCGACGGCAACCACGCCAGCCTATTGCTGCGCATGCTGCCGCCGGTCCTGCATATCCGCGACGAACCGGGCCAGGCCACGCTGCGCTGGTCGATGGAGCGGATGATGCAGGAATTGCGCGAGCAGCAGCCGGGCGGCTACCTCGTCGTCCAGCACCTGGCCCACATGATCCTGGTGCAGGCGCTGCGGCTGCATCTGGCGGAAGGGACGAAGGCGGGCGTCGGCTGGCTGTTCGCGCTGGCCGACCGGCAGATGAGCGCGGCGATGACCGCCATGCATGACGAGCCGGCGCATCGCTGGACCTTGCAGGAACTGGCCGGACGGGCCGGCATGTCGCGCTCGACCTTCGCGCTGAAATTCAGGCAGACGGTCGGCGCCTCTCCCATGAATTACCTGGCGCAGTGGCGCATGCTGCTGGCCGGCGACCGGCTGGAACATTCCGGCGATCCGATCTCGATCATAGCGCCGTCGCTCGGATACGAGTCCGAAGCCGCCTTCAGCACGGCGTTCAAGCGGGTGATGGGCTGTTCGCCGCGCCAGTATGGCCGAACACGGCATGCGGCTTCCTCTTCGCATAGCGACGGGGACGCGGACCACGCCAATGGGCGCGGACTTGTAGGGAGTTGACGCGAATTGTCAGCGACGGCTTGGAACATACCGCCACTGCCCGTCCGCGATGCGCGCTACAGAGTTGACAGCGACCATGAGACCATAGTCATTGCCTCCGGTCATCGTTGTGCTAAGCTCCTCCTCGAAATGGAGGCTGGGACCAATGACAGCGCACGTATCGAAGTCGAAGTTCAAGGCAAAGGCGCTTGAATTCTTCCGGCAGGTCGAGACGAGCGGCGAACCGATCATCGTCACCGACAATGGTAAGCCTACGCTCGAAATACGCCCTTACAGCGAGAAGAAACGCGATCCGCTGGAAGCGTTGCGCGGTACGCTCCTGCGCTACGACCGGCCGACAGACCCGGTCGCCGACGACGAATGGGACGCCGCGAATTGATCGTGCTCGACACGCATGTGCTTGTCTGGTGGCTCGCCGGACAGGATGGTTTTCTGTCGGCTGCGGCGCGACAGGCGATCGAGCGAGAGCGGTCGGGCGGCGAGATGCTGGTGTCGTCGATCAGCGGTTGGGAGATAGCGATGCTGGTCGCGAGAAAGCGCCTGGCCCTGTCGATGGATGTTGCCGAATGGCTGGCGAACGCCAGCGAGGTCGAGGCGTTGACCTTCGTTCCGGTCGACAACGAGATCGCGGTCCGCAGTACGCAACTGCCTGGTGAGTTTCACAAGGATCCGGCTGACAGGATCATTGTCACCACCAGCCGCAAGTTCGGCGCGCCACTGGTGACCGCCGACCAGAAGCTCAGGGATTATGGCTACCTGCAGACTGTCTGGTAGGGCCGAAACGCCGTGGCGATCCCTTAACCTCGTTGCGTATACGCAATCGGTGGCGAGTTGCCATTCGTCCTGATATTTGCCCGCATCCATGCCAAATGCCCTTCAAACAGGCAGAGAACCCTGATATAGGTCAGTGAGATTGACCTATTCCGGTCTGGGAGATTTCGCTGTGTTGATGGACCTGTTCGCTTCCCGCTCCTCGCGCATGAAGGCGTCGGAAATCCGCGAACTGCTCAAGCTGCTGGACCAGCCTGACATCATCTCGTTCGCGGGCGGCATTCCCGACCCGGCGCTGTTTCCGCACGAGGCCGTACGGGAAGCCTACGATGCGGTTCTGTCCGGCGACCAGGCGAAGGCGGCGTTGCAATACCAGGTGAGCGAGGGATACCTGCCGTTGCGGCGCTGGCTGGCCGGCATGATGGGCGGGCTCGGCGTGGCATGCGACGAGGCCAACATCTTCATCACTTCGGGTTCACAGCAGGGGCTGGACTATCTCGGAAAGCTGTTCCTGTCGCCCGGCGACACGGCGCTGGTGATGTGGCCGACCTATCTCGGCGCCTTGCAGGCGTTCAACGCCTACGAGCCGCGCTACGACCGGCTGATGCCGGATGGCGGCAACATGACGCCCGCCGCCTATCGCGCGGCGGCGGCAGTCACCGGCGGGCGGCCGAAATTCGCCTATCTCGTGCCGGATTTCGCAAATCCGACGGGCCAGACGCTCGGCCGCAAGCAGCGCGAGGCGGTGCTCGACCTTGCCGGCGAACTGGACATCGCCGTCATCGAAGACGCAGCCTATAGGGCGCTTCGCTATGACGGCGAGCATGAACCGCCGATCCAGGCGCTGGACTGCGCGCGCTCCGGCGGCATCGACAAGGCGCGGACGATCTATTGCGGCAGCTTTTCCAAAATTCTCTCGCCCGGCATGCGCATGGGCTGGATCTGCGCGCCACGCCAGATCGTCGAGAAGCTCGTGCTGATGAAGCAGGCGGCCGACCTGCACAGCCCTTCGATCAACCAGATGGTCATCCACCGCGTGGCGGAGACAGTCTTCGATACGCAGGTGGAGAAACTGGTAGACGCCTATCGCCAGCGCCGCGACGGGCTGCTGGAGGCGCTGGAAGCCCATATGCCGGACGGCGTGACCTGGAGCAGGCCGGACGGCGGCATGTTCGTGTGGCTGACGCTGCCGGAAGGCGCTGACGCGACCGCTTTGCTGGAACGCTCGATCCGCGAAGCCCGCGTCGCCTTCGTGCCGGGCAGCGCCTTCCATGCCGACGGTTCCGGCCGGAACACGCTTCGGCTCAGCTTCACGCTCGCCGACGAGCGGGCGTTGAGCGAAGGAATCCCGCGGCTGGCGCGCATCCTGAAGGGCTGAACGCCCTCAGTTTGGCGCCGAGGCGAAAGGCATCGTGAAGACAGTGCCGCCCATGCCGGCTGCCAGCGCCGGGGCGAATTCGATCGGCACGCAAGCTTCCACCGCCGCGATCGCCGCGTCGACGAATTGCTTGCGCGTCTGCTCGTCGCCTTCGACGGCGATGGCGGAGGGCTCCGGCGGGCCGATCAGCGTGCCGTCGCGCTTGAAGCTGAAGCTCAGCGTGACGGAGGAGTTGTCGATGCCGGCGGGCGGTGTCCAGCACGCCTGAAGCGCTGCGCCGACCTCGTCCACCGTCTTCAGCGGCTCGGCATGTGCGTTGGCGATCGCGCCGATCGCCAGGGCGCCTGCCACCGTCAGTGCCATGGTTAGATTTCTCATCATCTGTCCAGACCCCCGTTCATGACGTGATATTCCCGGTGCGTGGCCACACTAAACCGCCGTGCGGCGGTCGACGCCAGCCGTTTGATGCCTCGATGCGGCCGGATCGTGCGAAGAGTTAATGCATGGCCCCGAAGGCCGCTGCAAGCCTGCGCTTGAACAGGATCGGTTCTGCGGTAGCATGGCGGCAGGCTCGGCGGCGATCATCAACCGGGCGGGGGAGGACTCATGAATTTTCTCAGCCTGATCACCGGGTCGTTCGCCATGCCGGCGGCGGAGAACCCGACGGTGGCGATGATGGATGCGGCCTATGCGCATCACGGTATCGACGCGCGCTACATCAATTGCGAGGTGCCTCCGGAAAGGCTGGGCGACGCGGTGCGCGGCGCGCGCGCCATGGGCTGGGCGGGGTTCAACTGCTCGCTGCCGCACAAGGTGGCGGTCATCGACCACCTGGATGGGCTGGGCGAGTCGGCCGAAATCATGCAGGCGGTCAATTGCGCGGTGTTGCGCGACGGACTGCTGATCGGCGAGAACACCGACGGAAAAGGGTTTCTGAAATCGCTGCTGGAAGTGGTGGATCCGAGCGGCAAGGCGATCGTCGTGTTTGGGGCGGGAGGCGCGGCGCGCGCCATCTGCGTGGAACTGGCGCTGGCCGGGGCCGGCAGGATCACAGTGGTCAACCGCGGGCGGGAGCGCGGCGAAGAACTCGTGCGGCTGGTTGGCGAGCGCACCGGCGCGGTGACGACATTCCGGCCGTGGGAACGCAACTTTGCCGTCCCCGCCGGCACCGACATCATCGTCAACGCCACCTCGATCGGGCTTTATCCGGATGTCGAGGCGCGGCTCGACATCGATCTCGATACGCTGCGGCCCGGCATGGTGGTGGCCGACATCATCCCCAACCCACCGCGCACGCTGCTGGTGCGCGACGCGGAGGCACGCGGCTGCACGGTGCTCGACGGGCTCGGCATGCTGGTCAACCAGGGCGTGATCAACATCAAATACTGGACCGGCGTGGACGCGGACGCCGGCGTGATGCGGGGGCGGATCGAGGCGATTTTCGGCGTGTGACGCTGTCCGGCATGCCGGGTTTGGCGCCAACGGCAACCCGTGCAGCCTGATCGCAACCGCTCAGAAGAGTCACGGCGGCTGCCTCACGCCACCGGCGCGAGCCGCCTCCTGCGCCGGTCGTGCAGCACGATGGCGAGGCCGCTGCCGACGACCAGCACGATGCCGCACAGCGCCAGCGCGTTGGGCAGGTGGCCGAACACGACGAGGCCGGAGATCACCGCCCAGACCGTGAAGCAGTAATAGAGCGGCGCGACCGCGCTGGTCGGTCCGATGCGATAGGCCATGAAGATGAAGAAATGGCCGAAGATCAGGAAGAAGCCGGAGCCGGCGAGCAGCAGGATGTGCAGCGGGTCCGGCGTCCGCCATTCCTCCAGCGCCACATGCGCGATCACGGCGGCGATCAGCACGACGACCACCGCGGACATGGCAACGATCATGCCCGGAATGTGTCCGGCGATGCGGCGGCCGGCGAGATCGCGCACGGCGCAGAGGATGGCGTTGGCGATTGCCAGGACAGCGTAGATCGATATGCCCTGGCCGGAGGGCTGGGCGATCATCAGCGCGCCGGCGAAGCCGAGGCAGATCAGCACCATGGCCAGCCCCGAGATCTTTTCACCGAATACCAGTGAGGCGCCGAGTAGCACCACCAGCGGCGTGATCTGGCCGAGCGCGGTGGCATCGGCGATCGGCATGTTGGCCAGCGCCACGACAAAGCACAGGATGGCGACGGTCTCGCAGAGGTTGCGCGCCAGCACGCGGCGCTCGAACATCAGCGGCAGGCTGCCGCGATAGCCGAGGACGAGCAGCAGCGGCATGCCCCACAGGAACGCGGCGATGCCACGCATCATCAGCACCTGGTAGGGCGGCAGCGCTTCTGTCGCCACCTTCATCATCGTGTCGTTGACGACATAGGAGCAGGTCGCCAGCACCATGAAGAGCGGGCCGCGAAAAGGATGGGAGTGCAGGGACATGTCGTGAAATCGGCCCGAAAGGTTGCGCGCCGATTTCATCCAAGTTTCGCCGACAATCAATCCGTGCGGACAGATATTATAAGAGTTCTTTTGGGGCAGGGCGCAGCCGCGAATTCACCTCAGCTAAACTTAAACGATCTAAGGTGCCGCAGTTCTGCGTTCCAACCCGGCGAGACTGGCGTGCTGGCACTTGAGATCCGTGACCTTCACAAGCGTTTCGACCGTCCGGCCGTCGACGGGTTGAACCTCGAAGTGCGCGCCGGCGAGTTCTATGCGCTGCTCGGCCCCAACGGCGCCGGCAAGACGACGACGCTGCGCATGGTGGCGGGTCTGCTGCAGCCCGACCGCGGCGCGGTCTCGATCTTCGGCATCGATGCGCGGCGCGATCCGGTCGCGGCGAAATCGGTTATGGCCTGGGTCTCCGACGAACCCATGATCTACGACAAGCTGACGCCGTTCGAGTATCTGGAATTCGTCGCCGGCCTGTGGGGCGTCAAGGCGGCCGTCGCGGAGAAACGGGCTCGCGACCTCATAGATTCGCTGGGCCTGGGTCCGCACGCCGACACACGTTGCGAGGGCTTTTCGAAAGGCATGCGCCAGAAGGTGGCGCTGGCCGGCGCGCTGGTGCACGATCCGAAGCTGATCATCCTCGACGAGCCGCTGACGGGTCTCGACGCGGGATCCGCCAGGCAGGTTAAGACGGTGCTCACCGAACGCGTGCGGCAGGGCGCGACCATCATCATGACCACGCATATTTTGGAAGTCGCCGAGCGCATGGCGGAACGGATCGGCGTGATCGCCGCCGGCCGGCTGATTGCCGAAGGCACGCTGGAGGAACTGCGGGCGCGGGCCGGCAAGGACCATTCGAGCCTGGAGGAGATCTTTCTCGACCTGGTCGGCACGCCGGAAATCGCCGCATGACGAGGGCCGCCTGGTTTGCCCGGCACGAGTTGCGGCTGGCCTGGCGCGATCTCGTCGCGATGGCGACCGCCGGCAGGCCGCGCCGTGCGCGCATCGTTCTGGCCGTCGTCTGCGCCTTCGCAGCCTTCCTGCACTATGTCGCCTGGAAGGCCGTCGGCCCCTATGCCGACGTGGAGTTTCCGCCGGCCCTGGAGACGCTGCTGGTGGTGACGGGCAGCGCCTTCCTCGCCTGGACGGTGACGATCTCGCAAGCGATGGAATCGGTGACGCGCGCCTTCTATTCGCGCGCCGATCTCGACCTGCTGCTGTCGTCGCCGGCCCCGACCAGAAGCGTGTTCGCGCTGCGCATCGGCGCCGTAGGCGTCACGACGTTCGGCCTGGCGCTGCTGTTGCTCGGCCCGTTCATCAACGTGCTGGCCTATGTCGGCGGGTTGCGCTGGCTGGCGGCCTATGGCGTGCTGCTTGCGATGGCGATGGCGGCGACCGCGCTCGCGGCGGGAATGACGGTGCTGCTGTTCAAGCTGCTCGGCGCGCGCCGCACACGCTTCATCGCGCAGGTGGTGGCGGCGGTGGTTGGCGCCGCCTTCGTCATCGGCGTGCAGACGGCGTCGATCATGGCCTATGGAAACCTGTCGCGGATCGATTTTTTCCATTCGGAATGGGCGATACGGTATGCACCGGCCGCCGACAGCCTGTTCTGGCTGCCGGCGCGCGCCGCGATGGGCGATCTTCCGGCGCTTGCCGTGGTGCTTTTCGCCAGTTTTGCGCTTTTCAGCCTTGCCGTGTCCGTGGCCTCGAAGCATTTCGGCAGCTTTGCCGTGGCCGCCGCCAGCATCGGCATGGGCAGCATCAGGCAGCGGGCGCGAAAGGCGTTCCGCAAATCGTCGGCCGCCTCGGCGCTGCGCCGCAAGGAATGGACGCTGCTGCTGCGCGACCCCTGGCTGGCGTCGCAGACGCTGATGCAGGTGCTCTACCTGATTCCGCCGGCGCTGCTGCTGTGGCGCAACTACGGCACCCAGCACGACGGGCTGGTGATCCTGACGCCGGTGCTGGTGATGGCCTCCGGCCAGCTTGCAGGCGGCCTCGCCTGGCTCGCCATCTCCGGCGAGGACGCGCCCGACCTGGTGTCGACCGCGCCGGTGCGCTGGAGCGCCATCCTGCGCGCCAAATGCGAGGCGGTCATCGGCTCGATCGGCCTGGTGCTGGCGCCGATCGTGCTGGTCATCGCCACGGTGTCGCCCTGGGTCGCACTTGTCACCATCGGGGCGGTCTTCGCGGCAGCCGCGTCGTCGACGACCATACAACTGTTCTTCCGCGCCCAGGCACGGCGCAGCCATTTCCGGCGGCGCCAGATCTCGTCGCGCATCGCCACGCTGGCCGAGGCGTTCTCGTCGATCGGCTGGGCGGCCACCGCTGCCTTCGCCGCGGCAGGCACCCGGGTCGCCTTGGTCGCGGCGGTCGTGCCGGTGGTGGTCTTGGTGCTGGCGGCACTGTTCCGGCCGAGGCAGGCCTTCGGCTGATTCTTGCCAACGGCTGTCTCCTCAAACCGGCTGCGCAAAAATCGAAGTCCGCCGCCGGCCTGATCGGCGGGCGCTCACCTTTTCTAAACCCTGGCGGTTCATCATCCTCCACAGCCACGGCGGGGAGGACCGCATGAAGCCAGCAATCACGCGACGCGACGTCTTCCTCGGTGGCGCCAGCCTCGCGGCGCTCGCCGCCGGTTTTCCGCGTGGCGCCATCGCGCAGGATGCCGTCACTGCCGACCAGTTCATCGCGCTGTCGGCGCGGCTGACCGAAACCGCCGCTTCCAGCCTCGATACGACCATGGCCGGAAAGCTGCTCGAAGGGTTCATCGAGAGTGGACGCGGCCCCGGCCTGACGCTGCTCGCCACCGACACGCAGGTCGATACCGGCACGGTGGCGAACGATGTGGTCGCCGCCTGGTATTCGGGCGTCG
This sequence comes from Mesorhizobium sp. KACC 23794, assembly GCF_052180275.1. NCBI lineage: Bacteria > Pseudomonadati > Pseudomonadota > Alphaproteobacteria > Hyphomicrobiales > Phyllobacteriaceae > Mesorhizobium > Mesorhizobium sp. KACC 23794. The sequence continues at coordinate 1,499,072 of NZ_CP197465.1, forward strand.
TCGATACCGGGAGCGGCCCGGCGGTGGCCGGGTTCACCGAAGCGCTAATGTGGAACGCGCTCGATTTCACAAAACCCTTCGCCTATTGCGGCGGCGAGACGGGCTACTGGGCCGAACCGCCGCAAAGCTGACGAGGTTCCTGTGGCCGATATCGAAGCGGATGTGATCGTCGTCGGTTCGGGCGTTTCCGGCGCGCTGCTGGCGGCGAAGCTTGCAGCGGCGGGCGTCAAGGTGACCGTGCTGGAGGCAGGCTCGCCGGTCGACCGCAACGACGCCGTGCAGCGCTATTGGGACGCGACGATCAAGGTGCCGGAGTGCCCGTATCCCGTCAGCCCCGAGGCCGACCATCCGGTCAGCGACAATCTCGACCATTGGTACCGGCAGGTGGGGCCAGACAAATTCAAGAGCACTTATGTGAAGGTTGTGGGCGGCACCACCTGGCACTGGCTCGGTACGTGCCTGCGTTTCGTGCCGAACGACTTTCGCCTGAACAGCGCTTATGGGCGTGGCGTCGACTGGCCCATCGCCTATGACGAACTCGAAAAATTCTACGGCGAGGCGGAGACGGAGATCGGCGTCTCCGGCGATTCCGCCGAGCCGCTGGGTGCGCCGCGCTCGTCGAACTATCCGATGCCGGCGATTCCGCAGACTTTTCTTGACAAGGCTTTCGCCAAGGCGCTGGCCGGCGCGAAATACGAGGTGCGGTCGACGCCGCAGGGGCGCAACTCGGCGGAGCGCGAAGATCGTCCCGCCTGCTGCGGTAATTCGAGTTGCATCCCCGTCTGCCCGGTGCAGGCGAAATATGACGCGACCGTGCATGTGGCGCGGGCCGAAAAGGCCGGCGCTGCAATCCATGCCGAAACGACGGCGATTTCGATCGAGGTCGGCCCGGACGGGAAGATCGCCGCCATCCGATTCAAACGGCGCGACCGCAGCGAAGGAATCGCGGTCGGAAAAGTGTTTGTGCTGGCGGCGCATGCGATCGAGACGCCGCGCCTGCTGCTCAATTCTGCGAACGAGGCGCGGCCGGGCGGCGTGGCCAACAGTTCCGACCAGGTCGGCCGCAACCTGATGGACCATCCGACGCAATTGAGCTGGGCGCTGGCGCCCGAGCCGCTGTGGCCGTATCGCGGGCCGCTGTCGACCTCCGGCATCGAGAATCTGCGCGACGGCGATTTCCGCAGTGAACGCCCTGCTTTCCGCATCGAGATCGGCAATGACGGCTGGTCGTGGCCGACCGGTGCGCCGACAAGCACGGCGGCGGAGCTCGCAGGGCAGGGGCTGCGCGGCAAGGCCTTGGATTCGGCCCTTCGCGACCAGGCCTCGCGGCACATCAGGATGGCCTCGCTGATCGAACAACTGCCGGAACAGCAGAACCGCGTGACGCTCGACCCCACCGAGAAGGATTTTTACGGCGTGCCGCTGCCGCGCCTCTACTACAGCCTCGATTCCTACGTGAGGGAGGGGCTGTCGGCGGCGCGCGAGGCACATGCCGAGATTTTTGGAAAACTCGGCGCCACGCAGATCCAGCACCGCGACGGCGCGGAAGGCGCCGGCCACATCATCGGCACGGCGCGCATGGGCGACGATGCGAAAAGCTCCGTCGTAGACCGCGACCTGCGCAGCCACGACCACGCCAACCTGTTCATCCTCGGCTCGTCGGTATTCCCGACTTCGGCGACCGCCAACCCGACGCTGACCATCGCCGCGCTCAGCCTGCGCGCAGTGGATGCGGTGAAGGCGGCGCTGGCGGGGTAGCCTTCAACTCTTTCCCAGCAGGCTCAGCGCTTCCCGCAGCGGCGCATCGGAAATGTAGATCACGCCGAGATAAGGCTGGTCCATGTCGACGATGACGAACACCGCGCCGGCGACCGACAGCGCGCACAGGAACAGCGTCGTCATCACCGTCGTGTTGCCCGGCGCCATCAGGCCGAAGGACACGAACAGCAGGGCCAGCCAGAAGACCAGCACGATGACGAAGGCGCCCGGCAGGCCTTCCGTCTCGGATTCCACCAGCAGCCAGTGTGCCTCGGCGATCTCGCCACTGACGGTCAGCGCACGGTTCTGCAGCCAGCGCTGTCCGTCATTGGTCGGAACCAGAGCGCGCAACGCGTCCTGGACGCTCTCCACACCCCTGTCGTCGCCGATGATGTCGATCGGGTCGCTGCTGACGTCGCGGACCGTCCAGCTCTGGCGCAGCCGGGCCTCGAGCAAGTCGTGCATCTGCTGGCGGGCGGCGGTCGTCTCGGGGCCGTAATGGGCCATTACCCGGTCGAGCAGCACGATGCGGCCGGCCGAGGTCTTGAGTTCGCTCCTGGCGTCGTCATAGGCGCCCTTGGCGGAGGCGATCAGTAGGCCGAGCGCCAGCGCAGCCAGCGTGCCGATGATGGCGGTGGACAGCCGGATCGCATCCTTCGAATCGGAACTCAGATGATGCACCGGAAGCCGCCCGCGGAGCCAGATTCCGAAAAGGGCGGCGACAAGCAGGCAGCAGAAGACAATCCCGCCCAGCATAAGTGAAGTCAAAGCGCGGCCCCCGACGATCAGCGGCGACACGCTTATCGCATCGGGCCGCGGAAGGCGATGCCAACGTGGCGGTCAACACAGCGTCTCGCTGCAGCCCCGCCAGGCACTCGACCGGAGCGGCTCGTCGTTCGATGCCGACCGGCCGCCGGGCATTGCCAGGGAGTTCGCCAGCCGCAGGCGTCGATGCTGGGGGTGATCGAGGGCATTGAAGGTTTTTCGGCCGGCGCGTTGCAGGCCTTCGACACCACCCGTCTGGTGATCGGGCGGAAGTTTCATCCGTTGCCGTAACACCAGCGGTCGTTCACTTCAGCCGTCGGATAAGGGGCGATGCGAACGGTCAATATTTAGGGCCCTTGGTAAGGCAATGCAGATATCGAAAGTGCCGCGTATCGCTCCTGCGCCGTCCTGTGACCCCGCTAATGGCCGATCAGGCCGCCAATGGTGCCGCCTACCAGCCCGCCGACGAATGCGGCGCCTCCCGGCGAATCCAGGAAGCCGCCGCCGCTCTCCTTGACGCGACCGAGCTTCTGGTCCCTGCCCGGGTTGCGGCGAGGCTTCTGGCTGGCCACCTTCTGCTTGCGCGGGGCGCTCGCGGCAGCGGCCTTCTGCGCGTCGTAGCGGGCGCGGACCTGGGCCATCAGCGGATCTGTCTGGACGACCAGGAACATGTGCTGCTGCGGCGTCAGATAGGTCGTCTCGATGATGCCGCTCTGGCGCTGCCAGGCACCGATGGCGACGCGCGACCGGGGACCGAGCGAACCGTCGGCGCCGCCGGTTTCATGACCGAGCGCGCTCAGCCTGAGCTGCAGGTCGATGCGCGCCGCCTTGTCGAGATTGAGCGTGGCCTCGGTCGCCGGCGTGCCCGGAAGCTGCTTGACGTCGTCGGGGACGGTCATCGCGGTCCGCACCTGCGAGGCTGACGGAGCGGGCTCGCCGAGCGAGGCGACCTGCGTGCCGCCGCCGGCGCGCAGCTGGTCGATGTTCAGGCTGGCGAGCTGCGCGTAGCTGCCATTCGGATACTTCTGCAGATAGAGTTCGTAATGCGCGATGGTGTTGCGCTTCGAGGCCTCGTCCCAGAGCTTCTGCTCGATGGTCCATTCGGCATCGGAGGGCTTGGCGGGAGCCTGCAACGCGATCGGCGCGTCGGCGCCGAGCGTCAGCGGCACGGACTTCGCCGGTTCGCCGCCGAAGAACACCTCGCGTCCCAGCGAGGAATTGTGCCACGGGCGCTGAGCGCCGCCGGTCGCTTCCGAAACGTCGGCGCGCACGCGCGTCAACGCGCTCTGGATCTCCAGCCCGGGCGTGGTGAGATGCCGGGCGAGCGCGGAGGTGTAAGGGCTGTTGGTCGAGCTGCCGTCATAGGCGACAGCGCCCGGATCGGTCGCATAGGCGATCAGCAGGCCGCCGGAGCCGGTGCTCTGGCCGCTGGCCTGGACGGGCGCCAGACCGGCGCCCATGGAATTGGAGCGGCTGGCCGGCAGCGCCTTGGCCAGCGAGCGCGCCAGGGGATTGTCCCGGCACGCATCAAGGATGATCATGCTGACCGCCGGATCCGGGGGAAGGGTGGTCAGCAACTGGTCGACGGAGATCGTGCGGGTCTGGAGCTGGGCGGCCTTCTCAAGCTGCGCATCGACCGGGATGAGATAATTATGCCCGTCGACCTGAAGCCCGTGGCCGGAATAATAGACCAGCGCGACTTCGGAATCGTAGGCAGCCTCGGTGAACTGGTCGATGATGGCGGCCATGCCGGCCTTGTCGAGATCGACGCCCTCGATGACCGTGAAGCCCGCGCCGCGCAGCGTCGCCGACATCAGCATCGCATCGCGCTTCGGGTTCGGGAGTTCGACCGCGTGCTTGTAGGCCCCGTTGCCGATGATCAGCGCGACTTTCTTTCCGGGAACGGAAGCCGAAGCAACTCCAACGAACAGAAACGCCGCCATGAGTGTTACAAGCAGACCAAGCGCCTTGCGCATTTGCCTTACCCCCAAGAATGCAGGCGCCGGAATTTTTGTTCTTTGCCGGTTGCGGCCCGTAAGATCTGAAAGAAATGTGCATTCCAAATAAGCAGAAACGCGATCATCGATCACGGCATGCCTTGGCCCCGGATGAACTCTATGTCGCCGGCTCGGGTCCGTCAATAAGACAGGTTACTACAAACTACAGCATTCGGCTGTATTGTGAGGCAATTTAGGCCGACAATAATCGGACAATGTGCCGGCCCTTCGCCGTCAGGCTTCTTGTGGCCGCTGCCGGTTGTGACTGCTGTCCGACGGCGACAGTCGGCGGAGTCTCCGGAACCCGGAAGGGCTCAGATCACCAGCGCGTCTTTTCGCCGGGCGCCGCCGGTTCGATGGCGAGCGCGTGGACGCCGGCCTTGAGTTCGGGCGCGAGAAGCGCGTTGACGGCGCGGTGGCGGTCGATCCGGCTCATGCCGGCAAACGCCGCGGACACGATGCGGACGCGAAAATGCGTTTCGCCGGTGCCGTCGAACGTGGCGTGATGCCCTGATTCGACATGGTGGTGGCCGGCGTGCTGGTGGCTTTCGTTGACCACGGAGAGCCGCTCCGGCGCGAACGCCTGGGTCAGTTTGGTCTCGATATCCGACTGGAACGACATTATATCACCTGCCAGAGGCTCGGGCCGCGCGCCGAGGGGCGCCTGTGGCCAAATTTAATCCGCGATTCAGCGGTTAGGGCCATCATCGCCGAAATGTCAATTCTTGTTTCGCATCTGCGAACGTCCCATAACTGAGGCAATGAGCACGTTTTCGAAATATTTCGAGAAGATCCGCGTGCGCCCCGACCCGATGGCCGAGGCGAAGTCGGAGGCGCCGCTGTGCCAGTGGGACGGCTGCAAGGAGCCGGGCACGCACCGCGCGCCGGTGGGGCGTATGCGCGAGGGCGAGTATTTCCGCTTCTGCTTCGACCATGTGCGCGAGTACAACAAGGGCTTCAACTATTTCGCCGGGGCGCCGGCCGCCGAGGTCGCCCGCTTCCAGAAGGAGGCGCTGACCGGCCACCGGCCGACCTGGACCGTCGCGTCCAACGGCAATGCCCGCTTCGCGCCGGATTTTTCGCAGAAGCGCTCGGGGCGCGCGGCCTATCACAAGAACGTCCGCGATCCGTTCAACCTGTTCTCGCAGCAGCGGGCCGAGGCGCCGCGCGCCGAAAGCCGCGCCCGGCCGCTGGAGGCCAAGGCGCTGGAGACGCTGGGGCTGGAGGCCGAGGCGACCGGCAAGGCGATCAAGGCCCGCTACAAGGAACTGGTCAAGCGTCATCATCCGGACGCCAATGGCGGCGACCGTGGCTCCGAGGACCGGTTCCGCGAGGTGATACAGGCCTACCGCATGCTCAAGCAGGCGGGCCGCTGCTGAACGGAATCGGTGAGGACGGGCCGCAGATGGCCGGTCTTCGGCGCTGATGCGCCGAATGTGCTCCGCTGCGGTGCTCATGGAGCACCATCGTCTCCCCATCCCTACGGCTTTGCCGGCGGGAAACATCTTGGGCCAGAGACGACAAGGTTGATCGCCGACCCTTTTTCCAACTTTCATCCGGTTGGAAAAGGCTCTAAGACCGCGCGCGGATAAATAGTATGCCGGCGAAGCGCGGCTTTGCCCGTGGAGAAATGATGAACAAGGTCGACCGCGACATAGCAAACCTGCCGGACACAACCGTCTCGGTGAAGGATAAATTCGGCTTCGAGTCCAAGATGGTCGTGCCGGCCTATTCGTCCGCAAGCGAACATGTTCCGGATCTCGATCCGGACTATCTGTTCGACAAGCAGACGACGCTGGCGATTCTCTCGGGCTTCGCCTTCAACCGCCGCGTCATGGTCTCGGGTTATCACGGCACCGGAAAGTCGACCCATATCGAGCAGGTGGCGGCGCGCCTCAACTGGCCCTGCGTGCGCGTCAACCTCGACAGCCATGTCAGCCGCATCGATCTCGTCGGCAAGGACGCCATCGTGCTGCAGGAAGGCAAGCAGGTCACCGAGTTCCGCGACGGCATACTGCCCTGGGCCTACCAGCACAATGTGGCGCTGTGCTTCGACGAATACGATGCCGGCCGTCCCGACGTTATGTTCGTCATCCAGCGCGTGCTGGAAAGCTCCGGCCGCCTGACGCTGCTCGACCAGAGCCGCGTCATCCGCCCGCATCCCGCCTTCCGCCTGTTCGCCACCGCCAACACGGTCGGCCTCGGCGACACCACCGGCCTCTATCACGGCACCCAGCAGATCAACCAGGCGCAGATGGACCGCTGGTCGATCGTCACCACGCTGAATTACCTGCCGCACGACAACGAGGTGGCGATCGTGCTGGCCAAGGCAAAGCACTACCGCGACGCCAAGGGCAAGGACATCGTCAACAAGATGGTGCGCGTGGCCGACATGACGCGCTCGGCCTTCGTCAATGGCGATCTCTCGACCGTCATGAGCCCGCGCACGGTGATCACCTGGGCCGAGAACGCGGAAATCTTCGCCGACATCGGCTGGGCGTTCCGCCTGACTTTTCTGAACAAATGCGACGAGCTTGAGCGGCCGATCGTGGCGGAGTTCTACCAGCGCAGTTTTGGCCAGGAACTGCCGGAGAGCGCGGCGAACGTGGTGCTGAGCTGAGTGACCCTGGCGGGCGAGATGCGCAACGATGGGCAAAACGGTCGACCGCATGCGCGCCAATCCCCGGGCGGACTGGTCGATGCGGAAGGCGCCTTGTTCGACCCGGCCGCCTACGAAGTCACCGTGCGGCCGCTCAAGGACGCGGAAGGTGGCGGCTGGCTCGCGACCATCCCTGCCTTGCCGGGTTGCACGGGTGACGGTCAGACGGCGATGGACGCCATAGAAGACGTCAGGCTGGCCGCACTGGAATGGGCGGAGGCAGCCGTGAAAGACGGCGATGCCATTCCCGTGCCGTCGTACCGCAATTCGATGGCCGCGGAATAGGCCTCTACGGCATCGGTGGGAGCGAAAAGAGTTCTGATGGCAGGCCCGGGCGACAATTTACGCGGCGAGCGGGGCGAACCCGGTGCTGAGTCGAGCGGGAGCGTTTGGTGATCCGGGCCGGGTGGAGCCTCATCGGTCTGTTGGCCTGCGGGTGCACCACCTATTACCCTGCGGTAAACGGCGACTACCTGCTCAGCACGACCCAGCCGGGCTTCTTCCTGGCGGGCTACGACATCAAGGAGCGCGGGTGGGTGGTGGACATGCTGGCCCGCAACGGGGCGTCCTGCTCGACGCGACCGGGCGAAGGCGTGACCCGCTGCGCCTACGCCTATTGCGTCGACGCGCGGCCGAAAATCCTGGCCTGGACCATCGGACACAGGGTGGCGACGAGGACCGTGCGGCCGCCGAAGCTTGAAGAAATCGCGAGTGTATGCGGGCCGTATCACCTGTATGCTCTGCAGAACGCCTATGCGACCCGTAACGGCGCGACCCTCGTGTCGCTGGATTAGATAAAGAGGTTCTCTTGGCCGGACCCGGAGACAACACACGTTCGAAGCCGAAGACCGGCGCCGACACCGACCTGTTCAAGCGCGCGGTGACGGTGTGCATGCGCGCGGTCTCCGGCGACCGTGAGCTGGAGGTCGGCTTCGCCAAGGACAAGCCGGCGCTGGCGGGAAACCGCGCCCGGCTGCCCGAATTGCCGAAGAAGCCGACCCTGACCGACATCGCGGTCACCCGCGGGCTGGGCGATTCGATGGCGCTGAAGCGCGCCTGCCACGACAGCCGCGTGCATCTGAAGCTGGCGCCGGAGGGCAAGCAGGCGCGCGCCGTGTTCGACGCCGTCGAGCAGGCGCGGGTGGAATCGATCGGTTCGCGCCGCATGACGGGCGTCGCCGACAACATCGGCTTCATGCTTGAGGACAAATACACCAAGGCCAACCTCGCCGACGTGCGCGAGCAGTCTGAAGCGCCGCTGGAAGAAGCGCTCGCCCTGATGGTGCGCGAAAAGCTGACCGGCCGGCCGGTGCCGAAGAGCGGCGAGAAGCTCGTTTCGCTATGGCGCGACTGGGTCGAGGAAAAATCCGGCGGCGCGCTGGAGGACCTCGCCAACAAGCTCGACGACCAGCAGGCTTTTGCGCGGCTGGTGCGCGACATGCTGGCCTCGATGAACATGGCCGAGGAACTTGGCGACGACCAGCAGAGCGACGAAGCCGACAGCGACGACAACGAGCCGCAGGGCGAGGAAAACAGCGAGGACGGTGGCGAGGACGATTCCGCCGGCGACCAGGCGCAGCCCGAGGATACCGAGGCCTCTTCCGAGGACGAGCAGGCCGGCGAGATGGAGGCGACCGACGCGGACGCCGACGATGTCGCCGACGACGACGAGGCGGATGCCGAGACGCCGGGCGAGGCCAAGCGCAAGGACAATCCCTTCACCAACCTGCCGAAGGAGATCGACTACAAGGTTTTTTCCACCGCCTTCGACGAGACGGTGGGCGCCGAGGAACTCTGCGACGAGGAGGAACTCGACCGGCTGCGCGCCTTCCTCGACAAGCAGCTTGCAAACCTTTCGGGCGTCGTCGGGCGGCTCGCCAACCGGCTGCAGCGGCGGCTGATGGCGCAGCAGAACCGTTCCTGGGATTTCGATCTGGAGGAGGGTTACCTCGATCCGGCACGGCTGGTGCGCGTGGTCATCGACCCGATGCAGCCGCTGTCCTTCAAGCAGGAGCGCGACACAAAATTCCGCGATACCGTGGTGACGCTGGTGCTCGACAATTCCGGCTCGATGCGCGGCCGGCCGATCACGGTCGCTGCCACCTGCGCCGACATCCTTGCCCGTACGCTGGAGCGCTGCGGCGTCTCTGTCGAGATTCTGGGCTTCACCACCCGCGCCTGGAAGGGCGGGCAGGCCCGTGAAAAGTGGCTGAAGGACGGCAAGCCGGCCAATCCCGGCCGGCTCAACGACCTGCGCCACATCATCTACAAGAGCGCCGACACGCCGTGGCGCCGCGCTCGCCGCAATCTCGGCCTGATGATGCGCGAAGGTCTGCTCAAGGAAAACATCGACGGCGAGGCACTGCTGTGGGCGCACCAGCGCCTGATCGCCCGGCCGGAGCAGCGCAAGATTTTGATGATGATCTCGGACGGCGCGCCGGTGGATGATTCCACCCTGTCGGTCAACCCGGGCAACTATCTGGAGCGGCACCTGCGCGCCATCATCGAGTTGATCGAGACGCGTTCGCCGGTCGAACTGCTCGCCATCGGCATCGGCCATGACGTGACCCGCTATTACCGCCGCGCCGTCACCATTGTCGACGCCGAGGAACTGGCCGGCGCCATGACCGAGCAACTCGCCTCCCTGTTCGGCGAGGAGACACCCCGCGACATGCGCCGCACCGGCGGTTTCCGGCGGGCGGGATGAGGATGCATCCATGGCGGATGGCGGCGCTTTTGGAACGCACTAGGCCGCGTTCCTTCGCACCCCCCTCTGTCCTGCCGGACATCTCCCCCTCAAGGGGGGAGATTGGCTGCTTCGGCGAAGCTGCCCCTCCTGCAACGTTGGTGATTGGCGAAACCAAAGCGGACGGCCAATCTCCCCCCATGAGGGGGAGATGTCCGGCAGGACAGAGGGGGGTGCGACAGAGCGCGGCGCTGACCGTATGTTTCTTCGCCGCACTATTCTACCTTCTGCCGCTCGCGCCCGCCCAAGCCGACCCCGCGTCCATCGAGACCATGCAGGTCACTGCGCGGCCGATCGAAAGATTCCACATCGGCCGCGATGAAAAGATGTTCGGGCCGCTGGAATTTGTCGGCGGGCTGGAGATGACGGCGTCGGGCAGTGATTTCGGCGCGCTGTCGGCCTTCCGCTTCACCTCGCTGGGGAAGGATTTCGTCGGCGTTGCCGACACCGGCTTCTGGTTCTTCGGCTCCATTGTCCGCGATGCGCAAGGCCGCCCGACCGGCGTCGATAATTTCCGCATGGTGCAGATGGTCGACGAGGCCGGCCAGCCGATCGGCAAGAAGTGGCTGGTCGACGCCGAGGGGCTGGACGTCAAGGACGGCGTCGCCACTGTCGGCTTCGAGCGCAACCACCGCATTTCCCAGTTCCGTATCGACCCGGAAGACATGAAGGCGCCGTTCCGGCAGCTGGATTTCCTCGTGCCGAAGAACGAGTTGCGCCAGAACCGCGGCTTCGAGACGGTGACGCGGGCGCATGCCTTCGGCCAGCACGAGGGCGGGCTGGTGGTGGTCTCGGAAAAGAGCCTCGACAAACAAGGCAACATCTTTGCCGCGATCATCGAGGGACCGAACAAGGGCATCTTCACCGTCAAGCGCAGCGGCGACTTCGACATCACCGACGGCGCCTTCCTGCCCGACGGCGACCTGCTGCTTCTGGAGCGCAGCTACCGCCTCGCCGACGGCGTCAAGATGCGGCTGAGGCGCATCTATGGCGAGAGCGTCGCCAAGGGGCAGGTTGCGGATGGGCCGGTGCTGTTCACCGCCGACATGGCCTACCAGATCGACAATATGGAAGGTCTCGACGTCTGGCAGCGCGCCGACGGCGCCACCATGGTGTCGATCATCTCCGACGACAACCACTCGATCCTGCAGCGCAATCTCTATCTGGAATTCGTGCTGCACGCGGATTGAGGCTGCATGTCCGGTGGCCTCGGCCTACGTTTGCCAGGCGCTTACGCCACCGGCTGGAGAGGTGCGCGGCGGCGCTGCAGCAGCGCCAGTCCGCCGATGACGATCAGCGCCGCGCCAAAAATGGTCGTCAGGCCGGGAATGTCGCCGAAGAACAGGTAGCCGATCGCCGCCGCCCCCAAAAGTTCGACGTAGATCAGCGGCGCCAGCGTCGAGGCGTCGGCCAGCCGGAAGGCGTAGATGGTCAGCATGTGGCTGACGGTCGACAGGACGCCGATCAGGAAGAACAGCGGCAGGTCGGCCAGCGCCGGCGTCTTCCAGAAGACGATCCCTTGCGGCACGAGCAGCGCCGTGCCGATCACGCATTGGAACGCCAGCATCTTGATCACCTCGCTGCCCTGCGCGGCGCGGCGGCTGGCGATCATATAGAAGGCGAAAAAGAAGCCGGAGGCCAGCGCCAGCAGGATGCCGGGCTCGATCGCGCCACCCGGCTGCAGGATGACCATCGAGCCGGCGAAGCCGAGCACGAGGCTGAAGAATTTTCGCGCCGTCATGCGCTCCTTGAGGATCAGCATCGACAGGATGACGGCGACGATCGGCGCGACGAAATAGGCGCTGATGGCGGTCGCCAGCGGAATGCGGGCGATCGCCAGGAAATAGAACGTCATGGCGCCGATGATGAAGATTGTGCGCAGCACATTGGCGCCGATCTGCTCGGTCGGGAAGATCTTTCGCCCATGCATGGCGAGGGCGATGGGCAGGACGATCAGCGAGGCCATCGCATAGCGGGCCGAGCTGATGAACAGCGGCGAATAGGTGGCGGAGAGGTGTTTCGCCAGACCGTCGACCAGCTGCACGGTCAGCACGCCGACGATCATCAGCACGATGCCCTTGGTCGTCTGCGACGGGGCGTGCGTTCCGGTGGTCGATGTGGCCATGCGCTGCGCTTCCGGCGAGGCATCTCGCCCGGAATCGGTCGTTTGCCTCTGCTGCTTTCCAGCATCTTGCGGCTCTTGACGATAGCGCCAAGCCTCGGGGTATCGACCGTCCAAGGCGACGACGCGCGTCGATGAAAAAGCCAGGTTTATAAATGAATGGCGCGAACACAAATTCCGTGCGATGCTTTATATTATGGGCATACGGACAGGAGTTCGAAAATGTCTGGAACTTATCTTGCGAGCGCGATGGCATTTGTTGTTGCGTTGACGGCGGTAGAAAGTGAAGCGTCTGCGGCGGGGTGTGGATTTCGACATAAATTCACCCGCTCCGATGAACAGGGCGCCACCAGTGTGAAGGTATTCGAGGGGGATCTGGTCGCAACTCTAGGTAATATCCGACCGTTGCTGTTCATTACGTCGCTCAAGGTGAATACTGACGGAACGAAGATCTCGTATCACAAGGATGACGTCACCGGACGCCGCTGTGCTTCAGATCCTTCCGCGACACCGTGCGGAATCAACAATATCCGCAACGCCTACCGAAACTCGGCCAGGCCGACATCCGATTTCACGGCAGTTCGGGACGCCGGCTTTCCGGAGATCAAAACCTGGAAAGTGCTCAGTTCCGACATTATCGAGAAGAACGCCGTCACCAAGCAGCCCTGCATAACCTCCGACGGTTATCTCGTCTCGATGACTGCCGACGTGGCGGTTGCGGGCGGCTTCACGAGAGTGGGCGATTGCGACCAATCGAAATGGATCGATGCGCTTTCGATGCCGGCCGTCGTCTTGCCTAAGGCCACCACTTCCACGCCATCGCAGTTCAACGCGCACGGCATCAGGAAGCGCAGCACGGTGGTCGCCTTTTCCAGGAGCGCAACAAATCGGGTCGTCGCTGGGATTGTCGGCGATTTTGGGCCGGCCAATGAAATCGGCGAAGCCAATATTGCCATGAACAGGCAATTGAACGGTCTGCCTGAAAGCGACCTGCCCAAACATCGCCAGGATGCGATAGACCGGTTTCAGGCTGGTCGCACGGCTGTCCTGCTGTTTCCGGGGAACGATATGATACTTGCCCGGCCGATCTCGGGTGCCCGCATTTCAGAAGCGGGCGGGGCGGCATTGGAAAAGTTTGGTGGCGCGCAGAAAGTATATGACTGCATTCGCAGCGAGGTTGACGCAACGTTCTGATCGTTACTTGCGCGTAGCGATCCAGATCACATGGCGCGCGCCGCGCTTGCCGCGTGCCCGCGTTGCGACCTCTTCCACCGAGAAGCCGGCCTGGCGCAGCCGCCGCGTGAAGCGGTCGTCCGGTCCCGACGACCAGACGGAAAACACGCCGCCCGGTTTCAGCGCCGCATGGGCGGCGGCGAGGCCGGAAAAATCGTAGAGCGCGTCGTTGCCCTCCCGGGTCAGGCCTTCCGGCCCATTGTCGACGTCGAGCAGGATCGCGTCCCAAGATGATCGTGCGAAGCGGATCAGGTCGCCGACGTCGGTCTCGTGGATGGCGACGCGCGGATCGTCGAGGCAGCCGCCGAACACCGGCGCCATCGGGCCGCGAGCCCAGGCGACGACCGCCGGCACCAGTTCCGCGACCGTGACGCTTGCGTCAGCGCCGAGTTCTGCAAGGGCGGTGCGCAGCGTAAACCCCATGCCCAGCCCGCCGATCAGCATTTTGGGCGCCGGCCGGCCGCGAATATGTTCGCAAGACAATCGCGCCAGCGCCTCCTCCGAGCCGCTGAGCCGGCTGTTCATCAGCTCGTTGGTGCCGAGCATGATGGAGAATTCGCTTCCGCGCTGCTTCAGCCGCAACTCGCCGCCGCCGGGGACCGGCGCCTTATCGAGCTGGACCCAGGGGATCAAGCAGCGACCGCTGGCTGGCTCCAGCGCGCGGCGATTAGCCGGTAGGGGATCAGCGCGAAGACGGCGATGATCAGCTTGACCGACAGGTCGCCCAGCGCCCACGACATCCAGCGCGCCGCTTCCGCCGGCAGCATGCCGAGCAGCGGGGCGGCTTCGAGCGCAAACTCGTCGCTGGGGCCGACAAAGGCAAAGGCCGCCGCGAAGGCGATGGAGAAGAAGACCATCGTGTCGACGACCGAGCCGGCCAGCGTGCCGAAGATCGGCGCGCGCCACCAGCTCTGCCGGCGCAGCCAGTTGAACACGGTGACGTCGAGTAGCTGTGCCGTGAGGAAGGCCGCGCCCGAGGCGATGGCGATGCGCACCAGCCGGCCGGCGGCGGTCTCGAACTCGATCAGGCCCAGGCGATAGAGCAGCGGCGGCGCGATGATCGAGCAGGCCACCGCCGCCATGAAGCCGACGAACACGACGCGGCGCGCGAACAGCGGCCCGTATCGGCGGTTGGCGAGGTCGGTGACGAGGAAGGCGACCGGATAGGTGAAGGCGCCCCAGGTCAGGATGTCGGCCAGCGACAGGCCGCCGAGCGTGCCTTGCACCGGGAACTGCACGAGGATGTTGGAGGCAACGACGACGAGCGCCATGGCCAGCACGAAGGGCAGGTAGGTCTTTCTGGTGTGCATTTTTTTATCCTGGGTAATGGAACCAGTGGCGGGACCGCGCCATGCGGCCGCCCCAATGAAACGAAGCCCGCCGTCCAGGACGCCGGGCTCCGGTAAGGCGGTCGTCCCCCGCCCGAAAACGTCAAAAGCCTCAGGCGGCGACGGCGGCCTGCTCGGCGGTCTTCTTGGCGATCTGCTTCTTCAGCAGGCGGGCGCGCTGCGAAAGCTCGGTCACGTCGGCCTTGGCCAGGAAGGCGTCGAGGCCGCCGCGATGCTCGACCGAACGGAGCGCGTTGGCCGAAATGCGCAGGCGCACGTTCTGGTTCAGCGCTTCCGAGATCAGCGTGACGCTGACGAGGTTCGGCAGGAAGCGACGGCGGGTCTTGTTGTTGGCGTGGCTGACATTGTTGCCGGTGAGCACGGCCTTGCCGGTCAGTTCGCAAGCACGGGACATTTTTGTTACCTTCGGTTCTCTACGGGGCCAACGGATCAGCTTCGCCAGACTATGGCGCGCGGTCTCTCGGGCGGCCTTTTGGAAAAGTCGGCGTTCCATAGTGGCATTTGGCCGGGGCGTCAAGGCAAAGCTCGGCAGTTGCCAAACGCCTCAGGACGCGACACTCTCGCTTCGGCGCTTGGTCCAGCATATACTCCAGCCGGTCAAGTCGGAAAGTCGCATCTCATGGAATCGAGCACGCGCAGCCAGGCCCGCATCTGCCGCGGCTGCTGGGACCAGATGCATATGCCGATCCCGATCCGGGGTCCTCTTGCGCTGCCGTTCCAGGCGTTCGGCATCACCCGCAGCAAGATGAACCCCAACATCTGCACCATCTGCGAGCGCGCCTTCACCTTCGTCAAGAAGCAGCGGCACGTGTCCGCGACGGCCTCCATCCTGTTCGCCGACATGCGCGGCTACACCTACCTGTCCGAGCAGCTCGACGCGATCACCCTCAGCGCCGTCGTCAGCACCTTCCAGGACCAGTGCGCGCAGGCGATCTGGGAGCATGACGGCATCGTCAACAAGCAGATGGGCGACGGCCTGATGGCGATCTTCAATTTTCCGATCAAGGCCGAGCGCCATGCCGCCGCCGCCGTGCGGGCGGCGATCGAGGTGCAGCGGCGATGCGGCGCGGCGCTGGAAGGCATGGCGAAGCGCGGCGTCGACACCAGGGCCATGCCGCTCGGCGTCGGCGTCGGGGTCCATACGGGAGAGGTCGAAATCGGCGAGTTCTCGACCTTCCGCAGCGATTTCACGGCGATCGGCGGCGCGGTCAACCTCACCGCCCGGCTGGAATCGCAAGCCGCGGCGGGCGAGATTCTCGTCTCGGCCGAAGCCGCCGCTCAAGCGCCTGAGCTTGTCGCGGGGGCGGCGATCCGCGAATTGTCGCTGAAGGGCATCAACCAGCCGGTGCCGGCACATGTGCTGACGGTGCACTGAGCTTCGAGGCCGTCCACGCTCCACATTGCTGCCGAATTTATCGCCTTCCTGAACGGCATGGCTGGCAAGGTTCCCGATATGATTGCAGACCCGAAGCGTATTTCGCGGCGGGGAGCGCCGATTGCGCTCGTGCTGTCGCTGGCAATGCCGGCTGCCGCGCCGGCCCGTGCCGAGGTCGAGACCTTCAAGGGCGAATACATCGTCTCCTATCTCGGCCTCACCATTGCCCGCTCGACCTTCGAGAGCCGCTTCGAGAACGGCAAATTCTCGGTCGAGGGGACGGTCGCCAGCGCCGGCATCGCGGAAATCTTCGACCGCACCAAGGGCAGGAGCTCGGCCTCCGGCGGCTTTGCCGGCGACCGTACGCAGCCCGACGCCTTCCGCATGGACTATACCGAAGGAAAGCGAAAGCAGATGACGGCGCTGAAATTCAGGGGCGGTGACGTGGTCAGCACTGAAAACGTGCCGCCGCTGAAGAAGCGCAAGCATTGGGTGCCGCTGAAGCCCGGCGACCTCGACGGCGTCGCCGATCCTCTGTCGGCCGGCATGATAAAAGCCTCCGCCCCGGACCAGGTGTGCGGCCGCACCATAAAACTCTTCGACGGCGAGTTCCGCATGGATGCGACGCTGCATGCCGCGCCGAACTCCGAAGCCGCGAAAGCCTATGGCGACGGGGTGGTGACCTGCCGGGTGACGGTCAAGCCGGTGTCGGGCTACCGCAAGGGGCGGAAATCGCTCGACTATCTGGAGAAGCAGAGCAGGATCATGATCGCATTTGCGCCGCTGGGCTCGACCGGCGTATATGCGCCCGTCCACGCCACCGTCGGCACGCAGATCGGGACCGTGACCGTGAGGGCAAAAGGCCTCGACGCGAACAAGTAGCGGGACGCGCCCGCGCCGGAGGGTTTTATGGCACGGGCAACGCTGATCGGTTTTTCCGCGGTGGCGATGTGGGCGCTGCTGGCGCTGCTCACCGACGCGTCGGGGCAGGTGCCGCCCTTCCTGCTGTCGGCGATCACTTTTGCCATCGGCACGGCGGTCGGGCTTTGCGCTCGTTTTGTCATGGCCAAACCCGCCGCGCCGGCAAGAATTCCGCCCGTGGTCTGGCTGATCGGCATTGGCGGGCTGTTCGGTTACCACTTCTTCTACTTCACCGCCCTGCGCAACGCGCCGGCGGTGGAGGCCAGCCTGATCGCCTATCTGTGGCCTCTGCTCATCGTCGTCGGCTCGGCGCTGATGCCCGGCGAGCGGCTTCGCTGGAACCATGTCGCCGGCGCGGTGCTGGGGCTGGGCGGCACGGTGCTGATCGTCGCCAAGGGCGGCGGCCTGTCCTTCGAGAGCCGCTACGCCTTCGGCTACGCCATGGCGGCGGTGTGTGCGCTGCTGTGGTCGAGCTATTCGCTGCTGTCGCGGCGCTTTGCCGAAGTGCCGACCAGCATCGTCACGTGGTTCTGCGCGGCCACCTCGATCCTGTCACTCGCCTGCTATCTGGCGCTGGAAGAGACCGTGCTGCCGGCGAATGCGGGCCAATGGCTGGCGGTGCTGGGGCTCGGCCTGATGCCGGTGGGCGCCGCCTTCTACGCCTGGGATTTCGGGGTCAAGCGCGGCAACATCCAGGTGCTGGGCGCGGCGAGCTACGCCGCGCCGCTGCTGTCGACGCTGGTGCTGATCGCCACCGGCTTCGCCGAGCCGACCTGGAACGTCATCGGCGCCTGCCTGCTGATCACGGCGGGGGCGGTTCTGGCGGCGCGGCCAAGATTGTTCTCGGCGGGCCGGGCGGCGAAAGGCGGGGCCGGCGCATGATGCCGTTCGAGGGCGGGGTCGAAAGCCCCGGCAACGCCACCTTCATCTTCTCCTGCGGCGCGGCGCTGCTCTACGGCACCATGGCGGCCGCGCCGCCCCGCTTCGTCGCCTCGGTGGTCAAGACCCTGGCCGTGGCGCTGCTGGCCGTGCTGGCCGGCATGCAACACGGACACTGGCTTCTGGTGCTCGCACTGGCGCTTAGCGCGGCCGGCGATCTTTTCCTGTCGAGGCCGGGCGAAAAAGCGTTTCTTGCCGGACTGGCGAGTTTCCTGGCGGCCCATGTCGCGTATATCGCGCTGTTCGCGACCATCGGCGGCGGCGTGGCCGTGCTCCTCGATGCGCCATGGCGTGGCGCTCTCGCTGCCGTGCTGGTCGTATACGGGTTGATCATGCTGGTGCTGCTGTGGCGGCGGATCGGGCCGGAACTGCGCATTCCCGTCGCGGTCTACATCGTCGCCATCCTCGGCATGGGCGTCTCGGCGCTGACGCTCGACGCGCCGCTGGTGATTTTAGGCGCGCTGCTGTTCATGGCGTCGGACACGCTGCTCGCCACGGAAAAATTCCTGCTGCCGGCGATCTCGCGGCAGCGCGACTGGATGCGCTACGCCGTGTGGGCCACCTATTACCTCGGCCAGTTGGCGATCACGCTGGGGCTGATCAGCTTCTAGGCTGGGCGGGTTTTGTCGGCGCGCTTCGATGTCGTCCGCCGGAAAGTCGCGAAGCCTGTGTACGCGGCTTTCTTTTGCCGTCGGTGCCGCCCCTCACCTGCCTGCGTCCTTCGGACCCTCTCCCCGTGAAGAACGGGGCGAGGACGGCCTGCCGCGCTCTCTTCGCAAATCTCCAACGGTCAAGGTTGGCGAAAGCGGTGAAGCCTGGCCCTCTCGCCCCGTTCTTACGGGGAGAGATGTCCGGCAGGACAGTGAGGGGCGGCGCCCACAGTCGAGCCAAAGCGCCCATGGCAAGACACTGGAATTGCACGGGAAAGCTTCTTCAAGCAGATAGTCAGCCACCGTCGTTGTCAGCATCCGTCAGGATTATTTTCCCGCGTCTTTTCCCCACCCCTCCGACCGGAGCGATAATCCTCCCCGCCTTTACTCGGAAGGAAGCGGCGATGGACTGGACTGCGGCAGTCGACAAGAACCGGGAAGCGCTGAAGCGTGTGCTGGCCATGCTCGTCGCCATGGCCGGGATGGGTGCAGGGCTTGGCGCTGGGGGACAGTTTCCTTTCTTTCCGCAGAAGGGTGCTGCCGCTTCAGGGTTGGCGCTGGCGGAAAAAAGTAAACTGTCCCCGGCGCTTACCCTTCCCCGAAACCTGCATCGCGCTATCGCAAAACTGCTGCGACCGGCCGAAGCGGCAGTGCGGCGGCTGATCATCGTGGCGGCGCGTGGGGTGGTGGTCGTACTGCCGCCAGCGCGTCCGCGAAAATCGACGCCGAAACCCATCGAGCCGCTGCTGCGCGGCTTCGGCATCGCCGTCACAGTGTCGCGGGACGAACTGAGGCGCATCGCTGCGACCCGGCGGGCCGCCGAAATCCGCGCCGCCCGCCCGAAAAAACGCAGCCTGCCGCTGTTCGATCCGCTGCGGCCCTGGAGCGTCCGCCCGTGGCCAGTGGCAGCCGATGGCGCGCCGTCCGGCATGCCGTTCCGCCGCCGGTCCGCCAACGATCCGGTCGACGCGACGCGGATTTCCCTGCGCCTGCAAGCGCTGGCCGCCGCCCTTGACGACCTTCCAGGCCAGGCAAGACGGTTTGCCCGCTGGCGGGCGCGCAACGAGGCGGCGGCCGCGAAGGAAAAGCTGCGCCAGGAGGCGGGGATCGCGCCGTTCAGGCGAACCGGCACGCCCGCGCGGTTCCAGCGGGTCTGGCCGCTGAAGCCCGGCCGGCCGCCCGGCTGGCGGCCAAAATCCACCCATGAGGTGCAGGACGTTCTGGAAGTCGTCCATGGGCTGGCGCAGTGGGCGATGGAGAAGCCGGACACGTCCTGACGGCCTCCTGCCGGACGTCACAAGCGAAGCATCGACGGCCAGCGCGAAGTTTTCGCGGCCTGGCGGCGATCCGTGCTGTCAGAATATACCGTGCGCCGGCGGAGCCGGCCAGGCCTCAGGGCGGCGAAGCCGGCTCAGGAAAACGGGTCCCACCCCTCCGGGGCCAGTTCGAAGGACGAAAACTCGAACCCAGGCGCGACCGTGCACCCGACCAGCGTCCAGTCGCCGAGGCTTTTTGCCGTCTGCCAGGCATTGGCGGGAACGACCGCTTGCGGCCGCTCGCCGGCGGCGAGGTCCGGCCCGAGGCGATGGGAATGGCGGCCGGCAGCCTGATCGAAGATCGCCAGTTCCAGCGGTGCACCGGCATAAAAGTGCCAGACCTCCACCGCGTCGCGCACCCGGTGCCAGGCCGAGACGTCGCCCTGTTCCAGCAGGAAATAGATCGCCGTGGAATTGGCGCGCCCGCCTTCGGCCGGCGTGTCGCGAAACGTCTCGGCATACCACCCGCCCTCCGGATGGCGCCGCATGCCGAGCCGGTCGACAATCTGGGCGGCGGCCGTCGAGGACGGCCTTGCCTCCGGCGGCATGGTCAGAAATTGTCCTTGCGCTTGCGAATCTCGGCGAACACCGCCTCATCCGAGGCGTTTTCCATGCCGAGCGTGCGGCGGATTTTCGGATCGTGCGGGCGCAGGAACGGATTGGTCTCAAGCTCGCGGCCGATCGTCGTCGGCAGGGTCGGCTTGCCGTCGGCGCGCAACCGGTCGATCTCGGCGGCGCGCTTTTTCAGCGCCGTGTTGTCCGGGTCTACCGTCACCGCGAAGCGGGCGTTGGATTGCGTGTATTCATGACCGCAATAGACGGCTGTCTCCGGCGGCAGCGCCGACAGCGTTTTCAGCGACTGCCACATCTGCGCCGGCGTGCCTTCGAGCAGCCGGCCACAGCCCAGCGCAAACAGTGTGTCGGCGGCAAACAGCACCTTCGAATCCGGAAAATGAAAGGAGACATGGCCGAGCGTGTGGCCGGGCGTGAAGATCACCCGCACCTCCTCGCCGCCGAAGCGAAAAGTCGAGCCGCCGTCGACGGTCTCGTCGATGCCGGGGATCTTTTCCTTCTCCCTGGCCGGGCCGACGATCTTCAGCCCAAAACGCTGCTTCAGCGCCAAATTGGCCTCGACATGGTCGGGGTGGTGGTGCGTGGTCAGGATCAGCGTCGGCGTCCAGCCCGTGCGCGCGATGGCGTCGAGGATCGGCTTCTCCTCGGGCGCGTCGATCAGCGCCGTTTCGCCGGTCTCGCGGTCGCGGACGAGCACGCCGAAATTGTCGGTGCGGCACATGAACTGGTCGATGTCGATCGTCATCAAAACTCTCCTTTTCGGCTGGATAGATAGAGCGTCGGGCCGGCGGTGTCATCCCGCAGGATGGTCCATGTTGAACTCGTCATGCGACGCCGCTACCGTCGCCGCCCATGAACTCGGACATCGTCGACCTGCGTTCCTTCTACGCATCGCCGCTCGGCCATGCGGCGGAGCGCTCGATCACCTTCGCGCTGTCGGCGCTGTGGACGAACCTGCCCAACGAGCGGCTGGTGGGGCTGGGCTATACGCTGCCCTGGCTGGAACGCTTCGGCGCCGACGCGGAGCGCGTCTTCGCCTTCATGCCCGGCACGCAGGGCGCGGTGCGCTGGCCGAATGACGGGCCGTCCTCGACGGTGCTGGTGTTCGACGAGGAGCTGCCGCTGGTCGACGCCTCGGTCGACCGCATGGTGTTGGTGCACTCGCTCGAACACGCGGAAAACCCGCGCGAGACGCTGAAGGAGATCTGGCGGGTGCTGTCGCCGGCCGGGCGCGTCGTCATCGTCGTGCCCAACCGGCGCGGGGTATGGGCGCGCTTCGAGCACACGCCGTTCGGCACCGGTCGGCCGTTCTCGCGCAGCCAGCTCAACGAACTTCTGCGCGATGCCAACTTTACGCCGTCCGCCTCGTCAGACGCGCTGTTCTTCCCGCCGTCGCGGCGAAATTTCATGATGCGGCTGCAGCCGATGCTGGAACGCGCCGGGCGGCGTTTCTGGCCGATCTTTTCCGGCGTGATCGTCGTGGAGGCGCAGAAGCGGCTCTACCAGGGCATCCCGGTCTCGCAGCGCGCCTCGCGCCGGGTGTTCGTGCCGGTGCTCAACCCGCAGGGCGCGCGGGCTGCGAGGGGTGAGGAGCGGTCCGCGTAGCGGACGAAAAGCCAACGATCTGGCTTTTCGGGCAACGAACGCCCGGAGCGAAAGCGGAGGGCCGGCCACGTCGACCTCACCCCGCGATTTCGCCACCTTTATGATTTGGTGTGGGCCATCTTCGCGGGGTCCGTTCCATGCTGTCCTTGCTCGGTCTTCTGCTCTGCCTCGGCTGCGATGCGCGGCCGGTGGCGGCGGCCATGCCGGTCGATGTCGAGCTTGTGCTGGCGGTCGATGTGTCGCGCTCGATGGATGCCGAGGAGTTCGCCCTGCAGCGGGCCGGCTACGTAGAGGCGATCCGGCATCCGGATTTCATCGCTGCGGTGCGCTCCGGTCTGCAAGGCCGCATCGCCATGACCTATTTCGAATGGGCGGGAACCGTGCGCGGGGAATCTCTGGTGCCGTGGCAGGTGATCGACGGGCCGGAAAGCGCCCGGGCCTTCGCTGCCAGGCTCGCCGCGCGGCCGTTCGGCGGCTTCACGGGCACCTCGATCTCCGGTGCGCTCGATTTTGGAAACGGGCTGTTCGACGGCAATCCCGCCAGCGGGGTTCGCCGCGTCATCGATGTGTCGGGCGACGGGCCAAACAATATCGGCCTGCCGGTAACGGGTGCCCGAGACCGCGCGGTTTCCGACGGCATCGTCGTCAACGGCCTGCCGATCATCATCCGCCCGTCGCCGACGTTCCGCGACCTCGACCGCTATTACGCGGAATGCGTCATCGGCGGACCCGGCTCGTTCATGCTGCCGATTCGCTCGGCGGGCGAGTTCGCCACGGCGATCCGCCGCAAGCTCATCCTCGAAGTGAGCGGAGCATCGCCGCCGGCAGGCCTCGTCCCTGTTGCCGCCGAGCCGGTCGATTGCCTGAAGGGCGAGCGCGACCGCAGGTTCTATTCGGATCCGTATTTTCCGGAACTGGACCGCTGAGAGTCTGGCAAAGCTGAGCCGCCGGTCCCCTGGCTGTCCAAGCCGCTCACGCCACGCGGAGCCGCCGGGATATGCCGCGGCCGCCCTTGAGCACGGTTCCGGCGTCGAAGGCGATGGGACGGGCGATGGCGTAGCCCTGGACGAAATCGACGCCGATGTCGCGCAGCGCATCGACGATCGCGTCGGTCTCGACAAATTCGGCGATGGTGCGTTTGCCCATCACCTTGCCGATATGGGCGATCATTTCGACCATGGCCCGGTCGATCGGGTCGTCCAGCATGTCCTTGACGAAGCCGCCGTCGATCTTGAGGTAGTCGACGGGAAGATGCTTGAGGTAGGCGAAGGACGACATTCCGGCGCCGAAATCGTCCAGCGCGAAACGGCAGCCGATGCTGCGCAGCGCATTCATGAAGCCGATGGCGCTCGGCATGTCGGCAATCGCAGCCGTCTCCGTGATCTCGAAGCAGATCGTTTCCGGCGCGACCCCATGGCTGGCGAATTCGTCGCGCACGAAGCCGATGAAAGCCTCGTCGTTGAAGGTGGCGCCGGACAGGTTTATGGCGCAGGCGACGATCGGCATGGCGTCGACGCGATCGGCACGCGCGGCCAGCGTGGCGAAGGCCCTGCGCACCACCCAGCGGTCGATCTGCGGCATCAGCCCGTAGCGTTCGGCAGAAGGGATAAAGTCGTTGGGCGGCACGAGATGCCCCTCTTCGTCGCGTAGGCGCAGCAGCACCTCGATATGCGCGCCATCCCGCCCGTACGGGCCGACCGCGGCGATCTCCTGCGCGAACAGGCAGAAGCGGTCTTCCTCCAGCGCGGCCCGCAAGCGGCGGACCCAGTCCATCTCGCCGAACCGCGCCTGCACCTCCAGGTCGCTCGGCCGATGCACCTGGACGCGGTTGCGGCCCTTTTCCTTGGCCATGTAGCAGGCGATGTCGGCGGAGCGCAGCGTCTCCTCCAGAGACGTCTCGGGACTGGCGACGTTCACGAGGCCGATGCTGGCGCTGATCGCGAAGCGCCGTCCGTTCCAGAGGAAATCGAGATCCTCGACGCCCTTGCGCAGCCGCTCGGCGATCGCATGCGCCTCGTCCGGACCGCAATCGGCAAGCAAGATGCCGAACTCGTCGCCGCCCAGCCTGGCGAGGATGTCGCTGCCGCGGATGTGACGCTTCAGGCAGTCGGAAACCTCGCGCAAAAGTTCGTCGCCCGCCGCGTGGCCACAGGTGTCGTTGACCACCTTGAACTGGTCGAGATCGAGATAGATCAGCGAGTGCCCGTAACCGTCCGGCGCAAGGCGGCGAAGCGCGGTCTCAAGCTTGTCCTCGAAATCGCGGCGGTTGGCGAGGTCGGTGAGGGAATCGTGGGAAGCCTGCCAGGAAAGCCGGTCGATGAAATCGCGTTCTCGGGTCATGTCGTGGAAGACGATGACCGCGCCGGCGGAACTTCCTCCGAGCTGCAGCGGGCGGCCGGAAAAGGAGACGGTGACCGAGCTGCCGTCGAGGCGCAGCATCCGGCAAGGAGCGCTGTCGGTCTCGGCCGCCTTGCCGGAGACGATGCTGCCGATCAGCGGCATCGCATCCTTACCGGTTCCCTCGTTGACCATGCCGAACAGCAGGGAGAGCGGCACGCCGGCGACATCCGCCAGGCGCTGGCCGATCAGTCGTTCGGCGGCTTCGTTCATATAGTCGACCAGGCCGCCATTGTCGGTGCAGACCACCGCCTGGCCGATCGAGGCCAGCGTCACATGGGCGCGTTCGCGCTCGGCGTTCAACGCCCGTTCCACGGTCTGCCGTTGCGAGACGAGCTTGTCGGTGCGCCAGAACGCAAGCAGGATGAGCAGCGCTGCCGTCACCACATTGGCGGCGATCAGCAGATTCTTGATGAAGCGCGAGCCTTCGCCCAGGCTCGCCGAAAAAGCCTCGGTCAACGGATTCAGTTGCTGGTTGATACGGAATATCTCGGTCTTCCACTCGGCGATCGCCACGGGCGTGGCGCCGCCGCGCGCGACGGCCGCGTAGATTTCGTTTCCCAGTCTCTGGAGTTCGAGGATGGTCGCATCGCCGGACTGCCAATGGCGCACCGCCTCCTTGAGATAGCTGACCTCGCCGAAATTCTGCAGCAGCCAGACCATGCCGCCGACATCATCCGGATGGTTGCCGCCGGCGACGAGGCTGCGCTTGACGGCGTCGAAGTCGGGCTCGGGCGACTCCAGCTCAAGCCGTGCATCGAGGTCGGCCAGCGGGATGGCAAGCGCCTTGCGATACGCCCGGAAGTAGCTGTCGTTGCGGGTGTCGGCGTAGAGGCTGAGGAAATGGATGGCGTTCTTCTGGCCCTTCGACCATTGGCTTTCGCCGCCGACATAGGCGCGGACAGCCGAAAGCGTGTAGATGCTGAAGCCGGCGATGGCGGCCTGGACGAGAACCACGACGATGAAAGGCCAGACGAGGCCGAGCAGGCTTGGTGCCCTGCGGGTCCGGCGAGGTGTCGTCGGTTTCGGTTTCGAGGGTTCCCGCATCGCGCCATTCTGTTATCCGCGGGATACTACCCTAACCAAGAGCATTTGCACCGCCTTTAACAACTGGTTGTATAAGGTTGCTTCCTTGCCGTTATACTAACGATTGGTGAATGCGGGCGAGGCGCGTATCGCCCTTCGCGCCGATCGGCGCCCTGTCGCCCCGGCTTGCTGCGCAAAGCATGCGGCAGCGCTATCCGCGCGGGGCGCTTGCATCGGCGTCGAGCCAGTGGCCGACGAAGTATTGCAACTGACGATGCCACCACGGCCAGTCGTGACTGACGTCGGTTCCCCAATAGTCGACCCACGCCGGGATGTCCTTTTCCCGCAGCACCTGTTCGAGCTCGCGGGTCTCGGCCAGCATGCGCTCTTCCCAGGCGCCCTGGCCGCAGCAGAAGATCAGCCTGATCGCCCGCAGCCTCGCCAGCACCGCAGGGTCGCCGAGCCCCGGCAGGTAGTCGAGCGGCGAATTGAAATAGATGCCGCCGTCGAGCGCGGTTCCGAAGAAGTCGCGGGTGGAATAGACGCCGGAGAGTGCGATCACGCCTGAGACCAGCTCTGGATAGTGGAACGCGAAGTTGGCGGCATGGAAGGCGCCCATCGAACAGCCGGCCATGATCGGCCTGAGCTGCTTTCCGGCATTCGAGGTTCTTGCCTCCTCTGTGATCTGTGGGAACGCCTCTTCGCGGACGTAGTGGAAATATTCGTCGTGGCGGCCGATGCGGGCCTGGAGATCGGGCTCGGTGGAGAAAAACGTCTCCCAGTCGATGCCGTCCAGCGTCCAAAGCTGGATGCGGCCGGTTTCGATGAACTCCGCCAGGGCGGCCACCGCGCCGGAATCCTCGAACTGGAAGAAGCGCCCCTTCGAGGTCGGGAACACGACGATCGGCCGGCCGGCATGGCCGTAGCGCTTGTGCTCCATCGGCCGGTCGAGAAAGCGGCTGTCGATGCTGTGATAGGAAATGCGCATCGCTCAAGCCTCTTCCGCATGGATGAAATCGATCGCCTCGCGAACCTCGGCGAGGTCCTTCGAGCGCAACTGGTAGGCGTAGTTCCCCATGGCGCGGCTGAACACGTCCTCGATGGCGTTGTGGCGGACGATCTTGCCGCCATGCGCGGCTAGCACGGCCTCGTGGCCGTGGCGATAGCAGATGTGTTTCTTGCGGCTGGCATAGGCGGTGAAATATTTGCCCGAGAACGGCCCGTGGTTGCGGTCGTTGACCACCATTTCCGCCCATTCGGCATAGACGTCGATGTCGTAGGTGAAATTGATGGCGTCGGTCATCCAGGCGCCCGGCGGCCGCATGTTGACCTCCAGCGCGATGGCGCGGCCGTCCCTCGTCTGGAACAGTTCGAGGTGGAAGAAGCGCTCGCGAACGTCGAAGGCCTTCAGGATCTTTCGGCCGGCCACTTCCACCGCCGGATCGATCTGCGGAAAGCAGACATAACTCAGGTGCCGGTCCTTGTTGACCACGTCCATGACGCTCTGGTCGTAGCGGGTGCTGGCTGCCAGCACCACTTCCCCATCGCGGTTGGCCAGCCCGTCATAGGTGACCACCAGCCCGTCGATGAACTGCTCCATGACGAAGGTGACGTCTTCCGGCCTGTCGCGGAAGAAGGCGTCGAGCTCTTTCGCATTCGAGATCTTGAAAGTGTTGCTGGCGCCCGATCCCGAATCCGGCTTGATCACCACCGGATAGCCGACGCGGCGGATGAAGGTCAGCGCGCCGGCGCGGTCCGAGCATTTGCGCTGCGGGATGGTGTCGACGCCGCTCTTTCTAAAGAACGCCCGCATGCGCGACTTCTTTTTCAAATTCTTCACGAAATCGAGCTTTGTGCCGTAGACGTTGAAGTCTGTACGGATGCCGGCTTCCAGCTCCAGCCAGTGCTCGTTGAGGGACTCGAAACGATCGATGCGGCCCCATTTGTGGGTGAAATGGCCCATGGCGCGCAGAACCAGATCGTAGTTCTCCATGTCGGCGACGCGGTAATATTCCGACAGCGCCGCCCGCAGCTTCGGGTCCAGATCTTCATAGGGCGCGTCGCCGATGCCCAGCACCGTGGCCCCGGCCTTTTTCAACCGGTCGCAGAACTCCGCCCCCATCGTGGGAAAATGCGGGGAGAAGAAGACGAAGTTCATGAAACGCCTCCGCTGGCCGCGCCCAGGGTTGCGGCCAGCGGAGTGTCGTGCATTTTTTGGCGGCGCGGAAGGGGTGGCTTCAGCCTCGCCGCTTCAGCCCGATGCTATTTGCCCTTGATCACCGGCCAGACCGATGAAGACTTGTCGTGCATCTCTATCAGGTCCTTCATGGTGATGCGGCCACTTTGCAAGCCGCCCATCACCCGCCGGCAGAAAACCTCCGGCATCTTCTCCCGGGTGGTTCCCATGTAATTCTGCAGCTCGTTCTTGAACGTCATATCCCAATATTTCACCCGATTGGTACAGAACTTCATGTACTCGTCAGGCGTCATCGGCTTTGTCGTACAGGCCGTCAGGCCGAGCACCCCGGTCGCCGCCATCATCAGTATTCGCTTCAAAATCAGCCCCCTCGACAATTCCCGTCAAAGTAGCCGATTATCGGGGAATCGCAAGTATTCGGCGAACGAAACACACGGCGGCGGCGACCGTTCGATCGGAAGCATTACCGGCCGACAAATACAGTCCCGGCGGTCGCGGGGACGCGCCAGGAGGCTGCGTTACCGTGTCTGGCCGATCTCCTGCAGATCGTAGGGCGTCGTCTGGTAGACCTGGTTGATCCAGTTGCCGAACAACAGATGCGCGTGCGAGCGCCAGCGGTTCAGCGGCGGGCGGGCCGGGTCGTCGTCGGGGTAATATTCGTGCGGCACCTCGATCGGAACGCCGGCGGCCACGTCGCGATCGTATTCCTCCTTGAGCGAGGTGGAATCATACTCGATATGGTTGAACACATAGAGCCGGTTGGCGGTCTTCTCCGCGAGCAGGCATGGCCCGGTCTCATCCGATTCCATCAAGAGTTCGAGGCCCGAGCCGGTCGGAATGTCCGTGGTGCGCACCTCGGTCCAGCGCGAGACCGGAATGGCGAAATCGTCGGAGAAACCGGCGAGATAGGGCGAGGCCGGCGCGTTGTTGCCGTGGCGGAAGACACCGAAAGCCTTCTTGTCCAGCGTATGTTTCGGAACGCCGTGGAAATGCCAGGCCGCCGCCATCGCGCCCCAGCAGATGAAGAAGGAGGAATGGGCGTTGGTCGTCGTCCAGTCGAGGATGCGCGTCAGCTCGTCCCAATAGTCGACCTGCTCGAACTCCAGAAGCTCGATCGGCGCGCCGGTGATGATGAAGCCGTCGAACTTGCGGTCCGCCACCTCCTCCCAGGTCTGGTAGAAGGAGATCAGATGGTCCTCTGGCGTGTTCTTGGCCTTGTGGTTGCCGACGCGCACCAGCGTCAGTTCGACCTGCAGCGGCGTGGCGCCCAGCAGGCGGGCGAACTGCGTCTCCGTGCGGATCTTGTTGGGCATCAGGTTGAGCAGGCCGATCTGCATCGGGCGGATGTCCTGGCGCATGGCCGTCCGCTCGTCCATCACCGAGACGCCCTCGCGCACCAGCACGTCGCGGGCGGGAAGCTGGTTGGGGATCCTGATCGGCATGGCGCCGCCTCCAAAACAAAAAACCGGCCGCGAAAGTCGCGCCCGGTCCAAACGGCTTGTCCTGCCGACGGCCCTTTAGCGACTTGTTTAACGTGGCTGCAAGCCGACCGGCCAAATCACCACGGAAGTTCGACGGCTGACATACTGCCGGCGGCCGAGGGCGTCAATGGGGGGCTTCGAAGGACGCAATGCCACCACTCGACAACTCCGCCCGCCGCCTGTATTCCGCCTGCGGCCTCGCCGCAGGCCGTGAGCCGGAAAACCAGACATGACCGCAGACCAGAACCGCCCGCAGCCGAAGCCCGGCATCCTCGACATCGAAGCCTATGTGCCGGGCAAGAGGGCCGCGCCAGCCGGCGTCGCCAAGGTGTTCAAGCTGTCGTCCAACGAGAACCCGCTCGGCGCCTCGCCGGCGGCGATCGAGGCGGTCAGGAAGGTTGCGGACAAGCTCGAATATTATCCGGACGGCTCGGCGGCAAGACTGCGCGAGGCGATAGGCGCGGCGCACGGGTTGAACCCGGCCAACATCGTCTGCTCCAACGGCTCCGACGAGGTCATCGGCCTGCTGGCGCAGACGTATCTGTCGCCCGGCGACGAGGGGATTTTCACCGAGCACGGTTTTCTGGTCTACAAGATTTACATTCAGGCGGCGGGCGCCGTGCCGGTCGTGGCCAAGGAGACCGCCGAGACCGCGAATGTCGACGCCATCCTCGCCTTGGTGACGCCTCGCACCAAGATCGTCTTTCTCGCTAATCCGAACAACCCTACCGGCACCTACATTCCCTTCGACGAGGTCAAAAGGCTGCATGCCGGCCTGCCGAAAAACGTGCTGCTGGTGGTCGACGCCGCCTATGCCGAATATGTGCGCCGCAACGACTACGAATCCGGCATTGAACTGGTCTCGGCCTTCGAGAACGTGGTGATGACCCGCACCTTCTCGAAGATCCATGGGCTGGGCGGCGCGCGCATCGGCTGGGCCTATTGCCCGGCCCATATCGCCGACGCGCTGAACCGCGTGCGCGGGCCGTTCAACGTCAACGCGGCGGCGATCGAGGCCGGCGTGGCGGCGATGGGCGACCGCAAGCATGTCGAGCGCACGGTGGCGCACAATGCACACTGGCTGGACTGGCTGGTGGTCGAGTTGACGAAGCTCGGCCTGCGCGTGACGCCCAGCGTCGGAAATTTCGTGCTCATCCATTTCCCTGATGACGCAAAGCATTCGGCGGCGTCGGCCGACGACTATCTCTCGGCGCGCGGCTTCATCCTGCGGCGCGTCGCCGGCTACGGGTTTCCCAATGCGCTGCGCATGACCGTCGGCACCGAGGAAGCCAATCGCGGCGTGGTCGCCGCGCTGGCGGAATTTCTGAAGAATTGACCGGGAAAATGCCGCTCTTCGACAAAATCGCCCTGGTGGGCATCGGCCTCATCGGCTCGTCGCTGGCGCGCGTCATTCGCCGCGAGAAGCTTGCCGGCCACATCGCCATCTCGACCCGAAGCGCCGGGACGCTGAAACGCGCGGAGGAACTGGGGCTCGGCGACAGCTATTCGACCGACCTCGGCGAAGCGGTCAAGGATGCCGACCTGGTCATCGTCTCGGTGCCGGTCGGCTCCTCGGGGGCCGTCGCAGAGGAGATCGCGCCCAGTCTGAAACCCGGCGCGATCGTCACCGATGTCGGCTCGACCAAACGCTCGGTGATCGCCCAGATGCAGCCGCATATCCCGGCGGGCGTGCATTTCATCCCCGGCCACCCGCTGGCCGGCACGGAGAAGTCCGGCCCGGACGCCGGCTTCGCCGACCTGTTCGAGAACCGCTGGTGCATTTTTACGCCGCTGCCCGGCACAGATCCGGAAGCGCTGGAAAAGCTCTCGGAATTCTGGCGGCGCTGCGGCTCCAACATCGACACGATGGACGCAAACCATCACGACATGGTGCTGGCGATCGTCTCGCACCTGCCGCACATCATCGCCTACAACATCGTCGGCACGGCCGACGACCTCGAAGCCGTGACGAAGTCGGAGGTCATCAAGTATTCGGCCTCGGGCTTTCGCGACTTCACCCGGCTTGCGGCATCGGACCCGACCATGTGGCGCGACGTCTGCCTGCACAACAAGGACGCGATCCTCGAAATGCTGGCGCGCTTCTCGGAGGATCTGGCCTCCCTGCAGCGGGCCATCCGCTGGGGCGACGGCGAAAAGCTGTTCGACATGTTCACCCGCACCCGCGCCATCCGCCGCTCCATCATCGATGCCGGGCAGGACATCGACACTCCCGATTTCGGGCGCCAGGCGGTCGAGCATCCTTCGGCCGGCAAGGGGTAGCGGCTGCCTAGTCGACCGGCTTGATCCTGCCCAGCGGGATGAAGCCCAGGGTGGCGGCGCCCTTGGTGATCTTCAGCGGCAGCGACGGCTTGCTGCCGAGGAAGGCGAGGCCGGCGAAACCCTGCTTGATCTTGCTTTCCTCTTCCGGGAAAACCTCCGCCAGCGACGACGACAGCGCCTTCGGATCGCTGATCGACACTTTCAGGTCGGCGTCGATCAACCCGTCCTGGTCGATCGAGAACGGGCCGGAAAGGATCAGCGCGCCTTTCTCGCCAAGCTGCAGGGTCAGTGTGCGGATGATGCCGGACTGGCCGCGCAGGTCGCGTGCGCTGTTCTCGGCAAGCCATTTCAGCCCGTCCTTGAGCGAGAGGTCGGCTTCGCCGGTCAGCGGCGGTATCGTGCGGCCGCCGGCCAGCGAGGGGGCGAGGGCCAGGCGGCCGAAACTGCCGGCGATGTCGAGGTCGGCCTCGTTCGGCCGCATATGCGCCTCGAAGGAATCGGCCGAGACCAGTTGCGGCTTGCCGTCGATGCCGACGCGGAGGTCGGCACCTTCCAGCGAAATGCGCTCTGGCAGGGCCGTGGTCAGCCGCGTGCTGGCGCGCAAGGCGCGCCAGTCCAGCGCGATCCGACCGCTAGGCGCCGAGATGGTCGCGGGACTGTCGAGTTCGGCGACGAGGCGCATCGGATCGTAGATCTGCCCGGCCGAGCGGAACGCGCCGGCGGCCAAGCTCAGCGCCTGCGCCGGCTGGGCGACGGCGACCCGGTCGCAATAGACGCCGATGCGGAACGGGTAACCGCGCACGGCGAGGTTGACGCATTCGGCCGTAAGCCCGCGCTTCTCCAGTCTTGCCATTGCCGCGCGGGTCTCGCCCTCGATCCGGCCGGCCAGCCAGAACCAGCCGGCGGTGTAGGCGCCAATCAGGATGACGATGAAGACGGCCAGCCAGATGATCCGGCGTCCATAGCGCCCATTCGCGCGGGATGGTTCGTGCATCATGCCTTCCGGTCGGGTTTTGCAGCCGCCCCGGCGCTTTGCAGTTTCCCCGGACGAACGGACTCGTCTAGGACTGCGGCGACGGGCGACTCCTCATTGCACAGACTTGGCTTGGCGATATGGGCGATTTTTGGGTTTTCGGCTACGGCTCGTTGATATGGCGGCCGGGTTTTGCCCATACGGAAACGGAAAGGGCTCGGCTGTACGGCTACCGGCGTTCGCTTTGCGTGCATTCGCATGTGCACCGCGGCACGCCGCAGCGGCCGGGACTGGTGCTCGGGCTCGATCGCGGCGGCTCCTGCGTCGGCCTAGCGTTCCGTGTGCCGGAGGAGTTGCGCGACGAGGTCATGACCTATCTGCGCGAGCGCGAACTGGTCACCAACGTCTATCTCGAGCGGACGCTGCCCGTGCGGCTGGACGGCGGCACCGTGGTGCAGGCGGTCTGCTACATCGTCGACCGGGCGCATGCGCAATATGCGGGCAGCCTCGAGGAGGCAGAAGCTGCGGCGATCGTGCGCGGCGCGGTCGGACAATCCGGGCGCAACGAGGATTATGTGTTCAGCACGGTGGAGCACCTTGCCGCACTTGGCATCCGCGACCACTGGATGGAGGATGTCGTGAGGCGCATTCGTAATCCGTGATGTTTGCCAGCCTGAAAGAGCGTGGAGAGGCGCGCCGTGTCGAAGACCATCGGTCGCGACCGCACGACGATCCAGCGGATCGTGAAGGTCAACCATGCCGGCGAGACCGGCGCGATCAAGATCTACGCGGCCCAGATCGCCATCGCCCGAAGGCTGTTCCCGCATGTGGTGCCGGAACTTGAGAAGATGCGGCTCGACGAGGTCAATCATTGCGGTTTGTTCAGGGACGCGATGCCGGCGCGGGGCGCGCGGCCCTGCCGGGTGATGTCGCTGTGGAGCCTCGGCGGATACGTGCTGGGAGCGTCTACGGCGCTGATGGGTGAGCGCATGGTGTGGATCTGCACGGAGGCAGTCGAGAGCACCGTGCACCATCACCTGCTCGACCAACTGGCGTTCCTCCAATTCCGCGATCCAGAGCTTCACCGGCTGATCGGGTCGATCCAGGAGGAAGAACTCGATCATCTCAGGACGGCGCAGCAACGGCAAAAGCCCGGCGGTGTGCTGCATTCCACCGGGGTGCTTGTCATCGGCGCGCTTACGTCGACAATGATCTGGCTGTCGACCTGGGGTGACACCAGCCGAATGAAACAGGAACTGGCAGGCGCTGCCCGCAAGAGCTGACGGCCGTTGGGCCAGCGGTTCGGAAAAGAAAGCCAGCCCTTTGACCGCGACCCGGCCAGGCTTACCTTGCGACGCATCGGGAGCCTTTCATCCCAACCCCCTTCACGGAGAATGACCATGCAGAAACGCAGGCTCGGCCGCACCGACCTCGACATCGCACCGCTTGTGCTGGGCGGCAACGTGTTCGGCTGGACCGCCGACGAGAAGACATCCTTCGATATCCTCGACCGGTTCGTGGGCGCCGGGCTGAACGCCATCGACACCGCCGATTCCTACTCGACCTGGGTTCCCGGCAACTCCGGCGGCGAATCCGAGACGATCATCGGCAAATGGATGAAGAGCCGCGGCAACCGCGACAAGGTGGTGCTGATCACCAAGGTGGGCTCCGACATGGGGCAGGGCAAGAAGGACCTTTCCGCCGCCTATATCGAACGGGCGATCGAAGCGTCGCTGAAGCGGCTGCAGACCGACGTGGTCGACCTCTATTTCTCGCATTGGCACGATCCGACGGTTCCCTACGAGGAGACGCTCGGCGCTTATGAGAAGCTGCTGAGGCAGGGCAAGGTTCGCCACATCGGCGCGTCCAACCTCGATGCCGCACAGCTTGGAGACGCGCTCAAGGTCGCCAAGGAAAAAGGGTTGCCGCCCTACGAAGTGCTCCAGCCGGAATACAACCTCTATGACCGCTCCTCCTACGATGGTGAACTGCGCGACGTTTGCATGAACGAAGGGCTTGGGGTGATCACCTATTTCAGCCTCGCCAAGGGTTTTCTGAGCGGAAAGTATCGCAGCGAAGCCGATCTCGGCAAAAGCCCGCGCGGCGGCGGGATAAAATCCTATCTCGACGCGCGCGGCATGCGCATCCTGGCGGCTCTCGACGCGGTGTCGGCGCGGCATTCGGCGACACAGGCTGAAATCGCCCTGGCTTGGGTCATCGCGCGGCAGGGGGTGACGGCGCCCATCGCCAGCGCCACCAGCGTCGAGCAGGTGGAGAGCCTTGCCAGGGCGGCGTCGCTTGCGCTTTCGCCCGATGATATCGTCGAACTCGACAAGGCGAGCGCCTGATCGTCGGTCACTATCGAAGGGACGGGTGTGCTCGCCCGTCCAGTGCCTCATTGAAAGCCCGCGCCTGCCGGCGCGTTGCGGTCAGCGCGTCGCCGCGGCGGCCTTGAGTTCCGCCAGCCGCTTCACCGCCGTCGGCGGCAAAGGCGGGTGGCCGGGCGTGTTCGCGGCTTCGACCAGCAGCGCGTCGCAGCCGGCCTCGGTGTCGCCGATCAGCCGCTGCATGAACTGTTCACGGCCCAGTCCGGCCGGGATGGGCGGCAGGAAGCGTGCCTTGATCGCGCCGGGATAACGCATGAATTTCCGCCGCGGCCAGTAGAGCCCGGCGACATGCGCCACCGGTACCACGGGCAGGCCGAGCTGCGTATAAAGCTCGACGATGCCGTATTTGTACATTGGCTCGTCGCCCGGTGCGCGGCGCGTGCCTTCGGGGTAGATGATCAGCTGGCGGTCATCCGCCATTTCGCGTTTCGCGTTCGCCACAACCTGCTTCAGCGCCTTGGCGCGGCTGCCGCGATCGACGGGGATCAGCCGCATTTTCAGGATGTACCAGCCGAAGAACGGAATCCACGTCAGCTCCCGCTTCAGGATGTAGAGCGGGTCGCGCAGATGCGGGAAAAAGGCGATCGCGTCCCAGAACGATTGATGTTTCGGCGCCAGGATGAAGGAGCCGGACGGCAGGTTCTCCACTCCGGTAATATCGTTCTTCGTGCCGGCCAGCTTGTCGTGCAGCCAGAGCGACGAACGTGCCCAGAATTTTGGGACGAACCAGGCCTTCTTGCGTGGCATCAGAAAGAACAGCGGCGCCCAAAGGATCATCTGGACGATCAGGTTCAGGTAGAAGACGGCGTTGAACACCAGCGATCGGAAAACGAGCATTGCGGGCGAGTGTCCTTGTCGGGCGGGTCTCGCCGTTCGTACATCAGCGGTGGGGCAATGCACAACGTCGTGACGGCCAGGAATGGCCGGTCATGTTGCCGTGCGGCTCGTCAGGGCGTTGCCGGGTCCGGCTTGTGGATCGTAGCCGTGTAACGCGGAGCGTCGTCAGCCATGACTTCGGCGGGCGA
Organism: Mesorhizobium sp. KACC 23794; assembly: GCF_052180275.1. Classification (NCBI taxonomy): domain Bacteria; kingdom Pseudomonadati; phylum Pseudomonadota; class Alphaproteobacteria; order Hyphomicrobiales; family Phyllobacteriaceae; genus Mesorhizobium; species Mesorhizobium sp. KACC 23794. The sequence continues at coordinate 1,534,846 of NZ_CP197465.1, forward strand.
TACGACCGAGCGAGCCAGCGCCGCGACGTATTTCGTGTATTCGGTGAAGATCACTCGCAGCGCGTCTGGCTTGGTCAGCCAGCTGCCGTCGTCCAGCCGCGTGTTGACCACGGGATAGGGCTGCAGCGCGGTGTTCTCGACCAGCCTGTTCATCTCCAGCAGGCTGCGCGGCATGTGATAATTGTTGGTGACGAGGATGACGCTGCCGTAGTCGTGGCTCTGCACCCATTTGGCGCTCTCTTCGGCATTGCCGATGGTGTCGAGCGCGGCTGTATCGATGTCGACGCAGCAGGAGAACAGCGCCTTGTCGCTGCCTGTGGCGGCGCGCAGCGATTCGCGGCTGGCGACCGGATTGACGCCGCTGATCAGCAGGCGCCTGCCCTTGCCGGTCTTCAAGAGGTCGATCGCCGCGTCCAGTCGGGCCTGGCCGCCCGTCAGGACGATGATGGCATCGGCGGGTTCGACATCGGCTGGGGTCGTCAGCTTGCTGACGTAGGTGCCGAAAAGGCCGAAACCGCCGGCGAACAGCCCGGCGGCCGCGACCACGGCGAGCGTCGAGACGCGCAGGATCGCGAACAGGCGGGGCCTCCTTCCGTGGCCGGTCCCTCTCGAATCGCGTGAATTCGTTTCCAGCATCGACAATCGATAACTCCGAATTGCTCCGTTTGGTAGCACCTGCCGCAGCGTCCGCAGTCGGTTTCCTCAACCGTCCGGCGGACGGAACTCCAGGTCGTTGAGATAGGCGATGACCGTGAAGTGCGACGTGGCCGCGGTCAACGCGCCGATGACGAGTACGATCAACGCGACGCCGCCATAGCCGGTTGCGCCGATGGCGAAGTTGCCGAACAGCGCCGTCGCCTGGTCGGCCTGGGGCGTGGCGAGATTGCGCGACGACCAGAAGGAGAAGGCGACGAAGACGAAGATGGCCGCCACCCCGCCCGCGGCCGCGCCCTTCATGCCGGTCAGCAGGAAGTGGCGCCGGAACTCGCTGGCGATGAATTTTGCCTCGGCGCCGACGAAATGCAGCACCTCGATGATGTGGCCGTTGCCGGCCATGGCGCCGCGCGTGGCGAAAACGACAGTAAGTACGGTGGCCGACAGCATCAACACCAGCACGGCGACACCGAGAGTCACCGTGGTGCGCGCCATGGTGACCAGACGGTCGACCCAGGTGCGGTGGTCGTCCAGCGACAGGCCGGGGACCTTGTCCGCCAGCGCGGTGCGCAAGGCGGTGAAGTCCGGCGGGCTGTTCTGGTCGATCGTGATGACGACCAGTCGCGGCACCGGCAACTCGTCGATGTTCAGCCCGGAGCCCAGCCATGGTTCCAGCAGGCGGGCGGTGGCCGCGCGGTCGACGATGCGCGCTCCCTTCACACCAGGGAATTTTCCGGCAATCGCCGCGGCGTCGGCGAGTGCTGCCTCCATGTCGAGGTCGTCGGACGGTTTGATCTGGATCGTCGCCTCGCGGGCGATCTGGTTCTGCCAGACGGCGGCGGTGTCGCGCACCAGCGAGACGGCGCCCAGCGTCAGGCAGGACAGGAAGGTCATGATGGCGATGACCAGGATCAGCGCGTTGCCGGCGACGTTGCGGGCGGGCACGATGGGCGCGGTGCGGCGCTGCGCACGTTCGCGTTGCGCCTCGGCCACCGCCGGGGCATGCGTGGAGACCTCGGCAGGCATCTCAATCATAGATGTCGAGCCTTCCGTTGGACAGGATCATGCGGCGCGCGTCGACCTGCTCCATCAGGCCGAGATCGTGGGTGGCGATGACCACGGCGGTTCCCAGCCGGTTGAGCTCGATGAACAGGCGCAGCAGCCGGCGCGCCAGCGGCGGGTCGACATTGCCGGTGGGCTCGTCGGCAAGCAGGATCTCGGGCTGTTCGATGAGGGCGCGGGCGATCGCCGCGCGCTGCTTCTCGCCGCCCGAAAGCACCGGCGGCAGTACATGCATGCGCTCGCCCAGCCCGACCCATTTCAGCAGTTCGGAAACGTCGGCGCGATAACTGGTCTCCTCGCGGCCGCGCACGCGCAACGGCAAGGCGACGTTCTCGTAGGTGGTCATGTGGTCGAGCAGCCGGAAATCCTGGAACACCACGCCGATGCGGCGGCGCATCATCGGCAGTTCCTGCCGGGATATGTGCGCGCGGTCCTTGCCGAACACGTTGATCAGGCCGCGCGTCGGCTTCAGCGACATGAACAGCAGGCGCAGCAGCGTCGTCTTGCCGGCACCCGAAGGGCCGCTCAGGAACTGGAAGGAACTCGGCGGGATCTGAAACGAGATGTCCCGGAGAATCTCCGGGCCCATTCCGTAACGGAGGCCGACATTCTCGAAGCGGATCACGGCTGGACTCTGGTTCCCTAGGCTCCGTCGCGAGCCGATTTAGACGAATCGACCATCTGCCCGCATGGTTAACCGCCGGTTAAGGATAGGACGGTGAAATAGCGTCGACCAAATGCGTTCGCCGGAATCGGGGGACGCGAAGGAGATATCGACCATCATGGCCGCGACCAGCACCGCACGCCCGGTTTCCGGCGAAATCATGACCGGGCCGCTCCGGCGCGGCGGGGCGGGTGTCGGAAGAGGCGTGGCATCGGACATCGTCGAGGCGGAATTCGAGATCGTCGGCGACCGGGAGCCGTTGGTGCCGCCGGAGATGTTCCAGCCACGGCGCGATGCGGGAATGGCGTTCCTTGCCGGTTCCGCAGCGGTTGCCACGCCGCCCGGCCTGTTCGCCCGGCGCGGCGGCGCGTTTTTCTGGGCCGGCGGCCTGGCGATGGTCTGCGTGTCCTTCTGGGTGTCGGGAGGCTATGCGCTGGTGCTGCCGCAGGGCGGGCTTTCGTCAGGCGATGCCGGACCGGCATTCACGCTGTCGGACATATCGTCCCGCGTCGACGACTCGGGGCCGCGCCCGGTGCTGTTCGTGGACGGCCATGCCGGCAATGACGGCGCGGCGGGAGCGGCGATGCCCGGCCTGGAGATCCGCGTGGCCAGCCTCGACGGCACGGTTACGCGCTACAAGCTGGGGACATCCTCGCGAAGGCTCGACCCGGGGGAAAGTTTCGCCTTTTCGAGCCGGCTCGACGTGCCTAGAAACGGGGTGAAGTCCGTATCCGTCACCTTCGCCGAGTAGGAACCTATCCAATGCCGGTCGTCCGCGACAAGGAGATCGAGGTGCTGTTCAGCGCTTCGGCGATCGCCAGGCGCAATCTGGAACTCGCCAAGGAGATCGCGGGGCGCGACTATCACGACCTGCTGGTCATCTCGATCCTGAAAGGGTCGTTCGTCTTCGCCGCCGACCTGATCCGCGCCATGCACGATGTCGGCCTGTCGCCGGAAGTCGAGTTCATCTTCATCTCCAGCTACGGCAGCGGGACGACCAGCGGCGAGGTGCGGGTGCTCAGAGACATCGACAATGAGGTGAAGGGCCGCGACGTGCTCTTGATCGACGACATCCTCGAATCCGGCAAGACGCTGCGCTACACCCACGATCTCATGCTCTCGCGTGGCGCAAAAAGCTGCTCGATCGCCGTGCTGCTCGACAAGCGCATGCGTCGGCAGACGACGCTCAATGCCGACTATGTCGGCTTCGACTGCCCGGATTATTTCGTGGTGGGCTACGGCATGGACGTGGCGCACGCGTTTCGCGAGTTGCCGTTCGTCGGCGTGGTCAAGGGCGACGCGACTTAATTCTCCCCCATGATGGGTGGATTGGTCGCCGGCGGCGCAAATACGCGGATCGCCTTCGGTCTTATGCGGAAACGCGCCGGCGTGTAGGTCGAAAGCTCGCCATCCGTGTTGACCGGGCGCGGCTTTCTGGTTCGGATCGTCACCTCGGTGGTCTGGAAGGCGCGGACGTCGTCCCACTGCCCCTGCGTGCCCTTGCGTAGCGCGGGCAGCAGCGCCAGCAGCCTCCACCAATGGTCGACTTCCAGGCTGTAGAGATCAAGCTTGCCGTCCTCGGCCGTCGCGGTCTCCTCGACCGTCATGCCGCCGCCATAGTAGCGGCCGTTGCCGACCGACACCTGCATGGTGCGGATGTGCTCGGTCGTTCCGTCATGGTCGATATGGGCAGTGAACAGCCGCGAGCGCAGCAGGATGCGGGCCGCGACAATCGCGTAGCCGAAGACCCCCCAGCGTTTCTTGGCGTGCTGTGTCAGTTCGGCGGCGAGTTCGGCACTGAAGCCGACGCTGGCGACGTTGAAGAAGAGATGGCCGTTAACGTCGCCGAGGTCGATGTCGCGCAGATGCCCGGCGGCGATGATCTCGGCAGCCTTCTGCAAATCCGGAGGGATCGAAACGGTGCGGGCGAAATCGTTGGCGGTGCCGAGCGGCAGCACACCGAGCGGCAAACCGGTCTCAACCAGCGCGGGGACCGCGGCATTCAGTGTTCCATCGCCGCCACCGACGATCACCAGGTCGCAGGTCGACGCCTGCTGGCGGATCACATCGTCGATCGTGTCCTCGTCGCCGACCTTGACCTCGTGAACGGCCACCCCGGCGGTTTCGAGCCGCGTCACCGCCGCGGCGATCGAGCCGGTTCCGCGCCGTGCGCGTGGATTGACGATGAGCAACGCCCTGTTTCGCGCCGGGCCGCCCCGCATCTCTTCCGCCGCCGTACCGATGGTTTCCATGCCCGTGCAGGTAGGGATTCGGAGCGACAAGAAGAAGACGGTAGGGGAGCAAAAAAAACCCGCCGCCAAGGGCAGCGGGCTGAGTGAGGACTGTGCCGGACAGCCGACTCCTGTCCCGGAAGTTTGCGCAATCAGCGTACCAGTCGAAATTGACATGCAGCAAACGAATAGGGATTATGCCTGTCATCAGCCGTGCTGATGACAGGCAAGGATCCGATGAATCTCGACAGCGAGTTGCTGCGGGCCTTCGTGGCCGTGGCGGATGCGGGCAACGTCACGCGCGCCGCCGACCGGATGGGTCGCACCCAGTCCGCCGTCTCCATGCAGATCCGCAAGCTGGAGGACATCGTCGGCGATCCGCTGTTCCGGCGCGGCTCGCGTGGGGTCTCGCTGACGCGAAAGGGCGAGGGCCTGATCGGCAATGCACGCCGCATCATCACGCTGCTCGACGAGACGGCAGCCTCTATGAAGTCGGCGCCGCTCGACGGCCCGGTGCGCATCGGCATACCGGAGGAGTATGGCGTGACGATCCTGGCGCAGGCGCTTTCCGAGTTCTCCAAACAGCACCCGCGCGTCGAGATCACCGTGCGCTTCGCGAAGACCACCTCCCAGGTCGCGGCGCTGAATGCCGGTGAACTGGATCTTGCCGTGGTGTTCGAATGGGAGAATTTCTCGGACGGCGAAATGCTGATGGGCGATCCCACGGTCTGGGCGACCTCGGCGCGGCACATGCGCCACGAGGAACGGCCGCTGCCGGTCGCCATCTATCCGAATTCCGGATGGTGCCGCGACTTCGCGCTGAAGTCGCTGGTGCAGCGAGGCATCGATTACCGGGTCGCCTATATGAGCGACACCAGCGGCGGTCTGCGGCTGGCCGCAACTTCCGGGCTCGCGGTCGCGCCGATCTCACGCAGCAACATCCCGGCCGGTTGCCGCGAGCTGACATCGGCCGAAGGGTTCGGCGCGATCGACGCGGCGCGGGTCGTGCTGCGCCGCAACCCTGCAGCGACAGGCGCGGCGGTGGTCGGCATGGCGGAAGCGATCAGCGAAGCGTTCCGCAATCGGTCGGAGGTTTAGAAAAAGTCCCGGCGGGACGGCTCGGGCGGAAAAGCACTACTCCAGCTTGAGCAGGCGCTCCAGATAGCTGCGCTCGAGTTCGGGGCTCAAGGCGTTGCCAAGCCGCTTGCGGATGGCTTCGAGAATCTGGCGGGCGCGCTGCATGTCGATCTCGTCAGGCACCTTGACGGAGCTGCCGTCGTCGGCGCCATTGGTGGCGCGTGGACGGCCGAGCGGATCGCGGCCGGCGTTCTGCTGGCGGCCGCCTTCCTGACTGCCGCCCTGGTCGCCTTCCATGGCCTGCTGCATCTGCTGCATCATGTCCTGGGCGCCGCGCCGCAGTGCCTCCAGCGCGCGGCCCTGCTCGCCAGTGGCGCGGTTGCCATCGCCCTCGCCGAGCGCGCCTTCGGCCTGGTCCATGGCCTCGCCAGCCTCGCCAAAACCCTCGCCGGGCTGGATGCCCAGGCCTTGCAGGCCCTTCTGCAGGGCTTCGAGGTCGTCCTGCAACTGGCCCTGCCCCTGCTGGAGTTGCTTGAGCGCCTCGGCGAATTCCTCCGGCGTCATGCCTTGTCCCTGCTCGCCTTCGCCGGGCTGGCCTCCGCCCTGCTGGCCCTGTTGACCTTGCTGTCCCCGCTGCTGCTGGCGGTTCTGTCCGCGTTGCTGCTGTCCGCGCTGCATCTGGTCCATGCGGAACGTCTCGTTCATCATCTCCTGCTGGCGCCGCATGATCTCGCCGAGCTTGTTCATCTGCTCGCGCATCTCGCTCTGCTGGCCGTTCTCGCCTGGCTGCTGCTGGCGGCGAGCCTGCAGATTGTTCATCATTTCCTGTAATTCGGACAGGAGTTGCTCTGCCTGCTGGCGGTTGCCTGACTTCGCCAGATTCTCGATCTGGTCCATCATGCGTTCGAGGTCGCTCTGGCGCAGTTCCTGGCCCGGCTGCTGCTGGGCCAGATTCGGATCGCGGGCGGCGCGTTCGGCGAATTCGCGCAGGAATTCGTTCATCGCCTGCCGCAGTTCCTTCATCAGCCTGTCGATTTCCTCGTCGCTGGCGCCGTCGCGCAGCGCCTGCTTGAGGGCTTCCTGGGCCTGGCGCAGATTTTTCTCGGCGGTCGACAGGTCGCCGTCCTCGATCTGCAGGGCCATGTTCCAGAGATAGTCCGAAACGTCGCGCAGGGCATCGTCGGTCGAGGCCAGCTTGAGTCGGCTGCGGCCGGCCATCAGGCCGAGATAATGCGACGGATTGTCGAATGTGTCCTCCGGGCGCAGCGTGATGGCGTCGATCAGGTCGACGACGCGCTGTTTCTGGTTGGCGTCGATCGACAGGATCTTGCGCAACTCGACCACGGCGCGGGCGAGCGGGTTGGTGAAGGGGCGCTCTGGCAGGACGATCGTCTTCGTCTCGGTCCTGGCTTCCTGGCCGGCATCATCCACCGCCGACAGCGTCAGCTTGATGCGGCTGCCGGCCCACACATGCTCGGTCAGATCGCGCGTCGCCTTCATGGCGGTGTCGCGGGCGCCACGGCGTGGCACCGAAAGCGGCATTTCCGGCGGCCCGTAGAGCGGACGCGCATTGGCGGGAGGCGGCTCTTCCAGCGCGAAATCGGCCTTGGCGGAGGCCGCGCCGTAATCGTCCTGGATTTCGTATCGCAACTCGAAGGCGCCATTGACCGCGCGCTTCGGCTCTTCGGCGAAACGGATCACAGGCGGCTCGTCGGGCACGACGGCGAAAGTCCAGCTGTCGACCTGGTTTTCCCCACCTTCGCCGGAGCGCAATGCCAGGACGCCGTCGGCGGTCAGCTTGCCCTCGAACTGCCGGGGAGCGGCCGGAATGTTGAGCGCCGAAGGCGTGTCCGAGGCAGGCGCCGGGGTGGCGGTATCGGACAGCGCGATGTCCCGGGTCGTGCCGTCCTTGCCGGCAAAGACCAACTGCTCGTCGCCGGCGCCGCCGGTCACGCGCAAGGCGACGTCGCTGCCTTCCGGAACGGTGAAGAGCGGCGTGTCGGCATTGTTCTCAGCGGTGAGGAAGATCGGCGCCTTGCCGGTATAGGGCGGAGGCGTGACCCAGGCGTCGATGCGTGGCGGCAGCGTCTCGGTAAGCGCCACGGCGCGGAAGCCGTCTTCCAGCGAGCCGCCGCGCGGGCCGAAGGAATAAGCGAAGGCGGTGACGAAAAGCAGCGCAGCCACGGCGCGCAGGCCCCACGGATCACGCTCCGGCACGCGGGTGCGGGGCAGGTCGCTGCCGGCGCCTGCGAGTTTTTCCGCCATGCGCTTCTGGTGTTCACGCCACAGCGCCTGGGCGAAACTTGTCTCATGGCCGGCTGGCCGGTCGGACTGCGCCTGCAGGGGCGTGTGGGCCAGCGCATTCGCCGCCTCGATGCGGCGGTCGATCTCTTCAGGGCGCGGATTGCGGTAGAAACGCAACGGATAGAGCGAGGCGAGCGCGGCGAGGGCGACCAGCGCCAGAAGCCCAAAACGCGCCATATCCGGCAGCATGCGGAAGATGCCGAACCAGGACAAAGTGGCGAAAAGGCTGAGCGCCACGATCAGCGGAAGGATCAGCGGCCAGAAGCGCTCCAGCATGACCACCGCGCGCGTCACCAGCCTGGTCTGCTTCAAGCGTCTGGAAAAAATCGCCTTTTCCGGGTTCGCGAGCGGTTCCTTCATCGGCCTTTCCGACTGCGACCGGGCACTGAGCCAAGCCTGTAGAGTCGGTAGAATAACGACAAACGCGGCAAAGGCGAGGCGTTTGACGGAATCGTGATACCCCGATGCAGGCTCACAGCCACTCGGGCAGCGAATCCAGTCCGATCAAATCGTCAAAACTGGTGCGCGGGCGCACGACGTGAAAAGTGTCGCCCTTGACCAGCACTTCCGGCACCAGCAGGCGCGAATTGTAGGTTCCCGCCTGCACGGCGCCATAGGCGCCGGCGGTTCCAACAGCGATCAGGTCGCCGGATTCCAACCTCGGCAGATCGCGCGACAGGCCGAGATAGTCGCCGGTCTCGCAGACGGGTCCGACGACATCGACCACCATGCGTGGGGCGTCGACAGCGTGGCGCACCACCGGGAAAATCTCGTGGAAGGCGTCGTAGAGCGTGGGGCGAATCAGGTCGTTCATCGCGGCGTCGACGATCAGGAAGTTGCGGGCTTCGCCTTCCTTCACGTAGACGACTTCCGAGACGAGAATGCCGGCATTGGCGACGATCAGCCGGCCCGGCTCGAACATCATCCTGACGCCGAGATGACCGGCGCGGCGACGGATGATGTCGGCATAGGCGTCGGGATGCGGCGGCGGATCGTTGTCGACGCGGTAGGGAACGCCGAGCCCGCCGCCGAAATCGATGTGGTGGATTGCATGGCCGTCGGCGCGCAAGGTGGCAACCAGATCGGCAAGGATCGAAAAAGCGTCGTCGAAGGGCTGCAGGTCGGTGATCTGGCTGCCGATATGCATGTCGATGCCGGTCACCTTTATTCCCGGCAGTTCGGCGGCGCGGGCATAGACTTCGCGGGCGCGCTGGCGCGGCACGCCGAACTTGTTCTCGGCATTGCCGGTGGAGATCTTCTTATGGGTCTTCGCATCGACGTCCGGATTGATGCGTATCGACACCGGCGCGACCTTGCCGGCAGCGACCGCGCGCCGCGACAGGAGTTCGAGTTCCGGCTCGGATTCGACGTTGAAGCAGAGGATGCCGGCCTTGAGCGCGAAATCCATTTCGCGCGCCGTCTTGCCGACGCCCGAGAACAGGATTTTTTCCGCCGGCACGCCTGCCGCGAGCGCGCGGCGCATCTCTCCTTCGGAAACGACATCGGCGCCGGCGCCGAGGCGGGCCAGCGTGGCGATGACGGCCTGGTTAGAATTCGCCTTCATCGCATAGCAGACGAGCGCGTCGAGGCCGGACAATGACTTCGCGAAGACGTTGTAATGGCGCTCCAGAGTGGCAGTCGAATAGCAATAGAACGGCGTACCGACGGTGCGCGCGATCTCCGGCACCGGCACGTCCTCGGCATGCAGCACGCCGTCGCGGAATTCGAAATGGTTCATCGTCAGGTTCCGCGAGGAAGGATTGCCGCGATCGTCTGGGAAGAAAAACTACTGGATGAGCTTGTCGAGGAAGAAAGGCTTGTCCTTAACCGGTTTCTGCGGCTCGGGCGGCAGCGGCTGGCCGGCCTTCTCAGCGTCCTTGCGAGCCTGGACGGCGGCGTCGTAAGGCGTGTCGAGCCCTGCCCTCCGCCCGCACGCCGCGGTCGCGCCGAGAGCGGCGAGAAGCATGATCGTCGTCAGCAGCCTGGCCGCATTCATCGGCATTCGATCCCGGCTTGTTTTCCCATAGGGCAGAGCGAGACGCTTGTAGCGAGTTTCCATGCCGATTGCACCACGGCAATTCAGGCGCGGGCAAGCCGCTTCTTCCAGGCGCGCACCTGGCGGCGGACTTCGCCCGGCGCGGTGCCGCCGAAGGATTTGCGGCTCTTCACCGAGTTCTGCACCGAAAGCACCGAGAAGATGTCGCCGGTGATGCCCGGATGGATCGCCTTCAATTCGTCCAGCGACAATTTGGCCAGCGTCGTCTTCATCGTCTCGGCCAGCGCTACCGCGCGGCCGGTGACATGATGGGCCTCGCGGAAGGGCAGCCCGAGCGTGCGGACCAGCCAGTCGGCGAGGTCGGTGGCGGTCGAGTGCCCCGAGCCGGCTGCGCGCTTCATGGCGTCGGTGTCGATCCTCATGTCGCCGACCATGCCGGTCATGGCCGCCAGCATCAGGTCGAGCGTCTCGGCGGCATCGAACACCGTTTCCTTGTCCTCCTGCATGTCCTTGGAATAGGTCAGCGGCAGGCCCTTCATCACCGTCAGCAGGCCGATCAGATGGCCGTTGATCCGTCCGGTCTTGGCGCGCACCAGTTCGGCGGCATCCGGGTTCTTCTTCTGCGGCATGATCGACGAGCCGGTCGAGAAGGAGTCCGACAGTTTGACGAAACCGAATTGCGGCGTCGACCAGATGACGATCTCTTCCGCCAGCCGCGACAGATGGGTGGCGGTGATCGCGGCGACCGACAGGAACTCCAGCGCGAAGTCGCGGTCCGACACGCTGTCCAGCGAGTTGCGCGTCGGCTCGCGGAAGCCGAGCGCTTTTGCCGTCATCTGACGGTCGATCGGAAATCCGGTGCCGGCAAGTGCGGCCGCGCCCAGCGGCGATTCGTCCATCCGCTCTATCGCGTCGCGGACACGGGAAAGATCGCGCGCAAACATCTCGACATAGGCCATGCAGTGGTGGCCCAAGGTGACCGGCTGCGCCGACTGCATGTGCGTGAAGCCCGGCATCACCGTCGCCGCGTGCTCTTCGGCGCGGGTGAGGAAGACGGCGATCAGGCCCTTCAGCGCCTCGGCGACGCGAAAGAATTCGTCCTTCACCCACAGCCGGAAATCGACGGCAACCTGGTCGTTGCGCGAGCGGGCCGTGTGCAGGCGGCCGGCGGCGGGGCCGATCAGTTCGGCCAGCCGCGCCTCGACATTCATGTGGATGTCTTCCAGCGCCGTCGAGAAGGTGAAGGCACCGCTCTCGATCTCTTTCAGAATCGTGTTCAGGCCGTGAGCGATTTTTTCTTGATCGGCGGCCGAAATGATGCCCGTTGCCGCCAGCATTTCCGAATGCGCCAGCGAGCCGCGAATGTCCTGGGCGTAGAGCTTTTTGTCGAAGCTGATCGAGGCGTTGATGGCCTCCATGACGGCCGCCGGACCCGAGGCAAAACGTCCGCCCCACATCGCATTGCTGGCCTTTTTGTCGCTCATCGTGCTACCCGGGCTCCGGAGAATCTTTTTAGAATGTCGGACGGCAAGCAAAGAAAACTGATCCCGGCCTGGCGGGCCATCCTGACGGCCATGGTGGCCGGCGCGCTGGCCGGCGCGGTGGCGGTATATGTCACGGGAGGCTTCTCTGGCAACATGCCGGGAGACGTCTCGCAACAGCCGCCGGCCGAGGTTGCCGCCGCGGCTCCAGCGGCGCAGCCCGAAGCCGATCTCTGTGCCGCCAAGGCCGACAAGGCGAAGGCCGTGGCCGCCGCCGCGACGGGGCAGGTTGCCGCGATGCTGCCAGCCGATCCGCCGCAGTCGCTTGCAAAACTCGCCTTCAACGCGCCGGACGGCAAGCCGATGACGCTGGCAGACCGCGCCGGCAAGACGGTACTGCTCAATTTGTGGGCAACATGGTGTGCGCCCTGCCGGGCCGAGATGCCGGCGCTGGATGCGTTGCAGAAGGAAGCCGGGGATGGTGGCTTCGAGGTCATCGCTGTCAATGTCGACACCGGCGATGACACGAAACCGAAGAAATTCCTGGCGGAGACCGGCGTCGCGGCGCTCGGCTATTATCGCGACAACACGCTCGACCTGTTCAACGATCTGAAGAAACGCGGGCTGGCGCTCGGCCTGCCGGTCACGCTGCTGATCGATGGGGAAGGCTGCCTGCTCGCCCATATGAACGGGCCGGCCGAGTGGTCCGGGCCGGATGCGAAGGCGCTGATCGCGGCGGCGCGCAACTAGGTTCGCCTGGCTTCCGCTTTACCGGATCGAAAGCGTTCCTCGGCTATAGGACCGGCCAGAGGGCGCAGCAAATGTCACATGCCACCGTTTCGCCGGCGATCCTTCGCCCGGCTCCGACCGACCGAACGGCGCCCTATCTCGTATGGCTGGCGGTGTCGGTGCTGCTGTCCTTCCTGTGGAGCATGGGCCACTACGCAAACGGCGACGTCGACGATCTCCTGAAAGCGCATGAGGTGCGCTTCCTGCTGGAGAGCGGCAACATCTTCGACCGCACCTTGCCGGGCATATTGCAGCCAGAAGTGTTCGTCTCCCACTGGCCATGGATCGTCGATCTGCCCTACGCGGCGGTCGCATTCATCCTGCGTCCGGTGGTTGGCCTGGACGCGGCATTGTCGGCTGCGTTCTTCTGCGTTCCGCTGATGCTGCTTGCGGGAATCCTGTTCTTCATGCGCAAGGTGATCGCCACCTTCGACTTCGCCAGCCCGACGCTCGTGCTGGTCGTCTCGACGATCGTGGCGCTCAGGGCGCTGGGCGAGTTCGAGCCCGGCCGCATCGACTATCATAATCTGCAGATGCTCCTGCTGGTCGCGATCCTCTTCCTGACCATCCAGTCGGGCCGTCGCGCAGCCTTTGCCAGTGGCGTGCTGACGGCACTCGCCTTGGCCGCCGGCGTGGAGCTTGCCTTGTTCCTGGTGCTGGTCCTGGCCATCCGCGCCTTCGACTTTGTGCTGGGCAACGATGACGCGAAGGTCCAAACCCAGGCGTTCGGCCTGTCGCTCGCAGGTACGGCGGTCATCCTGTTCTTCGCGATAACGGCGCCGGACAACTATGCTCGTCCGCTATGCGACCGTTACTCTTCGCCGCTCGCGGCGGCCCTCGTCATGGCCGGAGCGAGTTTCGCCATTCTGCCGACGCTCATCCGAAAGGCGGGCGTGGTGCCGCGCCTTCTCTCCTTTGCGGCCTGCGGCCTCGCGTCCGCCGCGGTGCTCGCATTGCTGTTCCCGGGTTGTCTGGCAGGTCCTTATGCCGGGCTCTCCGACTATCTCAGGATTCACTGGCTGGACCGCATCTACCAGGAAGGCAGTCTCTTCGATCACCGCGACTTTGTCGTGTCTGAGCAACTTTTCTATTTCACCATCCAACTCGTCGGCGCCCTCGGCGCCGTGGTCGCGGCGGTGGTCGCACGGGGACGCGACCGCGCCTGGCTCGTGCTCGCCCTGTTTTCGGCGGTGGCGGTGGCGCACACGGTGCTCTATTTCCGCTATCTGCGCTTCATGCCGCTCTTCGCAGGTCCTGGGCTTGCCTATGTGCTCCATTCGGTGCTGCCAGCGAATCTGGCGCGCGGATTCGCCGGGCGTGTCGACGTTCCCAAGATGCGGGTGCTTCCGCTGCTGCCGGGGCTTTTGTTGCCATTAGGCCTGCTCGGCTATCATCTCGCGACGACGCCGCAGGAAATCACGCTTGAAGGTGTCGACGTCGCCGACAATTGCATGCTCGAGGATCTCGAGCCCTATGCCTGGCCTGCAGGCGGCCGCATCCTTGCGCCGCCGCTGATCGGAATTCGCCTGATATCCAATCCAGGCGCCACGGTGGTCGCTATCCCGTTCCACACCGGCACGACCGGCATTGAGCGCTCGCTGCGCTTCTTCGACCCCGCCACCGCCGACCCGAGCGCGGTGGCGGCGTCTGCCGAGGCGACCCTCGTCGCCACCTGCGCCTGGCGCGGCAAGCCCCTGCGAAAGGCGGAGCAGGAATTCCCTTTAGCGGCCGGTCTCATCCAGGGGAAGCCGCCGGCCTGGCTGGCGGAATGCCCGCTGCCGGCCGACGCCACGCTCCGCGTCTACCGGCTCGCGACGCAGCCGGCTGATGCCTGTCCGACGATGCTTCCGAGGACCTGATCTAGCGCGTCGGCACCGGATGCTCGCCGCGATAGTCGTAGAAGCCGCGGCCGCTCTTGCGGCCGAGCCAGCCGGCCTCGACATATTTCACCAGCAGCGGGCAGGGGCGGTATTTGGTGTCCGACAGGCCGTCATGCAGCACCTGCATGATCGACAGGCAGGTATCGAGGCCGATGAAGTCGGCGAGCTGCAGCGGCCCCATCGGATGGTTGGCGCCGAGCTTCATCGCCGTGTCGATGGCCTCCACCGAGCCGACGCCCTCGTACAGCGTGTAGATCGCCTCGTTGATCATTGGTAGAAGGATGCGGTTGACGATGAAGGCCGGAAAGTCCTCTGAAACCGTACTGGTCTTGTCGAGCCGGCGCACATATTCCTTGGCGGTCACGAACGTATCGTTCTCGGTGGCGATGCCGCGCACCAGTTCGACCAGCTTCATGATCGGCACCGGGTTCATGAAATGTATGCCGATGAAACGCTCGGCGCGGTCGGTGGCGGAGGCGAGCCGCGTGATCGAGATCGACGAGGTGTTGGTGGCGAGAATGGCTTCCGGGTTCAGCACAGGGCAGAGCTGCGCATAGATCTTGCGCTTGATGCTCTCGTCCTCGGTTGCTGCTTCGATGACCAGGTCGGCGCCGGCAAGGTCCTTCAGGTCCGGCGCCGGGGAGATCAGAGAGATCGCCGCCTGGCGCTCGGCCTCGGCCAGCTTGCCGCCGGCGACCTGGCGCGCCATGTTGCCGTTGACGGTAGCGATGCCCTTTTCGATGCGCTCCGGCGCGACATCGTAAAGCAGCACCTTGTAGCCGGCCAGCGCCGAGACATGGGCGATGCCGCTGCCCATCTGTCCCGCGCCGACGATGCCGACCGTTTCAATCTCGCTCATTATGCCGATCCTGTTTCAGGCTTTTCGCCTGGTGCCCTGGGACTGAGGGATGTTGGCACGCCAGCGGCGACCATGCCTCGTTCTCAAATCGCATGCTTCTTTTTGCAGTGCACACTAATGGTACGAAGCCACTTTCGTCCAGTGCACTGCGCAAACTTTGTGCAGCGCTTGTATGCAAAGTCAAAGCGGGAGCGGCATCTGGGTAAACGGGGATACGAAAAAGGCCGGGACGGCATTTCCGTCCCGGCCTCCAGATTCATTTGTCGAAGGGAAGGCTACAGCGCCTTTTCGAGTTCGGGCAGGATGACGAACAGGTCACCGACGAGGCCGTAGTCGGCAACCTGGAAGATCGGCGCCTCCTCGTCCTTGTTGATGGCGACGATGACCTTGGAGTCCTTCATGCCGGCGAGGTGCTGGATGGCGCCGGAGATGCCGACGGCGATGTAGAGCTGCGGCGCCACCACCTTGCCGGTCTGGCCGACCTGCCAGTCGTTCGGCGCATAGCCGGCATCGACCGCCGCGCGCGACGCGCCGACGGCCGCACCCAGCTTGTCGGCAACGGGCAGGATGACCTCCTGGAATTTTTCCGCGGACCCCAGCGCGCGGCCGCCCGAGATGATGATTTTTGCCGAGGTCAGTTCCGGACGGTCGCTGTCCGACAGGCGGTTCTCGACGAAGCTCGACAGGCCGGGATTGGCCGCCGCCGTCACCGTCTCGACGGCAGCCGAGCCGCCCTCAGGCGCCGACTGGAACGAGGCGGTGCGTACCGTGATCACTTTCTTGCCGTCGCTGGATTGCACCGTCTGGATGGCGTTGCCGGCATAGATCGGGCGCTTGAAGGTGTCGGGCGACACGACCTCGATGATCTCCGACACCTGCGCCACGTCGAGCAGGGCGGCGACACGCGGCATGACGTTCTTGCCGCTGGTGGTGGCCGGCGCGATGATCGTGTCGTATTGGCCGGCGAGCGAGACGATTGTCGCCGCCAGCGGTTCGGCCAGGCGCTGTTCGAGTTCGTCGGCCTCGGCGAGCAGTACCTTGGAGACGCCCTGGAGTTTTGCCGCCGCATCGGCGGCAGGCTTCGCGCCCTTGCCGGCGACCAGCACATGCACGTCGGAGCCGATCTTCAGGGCCGCCGACAGCGTCTTGGCCGTCTGGTCGGAAAGCGTCGCGTTGTCGTGTTCGGCGATGAGGAGAATTGCCATTTTCTTGTTCCTTTCCCGATCGCCTTAAAGCACGCCGGCTTCGTTCTTCAGCTTGTCGATCAGCTCGGCCACCGACTTGACCTTGACGCCCGCCTTGCGGCCGCCCGGCTCCTCGGTCTTCAGAACCTTCAGCCGCGGCGTCACGTCGACGCCGAAATCGGCCGGGCTCTTCTCGTCGAGCGGCTTCTTCTTGGCCTTCATGATGTTGGGCAGCGACGCATAACGCGGCTGGTTCAAGCGCAGGTCGGTCGTCACGATCGCCGGCAGCTTCAGTTCGATCGTCTGCAGGCCGCCGTCGACCTCGCGGGTGACGCTGGCCTTGTCGCCGTCGATCGCGACCTTGGAGGCGAAGGTCGCCTGGCCCCAGCCGAGAAGGGCCGCCAGCATCTGGCCGGTCTGGTTGGCGTCGTCGTCGATCGCCTGCTTGCCCAGGATCACCAGCCCCGGCTTCTCGGCCTCGACTACGCCCTTCAGCACCTTGGCGACGCCGAGCGGCTCGACCTGGGCGTCGACCTTGACCAGGATGGCGCGGTCGGCACCCATGGCGAGTGCGGTACGCAGCGTCTCCTGCGCCTGCTGCGGGCCGATCGACACGACGATGATCTCCTCGACCTTGCCGGCTTCCCTCAACCGGATCGCCTCTTCCACCGCGATCTCGTCGAACGGGTTCATCGACATTTTGACGTTCGCAAGCTCGACCCCCGATCCGTCGCTCTTCACCCGGATCTTTACATTGTAGTCGACCACCCGCTTGACGGGGACGAGAACCTTCATGCGCGCTTCACCCTTCTTCTGAAATTCCGCGGCGTTCCGTATCGGGGTCGACGCCTGTCGGTTTGCCGAATGACGACATAAACCGCGAAAAACGGTACAAATGGAACGCTTCCGGTGGCGGCAGGCTTGCGGAAGCGCGGCGGACCCTAGTTTCGGTGCATTGGCCCGTCAATAGCGGCAGCCTGCATAGAATCGTTTGAAATCTACCGGCGGCCCCACCGCGGCACCGGTTTGGCTTCCACCGGCCGCACGGCGCTCTGCTGCTGCACCTCGACGGCGCGGGGCGTGACGACCTCGCGGTAAAAGAGCGGCACGGCCCGCCGCTTGAGGAAGAATACCAAAATGGCGCCGGTGATGATGCCGCCGATGTGGCAGGCCCACGAGACCTGTTCCTCGCCGGCCATGGCGAACATCACGAACTGGAAACCGATCCATAGCGTCAGCGCGATCCAGGCCGGAATGCGCAGCGGAATGCGGGCAAAGGCCAGCACCCATATCTTCACGCGCGGGTGAAGGATCAGATAGGCCACGACGACGCCGGCTATTGCGCCAGAGGCGCCGATCAGCGGGATGCGGGAACCCGGGTCGAGCAGTCCGTGGAACAATGCACCGCCGATGGCGCAGAGCAGGTAGAAGAGCAGGAAACGAAGATGGCCGAGCGCATCCTCGATGTTGTCGCCGAACACCCACAGAAACAGCATGTTGCCGCCGAGATGGAAGATGTCGGCGTGCAGGAAGGCGTAGGTCAGGTAGGTGAAGTCCTCCGGAACGAAATACCATTCGGGCGGCAGGCTCACCAGGTCGAAGGCGACGGAAGGGATGTAGCCAAAGCCATAGGTGGTCGCGGTGGCGAATTGCTCGGAGCCGAGACCGGTGAACAGGAAGACAATAATGTTGACCGCGATCAGGCCGAAGGTGACGTACTGAAACTTGATATGCTCAAGGCCGTTGGCGTCATGGAGCGGGATGAACAAGGCGCGGGACTCTTTTGGAGCAAGGCGTCGAGCAGACGCAGGGTGCGGTCAGCGGTTCTGTCCGGGCACCCATAGCACATCGGATTTTCCGTTGTCATTGACGACGCGGGCCGCCACGAACAGCAGGTCCGAGGCCCGGTTGATGTAGCGGACGCCTTCCGGGTTGACGTGCTCGCCCTCGATCTGCGCCAGTGCCACCATCAGGCGCTCGGCACGACGCGCAACCGTGCGGGCGAGGTGCAGCGCGGCGGAAGCAGGCGATCCGCCCGGCAGCACGAAGGAGCGCAGTGGCTGGAGGTTGGCGTTCAAACCGTCGATATCGGTTTCCAGGCGCCTGGTCTGCGAGGCGACGATGCGCAGCGGTTCATAGCCCAGTGGCTTGCCGTCATCCGGCGTGGCGAGATCGGCGCCGAGGTCGAAAAGATCGTTCTGGATACGGCCAAGAATGGCGTCCAGCGCCGGGTGCTCGGCCCCCGTGTGCAGCCGCGCCAGGCCGATGCAGGAATTGGCCTCGTCGACCGTGCCGTAGGCTTCGACCCGCAGGTCCGATTTCAAGCGGCGCTCGCCGGTGCCGAGGCCGGTGGTGCCGTCGTCGCCGGTGCGGGTATAAATCTTGTTGAGCTTGACCACATACCCTCCCGTCGGCTTGCTATCGCCGCCCAGCGCCTGCCTTCATCCGCCGCTCTGCCGGTTGAACCACACCGCCAGCAGGATCAGGACGAGCGCGATGAACTGCAGGAAGACGCGGGCCTGCATCAGCTTGTTGGACGTGTTGCTAGAGCCGCCGCGCATCATGTTGACGAGGCCGCGGATCAGCACGATGACCACCGCAGCCATGACGACGATAGCTAAAACGTTGAAAACCGTTGCCATTTTCTGTTCCGATGAAAGTGGTTCAGGCTTGCGAGGCGAGAACGCGATAGAGAAGCGACGCCGGCAAGACACGCTTCAGGAAGACGCCGATCTTTGCCGGCAAGGTCACAGCATAGTGCGGTCGCGGGTTTTGCGACAGGAGGGCGTGACGCAGAACCGTATGCACCGCTTCCGGCCCAAGCTTCAGCCGCGATTTCGAGCCGCCGCCACGCATGCGGGCAAGCTGCGCCTGATAGGCTTCGCGGTGGACCGAGGTTTCATGATCGATGTTCTTGAGAAACCACGTCAGTCCGTTCGGCGCGATCTTCGAGGCGATCGGTCCCGGCTCGATCAGCGAGACGTGGATTCCGGAAACCGCGAGTTCGGCGCGCAGGCACAGCATCAATCCTTCCAGCGCGTGCTTGGAAGCACAGTAAGCCCCGCGGTATTTCACCGGCGTCAGGCCGAGGATCGAGGAACAATGGACGATGCGGCCATGGCCCTGCGCCCGCATGACCGGGACGATGCGGCGGGTGAGATCATGCCAGCCGAAGAAATTCGCCTCGAACTGTTCCCGCAGCGCTTCGACCGGCAGGTCCTCGACAGCCCCCGGCTGGGCGTGGGCGCCGTTGTTGTAGAGGGCGTCGAGTTTTCCGCCGGTGCGCTCCAGGACGGCGGAGACGAGCGCTTCGATCGATGCCGGCTCGCGATAGTCGAGGTAGAAGGCCTCGATGCCTTCGTCCTTCAAAGCCCGGATGTCCTCCGGCTTGCGAGCCGTGGCGAAGACGCGCCAGCCCTCGCTTTTCAGCGCCCGCGCGCAGTAGGCGCCGATGCCCGATGACGCACCGGTGACGATGATCGTGCGGGCTTGCCCGGCTGCAGGATTCTCGGTGGGGTTGCGGCTTGCCATCTGCGGCAAACCCTTCCCATATTCGCGGGCGCGAAACAATCGACGGAGAACGAAGAGCCCATGCGGAAGATCGTCGCCGTCCGGCGTGTGCTGACCGATATGCTCGGCCACTTCAACGACGACGACGGATGGTCGATGGCCAGCCATCTGGCGATCACCGCGCTGATGGCGCTGTTTCCGTTCCTGATCTTCGCCACCACGCTGGCGAGTTTTCTCGGCGCGCAGGCTTTTTCGGAAACCGCGGTGCATCTGGTCTTCGACACATGGCCGGAGCAGATCGCGGCACCCATCTCGCGCGAGGTGATCAATGTGCTTACCGTGCAGCGCAGCGACCTCCTGACCTACGGCGCGTTGCTCGGCGCGTTCTTCGCCTCCAACGGCATCGAGGCGCTGCGCACCTCGCTCAATCGCGCCTACCGGGTCACCGAGACGCGGCCGTTCTTCTACCGACGCATCCAGAGCCTCGCCTTCGTGCTGATCGCCACGGTGGGTTTCCTGGTCATCAGCGTGCTCTTGGTGTTCGCGCCGCTGATTGTGCGGGTGGCGCTGGCGAAGGCCGCATGGATCGAACCCTATCTCGGCACGATCACGCTGTGGCGGTTCGTGATCGCTTCGGTCGTCATCGTGCTGGGGCTGATCGCCGTGCATGTCTGGCTGCCTGCCGGCAAGCGCCGCTTCACCCATATGGTGCCGGGCATCATCTTCACGCTGATCGGCTGGCTGGTTGGCTCGACAGTGTTCGCGGCCTATCTCGACCGCTTCTCGTCCTACGTGACCACCTATGCGGGGCTGGCCTCGATCATGATCGCGGTGGTGTTTCTCTACATTGTCTCGGCAGTTTTCATCCTTGGCGGGGAGCTCAACGCGTCGATTAGGCGCTATCTCGACGCAAGGGCACGGGTCGGTGGGTGAAGAAATCCGGGGACAGTTTACTCAATTCCAGGCCGGTTGGTTGCAGAGCGGTCGGCGTCCGTTGTGGAATTGAGTAAACTGTCCCCGGATTTCCGGCGCGGCTGAGATGTCGCCAGGCCGACGCCGAAGGTAGCGAGCGCCATGCCGGCGATCTGGACCCAACTCAGGCTCTCGCCGAACAGGAGCCAGGCCATGACTGCGGTAACCGCCGGCACAAGATAAAACAGCGACGACACCTTCGCCATCTCGCCCTCGCGGATCATGATCATCAGCAGGAAGATGGCGCCGATCGACAGCACGACCACCAGCCAGACCATGGCGAAGACGAGTTCGCCGGTGAGGATGATCGTATGCGTCTCCAGCGCAATCGAACCGGCAGCCATCAGCACGGTCGCGCCGACATATTGCCAGGCGGTCCCCATCACGAGATTGCGGGAGGCGCCGAATTTTTTCTGCAGCACCGTGCCGGCGCTCATGCCGGCGACCGCGAGAATGGCTGCGGCGAGCATCGGCAAGGTGACGGCATCCAGCCCCGAGCCGAGCTTGGGCAGGATGACGATCACCACGCCGGCAAAGCCTGCGGCGAGGCCTGCCCAGTGGCGGGGAAAAATTTCCTCGCCGAGAAAAATGCCGGCCAGAACGGCGGTGATCAGTGGCTGCAGCCCGACGATAAGCGCCGACAGTCCGGCCGTCAGCCCCTCTCGAACCGCCCAGAACACGCCGCCGAGATAGACGCCGTGCATCAGCGCGCCGGCGGCCAGCGCGTAGAGAATGTCGCGGCGCGCCATGCGCCACGTGCCCATGGCAAGGGCGATGGCCGCCAGGATCAGGAAGGCCAGACCGAAACGCCCGCCGAGGAAGGTGAACGGCTCGGCCCAGGGCATAGCGTAGCGCGCGCCGATGAAGCCGGTGGCCCAGAGCAGCACGAAGGCCGTCGGGATGATTTTCCTGGTCTGCATGGGAGCGGCCTGTTTCAGGTGCGCCCGCTCTATTGCCGGAAGCATGGGCACGCAAAGGCGAAATCCTGAATCATTGGTTCAGGAGAGATGAAACGAAGGGCGCAAGCCCAGCGGGCAGTCACTTCGACAAAGTTGGAGATTTTCATACAAGATGTCGGCATTGCCGCCACTGCGACGTCCTTGGCACGAACGGAGGAAAATATATGGGCAAGATTCGCATCGAGAATGTCATCAGGCCGGGCTCGACCTATGCGGTCGACGAGACGAAATACGAGGCGATGAAGAAGGCCTACCTGGCCGTGCTTCCAGCGGAAGAGCCCGGGCTGACGCCGGTCGAAATCCGTACCCGCCTGACTCCGTTCTTGCCGGAAGACCTGTTTCCCGGCGGCGCCAAGGCGGGATGGTGGGCGAAGGCCGTGCAGCTCGACCTCGAAGCCAAGGGCGTCGTGGCCCGCGCCAAGGGCAGTCCGGTCCGGCTGTTCAAAGCATAGAGCGTGTCGCGCCGATCGGGCGCGGCACGCGCACGCAATCGCTCGGTTTGTGGAAGCGGCACCGCAGCTCATGAGCGCGCAAAACAGCTGGCTTCGCCCGGAGCCGACGCTATCTCGCGAACTTGATTGTCGCCGATGAGCGCGTGCCGAACATATTCAAGCGCGGCGGGCTCCTTCGACACGCCGAGATGGTCGTGGCGCCCATTCTTGTGCAGTTTTGACCAGTTCACGGTTTCCAGCCTTCCGGTGAAGGATTTTTGCGGCCGCAGGCGCGAAGACAGGCTGAACAGCCCGTCCGAGCCATACATGTCGATCGCCCGGCGCACGTTGCAGGGCACAGGCGTCGGCTTGTAGCCCTCGAAGACGAGAAGCGTCTGCACCGGCACGCCGGCCGTCTGCAAACGGTCGGCGAATTGCGTGGCGGCATTGCCGCCCAGAGAGTAGCCGGCCACGGCGACGGGCGTTTCGGTTCGGTTCGGTTGCGCCAGGAAATTGTCCGCAGCCTCCCGCCAGTTGACCGGATTGTAGACATCGGCGCGGACACCTGCGGCGCGGATGTATTGCGTCAGGCTGAACATGCCGCTGCGTGCCATGTCGTCGCCCGTCGGCGTCAGGCCGGCGAACAGGTAAACGACGCCTTTTTCGGAGAGCGGCGGATTGGCAAGCCCGCCTTCCTGCATGACCGGAGACGTGCATCCGGTTACGAAGAAAATGAGCAGAAAGGGCAGCAGCGCCAGGCGGATAGCGGGAGCGGATATGAACAAAGGCACCTCGATTCAGCATCGAAGCCCGCCCGCACGGGCACCATGTTTAAGAGGGGCGGACGAGGATGCCAACCTACCGCAGGTAGTGGAGGGGATCCGACCGGCAGAAAGGCGGTCTGCCGGATCGGCCCAAAACCACCGGGATCAAAGGGGATCGAGACCGATCATGCGCCTGATGTCGTCCGGTGCTGCGCCATTTCCGCGCAGGGCGGCAATGCCGGTATCGCGCAAGCTTTTCGAGAGTTTTCGGCCGTCCGGTCCGAGGATCAACCGATGGTGGTGATAGGCAGGCGCCGGCAGGCCGAGCAGTTCCTGCAGCACGCGGTGCACGGCGGTGGCGGCGAACAGGTCCTGGCCACGCACGACATGGGTTATACCTTGAAGCGCGTCGTCCACCACGACGGACAGATGATAGCTGGTTGGCGTGTCGCGGCGGGCGAGGATGACGTCGCCCCAGTCTTGCGGGCCCGCTTCGACCCTGCTCAGGACTGAGGGATCGTTGGCCGTAAACTCGCTCCATGCCAGCGGCCGACCGATCCGCGCGAGGACTGCCTCCATGTCCAGCCGCCAGGCGAAGGGTTTTCCCGCGTCGATCAGCGCGACGCGTTTTTTCTCGGACAGCGCCTTGTCGAGGCCGGGATAGAGCGGCACGCCGTCCGGGTCGCGCGGCCAGTTTTTTCCAGCCGCCTCCTGCTCGACGATGTGGGCGCGTATCTCGCCGCGGCTCATGAAGGCCGGATAGACGAGGTTTTCGTCCGCCAGCTTGCGCAGGCTTTGCTCATAGTGGGAAAAATGTTCGGATTGACGGCGCACCGGCTGTTCCCAGAGCATCCCCAGCCAGTGCAGGACGTCAAAAATGCCGGCCTCGAATTCCGGCGAGCAGCGGGTGGTGTCGATGTCTTCCAGCCGTAACAGAAGGCGTCCGCCGGCAGCATCGGCGAGCCGTTGGTTCAGCAATGCCGAATAGGCGTGGCCGAGATGCAGCCGGCCATTCGGGCTTGGGGCGAAGCGGAAGACGGGCGGATTCATCGGCGCCGAAAACGGGTTGCGCGAAAATTTGACCGATTGCTACTTTGCCGGGCTTTGGCGGACAAGGGCAGCATGCGGCGAATTGTTGGAATGGACGACATTGCGGTCGGGCTCGACGCGCTCTGCGCCGCCGATCCGAGATTGGCGTCGGTACGGCGCATGGCCGGTGAGGTGCCGCTGCGGCTGACCGAGCCGGGGTTTGCCAGCCTCGCTTCCATCATCGTGTCGCAGCAGGTGTCGCGCGCAAGCGCTGACGCGATCTTCGGGCGGTTCGTCAAATTGGTCGATCCGCTGACGCCGGAAGGCGTGCTTGATGCAGGAGAAGCGGTGTTTCGCGAGGCCGGATTCTCGCGGCCAAAACAACGGGCGATGCTGGCGGCTGCGAGCGCGGTGGCCGAGGGGCTCGACCTCATCAACCTATGCGGGCTGGATGCCGAAGACGCCATCGGCCGGCTCACAGCGGTGCCCGGAATCGGCCCATGGACGGCTGAGGTCTACCTGCTGTTTGCCGCTGGCCATCCCGATATTTTCCCGGCCCGCGACGTGGCGCTGCAGACGGCGGTTGGCCACGCTCTCGGCATGGAAACGCGGCCGGGCGACAAGCAACTCACGCGAATCGCCGAATCATGGTCGCCGTGGCGCGGCATCGCGTCGCGGCTTTTCTGGGCCTATTATCGTGAGACGAAGGGCAGGGACGCGGCACCGATCCTGCAGCGTCCGGAAAAAACCTGAAAACACGCGCGATTTTGCGCCGTATTGTGGCCTCGAAGGCGCTTCACATCCCTGTCATGTCGGGCTTAGACTATTGGCGTCAGGCGTTGACCTGCCATGGAGGTTTTTGAAGTGACGGTCGCCGTATCTCCGGATGGGCTTCCCGCGCTGGTGCTGAATGCGGATTACCGGCCGCTCAGCTATTACCCGCTGTCGCTCTGGTCCTGGCAGGACGCGATCAAGGCCGTGTTCCTCGACCGCGTCAACATCGTCGCCGAATACGAGCATTCGGTGTCGTCCGTGTCGTTCTCGATGCGGGTGCCGAGCGTCGTCAGCCTGAAAAGCTACGTCAAGCCGTCGCGCCACCCGGCGTTCACGCGCTTCAACGTGTTCCTGCGCGACCGCTTCCAGTGCCAGTATTGCGGCACGCCGGAGGATCTGACCTTCGACCACGTCATCCCTCGCCATTGCGGCGGCGCGACGACCTGGGAGAACGTGGTCGCCGCCTGCTCGCCCTGCAATCTCCGCAAGGGCGGACACCTGCCGGCGCAAGCGAAGATGTGGCCGATGCAGAAACCGTTCCAGCCGACGGTCCACGACCTGCACAACAACGGCAGGCTGTTCCCGCCGAACTACCTGCATGAAAGCTGGATGGACTATCTGTACTGGGATGTCGAACTGGAGCCGTGAGTTGGGGCGTCGGATGTTTTTGCATCCGATGCTTTGGCTTGCGGTGCATGGGTGCGTCTTCAGCTATCCCGCACCGGCAAATCGCTTCACGACGTAGATGGCGTTTTCGGATGGCTCCAGAGCCGGCGACGGCCGGTATCCGAGGTTCGCATAGAAGCGTAGCGCCTTGTGGTTGCGCGGATGGACTTCCAGCCAGAGGCCGGTGGAGCCGGCGTCGGCAAGGCGGCTTTCGAGCAAAGTTATGCACTGCCGACCAATGCCCTTGCCGCGGGCTTGCGGCAGCAGGTCGATGTGGCCGTGCGATGGATAGGCCGAGAGTGCGGGCGGGATGGCGAGAGCTGGATGGTGGATACGGTGCCGTGCCCAGTCGCTGCCCTGCCAGCCCGAAGCATCGGGGCCGGGATCGGCTACGCCCCGCTGGAGAGCCGGATACCAGTTCGTGGCGAGCCGATCATAGAAAGCAGCGGTGTTGAACGCGCCGAGCAGGTAGCCGGCCACGCCCGAGGGGTTGTCGATGACAAACGCAAAATCCGGCTCGAACACCTGATAGGGCACGGCGTAGATCTGGCCGATCAGGTTGGGATCGTCCTCGCGGGCCGTTGCGTCCTCGCCGGCATCGCCTGTTTTCAAGCACACCATACGCAGCGCCGGATGGTCGGCGTCGGTGGCCTGGCGCAGGAAAAAGCCGTTGCCGAAGTCGAGGATCATGCCGGCGCTGTCACGGCGGCAGGATGCGGAAATCCGCGCCTTCCGGCAGCAATTGGCCGCCGTCGACGACGATGGTCGTGCCGGTGATGTAGCTGGCGTCGTCGGAGGCGAGGAACAGGAAGGCGTTGGCGACGTCGCGCGGCGTGCCGAGGCGACCGAGCGGGATCGCGTCCTCCATGTTCTTGATGAAGGCCGCGCCGCGCTGTTCCTGGATCGCCTCCGTCAAAATGTTGCCGGGCTCGACGCCGTTGACGGTGATGCCGTAGCCGGAGAATTCGAGCGCCGCCGAGCGGATGAAGCCGTTGATGCCGGATTTTGTCGCGGAGTAATGGCCGTGGCCGGGGCTGGTGACATGCGGGCCGGTGATCGAGGAGGTGAACAGCATGCGGCCATAACGCTGCGCCTTCATCGGCACGAGCGCGGCGCGCGCCGCGTTGAAGGTGCCGCGAAGATTGACCGCCATGACGCGGTCCCAGTCGTCGGGGCTGGTGTTTTCGATCAGTTGCCAGGGATAGATGCCGGCGTTCTGGACGACGATGTCGAGGCGGCCGTGCCGGTCCAGCGCCAGCGCGACGGCGGCCTCGGCGTCGGCCATTTTCGAGATGTCGATGGCGATGAAGGCGGCGCCTAGTTCGTCCGCCGTTGCCTTGCCGATTTCGGCCTCGCTGTCGGCCAGCACCAGCTTGGCGCCCTCCTCGGCGAAGCGTTTTGCGATGCCTTTGCCGATGCCGCGCGCGGCGCCGATGATCAGTGCCACCTTGCCTGAAAGCCGGCCGATCATGCCAGCCTCTGGCGCAGATTCTGCTTGAAGGTGTCCAGCAGCACGGCTGCGAGCACCAGCAGCCCGTGCACGACCTGGGTGAAATTGGCGGGAAGGCCCATGAGGTTGATCGCCGTGTTGATGGAGGACAGGAGCAGGACGCCGGCATAGACGCCGGGCAGCGAGCCGACGCCGCCCTTCAGGCTGACGCCGCCGATGACCACCGCTGCGAAGGCATTGAACAGCAGGCCGACGCCGAGATTGGCGGTGGCGCCGGAGGTGCGGATGGCGAGCAGCCAGCCGGCCAGCCCGGCGATGGCGCCGGCCAGCACGAAGGCGATGACGAGGTTGCGGGTGACGCGAATGCCGGCGCGGTAGGTCGCCGTCTCGTTGCCGCCGATCATCACCAGATGCCGCCCGAACGGCGTCTTGGCCATGATCAGCGAGAAGACGACGAAACAGGCGATGGCGATCCATGCCGTCAGCGGGAGGCCGAGCAGGCGCTGGATGCCGAACCAGCGGATGGCGGGCGCGAGATCCTGCGCCGAGCGGCCGCCTGACACGGCCAGCACCAGCCCGCGCACCCAGATGTAGGAGGCAAGCGTGATGATGAAGGCGCTCATCTTCAACTTCACGACGAGGAAGCCGTTGAATGCGCCGATCAGGCCGCCAACGGCAATGGCGACCAGCAGCGAGACCGGAACCATCAGCCATTCGGGATAGAGCTTTATACCGAGGCCGATGCCGGCCGAGCAGAACAGGATACCGACCGCCATGGCGCCGAGCGCGGCCACCGATTCGACGGACAGGTCCATGTGGCCAGCGATGATCACCAGCGCCAGGCCGATCGACATGACGCCGAGTACGCTCGATGCCTCGATGATGTTGGCGAAGATGCCGAGCTGGAAATAGTTCGGGATGAAGATCGAAAAGACGATCAGCACGAAAAGCAGCATGAACCAGACGAGATTGTCGAGGACGATCTCGAGGATTTTGCGGGTGCGTGGGTTCATAGATGGGCCAAAGGTTATGCCAACCGAGGCAGACGCCCCCTCCACCACGCTTCGCGTGGTCCCCCTCCCCCGTAAACGGGGGAGGATCCGCGGCGGCGACAGCCGCACCGTTGGATCCTCCCCTGCGAAGCGGGGGAGGGGGACCGCCGTAGGCGGTGGAGGGGGCTAGCGAAGGTATCGATCAAAGTCTGACGTCTATTCGACCGACATCACTGTATCCGTCGGCGGCTTCATGTTGCCCCAGAAGGCAGGGTTGTCGACGTTCGACTTGTCGATCGCCGCACCCGGGATCTTGATATTCGGCCCCCAGGCTTCGTTGGTCACCGTCGACTTGAGATGCAGCACGTCATATTCGCCGGGCTTGATCTCCTGCTTGTTGACGATCTTGTCCATGAACATGGCGACCGCCGCCGCCTGCGCGTAGAGCGGCTGCTCGACCTCGACATTGAGCCAGCCCTTTCGGATCAGGTCCAGGCCGACCGGCGCGCCGTTCGAACTCATCATCATGATGTCGCCGGGTTTCTTGCCGGCCGATTCCAGCGAGGCGACGGCGGCCACCGAAAGATGCGCGGCGTGGCTGAAGATCAGGTCGATGTCGGGATTGGCGACGAGCTGATCGGCGACGATGGTGCCGGCATTGCTTGCCTCCCACTGCATGGCGGGCAGCGAGACGATGGTGACGTCCGGAAACGCCTTCATCTTCTCTTCAAAGCCTTTCTGGATGTCGAGCGTGTAGGGATCGCCGGGGTCGCCCAGCACCTGCAGGATCTTGCCTTTGACCGAGCCGTTCTTGGCCGTCAGCAGCTTTTCCGCGCTGTCGGCGGCGACGTAGCCGATCTCGACCGTTCCGGCCACCGAGGTGAAGGCCGACGGCGTCGAGGTGATCTGGCGGTCGAACTCGACCACCGGTATGCCCGCCGCCATCGCCGCCTCGATCGAGGGTTTCAGCGCGTTGAAGTCGACGGCCGCAAGGATGATCGCCGCAGGCTTCAGCGCGATGACGTCGTTCATCTGGCTCTGCTGCGCGTCGGTCTTGTTGTCGGCGTTGAGCGTCTTCATCTCATAGCCGGTCTGCTTCAGGAACATTTCCAGCGCGCTCACCGAGCCGGTCTGGAATTCGTCGAGCAGCGTCGGCACGAGGTAGTAGACCGTGCCCTTCGACTGCGCGAAGGCCGGCGTCAGCATGGCGATCGCCAATGCCACGACGCCGAATGCGGCAAGTAATATTCGCTTCATTTCTCTCGCTCCTTTTTTGAGCCGGACCCCTCTTGTTGCCCCGTCAGCCTGCCGGTCCGGCACCGGCAAGCGCTTCTCCGGTGATCATATTGATCACCGCATCGGGGCTGGTTTTGCTGCGTGCGACATCGCCGGCCACGACGCCCTGGCGGATCACCACGATCCGGTCGGCGACCTGGAAGGCCTGCTGCATGATGTGGGTGATGATGACGACGCCGATACCTTGCCGCGCCACCTGGCGGATCATGTCGAGGCCGCGCCGCGTCTGCTCGACGCCAAGTGCTGCGAAGGGCTCGTCGAGCAGCACCAGCTTGCCGCCCCAATGGACAAAACGGTTGAGTTCGATGGCTTGGCGCTGGCCGCCCGAAAGGTGCTCGACCTTGGTCCTGAGCGACGGAATGCGGGTGCCGGCATTGGAAAGCGCTTTCGCCACCTCGCGCTCCATCGCGCCTTCATCGAGCACCGGTACGCCGAGCACCTTACGCGTCATCTCGCGGCCCATGAAGAAGTTGGCGACGACGTCGACATTGGTACAAAGCGACAGGTCCTGGTAGACGGTCTCGATGCCGGCATCCTTGGCCTCGGCGGGAGACTTTGCCAGGAACTCCTTGCCTTCGAACAGCATGCGGCCGGAACTCGGCTCCAGCCCGCCGGCGATGATTTTCACCAGCGTCGATTTGCCGGCGCCGTTGTCGCCCAGCAGTGCGACGACCTCGCCCTTGCCGATCGAGAAGGAGATACCCTTCAGCGCTTCGATCGCGCCGTAATTCTTGCGGATGTCCTCAAGTACCAGCAGCGGTTCGGTCATGCCGCCAACTCCTTGCCGTCCGCCGCTTCCCGCCCGTCTTCGCGTGCCGCGAACATCTGGCCGAAGCGCGGCGACAGCACGCCGGATACGGCGAGCGCCGCCGCACCGCGCAGCACCGATTGCTCGCCGCCACGCGCCACGGTGACGCGCGGGGCGCGCCGGTCGCGGCGCGCCGACACCGAATCGGGCAGGGTTTTGGCGGCCGCCGCCAGTCTTGCCAGCAGCGAGGCCGGCGCCAGCCCGCCGATCACAACGGTCTGTGGATCGAACAGGTTTTCGATGGTGGTCACCGCGTTGCGGAAGATCGGTGCGATCTCGCCTGCCCAGGCCGCCTCGCCGCCACTGTGGCGGCCAAGCGCCTCCAGCGACAGATAACGCTCTAGGCAACCCCGATTGCCGCATGGGCAGGGCTCGCCGTCCGCCACGACGGGGATATGACCGATCTCGCCGGCATTGCCCCAGGCGCCGCGCAGCACCGCGCCGTCATGGATCATGACGCCGCCGAGGCCAACGCCGAAATAGAGATAATAATATTCCGAGAACTCGGTGCCCAGCCCGTAGAGTTGCTCGCCGAGGGCGGCCGCCGCCATGTCGGTTTCCAGGAATGCCGGCAGGCCGGTCGCCTCCGCCAGCCGCTCCCTCAGCGCCACATCCTTCCAGCCGGCCATCGTTGTCGGGCCGACGAAACTCATCGATTCGACACCGAACGGACCGGGCAGCGCCATGCCGACGCCGAGCATGCGGCCGCCGGGCCGCAGCCGGGTCAGGTCGCGCACCAAGGTGCCGATCAGATCGAAGGCCTGGTCCGGCGCCGGAGCCGGCGCGTCGCGATGCAGATTCTCGACCACGTCGCCGCTGAGGTTGATGAGGGCTGCGCTGACGCCGAGCGGCGTCAGGTGGATGCCGACCGCGTAGCCGCCGTCAGGGTTGATGCGCAGGGTGGAGGGCGGCACGCCGCGCCCTTTCGGTTCCTCGCGGGCGGAGAGGACGTAGCTCTGCTCCTCCAGTTCGCGGACGATGGTGGAAACGGTCTGGACGGTGAGACCGACGCGCTTGGCGATCTCGCCGCGTGTGGTCGGCGCATGCAGGCGGATCGATTCCAGCACGATGCGCCGGTTATACGGCCGCCCGAATTCCTGGTTTGTGCCCCTGAGTGCCACGTCCCCATGCCCTCCAGCACAAGAAGCTTCGCACCGGAAAATTATTTGGTCAAATGGTTTTCAGAAAGCATAGGGGCCAATCCGGCCATGCGGTCGCGAGGAGGACGGAAGGTGCGTGATCCCGTCTGCCGAACGCGCTGGCTGTTCCTCAATTTCACATCGGCCGCGCAAGAGCTCCGTCACCGGTTCGCCAGGGCTGACGGCAGCCGGTTTCATCGTGGTCTGATCGACCGGTCCGGCGATTGACGCGCGGCCAGCGTGGTCTCGCAAGCGGCGCCTGAAACGAACGTCCCGGACAAATGATCGTGGAGATTGGTGGTGCCCCCGGTCGGGATCGAACCGACACTCCTTTCGGAACCGGATTTTGAGTCCGGCGCGTCTACCAGTTCCACCACAGGGGCTCCGGCCCGCGAGCGGGCGTGGATGGGAGCGGACTATACGGTGAAGCATGGTCTCGTCAACAGCTTGCGCGGCGGCGAGTTGGCAATCGACGTTGCGTAAAGCGAAGCGATCGCAGGGGAGGTCGAAGGGAAAATCGTGCGCTGCGGGCGCGGGCGCGCCGATTGCAGGCTGCCTTGGCCCGAGGGATCGTCGTTCGCGGCTCTGCTCGGCCGGGCCAGGTGCAGCGGCTTTCGGGCGCAGCCGGGCGCGCGCAATTCTTTTTAGAGGAATTGCAGGCTATGGGTGGTGCGATTTTCCGGCCGGCATAGCTCCAAAAGAGCGGATACGCATCGGATCGGACCAACGACGGAACGGCTGATGCTTCGAAAGCTCTACGACTGGACCATGTCGCTTGCTGCCCGCAAGTCGGCGGAATGGTGGCTGGCGGTCATCGCCTTCGTCGAGAGTTCGGTGTTCCTGGTGCCGGCCGACGTGCTCTATCTGCCGATGGCGCTGTCGCGGCCGGATCGGGCGTATCGTTACGCGCTGGTAGCGACCGCGGCGTCGGTGCTCGGTGGTATCGCCGGTTGGTTCCTTGGCCACTATGCGTTCGAGGCCGTAGCGCGGCCGGTGCTGGAATTCTACGGCAAGTACGACGAGTTCGAGGCGCTGCGCGTTTCCACCGGCACGGGTTTCATCCTGCTGATGCTGGTCACGTCCGGCTTGGCGCATCTGCCGCCGATCAAGGTCGTCACCATCCTGGCCGGCGTCATCAGTTTTCCGCTTGGCTGGTTCATCGTCTCGGCCATCGTGGCGCGCGGCGCGCGTTTCCTGATCCTCGCCTGGCTGCTCAGGCGCTATGGCGAATCGATCCGCCACTTCGTCGAGAAGCGCCTGGGGCTGCTCGCGGGAGCGGCTGCGGCTGTCCTAATTCTGCTCTATATACTGGTCAGGTACGTGTTCTGACCATCCGAACGGACTTTCCCGCCATGCCCAGCCAGCCTGCCTCGCCTACGCGCATCCACGCGATCACCGCGCTTTTCCTTGCCGCCGCGATGGCGGCGACGGTCGGCGGGGCGCTCGGCTTCCAGCATCTCGGCGGGTATATCCCCTGCAAGCTCTGCTACGAGCAGCGCATTCCCTATTATGTTGGCGCGCCGCTGATGCTGGTCGCGTTCCTCGCCGCGGTCCTGCGGCTGCCTGCCGTCTTCACGCGAGGGCTGCTGCTGGCGGGTGCCTTGCTGATGGTCTACGGGCTCTATCTCGGCGTCTACCACTCTGGCGTCGAATGGGGCTTCTGGCCCGGCCCGACGGATTGCGGCATGGTGGTTGCTCCATCCGATACCGGCGGCAATGGCGTGCTCGATTCGCTGAACTCGGTCGTGCCGCCGTCCTGTGACAAGGCGGCGCTGCGCATCCTCGGCCTGTCCCTGGCCGGCTGGAACGCGATCGCCAGCTTCGTGCTGGCGATCCTGGCTTTCCGCGGAGCGGCCGCGAAGGCGTAAGGCGGCTCCGCTCGTCAGATCACGACAAATTCCGCGGCGGTGAGCGTCGGGGCTCCCGCCAATAAGGCGAATTTGACATTTCCGAAGGCGCTGCCCGAACCGTCGGCATCGTAATAGAGATAACCCGTCGTCGAATTGTAGACGATGCGGTCGTCGGCGTCCTTCGGTCCGGTGGCGGTGTCCCTGAAGGCTGCCGCTGCCAGAACGCCGGTCGTGGTGAGCGCGGTGAAGATCGCGTTCTCCAGGCGGATCGTGTCCGCCGCCACGCTATAGTTGACGATCGTGTCGACATTGTCCGGCCCGAGCGCCGACGAGAACACGAAATAGTCCATGCCGCTGCCGCCGTTCAGCGTATCGCTGCCGCCCTTGCCGTCGAGCACGTTCTTGCCGGCATTGCCTCTCAGTTCCTGGGCGAATTCGTTGCCGGTGAGGTTGATCGCCGCGGTGCCCATCGAGCCGTTGGTGGTGAGGTGTTCCACCTCGACGCCGGCGGCGAGAACGTAGGATACGCCGCTGGCGACGCTGTCGTCGCCTTCGCCGGCGGCCTCGAAAATCTTCACGTCGCTGCTGTAGACGCGGTAAAGGTCGTTGCCGGCTCCGCCCTCGAAGATGTCGCCACCGCCCATCGAACGGAACGTATCTGCAGCGGCCGAACCGAAGACATAGTCAGGCCTTTCGGTGCCGACGAAATTGCCGGCGGTGGAGAAGATCGTCACCGTGAATTCGCTGTCGACGCTGGCGCCGCCAATATAGTCGTTAAGCGAATAGGTGCCGGTCGTCGGCGTCGCGTCGACGAGCGTCGCGACGAAGCTCAGATCCATCGGCCTGTCGTTGCCCTGATAAAAATAGTTCTCGTAAATTCCGATGTTGCCGTAGATTTGACCGTCCCACAGATAATATCCGAGATCCTCGTCGTAATAGCCCGTAAGTCCGTAATAGAGCGTGGCGGTCACCTGGTTGCCGCTGCGGGTCAAAGTAAATTCCGCAGAGACACCTGAAACAAATTCGCTGACAAGCATGATGTCCTCCCGAGACTGCGAGGAAGACCTAGCAATCAATTGCGACCGACGCAACGGAGCGTGTTGTTGGGGAGGTCAGGCGAAGGTCTTGAAGGTCGCCATGAGGCTTGCGGGAAACGCAGGTCCCGAAAACCCCGGCGGCGCCGCGCTGCGCAGCCTTACGCAGCGCGATCCGTGCCGATTATTCTTTCCGCGAGCTTGACGACGTTCGGATCGCCCTCGGCGAAGTAGCGCTCGATGTCCTGCTGGAACCACCATGGCGGATAGACGACCCGGTTGGTGATCTGCCTTGAGTGGTAGCGGTAGTCGACCGATATGCCGTCGCCGCTCATGTAGTAGATCCACGCGGCCGAGCGTTCCTTCATATCCTTGGCGACCGCCGCCTTCTGGCTGAAGCGCAGGAGGCGCCGGAAATGCGTCCGGCTTTTCACGGCAACGTGGCCGACCGGATAGTCGACGGGGGCGAAATGGCTGCAGACGACGCTGGGGATGCCGAGCAGGCCGAGCTCCGCCGCCGTGGTGCCGTTGTAGATGACGCCGAGGTCGATCAGGCCCTCGAGCTCGTAGAGGTCGAACCAGCGGTGCCCGAGAATCACGACGTTGGGCGGGATTTCGACATTGATGAGGTCTTCGAAGTATTCGGTCAGGAACACCCCGACTTCGTGGCGCGTCTCGTGCGGATGCGGCTTGATCAGCAGGAGCGTGTTGCTGTCGCGGACCGACTCGATCGCATGGTTGAGGAAATCCTGCAGGTCGGCATGCGCCGGCCCGCCATCGAACGGCGCGCCCAGATCGCAGACCACCTTGCCGAAGACGCAGGCGACCTTGCCGCCGCCGTCGCGCCATGCCTTGATCCTTTCGATGCAGGCGGTGGCCTCGGGCGGACGCTCCTGGCCGCCGGTCGAGCGACGGGTTCTGGCGACATCCTGGACCGAATGCAGCATCTCGACGCCGCGATGCTTGTTGGCCTTATAGAATTCCTCGAAGTCGCTCGGAACCGGAAAACTCGCCGACCGCAATTGCGGGCTGCGCGTCATGTTGCGGATCGTGGTACGGGTGGAGACCGGCGAGGAGAAGTTGACGAAGTAGTTCTGGTAGCCATTAGCGGAATGCAGGCAGAAAAAGCGTTCCGGATCGCCGAACTCTTCCAGATAGAACCTGGCCACGACATCCGGCAGTCTGGATTGCTGAAGCACCATGAAGCCGACGCGCACGCCGCCGGAAACGACATCGCGATTGATGTTTTCCAGCACCGTCGCCGTCAGCTGCGTCCAGCTGACGAGCCGGGAAAGGAATTTCTCGAGGGACGGGCAGCTGAAGTCGATCGTATGACGCCGGCGATGGATGGCGCCTTCTTCCCTGACGTTGTCGTCCAGGTTGATGTTGTTCCACCGCAGCCGGCCGGTCGAGACGTCGGACCAGAATCCCGAGATCGGCGCCAGCTTGCCTTCGACCGACCGGTCGAAGCGGCCTTCCTGGGTTATGCAGCCCAGGAACTTGTCGATCCTGGCGATGCCGGTCTTTTCCAGCGGCAGGGAGCCGCTGACCAGCGGGATCACCGCCCAGCCGTTCCGCTTCATCTCCATCAGCACGACGAGCGGATAGCGGCGCATCTGCTCGATGGAGCGAGGCGCGACGAAAAGCACGCCGACCGGATGTTTCGGCTGGGGAATGCGCGAATACCAGGTTGCGGTCTCGGCCGCGAAGGTCAGCTCTCCGGTCCTGCGCAGAAGGTTCCAGCTGGCGATCGCGTCGACCGTGTGCGGCCGGGCCAGGATGCTTTCATGGACGCGCCGCGCAAGGGTGGCGGCGCGTGTGAACTGGCCGTCGCGCTGCAGGATGCGGACATATTGCAGCATCGCCTTCAAGCGCTTGCTCTTGTCCGGCAGCCGGCTGAAAAGCTTGTGGGCGAGGTCATAGCGCTGGGCTTCGAGGGCCCAGCGGAAATAGTCGCGCAGTTCGTGGTCGCGATCCGGGTCGCGGGCGGCTTCCTGAATAAACTTGGTCGTGACCTGCTCGAATCCAGCCGCGTCGCCTTCGACCAGCGCCGCGCATATCGTCCACAGGGCCGGCACGGCCTTGGGCTTGCCGGCTATGAAGACCAGCGCCTTCTCCAGCAGCACAATGTCCTTGGCCAGGTCGAGCTGCCGGGCGATCTGCAAGGCGCTGACGAGAAGCCGCACCATGGCCAGCGTCTTCACGCCGTTACGATCGATCTGGCTTCCTATATTCTTGCGGTCGGCAACCGCGGCCCATTCGACGCGCGCATCCTCGAAACAGCGCCGCGCCTGGTCGTATGCCGCCTGGTAGTTGGGAATGCGGCGAATGCCTTGCCGGAGCATGGCCTTGATCGCCTTGA
The DNA here is from genome assembly GCF_052180275.1 of Mesorhizobium sp. KACC 23794. NCBI lineage: Bacteria > Pseudomonadati > Pseudomonadota > Alphaproteobacteria > Hyphomicrobiales > Phyllobacteriaceae > Mesorhizobium > Mesorhizobium sp. KACC 23794. The sequence continues at coordinate 1,571,063 of NZ_CP197465.1, forward strand.
ACTTGCCGTCGAGGTTTTCCGCCGCGTCGTAGTTTCGCTTGCATACGTCGAGATAGCGGTCGTGCTGACGTCCTTGAATCAGCCGTTCTGAAAACACCAGCACATGGTCGTCGCCGTTCGACGCAGCCGAAGCGGCCGCAGGCGATTCGGAAACCGACGCCTCCGAGACAGCAGCCTCCGAGACGGCCGCATCCGAATCCACATCCTCGGACTGCGATCCGCCGGCGGCATCCTCCGCCCCGTCCGGCAGCGCCGCACTTTCTCCTTCGCCGCCTTCGCCGTCGTCATATCCGGAGCCGTCGGCCCAGGTCATGTTGTCGCGGGAAATCGAGTCGACGACCCGCCAGACGCTGGTGAGCCGCTGGTGGCGCCTTGACAGCTCATTGTCGAGACCGTCCGAGGCGGCGGCCTGCTGGCAACGCGTGATCGCAGCCGTCACAATGTCGTGAGCGAGCTGGAAGTCGCCCGCCTTCGCCAGCGCCAGCGTATGCAGATAGATCAGGAAGGGGCTGTCCGGATATCGCTTTAGCGACTTCCCCGACGCCTCCATGAGCTCGATGACCCCTTCGTCGGACGAAAGCAGATCGCAGACCCTCTTGCCGATGCGCGCCGGCACCGCGCGGCGCAATGTTTCATGCGCGGCCATGGCCTCCAATATGCTTGGCAGGTCGTCCGATTCCATGGCGTTCTGAAGGTGCCGGCCGACGACGCCCGAATTGTAGCGCTCCCGCAGCTTGGGAAAGGGGAGGACGCCCAGCGAGGCGCGGAGCGCGCCTTCGACCTTGGGACGATTGTAACTGCGATCGGCCAGCCGATCGATGGCCTGTTCATTCAAGGATCGAATGCCGCGATAAACCGTAAGGGCCGGCCCGTAGAGCCCGACGGCCCTGAGCGAATTGTCGAGGCCAAGACTCAGCCGGCGTCGCCATGTGCGCTTGGGTTTCTTCGGCCTGTCCAACGAACTCTGTGTCATGATGTACCGTTGTATCCGTCAAGTCCCGAGGGGCCGCCGTGGGATATCGACCAGAATTGCGTCACCCGGCCGGCGAGCCCTGCAAGGCTCTCCTATTGGCGAACTCCGCTGTCAGATTCAATAGCGGTGTGCTTGACCATGCCGATCTTCTTCAAGCACGACAGGACATGGCCCAGACGTCAATGTCGCTTGCATCGCCGCCGTCGTCAAACCATCGATCTTGCAGTCCCGCATATGTACCCCCATGTCGCCCGACCCGCCACAGGAGGATGTTAACGAGCCAAAATATGCTCGAATTTTGTCCGCCGACGCCTACATGCCGACAGTCCGGCCTTCGGTCGCGCTTTCGAAATCCGGGCACTCTGTAGGCGTCTTTTGCAATCCCGTCAAAGTTGCGCCCTATCGTATCGCATGATATTCGCGCCCGTCAGCCAGTGGATGAAGTCTGCAATGCAACTCGAAGCCGTAGATTCCAGCAATATCGCAACTTCCGAAGCTTCCGATATCGGGAGTTCCGCCCCTCGAATCGCTCTGTATCATGCCCTGAAATCGGTGCTTCCGGGCGAAGCTTCCATCGCTGTTGTTCACAATTCTCTGTCTTCGCTGCTTGCCGGCGGCAGTTTCAGCCGATTCGATGCGTTGTATGCTTTCGATCGGCTGGCGCGCGAAGGATGGACGCTGGCGTTCCCGGCCTTCACCTTCAGCTTCTGCCGCGGCAAGGAATTCCACCATCGCAACAGTGCCTCCGAGGTCGGCATCCTTGCCGACTGGGCGCTGGACGGCATTCCCGGCGCACAGCGCACCCGGCATCCCATCTATTCCTTCGTCGTCTTCGGCCGCCGTGCTGCGGAGATACTGGCCTGCTCCGGTGAAACCACGTTCGGGCCCGGGTCGACCTTCGAGTTCTTCGAGATGAGCCAGGCCACCGTCGTCATGCTCGGATGCGACTGGAAATATTGCACGCCTTTCCATCGCTACGAGGAACTGGCCAAGGTCCCGTACCGCTACATGAAGACCTTCACCGGCCAGGCCGATTTCGGCGATGGAGCGGGGCAGGTTTCCGCGCCGTTCTACGTGCGGGATCTCGAAGCCGACCCGCGCAACGATTTCACGCCCGCCGTCAAGGAACTGCGGCGCCGGGGCGCTATCCGGACCGCGCCGCTGTGGCGCGGCATTGTCGAGGCGGTCTACATCACGGACATGGCGGCAGTCTGCAACGAGCAGCTCAAGGCCGACGGCTATGCGCATGTCGGTAACGGGCCTGCCGTCGCCCAACGCTTCTCGGCGCGCCGCGCCCGCGAGAAGCAGGCGCCGCTGAAGGTCGCCGTGCTGGGCAGCTCCAATGTCGAGATCCTGCGCGCCGCGCTGGAGGCGGAACTGGCCGCGCATGTCGCTGACCGCAGCATCGAGACGTTCAGTGTTCCCTATGGCCAGTTGCAGCCGGCCCTCATCGATCCTTCCATCGGCCTGTTCGGCTTCGGCGCCGAGTACACGCTTTTCGCCGACAGGCTGGAGGACGTGGCGGCAGCGACCTCCCTCGACGGGATCGACGCGGCGATGCTTCGCGACCGCGTGCTTGATTATGCCGACGCGATCCTGCGCTACCGGCAGCAGGCGAGGGGCTGGATCTTCGTCGCCCGCTTCGCGGCGTTGCGCGCCACCGGCGAGAGTGCGACCACGCAGGCGCGGCTGTTCGCGGCGATGAACGAGGCGCTGGAAGGCGCTCTGCAGGGCGCCGAGCAGGTCGCCTGGATCGACATGGCGCAGCAGGCGGCCTTGTCGAACGGCAGGGTCACCGACGACCGCCTCTGGCATCTCGGTCGCTTTCCGTTCACCGAGCCGTTCTCGCAGCAGCTTGCGAAACATGTGACGGGCCTCGTGCTTGCCGCCATGGGTAAGACAGCGCGGGTGCTGGTGATCGACCTCGACAACACGATGTGGGGCGGCGTGCTCGGCGAGGACGGCATCGACGGCGTCAAGATCGCCGGCGACTATCCCGGCAACGCCTTCCTCGCCTTCCAGCGCGCGTTGCGCACGCTGGCGCGCCGCGGCATCGCGCTGGCGATCGCCAGCAAGAACGACACCGACCTAGCGCTGAAGATGATCGACGAGCATCCGGGCATGGAGATACGCAGTGCCGACATCGTCGCGCACCGGATCAACTGGAGCCCGAAATTCCAGAACATTCGCGAGATCTGCGAGGAACTGAGCCTCGGACTGGAATCGGCGCTGTTCATCGACGACAATCCGGTCGAGCGGGAGGCCGTCAAGCGCAACGTGCCGGGCGTCAAGGTTCTCGACCTGCCCGCCGACCCCGCCGAATACGCCGAAGCGCTGCTGTCCTCGCCATGGCTGGGCGTGATTTCGGTGACGGCCGAGGATTTGAAGCGCGTCGAAAGCTACAAGAATCGCGCCAAGATCGAACTGAGCCGGAAGTCGGCCGTCAGCCTCGAGGATTTCTACCAGAGCCTTGGAATGACCCTGCACATGCGGCCGGTCGACGCCACCAACATCGCGCGCGCGGCGCAGCTCTGCAAGAAGACCAACCAGTTCAACACCACGACGCGGCGCTACGAGGCGTCCGACCTGACCGCGATCGCCGCGGCGGGCGGCGACGTCGCCGTCATCGCGCTCGAGGACAAATATGCGGGCGAGGAGAACATCGGCCTGATCGTGGTGAAGGACCATCCCGACAGGGAAGCCACGGGCCTGATCGACCTTTACCTGATGTCCTGCCGGGTGCTCGGCCGCGGCCTGGAGACCGCGATCACCCGCTGGGCGATGACGCGGGGAACGCATCGCGGCTGGCGCGAACTCCGTGGGCCGATCATCGAGACGGAACGCAACACGCCGGTGCGGGGCGTGTACCGCGACACCGGCTTTGTTTACGAGGAATCGGCCGACGAATGGGTGGCCAAGTGCGGCCCGGACGTCGCGCTGCCGTCCTATCTCACCATCGCCGACCATATGACATCCGGCCGCTGATGCGCGTCCGGCCGCCGGGCGGCTATTGACCGCGCCGCCGGCATAGGGGCAAAGCTTCGCGCGGCGCGGCCGGGCGATGGTATCCAGACTTCCGGGCGCAATGCGTTTCCAGGGAAACCTCCGTAGCAACCATTTCCAGAGGTACATGTGACATCGACCGTTGCCTTCGATCGGTTCCAGACCGGCGACCATATCGTTTTCGACAAGACCTTCGACGAGTCTGAATTCGACGCATTCTCCCGCCTGAGCGGCGACCGCAATCCGTTCCATCACGATGCCGCCTATGCGGCCAGCCAGGGCGACGGCCAGCGGACCATCGTGCCGCTGCACATGACGCTGGCGCCGCTGTCGACGATTGCCGGCATGGTTTTCCCGGGCGAGCCGTCGCTCTATCTCGGCCATGAGATCCGGGCGGCGAAGCCGGTGCACTATGGCGAGCCGATCCGCTATTCGGCGCGGGTCGAAAGCGTCAACCAGAGCCACCGCGTGCTGACCCTGCGGGTGCTGGCGCTGAACGGCGCGAGCGTGGTGCTCGACGCCTCGATGCGTGTCCAGGCGCGCTACGCCGACTGGGAGTTCAAGCCGCTCTATCCGATCCGCCGCGAAAGCGACGCGACGGCGCTGGTCACCGGCGGGTCCGGCGAGATCGGCCAGGCGATCGCCATCGCCCTAGCGCGGCGCGGCTACAAGCTGCTGCTGCAGGATCGCGGTCCCTCCGCGCGCCGCGACGCGCTGACCGCGATACTGGAACTGGAAAAGGCAAAATTCAGCTTTGTTTCGGCCGATCTCGCTTCGGCGGAAGGCCGGTCGGCGCTGACCGATGCGGCTGCTGCCTGCGATGATCTCGGCCTCGTGGTGCACACCGCATCGGCCCCCGTCGAATCGCCCGTCGAGACGCATGTCGGCATCGCCTTCTCGGCGCTCGACGCCGTCGTCCGCGCCGCGCTGCCGGCGATGCTGGCGCGGCAGAGCGGGGCCGTCGTACTGATCGGCACCAGCGCGGTGGAGACGTTCCCGCCGGGATGGGAGACCTATTCGGGCGCCAAGATGATGGCGACGCAGAGCCTTCGCTCGCTCGACGCCGCCAACCGCGCCTATGGCGTCACCGGGCACACGATCGCTCCGGGATATGTGGCCACGGCTTTCTCGGAAGCCTTCCGCGGGCCGGATACGCCGGCCCTTCTGCCGGCGGAACTCGCGGCGCACCTGCTCGACCTGCTGGACGACCGCAAGTCCGTGGAGCGTGACATGATCGTTGAAACCGGCAGGCTGGCGCGCGGCCGCTTTGGCTTCGTGCCGGCGGGGGCGCGGGTCCAGTCCGCCGCTCCGGCCGCTGCCGTCCAGCAAGGCAATGGCGCGGCTGCTGCGACTGCATCGGGCGGCGACGGCCTGGATGCCCAGCTCAAGCAGTCGGTGCTGCGGGCGCTGAAGCTGCCGGCCAGCCACGATCTCGGCGGCGGCGGGCTCGGCGTCACCCCAGGCTGGGATTCGCTGCGCCACATCGAGCTTCTCTTGGCGATCGAGAGCGAATACGGCGTGCGCTTCACCTCCGGCGAGATCGAGGCGACGCACCGGATGGAACAACTCATCGAATTGCTGAGGCAGAAGCGGCAGGTGCGGACATGAACGACATGGCAGCGGCGACGATCGGCCCGGCGGAAGGACTGGCGATGCATGCGCTCGCCACCGAGCTTTTCCCGATCTGCCGGAGCATCACCGGCGACGGCGTTCGGCAGACCTTCGACATCTTGAAGCGCTATTGCCCGAACCTGGAGACCTTCTCCATCAAGTCGGGGGAGCCGGCGCTCGACTGGAAAATCCCGGACGAATGGAACATCCGCTCGGCAAAACTGATCGGGCCGTCCGGCGAGGTCATCGCCGATTTCGCCGACAACAATCTGCATGTGGTCGGCTATTCCGAGCCCGTCGACACGGTGCTGTCGCTGGAGGACTTGCAGCCGCACCTGCATTCCATACCCGACCAACCCGATGCGATCCCCTATGTCACCTCCTATTATCGCCGCTACTGGGGGTTCTGCATTCCGCACAGCAAGCGCGCCAATCTGCAGCCGGGCTCGTACCGCGCGGTGATCGACAGCACGCTGGCGCCCGGCGAGCTGATCTACGGCGAGGCGAAAATCGCCGGCGAGAGCGAGGAGGAGATTTTCGTCTCCACCTATATCTGCCACCCGTCGATGGCCAACAACGAGCTGTCGGGGCCGATGGTCACGACCTGGCTGGCGCGCTGGATCGCCTCGGCGCCGCGGCGCTACAGCTACCGCATCGTCTTCGTGCCGGAAACCATCGGCTCGATCGCCTATATCAGCCGCAACCTCGCCGAGATGAAGCGGCGCATCATCGCCGGCTTCAACGTCACCTGCATCGGCGACGAGCGGGTTTATTCCTACCTGCCGTCGAGGCACGGCGACACGCTGGCGGACCGGGCCGCGAAGCATGTGCTCGGCCATATCGATCCGAACTACATCCGCTACCGTTATCTCGACCGGGGCAGCGACGAGCGCCAGTATTGCTCGCCCGGCGTCGACTTGCCGGTCGCCTCGGTCATGCGCTCGAAATATGGCCGCTATCCTGAATACCACACGTCGCTCGATGATCTGACGCTGGTCACGCCGACCGGCTTGCAAGGCGGGCTCGACGCGCTGAGGCGCTGCGTCGAATGTGTCGAGGGCAACCGCCGCTACCAGATCGGCGTGCTCGGCGAGCCGCAACTCGGCCCGCGCGGCCTCTATCCGACCATGTCGACCAAGGGCAGCGCCGCCGGCGTGCGCTCGATGATGAATTTCATCGCCTATGCCGACGGAACGCGCGACCTTCTGGAGATCGCCGACCTGATCGGCGCGCCGGCCTGGGACATTTTCGAGTTCGCCTCGAAGCTGGTCAGCCACGGGCTGATGAAAACCGTGGACTGATCGAGCAAAGGGCGGGCGTGCGGCTCCGATCCTATCGGAGCGCGCCCGCTACCGGGGACGACTATCGATGCTTCGCTGTGACGTCCAGGCCGCCGTCAGGACGTGTTCGGTTTCTCCATCGCCCACTGCGCCAGCCCGTGGACGACCTCCAGAACGTCCTGCACCTCATGGGTGGATTTTGGCCGCCAGCCGGGCGGTCGGCCGGGTTTCAGCGGCCATATGCGCTGGAACCGCGCGGGTGTGCCGGTTCGCCTGAACGGCGCGATCCCCGCCTCCTGGCGCAGCTTTTCCTTCGCGGCCGCCGCCGCGTTGCGCGCCCGCCAGCGGGCAAACCGTTTTGCCTGCCCCGGCAGGTCGTCGAGGGCGGCGGCCAGCGCTTGCAGGCGCAGGGAAATCCGCGTCGCGTCGACCGGATCGTCGGCAGGCAGGCGGCGGAACGGCATGCCGGTACCTGACGATGCGCCATCGGCTGCCACTGGCCACGGGCGGACGCTCCAGGGCCGCAGTGGATCGAACAGCGGCAGGCTGAGCTTTTTCGGGCGGGCGGCGCGGCGTTCGGCGGCGCGCCTGGCATCCGCTACCCACCGCAATTCGTCCCGCGACAGGGTGACGGCGATGCCAAAACCGCGCAGAAGCGGCTCGATGGGTTTCGGCTTGGGTTTTCGCGGACGCGCTGGCGGCAAGGTTATCACCAGCCCACGCGCCGCCACGATGATCAGCCGCCGCACCGCCGCCTCGGCCGGTCGCAGCAGTTTTGCGATGGCGCGATGCAGGTTTCGGGGAAGGGTAAGCGCCGGGGACAGTCTGCTTTTTTCGGCCCGCGCGACTTCTGAACTGCTTCGGCCTTCCTGCCGAAAGAAAGCAAACTGTCCCCCGGCGCAAAACCCGGCCATGGCGACGAGCATGGCCAGCACCCGCTTCAGCGCCTCCCGGTTCTTGTCGACTGCCGCAGTCCAGTCCATCGCCGCCTCCTTCCAGCACAGGCGCGGCAATTATCGCGCAGGTTGGAAGGGGTGGGGGAATTTCTCGGGGAAATAGTCCTGACGGATGCTGACAAGGACGACGCTTGAGAGATCAGGCGGGCGAGATTTTCGGCGCAATTCCAGCGTCTTGCCATGGGAGCTTTGGCTCGACCGTCGGCGCCGCCCCTCATCTGCCTGCCGGACATCTCTCCCCGTAAGAACGGGGCGAGAGGGCCAGACTTCACCGTTTTCGCAAACCAGGACCGTTGGAGATTGGCGAGAAGATTGCGGCACCTCTCCCCGTTCACGGCTATCGCGTTCGAGGATTTCACAAGCGGGCCGACCAGGGTGGCATGCGGAAAATCCCGTGAAGTCCGGAATATCGATGGATTTCAAAGGCATAGCCGGATGCCCGGTCGAAAATTGCGGTTTGGGCTTCACGGAAGGGCCAAAAACACGGTTTTGCGCTGCATTTCAGGTCGTTTGGGGTTGAGGCTAGGACATTTCGCTTCGCGCGGATTTCGCAGCGAGGGTAGCGTCTTCGCGCCGACTGGATTGTCCGCCGGCGACGGCCGGAGGCCGGGCGCGGGATTGCGCCGAGTTGACCGTCGCGCGCCCGGTCCTGTAATCCACGCATCGCCGATTGTTGCGGCGCAAAACAAGGTGGCGGCCGGACGAGCATGCTGGAACGGGCTGACAGCTACGAGGCGCTCTACAGAAATTTCCGCTGGGCGGTTCCCGACCGGTTCAACATCGGCGTCGCCGTCTCGGACCGCTGGGCGGCGAGCGAGCCGGAGCGGACGGCGCTGCTGGAATACAGGGCGGAGGGCGAGCCGGTCCGTATGAGTTATGGCGAACTGTCCCGGCAGTCCAATGCGCTGGCCAATGCGCTTCGCGGGCAAGGCATCGGACGCGGCGACCGGGTGGCGCTCTTGATGCCGCAGAGTTTCGAGACGGCGATCGCCCATGTCGCGATCTACAAGCTTGGCGCCATCGCCGTGCCGCTGGCGCTGCTGTTCGGCGTCGAGGCGCTGGAATACCGGCTGCAGACGGCGGGCGTGAAGGCGGTCGTCACCAACGCCAGGGGCGTTTCCAAGCTGAAGGGGGTTCGCGCGCGGCTGCCGGGGCTGGAACTGGTGGTTTCCACGGATGGCGCGGATAGCGACACGCTCGGCTTCCATCAGGCGGTGGCCGATCATGCGGTGGTCTTCGAAGCGGTGGAGACGACGCCCGACGACCCGTCGATGATGATTTTCACATCCGGCACGACCGGGCCGCCGAAGGGCGCCTTGCATGGCCACCGGGTGCTGATCGGCCATCTGCCCGGCGTGCAGTTCCACCACGAGTTCTTTCCGCAGCCGGGCGATCTCGCGTGGACGCCGGCCGACTGGGCCTGGGCCGGCGGGCTGCTCAACCTGTTGCTCCCCTCGCTCTATTTCGGCGTGCCGGTGGCGTTCGGGAAATTCGAAAAGTTCGATCCGGAGGCCGCCCTCGGGCTGGTGGAGAAGATGGGCGTGCGCAACGCCTTCATTCCGCCGACGGCGCTGAGGATGATGAAGTCGGTGACCGGTATCCGCCGGCGTTTCGACCTGAAGCTGCGCACGGTGGGCTCGGCCGGCGAGGCGCTGGGCCGCGAGACGTATGAATGGGCGAAGGAAGAACTCGGCCTGACCGTCAACGAGTTCTACGGCCAGACCGAATGCAACATCGTGCTGTCCTCCTGCGCGGCGCTGGGCGTCAGCCGGGGCGGGGCGATCGGCAAACCGTCGCCCGGCCACGCGGTGGCGATCATTGATGCCGAGGGTCGCAAGATGCCGGCGGGCGAGATCGGCCAGATCGCGGTGCGCCGGCCCGACCCGGTGATGTTTTTGGGCTACTGGCAGAACGATGTTGCGACGCGCCAGAAATTCATCGGCGACTGGATGACCACAGGCGACCAGGGCATTGCCGACCAGGACGGCTACGTCTCCTTCTTCGGGCGCGACGACGACGTCATCACTTCGGCCGGCTTCCGCATCGGCCCCGGCGAGATCGAGGATTGTTTGACGGGCCACCCGGCGATCGCGCTGGCCGCGGCGGTCGGAAAACCCGACCCGCTGCGCACCGAGATCGTGAAAGCCTATGTGGTGCTGCGCGACGGGTTTTCGCCGAGCGACGAACTGGCCGCCGAGATCAAAAGTTTCGTGCGCGAACGGCTTTCGGCGCATGAATATCCGCGCGAGGTGGCGTTCGTGGACTCGATGCCGCTGACGACGACGGGAAAGGTGATCCGGCGGATTTTCCGGGATCGGGCGCGGCACGAGATCGAGGATTGAGGGGAGTAACCAGCGTGACTTGCTTGGTCGCCGGGTGGTCCTGTCTTAGCGGTGATGAAGACCGGACATGGCGAAACTGAAGAAGCTCATCGAAAAGTTGATGCGCGGCGCGCCATTGTCTTTTCGGGAATTGGAGCAGGTGTTGACCGGTTTGGGGTTTTCGCTTGAACGTGTCGCGGGAAGCCATCACATCAATGTCCATCCCGATGCCAACCGCCCGATCTCGATCCAGCCGGATGGAAAGGAAGCGAAGCGCTACCAACTTCGGCAGCTCCGCGATATGATCGAGGAATTCAACTTGCTGGGCCCCGAATGATCGAGGACTACGCCATCGTCGTTTTCTGGTCGGACGCCGACCATGCGTGGATCGCCGACGCGCCGGACCTGAAGTCCTGTTCGGCCCATGGCGCTACTCCGGAGGAGGCGATCTCGGAGTTGAACATAGCCATGGCTGCGTGGTTCGACGTGGCGCGGGCACAGGGCCATGCTTTGCCGGCAGCGCGGTTCAGGCAGTCGCTTCCGGCCGCGGAATAGAGGCTTTCGTCCGCGAACGGCTCTCTGCGCATGAATATCCGCGCGGTGGCGTTGGTGGCCGCCATACGGGCGCAGCCGATACTGACCGGCTTCATGCCACGACAGATCATATCGGAATCCCAACAGGATGTGCGAATCGCCGATACCAAGCTGCCCCGGATTGTGGTGTTGATATTTGCGAATCAACACCTCGGAGGACGCTGGGCAGGACAGTGAAGAGCGGCACCGACGTCAAAACAATAGCAATTGGCACAAAAACCAGCCGCGCTAAACTTGCCGGGTTTTCTTCAGCCATTCGCAACATCTGGGGCCGCATAGGGATGAGCATCAAGATCCTTGTGTCGACGCACTGTTCAAAGGCTCCTCGATGACCCGTTTCATTACCGAAGATCTCTCCGCTACTGAACTTGTCGACGCGGGGGACCAGATTGTCGTCACGAGCCGGGGAAGCATTACCAGCGACATTGCGGTGCTCGGCTACGGAAACAACACGATAAGCATCCATGGCTTCGTCGCCGGAGACAAGGGTTTGGTTCTGTCCGAACCGCAGGCAGGGAACGAGCCCGTCGGCGGCGACAGTGTGCTGGTTGCCTCCGGCGGATCGATACAGGCCACGGTCGGCATTCTGGCAAGAGGCTACGGGTCCACGATCCTGAACGCCGGCGCGATCGGCGGCGCCACCGGCATCGACGCGGACGGGTTTGGTGGGACCATCAGCAACACCGGCAGGATCGACAGCCTTGTCACCTCGGTGCTGCTGCATTGGTTCGGGGGCGTGATCTCGAACACCGGAGTCCTGAGCAGCGCCGGCGGAAATTCGCTCGACACGATCGAAGGCCTGGGAGCGCCGCGCGGCGGCATCGTCGGCTTTGCCGTGTCGGCCGACATCAACAATTCGGGGACGATCTCGGTCGTCGGAAGCAATACCTACGGTATCGGCCTTGTCGGGACATCCCACTCCGTCCGCAATTCCGGACTTATCGAGACGATGTCTGGCGACCTTAGCGATACGGCGATTCGTCTCGGCGACGGCGACTCCTACGTCACGAATACCAGCACCGGCCGCATCGTTGGCAGCGTCGCCATTCAACTGGGTTCCGGGGATGACCAGATCGTCAATGACGGCGAAATCGTCGGTTCGATCAAACTTGGATATGGCCTCGATTATTACGACGGCAGAAACAGCAAGTTCGGCGCGACGGTTTATGGTGAAGGAGGCCCCGGTTTCCTCTATGGCGGCTCGGGGAACGACAGGCTCCACGGCGGCGACGACATGGACCAGCTCGATGGCGGCGCCGGCGCCGACTTGCTGGCGGGCGGCAAGGGCAACGATTGGTATTTCGTCGACAGCGTGTCCGACATCGTGTCGGAGCGGATCGGCGAAGGCGAGGACGCCGTCTTCACGACGAGTTCCTTCGCCCTCGGCTCTTCCGCCGATATCGAGACGCTGGTCGCCCGCGGCCGATCGAGCGTGGAGCCAATCTATCTCACCGGCAACGCCTACGGCCAGTTCATCTATGGCGATTCCAGCGACAACCGGATCGACGGCGGCGGCAGCAATGGCGGCGGCACCTACGATTTCGACGGCCTTTACGGCGGCGACGGCAACGACACCTATATAGTCTCCTCTGCGTCGGACATCGTCGGTGAGATAATCGATGAGGGCGATGCCGACCGTGTCATGGCCCGCGTCAGCTACGTGCTGCCCCGCGCGGGCATGGAAGGCCACTTCGAAATCCTGACCACCAGCAGCGCCGCCGGCACATCGGCGATCAACCTGACCGGCAATGAACTGGCGCAATTGATCGTCGGCAATGCCGGCAGGAACATATTGAGCGACGGCGGCGCCGGCGAAGCCGACACGATGAGGGGCCTGGGCGGGAGCGACGTCTATCGCGTCTACAATTCCGGCGACATCATCATCGAGGCGTCGGGCGCCGCAGCAGGCTCCGCCGACAGGGTCGCGTCGGCGGTCGACTATGCGCTCGGCGCCGGGGTGCATGTCGAGGTGATGACCACCAACGGCTCGACGGGCACCTCCGCCATCGATCTTGCCGGCAACGAGATCGCCCAGCAGATCATGGGCAATGCCGGGTCGAACATTCTCGACGGAAAGGGTGGAAAAGACATTCTGACCGGCTTCGGGGGCAAGGATTTCTTCGTCTTCTCAACGCAACTCGGCGCGGGCAACGTCGACGCCATAACCGATTTCAAGGTTGCCGACGACACGATCCGGCTCGACGACGCGATCTTCACGGCGCTGACGACGGGCGTCCTTCCGGCATCGCAGTTCAAGGACAATGCGATCGCGCCGAGAGACGCGGATGACCGCATCATCTACAACTCGAATACCGGCTCGTTGTTTTACGATGCGGACGGCACGGGCACGGCCTTCACCGCGGTGAAGTTCGCATCGCTGGCGCCGGGGCTGGCTCTTACGGCCGCCGATTTCGTGGTGATTTGAGTGGTCATGATCGCTGCCCCTTGTACCAGCGGCCGTTGATTTTGAGCGCCGACGATCAAGGCAAACGACCTGCGGCATAAATCTATTCATGCAATGACACCGGCCGCTCACTCCGGCAGGCCCGCCTTGCGGAAGCCGTCGACGAAGTGCGCGCGCACGGCGGCGTCGCGCAGGGGCTGCGAATTGGTCCAGTGGCCGATCGTGAAATGCGGATGGGCCACCAGGAACATCTCGGCCTCCCATGCGGCCTCGTCCCGCCGGCCGAGCTGCGCCAGGCTTGCCGCCAGGAATTTTCGCGAATTCGTGCGGTAGGTCTCTTGGCGGCGCAGCGTCTCGACCGCCCGTTCGTAGTCACCGGCGGCGTATTGGGCCTGGCCGAGGTGGCAGAAATACCAGCAGGCGGGATAGGGGTTCAGCCGCAGCGCCTTGTCGATCTGCTCGAGACTGTCGTCGATCCGGCCGCCGAGGACGGACATGTCCGACAAGGCCGCCCAGGTGTCGGCGTGGTTCGGATCGATCTCCAGCGCCCTGGCGAATGCGGCGTCGGATTCCGGCCAGCGCCGGTCATAGGCCAGGATGGTGCCGAAGAAATAGTGGCAGCCGGCGTCGTTGGGGTCGAGCGCCACGGCCTTTTCGGCAAGCGCCACCGCCTCTGTGCGGTTCGGATCCTCCGGCTCGCCGAAATGCGTCCAGGCGAGCCAGCGGTTGTAGGCAAGCAAGCCGTGCGCCTCGGCATAGGAGGGTTCGAGCTCGATCGCCCGCTTGAGCAGAAGATAGGCTTCGCGCGCCGTTTGCGGTGACTCTTCGGTCAGCGCCCGGGCGTGCACGCAAAGGTCATGCGCCTCGAGGCTATTGGGCCGGTTGCGCGGCGCCGGCGCGGTCAGCCGCCCGGCGAGGGCCTCGACGATCCTGCCGTTCACCTCATCCTGAACGGCAAAAATGTCCTCCAGGGTGCGGTCGAAGCGCTCTGCCCAAACATGTTCGCCGGCCACCGCGTCGATCAACTGGGCATTGATGCGCATCCGCCCGGCAGCGCGGCGCGCACTGCCTTCCAGCACGTAGCGGACGCCAAGCTCCTGCGCGACCTGGCGCACGTCCACGGACTTGCCCTTGTAGACGAAGACGGAGTTGCGGGCGATGACGAACAGCCCGGCATTGCGGGAGAGGTCGGTGATCAGGTCCTCGGTCAGACCGTCGGCGAAGGATTCGTCTTCCGGGTCGTTGCTCATACTGGTGAAAGGCAGGACGGCAATCGACGGCTTGACCGGCAGCGACAGGGAGATTGCCGGCGCTGACGGATCTCTCACCCCGATCGCCCGCGATGCCGGCGCGGCGGCCGCCCGCGACCGGGCAGCCCGCCATGCCGTGCGCAGCGGCGCGAAATCGAGGTTTTCGGCCTCGAACAGTCTTGCGGTCGCCGTCAGGTGTTCTTCGGCTTCCCGGATGCGGTTCTCCGCGGCCAGCGCCTTCAGCACGGCCTCGTGGGGAAGGAGGTCGAACGGAGCGAGATGAAGCCACCGGTCGAGATAGATGCGGGCCTCGTCGTCGGGCAGGCGCCCGGTCAGGTGCTTCAGCAGGCCGGCATGAAGATCGCGAAAACGGCGGCGCTGGGTGACGAGCCAGCTTTCGAAGACCGGGTTGCGGTCGATCTCCAGGCCGGCCAGGAAATCGCCGGCGATGAGGCCGGCCAGCGCCTTCAGACGCTCCGGGGTTAACGTGTCGAAATCCTGCTGCGCTGCCTGGGCGACGGCAACCGCGTCCACGAAACAATCGCTGACATCGAGCGTGAGCGTATCGCCTTGCGCCTGGACCCTGCGCCGGCCGGGCTCGTCGACGAGGCTCCTGATCTTGCTCAGGCACCAGCGCAGCTCGCCGCGCGGGTCATTTGGAAGGTCCCACAAAAGATCGCAGAGCTGGCTGCGCGTGGAAGGGTGGGGGGAGAGCGCCAGATAGGCAAGAAGCGCGCGCGCCTTGCGGGAGGACGGCAGCGGCAGCGCGGCACCCTCGCGGCGGACCGACAGTTGCCCGAAAAGACGAATCTCAAGCGACGATTCTGCCTCGGCGAGGCTTCGTCCGGTCGATTCCATGGGCTTTCCCACGCTCTCTCCCACGCTCTCTCCCACGGCCCGCCTTTAAGGCATAAACCCAAGGAACGGCGCGCGTTTGCGCCAAACCCGCAACCCGCCTCGAAACGCGAAGGCGGCACCATACCATCTGGAGAAGCCGCGCGCCTCCCACGCGCGGCCTGCAAGAGGAGTCGAATAGCTTCGTCGCGAGATCATGCCCCGCAATCGGACGGCACCACGCACGCTCGAGCAGCTTCGACCCTCGCAGTTGGCCGGTACGAAAACCTGAGGGTGAATGCCGGTTTCTATCTGCAACCTTCAACACAAGCAATATCAGGACACCACCATGACAACCTACACCATCGACGAAAACCAGAATACGATCAGTGCCGGCAACGGCACCGACTTCTTCCAGGGCCTGGGCGGCGGCAACGACAGCCTGCGCGGCAATGGCGGAAACGATTTTTTCGACATCCAGAACGGCCAGACCGGCCTGATCGACGGCGGCACCGGATATGACCGGGTCCACCTGAACGGAGCCGGCTACAATGTGCTCGACGCCGGGCTCAACATCACCGGCGTCGAAGAGCTGATCGTCGACTCCACCAACCTCATGGCCACCGTCGCGCAGCTTAAGGACGTCACCCATTTCGGCGTGAACAACGAAGGAGACAGCTTCTACTTCTTCCTGCAGGGCGCCGGTGGAACGCTGGACTTCTCGAAAAGCTTCACCGAACCGCAGCAACTGAACATCGAAGCCGAGATGGCGACGTCGCGCGTCGTGATCACCGGCAACGACGGCAAGAACGAGATGATCGGCTCCGATTTCGGCGACTGGCTGAACGGCGGCAAGGGCAATGACATCGTCCATGGCGGCGACGGCAACGACCTGATCAAGGGCGGGCTCGGCCGCGACACGCTCTATGGCGACGACGGCAAGGACATCTACGTGTTCGACACCGCGGTGTCGGCCAGCAATGTCGATCATTTCGGCGACTTCCGGCCCCAGGACGATTCGATCCGTCTCGACGATTCCGTCTTCTCATGGGCGGGCCAGACGCTCGGCGCGCTGAAGCAGAATGAGTTCAAGGTGATCGGCAACGGCCAGACCGTCGATGCCGACGACCACATCCTCTACAACCAGAACACCGGCGCCCTCTACTACGACGCGGACGGCGCCGGCGGCCAGTCGGCCAAGCTGTTCGCGATCGCCGACAATTTCTCCGGCGACGTTCCGATCCTGACCTACCAGGATTTCTTCATCATCTGAGGCGGCCGCTGCTTTCGGCAGCCACGCCAAGGACCAAGTCAAGGAAGGGCGGCCACGCGATAGCGTGGCCGCCCGAACCCGTTTTCGCGACCGCCGGCCGAGAGGGCTCGAAGGTCAGCGCCTACCAACAGCGGTCAACGGCATATCGGTGGAGGTTGGCGGCCTCGTTCCCGGAGCGGGATCCTTCACTCGCGCCCGAGCAGGCTCTTCACCCGGTTGCGGATGATGCGGGCCATGTTGCGTGTCTCGCGGTAGAGGTGGAGCTGCGAGGCGGCCTGGCGGACGGGGCGGTCGGAATTGGGGGTCATGCCGATGACCACCGTGCCCATCTGGCGGCGCTCGGTCCACAGGCGGCTCATAACCGGATGGTCCGGCACGGCGCAGGAATCGGTGGCGTCGATGTTGGGGTCGTCGAGATGCTGCTTCGTTACCTCGATCATCAGCAGCGTGCCGGGCGACAGGGCGGCGAAAGCCTCGTCGTAGGCGGTCTTCCAGGTGTAGGCCACGCCGGCTTCGACGAAGACGATCAACGCGGCGATCGGCTCGCCGTTCAAGGTAAGCAGATGCACGCGGCACATGTCCTGCTCGGCGAGGCGATGGACGGCCTCGCGGGCGAAGGCGGCGCGAAAGCGGTCGATCGCCATGGCGGTGCGCTGGCGGCCTTTCCAGCCTGAAGCTTCGAGGGTCAGGAAGGCTTCGAGGCCGTTGCGCACGTCGTCCTCGCTGCGGGCGACGATGTGCTCCAGCGTGCCCTGCTCGCCGAGCCGCCGCTTCATGCGCCGGAACTCGCGGTAGTGATGCGCGCGCAGGGCGGTTTTCAGATAGGCCTCGCCGTCGAGATCGCTTTCGAGGAAGGGTCTTAGCTGCGGCGACGTCGTCTGGATCGGCAGGCCGCGCGCATCGGCGACCGAGGTGAGCATGGTGGCGACCGGGCCGTCGAGGCGCATTTCCGGCAGGACCAGGACTTTCGGCAGCTTGAGGTGGGGCCGCGACAGCATGTCGAAAAAGTCGCCGACGACGCCTTCCGGATCGTCGCGGTCGAGCAGCGGCGTGCCGAGCGGGCCGAACGGGCTCGACCAGGTGCGCATGATCGATATGCCGAGCGGCATCGGCGGCTTCTCGATGGAGAAGGGCACCAGCAGGCGCAGGCGCGACTTGTCCTCGTCGCCGTCGCGGATGACGGCGAGGCGCACCTCGCGATCCTCCAGGCGCGGCATGGCGGGCGCCAGAAAACGCGGGTTGAAGAAGACGTTGGGCTCCAGCGTGCGCTTGCACAAATAGTCGAGTTCCTCGACCAGGTCGAAGCCGGCGGACGCGGCGTAGATGCTGAGGCGCCGCACCGGGCGGCGGTTCTCGATCGATTCCTCATGCGCGGGGTGGGGCAAGGCGATGTCGAGACCGGCGAGGCCCGAGATCATGGCGCCGGCCGTGCCGCCGCTGACTTCCTCGACGAGCGGTTGCGCGGCCATCAGCGTGCCCTCCTTGAGGCGAGCGGCGGCATGAAGATCGCCATGCGGATGCCAAGCTTGCGCCAGGCGGTGAAGGACAGCGCCGTCGCCTCGAAGGCCATCGAGGTGGCGGTGGCGGCGGCGGCGCCCCACAGGCCGAACCGCGGTATCAGCAGCACGCTAAGGCCGATGTTGAGCGCCAGCGTCAGGGCGATGACGACGGCGCAGGCATTCTGGTGGCCGGACATCGTCAGCAGGCTTTCGCACGGGCCGACGGCGGCCCGCGCCACGACGCCGATGACCAGCAGGAAGAGCAGCGGATAGCCGTCCTGGAAGCCCGGGCCGAACAGAGCGAGCATCGGCTCGCCGAGCGCCAGGACGACGATCGCCATGAGCAGGGAGGGCCAGAAGGTCCACGCCACGGTTTCGCGGGCGAAGTCGGCCAGCTTCTCTCGGTCGCCATGGGTGAACTGGGCGTAGCGCTGGGCGACGCCCGCCTTGACGGCGAAATAGACGAAATGCACCAGCGCCAGTGTCTTCACCGTGGCGAAATACACCGCGACGTCCTCCGGCTGCATGTACATGCCGACCATCAGCACGTCGGCATTGGTGAGCAGGTAGAAGAAGCTCTCGACCAGGAAGATCGGCAGCGACACGGCCAGCCACGCCTTCAGGTGGATGTTGCGCGGTCCGGGCGGCAGTTTGCGGTCGACATGCGCGGTGATGCTGACGAGCTGCGCCAGGGTCGTCGCATAGGTGGCGAGGATCGTGGCGCAGATCGCCACCTTTGCGTTGGCCGGGTAGCCCAGCGCAATCGCCAGCACCATGAAGACGAGGATCAGGATGGGCCGCGTCAGGTAGGTCGGGGCAAGGGCGGCTATCGCCCAGGAATGGGCGCGCGCCATGCCTTGCAGCAGGTCGGACAGGGCGACCATCGGCAGGCAGAACATGCCGAGCATGAAGGGGATGACGTAATAGGGCTCGACATGGTCGGACAGCAGCCACAGCGCCAGCATGGCGGCGAACATGATGGTGGTGGAGACGAGGAGCACGAACAGGCGGCTGGCCAGAAGCACGCCGCGCAGCTCGGCCATCATGTTCTTTTCGCGGAATTCGGGGATGAAGCGGATGACTGTGGTGTGGAAGCCGAAGCCGGAGATGCTGCCGGCGATGATCATCGTCGTCCACACCAGCACGAAGATGCCGTATTCGAAGCTGCCCATCCAGCGGGCGAGCAGCACCTGGCTGACGAAGGCGATCGCCGCGCTGACGATGCGGATGCCGAAGGCGATGAGCGACATGCGGCCGGCCTCGCCGCGCTCGCCGGGCGCGAAGACCACCGCGTCGATGCGTTCGACGACGGGGCGCAGCCGCAGCGCGAGGCGCTCGGGCAGAAGCCTTTCGGCCGTCGTTGCCGCGGAAAAGCGCACGCGATACTGTCTCCGAGTTCCGCCGGTAGTCCGTACGGTCTAGCGATTACACGTTAAGAAACGGTTGGGTGGGGTGTTGTGCAACCCTGAGGAAACACAAGAGCGTGATCGATCCCGGCGAACGTGCGAAGATGCTTAAGGCCTATTCGATCGGTCCAAGGATGATCGCCTACCTGGAGAGGATCGGTATCGAGCGGCTGGCCGATCTGAAGGGCGCCGATCCGAATCTGGTTGCGATGCGCATCGACGTGGCGCTCGAGCGTCGGCACATGAATCGCCTCGGCATTGCTGCACTGGCAAATCTGATCGAACTCGCCGACCGCGAGAGCGACCTTGGTCCAGACATAAGATCTCATACCAGCGGCTTTTGACCTCGCCCGTCCGCGTGCAAGGCAAATAACCCTCGATATCCGTCGGCAAACCCCGGTGACGTGACCCTCAGCCGCGTAGCGCCTCGACTACGGGACGCCGGTAGATCAGCGCGGCGGGGATGAGCGCCAGCAGCAGCCCGAGCCCGAGCAAGGCACCGACCAGCGCCAGTTCGGTCAGGCCGAGCGTGGCGTGCATGGCCATGCCGGTCTCGGCCGATACGAGGCGCGAGACGAAGCCGGCGAACGCCCAGCCGAGCGGCAGGCCGATCAGTGCGCCGGCGGCGATGAGGCCGGCGACATAGAGCCAGACGGTGGCGAAGATGAAGGCGCGTGGCGCGCCGAGCGCCCTGAGCACGGCAAAACGCTGGCGCTGCAGGTCGAGCAGGGCAAGGATGCCGGCAAGGATCGCGGCGACCACCAGCACCTGCGCGGCCAGCGTCAGCGCGGCCATGACGCGGGCGACGTTGCCCATCACCACGTAGAGGTCGACCAGAACCTCGGCGGGGAAGAAAGCGGTCGAAGCGATGGTGCGGTAGCGGTCGCGCAGGCCGTAGGCGGCGGCGAGGTTTTCCGGCTTGATCACGATCGCCGGCACGCCGGGCAGTTTTGCCGTGTCGAAGGGCGGGCCGATGCGGGTGTCGCCGTCGGCATGGCCGATCGGAAGCCCATGCACGGCCCAGTTGTATTCGATCGGCACGACGATGGCGCGGTCCCACGGCGTGCCGGTGGGCTTCATGCGGCCGACGACGGTGACCGCCTGGTGATGGTGGCCGGCCTCGCCGTCGTGTTCTTCGTGATCCGCTTCGCGGGCGGGTTCACCGTCATGGACCTCTTCCGCGCCATCCTTCCGATGGGTTTCTTCCGCTTCGTGGTCGTGCCCGGCTTCGTCCTGCCCGTGTGCTTCCGAATGGTCGTGCGCCTCCGCCGCATCGTCGGCATTGCCGCCGGCACCGTCGGCGTTGCCGTGACTGATCGAAAATTCCTCGCCCACCGCATGCGGCGACAGGGCGCCGACGACGGCCTCGTTCATGCGCTCGAACGGCCGGCCCTCGGCGAGGCCGCCGGAGAGATGGGTGACGAAGCCCGCCGTGGTGCCGACGACCGGGTCGCCGCCCTGGCTGTCGCCGAAGCCGATGGGGGCGGCGAAATCGGCGCGCTCGCCTGAAAGCACGGTGGCGGTCATCTCGGGCGACAGAAGCTCGACGGCGGTCGGATCGAGATAGACGACGGAAAGCAGCACGTCGGTCTGGCTGCCGGGGGCGGCGACGATCAGGTCGAAGCGATCGGCGGCGCGCGCGCTGCCCAGCCGCAGGGCGCGCTCCTGCGCGCTGATGGCGACGCCGAGCGCGACAGCGAAAGCGATCAGGCCGACGAACAGCAGGGCGGTGAAGCGGTTGCGCGACAGCGCCGCGCGGACGATGGGGAGCGGGTTCATCGGGCCGGTTCCAGAGCCTTGGGCTGGACAATGCGGCCATGGTCGAGCGCGACGGTGCGTGTCGATACGGCGAGCAGCGCCGGGTCGTGCGAGGCGACGACGACGGTCCGTCGCTCGACGGCGGCGAGATCGCGGAGCGCTGCGACGACCAGCGCGCCGGAAGCGCCGTCGAGGCTGGCGGTGGGCTCGTCGGCGAAGATCACCTTCGGGTCGAACAGCAGGGCGCGGGCGATGGCCACGCGCTGCTGCTCGCCGCGCGACAGAAGCGAAACATGGCTGCGGTCGCGGGGCACGCCGAAGCGCTCCAGCAGGGATTCGGCGCGGTGGCGCAGGCTCTTGACGGAAAGGCTTGAGAACCAGCCGGGGGTCAGCACATTGTCCGCCGGGCTCAATTCGTCGATCAGGTGGAAATTCTGGAAGATGAAACCCGCATTGTCGCGGCGCCAGCGGTCGCGCCCGGTCTCACTCATGGCCGCAAGGTCGGCGCCGGCCCAGGCGACGGTGCCTGCGGCCGGCACGAGCAGGCCGGAGAGCAGGTAGAGCAGCGTCGACTTGCCGGAGCCGGAAGGGCCTGCCAGGGCGACCAGTTCGCCGGGCTCCAGCCGCAGATGCGGCAGGTCGACGATGGTCTGGCGCTCGCGGCGGCCGGCGCGCACGTCAAAACGCAGGCCGTGGGCCTCGCCGGGAAGTCCGGTCATCGGAAGCTCAGAGCTTTTCGTAGCGCACGTCCATCAGGCGCACGTAGCTGACGAAACCGGTCTCGGCATCGGTCTGGAAGCCGGTCTCGAACCGTCCCCGGACGCGGATCAGGTCGGTGTAGCGCACGACGGCGATCGAGCCCTGCGCACGGGCGAGCACGATGTCGTCCGGCCACTGCGCCTCGGTCTCGCAGAAGGGGCAGGTGGACATGGGAAGCTTGGTGAGCACGAAGAAGTCGATCTCCGGCTTCAGCGGCGGCGCCATGTAGCCGATCATCTCGACTTCGGCGCCTTGCAGGCCCCTGGCCTTGTCGGTGAGGTCGTTGCCGCGCACGTAGAGTTCGCGGAATTTCAGGGTCGGGACGGCGGTCGCCGCGCGCGCGCCGGTCGCAACCGGCCAGGCGGCGGCCAGGGCCATGGCGGAAAGCAGGTCGCGTCGGTTCATCCTCGTATCTCCTTCCACAACAGGCGCCTTGCGGCAGAAAGGCAGTCGGCGCCGGAAGGATCCGGCGCCGAGTTTAACGTTCGAGAGCGGGCTTCGCCACTCGTTCGAAGGTTTACTTCGCCGGCTTGGCGGCGATGTCGGTCGCCTTCGCGATGACGTGATAGATCAGGTTCTGCTCGACGATGCCCTGGAACAGGTGAGCCCATGGGCCCTGCGCCAGGATGGCCACGTCGTCGCCGGCATGGGTCTCGCTCTCGCCGAGCGGCACCAGCGCCTGCTGCAGGAAGTCGGGGTCCTGGGTATCGACGTTGGTCAGGTCGGCGCGCGGCTCGTCCACCTTGGCGCCGGGGCCATTCATGTAGCCCAGCGTCGTGTAGGGCTTCTTGTCGTCGGCGGTGCCGGCGATGCCGAGGATCGGATTGTTGCGCTTCGGATAGCCGGCGATCGAGAAGACGTGGCTGTGGTCGGCGGTGACGATGATCAGCGTCTCTTCCGGGTTCACCTTGTCGTAGGCGGCCTTCACGGCGTCCGACAGGGCAACGGTGTCCTGAAGGGCGCGATAGGCGTTGCCGGCATGGTGGGCGTGGTCGATGCGGCCGGCCTCGACCATCAGCACGTAGCCTTCGGGGTTGGTCGACAGAACGTCGATCGCCTTCGAGGTCATTTCGGCCAGCGACGGCTCGCCGGCCTTGTCCTTCTCGCGGTCCGTTTCGTACTGCATGTGGCTGCGCTCGAACAGGCCGAAGAGGTGGCCGGTCTTGGCCGGGTCGATGGCGTCGAACTCGGCCTTGTTCCAGACATAGGCGCCGTCATTGTACTTGGCCTGCCATTCCTTGACGAGGTCGCGGCCGTCGGTGCGGGCGCCGGTCTTGTCGGCGGCTTCCGGGTCGGCCTGCTCCTTCAGCATGAAGTTCGAGCGGCCGCCGCCGAGGATGACCTCAAAACCGTTGCCGGCCGGCCAGTCGACGAGCTGCGCGGCGATGTCCTTGCAGCCGCCGGCCTTGTCGGCGTCGGTGAGCTGCGAGTCGTTCTCGATGTCGCGATTGGCGATCTTGGCATAGGTCGCGGCCGGAGTCGCATGGGTGATACGGGCGGTCGAGACGACGCCGGTCGACAGGCCGACGGCCTCGGCCTGCTCGAAGATGGTGGTGGCTTCGGCGCCCTTCACGCTGGCGCAGTCCTTGTACTTGACCGCCTGGGTGACGCCGATCGTGCCGTTGACCGACTTGACGCCGGTGACCATGGCGGTCGCGGTCGGAGCCGAGTCGGCGACCTGCGAGTCATGGGTGTAGGTCTTGGAGAGCGCCACATAGGGCAGCAGCGCTTCGAACGACAGCTTGTTGCTTTCGCCGTCAACGCCCTTCTGCTGGCCCTCGAAGATGCGGGCGGCGGTGATGGTCGGGATCGACATGCCGTCGCCGACGAATAGGATCACGTTCTTGGCCTTGCCGGTGTTCGGCTGCAGTGCGATGATCTTCGCCAGATCGGCCTGGGCGGCGACGAAGTCGCTGTCCTGCACCTGCTTGACAGCCGATTGAGCGAAGGCGGGTGCGGCAATGGCCAGCATCGATACGCCTGCGATGGTTGCTCGGGCGAGCTTTTTCATAAATACGCCTCTCTCCAAAAGTCAGCCGTTCTCTACGGCCGTTCTACAGTCCGCTCCGTCCTTATGAGGTCTGCATAACAGGGATGTGTCACATTCCGGGAATGTGACGGCCGTCCTCAGGACCGGCCGCCGCCCGCCCATTCCGGTGTGGCGGGCGGCGACTGCCGGCACGGCGCTCGTTCAATCGGACAAGAAATTGAGAGGATCGTGCATTGACCCGCGCGGCTGGCGGGACATTTAATGTCGCACCGAGCGGTACGCAGACTACGGAGGCTCAACCGATGATCAATTTCACCCTCAATGGCAGCAAGAAGACTTTCGACGGCGACCCCGACACGCCGCTGCTGTGGGTCATCCGCGACTTCGAGAAACTCACCGGAACCAAATATGGCTGCGGCGTCGCGCAATGCGGCGCGTGTACCGTGCATCTCGACGGCTCGACGCGGCGCTCCTGCATCACGCCGATCTCGACGGTGGACGGCTCCGAGGTGATCACCATCGAGGGCGTCTCCGGCACCGAGGCTGAGGCCGTGCACAAGGCCTGGCTGGCGCTCGACGTGCCGCAATGCGGCTATTGCCAGTCGGGACAGATCATGTCGGCGGTGGCGCTGCTGCAATTGACGCCGAAGCCGACGGACGAGGACATAGACGGGGCGATGGCCGGCAATATCTGCCGCTGCGCCACCTACCAGCGCATCCGGCAGGCGATCAAAGACGCCGCCGACACGATGGAGGGCTGAGCCATGACCTTCCAGGCAATTTCCACCACCCGCCGCGCCTTCCTGCAAGGCGCCGGCCTCGTCATCGGCATCGCTGTCGCGCCGAAGGCCTTCGCGGCGAGCGTCCTGCAAGGCGTGCCCGCCGGCGGCGGCTCCGCGCTGCCGCAGATGAACGCCTTCGTGAAGGTCGGCACCGACGACACGGTGACGATTCTTTCCAAGCACATCGAGTTCGGCCAGGGGCCGTTCACCGGCCTCGCGACGCTGATCGCCGAGGAACTCGACGCCGACTGGAGCCAGATGCGCGCCGTGCATTCTCCCGCCGACGATAAGATTTACGCCAACCTTCTCTTCGGCCTGCAGGGCACCGGCGGCTCCTCGGCCATCGCCAATTCCTACGAACAGTACCGGACCGCCGGCGCCACGGCTCGCGCCATGCTGGTGGCGGCCGCCGCCGAGGAATGGGGCGTGCCCGCCGCCGAGATCACCGTCTCGAAGGGACGCATCAAGCACGCCGCGACGGCCAAGGAGAGTGGTTTTGGCGCGCTGGCCGACAAGGCGGCGCAGCAGACGCCACCCACGGAGCCGAAGCTCAAGGACCCCAAGGATTTTCTGCTGATCGGCCACGATTTGCCGAAGCTCGACACGGTGGAGAAATCGACCGGCAAGGCGATCTACACGCTCGACGTGCTTGCCGACGACATGCTGGTCGCGGTGGTCGCGCATGCCGATCATTTCGGTGCGACGGTAAAATCCTTCGACGATGCCGAGGCGCGAAAGGTGCCCGGCGTGGTTGACGTTAAGCAGGTGTCGCAAGGCGTCGCCGTTTATGCCGACAACACCTTTGCGGCGCTCAAGGGCCGTGCCGCGCTGACTGTCGAATGGGATCTTTCGAAGGCGGAAACCCGCTCCAGCAGCGAACTTGCAGCCGACTTTGCGAAAAAGTTCGATGAAAAGGGGCTGGAGGCGGCCAACAAGGGCGATGTCGGCAAGGCATTCTCCGAGGCGGGCGTGCAGACGCTGGAAGCCGAGATCGTCTTCCCGTTTCTCGCCCATGCGCCGATGGAGCCGCTCGACGCCGCCTTCGTCATGGGCGACGACGGCGTGCTCGAGATCTACAACGGCGCGCAGTTCCCGGCGATGGACCAGTCGACGGTCGCCACGGTGATGGGCCTCGACCCGTCGAAGGTGCGGCTCAACACCCAGCTTGCCGGTGGCAGTTTCGGTCGCCGCGCGCAGTTCGGCTCGCCCTACATGCAGGAGGCGGCCGAGGTTTACAAAGCTAGCGGCGGCACGCGCCCGCTGAAGCACATGTGGACACGCGAAGACGATATTCGCGGCGGCTACTACCGACCCATGTATCTTCACCGCATGAAGGGCGCGGTCGACGCCGAGGGCAAGATCGTCGCCTGGGACCAGACGATCGTCGGCCAGTCGATCATGGGCAAGGCCTCGACCGACATCGACGAGACGTCGGTGGAAGGCGCCTCGACGCTTCCCTATGCCATCGGCAATCTCAGGGTCATCGCGCACAATGTGGCGCTGAACATCCCGCCGCTGTGGTGGCGTTCGGTGGGCCACACCCATACCGGGTTTGCCGTGGAAACCTTCCTTGACGAACTGATGCAGAAGGTCGGCAAGGACCCGGTCGAGGGACGGCTCGCCATGCTGGCGGAACAGCCGCGCCATACCGGCGTGCTGCGAAAAGTCGCCGAGATGGCGGACTGGGGGTCTGCGGTTCCCGAAGGCCGCGAGCGCGGCGTCGCCGTGGTCCAAAGCTTCGGCACCTATGTGGCGCAGATCGTCGAGGTATCGCGCGGCGACGGCGAGTTGCCGCGCGTGCACAAGGTGTGGTGCGCCGTCGATTGCGGCCAGCCGATCAATCCGAACGTCATCAGGGCGCAGATGGAGGGCGGCGTCGGCTACGGTCTCGGCGCGGTACTGTTCGACGAGGTGACGCTGGGCAAGGGCGGCAAGATCATGCAGTCCAACTTCCACGATTACCGCTCGATCCGCATCAACGAGATGCCGCATGTCGAGGTGGAGGTGATAGCGTCCACGGAAAAGCCGACCGGGGTCGGCGAGCCCGGCGTTCCGCCGGTCGGCCCGGCCGTCGCCAACGCCTGGCGGCGCCTGACCGGAGCGCCGGTCCGGCGACTGCCCATCCTCCCAGGCGGAGTGTCGTGATCGCTATGCGTGCATCCAGACTGACAATCATCGCCGGCATCGCCGCGGCCTTCGCCGCGATCGGACTGGCGGCGGATATCTCCATGGCGCAGGACAAGCCGGCGGCCAGGCTCAAACCTGCCAGCGAGTTCGATTCCATCACCGACAAGTCGGCGCGCGCCGTGGCGCTGTTCGAGGAGGCTGGAAAAGTCATCCAGCATCCCCGCTGCGTGAACTGCCACCCGGCCGGCGACCATCCGCTGCAAGGCATGACCATGCATCCGCACCAGCCGCCGGTGTCGCGCGGCGACAGCGACATCGGCATGCCCGGCATGATGTGCGGCACCTGCCACGGGCCGGCGAATGTCGACGTGATCGGCCAGGCCGACACCATCAAAAGCATTCCGGGCAATCCGGCATGGCACGTCGCGCCGATCGAGATGGCCTGGCAAGGCAAGACGCTCGGCCAGATCTGCGAGCAGATCAAGGATCCCGAGCGCAACGGCGGCAAGACGATGGATGAACTCGTCGAGCACATGGCGCATGATGACCTCGTCGGCTGGGGCTGGACTCCCGGCGCCGGACGCGAGCCGGTGCCCGGCACGCAGGAAGTGTTCGGCGAACTGATCCGGCGCTGGGCGGCGGACGGAGCAAGCTGCCCTAAATCGTAGGAAGCGGCGCGGTCATCGCCGCTCTTTGACTTCCGCCGCTTTGTGTTATTCTGGCCCCGAGGGGTCAGGGGGAGACGTGGCGACCGGCGTTTTTGGTGGCGCTTCGCAGGATGGGCTTGCGGATCGCATCTATGAGGCTTCCGTGCTTCCGGAGTTCTGGCCGGGGGTGCTTCGCGATTTCGCGCAGATTGCCGACAGCCTGGAAGCGGTGATGGTCGCGGCCAATGGCGACAGCTTCAAATGGATCGGCTCGTCGGCCTTCGCCGAAAAGCTTGCCGAGGAGCATTACCGCTATGAAGGCGCGCGCAAGCGGTCCGGGAGGCTGCTGGCGGCGCAGCGCGCGGGCTTCATGACCGACCGAGACGTGTTCTCGGAAGCCGAAATCCTGAGCGAGCCGCTGTTTGCCGAATATCTTATCCCGGCCGGCTTCGGCCGGGGCATCGCCACGGCGATCCAGGTGCCGACTGGCGACACGATCATATTCCACGGCGAGGGCGATTTTCGCGACGGGGTCTATGGCGCCGACGTGGTGCAGCGCCTCGACGACCTGCGCCCGCATCTGGCGCGCTCGGCGCTGATCTCGGCGCGGCTTGCGTTCGAACGGGCGCGCACCGCGGTCGAGACGCTGTCCGGCATCGGCCTTGCCGCCTGCGCCATCAGCCAAAGCGGGGTCGTGGTGGTCGCCAACCGCGATTTCGACACCGAATCGGCGTTCTGGACAACGCGCGGCGCCGAGCGGATCGCCCTTTACGACCGGCGCGCCGACCGGCAGCTATACGATGCGCTTGGCGCCATCGCCACCGGCCAGGGAGTGCGCTCGCTGCCGCTGGTGGCGACCTCCGGCGCCGCGCCTGCGGTGCTGCATGTCGTGCCGATCCGGCGCGCCGCGCATGATTTGTTCAGCCGGTCGGCGGCCATCCTGGTGCTGACCAAGGCGTCGTCATCGCCCACACAGGCGACCTCGCTGCTCCAGGTGCTGTTCGACCTGTCGGCCACCGAGGCGGACGTGGCGGCGCGCATCGCGGCAGGGCGGACGGCCGAGCATATCGCCTTGAGCGACGGCAAGAGCGTCGACACCGTGCGCAACCAGATCAAGAGCGTGTTGCGCAAGACCGGCTGCTCCCGCCAGCTCGACCTCGCCAGATTGCTGGCGCAGTTGATTCCAGCAAATGCGTGACAGCACTGCGCCGACGGTCAAAGTCGACGTCCGCTGGTATTGCGAGGCGGCGGGAGCCTTTCCGGTGAAACAAGTCGCGCGATCGGTGTGAGGCAACTGCCGGCAAGGCATTTGCACAGCGGGCGAAACCACCCGGCTTAGCCCATCTGGGTCATGACCGATTCGCCGCGGTTGGTCATTGTGGCGTCTGGGGTGGCCTTTTGGGGGAGGCTCGACCAACCATATCGCGTTGGCCTCCGTCCGTTCGGGCATTCATCCGAGGCACTCGTTTGTCTTGAGAAAGATGCGCGCACACGACGCATCTCAAATTCTCTGGACCGATCGGGGCGGGTGGAACAGAACGCATGCCAACCAAGCATATGGTGCCCTACAGGAACGTGGAGGGTTCGGCGACCTGGGTGCTGACTGACAATCGCTCCGCATTGTGGGCGCCCGGCTCGACGATTACATATACTTTTGACGCCAATCTCGATGCCCAGGAACGGGCGTTCATTCGCGCTGCGATGGACACATGGCAGGAGATTGCAAACATCCAGTTCGTCGAACAGGCCGGCGGTCATGTCAGGATCGCCTTCGATCCGACGATCCCTTTCGATCCGACAGGATTCGTGGCGGGCCGTACGAACGGTCTAGGTCCGGTGGCGACCACTCTCGTCCTGAACCAGCAGGCCTATGACGGCTATCTCAAGCTTGCCGGAGTGGGTCATGTGGGGCGAACCACCAGCGCCTTCGAAACCACAATCCATGAACTGGGTCACATTCTCGGCTTTGGCCACGCCGGGCCGTATAATGGGGCGTCGGCCAGCACCAACGACGCGGTCTATTATGAGGACACGTCGGGCTACACCGTCATGTCCTACTGGGCGCCTGACGGGCCGGCAACCCAGCCCTGGACCGATATCGACTTCGACTTTGGAGCGGATCCCTCCACGCCTCAGGCACTTGACCTGCTCGTCGCCCAGTTCGTGTACGGCGCTAACCTGGCAACGCGCACAGGCGACGATACCTATTTCTACAACAGTACACTCGCGGCCTCGTCACCGTTGTCGTTCGAAACTTACGGCGCCAATTTCGCCGGCGCTCTATGGGATGCGGGTGGCTACGATACGATCGACCTTTCCGACACCTTCAGCGCGCAACGCGTCGACCTGCGCGACCCGAACCCCGGCGCAGGCCCGTTGCACGATCGCCTGCTTGTCGAGGACATCGGGACATTCAACGACATCCTCGGCTTCAAGGGCAATTTGTTCATCCCAGCGACTTTCCAGATCGAACGGGTGATCGGCGGCTACGGCAAGGACACCTTCATCGCGCGTGATGGCGTGAATACCACCCTCGAGGGCGGCGATGGCGCTGATACGCTCACCGGCGGCAGCGGCAACGACAAGCTATTCGCTGGCGCGGATAACTATCAGGACAAGCTATTCGGTGGAGGCGGCAGCGATCAGTACATGATCTTCGGAGGAGACACAGTCGTTGACACCTCCGGCAGTTCGGAAGTCACCATCGGCCAAGGATTGCAAGGTAGCGTGACGAGCCTCGACCTTTGGAACGCGGACGACACCGTGTCTGTGTTCGGCATCGTGAAAGTCGATGCCAATCTTCGCGCAGGGTTCGATACCTACACGGGCGGTGACGGATCCGACGTGGTGCGCCTGGTCGTCGGCGCCACGAAAACCGGAAAAGGCGACATGATCACGCTCGGAGACGGCGTCGACAATGTCACCGCTTCTCTCGACGGCAGCGGCTGGGGCGTCGGACTGGATGTGTTCGACGGTGGCGACGGCGAAGACACCTTCATCGGCAAATTTGTGGTCGATATCTCGGTTACCGACCTTTCCACAGGCACAACTTCCATACCGGGCCTGGAAGACCACTTGTCCATCTCGAATTTCGAACATGTGAGCTTCGCCGGGGCGCGGGCGACCATCGCTTCGTGGGGCGCGCCTGTCCTGACGTCGAACGCGATCGCCACCTCGGCGCTCGGCGACGAGGTGGCGATCAATTTCGACAGCAATTTCACCGTGGTCGATACCGGCGACGGCAACGACATCGTGGACGGCGACATCGCGCGGCTGTCCGACCACGACATGACCTCGACGCTGGACAGGATCGTCACGCTCGGCGGCGGCGACGACCTCTACGTCGCCGGCGCCATGTCGCTGGGCAAGCACGAATACGATGGCGGCATCGGTGCCGATACGCTCGATGTTTCGCGGCTCGACGAGATCGAGTGGCAGCAGGATTTCCTGTACTATCGCTCGGCCGCCGACAAGATCGTCGAGATCGATGCCGTCAAGGGAAGCTTGACCGGTTATTTCCAGACATTCGAAGGCAGCTACGGTTTTGCCGCCGATATCTCGGGTTTCGAGAACTATGTGCTGGAGCTTGGCGGAACGCTGCGCTTCGATGGCGATCCGCTCGCCGCGACCAGGATCACGCTGACCGGCAGCGGCTACGTCGACGCGCAGGTAAACCTGGGCGATGGGGACGACACGGTTGCCTTCCTCGATTTCCGTCCGGACGCCGACCAGCCGATCGTGCTCAAGGCGGGACAAGGCCGCGACGTGCTGGACCTGTCGGGGTTCGTTCCGGTGCCAGCGTCCTTTCCCGCCTTCGCGACGGAGGACGTCACCGTCGACCGGCAATCCGGACTGTTCTCGCGCTACATCGATGCGCTGAACAGCCGTACCGTCACCGTCGCCATCGACGGGTTCGAGGTCTTCTACCTTCCCGATTTTCTCGCCGGCGGTGTCGACGACGGGCGCACGGTGATCAGCCGCTTCATCGGCATAGACGGCGTCGACGAGGTGCATGGGGGCGGGCGCGACGATCTGATCGAGGGATTTGGCGGCGCGGACATATTGTTCGGAGGTGCCGGAGCCGACAGGCTCTATGGCGGCGGCGGCATCGACAAAATGGCGGGAGGCGTCGGCAACGACACCTATGCCGTCGACAATGCCAGCGACATCGTCATCGAGGGCCTGGACGAAGGCACGGCGGACTCCGTGTCGGCGAGCGTAAGCTATGCGCTCGGCGCGGGCGCCCATGTGGAACGGCTGCAGACCACCAAGGCGGCCGGAACAACGGCCATAAACCTGACCGGCAATGCCTTCGCCCAGGCGATCACCGGCAATGCCGGCGCCAACATTCTGAAGGACGGTGGCGGCGCCGGGGATGTGCTGAAGGGCCTCGGCGGCGATGACGTCTATCTGCTCTACAGTTCGGCAACGGCGATCGTCGAAAATGCGGGCCAAGGAACGGCCGACCGGGTGATGGCCGCGGTCGACTATGTGCTGGCGGCGGGCGCCGATATCGAGCTTTTGACCACGACGTCATCGACGGGCACGGCCCCGATCAGCCTCACAGGCAACGCGCTGAGCCAGGAGATCACCGGCAATGCCGGCGCCAATGTCCTGAGGGACGGCGGCGGCGCCGGCGACGTGCTGAAAGGCCTGGGCGGCAACGATATCTATCTGGTCTACAGTTCGGCCACGACCATCGTCGAAGGCTCCAGCGGGGGGACCGCCGACCGCATCGCATCGGCGGTGGATTTCGTGCTCGGCGCCGGTGTGTATGTCGAAATCATGACGACGACGTCTGCGGCCGGCACGTCCGGTGTCGACCTGACCGGCAACGCGCTGAAGCAGCAGATCACCGGCAATGCCGGCAGCAACATCCTGCGCGACGGCGGCGGCGTGGGCGACGTGCTGAGCGGGCTGGGCGGCAACGATGTCTACCAGATATACAGTTCGGCCACGACCATCGCCGAAAGCGCCACCGGCGGCACGGCCGACCGGATCATGGCGGCCGTGGACTACGTGCTTGGCGCCGGCGTTCATGTCGAGACGATGACCACGAACGGCTCGACCGGGACGTCGGGCATCGACCTCACCGGCAACGAGTTCGTCCAGGCGATCACCGGCAACGCCGGTTCCAACATCATCGACGGCAAGGGCGGCAGCGACACGCTGAGCGGCCTCGCCGGCAAGGATTTCTTCGTCTTCTCCTCGGCGCTCGGCGCAGGCAATGTCGACATGATCACCGACTTCAACGTGGCAGACGACACGATCCGGCTGGAGAACGCTATCTTCACGGCGCTGACGGCGACGGGCGCATTGGCGGCGGCCGCGTTCCAGGCCAACACCACCGGGCTTGCCGACGATGCGACCGACCGCATCGTCTACGAGACCGACACCGGCAAGCTTTTCTATGACGCGGATGGCGACAAGGCGGGCAGCGTGGACGGCGTGCATTTCGCGACGCTTGCCGCGGGCATGGCGCTGACGAGCGGGGATTTCGCCGTCATCTGACGGCAGGCATCCGGCGCGCCCGACAGGCGGCCGATGCAGAGTTCGTGGGACGCTGGCCCTTTGTCCCGCTGGCCATCTCTCTTCACCGAGGGAGATGGCCTATTTTATCAGGTCACGCGAACGCGCCGTGGCAGTGCTTGAACTTCTTGCCCGAGCCGCACGGGCAGGCCTCGTTGCGGCCGACCTTGCCCCAGGTCGAGGGTTTTGACGGGTCGCGGTCTTCCGGCGCGACGACGCTCTCGACGGCGATGCGGGTCATCACCTCGGCGTCGCCGAAACCGCCCTCGTTGAAGTCGTCCTCGCCGGTGGTGGCGTCGATGTGCTGGCCGAAAACCTCCGGGGCTTCCGGCGGCGGGGCGTCGGCGGCCTCGCGCACCAGTTCGACGCGCATCAACTGCGCAGTCACCGACTGGCGCAGATTGCCGAGAAGGGCCTGGAACAGCTCGAAACTCTCGGATTTATATTCGTTCAGCGGGTCGCGCTGGGCATAGCCGCGGAAGCCGACGACCGAGCGGAGGTGGTCGAGGTTGACCAGGTGCTCGCGCCACAGATGGTCGAGGGTCTGGAGGAGGAAGGAACGCTCGACATAGGTCATGACCTCGGGGCCGAAGCGCTCGGCGCGCTCGGCGGCGGCATCGTTGGCGATCTTGGTGATCCGCTCGCGGATGACCTCCTCGTCGATGCCTTCTTCCTTCACCCATTCCTCGATGGGCAGGTCGAGATTCACATGCTGCTGCAGGCCCGCCTTGAGGCCGGTGGCGTCCCACTGCTCGGCATAGGCGTTTTCGGGGATGCACTTGGCGACGAGTTCGTCGATCACGTCCTGGCGCATTTCGGCGACGGTCTCGGACAGGTTCTCGCCGTCCATCAGCGCGATGCGCTGCTCGAACACCACCTTGCGCTGGTCGTTCTGCACGTCGTCGTATTTCAGCAGGTTCTTGCGGATGTCGAAGTTGCGGGCCTCGACCTTCTTCTGCGCCTTCTCCAGCGCCTTGTTGATCCACGGATGGATGATCGCCTCGTCCTCCTTGAGGCCGAGCTTCTGCAGCATTCCATCCATGCGGTCGGAGCCGAAGATGCGCATCAAATCGTCCTGGAGCGACAAGTAGAATTTCGAGCGGCCGGGGTCGCCTTGGCGGCCGGAGCGGCCGCGAAGCTGGTTGTCGATGCGGCGCGATTCGTGGCGTTCCGTGGCGAGCACGTAAAGGCCGCCGGCGGCGATGGCCTTTTCCTTCAGCCGCTCGATGTCGGCGCGGATCAGCGCCTCGCGCGCCTCGCGCTCCGGACCCGCCTCCATGCTTCCAAGTTCTTCGGCGATGCGCATCTCGGCATTGCCGCCGAGCTGGATGTCGGTGCCGCGGCCGGCCATGTTGGTGGCGATGGTGATGGCGCCCGGACGGCCGGCCTGGGCGACGATGCCGGCCTCCTGCTCGTGGTAGCGGGCGTTCAGCACCTGGAAATTCTTCATGCCTTCCTTGCGAAGGCGCTCGGCCAAATGCTCGGATTTTTCGATCGAGGTGGTGCCGACCAGGATCGGCTGGCCCTTGTCGGCGGCCTCGCGGATGTCGCGGATGATCGCCTTGTATTTCTCCTCGACGCTGCGGTAGACCTCGTCGTCCTCGTCGATGCGCTGGACCGGCTTGTTGGTCGGCACCTCGGTGACTTCGAGGCCGTAGATGTTGCCGAATTCCTCGGCTTCCGTCGCCGCCGTGCCGGTCATGCCGGCCAGCTTCTTGTACATGCGGAAATAGTTCTGGAAGGTGACGGAGGCCAGCGTCTGGTTCTCCGGCTGGATCTGCACGTGCTCCTTGGCTTCAAGCGCCTGGTGCAGCCCTTCCGAATAGCGGCGGCCGGGCATCATGCGGCCGGTGAACTCGTCGATGATGACGATCTCGCCGTTGCGGACGATGTAGTCCTTGTCCTTGCTGAACAGGCGGTGCGCCTTGAGCGCGTTGTTGAC
Source organism: Mesorhizobium sp. KACC 23794 (assembly GCF_052180275.1). Lineage (NCBI taxonomy): Bacteria > Pseudomonadati > Pseudomonadota > Alphaproteobacteria > Hyphomicrobiales > Phyllobacteriaceae > Mesorhizobium > Mesorhizobium sp. KACC 23794. Next base: position 1,606,001 of record NZ_CP197465.1, read on the forward strand.
GTGGTGGACGATGGCGACGTTCTCGACGTCGTAGAGCGACTCGCCCTTGAGGTGGCCGGCGGCGCGCAGCATGTTTTCCAGCTTTTCGGTGCCGTCCTCGGTGAAGATCGCGGTGCGCTGCTTCTCGTCGATCTCGTAGTCGGCGGGCAGAAGCTGGAGGATCAGGGCGTCGACGATGTTGTACATCTCCGAGCGGTCCTCGAGCGGGCCGGAGATGATCAGCGGCGTGCGCGCCTCGTCGATCAGGATCGAGTCGACCTCGTCGACGATGGCGTAGTTGTGGCCGCGCTGCACCATCTGGGCGCGCTCGTATTTCATGTTGTCGCGGAGATAGTCGAAGCCGAGCTCGTTGTTGGTGGCGTAGGTGACGTCGCAGGCGTAGGCGGCGCGGCGCTGCTCGTCGGAGAGGCCGTGGACGATGACGCCGGTGGTCAGCCCGAGGAAGCCGTAGACACGGCCCATCCATTCGGAGTCGCGCTTGGCGAGGTAGTCGTTGACGGTGACGACGTGGACGCCCTTGCCGGTAAGCGCGTTCAGGTAGACGGGGAGGGTGGCGACCAGCGTCTTGCCCTCGCCGGTACGCATCTCGGCGATACCGCCATTGTTCAGGACCATGCCGCCGACGAGCTGCACGTCGAACGGACGCATGCCCAGCACGCGGCGCGAAGCCTCGCGCGCGGTGGCGAAGGCGGGGACAAGGATATCGTCGAGAGTGGCGCCGTTGGCGAGATCGGCCTTGAACTGTTCCGTGCGGGCGCGCAGCGCTTCGTCGGAAAGCGCCCGCATCTCGTTTTCGAGTCCGTTTATGGATTCGACCCGCGGCCGCGTCGCCTTGACGCGGCGATCGTTGGAGGAACCGAAGATCTTACGGGCGAGTCCGCCGAGACTGACCATCAATGGCCCTTTCAAAACACGGTATTCCGGCGCCTTCGCCGGCCGACCGCTGTTGGGGCCTGAGCGTATCGCAACGGAAGCAGGCGCCCGGAAATCGTTCTGGACGCCAAGTCGATGGACAGATAAGAGGGGCCACTTTCGATGTCAACGCCGCGGCAATGCTTGAAGTGCCGGCAAATCCGGCCACATTCCTCCTCAACCGCCGCGAAAGCCTTCCCACCCGGAGAGTAAGTCATGATGTTCCGTTCCCGCCGCGCCAAGCTTGCGAGCCTTGGGCTCGCGGCAATCCTGCTCGCCGCAGCGCCTTTCGCGGCGCAGGCACAGGAGACCGCCGCCGATCCCGCCAAGGCGGCCGCCGTCGATCCGAACACGGTGATCGCCACCGTCGATGGCCAGCCGGTCACCGAGGCCGACCTGCAGCAGGCAATCCAGGACCTCGACCAGCAGTTCGCACGGCTTCCCGAGGAACAGAAGCGCGCCGCGGCCCTTTCCGCGGTCATCGAGATCCGGTTGCTGGCGAACGAAGCGGTGGCGAAGGGCTTCGACAAGTCGCCGGAATATCTGCGCCGCATGGCGTTCCTGCAGCAGCGCGCGCTGCACGGCGAAGTGATCGAGAAGGAAGTGGCCGCGACGATCACCGACGAGGACATCCGCAAGCGCTACGACACCGAGATGGCCAACACGCCGCCGGTCAACGAAGTGCATGCCCGTCACATCCTGGTGAAGACCAAGGAAGAGGCGGACGCGATCGTCAAGCAGCTCGACGGCGGCGCCAAATTCGAGGACATCGCCAAGGAGAAGTCCAGCGACCCGGGCTCGGGCGCGCAGGGTGGCGACCTCGGCTGGTTCGGCCCGGGCCAGATGGTGCCGGAATTCGAGACGGCGGCGTTCGCGCTGGAGCCGGGCTCCTACACCAAGGAGCCGGTGCAGTCGCAGTTCGGCTGGCACATCATCAAGGTCGAGGACAAGCGCGCCAAGCAGCCGCCGGCCTTCGATCAGGTGAAGGAGCAGTTCCGCTCGCTGCTGCTGCGCGAGAAATATTTCGCGCTGGTCAAGCAACTGCGCGCCGCCGGCAAGGTCGATGTGACCGATCCGGCGCTGAAGACCGGCGTCGAGGCGATCGAGAAGTCGGAGAAATAGACCCGACGCTGTTACAGAGCGGCGGCGTCCCGGCTGCCGCTCTTGGACTGGACTGCATTTTTTGCGGTTTTTCGTGTGTTTTTGTGTGAAGCAGCCGATTTTCGGCGTTACGTCAGAAACAAAACCACACGACAGAGGCATTTTCCTGAAACATGATGCTTGTAGTTCTCTCGTATCGGCGGGGGAGCGGGGCGACATGAGACGCCACCGGATTTCTCCTGCTCAGCAGAACGCCAGTCGGGATGCCAGCGAGGTTAGGGCCTCGCCGCGGTCCCGTCCGGCCTGAGCCCCTGGAGAGAGCAATGACCAAGCTTATCGCGATTGCGGCTTTGGCCGCCCTTAGTTTCGGCGGCGACGCGGCCGCCGGCGAGTTGAAGCCGATGCATTCCCGCAGCATCGATCTCGGCACGATGGCCGGGAGCGCCTACTACACCGTCGAGTCGGAAGGCTATCACGTTGTCGCCACCTTGATCGGCAACAACGACTCCAGCGCCCCGGTTCGTTTCGAAGCTGTCCTCGTGTCCGGACAGACCGTCAAATTGTCCACACCCCGGGAAGTAGGGATGCCGCCGATCATGGTCGAAATCAGCCGCGTGGCCGACCATGTCGTGATCCAGGAACCGGCCGCGATCAACTGATCCGGCAAGGCGCGGCTGCAAGGCGCCGCGCCCAGATCCATCGTTTCGGCAACCCGCGCCGCGCACCTTTGATGCGCGGCGTTTTCTTTTCGCCGCTCAGGCCGATCGCCAGGCAGCCTTGCCAAAGGTCATTTGCCTTGACCGTCCGGGCCGAAGTCCGCCGCCGTCAGGTCGGCGAGATTGGCGATGCTGGCGAATTTGACGTTGCCGAACACGCTGCCGGAACCATCGGCGTCGTAATAGAGGTTGCCGGTCGCGGAGTTGTAGATGATGCGGTCGCTGGCGTCCTTGGGACCGTCGGCAAGATCCTTGAAGGCTGATGCGGCAAGGGCGCCGGTCGTCGCCAGGGCGGCAAAGATGGCGTTCTCCAGGCGGATCGTGTCGTCCACTGCGTTGATATCGGTAATGGTATCGACGTTTTCAGCGCCGAGCGCGGTGGAGAAAACGAAGAAGTCCTTGCCGCCGAGCCCGGCCAGCGTGTCGCTGCCGCCTTTGCCGTCAAGGATGTTGGCCCCCGCGTTGCCCGCGATCGACTGTGCGATCTCGTTGCCGGTCAGGTCGATGCCGGACGTTCCCGTTGAGCCGTTTGTCGTCATCCGCTCAATGAAGACGCCGGCTCCCAGCGAATAGTCGACGGCGGCCATCACCCGGTCGGCTGCGCCTTGCGAAGCGCCTTCGACGATCACGTCTCCCGCGTTGAAGATGCGATGGGTATCGTTGCCGTTGAGCCCCCGCAGCGTGTCGGCGCCGCCAATCCCGCCATCGTGGAGCACGTTGTCGCCATAGTTGCCGACAATCTCCTGGACGAGCGCATTGCCGGTGAGGTTGATCGCGGCGGTGCCGGTCGAGCCGTTGGTGGTGAGGAGTTCGACTTCGGAACCCGCCGCCAGCGTGTAGCTAACAGCCGCGATCAAGCGGTCGGCGGAGCCTTCGCCGGCCGCTTCGCGAACCTCGGTGGCGGCGGAGAAGACGCGGAACGTATCGTCGCCACCCTTGCCCTCGAACCTAAGCGTTGCGACGTTGCCGATCAACGTGTCGGCCATCTTGCCGCCGACGACCACCTCGATGCTGGAATAGGTGTTCTTGTAGTTGTCGGTGCCGGTCCGCAGGTCGATGGCGAAAGCGAAACCGTCGACCGGCGTCCCGTGGATCAGAACGGTATCGATGCCGTCGCCGCCATTGTTGGCGTCTCCGTTCCCGTCGTCGAAGCCGGCAAGGAGCGTGTCGTCGCCCTTACCACCGTTCAGAGTGTCGTTGTCGTCGCCGCCGTCGAGAACGTCGTCTCCGTCGCCGCCGTTCAGCGTGTCGTTGCCCAGGCCGCCGCTGATGACGTCGTTTCCGAGCAGACCGGACAATGTGTCGTTGCCGTTGTCGCCGTTGATCGTGTCGACCAAATTGCCGCCGGTCCAGACATCGTTGCCGGCGGTGCCGGTGTATATCCGGGGATCGAAATAGTGGGCATAGGCCTGGTCCATCACGTTGTCGAAGACTTGGTAGCTCTGCCAGGAAACCGCGAAGCGGCCGTCGGACAGTGCCGTCACGACCGGGTCGAACTCGTCATCCCCTGTGTTGGGATTGACCAGGAAATCGCTTCCCGCCGGCGTGCCGTCGACATTGAAGAGCCGCACCCGGATCGACGTGCCGCCAAGGCCTGCCACCTCGTCCGAGGCCCAGGCGACGGCGATCCGTCCGTCGGCCAGCGTCGCGATCGAGACATCACCCTGGTTGCCTGTAGCCGTCGTGTTGACGATGAAGTCGTTGCCGACCGGCGTGCCGGTCGTGCCGAAGTAGCGGCCGCGTATGCAACTCCCGGACCCGTCGCCATTGTCGTCGCCGCTCCACACGACGAGGAAACGGCCGTCGGCCAGCGCGGACACGGATGGAGCGGTCCAGCCGGTCAGGGCCGTGGAATTGACGACGAAGTCGTCGCCGACGGAGGTGCCGTCTGTGTTCAATACGCGGGCGCGAATGCAGTTGGCGTTCAGGTCCCCTGGGTCTGTCGAGTGCCAGGTCACCATGAAGCGGCCGAAGGCGGCTTGCGAGGCCGTCCCCGGCATGTCGGCGCCCGATGTGGTGTTTATCTTGAATGAACCGCTGTCCAGATCGCCCCTGGTGCGGCCGTAGAGGCCGCTGCTGTCGAGCCATGTCACGACGGCGCGATCCTGCGTCAGCGTGCTCACGGTTGAAACGGGATGGGCAGGCAACGGTTGAGTGATGAGCGGGGCTGTGCTGCCTTTGGAATGGGCAAGGACCGACGTGAATCCGAATTCGTTTATGTTGGTCCATGTAACGATGTACGATCCGGAAAGCGATGCCACATCCGGCGAGTCATTGTTCGGGAGATACTGGGATGTCTGGGGCGTCAGCAGCAGCGGCGGGTTTGATGCGGCTCCATCGACAAAGGTCTGCACAAAAATGCGTTGGCCGACGTTCTTGCCCTCGTCGGTGTCCCAGGTGACGACCAGGCCACCATTGGTGGTAGCCGCGACATCGAAGCTTCGATTGAACAGATTCGGCAGGCCGGGACTGTCGGGATCGGTCGGCTGCAAGGCAGGCAGGAGGACGAATTCCAGGCCACTGGCAACCGGCATGCGCACGTCCCCCAAAAGATGCGTCGCTTGTCCGGCATCCCCATTTTGCCGGCCGCCCCCGCGTTGCGGCGCACGAAAAAATTGTATCGCCGGGAAGATTGTTCCGCAATGGCGCGCTCGCGCCTGATTTCACCGATGTCCGCGAAGACGGCTCGACGCCGAATGATTTCGTTCGCCGATTCATGATGCCTGTACGGTGGCCAGCGCCCTTGCGCAAAGGCACGGGGTGAGGCAAACGAAGCGCCATCTTTCAAGCGCTCCGCATCGAGGCTTTGATGTCCGCCACCGTTTCCCCGCTCGCCCCGAAAAAATATCCGAAGATGCCAGCGGTGGAGGGCGTGCGCATCGCCACCGCCGAGGCCGGCATCAAATACAAGGGCCGCACCGACCTGCTGGCGATGGTGTTCGACGAGGGGACGACTGCGGCGGGCGTGTTCACGCGCTCGAAATGCCCTTCCGCGCCGGTCGACTTTTGCCGGAAGAACCTTGCCGGCGGCAGGGCGCGGGTGCTGGTGGTCAATTCCGGCAACGCCAACGCCTTCACCGGCAAGAAGGGCCGCGAGACGACCGAGATGACCGGCAAAGCCGCCGCCAAGGCGGTGGATGCCTCGGCCGGCGAGGTGTTCCTCGCCTCGACCGGCGTGATCGGCGAGCCGCTGGATGCCAACCGTTTCTCGCATCTGCTCGCCGGCATGGCGCAGGAAGCCAAGCCCGACCGCTGGACGGAAGCGGCGAAGGCGATCATGACCACCGACACCTATCCGAAGGTCGCCACCGCGACGGTGAAGATCGGCGACGCCGATGTCGTCATCAACGGCATTGCCAAGGGCGCCGGCATGATCGCGCCGGACATGGCGACGATGCTGTCTTTCGTAGCCACCGACGCGGCGATCGATGCGCCCGTGCTGCAGGCGCTGCTGTCCAAGGGCGTCGGCTCGACCTTCAACGCGGTGACCGTCGACAGCGATACTTCGACCAGCGACACGCTGATGCTGTTTGCCACCGGTGCGGCGGCAAAACGCGGCGCGCCGCGTATCACGGACGCAGGCGATGCCCGCCTCGGCCAGTTCAAGCGGGCGTTGAACCGCCTGCTGAAGCAGCTTGCGCTGCAGGTGGTGCGCGACGGAGAGGGCGCGCGCAAGCAGGTGGAAGTGACGGTGATTGGAGCGAAATCCGCCCGCTCGGCCAAACGCATCGCGCTCTCCATCGCCAATTCGCCGCTGGTGAAGACGGCGGTGGCCGGCGAGGACGCCAATTGGGGCCGCGTCGTCATGGCCGTCGGCAAGGCCGGCGAACCGGCCGATCGCGACCGGCTGGCGATCTGGTTCGGCGACAACCGCCTGGCCTTCGAGGGCGAGCGCGACCCGCATTATTCGGAAGCCGCGACCTCCGCCTACATGAAACGCGACGACATCGTGATCCGCGTCGACATCGGGCTCGGGCGCGGCAAGGCGACCGTCTGGACCTGCGACCTCACCAAGGAATATGTCGCGATCAATGGCGACTACAGAAGCTGAGACCGGGGGGATGGGCATTGTCCCCATGCCGGAACTGACGACAGTGCGCCGCTTCGAGGCGGCGGGGTTTCGCGCCTGGCCGGCCGGCTCCGTGCATTATGACGGCGCCTGGGCGATAAGGCTGACCAACGGCCATCCGGCGAAGCGGCTGAACTCGGTCAATCCGCTCGACCCCGGCGACAAGTCGGACATCGAGGCGCGGCTGGAGCGCGCCGCGTGGCGGTTCGGCGCGGTGGGGCGCCCGTTGACGATGCGGCTGTCGCCGCTGGCGGCCAAGACAATCTCCGAGCATCTCGACGGCCTCGGCTGGTCGCGTTTCGACGAATCGATGGTGATGCGGCTGCCGCTGAGCGAGGCTGCGGTGGACGAGGCGATGGACCAGATACCGATGAAGGATGTCGGCCGTTTCGTCGGCGCGGCGATTGCCGTGCGCGGCCAGGACGCTGCGTTGGGGCTGGGGTTGGCTGGTGTCATCGAGGCGGTCGAGCCCGAGGCCGGGCTGTTCGTGCTGGAGCAGGACGGCAAGCCGCTGGCCACTGCGGTCTGCGTTCACGACGGAGACCTCGCCGGGCTGTTCGAGATCGCCACGGCGGCGGCGGAGCGTGGCAAGGGCCATGGAAGACGGATCGTGCTGTCGGCACTGAAATGGGCGCGGCTGCGCGGCGCGCATACGGCCTGGCTGCAGGTGGAAGCCGGCAACGCGCCGGCGCGAAAGCTTTATGACGGCATCGGGTTCAGCGAACTCTACCGCTACCACTACCGGCAGCCGGCGGACATCCAAGCTTGAGCGCCGTGGAAGCGAAACCGGGAAAACCCATCCTGCTGGTGTCGGCCTGCGCGCTGGTCGACGCGGACGGGCGCGTGCTGCTGTCGCAGCGGCCGGAGGGCAAGTCGCTTGCCGGGCTGTGGGAATTCCCGGGCGGCAAGGTGGAGCCCGGCGAGACGCCCGAGGAAACGCTGATCCGCGAATTGCAGGAGGAGATCGGCGTGGCGACGCAGACCGCCTGCCTCGCGCCGCTGACCTTCGCCAGCCACACCTACGAGACCTTCCACCTGCTGATGCCGCTGTTCGTCTGCCGGCGGTTTTCGGGCATCCCGACGCCGCGGGAAGGGCAGGTGCTGAAATGGGTGCGGCCGAAGAACATGCGCGACTACCCAATGCCGCCGGCCGACTACCCGCTGATTCCTTTCCTCATCGACCTGCTTTGAGCCCACGCGCGGCGGCTGCCCATTAAGGAAAAGTTTATTCGAATGTGAGCGAATGAGGCTCGCAATCGGCTTGGGCTGGCCGATTCGACAGGCGGCAAGGGCGAGGCATGGCTTTCGACGATCGGGACTTTGACGAGATCCATCGAACCCGATCGCGGCTGGAGGCGGCCGGCGGCAGCGCGTTGCGGATCGCGCTGCTCTTCGGCTCCGTGGCCGTCGCCATCGCGCTGATCGTCACGCAAATCCTCGACAACCGCTTCGGCGGCCACCTAGCGCTGGACGATGCTCCACTCGGCATCGACTTCACCTCGACCGGGTCGATCGGCTACACCGGCACCTACACGATCCGCAAAAGCGTGCTGCAACCCACGCCGAACTCGGTCTGCATCCTGCGGGACAACGGAAGCCGCAGCGGCGATTGCTGAGAGACCGCCCGGTCATTTCCGGACGGCGTCGACGCACCGGCGGCGATCGGTGCAAATTCGCGTTTGCTTTTCATCGGGCGTTAATGCTGCGGCGTTAACCTTCCTTAATCTCTTGCCTCTAGGGTAAAAGGCAGAGGGGAAGGGCCGATGAACAAGATGATCCGTCGATTTCTGAAGGATGAAAATGGCGCCACCGCCATCGAATACGGCCTGATTATCGCGCTCATCTCCCTTGCCATTGTCGCGGGCGTTGGTGGCCTTGCCGATCAGCTTGAATTCCTCTGGGGTGACAACAACAGTGAGATCAACAAGGGATTGAACTTTCACTGAGTGCCGCCGAATTTCCACGAAGATTTTCGAGACGGGTCGTCAGCCGCCGCGTAGCGCGTCCGCCAACGAAACCTTCGCCGAACCCGGCTTCAACGGCTTCTGCTGCGTCGGCGCGGGCGCCCAGCCTGACATCCAGACGATCGAGAAGGTCGCCCTGATCCTGCTATCCGGATCGGAGAACCGCTCCGCATAGATTTCGGCAGCGCGCAGGAATAACGCGCGCGTCGCCGGACGGCGCGAGCGTGCGGCGAGCGTGTTGGTGGCGCCCATCGCCCGGAGATCGCGCATCAGGGCGAACATGTCGGCATAGCGCACTGTGACGGTCTCGACGTCGGCGACGGGAAGCGCGAAGCCGGCCCGCTGCAGCAGCGCGCCGACATCGCGGACATCGGCGAAGGGGAAGACGCGCGGGCCGGCGCCGCCATAAATCTCGCTCTCGGCGGCAAGAAGGCTTTCACGCAGTTCGGCGAGCGTGCCGCCGCCGGCCATCGCGCCGAGGAACAGGCCGTCGGGCCGCAAAGCGCGGCAAATCTGGATCAGCACGCCGGGTATGTCGTTGGCCTCCTGCAGCGACAGCAGCGAGACGGCGAGGTTGAGGCTTTCGGGCGGAAGCGGGACCGTCTCGGCCGGTGCCAGCCTGCCGTCGCCGCCATCGAGGAAGGCGTTGTCGGCCTCGATCCTGGTTATCGTATCGGCCTTGCCGCTGGCCGTGATGACTTCGCGGGCATCGGGGGTGACGCAGAAAAGCGCGGCGGCATCCGGGAAGCGGCGCTCGACCGTGGCAAGACGGTCGGCAAGGTCTTCGGCAACGCGGCGCATCAAGAAATCCGCGCCGGCGACCGGAGTGGCCAGCGCGCGGCGCTTATGCTGCATCGATAGGTCTGTGTCGAATATCGGCTGCATGGTCTCGTCTGCGCCAGGCGCGACGGCTTGCCGCGCTTCTGCTATTTTCCCGCTTTGGGAGCCACTCACATGGCGGATTGGGGCGCTGATATCAAGGAATTCGCAGCGACGGCGCTGAAGTTGCCGGCGCGTTTGCTGTTTCCGCCGGTCTGTGCCGGCTGCGGGCGGCAGGTCAGCCAGCCGGGTTCCCTGTGCGGCGCCTGCTGGCCGAAGCTGCGCCTGCTCGACCGCCCCTGGTGCCCGGTGATGGGCACGCCGTTCACCCACGACATGGGTGAAAATTTCCTTTCCTCGGAGGCGATCGCCAACCCGCCACCCTTCGCGCGGGCGCGCGCCGCCGTTGCTTACACCGGCGTGGCGCGGCAGATGGTCCAGCGGCTGAAATACAACGACCGCACAGACCTCGCACCGTGGATGGCTGAGTGGATGGTGCGGGCGGGCTTCGAGCTTTTCCCCGATGCCGACCTGATCGTGCCGGTGCCGCTGCACCGCTGGCGGTTCTTTCGGCGGCGGTTCAACCAGTCGGCCGAGTTGGCGCGCACTGTCAGCCGCCTGACCGGCGTGCCGTTCGATCCGCTGGTGGTGCTGCGCGTCAAGGTGACAAAGCAGCAGGTGGGCCTCGGCCACAAGGAGCGCGAGGAGAATGTGCGCGCCGCCTTCGCTGTGCCGGCCGGGGCCAAGGCGCGGCTGCGCGGCAGGCGCGTGCTGCTCGTCGACGACGTCTATACGACCGGGGCCACCGTCGCGGCGGTGACGCGAGCGCTGATCAAGGGCGGCGCCTCGGCGGTCGACGTGCTGACCTTCGCGCGGGTTCTGCCAGGGGACTTCCTGCCGGAAGAGTGAGCGACTATATAAACTTGATCACAGAGGCATGACGGCATGGCCGACGTCACCATCTATACACGCTTGATGTGCGGATATTGCGCCGCGGCGAAGAGCCTGCTCGAGCGCAAGGGCGTCGCCTATACCGAACACGACGCCAGCTTCTCGCCGGAACTGCGTTCCGAGATGATCGCTCGCTCGAAGGGCGGCTCGACCTTTCCGCAGATCTTCGTCGGCGACGTGCATGTCGGCGGCTGCGACGATCTTTATGCGCTGGACGCGCAAGGCCGGCTCGACGGCCTGCTTGCGACCGGCACGTTGAACTGAGGAGATTTTTGATGAGCATCTTCAAGGCCGCCGCGATCCAGATGCGGTCGGGCACCGAGCCCCGCCGCAACGCCGCCGACATGGAAGCGATGGTGCGCGACGCCGCGGCGCAGGGTGCGACCTACGTGCAGACGCCCGAGATGACCGGCGCGCTGGTGCGCGACAAGGATGCGCGGGCAAACGCCTTCACCACCGAGGAGAAGGATGTGGTGGTCGCTACGGCGGCGCGGCTTGCCGGCGAACTCGGCATCCATCTGCATATCGGCTCGACGGCGATCCTGCGCACCGACGGCAAACTCGCCAACCGCGCGCTGCTGTTCGGCCCGGACGGTTCGTTGCTCGCCTCCTACGACAAGATCCACATGTTCGATGTCGACCTCGACAATGGCGAGAGTTGGCGCGAATCCGCCGCCTACGAGGCGGGCGCGGGCGCGACGGTGGCCGATCTCGCCATCGCACGGTTGGGTTTTGCCGTCTGCTACGACCTGCGCTTTCCGCAACTGTTCCGCGCCGAGGCGCTTGCCGGCGCCGATGTGCTGACGGTTCCAGCCGCCTTCACGCGCCAGACCGGCGAGGCGCATTGGCACATCTTGCTGCGCGCCCGCGCCATCGAGAACGGCGCCTTCGTCATCGCCGCCGCGCAAGGCGGCAAGCATGAGGACGGCCGCGAGACTTATGGCCATTCGCTGATCGTTGATCCGTGGGGCAAGGTGATCGCGGAGGCCGCTCATGACGAGCCGGGCATCGTGATTGCCGAGATCGATACCGCACTTTCGGCGCAGGCGCGCAAAAAAATCCCCAATCTGAAGAACGCACGCGAATTCGCCGTCAACCATGTGGCGCGGCCGGAACCCTCGCTGCGGGGAGCCGCATCTTGATCCGTTTTTCCCTGCATTGCGACCACGAGCACGAATTCGAGGCGTGGTTCCGCAACAATGACGATTTCGATACGCAGAAAAAGCGCGGCTTCGTCGAATGCCCATCATGCGGCTCGAAGAAGGTCGAGAAAGCGCTGATGGCGCCGTCGGTCTCCACGGGCCGCAAAAAGGAAAAGATCGCGCTGGCCATGGGCGAGGCCCAGAAGCAGGCAATGGCGCAGTTGAAGGCGCTGTCCGAGAAGATGCGCGAGAGCGCCGACTATGTCGGCGACAAGTTTGCCGACGAAGCGCGAAAAATCCATTTCGGCGAGACCGAGGCGCGCGGCATCTATGGCGAGGCGACGCCGGAGGAGGCCAAGGGCCTCGTCGACGATGGTGTCGAGTTTATGCCGATCCCGGTGTTTCCGGACGACCGGAACTAGACCGGATAAGCTCCGGCCGGAACCTGCCGGCAAGCCGCGATTTCATGCACGCGCCTGCGCCTCGCGTTTCCTCAGCGCCGGGGGCGCGGCGTTGCGCCAGGCCATCAGGCAGGCGCTGCGCAGGGTGGTCTCGTCCGCGGCCGACAAAGTCACCTCCGTCCAGCCCTGCCGTCCCCAGCCGCCCTTGACCGGCCGGAAGATGTTCGGCTCTGCGCTTGCAAGCATCGCCTGCTCTCCCGGCGTCAGCTTCAGCACCGCATGGCTGCCGGGCGGCAGGCTGGCGAAGATACGATTGCGCACGCGAAAATCCGGCTTGCCGAAATGCGATTTCTCCTCCGCTTCGGGCAGGGCGAGGGCGATCCGGCGAAAGTCGTCGACGGTCATTGTTCTGTCCGGTGCGCGGCTGGCTTCATGTCGGGCGTCATCGTGCCGCTATCGGTCGCCCTCGTCTTGAACATTTGCAACCTGCCGCGAAACCATTGCGCCGCTTTTTCGGCCGCCGAGGTTCATTCGCCGCCGAGGATGGCGAGGCGCCTGTGTCGCAGTGAAAACCTTTGTAACCGGTGCTGCCGAGTCCAGTGCTTGCCAGCGGGCCTGAAATGCCCCGTGGCGTGACAAAATTGGCGATAGGCTTGATCTTCCTAAATCTATGTTTTTGTCATTTATACTTATCGTGAAATCTCAATTTCCTATGGTGCATCTGCCAGTTGCAAAGTTGAATTCTGGTTTAGCGTAACTGGCCCAATTCGCATATTGCAACTGGATCAATACCCCTCAATTTCCTTCCGATTGTCGAGCGTGTAGATTTGCATCTTTCCACAGATTTCTGTGGTTATTGCCATAATCCTGCGCTTGTGTCCCGGCCTGTACCGCCGAGTGGGCAAGGGCCGCGGCAAGGAAAGGATTGCCATGCCACTCGGTCAGATAGACGTCATGATGGCAGTCGGGGATTCGGTCCTCAACAAGATGGATTTCTCCGTCGACGGCTTGCATGTTCGTGGCGAGGCCTACCGCAAGATTTTCGAACTCATCCGCGACGATCAGATCCTCGTCGTGACGGGCGATACCGAGGGGCTCGCGACCTACCGCTCGGACACCGATACGATCACGACGCAGAAGGCCGATTCGCCCCCGGATCTCTTCAACAGATCGATCCTGGTTCACGAATGCACCCACGCCATCAAGGACATGGAGTATGTGCAGATGACGGCCAAGGCCAACGAGTCGGCCGCCTATCTGGCGCAGGCCCTCTATCTTCTGCTGAACGATCCGAACCCGACGATTCCCGCCGGCTGGGGCGTCGTCAAGAAGGCGATCGGGCTCGTGAAACAATTCGGGCTGGACAGCGCTCCGGGCTCGGGGCTCCGCATCTCCTACGACGATATCGTGCCGCTGGTCAGGCGGCTCGACGAACATCCGGGCTACCATTCCGAACAGGCCCGGATGGCTTTGGCCAACGGCATCTCCGCCAAGGCGCCGAAGCATCTTCGCGTCGAGGGATCGCCGGAGCGGATCGGCCCCAGCACGGCAACCTCCACGATCGGCTTTCGCGTCCCCAACGAAGAACTGTTCGCCTTCGACAGTTTCCGGCTCAAGCCGGGCGCGGAGCAGAGGCTGCGGGAAGCGGCCGCCTACATCAAGCAGAGGCTGCAGCCCGACCACAAGATCTACATCACCGGCCACACCGACAATGTCGGCGGCGGCGGCTACAACAAGCGCCTTTCACGCCAGCGCGCGCAGGCGGTCGCGGATTTTTTCGTCAGGGAAAAACTGTTCGACAACTCGCTGCTCAGGCCGGGCGGTGATGGCGAGGATCACCCGGTCGCCGACAACAAAACGCCGGAAGGGCGCGCGCTCAACCGGCGGGTGGTCATCGAGGCGATGTAGGCGGTCGATTCGGATGGTGGGCGATCAGGCCACCGAGGGTTTTTCCGCCATCACCATGTAGTTGACGTCCATGTCCTTCGACCGCTGCCAGCGGTCGGCGAGCGGATGATAGATGACGCCGGTGCGGTCGACGATCGTCATGCCTGCCTCGGAGAGCGCCTTCTCCAACTCGTCGGGACGCACCAGCCGGCCATACTGGTGGGTGCCGCGCGGCAGCCAGCGCAGCACGTATTCGGCGCCGATGATCGCCAGCCCCAGCGCCTTCAGCGTGCGGTTGATGGTGGCGACGAACATGATGCCTCCCGGCCGCACCATTTCGGAGCAGCGCGCCAGATAGAGGCCGACATCCGAGACGTGCTCGACCACTTCCATGTTGAGGATGACGTCGAACTTTTCCCCCGCATCGGCGAGGTCCTCGGCGGCAGCGGCGCGATAGTCGATGGTCACCCCCGATTCGGCGGCATGCAGCTTCGCCACCTCGATGTTGGTGGCCGAGGCATCGGCGCCGACCATCGTTGCGCCAAGCCGCGCCATCGGCTCGCACAGCAGGCCGCCGCCGCAGCCGATGTCGAGGAAGCGCAGGCCTTCGAACGGCCGCGCGGCATGGATGTCGCGGCCGAAACGCGCGGCGACCTGGTCGCGGATGTAGGAGAGACGTACCGGATTGAACTTGTGCAGCGGCCGGAATTTTCCGTTCGGGTTCCACCATTCGGCGGAAAGCGCGGAGAAGCGTTCGACTTCTCCCGCGTCGATCGTCGATCGTCGGGGTTCTGACATGGCGGTGGTCTCCCTTCGGCTACAGGAAGTCGGGCGTGGGCGCGGGAAAGTCAAGGCGTCGCCTTGATGCCGCCGCAACGGCGGTGCGTCGGGGGAATGCGGCAAATATCTTTCGCTGGTGAATTTGGCGGCTTCGAAAACCGATCGCGGGCTTGCGATCCCGGCACTTTCCCGGCATTTGACGGGTAAGCCGCGCAAGGACCGGAACAGGGGACACGGTTTGCATCAAGATTTCACGCTGATCGCCACGATAGCCGTGTGCTTTGTGCTTGCCTCGATCTGCGGCTATCTGGCGGATCGCCTGCGGCTGCCGCCCTTGGTCGGCTATCTCGTCGCCGGAGTGATGATCGGCCCGTTCACGCCCGGCTTCGTGGCTGATGCCGGCCTCGCCTCCCAGCTTGCGGAAATGGGCATCATCCTGCTGATGTTCGGTGTCGGGTTGCATTTCTCGGCTTCCGACCTGCTGGCGGTTCGCGGCGTCGCGATCCCGGGCGCGATCGGCCAGATCGTGTTCGCTACCTTGCTCGGCGTCGGGCTCGCCTCGATCTGGGGCTGGAGCCTGGGCGCCGGCATCGTGCTGGGGCTCAGCCTCTCGGTGGCGAGTACGGTGGTGCTGCTCAAGGCGCTGGAGGAGCGCAACCTTCTCAACACGCCGAGCGGGCGGGTGGCGGTCGGCTGGCTCATCGTGGAGGACCTCGCCATGGTGCTGGCGCTGGTGCTGCTGCCGGCGTTGGCGGAACTGCTGGGCGCCGACACCGCCGGCGCGCATGGCGCGGAGACCGGCGATTCATCGTTGCTGCTGACGCTGGCGATTACCCTGGCCAAGGTCGGGGTGTTTGCCGCCTTGGCGATCTTCCTCGGTCCGAAGGTGGTGCCGTGGGTGCTGACCAAGGTGGCGCGCACGGGTTCGCGCGAACTGTTCACGCTGTCGGTGCTGGCACTGGCAGTCGGCATCGCCTACGGCTCGGCCCAGGTGTTCGGCGTCTCCTTCGCGCTGGGTGCGTTCTTCGCCGGCCTGGTGCTCGGCGAATCGCATCTCAGCCATAAGGCTGCCGCCGAATCCCTGCCGCTGCAGGACGCTTTCTCGGTGCTGTTCTTCGTCTCGGTCGGCATGCTGTTCGATCCGTCCGTCATCGTCGAGGATCCGCTCGACGTGCTCGGTGTGCTGGCGCTGATCATGGTCGGCAAGTCTGTGATCGGCTTCCTGATCGTCATCCTGCTGCGCTATCCGGTCAGCATGGGGCTGATGGTTGCCGGAAGCCTGGCCCAGATCGGCGAATTCTCCTTCATTCTTGTCGCGCTCGGCCTCGGCCTCGGCCTGATCCCGACCGAAGGCCGGGACCTTGTGCTTGCGGGTGCGCTGCTGTCGATCACGCTGAATCCTCTTGTCTTCTACGTCACTGGCGAATTGCAGAAATGGGTCCGCGTTCGCTGGCCCAGCGTGGCCGCCGGCTATGGACGCGCCAATCACGACGTGCTGGTGCAGGAACTCGCGCGCATCCGGGCGGTCCAGGAGGCGCGCGACGAAGCGCGGCATGTGAGGATCCAGGAACTGGTGGCGACCTTTCCGCTGCTGTCGCTGGTGCCGCCCGACGACCAGGAGGAATTGCTGCTGCTGTTCCGGCCGACCTACGCCTCGCCCGGCGAGCGCGTGATCCGCACCGGCGACCGGGCAGACGGCATGTATTTCGTTTCCTCCGGCGCGGTGGAGGTGCGGGTCGACGGGCGGGCAATCCGCCTGGACGCCGGTTCGTTCTTCGGCGAGATGGCACTGCTCAGCGGCTCCCGGAGAACCGCCGACGTCATCGCCATCGACTTCTGCGACTTCCAGTTCCTGGAGCGGCGGGACTTCACGCAGTTCATGGCGCGCCACCCGGAACTGCGTGCCGCCGTCGACAAGATGGCGCATGAGCGGATCGAGGCGAACCGGGCCGCCAACGTAGCGTCGGGCAAGACCGGCGCGGAAGCCGCCGAGTAGCCGCGGGCCTCGTCCCGGACGCGCCGTGAACTGCCTCCGGCCTGCTCGAAGCGGTCCGGTGACCTCCTGCAACCCTGGTTAACGAATCCTTGCCGCTACCCCCGTTTGCGGGGGGCGCGTTCCATCTGCACCTGCCATTGTCGCTGACAGCTACGATCGGGCGCCCCGGGCATTCGTGATGCCGGGCTGGGCCGGCGTACCAACCAGGGTGTGGAGCGATCGACATGGCCAACATCACCGGAACGCAGTTCAACGACACCATCCACAAGGCCGGCGACGGCGTCCGAGTCGGCGGCACGGAGTTCAACACCGTGACCGACAGCGCGGACACGGTCGACGCCGGCGCCGGCAACGATGCCGTCTACGGTCGCGGCGGCGACGACGTGATCATCGCCGGGACCGGCGCCGATTATGTCGAGGGCAATGCCGGGAGCGACACGATCGATGGCGGCGACGGCGACGACATCATCCTCGGCGGGCAGGGGGCCGACAAGCTGGCCGGCGGCGTCGGCAACGACATCTTCTACTTCGAAGGCGTCTCCGAGATCAGCGGGCTGGCCGAGACGATCGATGGCGGCAACGACATCGACACGATCAATTTCGCGACGCGCGGCGCCATCGGCGCCGTCAATCTGTCCAAGGCGATCATCACCAATGTCGAGCGCATCACGCTCGAATCCAACGACGTCACCTTGACGGCGGCGCAACTCGGCGCCTTCGACACGCTTACCGGCGGCGGCAATCCCGACCGGTTCATCCTGTCGGCGGCCGGCAGCGTCGACCTGAGCAATGCGTTTATCTTCGGCATCGACGAATTCCGCGGCACCTCCGGCATCGACACCTTCGTGCTCAGCGGCGTCGCCAACGGCCAGACCATCAACACGCTGGCCGGCACCGACACGGTGACCGGCAGCGAAGGCAACGACGTCATCAACAGCGGCGCGGATGCCGACGTGGTGAAGGGCGGCACCGGCAACGATTCGATCACCGGCGAGACCGGCAACGACAAAATCTACGGCGAGGATGGCAACGACATCATCAATGGCGGCTCGGGCACCGACATATTGGGCGGCCAAGCCGGCAACGACATTTTTCGCGTGTCGTTCGTGGCCGACGTTTCCGGCCTGGCCGAGACGATCAGCGGCGGCGCCGACACCGACAAGCTCGATTTCGCCACGCTTGGCGCATCGGGTGCCGTGGATCTGACCAAGGCGACGATCAGCAGCATCGAGGCGATCGCCCTCGAAGCCAACGACGTGACGCTGACCGCCGCGCAGCTCGGCGCCTTCTCGACGCTGACCGGCGGCGGCAATGTCGACCGGCTGATCATTTCCGCCGCGGGAACGGCCGACCTGACGGGCGCAAGCTTCTTCGGCATCGACGAATTGCGCGGCTCTTCCGGCAATGACGTCGTCACCATCGCCGGCGTCACCTCACCGCTGTTCATCGACGGGCGGGCCGGCAATGACACGATCACCGGCGGATACGGCGCCGACAGGCTGTGGGGCGACATCGGCACCGATACGATCAATGGCGGCGACGGTGACGATATCATCCTCGGCGGCCAGGGCGCCGACGTGCTGGGCGGCGGCGTCGGCTATGACGTCTTCCAGATCGACCAGATCTCCGACATCGGCGGGCTTGCGGAGACGCTCAACGGCGGCAACGACCTCGACCGGCTGGATTTCGCGACCCTCGGGGCAGTGGGCGCCGTGGACATCACCGCGGCCAAGATCACAGGCGTCGAGCAGCTGTCGCTCAACGCCAACGACGTGACGCTGACATCGGCGCAGCTCGACGCCTTCGAGACGATCACCGGCGGCGGCAACGTCGAGCGGCTGTTCATTTCCACGGCCGGGACGACCAACCTGAGCAACGCCGCCATCACCTTCATCGACGAGATCCGCGGAACCAGCGGCGCCGACACCATCAATTTGACGAATGTCGCGACGGGCCAGTACGTCACCGGACAGGGCGGCAACGACACGATCTACAGCGGCAACGGCAGCGACACGCTGGCCGGCAACGACGGCAACGACGCGCTTCTCGGCCGCGACGGCAACGACACGCTGATCGGCGGAGCGGGGCGCGACGCGCTGGCCGGGGGCCTCGGCAACGACGTGTTCCTGTTCACCAGCGCGACCGACAGCGTGGCCGGCACGGAGAACGACAAGATCACCGACTTCGTGCATGGCGACGACACGATCAACCTCGCCGCGGTCGACGCCAACGTCAACGCAGCCGGCGACCAGGCTTTCACCTATATCGGCGCGACCGCGTTCCACGGCGTTGCCGGCGAGCTGCGGTACAGCGGCGGCATCCTCTACGGTGACCTCGACGGCAACAAGTCAGTCGATTTCCAGATCACGCTGACGGGGGCGCCGACGCTCACCGCCGACGACTTCCTGTTGTAGCGGTTGGCCCGCCGGGACCGGCTTTGGCGGGGGCGGGCCGGTCCCGGCGATGTTTTCGAAGCCATACCGGTGTCAGATCGCCGCGAAATCGGCGGGGTCAGGTCAGCCTGGTTGGCGAGCGTGGCGAAGGTGAAGATGTAGTTGCCGTTCTCCAGCGTCGCCAGTTGCGGGTCCTGGTAGGAGGCTCCGCCGCCATAGGTGAATTCCGGGCTGAGGATTGTGCCGGTGGAACTGAAGGTGCGGCCCTTGATCCCGCCCTGGTCGCCCTCCTCCCACATCAACACCACGTTGCCGCTGGAGGTTTCCGTCAGCGCCGGCTGGCCGATCGCCGTCGTGTCGCCGACGAAGGGGACCCGGTCCTGGTAGGTGCCGATCCGGTTGAAGCCGGAATCGTAGAAGTCCACCATCATATAGCCGTCGGCGGTGTCGTGGTTGTTGTAGGCGACGACGAAGCCGCCGTTGGACAGGCCGAGAACGGTGTGTTGGAGCGAGATTGCGGCGAGGGCGTTTCACGCCGATTTCGAAACCGGCCGGATTTGTTTCAGTGTTGTCTGGAAGCGGCGGTGGCCGGCACGGAGAAAATGCGTTTCAATAAACCCCGCTGATCGCGAATGGCCGCAGCATGTGGCCAGTCCTATGTGGCGGCATCCCTGCGGCCAATCACGGCGCTCGTTCGACTAGGGTCAGCTATATGGCCAAATGCTTTGATTTTACTGGTACGCCCAAGGGGAATCGAACCCCTGTTTGCGCCGTGAGAGGGCGCCGTCCTAACCGCTAGACGATGGGCGCGTGACCAGAAGCCCGTATCTATTCCGGGCTTCTGGAAAAAGCAACCGGGTTTCGAGCGGATCGGCCGGGATCGTTCGAAGTGCCGGTGTGGCCGTCCTTCGCAACCTGCCGCCATTGCTTTTTCGCCGCGGCCGGCTGGTTGGAAACAGGCGTCAGCGCTTCGGCTCGATCAGGTCCCACAGGTTGCCGTAGAGGTCGGCGAAGACCGCGACCGTGCCATAGGCTTCGTGGCGCGGGGCTTCGCGGAACGTGACGCCGGCGGCGCGCATCGCGGCGTGGTCGCGGGAAAAATCGTCGGTCTCCAGGAACAGGAAGACGCGGCCGCCGGTCTGGTCGCCGATGCGGGCGCGCTGGTCGTCGTCGGTCGTCTCGGCCAGCAGCAGGCGTACGCCGCCATTTTCCGAGCCGATTGTGACCCAGCGCTTGCCGCCGCCGAGATCGACATCCTCGAACAGCGTGAAACCGAGTTTCTGCAAGTACCAGGCGATGGCCTCGTCATAGCCGGCGACGACCAGCGTGACCGTGGTTATTTTCCTTTGCGGGGACAAAGGCGTGGGTTCGGTCATTTCGAGGTGACGGTAAAGCGGCCGACGATGCGGCGTTCGGCAAGGTCGTAGAGGTAGATGGCGTGTGAGCCGCCCGGCAGTTCGAGGCCGAGCGACAGGCGGCTGCCGGACAGCGACTGCGAGACGATCCTTGCGCCGGCGGGCAATGCGATCTCGCCTTCCAGCACGGTGCCGGCGGGCACGGGAACGGCGCCGGCCGGTGCGGGAATGTCGGAAGCCGGCGCTTCGACGACTGCCGGAGCCTCGCTGCGGGTCTTGTAGACAATAGCCGCCACGACCGCCATAAGGGCGACGAACAGAAGCCCGAGATTGATCGCGACGAAGCGGACGAGCTTTTTCCGCACGTTCTCGACCGCGGGGTCGAGCGGCTTTTCCTCCTCGTCGTCGAATTTGGGCCGTATCATGCAACATTCCGGGCTGGCGATGGGCGATCCTGATAACGAAGCCGGTGGCTTTAGGAAAGGGCTTACCGCCGGCGAGGATGCGGTGGGGCAGCGGCTCGACCAGTGGCTGGCGGCGGCCCTCGGCGGCGATTTTTCGCGCAGCCGCCTGCAGGCGCTCATAAAGCAGGGCGCCGTCACGGTCGGCGGCTTGGCTGTGACCGAGCCGAAGCGGAAAATGGCGGCGGGCGAAACGGTCGAGGTCGTTCTGCCCGAGCCCGAGCGGGCCGAGCCGCAGGGCGAAAACATCCCGCTCGACATTCTCTACGAGGACGACGAGCTGATCGTCGTCAACAAGCCGGCCGGGCTGGTCGTGCATCCCGGCGCCGGAAACTGGACCGGCACGCTGGTCAACGCGTTGATTTATCACTGTGGCGACAGCCTTTCCGGCATTGGCGGGGTGCGGCGGCCGGGCATCGTGCACAGGCTCGACAAGGATACGTCCGGCGTGATGGTGGCGGCCAAGACCGACCGCGCCCACAAGGCGCTGTCGGAGGCCTTTGCCGACCATGGCCGCGACGGCGACCTGGAGCGCGCCTATCTGGCGCTGGTCTGGAACATCCCGTCGCGCATGAGCGGCACCGTCGATGCGCCGCTCGGCCGTGCATCGGACCGGGTGCGCCGGGCCGTCGTGCCGGAAGGGCGTGACGATGCCCGTCACGCCGTGACGCATTTTTCCGTGCTGGAGCGCTTCGGCGAGGTTGGCGGCGGTGTGCAGGCGGCGCTGCTCGAATGCCGGCTGGAGACCGGGCGGACGCATCAGATACGGGTCCACATGGCGCATATCGGCCACCCGCTGGTCGGCGACCGCGACTATGGCATCGGCTTCCGCACCAAGGCGAACCGCTTGCCGGAGCCGGCGCGGTCAGTGGTGAACTCCTTTCCGCGCCAGGCGCTGCACGCCTGGCTGCTCGCCTTCCGCCATCCCGTGACCGGCGAGGTCATGCGTTTTGAAAAGCCGGCGCCTGCCGATTTCGCTAGACTTCTTGAAGTGTTTCGCGGTATCTAACGGATACCTGCTCACCGTTGTTCACTTAAGCGTGACACACTGTTTCGGGTTGAACAAAAGCTGTATTTTCGCGTTTTGTTCCTATATAAATCTGTTTGGCGCCGCCCGGCGGAAATGCAGCGGCGCCACATGCCCGCCTTGATCAGGGGGCAATTCGAAGAGAGGAGGGCGCTATCATGGCCCAGACACTACCCAGTATCGTTTCCGGAGAGGGCGGGCTTTCCCGCTACCTGGAAGAAATCCGCCGTTTCCCGATGCTTCAGCCGCAGGAAGAGTACATGCTCGCCAAGCGGTATCAGGAGCATGAGGATACCGGCGCGGCCCACAAGCTCGTCACCAGCCACCTTCGGCTCGTCGCCAAGATCGCCATGGGCTATCGCGGCTACGGCCTGCCGATCGGCGAGGTGATCTCGGAGGGCAATGTCGGCCTGATGCAGGCCGTCAAGAAGTTCGAGCCCGAGCGCGGCTTCCGGCTGGCCACCTATGCGATGTGGTGGATCAAGGCGTCGATCCAGGAATATATCCTGCGTTCGTGGAGCCTGGTGAAGATGGGCACGACCGCCAACCAGAAGCGGCTGTTCTTCAACCTGCGCAAGGTGAAGGGCAAGATCCAGGCGCTGGAAGAGGGCGACTTGAAGCCCGACCAGATCGCCGAGATCGCGACACGGCTCAACGTCTCGCAGGAAGAGGTGGTTTCGATGAACCGCCGGCTTTCCGGCGACGCCTCGCTCAACGCGCCGATCCGCGCCACCGAAGGCGAAAGCGGCGAGTGGCAGGATTGGCTGGTGGACGACCACGACAGCCAGGAAGCGGTGCTGATCGAGCAGGACGAGCTGGAAAACCGGCGCGGCATGCTGGCCGGCGCCATGTCGGTGCTCAACGAGCGCGAGCGCCGCATCTTCGAGGCGCGCCGCCTCGAGGAGGAGCCGCTGACGCTGGAGGACCTGTCCTCAGAGTTCGGCATTTCGCGCGAGCGCGTGCGCCAGATCGAGGTGCGCGCCTTCGAGAAGGTGCAGGACGCGGTGAAGGCGGCCGCCAAGCGGCAGGCGCAGGCGTTGCGGACGATCGAGGCCCAGCCGGCGATGTGACGCCGGCGGGAACAGCGAGCCGCCAGCCTGAGGTGCGTCCTTCCACAGAGGGCCGCACCTGCGTGGCGTCCCGAATTCACTCAGCGTCATCGAGCGGTGGGAGCGGGTCGTCAAACTCTTTCATCAACCGATTATTAAAGACACGGTTGAGATAATCTTCGAAAAGCGGGACCGTGAAGGCGATGTCCCCGTGGGATGGACTATAGATCATTCCTTTGCGAATGATGCTTGCCCGCACGGGACCGAGGCTCTGCACCTTCTCACCCATCACTTCCGCGACATCCGAAGATCGATACGGACCATCGCCGAGACGGGCCATTGCGATAACGTAGTCTCGCTCTTTTCTTGTCAGGCGGTCAAAGCGGACTTTGAAAAATCCATCGTCAAGCCGTTTGATGGCCTTGACTGAAGCGACGTTGACGTCGGTGACATTGATGGGTGATTTGTCCGCAACCTCCCAAGATTGATATCCCCATTCTTGGAGAAAGTAGGGATATCCGTGCGTCTCGGCGATGATCTGCGCGAGGGCATCATCGGCTATGGCCTCTCCTTCTTCTTCTATCGGATTCCTGATCGCGGCTGCTGCAGCAGGTGCGTCCAGCGCCCCTACGGAAGGATAGCTGAAAAGTCGCTCGGCGTAGGATTTCGCGTCTCCGGTCAGTGAGGCCACTTGAGGCAGACCCGCGCCAAAAAAAAGCACGGGCAGATTCTTCTGATTGCAGTGATGAATAGCCACGATCAACGCCGACAGGTCAGCCTCTCGCAGATATTGAACCTCGTCGATCAACAAGGTCCAACCCCGGCCCGCGGATTTTGCAGCTTCGCCGATACTGACGAACAGTTCCGGCAGATCGTATTCTAGATTACCGCTGTCGGCCACGCCTTGTTCCGGATCGACAGCTATCGAAACGTCCCCTATTTGAATTTTAAACGCCGAGGCGAAGCTGCGAAGCACCCTTAGCGCGTTGTGCGCCGTCGCCTTGGATTTTTCCAGAACCGACAGCTTTCGAAGAACCTGCACCAATCTGGGATAGAGCAAATCGTAGAGCTTCTGGCCTTCCGGGGCCTCGATCAGCGACGTGAGATGATTGTTCGCTTCCGCCAGTTCCTCGATCCTGTTGAGAAGCACTGTCTTGCCGACCCCCCGTAGTCCGAGGAGAATTTGTGAGCGGCTATGCCTACCCCGAATGGCGCGTTGAAGCGCAATGGTCGCATCCGCAATGATTTGGTCACGCCCGGCAAGCTCGGGAGGTTGCGAACCGGCGCCCGGTGCGAAGGGGTTGCGTACAGGATCCATTGAAGGTTTGTATCGGATTTATGCTTGTATATCAAGAAGCCAGTATACATGCTTATACTTTCCTGGATTCCTCTAGAAGCCGCCCGGGCGATCCTCATCCCTTCCTCTTTATGCGTTCCAACCAAGCCTTCCCCACGCCGCGCTGGCGGATGATCGATAGCGGGTCCTCGCCATCCAGCCGCGAGCAGAGGCGATAGACCTCCAGCGTGTCGGCGTTCATGTCGCCGCGCTGGTGGAAGGACATGGCGGCGGCATAGCGGGTGCGGCCGGACCACGGTTCGCCCAGCGGGGTGTTGACCAGTTCCCACTGCTCGGCGATCTCGGCTTCGATCGACGTGCAAGGCTGTTCGGCTTCGACAAGGCTGCCCGGCTTTATATCCTTTGGAGGAGCACCCGTCCTTGAGGTTTCGTCGGCGCTCGGCGGCCGGCTCGGTTTGTCGTCGGAAGCAGGCATCTCAAAATCGTCCTGGCGGCGTCGCGGTGCGCCGTTCCAGCTTGACGAACGGCCGCGGCACGATCTTCGCCCGCTTCATCAGCTTGACGTATTGCAACTCGCGCATTGCGTAGATCTCCACCCAGAGGTCGCTCGCGCCTTCGTTGCCATAGGCGCGTTGCAGGCTGCCGATGGCGATGTTGCGCTTGGCCAGCGGCGACCAGATCGCCGCCGAGACCAGGCCGACCTCGCGGGTTTTTCGGTGATAGACGATGGCATGCTCGGCCGGCACGTTGCCTTCGATCTCCAGCCCGACGAGCACATGGGCCGGACCGCCGACGGCCCGCGCCTTCTCGATAGCGCGGCGGCCGTTGAAATGGCCCTTCTTCAGGTCGATCATGAAACCCAGGCCGATCTCGTCGGGCATGCGGACACGGTCGGCGCGTATGGCGTGTTCGGCGGGCGTGAAGTCGGCGCCGGCGACGATCAGCCCCGCCTCGATGCGGGCGGTGTTGAGAGCATGATAGCCGATTGCACGGATTCCGAATAATTTTCCGTCTTCGAACAGCCGGTCCCAGAGGGACAGGGCCTTTCCGGCATCGACGAAAAGCTCGTAGCCGAGGTCGCCGGTGAAGCCGGTGCGGGAGATCATCACCGCGCCGTCCTCGTGCGGGAAGGTGGCGATGTCGAAGGGTTTTAGCAGTTCCGCGCCGGCAAAACCGGCTGCATTGAGGACGGACCATGAGGTCGGGCCTTGCAAAGCGAGACCCGCGACGGCCTCCGTCTCCTCCTCGATGGAGACGTCGTAGCCGAGCGCACTGTCCAATAGCCAGGGCAGATGCCGTTCCTGGCAGCAGAGGCGGAAACGTGTCTGCGACAGCCGGAACAGCGTGCCGTCGTCGAGCACAAAACCGTCGTCGTCGCACCAGGCGGTGTAGTGGACGCGGCCGGGTTTCAACTTTGTCACGTCGCGCAGGGTGAGGCGGTCGAGGAAAGCCTCCGCGCCGGCCCCTTCGATGCGGTACTTCACCATCGGCGAGATGTCGAACACCGCCGCCTGGCTGCGGATGGCGAAATATTCGAGTTCCTCGTCCCAGAGGGCCGATGGAGCCTTGTAGCCGGCCCAGTCGTACCAGGATTGCTGCAGGTTGAGCGCATCGAGGCGCGGCTGGAACGGCGTTTCCAGCTTCAGCTTGCGGAAATGCGGATGGAGGGCGAGGCGGGACTGTGCGGAAACAGCGGAAGGGGCCATTGTCGTCATCCCTTCATCCCCAGCACACGCCTTGCCGCGTTCGTGCCGGGCACGCCGGAAATGCCGCCGCCGGGGTGCGAGCCAGAGCCGGCGAGGAACAGGCCGGGAAGCGGCGTGTCGTAGCCCTCGGCGCCGAAGACGGGGCGTGACATCAGCATCTGGTCGGCCTGCAATTCGCCATGGTGCCAATGGCCGCCGGGCATGCGGTATTTCTTCTCGATGTCGGCGGGTGTGAGAAGTTCGGCGTGCAGGACCGTCTTGCGGATGCCGGGCGCATGGCGTTCCAGCACGGAGAGGGTCGCTTCCAGGAATTTCGGCTTGCCGCTGTCCCAGCCTTCCTTCAGCGCATAGGGCGCGTATTGGACGGTTGCCGACAGCACGCAGGCGCCGGCGGGCGCGAGCGACGGATCGTCGAGCGAGGGAAGCGTGATCTCCATCGCCGGTTCCGGCGAGAATTCTCCGTATTTCGCCGGATTGAAGGCATTTTCGACGTAGTTGGTCGACGGCGCGATGACCAGCCGGCCGCGCCGGTACTCCAGCGGCAGGCCGGTGAATTCGGGGGTGCGGTCGAGCGCGAGGTGCAGTTTTGCCGCGTCGCCCTTCATGCGGATGTTCTGCACCCGCCTGACGAAACCGGTGTCGAGATGGCGCGGGCCGACAAGGTCGATGAAGGTCGTGCGCGGGTTCATCGCCGAAACGATTGTGGCGGCCTTGATCGCCTCGCCGTCGTCCAGGACGACGCCGGCGGCACGGCCGTTGTCGACGGTGATCGCCCTGACGGCCGCGCCGGTGCGGACGGTCACGCCGGCTTTTTCGGCGGCGGCGCGGATCGCCGCCATGACCGCGCCCATGCCGCCCGCCGGTGCAAGCTGGCCGCCGGGCACGCCGCCGGTCTCGCCGGTGAGACGATTGTAGAGGCCGAGCAGCGAGGTCGGCGAGCGGGGCCCGAGATGGCTGCCGAGCACGGCATCGAAGGCCAGCAGACCCTTCAGGCGGTCGTCGGAAAGGCCTTCGTCGACGAAGTCGGCGACGTTCATCAGCAGCACGCGCAGGAAATCGCGCATGTCCTCCTTGCCGAGGCGTTTCAGGGAAAGGCCGGTCATGGCGAAGGCCGCGGTTTCGGCGAGCGCCATGCCGCCCAGCGCCGGCGGACGGCGGGCAAGCAGGGGCTTCATGATGCCGGCATAGCGGAACAATTGCGCGCGCACATCGGCCCATTCCTTCGCGCCGGACGGAGAGACGCCCTCCAAGCGCTCGCCATAGGCGCCGGTCAAGACCAGCGGATCGGCTTCCGCCGACAGGGCGACGCTCGGTATCTGGCGCGCGGGCGAAAAGTTGAGACCATGGCTTTCGAGATCGAGGCTTTTGACCACCTCGGGGTGCAGGCGATTCAGCAGATGCGCCATGGAAACGCGGAAGCCGGGGGCGAATTCGTGGCTGCGGCCGGCGCCGCCTGTCTCCGGCTCGGCCTCAAGCACGACCACCTTGCGGCCTCCCCTGGCAAGGAAGGCGGCTGCGACGAGGCCATTGTGGCCGCCGCCGATGACGATGCAGTCAAATGACGTCATGGGCCGGGCTCATATGCTTGGCGCCGCGCGACAGGTCGCGCAGGATTTCGCTTGCCGCGTTGCGGCCGGGCGCGCCCATGACACCGCCGCCGGGGTGCGTAGAGGATCCACAGATATAGAGGCCGGCGATCGGCGAGCGGTATTGCGCGTAGCCGGGCACCGGGCGGTTGAACAGCAACTGGTCGAAGGTGAGCTCGCCCTGGAAGATGTTGCCCTCGGTCAGGCCGACCTCGGCTTCCAGTTCGCGCGGCGTGCGCACCTCCATGTGGACGATGCGGTCACGGAAACCGGGGGAATAGTCGGCGAGCTGGGAGATGACCGTCTCGCCGAAAGCGTCGCGGTCGGCATCGGTCCATTCGCGGCCTTCCACCTTGGGCGGGCAATATTGCACGAAGCAGCTCATGAAATGTTTCCCCGGCGCGGTCATGGTCGGATCGAGCAAGGTCGGGATCATGACGTCGAGGAACGGATCGGCCGACCAGCGCCCTGCCTTCCAGTCGTCATAGGCGCGCTCCATGCGCTCGACGGAATCGGTAAAATGCAGGTCTCCGCGGATGGAAGGCGCGTCCTTCGGCAGGGCCGGGAATTCTGGCAGCGAATCCAGTGCGATGTTGACCTTGCCGGACGAGCCGCGCATGCGGAAATTTTTCACGCGGCGCAGGAAGATGTCCGGCAGTTCCTTCTCTTCCACCAGTTTCAGGAAAGTGCGTTTCACGTCCGCGTTGGAGACCACGAGATTGCCGCGGATCTCGTCGCCGTTTTCCAGGACGACGCCCTTGGCCCTGCCGCCCTGGACCAACACCTGACTGACCTCCGCGCCGGTGCGGATCGTGCCGCCCGAGGCGAGGAAGGACTCCGAGAGCGCCTTGGTGATCGCGCCCATGCCGCCGCGCGCATAGCCCCAGGCGCCCACCGAGCCGTCGACCTCGCCCATGTAATGATGGAGCAGGACATAGGCGGTGCCTGGCGACATCGGCCCGAGCGCGGTGCCGATGATGCCGGAAATCGAAAAATTGGCCTTGATGACGTCGGTCTCGAAATATTCGTCGAGGAAATCGGAGATCGACATGGTCCAGAAGCGCAGCGTGTCGGCCATCTCGCGTGCGCCGAGCCCCGTGAATTTCTTGCCGAGATAGAGCAGTTCGCCGATGTCGCGCGGGCGGAAGCTGGTCGGGTCCGGCGCGGTGCGCATCAGCAGCGGCTGGATGAAGCGGCACTGCCGCGTCACGTCGCGCGCGTAGCGGTCGTAGGCCTCGGCGTCTTTCCGGGAGAAGCGCGCAAATTCGCGGCGATGGGCGTGGTGGTCGCGGTAGTTAGCGAGATAGTCGCCGTCCTGCGTGAACACCGCGCCGCCTTCATAGGCGACCACCTGCAGGCCGAACTTCGGAAGCTCCAGGTCGCGCATGATTTCGGGGCGGAACAGGGAGCAGACATAGGAGCAGTTGGAGTAGATGAAGCCCGGCGTCAGCGAGCGGCTGACCGCCGCGCCGCCGACCCAGTCGTTCTTCTCCACGACCAGCACGTCGAGCCCGGCGCGCTGCAGGTAGCAGGCGTTGACGAGGCCGTTATGGCCCGCGCCGACAACGATCGCGTCCCAGTTCTTCATGTCCGTTCTTGTCCCTCGATGAGGACATGTCTGCCACGGCAGGTCGCTTTTTGTCCAGCCATATTGAATGAATGTTCAACAAATACGCTTGCGTTTCGTCAGCATTGTTATAGGCTTTCGCCGAAAGTCGGCTATCGATCTGCATTCGAGATTAACTTTCCGCGATGACCCACGGCCACACCGCCGAACCGGAATATGACGACATCGCCATCCGTTTCCTGGAGGCGTTGTGGGGCGAGGGTTATCTGTCGCCCGGCGGCCCTGAAGAGGTCGACCGGGTGCTGGAAGGGCTGCCGCTGGCGGGGAAGTCGGTGCTGGATATCGGCTGCGGAGCGGGCGGCATCGCGCTGCATCTGGTCGAACATCACGACGCTGGCCATGTGACCGGCTTCGACATCGAAGAGCCGGTGATCCGTGCGGCGAGGATACGCGCCGCAGCGCGCGGACTGTCGGACCGCGCGACCTTCGTGCAGGCCCCGCCGGGGAAACTGCCGTTCGTCGACGCTTCCTTCGACATGGTCTTTTCCAAGGACGCGCTTCTGCATGTGCCGGACAAGGACGCGCTGTTCGCCGACATCTTTCGCGTTCTCAAGCCGGGCGGCGTTTTCGCCGCGAGCGACTGGCTGATCTCCCATGATGGTCAACCGTCCGCCGACATGAACGCCTATGTGGCGGCCGAAGGACTGAGCTTCGCCATGGCCTCTCCCGAACGCTATCGGCGGGCGATGCAGCGCGCCGGATTCGTCGATGTGACGACCGCCGACCGTAACCCCTGGTATCGCGAGGTGGCACGCTTGGAACTGGCGAGGCTCAAAGGGCCACTGCATGCGCGCGCTGTCGCGGCTGTCGGCGAGGACTATGTGAAGAAGAACATCCGCACCTGGGAGGCCATGCAGAAGGTGCTTGACAGCGGCGAGCACCGGCCCACTCATTTGCGCGGCCGAAAGCCGGCTGGCGGCTGACCGCCGATGTGGAGCACGACGTCCGCGATGAAGACTCTCGAAAAGGAAGCGCCGGCGGATGGCGAGAAGCGCGGACGGAAAGCCTCCAAGGAAACGCGCCGGCAGCAGTTGATCGAGGCGACGATCGACTCGCTTGCCAAGCGCGGTTATTCCGAGACGACGATGGCTGATGTCGCGGATGGCGCCGGCCTGTCGCGCGGCATCGTCAATTTCCATTTCGAGAGCAAGGAAAAGCTGCTCGTCGCCACGCTGCAATACATGGCCGACGAATATTCGGCGCATTGGCGGGCCGCGCTGCTGAAGGCCGGCGACGACCCGGCGCGGCAGCTCTCGGCGCTGGTCGCGGCGGATTTCGACCGCGCCATCTGCAACAAGCGCAAGCTGGCTGCGTGGTGCGCGTTCTGGGGCGAGGCGAAATCGCGACCGACCTACCAGATGCTGTGCGGGGCCAATGACGAGGCCTACCAGCAGGTCTTCATCGGTCTCTGCCAGCGCCTGAAGGACGACGGCGGCTACGACTTCGACGCCTTCTCCACGGCGCTGGGTCTCAGCGCGATGCTGGAGGGCCTGTGGCTGCGCCTCATGATGGGCACGGAAAATGCGAGCCGCGAAAGCGCGCAGCAGGCAGCCGCCGAGTTCCTCGCTTCGGTCTTCCCGAAGCATTTTTCGCGCGAGACGCCGCGCGCCCGCAAGATCGCATGACAAGAAGCCTACAGAGGATGGAACAATGACTGCCTGCATCAGACGCATCACGCTCGGCATCGCGCTCGCTGCCACCATGTCGGTCTCGCTTCCGGCGATCGTCGCCGCCGAGGATTCCGAACTGATCATCTTCGACTGGTCCGGCTACGAGGCCCAGGCATTCCACCCGGATTACGTGACGAAATACGGCGATTCGCCGACCTTCACCTTCTTTGGCGACGAGGACGAGGCGTTTGAGAAGATCCGCTCCGGCTTCAAGACCGACCTCGCGCATCCCTGTTCGCAGAGCGTGGTGAAATGGCGCGACGCCGGGCTGCTGGAGCCGCTGGACACCTCGAAGATCGCCGCCTGGAAGGACTTAAATCCCGGCATCATGGCGATGAAGGATCTCGCCACAACGGCCGACGGCACCGCCTGGTTCATGCCCTGGGACTGGGGCAACACGCTGGTGACCTACAATTCCGAGAAGGTCGACGAGAAGGACATCCAGTCGCTGAAGGCATTCGCCGATCCGAAATTCAAGGATCGCGTGTCGATCGGCGACAATGTCGACGACGCCTATGCGCTGGCCTCGCTGGCGATCGGCCTCAAGGACTGGACTGGCATGACCGACGAGCAGTTCAAGCAGGCATCCGACTTCCTGCGCGAGGTGCACAAGAACGTCAGGCTGTACTGGACCGACAACACCGACATCGTGCAGGCGCTGAGCGGCGGCGAGGTCGACCTCGCCTGGGCGTGGAACGACGCCAGCGTGCAGTCGGCGCTGGCCGGCGCGCCGATCAAGGCCAAGAAGGATACGGAAGAGGGCCTGTCGACCTGGGTCTGCGGTTATGTCCGGCTGAAGGGGGCGCCGGGCAGCGTCGACAAGACCTATGATTTCCTCAACGCGATCAACACGCCGCCGGTCGCGCAGTTCCTGTTGTCGGACTGGGGCTACGGCCATGCGAACAGCAAGGCGATGGAGGCGATCGATCCGAAGATCCTGGCTGAAAAGGGCTACGACAATGTCGAGAAATTCGTCGACAAGACCCTGTTCCAGTCGCCGGTGCCGGCCGAACTGAAGCAGAAGATGATCGCCGAGTTCGAGAAGATCAAGGCGGGATACTGAGCCGGCGGGAGGTGCCTGAGGGCTTCCGAGTTCCGGAGAAACACGCCGGCCGTGCATCGTCGCGGCCGGCTTTTGTTTGAGCGGATGGATCAGGCGGCGGCTTCCTCGGCCTCTTCGGCAGCGGCATCCGCGCGGCTCGCCGCCTCCTCGCATTTCTTGCGAATCTCTTCCAGTTCCGTTTCGGTCAGGTGCTCGATGCCGATGAAGTGGTTCTTCGCCTTCGAACTGCGGATCAATTCGTCGAGCTTGGCCTGGAGGGCGGCGCCGTCGCGGTTCTGGGTGTTCTGGATGAGGAAAACCATCAGGAAGGTGACGATGGTGGTGCTGGTGTTGATGATCAACTGCCAGGTGTCGGAAAAACCCATCAGCGGACCGGTGACGGCCCAAAGCACGATGATCGCGCAGCAGGCAACGAAGGTGATCGGCTTGCCGGCCGCGTAGGCGACGTTGTTGGCGATTTTGGTGAAATGCTTTTCCATCGAACCCTCGCCGGTCCGGGGCAATGCCCGGGTCCCTCCTTAACCAGCAAGAGCGGCGCGGGTTCCGCTGCAGGCAACGGGACGGGCAGAGGCAGCTTCGTTCTGTTGAGGCACCCCTCCGATGGGTACGCGCATTTCAGTACCGCCGGCTGTGCCGCAGAGGTTCAGATGCTCTCGGGCAGATAGATGTCGAACGGCAGGAAGATTTGCGCCGGGGCGCTGCCGCCCGGTTTCAGCGCCTCCGCCATCAGGGGCACGAGCTCGCGGCAGATCATGTCGCGTGGCGTGGCGATCACCATGGTGAGCAGCTTCTCGGCCAGGGCGGCGCGACGGTCGGCGGTCAGCTCGTTGCAGACGGCGACCGGGCGCCGGGCGGGGTCCATCTCGCGCAGGGCCGTCACAAGGCCGCCCGATCCGCCGCCCGCGACATAGACGCCGGCCAGATCGGCATGCCGGCGATAGAGGTCGAGCATGGCCTCGTGCGTCAACTCGTGCGTTTCCAGATTGACGATGGTGTCGAGCACGGTGAAGTCGGGCGCCTCCTCGCGGAAGAAGGCGCGGAAGCCGATCTCGCGCAATTCATGCCCGTGAAACCGGTGGCTACCGACGAACAGCGCGACCTTGCCCGGCCGCGCGCTGCGCGCGATCATCCAGGCCGCCGTTCGCCCGACCTTGCCGTTATGCACCCCGACATAGGCCTGCCGCACCGCCGGCGCGAAATCCGACAGGAGCGCGAAGACCGGCACCCCGCGCTCCTTCTGCCGCTCCACGGCGGCCGTCAGCGCTGGGTGCTCGGGCGCGACCATGGCGACCGCGTCGCAATGGGCGGCCATGGCTTCCAGCCGGGAGACGGCTTCCGCGGGGTCCTGAGAGGAAATGAAATCGATCTTGCAGGATGCGCGGAATTCCTGCGACGCGGCGACGGCGCTGGCGATGTCCTGCGCAAAGGGGCCGTAGAATTGCTGATCCGTCTTCAGCAACAGGAAGCCGAGCCGCAATTCCGGCTGCTCCTCGTGCAGCCGCTGGCCGATCAGGCCGGCGGCATGAAAACCTATGCGCAGGGCGGCTTCGTAGACACGCTGCGCCGTCTCGGCGCGGACCGGCAGCCGCCGGTTGAGGACACGGTCGACGGTGGCGACGCTGACGCCGGATTCGCGCGCGAGCTGCTCGATCGTCGGCCGTCTTGCCATGCGGTTGGGTCTCCGGTTCGTCAGGCACCATATCCCCAGCGGTCGCGGCGGACAATGATAGAAATGATAGAAAATATAGCATGCCGATTGAGGGTTTTCGTCGCCCTCTCTATACTGGGTGTTAGGATGTGTTGACGCCGCCCTTTGTCGGGCCTGGAAGCGCTCAAGCATCGGGAGGTCATGGCAGTGGCTGCAGCCGAAACCGTTGGGAAGCGCGACTACAGTCTCGTTGGCGAGAGCACGAGGCGGGCGATCGAGACCGGCCTCGCCTCGGCGGACTGGTACCACTCCGATGTTCCCCGCAAGGTGATGAAGGAACTGATGCAGCGCTCCGACGGGCCGGCGATCCGCGACACGATCATCTGGATCGCGGCAATCCTCGGCTCGGCGGCGGGGGGCATCTGGTTCTGGGGCACCTGGTGGTGCGTGCCGTTCTTCCTCGTCTACGGCGTGCTCTATGCCTCGTCGAGCGACTCGCGCTGGCACGAATGCGGGCATGGCACCGCGTTCAAGACGCAGTGGATGAACGACATCGTCTACCAGATCGCCAGCTTCATGCAGATGCGCAATCCGGTGACCTGGCGCTGGAGCCATGCCCGCCACCACACGGATACCATCATCGTCGGGCGCGACGCCGAGATCGCAGTGATGCGTCCGCCGAACCTGCTCAAGGCGGCGCTCGCCTTCACCGGCCTGCTCGACTTCCGCTATTCGCTGCCGACGCTGGTGC
Source organism: Mesorhizobium sp. KACC 23794 (assembly GCF_052180275.1). Taxonomy (NCBI): domain Bacteria; kingdom Pseudomonadati; phylum Pseudomonadota; class Alphaproteobacteria; order Hyphomicrobiales; family Phyllobacteriaceae; genus Mesorhizobium; species Mesorhizobium sp. KACC 23794. The sequence goes on from NZ_CP197465.1 coordinate 1,640,372, forward strand.
GGAACGCGTTCGGCAACCTGTCGCCGGACGAGAAAAGCTACATTCCTGAATCGGAATGGCCGAAAGCGGTCGCCGCGGCGCGCTGGCATATGGCGGTCTATGTCGCGGCCACCGCGGCCGCGCTCCACATGGGATCATGGCTGCCGTTGATGCTGATCGGCTTGCCGCGGCTGTTCGGTACCTGGCACATGGTGCTGACCGGCCTGCTCCAGCACATCGGCCTGGCCGACAACGTCGTCGATCACCGGCTGAACACGCGCACCGTCTACATGAACCCCATCAGCCGCTTCATCTACTGGAACATGAACTACCATGTGGAGCACCACATGTTCCCTATGGTGCCCTACCACGCGCTGCCGAGGCTGCACGAGATCATCAAGCACGACCTGCCGGCACCCAGCCCGTCCATGTGGCATGCCTACAAGGAGGTCTGGCCGGTGCTGCTGAAACAGCTTCGATACGAGGATTTCTACCTCAAGCGGGAGCTGCCCCCCACGGCGCGTCCGTATCGGGAGGAGTTTCACGACCTGACCATTTCGGCAGCGGCTGAGTAGGGTCGATGGGCTGGAAAATCATTGCGTCAGCCATTCACAGACTCAGGTCTGTCGGCAGGCTGGAACACCCCTCATCCGACGTCGCTTCGCTCGGCCACCTTCTCCCACAGGGGGAGAAGGGGGAGCGTGCATTAGCGCCACCGCTAATCTCCAACGTTGGCGGTTAGCGGAGGCGTCGGCGCGAAACTCCCCCTTCTCCCCCCGTGGGAGAAGGTGGCCGAGCGAAGCGAGCTCGGATGAGGGGTGTTCCAGCTTGGCGTTTGACCTTGAAGGCAGTCGCGGCGAGCCACACGAGAGCAAGAAGATCAGGGACGAAACATGGCCGAATGGATAGAAGCCTGCGCTGCGGACGACGTCGACGAGGAGGATGTGATCCGTTTCGATCACGCGGGGCGCACCTTCGCGATCTACCGCTCGCCGGACGACGATTATTTCGCCACCGACGGCCTGTGTACGCATGAGAAGGTGCATCTGGCCGACGGGCTGGTGATGGGCGATACCATCGAATGCCCGAAGCACAATGGCCGCTTCAACTACAAGACCGGCCAGGCGAAACGCGCGCCGGTCTGTGTCGACCTCAAGACCTATCCGGTCAAGATCGAGGCGGGCAGGGTTTTGGTGCAGATCGGCTGAAAAGCGGCGGGGGAGGGGACGTCCGTGGTTTCGCAAGGCACAGCCGGAATGGTGATCGTCGGCGCCGGCGAATGCGGAGCACGCGCCGCGCTGGCATTGCGCGAGGAGGGTTTTGCCGGCCCGGTAACGCTGATCGGCGCCGAGCCGCATCTCCCCTACGAGCGCCCGCCGCTGTCCAAGGACACGATGGCCGACGACGCCGAGCCCATGCCCAGGCACGTGGCAAGCCTGGAGCGCCTGTCCGAGGCCGGCATCACCCATCTCGGCTCGACCGAAGTCCGCGCCATCGACCGGCAGGCAAAGCGCGTGCATCTCGGTGGCACGTCGCTCGATTACGACAAGCTGCTGCTTACTACCGGCTCGTCACCGCGCCGGCTGCCGCTGGCCGAATCCAGCCGGCGCTGCGTCTATCTTCGCACCTTCGACGACGCGCTGGCGATCCGCACGCATCTGCGCGCCGGTATCCGCGTGCTGGTCGTCGGCGGCGGCTTCATCGGGCTGGAACTCGCCGCTTCCGCCCGGAAAAGCGGCTGCCCGGTCACCGTGGTCGAGGCGCAGCCACGCATCCTGATGCGCGGCGTTCCGGCCGAGATCGCCGCAATCCTTCATGCCGCGCATGCGGCTGCGGGCGTCCATTTCTTCTGCGGCAAGGGTATCACGGCAATCGAGGATGTGGTGGCCGGCGTCCGTATCCAGTTGGCCGACGGCCATGTGGTCGAAGGTGATCTCTGTGTGATCGGCATCGGCGCCGTGCCCAATGTTGCGCTGGCCGAGGCGGCCGGCCTGGTGATCGACAATGGCGTCGCCGTCGACGCGCATCTGCGTACCTCCGATCAAAACATCTTCGCCGCCGGCGATTGCTGCTCGTTCCCGCTGGCGCTTTATGGCGGGCGGCGGGTGCGGCTGGAAGCGTGGCGCAATGCCCAGGAACAGGGCGCGCTGGCCGCCAAAAACATGCTCGGGGCAGGCGAGTCCCACAATGCCGTCCCCTGGTTCTGGTCGGATCAGTACGATCTCGGCCTGCAGATCGCCGGCCTGCCGGACGAAGGCGTCGAGACAGTGCGCCGCGAGATGGGGGAGGGTGCGCTGATCCTGTTCCATCTCGCCGCCGACGGCCGTCTCGTTGCCGCCAGCGGCATCGGACAGGGCAATTCGGTAGCACGCGACATCAGGTTGGCCGAGATGCTGATCGCCAAACGTGCGTATCCGCCACGCGAAAAACTCGCCGCGGCCGACGCAAAACTCAAGGCGCTGCTGGCCGCATAGGCAGATTTCAAGGGGGGACGAAAACCGATGACCCGGAAAAGACCGACGATTGCCGATCTTCGCGCCATGAAGGGAAAGCGCCAGCTCACCATGCTGCGCGTGATGACGCTCGACGAGGCTGAAGCCGCCGAGCGGGCAGGGGTGGACATCGTCTCGATCCCGCCGTCGCTGCTGCTCGATCCGCAATATCGTGACGCCGCGCCCAGCCTGTTTTCGATGCCGGGCGAGAATTTCTACGAGATCGGCACCGCTGACGATTTCGTGCGCTGGGCATTCCGGCTTTACAAGGCCGGCGCCGACGCGGTCTATTGCAGCGCCAGCTACGCCACGGTGAAATGCATGGCCGACGAGGCCATCCCGGTCATCGGCCATGTCGGTCTGATCCCGTCGCGCGCCACCTGGACCGGCGGCTTCAAGGCGGTCGGCAAGACCGCCGATACCGCGATGGAAATCTTCGACGCCATCAAGAAATACGAGGCCGCCGGCGCGTTCGGCGCCGAGATCGAGGTCGTGCCGGTGGAAGTGGCCGAGGCGATCTCGCGGCGCACCTCGCTGTTCCTGCTTTCCATGGGCGCCGGCATGGGCTGCGACGCGCAGTACCTGTTCGCCGAGGACGTTCTGGGCCAGAACCGGGGCCATATGCCGCGCCATTCCAAGGTTTACCGCAATTTCGCTGCCGAATACGATCGATTGCAAGCCGAGCGCGTCGCGGCATTCTCGGAATTCGTCGCCGACGTGAACGGCAAGGCCTATCCCGAGGACAAGCACGTGGTGCACATGGCGCCGGCCGAGCTTGCCCGCTTCATGGAACGGATTGACGCATGAACGCACAAACCCTCGCCAGCGGCGGTCCGGCGGCAACGCTGGCCCAGCCGGTGCATGTCCTCACCCTGTCCTGCGAGGACAGGCCGGGCATCGTCGCGGCGGTCAGCGCCGATCTGGCGGCGATCGGCGCCAACATCGCCGAGAGCAGCCAGTTCTGGGACCGTCAGACCAACCGCTTCTTCATGCGCATCGCCTTCGCCGGCCCGCCGGACGCGACGGTCGCCACGCTGGGCCGGGTGCTCCAGCCGACGATCGACCGTTTCGGCATGACGACCTCGCTCTTCGACCAGGCGCGCCGGCCGAAGATCGTCATCATGGTCTCGAAATTCGACCATGCCATGTTGCATCTCCTCTACCAGATCCGGGTCGGCTGGCTGAATGCCGAAGTCGCGGCCGTCGTCTCCAACCATGAGGACGCCCGGCGCATCGCCGAACTGGAGGGCATTCCTTTTCACCACTGGCCGGTCAGCCGCGACAGCAAGGCGGCGCAGGAAGAGCGGCTGGAAGCGCTCGTCGCCGACAGCGGCGCCGAACTGGTCATCCTCGCCCGCTACATGCAGGTGTTCTCCGAGGCGCTTTCGGATAGGCTCTACGGCCGCGCCATCAACATCCACCATTCCTTCCTGCCGAGCTTCAAGGGGGCAAAACCCTATCACCAGGCCTTCGACCGGGGCGTGAAACTGATCGGCGCCACCGCGCACTATGTAACCTCCGATCTCGACGAAGGCCCGATCATCGACCAGGAGACCGAGCGGGTTACCCATGCGATGTCGGCGGAGGATTTCGTCGCGGTCGGCCGCGACATCGAAAGCCGGGTGCTTGCGCGCGCGGTCAAGCAGCATCTTGAGGGCCGCGTCATGATCAACGGCCACAAGACGGTGACGTTCTAAGGGACGGAACCGGCGGTGTTTTCGGGCCGCTGCGCCGGGCACGATTAAGGCTTGTGCAGCGAAGCATCGATCGAAAACGCCGCGCCGGTGTCCGGCTATTTCCTGACCAAGCGCTCGATATCGGGCTCGCTGGCTGCAGTGAACGGCATGGCGATCACGCCGCGCAAATAAACCATTTAAACTGTTCCTTCGATGTTCCGGTCGGCCTCAGCGCAGAACGGCCGTCGCGGTCGAGCGAATGAGATCGAAATCGATCTGCACGCCCAGCCCCGGTCCATCCGGGACGCGCACCATGCCCTTGCCGTCCACGACCAGATCGTCGACCAGCCCGTATTTCTGCACGTCGTCCGGCAGGATGACCTCGAAGAATTCCGAATTCGGAATGCCGCACATGACGTGCAGGTTGGCGACGTTGTTGAGCGAATTCCCGCCGTGGTGGATCTCGTAGGTCATGCGGAACGCCTCGGCGAGATGCGCCGTCTTCACGCAGGCGGTGATGCCGCCTTTCACGGCCACGTCGCCGCGCAGATAGTCGGTCGCCTGAGCCGTGATCCACGGTGCGTAGGCATGGAAACCGCCAGGCGCGAATTCTGTGGCGAGGATCGGGATGTCGAGTTTTTGCCGGAGTTTTGCGCAGTTGTAGATGTCCTCCTCGGCGAGCGGGTCCTCGAACCAGTAGAAACCCAGCTCCTCGATCGCCCGGCCGACGCGCAGCGCCTCGGTGTAGGTGTACATCCAGGTGGAATCGAGCATCAGGCGGTAGTCGTCTCCCACCGCTTTGCGCACCGCCTTGCAGACCTCGATATCGCCCTGCCAGCCTTTTCGCGGCGGGTGGATCTTGTAGGCATGGTAGCCGCGCGCTTTGGTCTCCAGCGCTTCCTCGACATATTCGCCAACGTCGGCATGGCCGGGGGAACTCGCATAGGCCGGAACGCTGGTCCTGTAGCCGCCGACCAGCCGATGGATCGGCAGGCCGGCGATCTTGCCGGCCAAATCCCAAAGCGCGACGTCGACCGCACCGATGCAGCGCCAGGTCGTCGAGCGGAAGCGCTTGCAGATGTCCAGATGAATGCGCTCGCGATCGAGCGGGTCGCGACCGACGAGGATCGGTTTCAGCGTCTGGATGAGCGAAGACGAGTCGAGTTCGGCCGATTTGGTGATCGACCCCAGGAAGGCGTGACCTTCCAGCCCTTCATCGGTGCGCAGCGTCACCAGACCGAGCACGGACGTGCCTGTCGTCGGCGCGTTGTGCGGACCGAAGGCGAGTTCGCGAATGCCGCACTGCTCGAAATGGGTAACGGTGACGTCGGCGATCTTCATCAGCCGGTCCGCAGGGTCGTGTTGCCGCGAAAAATGTCGGCGGGCGGCTCGGCGCCGACCTGCCGGCCGGCGTCGACGATGTCGGACCAGCTTTTCGCGTCGATCGGCACGCCGCCTGCCTTGCGCTCGTCCGTGGTCGCGGCTTCGAGGTCTCCAGGAAGCAGCACGCCGGCATTGCCGCCGGAGCGCACCCAGCCAACGAATGTGTCGATCTCCGGCGAGAGCACGTCCGCCGTGCCGAGGTGTTCCGGTGAAATGATGATCGACAGCATGCAGTTGATGGTGGCGTTGCGCTTCTTCGGGCCCGACTGCGTCTTGCCGCCGGTCAGCGCAGCGCCGAGCAGTTCGCAGACGAAGGACAGCCCCCAGCCCTTGTGGTCGCCGAACGGCAGAAGGATGCCTTTCGGCTGCCCGAACAGGATGGACGGATCGGTCGTTGGCTGCCCGTCGGCGGTGAGCAGCGCGCCGGGCGGTAGCGGCTTGCCCTGGTTCATGGCGACGCGGACCTTTCCGACCGCGAGCTTGCTGGTGGCGAAATCGAGCACGATCGGCCGCTTGCCGTCGCGCGGGATGCCGACCGAGAAGGGATTGGTGCCGACGCGCGCGGCGACGCCGCCGAACGGCGCGACGGACGGGTCGCTGACGACATTGACGAAGTGGATGGAGACGAGGCCCGCGGCGGCGCACTGCTCTGCCCAGTGGCCAATGCGGCCGACATGGTGGCTGTTGCGTAGGCCGACCAGCGCCACGCCGTTGGCACGCGCCTTGGAGATGCCGATTTCCATCGCGTCATGCGCCATCACCTGACCGTAGCCGCCATTGCCGTCGCAGATCAGAAAACTGTCGGTTTCGGTGACTGTCGTCAGCGACTGGTTGGGCAGCAGGTCGCCGGAGCTTAGATTGCGCACATAGACCGGGATCGAGCCGACGCCGTGCGAATCGTGGCCGCGCAGGTTGGAATCGACGAGGTGCCGGGCAATCAGCCGCGCCTCGCGGTCGGACGACGAGGCGGCGCGAAAAATGTCGGCGACATAATCGTGCAATCTGCCGTCGTCGACGAGGACTGGCTCTGCGGCCATGCAAAAGCTCCGTGGAATTGAAGGTGTTGCCAAAGAAAACGGCTGCCCACGAGCAAGCGGGCAGCCGTCGTATCGATTGTCGGCTCAGTTGACGGTGATCGAGGCGAGATAGGGTGCCTCGATCGGCGAGAACTGCAGGCCGGAGACGTTGGAACGCGCCACGTAGACGATCTTCAAATCACCCCAGAAGATGCCGACCGCATCACCCCAGATGATCTTGGTTGCCTCGGCATAGATCCGCTTGCGCTTTTCCTGGTCGCTCTCGGCCTTGGCTGCCAGCAGCAGCTTGTCGAGGTCGGGATTGGCGTAGTTCATCTCCTTGTTCTCGGAATAATAAAGCCGACCGACCGTGTAGTCGGCGTCCAGCGTCAGGGCCGGATTGGACGACAGCACCATGTCCCAGTTCATCTCGCGGAAATTCTGGGTGAAGATAGCGCGCTCCTGCTCCAGCGGCCTCACCTTCACGCCGACAGCGTCCCAATAGGAGATGAAGGTCTGGGCGAAGTCGGAAATGCCGGGGAAAAAATTCTGGCCGAACAGGAGGCTGGTTTCAAAACCCTCCGGCAGACCGGCTTCCGCCAGCAGCGCTTTCGCCTTCTCCGGATCGTAGGCATAGGGGTCGAGCGGCGTGAAGCCGAACACCGTTTCAGGAATGACGTTGCGCGCCGGTGTGCCGGTCTCGGGCTTCAGGTCGCGCAGCACTTTCGTGGTGTCGATCGCATGCCACATGGCGCGGCGCACCCGCGCATCGTCGAACGGTTTGCGGGCGGCGTTGAACCATGCATAGCCGTAAGTGGCGCTCGGCACCACGTCGACCTTGACCGCGCTTTCGCCGCGAAGCTGGGCGAGTTCGTCGTCGGAAAAGGCCCAGGCGATGTCGACCTCGCCGTTGAGGATCGCGGTGACGCGCGCCGTCTGCTCGGGGATGTTGACGAATTGCAGTCCCTCGATCTTCGGCTTCTCGCCCCAGTAATCGGAGTTCGTCTGGAGGGTGAGTGTGTCGCCCGGCGAAAAATCCTCGATCTTGAACGGGCCGGTGCCCGGCAGCACGACGCCCGCGCCGTATTCTTCCGGTCCCTTGGCGGTGACGACTTCCGAGGGAGCTATCGACAGGAACGAGGTGATGCGCAGGAACGGGCCGACCGGGTTCTTCAGATGGATGACGACTGTGTGCGCGTCGGGCATATCGACGCTTTCCAGCACTTTCCACTGGCTGGCGAGGCCGCCCTTGGCCTTCGACAGGCGCTCCGCCGAGGCCTTCACGTCGGCGGAATCGAAATCGGTGCCGTCGTGGAATTTGACGCCGGAGCGCAGCTTGAATTCCCAGGTCTTGTCGTCGATCTGCTTCCAGCTTTCGGCCAGCACCGGCACCGGCTGGTCGCCGTCGAACTTCACCAGCGTCTCGAAGATCTGGCGCGCCACCAGCACGGATTCGCGCAGCAGCGCATTCGGCCCATGCGGATCGATGTCGATGATGGTTCGCGGCGGCGACACCTTCACCACCTGGGCCGAGGCAGCGGTCGAAACCAGCGCCGCCGCCAAGGCGATCAGAATTTTCCTCATCTCTTCCTCCCAAAGAATACGGTCGCCAGTGGCGCGGTCGGCACCTAATCGTATTTGTCACAGACATGTCAAGGTATGCGGCAGAATTTGGTTGTAATTTGTAATTTTGGGCGATAGCTGCCGTATGAGGCCCAGGCGAACGCGCTGCTGTCGCGCCTTTCGAGGAGCGTTCCTGCTCGCACGAAACGCGGATAGCGGCTTCTCGAACAAACATATTACAAATTTGATATGACAGTCAGCGGCAAAATCCCCATTCTCCAGGTCGGCGCGATGCCGCCGACCGCGGAGGCGCTGCTGGCGGCCAGCTTCGAGCTTACCGCATTCGCCGGCGAGACGGAGGTGCTGGCGGCTGCAAGCAGCCTGGGTGGCGTGCGCGGTATCGCCACTTCAGGCAAGGCGACGATCGGAGCGGAACTGATCCGTGCGCTGCCGGATCTTCGGGTCATCTCCTGCCTCGGCGCGGGGTTCGACGGCATCGACGTTTCCGCCGCGCAGGCGCGAGGCGTCGAGATTGCCACCACGTCGCGCGTGCTGGCGAGTGACGTCGCCGATGTCGCCATGGGCCTCGTCATCGCCACCGCGCGCGATTTTGTCGGCGCCGACCGCTTCGTGCGGGAAGGGGGCTGGGCGCAGGGGCGCTATCCGCTTGGGCGTTCGCTGGGCGGGGCGAAGCTGGGCGTCGTCGGCCTGGGCAATATCGGCAAGGCGGTGGCGCGGCGCGCATCGGCCTTCGACATGCAGGTCGCCTACACCGCGCGGCGGCAGGACGAAGGCGCGCCCTGGGCCTATTTCGCCGATTTGGCCGAACTCGCCCGCTGGTCGCGATTCCTGGTGGTGTGCTGTCCGGGCGGCCGCGAGACCTACAGGTTGATCAACGAAAACATCCTGTCGGCGCTCGGGACGGACGGCATTCTGATCAATGTCGCGCGCGGTTCCGTCGTCGACGAAGCGGCGCTGGCGCAAGCCATTGAGGCCGGCACGATCGCCGGCGCGGGGCTCGACGTGTTCGAGGACGAACCGAAGCCACATCCCGCGCTGCTCGCCAGTCGGCGTGTCACCGTGCTGCCGCATATCGGCAGCGCCACGGTCGAAACGCGCGAACGAATGGCCCAAGCCATGGTCGATGCGCTGGCGAGTTCTCTTGAGTTGGATTGAAGCGCCTCTGGGGGAAGGATCGGCCTCAACGGCCGGCACGCGCAATCCCCGATGTCAGAGATCGTCGGTCACCGGAATGCGGTTGATCATGTATTCGTAGGCGCTCTGGATATGATAGCGCATGTATTCCCGCGCGTCGTCGGCCTGGCGGCGCTCGATCAGCCGCAAGATTTCGCGGTGTTCGCCGTTGATCCTGGTGCGGTGCTCGACCGGGTCGGGCGCCTTGGTGGCGCTGCACAGCCGGAGATAGACTTGGAAGCCCGGTTGCGACCTGATCATCTGCATGGATTTTTCGAGAAAGGTATTGTCGGCCGCCGCCACGACGGATTTGTGAAAATCGAATGCTTCGAGCGGCTCCTGGCTGAAGGTCGGGAAGGTATGGGTCGGCGGGTAGACACATTCGCTGATGCGCTTCAGTGATGCCGGGCCATGCCGCAGAGCGGCCAGATAGGCCGCCTCGCTCTCGATCAGCAGACGGAACTCGAAGCACCGCTGCAGGTCCCGGACGCTGCTGCCCTGGAAGACCTCGCTTCGCTTCGCCACATCGCTGTCGGGCTCCCGGATGACGACCGTTCCGGAGCCCTGGACGGAACGCACCAATCCCTTGCTGCGCAGCCTGGCGATCGCGGAGCGCACGACCGGGCGCGAGACCTGGAAATGCTGACTGAGTTCGTTCTCGGTAGGGAGCTTGCCTTCGTAGGGAATGCGGCCCTCTTCGATCCAGTTCAGCAAGGATCGGTAGACGGCGTCGCTCCGGTTGCCCTCCCGCATTGACAGATTGGGGGACAAGCTATCCGCAGTCAGTGCGTCAGGGGTCGAATCCATGAGGCTGTATCTAGCATATCGAACGCAAATTTGGCAAGTGTCATTACAAATTCATTACAAATAGCTTGACAACTGGCTGGTCATGCGTAAGTTGCGGCCGGATTTGTCACGTGCCTGCAACATGCGAAGGTCTCGATGAGGAAGATTTCGGTTTCGGACCTGCGCAGCCAGCGCTGGTACAATTCGCCGGCGATGCGCACTTTCAATCACCGTTCGCGCATCTTCCAGATCGGTTATTCGAAAGCCGACTTCGAGAACAAGCCCGTCATCGCCATCGTCAACACCTGGAGCGACCTCAACCAGTGTCATTCGCATTTCAAGCAGCGGGTGGAGGAGGTTAAGCGCGGTGTCTGGCAGGCGGGCGGCTTTCCCGTCGAGATACCCGCCATCTCGCTCAGCGAGCCGGTGATGAAGCCGAGCACCATGCTCTATCGCAACCTGCTGGCGATGGAGACCGAAGAGGTGCTGCGCGCCCATCCGGTGGACGGCGCGGTGCTGATGGGCGGCTGCGACAAGACCACACCAGGTCTGCTGATGGGCGCCTTCAGCATGAACCTGCCCTGCATCTTCGTGCCTGCGGGCCCGATGCTCAATGCCCGCTGGCGCGGCCATACGCTGGGCAGCGGCAGCGACAACTGGAAGTTCTGGGACGAGAAGCGCGCCGGCAACATCACCGACGCGCAGTGGCAGAGCATGGAGGAATCGATCGCGCGTTCGCCAGGTCATTGCATGACCATGGGCACCGCATCAACGATGACCAGTGCCGCCGAGGCGCTCGGCATGACGTTGCCAGGTGCGGCGTCGATCCCGGCGCCGGATTCCAATCATTCGCGTATGGCGTCGGACTCGGGCCGCCGCATCGTGGAGATGGTGTGGGAGGACATGCGCCCGAAGAGTTTCATCGACATGCGGTCGTTTGAGAACGCGGTCAGCGTCGTCATGGCGCTCGGGGGCTCGACCAACGCGGTGATCCACCTCATCGCCATGGCGCGCCGGCTGTCGATACCGCTCGACCTCGAAACCTTCGACCGCCTCTCGCGGCGGACGCCGGTGCTTGCCAATCTGCGGCCGTCCGGAAAATTCCTGATGGAGGATTTTTACTACGCCGGCGGCCTGCGGGCGTTGATCCGCAACATGGTCAGCCTGCTGCACGCCGACAGCATGACGGCCAACGGCCGCACGCTGGCCGACAATGTCGCCGACGCCGACTGCTTCGATGCCGATGTGATCCGCCCGCTCGACAAGCCGATCCTCGCCGAGGGCGGGCTGGTTGTGCTCAAGGGCACACTGGCGCCCAATGGCGCGGTGATCAAGCCGGCGGCGGCGACGCCGGCGCTGATGAAGCATCGCGGCCGGGCCGTCACCTTCTCCGACCGTGACGATCTGGCGAAGCGCATCGACGATCCGGACCTGGACATCAACGAGGACGACGTGATCGTGCTCAAGGGCGCTGGCCCGGTCGGCGCGCCGGGAATGCCGGAATGGGGCGCGCTGCCCGTTCCGAAGAAGTTGCTGGTCAAGGGCGTGCGCGACATGCTGCGCATTTCCGATGCGCGCATGAGCGGCACGAGTTTTGGCGCGTGCGTGCTTCACGTCTCGCCGGAAGCGGCGCGGGGCGGGCCGCTTGCTCTGGTGCAGGATGGCGACATCATCGAGATCGATGTGGCCGAGCGACGCCTCGACCTGATGGTGACCGAGGAGGAAATGGCGCGTCGGCGCGCCGCCTGGCGGGAGCCGCCGCCCTATTATTCGCGCGGCTACGGTGCGATGTTCGCCAAGCATGTGACATCGGCGGATCAGGGCTGCGACTTCGACTTTCTCGAGCCGGCAGGCGAGACGCCGGAACCCAAGATTTATTGACCCATACGACATCCGGATATTGCCCATGCCGACCGAAGCCGACACGGAAATCATCGACCGTCTCAAGCGTTGCGGCACCGCGACGCTGTCGACGATCCTGACCAAGCGCGGGCTGAACCACGTTTTCATGACCGGCGTGACCCCGCTGCCCGGCTCCAAGCCGCGCATGGTCGGGCGCGCCTTCACCATGCGCTCCGTCGCCATGCGCGAGGACAAGCTGGCGGACGACAAGGCGATGAACCCGCGGCTCAACATGCAGCGCCGCGCCACTGAGGAATGCGGCGTCGGCGAGGTGCTGGTGATCGACTGCCGCGGCGACGCCAACGGCGCCAGCGGCGGCATGATGCTGTTCGAGCGGATGCGGCTGCGCGGCTGCGCCGGCGTCGTCTCGGACGGTGGCGTCCGCGACGCCTGGGAGATCGCCGAGACCGGCTTTCCCGTCTATGCCAAGGCCGTCTGCCCGCCCAACAGCACGCTCGCCCATCGCTTCATCGAACTCAACGTGCCTGTGAGCTGCGGCGGCGTGGCTGTCTATCCCGGCGACTTCATCGCCGGCGATCCGGATGGCGTGATGGTCGTGCCGCAGGAGATCGCCGACGAGGTGTCGCGGCAGGCGCTGGATTATGAGGAACAGGAGGAATTCATCCTGCGCCGCATCCGTGACGGCGCGACGATCTACGGCACCTATCCGCTGGAGGGCGAGGGGCTGGCGGAATATGAAGCCGAACTCGCGGCGCGCCGCAAAGGTTGATTGGCAATGTCGGCGCAGGCCAGCATAGGTCGAAGGCCGATGGCGATGCAGGGAGGCAATCAGCCGTTGACGGGGACAAACCTGAATCGCACAGTCGATCCCGCGGCTGCGACGCCGCTGCTTTCGGTCCGCGACCTGTCCATCCGCGCCGGAAGCCTCGAGCTCGTGCGTGGCGTGAGCTTCGATCTCCAGCCCGGCACCATGACGGCGCTGGTCGGCGAATCCGGCAGCGGCAAGAGCTTGACGGCACAGGCGATCCTCGGACTGCTGGACCGTGAGATCTACACGGTGGCGGGCGCTGATCTGCGGTTCCAGGGCGGCCGGCTCGGCTTCGAAGGAAACCGCCTGCCCAAGGGGTTTCGCGGTCAACTCACCGGCTATGTCATGCAGGATCCCTCGTCGGCGCTCGACCCGACCATGACGGTGGGCCGGCAAATCGCAGAGATGTTCGTCGTGCATCGCGGCATGGACATGCGCTCGGCCCTGAAGGAAGCGGCACGGATGCTCGACTTCGTGCGCATTCCCAGCGCGGCGAGCCGCATCGGCGATTATCCGCACCAGTTCTCCGGCGGCATGAAGCAGCGCGTGCTGATCGCCATGGCCGTGGCGCTGTCGCCGCGCCTGCTGATCGCCGACGAGCCGACGACGGCGCTGGACGTGACCGTGCAGGCCGAAATCCTTGCGCTGATCGACGATCTGCGCGTCCAGCTCGACATGGCCGTGCTGATCATCACCCACGATTTCGGCGTCGTCTATCAGTGCGCCGACCGGGTGATGGTGATGTATGCCGGCAAGCTGGTCGAAGGCGGCGAGACGCTGCAGATCACCGAGAACGGACGGCATCCCTATACGCGCGGGCTGATCGCCTCGATCCCCGACTTGGACGATCTCGACCGGTCGGTGGTAGCCATTCCCGGCCAACCGCCCCGCCCGGAGTCGAGTTGGATCGACAGTTGCGCTTTTCATCCGCGCTGTGCCTGGAAGGTTGACCGCTGTCTCACGGAAGCTCCGGGTATGGAGCAGCTTGACGGTGGCGACATTGTGCGCTGCTTCGAATGGCCGCGCGTCGTTGCGGGGGCACGGCCATGACCGCCGCGCTGGAAATCGAGCGCCTGACCTTCGCCTATCCCTCCAGTGGCTTGATGTCGTCCGGCGCGGCCGCGCTCAAGGCTCTCGACGATGTGAGCCTGTCGGTCGAACCTGGGAAGGTACTGGGCATCGTTGGCGAATCGGGCAGCGGCAAGAGCACGCTGCTGCGAACCATCGTCGGCCTGAACCGGGGATATTCCGGCACGATCCGCTACCAAGGCCAGGCGGTCGACCACGCGGCCGGCAATGCGCGGCTGGCGCCGTTCCGTGCCGGCGTGCAGATGATCTTCCAGGATCCGGGCGGCAGCCTCAATCCGTTCAGGACGATCCGCCAGACACTGACGGCGGCACTCGCCCGCGCTCCGTCCACAGCGTCGGAACGTGACCGCCTCGGCGCGCTGCTCGACCAGGTCGGCATGAACGCCTCGGCGCTCGACCGGCGGCCTTCCGAATTCTCCGGCGGCCAGTTGCAGCGTCTCGCCATCGCCAGGGCGCTGGCCTGCGACCCGACCGTCTTTCTCTGCGACGAACCGACCTCGGCGCTCGACGTCTCCATCCAGGCGCAGATCCTCGACCTGTTTGCCCGGTTGAAGAATGAGGGGCGCGCCTTCGTCTTCGTTACCCACAATCTCGGCGTGCTCGGCCATGTCGCCGATACGATCGCCGTGATGTTCCGGGGCCGCGTCGTCGAAATCGGCCCGGCACGCCGGCTGATCGCCGAACCCAGGGAGGCCTACACGGCCGCGTTGATCGCTGCGTCGCCCCGCCTGAAACATCGCGGCGTTCTACTGGATAACGCCCGCCGCCGCCTCGTGCCGCAGGCTTCCTCGGTAGAGAGCACGCCATGATCGGCTATGTCGGCTCCCGCCTGTTCAACGCCGCCGCCACCTTGGTCGCGGCCGTGATCGCCACCTTCATCATGATACGCATCGCGCCCGGCGACCCTGTCCTGGTCCTGCTCGGCGATCTGGCGACGCCCGACCAGATTGCGGCCGCCCGGATCGAATACGGCATCGACCGGCCGATCTACGAGCAGTTGCTGATCTATCTCGGCAAGGCGTTCACGCTGGATTTCGGCAATTCGATCATCCAGGGCCGGCCGGCCGTCGATATCGTCGCGCAGCGCATGCTGGCGACGCTGACGCTCGGCGCTTTCACCTTTGCGCTGGTCATCGCGGCGGCGTTGCCGCTCGGGCTGCTTGCCGCGCTTTATCGAGACCGCTGGTTCGACAAGGCGACCTCCAACACTTCGCTGGTGGTGCTGGGCATCCCCGATTTCTGGCTCGGGCTGGTGTTCATCCTGGTATTTGCCCGCTGGATGCAGATCCTGCCGAGCTCCGGCTGGTCGTCGCCAAGTTCGATCGTGCTGCCGGCCGTCACCCTTGCATTGCCGCTGATCGCGGTGAACATGCGCCTGATGCGCAACGAGGCGATCGGTGTGCTGAACTCGAACATGGTCAAGATCCTGCGGGCCAAGGGCATGCCGACGTCACGCATCGTCAGCCACCACGTGCTGCGCAACGCGCTGCTGCCGGTGCTGACCGTTGGCGGCGTGCAGTTCGGGCATCTGCTCGGCGGCGCGGTGATCGTCGAGACGGTGTTCGGCTGGCCGGGCCTGGGCAAGGAACTGATCGGCGCCATCGGATACCGCGACTATGCGGTGGTGCAGGCCTGCATCTTCATCATGACCTTCCTGGTCGTGGCCGTGAATTTCGCCGTCGATTTCGGCTACAGGCTGATCGACCCGCGCCTGAGGCGGGCGTGACCATGGCTGTAACCGCGTTCTCCTCGCGGGTGCCCGGCATGCGGCTGGCTTTTTCCGAAATGCTGGCGCTGGGTTTTGTCGCCCTGTTCTTCGTCGTCGGGCTCGTCGGTCCTTATCTGGTCGACTTCAACCCCGCCGCTACCGACACGGCGATGCGGCTGAAGCCGCCGATGACCACGCTCGCCAACGGCGCCATCGCCTGGTTTGGCACCGACGCGGTCGGGCGCGATGTCGCCAGGCAGGTGATCTATGGCGCGCGGGTCTCGCTGCTGGTCGGCTTCACCTCGGCCGCGCTGGCCGCCGCTTTCGGCATCGTCATCGGCGTATGGGCGGGCTGGGCAGGTCGGCGGACCGAACAGGTGCTGATGCGCATCGTCGACATCCAGCTTGCCTTCCCGTCCATCCTGATCGCGGTCTTCCTGGCCGCCTTCATCCAGCCCAGCCTGCTGTCGGTGATCGCCATCCTCGCCGTGACGCGCTGGGCGGTCGTCGCGCGCGTCGCCCGCGCCATTACGGCTCGCGCGCTGACGAAGAGCTATGTCGAGGCGGCGATCATCTCGGGCGAAAGCACCTTGCGGATCGTGCGCGACTGCATCCTGCCGAATCTCTGGATCCCGCTGCTCATCCTGATGTCGGCGGAACTCAGTCTCATCATCCTGGCGGAAGCGTCGCTCGGCTTCCTCGGACTAGGCACGCCGATCGACGTGCCGTCCTGGGGCCGCATCATCGCTTCGGGCCGCAACTACCTTGCCAACGCCTGGTGGATCGCAACGCTGCCCGGGCTGGTCATCGTCGTGGTCGTGGTGTCTATCGGCGTGGCCGGCGAGGTGCTGCGCCGGCGGCTCGGCCGCGGTGCCGGTGCGGCGCTATGAGCTCGGAAACCCCTTGATGATTTATGATTTCTGCGTGGTCGGCGGCGGCATTGTCGGGCTGGCGACTGCACTTGAACTGCTCCGCCGCAGGGCCGGCGCCAGCCTGCTGCTGATCGAGAAGGAGGTGCGCGTCGGCCAGCACCAGACCGGCCACAATAGCGGCGTCATCCATGCCGGCATCTATTATGCGCCGGGCAGCCTGAAGGCGAAGCTGAGCTTCGAGGGCCTGCACGCCACCAAGGAATTTTGCTACGAGCACGGCATCGCCTACGACACCTGCGGCAAGCTCATCGTCGCCACCAACGACGTCGAGTTGCGCCGAACCGAAGCGCTTTACGAGCGCGCGACCGCGAATGGCCTGACACTTTCGCGCGTCAGTTCCGGCGAGTTGCGCGAAATCGAACCCAATATCACGGGCATCGGCGCGCTGCTCAGCCCGGAGACGGCGATCGTCAGCTACCGGCAGATCTGCGAGAAAATGGCGGAGCTGTTGCGGGAAGCCGGCGCGGACATCCGGCTTGGCAAGGCCGTCACCGGGATCAAGGAGGAAGCGGATGCCGTGCGGATCGAAGCTGGCGGCGAGGCGTGGTCGGCGCGAAAACTGGTCTGCTGCGGCGGGCTCCAGTCCGACCGGCTGGCGCGCATGGCCGGAGCGAAGGTGGATTTCCGCATCGTGCCGTTCCGCGGCGAATACTTTGTCCTGCCGCTGGCCAGAAACCAGATCGTCAAGCACTTGATCTATCCGGCGCCCGATCCCGACCTGCCCTTTCTCGGCATCCATCTGACGCGCATGATCGACGGCAGCGTCACGGTCGGTCCGAACGCCGTGCTAGGGTTTTCCCGGGAGGGCTATACTAGGCTTTCCTTCGATCTTCGCGATTCGCTCGACCTGATGACCTTCCCGGGTTTCTGGAAGCTGGTTGCGAAGAACCGCCGGCACGCCTTTGCCGAACTCAGGAACTCGCTGTGGAGAAGCGGCTATCTCGAAGAATGCCGCAAATACTGCCCCAGCCTGACCCTCGACGACCTGCAGCCCTACCCGGCCGGCATCCGCGCCCAGGCGGTGACGCCGCGAGGCGAGGCGATCCACGATTTCCTGTTCGCCGAGACCGGAAAGACGCTGCATGTCTGCAATGCGCCGTCCCCCGCCGCGACATCCGCCATCCCGATCGGCCGGATGATTGCCGCGAAGCTGCTTCGCTGAAGCCTTCGGCGTCGCCGGGCATCGGCGCGGTGGGTTTCCGCCGGGCTGGCGGCAGCTTATGGGGAACGATCCGTCACCGCGTCCATTGAAGGAAAAGGAGAAATGCGGAGATCAAGCGTTCCGGCTCGATTTCCGAAACCCAATCGGAGAATCGATGATGGTCACGTTCAGGGAAATGAAGGTGCAGGAAATTGTCGAGGACGGGTCGCTCAGCACGGAGCAGAAGATCGAGGAACTGAGGGGCATCGAGTCGGAGGTGCGCGGGCTTCAGCGGGCGGCGAGCGAAAGCCCGATGAACCCGAACGACGGATGGGACGGAGATTTGCGGCAGGTCCGCAAGGCGCTCGACAGCCTGGGCGCCAAGGAACCGAAAAAGGGCGCGGCAACGCTCTAGCCGTAGGCCGTTAAAGGGAAAAGCACCGTACAAAGGTGCGCAAAGAGTAGACATTAACCATAGGCTACCCGACAATGAAACGAAACGGGTAGTGCGTCCGCGCATGTGCAGAGGCGGCGCACCGCCCGTTTCGGCCATGTAGAGGCATGCTTATGACTGCTACGGTTTTCCGTACGGATGTCGTCATCATAGGGGCCGGATTCACCGGCCTTTCGTCGGCGCTGGCCTTGCGGCAGGCGGGGGTGGATTTTGTCGTCCTGGAGGCGCGCGACCGGGTCGGCGGGCGTGTGGAGTCCAAACAAAACGGCCTCGGCGAGCGCATCGATACGGGCGGCCAGTATTTCTGCGAGGACATGCCGGAGATTTCGGCGCTGTCGGAGGCGTACGGCAAGACGCGGGTCGATGGTTTGTTTTCCGGCCTTTCGCTGGTGGAGCCGGAGACGATCGTCGGTACGATCGACGATCTCTACCGGCGTTTCGTGGCGATCCGCGACCGTGCCAATGAGATCGACCCGGACGATCCGGCCATCGCAAAACTTTCGGTGCGGGCGTGGGCCGAGATGCAGCCAGACGCCTATGACGCGCAATGGGCCTTCCTCGGCTCGATCGAGGGCCTGTGGTGCCAGCCGACCGATCTTCTGCCGTTCTGGTATCTCGTGTCCAACGACAGGCGGATCACCAACGAGGTGCCCGAACTCCAGTATTTCCTGAAGGAGACGATGCATTCGTTGGCCGAGGATATCGGCAGGGAACTCGGCCCGCGGCTGCGGCTGCGCGAGCCGGTACGCGGGGTGAAGCATGGCGCCAATGCGGTCAGCATCCGCACCGATGCGGGTGTCTATCAGGCCGGACATGCCATCGTCACCTTGCCGCCGCGGATGGCGCACCGCATGACCTATGAACCGCCGCTCCCGGTGGAACTCTGCCAGGCGGCGTCGGCGTGGCGCAGCGGCAAGGTGATCAAGGCGCTGGTGCGCTACGAGAAACCGTTCTGGCGCGACAAGGGGCTCAGCGGCAGCGTGTTCTTCCTCGATCCGCTCGGGCTCTATGCTTGCGACGCCAGCCGTGACGACGGTCATGCGGCGATCGTCGTCTTCGCCGGGGGCAGCCTGGCGGAGCGCTGGCGACGGCTGGGAAACGAAGCCGCCAAACTGGCCATCCTGGAAAAGCTGCGCTCCACGCTGGGGCCTGCGGCCAAGACGCCGCTCGACATCACGATCCGCGACTGGTCGGACGACCAATGGAGCGGCGGCGGCTATTCGGACACGATCATGGATTTTTCGGCAAAGGATGCGGAGGCGATCATGCGGCGGGGCCTGCCGTCGGTCACCTTCGCCTCTTCCGAATTGTCGCCAAGCTATCCCGGCTATATCGAAGGCGCGATCGTGGCGGGGCGGGCGGCGGCGAGCCGGGTCATCGGGCAGGCTCAATCCGCCATGGCGACCAGCGCGTCCGGGTCGTAGCCGAGCCGGATCGTGGCGCCGAGCGGCAGGTCGTCGGCGCCGAAATCGTTGGTCTCCGTGACCGACAGCGGCTTGTCCATGCCCGGCACCTCGACGATCAGATGGGTGATCTCGCCGAAGTAATGGCGCTCCACGACCTTTCCCGCGACTTCATGCTTGGCCGTCGCGTCGTCCCACAGTACCCGCAACCGCTCAGGCCGGATGCCGACCGTCGCGGCCGAACCGTTCTTGACATATGCCGAGGGCTTCTCGGTCTTTACACGGCCAAAACCCAGCGTGTCGACGACGATGGACGTGCCGGCGTCGTCGACGATCTCGGCCTTGATGAAGTTCATGCCACCGAGGAAGTCGGCGACCTGGCGGTTGACGGGCCGCTGGTAGATTTCCTTCGGCGCCGCCACCTGCGCGATCCTGCCACCGAACATCACGGCGATGCGGTCGGACATGGCGAGCGCCTCGTACTGGTCGTGGGTGACCAGGATGAAGGTGATGCCGACCGCCTGCTGCAGGCGGCGAAGCTCGACCTGCATCTGCTCGCGCAGCTTCTTGTCCAGCGCCGAAAGCGGTTCGTCGAGCAGCAGTACTTTCGGGCGCATGACCAGGGCGCGGGCCAGCGCAACACGCTGGCGCTGGCCGCCGGAGAGTTCGGTCGCGCCGCGCTTGCCGAGGCCGGCGAGCGACACCATGGCCAGCGCCTCCTCGACGCGGCGCTTTTCCTCCGAAGCCTCCAGCCTCATGCGTTTCAGCCCATAGGCGACGTTCTGCTCGACATTCAGATGCGGGAAGATCGCATAGCTCTGGAAGACCATATTGGTCGGGCGGCGGTTGGCCGGGATGCCGACCATCGGCTGCCTGTCGATCAGGATCAAGCCTGAGGTCGGCGTGTCGAAACCGGCAATCATGCGCAGCAGCGTGGTCTTGCCGCAGCCGGACGGGCCGAGCAGCGAGAAGAACTCGCCCTCGTTGATGGTCAGGTTGGCGTCGTCCAGCGCCTTGAATGGTCCGTAGCTGCGGGTGACGCCGCGGATTTCGATCATCGGACGGTCAGGCAAGGGCAACCCCCAAATTCTGGGTGCGGCGCGCGGCGCGGCGGCGCAGCATTTCGGCGATGGTGAGCATGACGAAGGAGCCGACGAGCAGCAGGGTTCCGAGCGCCAGAACGCTGGGCAGTTTCGCGGCGAAGCGCAACTGGCCCCAGATGTAGACCGGCAGCGTCGTCTCCGTGCCGGCGAGGAAATAGGCCATGACGAACTCGTCCAGCGAGATGGTGAAGGAAACCAGCAGCGAGGAGATGATGGCCGGCGCCACCATGGGCAGCGTCACGCGGCGGAAGGTGCCGAACGCGGTCTCGCCGAGATCGGCGGAGGCCTCTTCCAGGCTGCGGTCGAAACCTTCGAAACCCGAGGTGAGCACGGTCACCGAATAGGGAATGCAGATCAGCACGTGCCCCAGCACCACCGTGACCAGCGAGAGATTGAGCCCGAGTTGCAGCATGACCAGCAGCATCGACACGGCGATGATGATCTCGGGCAGGACCAGCGGCGCCATGATCAGGCCGTTGACGGCGCCCCTGCCCGGAAAGTGGTAGCGGGTGATGGCGCGGGCAGCGCAGATGCCCAGCACCGTCGACAGCACGGAGGCCGAGACGCCGACCATCAGGCTGTTCCAGGCCGAATCCAGCAGCGCCTTGGTGTGCGGCAACTCCTCGTACCATTTGAGGGTGAAGCCGGAGAGGGGGAATTGCGGCGTCGCCGCCGTGTTCACGGAAAAGATCGGCAGGAAGACGATCGGCAGATAGAGGAAGACGATGTAGAGCACGGCATAGGCCGGCAGCCAGCGGTCGAGGAACCTTCTCATCGCGCGAGCCTCGCGGCGGAGCGTATCAGCAGCACCGAAGCGGCGGCGATCGCCGTGACCGCCACCATGGTCGTCACCGAGAGCGCTGCTCCCAGCGGCCAGTTCGCGCCCTTGAGAAACAAGGATTGGATCGCGTTGGAGATCATCACGCCGTCCTTGCCGCCGACGAGGCGCGGCGTGACGTAGTCGCCGACGGTCGGGATCATGACGATCAGCAGCGCCGATATGATGCCGGATGCGGAAAGCGGCAGCGTGATGCGCAGGAAGCGCCGGACCGGTCCATCGCCGAGATCGGTGGCCGCTTCGATCAGCGTGCGGTCGACCTTTTCCAGAGAGACGAAGATCGGCAGGATGGCGAAGGCGGCCCAGGCGTGGGTCAGCGTGATGATCACGGCGCTCGTATTGTAGAGCAGGGCTGTCGACGGCTCGTCGATGATGCCCAGCGCCAGCAGGCCGGAATTCAGCACGCCATTGTAGCCGAGGATGACCTTCCACGACATGACGCGCAGCAGGTAGCTGGTCCAGAAAGGAATGGTTATCAGGAACAGCCAGAGGTTCTTGTGCCGGCCGCCGTGGAAGGAGATGTAGTAGGCGATCGGATAGGCGAGCAAGACCGAGAAAAAACTCACCGACAGCGAAATGAACAGCGAACGGACCAGCAGGTCGCGATAGATCGGCTCCGTCAGCGCGATGCGGTACTGCTCCAGCGTGAAGGTGCGGTCGATGGTGAGATAGTTCTGTGTCCAGAAACTGTGGGCGACGACCACCAGGATCGGAACAACCAGCAGGATAAGCGCATAGAGGAAAGTGGGGCTGATCAGCGCCCAGCCCTGGGCGGCCTCGGATTGCAGAAGGGGTTTTGCGCTGGTGCGTGCCTTGCGGTACGCGACGGTCCCTTCCGCGGCGGCCGTCATTGCAAGGGCTCGCCTGTCGCGGATCGCGTGGGCTGGCTCTCCATGGCTGCTCCCATCCCGTCTTCTGCGCCGGGTTTCCCCTTGTTTCCCGGCTTTCCTTCATCATGGGCCCAACAGCGGATTGAAATCAAGCGGCATTTCTGGGATATTGATTGAACGGACATTCAATAAGAGACGAATAGAGCCGTTTTTCCGATGGTTTGTCGGCGCAGACGCTTCAGATCACGAAATTTTCATGCGAAGGAGGCCGGCATGGCTGCGGTCAGGGATATCGACATCGGCGACGGCGGCGGAAATTCGGCGGCGGTGGCGGTCGAGCTTGCCAAGCGGCACCTCGTCCAGCCCTGGCCCTATGCCGGCTCGATCGGCAGCGAGGCGCGCAGCCTGATCGGCAGCGGCGAGGGCATCTACATCACCGACGGCGACGGCAAGCGGCTGATCGACGGGCCGGCCGGCATGTGGTGCGTCAATGTCGGGCACCGCCGCGAAGAGCTTGCGCGGGTCATGTACGACCAGGCGATGGCGCTGTCCTACAACACGCCGTGGTACACGATGAACGAGCCGTCGGCGGTGCTAGCAGAGCGGATCGCCGCTTATGCGCCGGGCGATCTCAACCACACGTTCTTCACGACGGGCGGGTCGTCGGCTGTCGAAAGCGCGCTGCGTTTCATGCAGTTCTACAACAATGTCCGTGGCCGGCCGGAAAAGAAGCTGCTGCTGTCGCGCGGCGGCGCCTATCACGGCTCAACTTACCTGTCCGCCTCGCTCAACGGCCGTCCACGCGACCGCGACTGGATGGATGTCGCCGACGGGCTGGTGGTGAAGCTGTCGTCGCCGGACCCGTTTCGCCGCCCGGCGGGCATGACGATCGAAGCTTTTTCCGACTTCCTGGTCGAGGAGTTCCGACAGACCGTGAAAAGCATCGGCGCGGACAAGATCGGCGCCTTCGTCGGCGAACCGGTGCAGGCTTCGGGTGGTGTGATCGTGCCGCCGCCGAACTATCTCAGGCGCATCCGCGATATCTGTCGGGAGAACGACATCCTCTATGTTTCGGACGAGGTGGTGACGGCGTTCGGGCGGCTGGGCGAGGTGTTCGCCTCGGAGGAGGTGTTCGACATCGAGCCGGACATCATCACCTTCGCCAAGGGCGTGACCTCCGGCTATTTCCCGCTTGGCGGCATGATCGTCTCGGAACGGCTGCTGCAGGATCTGCGCAAGTCGAACCATCCTGACGCGATGTATGCGCACGGCCTGACCTACACCAGCCACCCGGTCGGCTGCGCCGTGGCGCTGGCCAATCTCGACCTCTTGGAAGGCGGGATTCTCGACCACGCGCGTTCGGTCGCCCCGTATTTCCAGGAGAGGTTGCGCACGCTGGAGGATCTGCCGTTGGTCGGCGAGGTGCGGGGCGTCGGGCTGATGGGCTGCGTGGAATGCGTCGCCGACCGCGGGAGCAAGGACGCGCTGAAGCTCGACTACGAGGTGGGCAAACGCATCGACGCGCATTCCCATGCGCTCGGCCTGCTGGTGCGGCCGCTGATCCACATGTGCGTGATGTCGCCGCCGCTGATCATCACCCGCAGCCAGATCGACGACATGGTGGCGATCCTGCACGAGGGCATCTCGCGGACGATGGACGATCTGCGTCGGGAAGGCGTCTGGCGGGGATGACGCCGGTCCCCGCAGGCGTGGCGCATCCGATCGTTCAACGAACTTCGCCGCGCCCCCTTCGAATCTCGCGATGAGAAACGGGTGAAGGAGGCGCGGCGACAGGCACCCTTGGGGCTTGGGCACCAGCATCGGACGACGGGCCCCCCACCCAACCGCCACTGAACTTTTGCGACCGCCGAAACATCGACCGCATTTGCACTGTAGCTGCGCACGTATCGTTTTGCTGATGGCAATTCATGTCATCTCGGGGCATGTGGGGCACATGCGGGCATAAACGGGCGAACCCTTAATGCCGCAGGGAAACGCCACTTCGCTCGGCGCAAAGAAGGGAAGATAATCCCGTTCTGGCCCGCCTGCGCATAGTATTGTATTTCGGAAAGGCGCGATTTCAGCCGATATCCAGCCGCCCGAAGCGACAGAACGGTCCGCCGGTCCTCGGCGCCGGAGCCGGGCGAGATGGCTGCCTGCCGGCTCAGGACCGGGACTGAAGCGCCTCGTTGAGCCCCCACATGTCCTTCTCTTCCGGCGCGCTTTCGAGCTGGAGGACCGGAAGCATGCGGCGCAGATGGTCGTGATGGGTGCGCACGCCATATTCGAGGTCCGAGAGGTAGAAGCCTTCGAACGCGTCGGACAGCATGGATTCGTTCGACCAGACGCTGAGCTGCACGTCCTCGGCCGTCGTCTCGCGGTCGATGCGCAGCGCAAGGTATCGCGCCGCCGCCTGCCGCCGGCTTTCCTCCGGATAACGATAGATCGCGCCGCGCAGCAGCGTCTCGCCGGTCGACAGCGGGAATTCCTGGTAGAACTGGGCGGTCTCCGGCGTCAGCGCGATCACCATGTTCGGGAAGATGCCGTAATAGATCCAGGCCTTGCGCAGATGCTCGGGCAGGTGCGTTGCCTCCGGTGAGATGCGCACATAGTTCCTGACACTCCAGCGGCGGCCGGCATGGGGATTGTAGGTCGCGAAGGAACGCGACACGCCGTTCTTGAAGGGCTCGTCGAAATAGGTCGAGCCATAGAGATCCTGGAGCGCCGGATGCGCCATTGCGACGTGGTAGCCTTCATTGTCGACGTCGCGCACCGATTTCCAGTTCACCGGCGTCTTCTGCGACCAGACGCCGTAGGCGGGCAGCATCTCGCCGATACGGTAATGCGAAATCTCGCTCTCGATCGGCTGCATGAGTTCGGCGACCGACGGCTGCGGCCCCGTGCGGAAGCGCACGAAGATGAGACCCATCCAGATTTCGAGATCGAGCGGCGACAGGCCGAATTCGGTCTTGTCGAGGTCCGGGAAGGAGCCTGGCCGCGCCGCGCCGCGCAGGGTGCCGTCCAGATTGTAGACCCAGCCGTGGAACGGGCAGACCAGCGCGTTCTTGCAGTTGCCCTTGTTGTCGGCGACGACACGCGAGCCGCGATGGCGGCAGAGATTGTGGAAGCCGCGCACCACGCCATCCTTGCCGCGAACGGCCAAGGCGCGCTCGCCGACGATGTCGATGGCAAGGTAGTCACCGGCATTCGGCATGTCGGAGACATGGCCGACGATCTGCCAGTGATTGCGGAACACATGCTCTTTCTCAAGCTCGAGAAGGGCCTGGCTGTGATAGCTCCAGCCGGGCAGGCCGCGGCGGTCCCAGTCATTGGGAACGGTCACGTCACGGCTGTGGAGGTTCATGATTATGCTCTGATTTTTATTGAATGATCATTCAATAAAAGCACATTTCTGCTTTCCAAGCAATGCCTTATGACTTTTCATGACTCTGGATGCCGCGGCGAGGGGGCAGCGCTGCTGCATTCGGCAGACGCTGCGAGCGGCAAAAAACCCGTGTTCTCCACGACTTACCAAGGGATTCGCTGAGAACAGCCGCAACGCGCAAGGAGAAGGATTTTCCGGCTTCCGGCCTATGGATCGCGGCCATGCCGATCAAGGTTTGCCGCGGGAACAGCTCTCGCAGGCCGGAGTTTTCCGTCAGCGCGCGTCGCGTCGGAAGGCTGCCCGATTGTGGTGTTTCAAACATGTTACGCAGGCAAATACGGGCAGCATCGGGCGGAAACAATGGCGCCTTAATTCTTTCTTCATCAGGGAAAAGAAACGACAAAAAGCCGACAGGCAGACGACGATGACCGCTTCGATGACATTTGCCGATTCCGACCGCCGCCTCGTGCCGCACGAGCGCAATCGCATCCTCCCAAGCCTGGCGTTGCGCCGCCGGTCGAGCGACCATCCGATGGCGATGTTCGCCGTTGCCGCCGGTGCGGCCTTCATCTCGATGGCGGTGACGCCGTCGTCCGGGACTGCCTTCGCTTCCTTCGACCGTCCGGCCGTAGCCGGTGGTGAAGTGAAGACCACCGCCAAGACTTCGCGCCTGCCGGTGCGCGAGAGCAGCAATCCCTGCCAGGGCCAGTCGTGGGGCGAGGAGAGCTATGATTGCCTCGTCCAGATCGCCATCGAGTCCGGCAAGACGGACGCCGTTCGCGTACGCAAGTTGGCGCTCGCGGGTTCGCCGGCGGCCACGACCACTGTTTTCTAAAAGTTCCTCCCACGCCGTCTCAGGCGTACCGCGAAGGCCCTTGCCGATTTCCCCATCGGCAGGGGCCTTTTCCGCATTTGAACTATTGTCGGGAATGGATGTCGCCGGCCGGTGGCCGGCCTAAGAAGAGCATCGTGCCGCGTGGGGCCGGCGGCAATGGACGGCTCCGGCCTCAGCGATTGGAAAGCCAACAGCAGGACGCCGAAGATCGGCTGCGGATCAGCCTCCTGTAATGCTTTTGTCTCGGATCCGCCCGGTCGGCGGTGTTCACCGCGCACGTGTCCCTGTATCAATAGGCCTTGGGTGGAACCCGGTCCCGGCCGGCGCGACAGTATGGAGATTGCTGGATGACGGATCCCAATCCACCGATCGGCAACAATATTCCTACCCATCCGGAGGAAATGAAGACGAACTTCGACCTGCGCGTCGGCAAGAGCATTTCCTTGCAGGGCAGCGCCAGGATCACGCCTGCGGGCATCGTGACGGTAGGCGTCACGACATTGCTGGTCACGCTGGCGTTCGTTGCGCTCGTGCCGCCCAGACGGCGGAGATAGCGTTCGCTGGCTATCGCCTCGACGAAACCTGCTCGTTGACCACGGCGAGGATGCCGCGCACGTCCAGCGTGCTGAACGGCTTCTCGAGGATCTGAGGCCGGTGCTCGGCTGGCAGCGTGTCGACTTCGGCGCGGGCGCCGATCATGTCGCCGGTGACGAGCACGAAACGATCGGCCAGGTCGGGCCGCTTTTCGACTAGCTCGCGGAAGATCGTGATGCCGTTGGCGCCCGGCATGCGAAGATCGCTGAAAACGATATCGACCTCCTCGCCGCCCAGCACTTCCTCGCTGCTCGTCCAGGCGAGGACCGTGCGGGACTTGATGCCCATGAGCAGCAGCAGGTCGGCCAGCGAACCGGCGACATCGGGCTCGTCGTCGATGATCAGCGCGTCGCTGATGCCCGTCGCTGGCGCGGGTCCGACCGCAAAGCTGTCGGCGCCACCCTTGGTCGCCGGCAGTTCGACCACGAACCGCGCGCCGCTCGGGAAGGCTGCCTCGTAGGATATGCGCCCCTTGTGGCGCTCGACGATCGACTTCGAGATCGAAAGGCCGATGCCGGTGCCGACGCCGACCGGCTTGGTCGTGAAATAGGATTCGAAGATGCGGTGGCGGATGTTCATGGGAACGCCCGGGCCGTTGTCCTCGACCAGGAAGCCGCATTTGCCGTTGTCGCGGCGGAAGGTGCGGACCTTGATGCGCTTGTCGCCATTGTTGGCGGCCAGCGCATGCTGGCTGTTGACCAGCAGGTTGGCGACGACCTGGGTGATGTGGTCGGGATCGGCCATGATCGAAAGCACGCCGCGCACGAAGTCCGTCTCGATCATGATGCCGCTGGAGCGGGCGCCGTAAGCGGTCACCTCCAGGGCGGCGCGCACCGCGTTGTTCAAATCCATCTCGCCCTGGCTGGGCGGATGCAGGCGCACCATGCCGAGGAAACTCTTGACGATGCGGCCGCAGCGCTCGGCGGCGGCGCGGACTTTCTCGGCGCGCAGCTTGGTCTGCGGGTCGGGCGCGAATTCATGCAGCAGCGTCGACTGCGCCACCACGACGGCCAGCGGGTTGTTCAACTCGTGCGAGACGCCGGCGAGCAGCGAGCCCATTGCCGCCATCTTCTCGTTCTGGTGCAGGCGGTCGCGCTGGCGGTTGATCTCCTCTTCCGCACGGTGCTTGTCGCGCAGGTCGCGGATCGAGCCGAAGACCAGGCGGCGGTCCGCCACCTTGATCTCGGTGGCGGTCAACTCGACCGGAAAGATCTCGCCGACGGCGTTCTGCGTCACCGTCTCCATGCGCTGGCCGATCATCGGCGCGCCGCGCCCGGCCATGTATTCGGCGCCGTTGGCGTAGCCTTGTCGGTAGTGGTCGGGAACGACCATGTCGAGCAGATCGCGGCCGAGCACCTCGCTGCGCTTGTAGCCGAACATCTTCTCGGCCGCCGGATTGAACTCGACAACGCCGCCGGTCTCGTCGATGACGATGATCGCGTCCAGCGAAGCCTGGATCATTGTGCGGCGGATGATCTCGCTGACATGCGCCTCCGAGAAGGAGCGCTCGATGGCGTCGCCGACCGCAAGCGCCACGATCTCCATCGTGGCCTTCTCGTCATCCGACCAGATGCGTTCGCGGACGCAGTCGTTGACGGCCAGCGTGCCCCAGAGATGGCCGTGGGCGAAGACTGGCACCGACAGGAAGGACTTGATGCGTCGCGTCTCGAATTCCGTGCGCAGGAACCCTTCGATTTCGCGGGTGAGGCCAGCGAATATCTTGCCCTGCCGAACCTCCGTTGAGAGGCGTTCCAGAAGCGGATCGGAATCGATTGTCTCCTGGCCGATCATGGTCGGATCGCCGCCTATGCCTTCGATCGCCGGATCGCTCCAAAAGGCGGCCACGGACTGGGCAAAACCCTTGCCGGGCATTTCGCGCAGGCGGAAAAGGATGGCGCGGTGGCAGTCCAGCGTGCGGCCAAGGGTCTCCAGTGCCTCGGGAAGGATCTGCTGCCAGTCGGGCGCCTGCCGCAGCAGGCGCGTCAACCGCGAGGCCGCTACCGTCAGGCCAGCGCCGGTCGCGGGCGTCGCCGCCGCTCCGATATTCCCGTCAGTCATCGTTCCCCCGTGGGTCAGTTGGCGTCGTCGGGCAATGCGAAAATGTAGCCTTCGCCACGCACGGTCCGCAGATAGCGCGGATTGGCCGGATCGGTCTCGATCTTCTTGCGCAGGCGCATGACCCGGATATCGACGGCCCGGGAGGTTTCCGGCTCCTCGGTCAGGCCGATGGCCTCCGACAGCGCGGCGCGCGTCAGCAGCCGATTCGGCCGGGTCAGGAAGACCTCGAGCACATCGAACTCGCTTTTGGCCATGTCGATCGTATGTCCCGCTGGGCCGGTGAGCATGCGGCTGTCGAGATCGGCGCTGAAATCGCCGAAGGAGACGGCGCGCCGCACATGTTCCTCGCCGGCCTGCTTCAGCGCGGGCGCTTCCTCATAGGCCGGAACGCGGCGCAGCACACTGCGAACCCGCGCTAGCATCTCGCGCAATTCGTACGGCTTGACCATGTAATCGTCGGCGCCGAGTTCCAGCCCGACAATGCGGTCGATTGCCGTACCGGCGGCTGTGGCGTAGATGATGCCCATCGGCATGCGTGAGCGCAGCCAGCGGCCAAGCGACAGGCCGTCCTCGCCCGGCATGGCGATATCGAGGATGGCTAGGTGGAAAAACTCGGTCTCAACCGCATCGCGCATGGCTTGGGCGCTCTCCAGCGCCGTCACGTCATAGCCGTTCGCGCCGAGGTACTCGGCGACTGCGTCCCGCAGGTCGGGCTCGTCTTCGACAATGGCAATTCTGGCGCGCAGGACGGTCTGGCCTCCAACCCCGGCGGAAAGTAGATTACATAAGAACATAATGTCCAGCCGAGTTATGATTTCAGAAGAAGTATCGGAGCGCTGATGGCGAGAAGACCGGTCGTTGCACTAGCCTGCCTCGGCGAAGAGTTCGCGGAAAGCTTCGCGGATTATCTCGACCGGCGTGGTTATGAGGTCGTGCAAGCGAGCGAGGAGTGGGAACTCCGCTCGCTGCTCGGCTCGCCGCGTCTCGACGTCCTCGTCGTCGGGGACAACCTGCCACCACCTGCCACACTCGGGCTGCTGCGGCGCCTGCAGAAGGAAACCGACCCTGCCGTCATGCTGCTCAGGCCCAAGGCCGATCTGGTCGAGACGGTGCTGGCGCTCGAACTCGGCGCGGCGGACGTCGTCGACATGCCGGCCGATCTGCGCGAGGTCGCGGCACGCATCGCCGGGTTGCTCAGCCGTCGCGGCAAGGCCGCGCCTGAACTGGTCAGCCTGGAGAACGCCACAGTCGACATAAGGTCGGCGCTGGTCATGTACCGGGCAGGGGGCGAGGAACAATTGTCGCCCGGGCAGGTCGCGCTGCTCAAGCTGTTCCTTGCCCATCCGCGCAAGGTCCTGACGCGCGACGACATAATCGCGGCGGCGCCGGCCGAAAGCAGTGACGCTTTCGACCGGTCGATCGATTCGCGGATCGTGCGGCTACGCCGCAAGCTCGACACAGAATCGATCGTCACTATCCGCGGTTCAGGATATCGTTTCGACCCGCCATCCGGCTGGCCGGAATAAGCCAGGCCAGAGGGCACCTTTACAGACGCACGCCAGCGGATGCCGACGGCGTCTCCGTTTCGCTGGCCACGTGCTGCGGCTGCACGTCGGCGCGAAGCAGGACGGTGGCGGCGCCCGCGAAGCAAAGCGCGATCTGGGCGTAGATGAGGGCGGTCAGAACGCCCGAAGCGATATTGGTCTTCATTGTCCCTGTCCTCGATCTCTTGTGGGTCAAAGCTGGCGAAGCGCGCCGGCCTGTCCCGAATTCTTTTCCGCACGCCGCGCATTGGCGCCGTGGACTGTCGATGCGGCCCTAACGCGCGAGATCGGCGAAAGTTCTAGGCCGAACCGCCAGCGACCGTCTTTCCGCTTCGCCCGCAGGCTCGACAGCAGCCAGGCGAACACAAACAGCCCGAGCGCATGAACCGCCGATTCGGCGTTGGCACTGCCCTCGGCCGCCATCGCCGGCGCGGTGTCGGCGAACAGCCCGATCGCCGACAGGATCGCCGTAGCGATGGCGACCCTTTTCAGCCAATTGGCGCCTGTTCCGCTCATTTTCGAACTTTCGTTCCTGCTTTCGATGCCGGGCACAATCACCCCCGGATGTTTCCGAACGATGCCGCTTCGAAACCGCATTGTTACGATCGCGTTTCGGTGCATCCGAACCCGCCGTTTCCAAGGTGTCCCAGGCATCGAATGTGCCTTTGGTTCCGAGGATGAGGCATTCCTGCTATTGACCACAATTGCCCGGAAATGTCCATAATGAATTTTCGAAATCGCATAAACGGTCAAAATAAGAAACAATTACGAAACAAAATAGCGTTCATGTGAAGTTATCCCGAAACATGACGTAGCGATAACCCCGCCACCGAAGACGGCCGGCCAACGGCCCTAAAACAGGGGACATCACATGGACGCCATTCTCTCCGCCAAGCTCATCAACGTCGCCGCCGCCGCGATGGCCGGCATGGCCTTGTTCCTCGACGCCGGCGCGGGAAGCGCGCACGCCTCCAACGCCAAAGTCGTGGCCGAGGTGTCGATCTCCACGCAGACGATGCATGTCTCGATCGACGGACGCCCTGCCTTCGCGTGGAAGGTTTCGACCGCCGGCAAGGGCTATGTCACGCCCACCGGCTCGTTCAAGCCGTACCGCATGCACGAGATGTGGTATTCGAAGAAATACGACAACGCGCCGATGCCGCATTCGGTGTTCTTCAACGGCGGCTACGCCGTGCACGCCACCAACGCCATCAAGCGGCTCGGCCAGCCGGCCTCACACGGCTGCGTGCGGCTGCACCCCAACGATGCCGCCGATTTCTATCGGCTGGTCGAGACTTTTGGCCAGACCAATACGAGCATCGTGATCTCGCAGTGAGGTAGGGCAGTAGCTTCCGGGCATCTGCCGTTGACGCCATGCAAGTTGCTTCTGCGCATTGACCACCCCGCATAGCCGGGGTTCCTTCCTACTGCCCTACTGCCCTACTGCCCTACTGCCCTACTGCCCTAAACGGTCCAAAAATACCGCACGATGTGAAAGAACACCGGCGCGGCGAAGACCAGGCTGTCGGCGCGATCGAGCATGCCGCCATGGCCTTCGATCAGATGGCCCCAGTCCTTGACGCCCTGGTCGCGCTTGATGGCTGACGCGACCAGTCCGCCGAGGAAACCCATCAGGCAGATGAGGAACGCCACGATCGCGGCGTGAAGCGGGCTGAACGGCGTCAGGAAGGAAAGCGCGGCTCCAAGCAGGCTTGCCGTCGCCACGCCGCCGACCAGTCCCTCCCAGGTCTTAGACGGTGAAACGGAAGGCGCCACCTTGTGGCGGCCGAACAGTTTTCCAAAAATATATTGCAGCACGTCGCTGCCCTGGACGACGATGATCAGGAAGGCGACGAGCAGCAAATTGCGTCCTTCGAAGCCCGGCACCTGAAGCGTCAGCAGGGCAGGCACGTGGCTGATGCAGTAGACCGACAGCATGACCGCCCATTGCTGTGCGGCGACGCGCTCCAGGAATCGCTCCGTGTCGCCCTGCAAGGCGGTCACCGCCGGCATCAGCAGGAAGCAATAGACCGGGATGAAGATGGTGAAGAGGCCATACCAGGCCGTCCACACCAGCCAGTACTGGACCGGGATGATGACCGCGAACATAGCCAGCAGCACCCAGTGGTCGCTGCGCCGCGTATGGGTCAGCGTCACGAATTCGCGCAGCGCGGCAAACGAGATCAGCGCGAACAGCACCGTCATCCCGTCCTTGCCGAAGATGAAGGCGACGGCAATCAGCGCCACCATGATCCACCAGGCAAAGATGCGCTGGTTGAGATTGACCAGGCCGGGTTTCTTGCGGTCCGGCGCGCGCCAGGTGAGGATCGCGGCGACGAGGCTCGCCGTCACCAGCACGGCGCAGAGTCCGACGATCAGCAGGGTGGTTTCGCGCATCATCTCCGGTTCCCCCGTGGGCGCGGCTGCAAAGCTAGCAGCGCGGCATGCGCGCGCCTGAGAAAATCATGGCGGTCCTCGCCGCTTTCCACCCTGACCGGCGGGCCGAAGACGACGCGGCAAAGCAGTGGCACCGGCAGGAAATGCCCTTTCGGCAGCACGCGCGACATGTTCTCGATCCAGCACGGGATCAACTCCACCTCGGGCCGCATGACGGCGAGATTGTAAAGGCCGGAGCGGAAGCGCGTCAGCGGTTCATCCGTCATATTGCGCGTGCCTTCGGGAAACAGGATCAGGGAATCCCCACGATCGAGTACGGCGAGCATGGCATTGATCGGGTTGTCGGCGGGGTCCGTCCATGTGCGATGGATCAGCACGGAGGACAGCATGTCCTCGGCGATGAAACGGCGCAGCCGCGTCTTGCCCCAGTAGTCGGCGGCGGCGACGGCGCGGGTGCGCTGGCGTAGCTGCTCGGGCAGGCAGGCCGAAAGCAGGATGAAATCGCCATGGCTGGCGTGGTTGGCGAAATAGATGCGCTGGCGCTCCGACGGCTCGCTGCCCATCCAGATCGGCCTCACCCCGGTGATCGCCCAGGCCAGCGCCGACAGGCCGACGGAAACGGCCGAGCGCAGCAGATGGAAGGAAAAGTCCCGAATTCCGCTCATGCCTGGTTTTGCCTCAGGCCGGCGTGGAGAACAGCGGCAAGGCCAGCGCCAGGACCAGCACCGCAAACGCAACGCGCTGCCGCGTCACCACGCGGCGCGTGCCGGCGGCGCGTTCGGCAAGGGAGCGTGTGTTTGGCGGGGTGGGCTTCAGGCTCATCCTGGCAAGAATGTCGTCGACGGCGGCGCCGCCTTTCCATTCGTCTTCATAGCTTGCCATCAGGCGAAACAGAAGCGCGTCGAAAACCAGGATCGTTGAGAAAGCAAACATGGCGATGCCGCTGGCGGTCGCCAGAAGCCGAACGGCCAGATCCAGAAGGCCATGGTCGCGCGGCTGGGCAAACAGGAAGTGCGCGCCGCAGGCCGCAATCATCAGCGCCGGCGGCCATAGCGCCTGCGCCAGCGACCATTTCGCCTGCGCGGCGGCCTCTTCGGGCCAGGGTTTTCCGGTCATTCGATCAACCCGGCATCTCGCCGGTGGGCAGGTGCACCGGTCGGCCTGCCTTGGCGAGCAGGGAACGGGCATCGGCGAAGTCACGTGCCCTGCCGCTCGAGACCAGCCATCCGGCGGCGACGCCGGCGCTGCGCTGAAAGCCGAGTGCACAGCAGACCAGAACCGGGCCGGCGCCGCCGGCCGCTTCCAGTGCCGCGGCCGCCTCGGCGCGCTCGGTGGGGGAGGGCGGCAGAAGATCGAGCATCGGGACGCTTTTCCACTCGCAGGCGGCTTCCGGCGGCTTTTCGAACTCGGCGGCGAGGTCAATCACCACGGCAAACCGGTCGGCTTCGGCCGCGCTCGGGAACTGCCCCAGGAAAACGCCGTCCCGGATTTCGACCTGAGGCGGCAGGGCGCGTGTCCAGGCCCAGACGTTGAGGCGCGCTGCCAGCCGATACGGCCAAAGCAGGATTCGGCTTGCCAATGTCACCCGGCCATTTTCGGCCTTCTGGAACACGCCGGGATTTCGCGTCGCATAACCGAAGGCTACGATGGCGAGCGACAGCGAAGGCCAAAGCAGCGCCAGCCACAGCGCCGAGTGGAATGCGCCGGCAACCGCGCCGGCCAGCAGCATCGCCGTGCCGAGCCCGTAACAGAAAGCGAGCCGGCGACCCCTCCTGTCCGCCGCCAGGCGCATGCCGGCAAAGGGCAGGGCGCCCTCGCGCGGAAACAGCCAGAGTGCGAACAGGCCGAGCAGCGCGCCGGTCGGGATGTCGATGAAATGATGCTGCCACGTGGTCATCACCGAGATGCCGATCAGTAGGCACCACGCATGCCAGAGCATTCGCCACCAACCGTCGAGGCGGTGCCGGATATGATCCCAGATGATCACCAGCAGCGCGATGTGCAGCGATGGTGCCTGGTTGAACGGCTTGTCGAAGCCGCCGAGCACGGCGAACATAAAACCCGGCAGGCCGTCCGTGGCGGGTCTTGTGAAGGTGGCGGTGAGCGGGAAGGCGATGAAGCAGGCGATGGCGACGGTCTGCGCGGTGAGGTAGCGGCCGGCAAGGCGGTCGACGCCGTTGCGCGTCGTGTTGATCAGCAGCGACAGGCCGTAGAACAGGTTGATCGACCAGTAGGGCACGATCGTCCAGGCGACGAAGGGGACGGCGTGTTCCCAGGAAAAGACGATGCTGCCGACATGCTCGCGTTGCGCCGCCAGCCAGTTGGCGTAGCCATAGGTGAGGTAGAAGAACGGGGCGAGGAACAGCAGCCAGAGCAGCGCGCGTCGGAAGATCTGACCGAAGGAGTCGGACGGCGGTAGCGAGGCGACGGGAAGCACGGTCATTCCTGAGAAACACGCCGCGCCAGCGATACCGTAAAAATCCCCCATTCGTCGATGCGCTGGTCGATCTTCTCGAAGCCGGCGGCCTCGACCAACTGGTCCATCTCGGCCTGGGTGCGGCGGCGCATCACCCACGCCGCGCCGCCGCGATGCGAGGTGAGGCTGCGGGCGATCATCTCAAGTTGCGGGTGCCAGGGCTGGTTCGTGTAGATCAGCAGCGCGCCCGGCTGCATGGCTTGCGCCAGGCCGCCGAGCGAACGGCGGATCAGCGCATTGTCGGGGAAAAGCTCGTACAGTCCGGAGACGATGGCGAGATCCGGTGCGGGCTCGGTCGCGGCAAGCGCCACGCCGTCGAAGGCGTCTGCCCTTTCGAAGGTGACGCTTTTGGGCAGTTCGCGCTCGGCGATCTGCGCCTTGCCCTTTTCGACGTTGATATCCGAATAGTCCCGCAGGCGCACGGAGGCCGGGGGCTCCTCGAGATTGGCGATGGCGTCGAGCACGTAGCGGCCGTGGCCGGCGGCTATGTCGAGGATGTGGAGGGGGCGGCCGGCGATGCGCAGGTCGCGCGCCGCCTTGCCGATCAGGTTCTCCAGATGGATTTTTCGCTGGCGGATGCCGCGCCAGCCGATGGCGTCGAGGAAGGTGCGGTCGGCCATGCGTCCGACCGGGCCGAGCCCGCGGGCCTCGTTCTCATAGACATAGTCGAGTGTCGAGCCCGAATCGAATCCGGTCCTGACCCCGGTCGAGATGCCGTTGGAAAACCAGCCGCCCATGCGGATGAAGGCGCGGCTGAGCGCCCAATACAGGCCCTTTGGCGACACCAGGTCCAGCGGGGTGGCGAGCCGGTCGGCCTCATCCCGCGTAAAACCGGTACGGTCTGCCTGCGTCAGATCCACTCTTGGCTCCGGCGTCTCGAACTGGCGGACGATGAAATCGCGGGCAAGCGCCACCGCCTTCGCCCGGTCGCGTTCGCCCAGCGTGTCGTGAAAGAAACCGGGCAAGATGTGGCGTTCCTTGGCCGGGCTGGCGAGATTGACGAAAAACGCGTGCTGCGGGCCATGGCGCACCACCCAGTCGCTGCCGGAGATCAGCACCTGCGTCGGCACCGTGATGGCGCCGCCGTCGGCCACGATGCGCTCGGCATGGTCGTAGAGGTCGAGCAATATGTTGGAGGCGATGGGGCGGGTGATCAGCGGGTCGGCCTCGAAGGACTTTATCCGTTCCAAATCATGCGTCAGGAAACGCGCCTTGACGTAGGAGTTGACGAAGAACCGCCCTTTCAGTTTTTGCCAAAGCGCGATGCCTTGCCTCGCGAATGGTACGTAGAGTTTTACCGAGAAGGCCGGCGAGGCCAGTACCAGGGTGCGGATCTTTGGCGCATAGTCATGCACCCAGGTGGCGGCAAGCACGGCGCCGACGGATTGCGCGACGACGGCTATGTCGTTCGCGTCAAAACCGTCCTTCTCCTTGATCTCCTGCATGAAACTGTCGATGTCGCGCACCGATGCGGCGAAGGATGGCGAATAGCCGCGTTCGCCCGGCGAACGGCCGTGGCCGCGTGCGTCCCAGGCGTAAAAGGCGTGGTCGGGCAGGTTGAGTTCGTCGACGAGATGCGCCATGCGGCCGCCATGCTCGTGGCCGCGGTGGAACAGCACCACCGCGCCTTTCGCCTCCGGCGTGGCGGCCGGCCAGCAGCGGTAGAACAGTTCGGCGCCGTCATGGGTGGCGAAGCTGCGCTCGACGGGCGAGGCCGCTCGTGGGGCAGCTTCGGTGGGGGAAAGGGATTTTTCGGGAAGCATGATGATCCTCGGTTGGCCTTGCGGGCCAAGGGTTCAGGCAGCGGGCCGCAGGCCGGCGCGGACGCGGTTGGCGACGGTGAGAAGGGAAAGCAGCGCCAGTGCCGGGAATATGTACGGCGCGATGGCTTCGATCGGCAGGTTGACGGCAAGCAATACGGCGACGAGGCCGAGCGCGAAGGCGCGGTCACTCTTGCCGAACGGGCCGGCATAGTTGCGGCCGATTCCGGCAGGAATGCCCAAAACCCCGGCAAATTCGGCGACGATCGCAGTGATCGCGAAGGCGACGACGCCCCAGCCTGGAAACAGCGGAACGGCGGCGAAGGCGAGGATCAGCGCGAGGTCTGAGACGACATCGCAAAGCTCGTTCAGATACATGCCGAAGGTCGAGGCCTGCCCGTGCTCGCGCGCCAGCATGCCGTCGATCGCGTTCAGCGCCATGCGCAGGAAAAGCACGATGGGTATGAGCAGCCAGAGCATCGGATTGCCTGGAAACAACGCAACCAGCGCCGCCGCCGCGACCGACATGAGCGCCGCCGCAACCGTGACCTGGTTGGCGGTCGCACCGGCGCCGGCAAGGCGGTTGGCAAGCGGGCGCAGCATGCCCTGGAAAGCCGGCTTGAGATCGTAAAGCGTCGGCATTTCCTGTCGTTCTCCTCGCCTGCGGCTTGACTTGAATGCTGTTCACGCTATTTGTGGCATGGATTTGAACGTCGTTCAAGCTGTATCTTGAACGACGTTCATAAAACACCGAGGAGCCGGGAATTGGCCGGAAAGACCCAGGTCAGGCGTGAGAAGCTGCGCGAGGACTTGCTTGAGATCGCCGAACGCAGGATCGCCGAGACCGGCTACCGGGCGCTGACGGCGCGTGACCTCGCGGCGGATGCTGGCTGCGCGGTCGGGGCTATCTACAATATATTCAAGGACATGGACGCGCTGGTGGCGGACGTCAATTCCCGCACAGGCGTCCGGCTGGAACAGGCGGTGGCTGAGGCGTTTGCCGGAAATGCCGCGGCCAGTACGCCGAAACGCCAGCTCGTGCTGCTGGGCCGCACCTATCTTTCCTTCGTTGTCGACAACCCGCTGCTGTGGTCGGCGATCTTCGAGCATGCGTCGCGCATGGGCCAGGCGTTTGCGGGGCGGCGGGAGACGGAGAATGCGAGGCTGATCGGCCATATCGTCCGGCCGCTTCGGCTGTTG
The DNA here is from genome assembly GCF_052180275.1 of Mesorhizobium sp. KACC 23794. NCBI lineage: Bacteria > Pseudomonadati > Pseudomonadota > Alphaproteobacteria > Hyphomicrobiales > Phyllobacteriaceae > Mesorhizobium > Mesorhizobium sp. KACC 23794. The sequence goes on from NZ_CP197465.1 coordinate 1,678,879, forward strand.
CTACCGGAGGCTGGCGAGGAGCGGCTGGAGCTGGTGGCGCGGGCGCTGTTCGCGGCGGTGCACGGCATCGTCAGCCTGGGCCTGCAAAGGCGCTTCCTGACCGAGTCCCCGGACGAGGTCGCGACGCAGATTACCTTCATCGTCGAGGCGTTCTGCGACGGTGTTGCGGTGCAAAAAGGTTAAAAAAGCGGCAACTCTGCCGGTTTGCCTGCTTTCGAAGGCGGCATTCAGCCTTGCATTTGTGCATTGCAACCATGCAAAGGCGTCAATTCAAATATGAAGGGAGAACCCCTATCTGAGCGTCGTACACAGAAGATCGTATGTGCAAGAGCAAAGAAAAGTAGAGTGAAGACCATGAACCTGATCCGCAACTACCGCAATTGGCGCCGTTATCGCGATACCGTCAACGAGTTGAGCCGGCTTTCGAACCGTGAGCTCACCGACCTCGGCATCACCCGCGCCGACATCGCTGTCGTGGCCGCCAAGGGCCGCCAGTTCTAAGTTTTCGCCGCGGCTCCTCCCTCCGCGGCGACAAAGCCGGCATTCTCCCCCTCCCCGAATGCCGGTTCCCCTAAAGCCCGTCGGCCCCGCCGACGGGCTTTTTTCTTGGAAAAACATACGGATAGCGCCCGCGACGCGCGTCGGTGCACGCTTCGTAGCAAGCCCGTACTATACCGTAAAATCAAAGGCTTGGGGTGGATTGCACCATGATTGCGCGGCTCTGGGCTGCGCGGATCCCTGCGGGCTTGCCGCCCGCCCCGTTCCCGCGCTCGCCGGCATGATCAGCTTCGCGGCGGACCTGACGCGTCAATCGTCGTTGGAAGCGTCGAGTTCTTCGGGCCGCTTGCCCACATCCTTCGTACCGCCCAGACCTGCCGCGTGCCGCAGTGCAGCGTTGATGCGCTCCTGCCAGCCTGGACCGTCGGCCTGATAGTGGTCGAGCACGTCGTGGTCGATCTTCAGCGTCACGGTCTCGCGGGCGGCGGCGGCCACCGGGGCGCGGGACGGTTCCGGAGCGGGCTTGGCAGTGCGCTTGAAGACGGCCTCGGCCGCCTTGAAAGGGTCGCCGGGGCGACGGGTGGATTTGGCCATTTGCGTGATCCCCGATTGTTTGCAGCGCCGGAATCGGCCCCGCGTGATTTCGTCTCGGCAAGTGATAACGCGGCGGCGGTCGCTTGACGAGGCGGGCGTTTCGCGCGACCGGCTGATGCCGCAACAAGGACAAGTCCATGAAAGCCGACCGCGTGCTGATCCTGATCGCCGGGCTGGCAGGCGCGGCTGGCGTCGCGTTGTCGGCGGCGGCCGCGCATGCCGGCGGGCAGAATCTTCAGACGGCCGCGACGTTCCTGCTGGTGCATGCGCCGGCGCTGCTCGGCATGGCGCTGCTGGCCGGGCGGACCGCGAAGGTGGGCGGCCTTGTTCTGGCGGCCGGCCTGGTGCTGTTCTGCGGCGACCTCTTGGCGCGCGATTTCCTGGGTGGGCGACTGTTTCCCTATTCCGCGCCGGCAGGCGGCCTGCTGCTGATCGGCGGCTGGCTGGTCGTGGCGGCTTCGGCGTTTTTCGACCGACGCGCGTAAGCGCCATCAACCGGCGTCGCCTGGAACAGGCGACTGGTTGCCGTCGTTGCGTTGCCGGGTGCCGTCTGTCGCCTGTCGCGCCGGGCGGCGGGGCGCGGGCCGTGCCGCTGATGATGAATCCCGATACGGGGATCTCAAGCCTGCTGGGGCACGGCGCAGATGGTCGAGCGCGTCAGGAAGCGTCGCTCACGGCCATTGTCGAGCGAGAACATGCCACCGCGGCCAGCGACCACGTCGAGGACGAGGTCGGTGTGTTTCCACACCTCATATTGCGATTCGCTAATATAGACCGGAGTGTCGCCGATGGCGCCGAGCAGCACGTCGCGGTCGCCGACGATGAAGTCGCCGCGCGGATAACACATCGGCGACGAGCCGTCGCAGCAGCCGCCGGACTGGTGGAACAACACCGGTCCGTGATCGGCAATGATCTCGGCGAGAAACCGTTCGGCTTTCGGGGTTGCGGAGACCTTGTCGAGGGATTGTCGGTCGGACATGGGCGCTCCAGTTCTCCCTTCTTCCCGTTCATGGGGAGACGGTGTCACGAAGTGACGGATGAGCGGCGGCGCAAGCTCCGCAAGCTGTGCGCTGCCCCTCACCTGCCGGCAGCCTCTCCCCGTAAACGGGGAGAGGCAAGCTAATCTCAGAAGAAGCCGAGCTTCTTAGGGCTGTAGCTGACCAGCATGTTCTTGGTCTGCTGGTAGTGGTCGAGCATCATCTTGTGGTTCTCGCGGCCGATGCCGGACTGCTTGTAGCCGCCGAACGCCGCGTGGGCGGGGTAGGCGTGGTAGCAGTTGGTCCAGACGCGGCCGGCCTGGATGGCGCGGCCGAAGCGGTAGCACCGGTTGGCGTCGCGGCTCCAGATGCCGGCGCCGAGACCGTAGAGCGTGTCGTTGGCAATCGACAGCGCCTCGTCGTCGTCCTTGAAGGTCGTAACCGATACCACAGGCCCGAAAATCTCCTCCTGGAAGACACGCATCTTGTTGTGGCCCTTGAAGACGGTCGGCTTGACGTAATAGCCGCCGGCCAGGTCGCCCGGCAGATGGTTTTGCTCGCCGCCGGTCAGCACTTCGGCGCCCTCCTGCCTGCCGATGTCGAAGTAAGAGAGGATTTTTTCCAACTGCTCGCCGGAAGCCTGCGCGCCGATCATCGTCGCCGGATCGAGCGGGTCGCCCTGAACGATCGCCTCGACGCGCTTCAGCGCCTTCTCCATGAACTTGTCGTAGATCTTCTCATGAACCAGGGCGCGACTCGGGCAGGTGCAGACCTCGCCCTGGTTGAGCGCGAACATGACGAAGCCCTCGATCGCCTTGTCGAAGAAATCGTCGTCCTCGGCGGTCACGTCCTGGAAGAAGATGTTCGGCGACTTGCCGCCAAGCTCCAGCGTCACCGGGATCAGGTTCTGGCTGGCATATTGCGAGATCAGGCGGCCGGTCGTCGTCTCGCCGGTAAAGGCGATCTTGGCGATGCGGTTGGACGACGCCAGCGGCTTGCCGGCCTCGAGGCCGAAGCCGTTGACGATGTTGAGCACGCCTTCGGGGAGCAGGTCGCCGATCAGGTCGGCCCACAGCATGATGGTGGCGGGCGTCTGCTCGGCCGGCTTCAGCACCACGCAGTTTCCGGCGGCGAGCGCGGGCGCCAGTTTCCACACGGCCATCAGCAGCGGGAAGTTCCACGGGATGATCTGGCCGACGACGCCCAGCGGTTCGTGGAAATGGTAGGCGACCGTGTCGTGGTCGATCTCGGAGATGCCGCCTTCCTGGGCGCGCACCGCGCCGGCGAAATAGCGGAAATGGTCGATGGCGAGCGGCAGGTCGGCGGCGGTCGTCTCGCGGATCGGCTTGCCGTTGTCCCAGGTCTCGGCCAGCGCCAGCAGGTCGAGGTTGTCCTCCATGCGGTCGGCGATGCGGTTGAGGATCAGCGCGCGGGCGGCGGCGCTTGTCCTGCCCCAGGCATCCTTGGCCTTATGCGCCGCGTCGAGCGCCAGTTCGATGTCGTCGGCGTTCGACCGGGCGATTTCGCCGAGCGGACGGCCGGTCACAGGCGAGATGTTCTCGAAATATTTGCCGGACTTCGGCGCGACCCACTTGCCGCCAATGAAATTGTCATAGCGCTTGGCAAACGGAACTTTCGCCGTGCGCGAAAACTCAACCTTGTTCATCTGGTACCTCCCGGATGACATACGCCGCACCATGCGGCGCGTCCGGTGGGATCGATGGCGCGGCTTTCGGCGGTTGTCAGCCGGGGTGGCTGAGGTCGCGGGCTGGAAGTGTCGCAAATGTGAGACAGGCGATGGCAGCAGATGGCGCCGGGACCTCCGAGGGGGTCACTTGTTCAGCACGAGCTTGCCCAGTTTCGTGATCTTCAGGCTGTAGACGGCGTCGCCGTGGAAGATGGCGATCTCATGCTCACCGGACCGAAAGATGTCGGTGCTGGAAACCATGCGGACATCGTCGTGGGCCTGCAGTGGCAAAGCCTCGCGCTTGAGGGCGCGCGACGAGCGTGACGGGGCGAACTCGTCAATGTCCATCGCTTGCTTCTCGCCGGGGCCGGGAGGCAGCGGCCGATGGCGCCATACGGCCCATTTCCAGCCTGTTGAGCTTGCGATAGAGCGTGGCGCGGCTGATGCCGAGCAGGCGTGCGGCGGCGGCGGTGTTGCCGTCCGTGCGCGCCAGCGCCCGCTGCAGCACGGCGCGCTCCGCGTCTCTCAACTCGCCGCCATACATCGCCTGTCTGCCAAGGAGATCGGCTGCCGGCAGGGGGCGGGCGAGATTGTCGGCGGTGAGGCCCAAAGCCAGTCGCGCCGCTCTCGTCGCGCCGATGACGATGTCGTCGCCGTCGACCGCAAGCAGCGCGCCGGATCCCTTGTCCTGCGTCGGCGCGAGCAGGATGCGCGCATCGGGGAAGGCCATGCGGAAATGATCGGCCTCGATGCGGCGCGCGGCGTCCGACACCGCCATGGAAATCAGGTTCACGAACCCTTCCGTCAGGTCGGCGCGGCAGGACGAGACATCGAGCGCGGCCGCCAGATGGCCCTCATGGTCGAAGATCGGCGCGGTGGTGCAGGACAGCAGCGTGTTGCGGTCGTAGAAATGCTGGTCGGCGTGGATGGTCAGCGTCCGCTGCTCGACGAGGCAGGTGCCGATGCCGTTGGTGCCTTCCGCTTGCTCGCTCCACACGGTGCCGGTCCACAGCCCCCAGTCGCGAAAAGTGGTGTCGTCGGAGACGGCGCCGCGGCGATCGAGAGGGACGCCGTCGCGGTCGGCCAGAAGCACGCAGCAGCCGACGCCACCGACAGCCAGATACAGCCTGTCGAGGCTGGCCTGCGCGACGCGCAGAAGCGGCTCGATCCGACGCTTCGCCTCGTTCAACTCAGCCTCGGTCAGGCGGGAGGGGCCTTTGCGTTCGGCTGGATCGAGATGGTGCAGCGTGGCGGAACGGCGCCAGGACGCAACGAGCGCGGATTTTGCGGCGGCGTCGGACGCGATCGCCGCGTGGACCCGCTCGGTATGGAAACGCTGCGCTCCGTTGGTCTGCATGGCCAAAGCTCTCCTCCCGGGATGCTCCTGTGCCTTACCATGGCCGGCACTTGTACGAATTACCTTTCCAGTCGCGACGGACGGCCGGTCCGTCGTCCATTGGTCTATACTCAGAGGCTCAAGGCACCGCCTTCGTCATTCGCATCGCGTTATATTTACAAAAATATAGCGAAAGTCCAGAAAAATGAATCGGAAGGCCCGCGGGTTCGTCAAGGCATGGCGATGCTCGACTTGGCGCAGAGGGCGTTTCTTCAGACGGGACGGTCGGCAAGCCTGCTCGGAGGTAAGAAATTCGGACCAGACGACGGCGACCTGTGCCTGGAAATCGTCGGCCCGGCTGGAGATATGGTTTCGCTGCCCCAGAGAGTGGGTGTCGTCGTCATGACCCGCTATGCGCGCATTGGGGGCGGACCCGGCGCGTGCCTGGTCCGATCGTCATGTCTTTGGCCCGTCAGGATCGTCGCGAAGCCGATGGCTTCTTCCGGCCGCGTGGACGACGCTGCGTAAAGGCATTCGTCCAGCCGGCAAGCGTGGCCGCCGCGCTTCGCCCGTGGCCGGACGAGAGCGCGCGGCTGGCGACGGCTACTCGGCCGCCGCGCAATAGGCTTCGATGCGGTAGCCGTCGGGATCGACGGCGAAGGCCGCATAATAGTTGTCGCCATAGTCGGCGCGCAGCCCGGCCGGCCCGTTGTCGCGGCCGCCCGCCTTCATCGCCGCTTCGTGGAACGCGGCGACGGATTTGCGGGTTGGTGCAGCGAAGCAGAAGTGCAGGCCGGAGGCGGTGTCCTCCGGCACGGGGCGGCTGCTCTGGTTGACCCAGAATGCCACGGCGTCGCGCCCGTAGCCAAATGACGTCGCGCCGTCGCTCAGGCAGGAATAGCCGAGTGGCTCAAGCACCGCGTCGTAGAATTTCCTGGCGCGCGCAACATCGCGGACGCCGATGGAAACATGGTCGATCATCGTCATTGTTTTCTCCAATGAAGTGGACGGCCCGCAAACGGAACCGTCATGAGATGGCGGCAATCTGCATCGCTGCGCTTTCCGGCACTTGGGGAAAATTGCTATAAACGCGCGATGGAAACCGTGTTTGGCGAACGCGATACGCAGACGGCGCACGCAGCCGTTTCGGCGACGCGGCAACTTGCTGGTGGGCGCAGTTGGTCCGTCCACGACTATGTTTGCGAGGCGGGGCCGGGCGACCGGCCGTTCGAGGAACGCCACGACGCCGTCTCGATCGCCGCCGTCGTCGCCGGTTCGTTCAACTATGCGTCGGACAAGGGCAAGGCGCTGCTGCATCCCGGCGCGCTGCTGCTCGGCAATTTTGGCGCCTGCTACGAATGCGGCCACAACCACGGCGTCGGCGACCGCTGCATCTCCGTCCAGCTTTCGCCGGATTATTTCGCAGAGATCGCGGCGACGGCGGCCGGATCGTCGAAGTTTAGCTTTCCGGCGGCGATGCTACCTTCAGGACGCGAAATGCTGGCGCATACGGTCATGCTGGAAGCCGGGGGCAAGAACGGCGGCAGCTTGAAGACTGAAGAGGACCTGGTTGGCTTCGTGGTGGCGGTGGTGCGCGCGCTGTCTGGCGCGGCCGCCGTGGCGGCCCGGATTTCGGCGCATGATTCCCGCCGGCTCAGCCGCGCGCTGCGCTACATCGAGGGCCATTCGGAACACGCGCTCGATCTCGACCAGTTGGCAAGCATCGCCGCGATGAGCAAGTTCCATTTCCTGCGAACCTTCCGGCGCGGCGTCGGCATGACGCCCTACCAGTTCCTGCTCAGCATCCGTCTGCGCCGCGCCGCGCTCAGGCTGCTAACCTCGCCGGACGCTGTGTCGACCATCGCCTTCGAGACCGGGTTCGGCGACCTGTCGACCTTCAACAGCACGTTCCGCGCGCGGTTCGGCATGAGCCCGACGGCGTTCCGCCGGGCGGGGTAGGGGCGCCAGCCGTCCTGGGGTTCGGGTCGAGAGCCCTTACCGCCCGAGCAAATTCCTCGCCACCGTCTGCAGATGCGCCAGCATGGCGGCGCGCGCGCCCTCGGGGTCGCGGCGCAGCAGACGATCAAGGATCGCCTCGTGCTCGATACAATAGGTCTGGCGGCGTTCTTCGGAAAAGGAGCGCTTTTTCATCTCGAACCAGGGCGACTGGTTGCGCAGGATGCGCATGAGATTGTGCAGTTCCTTCAGGAATTCATTGCGCGAGCAGGCGAAGATGCGGTGGTGAAATTCGGCGTCCCAGTGCTCGAACTCCGGCATGTCGGTCGCCTCGCAGGCCGTCTGGTAGGCGTCGCGCACGGCGTTGAGTTCGCCGGCGCTGGCGTTGGTGGCGGCGAAGCCCGCGGCGGCCGGCTCCAGCAGCAGGCGAATCTCCATCATGTCGGCCGGGCTGGTGCCTTCCATGCGGGCGAAGACGGCGGCCATGGAATTGGGGTCGGGCGCGGTGAGGAAGGTGCCGCGCCCGACCTGGCGGGTCAGCGTGCCGTCCTCCTCCAGCAGCCCGACGGCGCGCCGCACGGTGTTGCGCGCCACGCCGAATTCACCAGCGAGGTCGCGCTCCGGCGGGATGCGGTCTTCCCATTCGCCCGAGGAGATACGCTTCCTCAACGCTGTGGCGATATCTCCGGCGACCAGTTTTGGCATCAAACGATTCCCGTTGTGAACCGATAGTGAACCAATCTATCGGCGATTTAACCCCTCGTCCATATCAAATCAGCTGTTTCAACCTTCGCGGTTGCGAAAATCAGACTGAAAGCGAACAGTCACCCTTGCGACAGGAACCAATCGGCGTTAGCGTCAACGAAATGGGCTTTAATTGGCTCAAAAAAGGTTCAGGGAGAGAAGCATGAGGGTGGCGACATTCTCGATCGGCGGCGAGCGCCGGGTCGGCCTCGTCGATGTGGACAACGAGACGATCGCGTCCTTCGACCTGCCCGTCGAGCGGGCGGAAAGCGGCATCCTGGCGCTGATCGACCGCAACGGCGCCGGCCTGCCGTGCACGCTATCGCCCATCCCGCTCAACCAGGTCGAACTGGAAGCGCCGATCCCGCAGCCGCGCCGCAACATCTTCTGCGTCGGCAAGAATTATTACGAACACGCGCATGAATTCGCCAAGAGCGGCTTCGATTCGAGTGCTGCGGCGGGCGCGATCCCGAAAAACCCGATCATTTTTTCAAAAGTCCCGGAATCGGTGATCGCCAACCGCGCCAATGTGGTGATCGACAGCAAGGTCTCGACCGCGATCGACTACGAGGCGGAGCTTGCGGTGATCATCGGCAAGGCGGGGCGGGGTATCTCGAAGGAGAACGCCTTCGACCATGTCTGGGGATATACGATCGTCAACGACGTGACGGCGCGCGACCTGCAAGGCAAATACAGCCAGTGGCTGATCGGCAAGTCGCAGGATACGTTCTGTCCGATGGGGCCTTGGGCGGTGACCAAGGACGAGATCGCCCTGGAAAACACCGGCATTCGCTGTTTCGTCAACGGCGAGCTCAGGCAGGATTCAAAAATCCCGCTGCTGATCTTCGATATCCCGACGATCATCGCTACGCTGTCGGAAGGCATCACGCTGAGGCCGGGCGACATCATCGCCACCGGCACGCCGGCCGGCGTCGGCATCGGCTTTTCGCCGCCGAAATATCTGAAGGCCGGCGACTTCGTGCGCGTCGAGATCGACGGCATCGGCGCGCTGGAGAACCCGATCACGGAGCGCGTCCAATGACGACGGTCAGTGTCGGGCAGGCCGTCGCGGAAGTCAGCGGCGAGGGGTTCCCGGTCGTGATGATCCACGGGCTGGGCGGCACGTCCAACATGTTTTATCCGCAGATGCAGGCGCTCAGCGGTTTTCGCGTGGTGCGCGTTGATCTTCCTGGGTCAGGCCGCTCGCCACGCCCGGTCGATGTGCTGTCGATCGAGGGTATGGCGCAGGCCGTGCTCAAGGTGATGGAGGTGACGGGCGTTGAGAAGGCGCATGTCGTCGGCCATTCGATGGGCACCATCGTTGCACAGCAGATCGCGGCGGAACGGCCTGAGCAGGTGGCCTCGCTGGTGCTGTTCGGCGCGCTGGCTGAGCCGGCGGAGGCGACCCGCAACGGCTTGCAGGCACGCGCAAAACTGGCGCGGTCCGGCGGCATGTCCGACATTGCCGACCAGATCGTGGCCAACGCCATCTCCGCGCATACGCGCGAGCATTCGCCGGCGGCGGCAGCCTTCGTGCGGGAATCGATCACGCGGCAAGATTTTGAATCCTACGCCCGCACCTGCGAGGCTCTCGCCAAGGCGCAGGCCGTCGACGCGAAACGGATCAAGGCGCCGGCGCTGCTGATCACCGGCGATGCCGACACCGTGAACCCGCCGAGCGTTGCGCAGGCGCTTGCCGACAGGATCAAGGGAGCCTTATTCTCGTCGCTCGACCGCTGCGGCCACTGGGCCACGGTCGAGGCTCCGGGGGAGAGCAGCCGGCGACTGGCCGATTTTCTGGCGCGCGTGCACAGGTGAGGGAGTTTTGGCGCGCTCGCCCGCGCCGGCCATTGGGAGGTAGAGATGGCAGACGACTGGAACAATGGCTGGAGCGGAAACGGGGCCGGCAACATCCTTTTCACCAATGTACGCGTGCTCGATTCGACGGGTGAGTATCCTTACACCGGCGAGGTGCTGGTGCAGGGCAACCGCATCAAGCAGATTTCGCGGGGCTCGTCGCGCTTCGGCTCGTCCTCGCCGAGCTATGGCGGTGCAGGCGGCACGACGATGATCGACGGCATGGGCGCCACGCTGATGCCGGGCATGATCGACGCGCATCTGCACCTTTCCTGGAACAATGCGCCCGGCATCGACCCGATCCAGATGATGGAACTGGAAGAGCATATGCTGGTGACCATGGAGATGGCCAAGCTGGTGCTCGACGCCGGTTTCACGGCCGGACGGGGTGCCGCGGCGGCAAAGCCGCGGCTCGACGTGGTGGCGAAAAAATTCATCAATCAGGGGCGGTTTCCGGGGCCGCGCTACCTTGCCGCCGGGCCGGAGATCACCACCGTCGGCGGGCTGGGCGACGCCTCGCCGTCCCACATCCCGCATGAGGGGTTGAACCTCGGCCTCGTCGTTTCCGGACCGGAAGAGATCCGCCGCACGGTGCGCACGCTGATCAAATACGGCGTGGATTCGATCAAGCTCAATCTGTCGGGCGAGTCATTGACCGGCATGGGCGCCGAAGAGACGCCGATGTCGGAGGAGGAGGTGGCGATGGCCGCTTCCGAGGCGCGCTGCCGCAACAAGGTTTTGTCCGCGCACGCCCGCTCGTCGGGCTCCGTGAAACAGTGCATCCGCCACGGCATCCAGAATATCTACCACGCTTCCTTCGCCGATGAGGAAGCGCTCGACATGCTGGAGGCGGTCAAGGACAAGCATTTCGTGGCGCCCGGCATCGCCTGGTTGATCAACACCGCCCGCTATGCCGAGCCGTGGGGCATCAAGCCCGGCTCGCGCGTCACGATCGAATATGAACGCGAGCTCGAAATGTGCATCGAGACGATGAAGAAGATGCACCGGCGCGGCATCCGCATCTGCATCGGCGGCGACTACGGCTTCGCCTGGACGCCGCAGGGCACCAACGCCAAGGACATCCAGACCTTTGTCGAGATGCTCGGTTTCTCGCCGATGGAAGCGATCCTGGCGGCGACCAAATATGGCGGGCAGATCATGAACATGGGCGACGAGCTCGGCATGATCAAGGAAGGCTATCTCGCCGACCTGCTGCTGGTCGACGGCGATCCGGTCGCCGACGTGCGCATCCTGCAGGACAAGAACCGCATCCTGGCGATCATGAAGGACGGAAAATTCCACAAGGCCCCGCGCATGAACGAGGCGCGGCGCAGGCTGACGGCGTAGGCGGTCGATGATTTTTCGCGCCTCTCTTGCCGCCACGCCCCCTCCACCACGCTACGCGTGGTCCCCCTCCCCCGTAAACGGGGGAGGATCCAGGGCGTGCCTGCGGCTCCGCTGCGGATCCTCCCCTGCGAAGCGGGGGAGGGGGACCACGCGAAGCGTGGTGGAGGGGGCGTGCATCGCCGGCAAGCGGCACCTCTCGAGGTTCCCCGCATGAGCCTCCTCGACCAACCACGCACTTCCGTCGAATCCGGCGGCTTCACGCGAAAACAGGCGTGGGGGCTGTTCTGGCTGCTGTTGGCGGCGGTGGTGGCGTGGATGATCTTCGCCGTCTGGCCAGCCTGGCTGAACGCGGTGCTGATCTCGAAAAAGGCCTTCGTCAGCGCTGTGCTGAACGGGCTGACGCTGGCAGGTCTCTATTTCCTCGTGGCCAGCGGTTTCACGCTGGTGTTCGGTCTGATGCGCAACGTCAACCTCGCGCATGGCTCGCTGTACCTGCTCGGCGCTTATATCGGTTACGAGGTCGGCGCCCGGACCGGCTACTGGCTGCTCGGCGTGGCTGCCGGTTTCGTCGTGCTAGCGGTAGTCGGCGTGCTGATGCAGGTGCTGGTGTTCCGCAGGCTGGAGGGCGATGATCTTCGGCAGACGCTGGTGACCATCGGCATTTCAATCGTTGCCGCCGACCTGATGCTGGCTGTCTGGGGCGGGCAGACTTATCAGCTTGCGACGCCGGAATGGCTGGACGGCGCGGTGACGCTGCCGGTGATCACCGCCGTGCGCTCGAACGGCGCATCTGTGTTCCTCACCTATCCGTTCTACCGGCTGGTGGTGCTGGCAGCGGCGGTCGTCATAGGCGTCGGCCTGTGGCTGATGCTCAACCGCACGCGCGTCGGCATGATGATCCGCGCCGGCGTCGACGACCGCGCCATGCTGTCGGCCTCTGGTGTCAACGTGCATGCGGTGTTCGCCATCGTCTTCGCGGTCGGCGCGGGGCTGGCAGGTTTCGCCGGTGTCGTCGGCGGCTCGGCGCTGTCGGTAGCGCCCGGCGAGGACGTGCGCTACCTGCTGGCGTCGCTGGTCGTGGTCATCGTCGGCGGCATGGGCTCCATCACCGGAGCCGCCATCGGCGCACTGCTGATCGGGCTCGCCGAGCAGATCGGCCTCGTCTATTTCCCGACCTACGGCGTGGTGCTGACCTTCGTCATCATGGTGGTCACGCTGGCGGTCCGGCCGCAAGGCATCATGGGGAAGGCGCGATGAGCCTTGTCGCCACGACCCCAACCACCGCGCGTCCGGCCTTTCTCGGCAAGGTCGGCGCGGGGCACATCTTGCTGGCCGCCGCGCTGATCTTCTATCCGGCGGTCGCTACCGATTTTTTCCTCACCCAGATCGGCGGCTATTCGCTGATCTTCGGCATGATCGGCCTGTCGCTGATGGTGCTGGCCGGTTATGGCGGCATGGTCAGCCTGGCGCAGATCACGGTTGCCGGCATCGCCGGCTACGCGGTGGCGATCTTCGGGCTGAACAATTCCCACGTGCACGGGTTCGGCTGGCCGTGGTGGATCGTGGCGCCGTTCGCCACGCTGCTGGCGGCCATAGCCTCGGCGCTGATCGGCTGGATCGCGGTGCGCACCGAGGGCATCTACACGATCATGATCACGCTGGCGATCGCCACGGCGTGCTTCTACTTCACGCAGCAGAACTATGCGATCTTCAACGGATTTCCGGGCTTCAACGGGCTGCGTGCGCCGGAATTCTGGGGCGTCAACTGGCGCGATCCGGTGCCGTTCTACTATCTCTGCCTCGGCTGCGCCGCGCTGGCCTATGCCGCTGTCCTCTACTGCTCGCGCTCGACCTTCGGGCTGACGCTGCAGGCGATCCGTGACAACCCCCGGCGCATGCGCGCCATCGGCTACCACGTCACGGCGCACAAGGTGTTCGCCTGGTTCGTGGCGGGGCTGATCGCCGGTCTCGCGGGCGTGCTGCTGATCTGGTTCAACGGCCGCGTCTCGTCGGGAACCATCAATGTGGCTGCGGCCATCAACGTGCTGATCATCGCGGTGATCGGCGGATTGAAGCATCCGATCGGGCCATTTCTGGGTGCGCTGGTGGTGGTGCTGATGCAGACCTTCGCCATCGACATCGTCGGCGCCGAGCGCTTCAACACGCTGATCGGACTGGTTTTCCTGGTGATCGTCTTCGTATCGCCGGACGGCATTCTTGGGCTGTGGGAACGACTGAAGCCGCACCTTGCTCAGGATTCCCTGCGCCCGGGGCCGTAGGTGCCGGACAGGGGTTTTCGGGTTCAACATGGGAGGAAAATGATGAGACTTCACAGACGCAGCCTTCTCGCCCTTGCGCTGGCCACGGGGCTGACAGCCCCGTCGCTGGCGCTGGCCCAGGACGACACGATCAAGATCGGCCTGCTGGCCACTTTCGAGGGGCCGTTCACGGTGCTCGGCGAGGACGGCGAGCGCGGCGCCCTGACGGCGATCGAGGAGCTTGGCGGCACCGCCGGCGGCAAGAAGATCGAGATCGTCAAGGGTTCGTCCGACGCTTCGCCCGACAGCGCGGTGCGTGCGGCGCGAAAACTGGTCGAGCAGGACGGCGTGAAGGTGCTGGTCGGGCCGCTCTCCGGCGACGAGGGCATCGCGGTCAAGGACTATGCCAAGACCAAGCCGGACGTGACCTTCCTGAACGGCGCCTCGGCGGCGCAGGACACCACCTTCCGCGACCCGGCGGAGAACTTCTTCCGCTTCGGCACGGATGGCGCGCAGTGGATGGCCGGCCTTGGCACCTACGCCTTCAACGACAAGGGCTACAAGAGCGTCGCCGTGGTGGCCGAGGACTATTCCTTCCCCTACACGCAGGTGTTCGGTTTCATGGCCGAGTTCTGCAAGGCTGGCGGCAAGGTGCCGTCAAAATCCTGGGTGCCGATCGGCAACAAGGATTTTTCCTCGGTGATCGCAGCACTTCCGGACGACGTCGATGCGATCTATGTGGCGCTGGGCGGGGCTGACGCAGTCAACTTCCTGTCGCAGTACCAGCAGTCGGGCGGCTCCGCGCCGCTGGTCGGCGGCTCGATCACCGTCGACCAGACGGTTCTGACCTCGCAAGGCAAGACCCGCGACGTGCTGATCGGCACCCCGTCGGCCGGCCCGGTGGCCGACACCAACGACACGCCGGCCTGGCTCGCCTTCGTCGAAGCCTACAAGAAGCAGCCCAACGCCTTCCCGTCGCCGTCACTGTTCGCGCATGCCTACTATCTCAACATGAAGGCGGCGATCCTCGGTTTGAACGAGGCGAAGGGTGACGTTTCGGATGGGGGCGCGAATTTGCGCGCGGCGCTGTCGAAGCTGTCCTTCGATTCGCCGACCGGAAAGGTTTCGCTGGACAAGAACCGCAACGCCATCGCCGACATCTATCTGACGGAAGTGGTCGAAGGGCCGGACGGCAACCTGCTCAACAAGCTGATCAAGGTAATCCCGCAGGTGAACCAGACGCTCGGTATCGACGAGGCCGAGTTCAAGGCGCTGGGCGCGGTGAGCCGCGACAATCCGAGCTGCCCGTGAGGGTAGCGCCCCACCTTCTCCCCTTGTGGGAGAAGGTGGATTGGCGCCGCAGGCGCCAAGACGGATGAGGGGTGCTGGAAGGAACGAGACCTATACAGGAAAGATGCAATCGCATTTCCGGTCCAGGTAGCGCTCCGTCCAAAACCCCTCATCCGACCTCGCTTCGCTCGGCCACCTTCTCCCACAAGGGGAGAAGGGAAGGCGCGCGCATGGAGACGTCTACTGTGGCCGAAAACACCGTCGCGGCACGATTGCAGGGGACCGGCGCGCATGCGCTGGAGCTCGACGGCGTGGCGCGTCATTTCGGGGCACTGGTGGCGCTGACCGGCATATCGATGCGCATCGCCGCCGGCGAGCGGCGCGCCGTGCTCGGCTCCAACGGCGCCGGCAAGACGACACTGTTCAACGCCATCACCGGCGACTTTTTGCCAACGGCGGGGCGCATAAAATTCTTCGGCGAGGACATCACCGACCTGCCGCCGCATGAACGCATCCGCCGGGGACTGCGCCGCACCTACCAGATCTCGCAGCTCTTCAAGGGCCTGTCGGTGCTGGATTCGATCTTCCTCGCCTGCCGTGGCGTGTCGCGCCGGCGCTTCTCGCTGCTCCGGCCGGGCGCCACCGACGTCAACATGGCGCAGGCCGAATCCATCCTCAACGCCGTGCATCTGGAGGGCGATCGCGACACCCTGGTGGCGACCCTCAGCCACGGCCAGCAGCGGCAGCTCGAGATCGCGCTGGCGCTGGCCGGCGCGCCGCGTTTCATTCTGTTCGACGAGCCGGCGGCGGGCCTGTCGCCGACCGAGCGGCGCGACCTCGTCGCTATCCTCAACGCGCTGCCGAAACATATCGGCTACATCATCATCGAGCACGATCTCGACGTGGCGCTGCGCGTCTCCGAATATGTGTCGATGATGCACAATGGCCGCCTGTTCAAGGAAGGCACGCCGCGCGAGATCGAGGCCGATCCGCAGGTCCAGGAGATCTATCTCGGAGGCCGCCACCATGGCTGAGCGTCCCGGTTCTGCCGCCCGCGCGGCGCTGAAGGTCGACGACCTCCAGGTCTATTACGGCGAGAGCCACGCCTTGCAGGGCGTGTCGCTGACACTTGAAAGCGGCGTGCTATCTGTGGTCGGCCGCAACGGCATGGGCAAGACCACGCTGTGCAACACGATCACCGGGCTGAAGCGCGCGCGCTCCGGCTCGATCCGGGTGAACGGCCGCGAGGTGTCGTCGCTGGAGCCGCACGAAATCCACCGGCTGGGCGTCGGCTACGTGCCGCAGGGCAGGCGTGTCTGGCCGAGTCTCACGGTGGACGAACATCTCAGGCTTGCCGCCGGCAACCGGCGCGACGCGAGCTGGACCGTCGAGCGTGTCTACCAGACTTTTCCGCGTCTCGCGGAGCGCAGGACCAATGGCGGCTCGCAGCTTTCCGGCGGCGAGCAGCAGATGCTGGCGATTTCGCGCGCGCTGCTGTCCGACCCGAAACTCTTGGTAATGGACGAGCCGACCGAGGGCCTCGCCCCGGTCATTGTCGACCAGGTCGAGAAAATGCTGGTGCAACTCGGCCAGGAAGGCGAGATGGCAATCCTCGTCATCGAGCAGAATATCGGCGTGGCGACGGCGATCTCGGACCGCGTGGCGATCATGGTCAACGGCCGGGTCAACCGGGTGATGGATGCCAAGGCGCTGGCCGGCGACCGCGAATTGCAGCAGCGGCTGCTCGGTGTCGGCCGGCATTCGGAAGAAGAGCCGGTGACTCCGGCCGCCGCCGCGCAGGCCGCTTCGCAACTGGCGGAAGTCTACAGGATCGAGCGCACCGGCGACGAGGCGGCGGCGCCTGCCCAGGGCGCCAACGGCGTCTACCGGCCGGTGACAAACCTGCCCAACCGCTGGAACGTGCCGGTTACGGCGATGCGGCAGGCGGCGGTGGAAAAGACGCAAGCTACCGACGATCTTGGAAAAGTCTTCGCCATCCCCTTCGCCGAGCGGATCGGGCGGACCGTGCTGGTGGCCGGCACATTCGACACCAAGGGGCGCGAGCTGCGCTTCATAGCCGACCGGCTGAAGGCGCTGAAGATACCGGTAAAGACCGTCGACCTGTCGACCATGGGAAAACCCGCGAGCGCCGACGTGCCGGCGGGCCAAGTGGCGGCGATGCACCGCGGCGGGCCGTCCGCCGTGATGTCGGGCGACCGCGGCGGCTCGGTCGCGGCGATGGCCGAGGCCTTTGCTCGCTGGATCGCGCAGGAGCCGAAGATCGGCGGCATCATTTCGGCCGGCGGCTCGGGCGGCACGACGCTGGCGACTGCCGGCATGCGCGTGCTGCCGGTGGGCGTGCCGAAGATCATGGTGTCGACCGTGGCGGCGGGCGATGTCGGCAAATATGTCGGCGGCGCCGACATCATGATGTTCCACTCCGTCGCCGATGTGCAGGGGCTGAACTCGATCACTGAGGCGGTTCTGTCCAACGCCGCGCACGCCATGGCCGGCATGGTGGCGCAATTGCCCACTGCCGAGCAGTGGGAAGCGAAGCGCAAACTGGCGCGGCCGGCGGTGGGTATTACCATGTTCGGCGTGACCACGCCGGCGGTGCAGGCGGTAACGAAGCGGCTGGAGGCCGACTACGACTGCCTCGTCTTCCACGCCACCGGCATCGGCGGGCGGGCGATGGAAAACCTTGCGGATTCTCGGCTGTTGTCCGGGTTTATCGACCTGACCACGACGGAAGTGGCCGACATGATCGTCGGCGGCGTGTTCCCGGCGACCGAGGACCGGCTGGGCGCGGCGATTCGTACCGGCCTGCCCTATGTCGGCTCGGTCGGCGCGCTCGACATGGTGAATTTCGGGCCGCGTGACACGGTGCCGGAAAAATTTCGCAGTCGGAAATTCGTGATCCACAATCCCAACGTGACGCTGATGCGCACGACGCGGGATGAGAACCGGGCGTTCGGCGAGTGGATCGGCGAGCGGCTGAACCAGATGAACGGGCCGGTGCGGTTCCTGCTGCCGGAAGGCGGGGTGTCGATGCTGGATGCTCCGGGGCAACCGTTCCACGATCCGGAGGCGGATGCGGCGCTGTTCGAGGCGATCGAACGGACGGTGCGGGTGTCGCCAATGCGGCAGGTGATAAGGGTGAAGGCGAACATCAACGATCCGGCCTTTGTGGACGCTGCGGTGGCGGCGTTCGAGGGAATCATGCCGAAAATGCAGAGGACGGCGTGATGGATATTTCTCCTCGCGCCTCTCTCCATCAATGGCTATTGGCGATCCGGCCTTCGTCGTTGCACTCCGTCCAACACCCCTCATCCGTCTCGGCTTCGCCTCGACACCTTCTCCCACAAGGGGAGAAGGGGGAGTTCGGCCGTTTCGTCTCAGCAAATCTCCAACATTGGCGATTGGTGGAGAGGAAGGCGCGAAACTCCTCCTTCTCCCCTTGTGGGAGAAGGTGCCTGAGCGAAGCGAAGGCGGATGAGGGGTGTTGGACGGAGTGCGACGCCCGCGGCAGCGCTTCACTTAAGACACCCATTTTCAATACAACTGAAATGCCCGCTGGTCGCCACGAGGCTGACCGCACCAGAACCTGGAGGACATACTGATGGCCGCGCAGACGTTCGGCACTTTTCTCTTGTGGCTGATCATCGCCGCGATCGTCGTGGTGATCGCCGTCTACATTTTGCGGTGGCTCTACCGGCGCTCGACCAAGGAAACGGCGTTCGTGCGCACCGGTTTCCTCGGCGAGAAGGTGGTGGTGAATGGCGGCGCCTTCGTCATCCCCGTCCTGCACGAGATCACGCCGGTCAATATGAACGTGCTGCGCATCGAGGTGCGGCGCGAGGATGGAAGCGCACTGATCACAAGGAATCGGATGCGCGTCGACCTGATCGCCGAGTTCTTCGTGCGGGTCGGGGCTTCGCGGGAACTGGTCGCGGCGGCCGCGCAGACGCTGGGCCGGCGTACACTTCAACCTGAGGGGTTGCGCGAGCTGCTCGAGGGAAAATTCGCCGGCGCGATGCGCACCGTCGCGGCGCAGATGACGCTCGAGGAGATGCACGAGCAGCGTGGCGACTATGCGCAGAAAGTCCGCAGCCTGGCCGGCGAATCGCTTGCCGCCAACGGGCTCGAGCTGGAAAGCGTGGCGATCGTCGACCTCGACCAGACCAGCCTGGAATTCTTCGACCCGTCCAACGCCTTCGACGCCGAGGGCCTGACGCAACTCACCGAATCCATCGAGACCAGGCGGCGAATGCGCAACGAGATCGAGCAGCGCACGCTGGTCGACATCCGCAACCAGAACCTAGACACCCAGCGCAAGGTGCTGGAGATCGACCGCGAGAGCGAATATGCGCGCCTCGAACAGGAGCGCGAGGTGGAGATACGCCGCGCCGCGCAGCGCTCGGAACTGACCCGCGAGCGGGCGATGCGCGACCAGGAGGCCGAGCAGGCGCAATTGACGGCGCGCGAGGCGGTGGAGAAGTCGCGGCTGGCGCAGGAGCGTTCGATCACCGAGGAGCGCATCCGCTCGGAGGAGGACACGCAGCGGCGCGAGATCGCGCGGCGGCGCTCGCTCGACGAGGCGGAGCTGAAGACCCGCGAGTTGACCGAACGCGAGCAGATCGCGCTGGAGCTGTCGCTGGAGACAGCGCGGATCGAGCGCGAGCAGGCGCAGAGCCGGCTTGAGATCGAGCGGAAGAAGGCGCTGGAGTTGGTCGAACTGGAGCGGCAGATCGCGCTGGCCGCCAAGGCGACGGAAGTGACGCAGGCCGAGGCCGGAAAGCGGCGGGCCGAAATCGTCGCCAATCAGGCGACCGAGGTCGAGCGGATTGCGCAGGACCGGGCGCTGGACGAGGTGCGGATCGCCCGCGAGCGGCATCTGGAAGCGCTGCAGATCGCCAAGCGGCAGGCTTTCGAGGAGGCCGAAATCGCCTCTGCCGAGGAGGTCGAGCGCGCCCGTATCACCACCGAGCGCGGTATCGAGGAAGCCAAGCTGATCAGCCAGCGCGAGTTGCGACAGCTTGCCATCGCCCGCGACCAGAATGTCGAGATCGCCGAGATCCAGAAGGCGATCGACATCGCCAAGAAGACGCAGGAACGTTCGTCGGCAATCGCGGCTTCCGAGGCCGTGCGCGCCAAGGCGATCCAGGCGGAGGAACAGGCGCTGACGGCGCGCGAGCGCGAGATCGCCGAGCGCCGCAAGCTGACCGACCTGATCGGCGCAAGCCGCGAGGCGGAACGCGAAGCGCTGCGCATCACCGCGTCGGCCGACGCCGAGATGCGGGCGGCGAAGAGTCTTGCCGAGGCGCAGAAGATCACCGCGGAAGCCAATGCCGAGGCGGAGAAGATCGCGGCGCTTGCGGCGGCGCAGCGCTACGAAGTCGACGCGGCCGGCCACCGCCAGCTCAACGAAGCCGAAAACATGCTGTCCGAGCCGGCCCGCGCCAGCCGCACGCGCGGAAAGATCATCGACAAACTCGAAGGCATCATCCGCGAGAGCGTCAAGCCGATGGAAAAGATCGAGGGCATCAAGATTTTGCATGTCGACGGCATGACCGGCGGTGCTGCCGGCGGATCGGGCCGCAACGTCACCGACGAGGTGATCGATTCCGCGCTGCGCTACCGCGTGCAGGCGCCGATGATCGACAATCTGATGAAGGAGATCGGCATCGAGGGCGGTTCGCTCGGCCGCATGACCGATGTGCTGCGCGACGCCAAGGACATCGCCAGCCTGACGCGCGACAAGAAGGGCAACGGCAAGCCTAAGACGGCGAAGGACGACGATGACGACCGGGATCATTGAGCTGCGCTTTCCCTCCCCCTTGAGGGGAGGGTGGCCGCGAAGCGGCCGGGTGGGGTTGCCGCGGCCAAACTCCAACGTTGCTTTACGCAGGAGCACGTCATCACCGACCCCACCCCGCGTCACAATCGCGCTCGTTCCGAGCGCATTGCTCCGCGACCCTCCCCTCAAGAGGGAAGGTGGAGGGCGGCGCCCCTGATGCCCAAAGTCTACATCTCCACCGTCATTGCCGCGCCCGCCGCAGAGGTCTGGCGCATCGTGCGCGATTTTAACGGCCTGCCGTCCTGGACGCCGTTCGTCGCCGAAAGCCGTATCGAGCAGGGTGCGAAGGCCGACCAGATCGGCTGTATCCGCAATTTCACGCTGAAGGACGGCGGGCGCATCCGCGAAAGGCTGCTGGCGCTGTCGGATTACGACCTTTCCTGCACCTATTCGATCCTCGAAAGCCCGATGGGTGTGTCGGACTATGTCGCGACGCTCGCGCTGACGCCGGTGACCGACGGCAACGCCACCTTCGCATCGTGGCAGGCGGAGTTCGACTGCCCGCCGGAACGCGAGGCGGCGCTGATCCAGCAGATTGGGCAGGGGGTGTTTCAGGCCGCCTTCACTGCCTTGAAGCAGCGCTTCCGCTAGCGCCGCATGGTCAAGGTCAGGCAGAGCACCATCATCGACGCGCCGGTCGATGCCGTTTGGCGGGTGCTGCGCGATTTCAACGGCCATGAAAGCTGGCATCCGGCCATCGCTTCCTCAACGATTGAAGGCAGCGAGCCGGTCGATGCGGTCGGCGCGGTGCGGTGGTTCCGGTTGAAGGACGGCGGCGCGTTGCGCGAGCAGCTTCTGTCACTGTCGGACCGTGACCGGCGGCTCACCTATTGCCTGCTTGAAGCGCCGCTGCCGCTGATGGGCTATGTCGCAACCATCGCACTGAAGCCGGTGACGGACGGCGACCGCACGTTCTGGGAGTGGTCTTCGGAGTTCCATCCGCCGGCGGAACGGCGCGACGAACTGGTGCGGCTGGTGACCGATGGGATCTATCGGGCGGGGTTCGAGTCGATAAGGAGGCGGTTTGAGGGGCAGCCGAAATCTGCGACCGCATCCGCTGCCCCTCACCCTTACCCTCTCCCCGTGAAGAACGGGGAGAGGGAGGCGTCAACGTCGCGGCAAGACTCCTTCTCCCCGCTTGCGGGGAGAAGGTCCCGGCAGGGGGATGAGGGGCGACCGAGCGGCGATGATGCAAGGAGCCCGTCGCCAGCGCTCCCTGTCTCGCCGGCGTATCGAACGGAGGCGGTCGGGCAAGCAACCCACGACCACACCCGCGCCATCGTCGTCGAGCGCCATGGCGGGCCGGAGGTGCTGCAACTACGGGACATCGCGCTGCCGCCCCCAGGACCAGGAGAGGTACGGGTCCGCCACACGGCGATCGGCGTCAATTTCATCGACGTCTATTGCCGCACCGGCTTTTTCGACCTTTTGCAGCCGCCGGGCGTGCTTGGCATGGAAGCGGCGGGCGTCATCGAGGCGCTGGGTTCTGAGGTCGATGATCTCGCCGTTGGTGACCGCGTCGCCTATGCCGGCCCGCCGCTCGGCGCCTATTCGGAGCGAACCAACCGGCCGGCGGAGATGCTGGTCAAGCTATCGGACGACATTTCCGACGATCTGGCGGCGGCAGGTCTGCTCAAGGGCGTCACCGCCAGCTTCCTGTTGCACGATGTGTTCTCCGTGCGGCCCGGCCACGTCGTCTTGGTGCATGCGGCGGCGGGCGGTATCGGCCAGTTGCTGGTGCAATGGGCAAGACATCTGGGCGCGACGGTGGTTGCCACCGTCTCCGGCGACACCAAGGCGCGGATCGCCGAGCAACTGGGGGCGCACCATGTCATCGTCTATTCACGCGAGGATTTTTCGGAAGCGGTGATGCGGATCACTGGTGGGCGAGGTGCCGATGTCGTCTACGACGCGGTCGGCAAAGACACGTTTGCCGGCTCGCTGGCAGCACTTGCTGTGCGTGGCCATCTGGTCAGTTTCGGTCAGGCGTCAGGCCCGGTCGGCGACTGGGACATCGGCCGTTTCGCCTCCAAATCGGTCACCGTGTCGCGGCCCAATTATGGGCACTACACCGACACGCCGGAACGGCTCGCCCCGCATGTGACGCGCTTTTTTTCCGCCCTGCGCTCCGGCCTCGTCACCCTCGCTTCGCCGACCCGTTACGATCTGGCGCGCGCCGCCGATGCGCATCGCGATCTGGAGGCGCGCACGACGACCGGGTCGCTGGTGCTGACGCCATAGACGGTAGGCGCGGACTGCGTCCAGCAATGCATTTAAATCTGCCCTCCGCAGGTGGCGGGCATTGTAGGTCTGCAACGCCGATATGACGCGACGCCGGATGAAGAATAGGAAAAATTTCCTTGATCTTTTCCGTCTCTTTGCTATCGTAGCTTCCGAACGGAGGCTGGAATGGACCGTGTGGAACGCGAAAATGAGCAGGAGACGCTGAAGGGCATCGCAGCGGTGCTGCTCAGGCTCGCCGTTCTGGCCGAGTTCCTTTGCGTCCTGCCGCTCTGGATTCGCGTTCTGGTGCTGTCGCTGCTGCGGCCGGCCGAGGCCGTTGCGCGGGCGTTTGCCATCGAGCAGGCCGGCGGCGCGCTTGCCTTGCCCCCGGCTGCCGTCTTCGGGGTTGATGCCGATGGCTGTGCCGAGGCTTTGCGGCTCGCCCGCTGCTTCCGCGCGCTGGCCTTCGTCTTCGGCGGTTTGCAGGCTCTTGTCGGGCGGTCGCCGTTTCGCGGCGGGCCGAGCGGGCGTCTTGCACACCGCGCGCCGGCGACGGCGTGGCAGGATCACGCAATGAGGGCGCGGCGCGCAATGGCTTGCGGCGGGGCGGAGCGCGTCGATACGTCGTGACCAACGGACTGCATCCAGACTCTGACTTGTTAGGATTCGAACGCCATCCGCCTGGTGCGCTTGGCGGCAGGGGTGTTGGTATCAGGCATCATGCTTGCTGGCGCGGCGTTTGCCCAGAAGCAACTTACGCTCCAAGTGCGCCCGCAGTTCGGTATAGTAGGCGGTGAGGAAGGGCCGGGCGCGGTAGCCACGATACGGCATGCCGATCTTGTCGCCGATCGCTCTGGCGACCGTATCGAGCGCGGAGTCATTGTCGCCGCGCAGGATCTCTTCCAGCTTGTGCAGTTCGGCGATGCCGTAGGCGTCCAGTTGCGCGGGGGTGAAGCGGTAGGTGCCGGTGGCGAAATCCGTGTGTTTCGTCAGGTCGTCTACCAAAGCGCGTTTCGGCGCCTCGACCACCCAGGTTCCGGCCAGCAGGTCGCCGATGCGCAGGCGGTCGCGGTTGAACAGCGGGAACAGCGCGAAGCACAGCGCCCAGCCCAGCCCGAACACCGTCGTCAGCGTGTCGGCAAGTCCGCTGCCCGCCTGCGCCAGCAGCATCGACAGCGGTAGGAACACCTCGATCTCGCGCATCAGGTTGCGGGCGATCACCTGGTCGATGGCGAGGCCCGACCCGTCGCGGGAGGCGACGCGGATGCCCATGATGCGCTTGCCAAGCGTGCGTGCGCCGCGGCTTGCCTCGAAGGCGAGGAAATAGGCGTTGCGCAGGAAGAAGATGAGCACGATCCAGACGACCACGACCGGCTCCGTCCTGTCGGCGCTGAGGCCGCCGAGGCCCATGAAGGCGACGATGGTGATGATGATGCCGGTGGTGAAGATGATCACGGCGTCGAGCAGGAAGGCGCTGGCGCGGGTGCCGGCGTCGGCCAGCGTCACCTTCAGGTCGACGCCTTCCGGGGTGACCAGCGGGCGGACGCGCGATACAGCTTCCCTGCGCCTAAGCCTCGCCATCGTGCTCCGCCCGGATGCCGTAGAAATAGACGAGCCACAGCGCCAGGAAACCACCGCCGATCGCATAGCGGGCGAAATCGCTGGTGATGGTTTGGCGGCCGAACCCTTCGAGCAGGCCAGCGGCCAGAAGCATGATGGCGACGCCGACCATGGCGCTGGCGGCGACGCGGCCCGCTTTGGCGGCCGCCTTCATGCGGGTGAGCTCGCCGGGAAAGGCGATACGCGTGCCGATGCGCATGCCGGCAGCCCCTGCGAGCGCTATGGCAAACAACTCGGTGCTGCCATGGATGAACAGCCAGCCGCCGAGTTCGAAACCGAGGCCTTTCGACCAGTAGACCTGGAACATCGCGCCGAGGATGCAGCCGTTCATCAGGATGAGGAGCACGGTGGGCACGGCGAGCGCGAACCCCAGCGCGAAGGCGAGGATCGAGACCTGTACGTTGTGGGTGAAGAGATAGGCTGCGAAGGTCGAGAGATAACCGTCCGCACCATCATAGAGGCCGGCGCGCAACCACTCCGCCGTGGCGTCGGGGCCGCGTCCTCCGGCGAGGTCGGTCGGGATGATGGCGTCGAACCAGGTCTTGTCGGAGGCGACCAGCCGGAACGCCGCAATCGCGCCGACCAGCATCAGGCCGACCGAGACCAGCGTCTCGCGCCAGAGGTCGCGCACCGCGCCCGGCCAGTCGTGGATGAAGAAGGCGGCGATCCGCTCGATCAGTCCGCGCCGCGCGCCGTAGAGGTAGAAATAGCCGCGCAGGCTAAGCGATTCCAGATAGCCGATCAGCGCGTTGTCGAGCGAAGTGGCGCGCGCCACCGAGAGCGACGACAGCGTCGAGCGGTAGAGTATGGGCAGCGACAGCAGCTCCTCGTCGGTCAGCGATTTCGGCGAGCGTTTCTCGGCGCGTGTCAGCAGATCGTCGAACGCCTTCCAGTCCGCCTCGCGGTCGGAGCGGAAGCTTGCCAGCGACTGGCGCACGCCGTCGGCGGAGACCGGGGCACTCACAGCAGGTCCTCCCGCTTCAAATCGAGATAGTGCTGGACCAGTGCCGGGCCGAGCCGCCGGTAATCCGCCTCGACGACATGGGCGCCAAGGCGTCGCAGCTTGGCGATGACCACCTCGCGTTCGCGCAAAAGTCCGCCAGCGATGACCGAGCGCGCCACGTCCTCGGCCTTTTCCGGCTGCGTGTCGGAGAGCGTCTCCAGTTCCTCGTCCTTCATCAGCATGAACAGCACAAGGTGCCGCTCGGTGAGGCGGCCTACCGTTCGGAGCATCAGCTCGGCGCTGATCGGGTCGACGAAATCGGTGAAGATGACGACGAGCGAACGCCGGTCGAGCTGCGCCGAAAGCGTGGTCAAAGCCAGCGTGAAATTGGTTTCCTCGTTGGAATAGTCGATCTCGGCGGCGCGCTTCTGCACGAGCGAGAAGCCGGCGGAGCCGCGAACCGCCTTGCCGAAGATGCGGGGCCGCGCGTCGAAGCTGAACAGGCCGACCATGTCGCCGCCCTTCAGCGCGACGAAGGCGGTGAGCAGCGCCGCCGTCACCGCGCGGTCGAGTTTTGCGACGCCGTCGATCGGTTCGCACATCAGGCGGCCGCTGTCGATGGCGAGCACGATGTTGTTGTTCTGCTCGACGCGGAACTCGCGGGCGACCAGCTTGCCGTGGCGGGCACTGCGCTTCCAGTCGATCATGCGCCGGCCCATGCCGGGCTGGTAGTCCTTCAGCGATTCGAACTCGCGGCCCTGGCCGGCGCGGCGCTGTTCCTGCCCGTCGGAGAGCGCCTCGCGCTGCAACAGCCGGATCGCGTCGTCGCGCACGCTGGCGATGTTGGGCAGCACCGCCACCTTGTTGTCGAAAGGCAGCACGACCTGTTTCCACACCAGCCCGAACGGTCCCGGCCAGCGCAGCCACAGGCGGTCGAGGCTCGCAATGCCGCGCCGCGTCGCATGGAAATGCAGTTCCAGCGCGCCGCCCCCGTCCACCGGCTTCAGCGTGCCACCGGCCCCGCCGATGGGTTCCAGCCTCGTGTCGTGGGCCAGCCGGGCCTCGATCTTCGCGGGCGCGCCGCCGGCGAAGCGGGCGCCGATGAAGACCGGGAAACGGCCGCCGATGCCCACCTGCGGCGTCGATTGCAGGCTGGCCGTCAGCGCGGCGCGGCCGGGTCCGGCGGTCGCGTCCACCAGCAGGAAGCCGAGCAGCAGGCAGATCCACAAAAGGCCGAGATACCAGACGGACGGCAGCGCCAGCGCTACGAGAAAGGCCGGCACCGCGCCGAGGGCGGCCGCCCACACAGACCGGCCACTCGGGTAGATCAACGCGGCGCCTCCGTGACATCGACCAGGTCGCCGACAATCTGCTCGACCTCGCGCCCGTCGATCTGGGCGGCGGGCGACAGCACGACACGGTGCCTCAGCGCCGGCACGGCCAGCGTCTTGACGTCGTCGGGAATGACGTAGTTGCGGCCGTCGAGCGCGGCGCGGGCGCGGGCGGCGCGCGCCAGCATCACGCCGGCGCGCGGGCTGGCGCCGACTTCCAGCTCGGCACTGTCGCGCGTGGCGCGCACCAGTTTTGCGATGTAGCCGATCACCTCGTCGACCAGCGTGACCGAACCGACCGTGGCGATCGCCGCCTGCAGCGCCGCGCCGTCGAGCTGCGGCGTGATGTCGAAACTCTCAACCTTGTGCGAGCCGCCGCCGCCGTGATGGGCGATGATGGCGCGCTCCTCGTCCATGCTGGGATAGGCGACGCGATGCTTGAACAGGAAGCGGTCGAGCTGCGCCTCGGGCAGCGGATAGACGCCCTGGTGCTCGATCGGGTTCTGGGTGGCGACGACCATGAAGTTGCTGCCCAGCGAATGGGTGGTGCCGTCGAAGGTGACGGCGTTCTCCTGCATGGCTTCCAGAAGTGCTGCCTGCGTCTTCGGCGGCGTGCGGTTGATCTCGTCGGCGAGCAGCAGGTCGCAGAAGATCGGGCCGCGCGTCAGCGTGAATTGCCCGGTCTGGAAATTGTAGATGTTGGAACCGACGATGTCGCCCGGCATCAGGTCCGGCGTGAACTGGATGCGGCCGTAGGTGATGCCGAGCGCCTGGGCGAAGCAGCGGGCGATCATCGTCTTGGCGGTGCCGGGCGGGCCTTCGAGCAAGATGTGGCCGCCGGCGAACAGCGCGGTCAGCATCAGGTCGATCGTGTCGGCCTGGCCGGTGATCGCCTTGGCCACCTCCGCCTTGATGGCGGCGGCGGAAGTTTTTACATCATCGACGGTCACTGAGCTTCCCCGCTATCCATTGATGGAGCCGTCTCGCCGCCGTGGCGAGATCCGCCTCGCTGGCGGCGTCGCGCGCCGCGGCCAGCCGTTGTGCATAGCCGTCGGCGCCGTCCTTGTCGCGTGCCGCGAGCCAGCGGTCGAGCGCGTCGCCCTGCAGGCCGTGCGGCGCGCCGAGCAGAGTTGCCGCGCGCTGGCGCATCTGCGCCGCGTATCGGCCGCCGAGCCGGTCCAGCCGGCCCGCGCGGCGCATCAGCGTGGCAGTGGTCTCGACCAGCGCCTTCTTGCCGAACGGAATGGCGCGGGTCTCCGGCTGCGGCGGACCGAAGCGGCCGAGCCCATGCAGGACCGCCAGCGCGGCAGCCGCGAGGATCGACAGCGTCAAGGCGAGGAAAGGCGGCTCCAGCATCAGCTTAAGCAGGTCGTGCTTGCGGTTGGCGCCATGCAATGTGAGGTCGAAGATGACCGGGTCGTGGCTGGCCCGCAGCATGTCGATCAGGCCGATCGCCGCCGCCGCCCTGGCCGGGTCCTTCAGCGCCGCGTTGTCGAGCAGGCCGGGATCGGTCAGCACATAGAACGGCTGGTCCTTTGCCTTGATCAAGACACCCTTGCCCGGGCCGGCCGAGATCAGGGCGTCGTCTGCCGCGGCCCATTGCAGATCATGCGGGGCCGGAGCCGCGAAGGCGTTGCCCGTCACGGTGAGGCGGTCGACCGTCACCTTCTCGGTTCCGATCTTTATCTCCATCAGGCTCGCCAGCCATGAGTCGACCTCGGCGGCGGAAAGGCGCCCGTATCGCATCTCCCAGCCCTCGTGCCCGGGGTAGGGCACGGTCCGCCATTTGGGCAGGACGAACAGCGTCTCGCACCCCGACAGCGTCTTGACGATCTCGTCGAGAGCCTCGGCACTGCTCTGCGGCGATATCGTCACGACGGCGAGCGAGTCGCAGTAAAGCTCGTCCAGGCTGTAGGCCATCTCCGGCGGGTCGCCGTTCAGCCGCATCAGTTCGGCCAGCCCGGCAAAGCCGATGCCGCTCTTCGACAGGGCGGACGCGCCTCCCTGCTGTCCCAGGCGAAAGTCGGGCGCGTAGGTGGAGAGCAGGATGAAGCCGGCGGCGGCCAGCAGGCTGGCGAGCACGCCCCAGAACACGGTGCGTTTGTTGAACGGCGTTGCCGCGGCGGCGGCTTCCACGCTCACGCCCAGGCATCCTTGAAGGCGAAGCGTTCATAGGCGCCGCGCGCTTCCTGCCATCCCTCGGCGCCGACCGGCCTTTGGGCGAACAGCGCCGCCTCGACGATTTGCGCGATCTGCGAGAACGCGCCGCGCGCGCGGGCCGGCAGCGACGGCGCGGCGGCGATGTCGCGCGCCGTCAGCGACGGCCGCAGGAAATCCGGCAGGCGGGCGGAAATGTCCTCGACGCTGCGGCGCAGCAGCAGGTGAACCGCCTCGTCATAACGCCCGCTTTCCGCCAGCGCGTCGGCCTCCGACAGCAAGGTGCGCGCTACCGCCGCGTCGGGACGCCAAGTCTCCTGCGGCTCGGCCTCGACAGCCTCACGCTGCCACGGGAACCGCCAGGCCACGCCGCGGAGCTCCATGACGATGAGCAGCAGGATGACCGCGGCGCCGGCGATCACGGAAGTCCAGAATATGTAGATCACGTAAGGCGCGATCCAGTTCATCAGGTCGACCAGCGGCTGCAGCCACTCCGGCGGCCTGGGCTGCTGATAGGCTGGCAGGTCAAACTGGATGGTGCCGTCTTCCAGCAATTGACGGTGGGCCTCGGCCAGTCGTCCGGCCGTTCCGTCCTGCGCTGCCCCGTTCTCTTCCATGCATTCTCCGCGCGCCGCGACAATCTCTGACAATGCCTTACGAAAAATGCAAGCGAGGCTGGACGGCAGGCTTCAAGATTGGCACCTTGCACGCGATACGTGTTCCGGGGGGACAGGCGTCAGCGAGAAGGGGAAGAGCATGACCATGGCAAGTTTCGACCGGCCGGCGCGTTTTCGCATCGGCCGTGTGTTCGGCGACACATTCAGCGTGCTTGGCCGCAATTTCGGCCTTTGCATCGGGCTGGCCGCGATTTTTTCGGGCATACCGACCTTCCTGTATCAGCTTTGGTCCGGCGCACAGGTCGAGGCCGCGCTTGTCTCGGCGGAAACGGGCGCGCCTCCGTCGCCCGCGTTCGACGCGACGTCCATCCTCGGCGGATTGATCGTCTTCGTTGTATACATGGTTCTGGCAGCGATCCTTCAGGCGGCTCTGGTGCGGACGACGATCGAAGACCTGAACGGGCAGCAGCCGACCTTCGGCGACAGCCTCAGCCGCGGGCTTGCCGTGGTGCTGCCGATCATCGGGCTTTCGATCCTGATGTATCTGGGTATCGCGATCGGCTTCATGCTCATCATCATCCCCGGGATCTATCTGCTTGTCCGCTGGTCGGCGGCGATCCCGGTGCTGGTACACGAGCGGCTCGGTATTCTCGAAAGCATGAAGCGTAGCGCCGACCTGACGAAGGGGAGCCGCTGGCGCATCTTCGGGCTGATGGTGATCATCTACATCGCCTTGATCGTCGTGCAGATCGCCCTTGGACTGCTGGTGATCGCGGTAACCGGCGTTTCCAGCATCATTGGCGCTCTTCTGGCCGCCCTGGTTTCGGCTGTGGCGGCGGTGCTTATTTCGATCGCCATGGCCGTCGCCTATGTCGAATTGCGCTACGTCAAGGAAGGCACGGACGTGAAGGAACTCGCGGAGATTTTCGCATAGGGCGCTTGTTGCCCGCGCAGGAAGGGAGAGGCAGGCGCAAGCCGGCTGCCTCTCTACGGCTGGTCGTGATCGCTATCCGTTGAAGCGGGTCTCCGGCAGGCCTTTTACGCCCAGCCCGGTGATCGAATAGAGCCAGCCGGCGCCGGGGCCGTCGGCGGTTATGTTCGGCGTCTGCTTGAGCGAGGTGACGTAGAGCGCGTCGAGGGTCGGCCCGCCGAAGCCGACATTGGTCGGCATCCTGCACGGCATGTCGACGACGAGCGCGGTGCGGCCCAAAGGGTCGAAGCGGGCGATCTCGCCGGAATTGACGAAGGCGACCCACAAGAACCCTTCGGCGTCGATGGTCATGCCGTCCGCGCCGGAATTGAACGGTTCGGTGTCGACGAACATTTGCTTGTTGGAGATGACGGTCTTGTCGTAGCGGCATTCGAGTGCGGCTTGCGCCAAGGCAACACGCGGCGTCTTCACGGCGATGGACGGCGCCATGTCGATGCCGAGCAGGTCGGGCTCGCTGACCTCCTCGGCGACCGCTTCGGAACTGCGGCCCATGGCGTCGCGCATGGCAAAACCGGCGAGGTTTACGACGAACTCGCCGGCCTGCTCGGCGTTGCGGCGCGAGTCCTTCGGTGTCGAACTGGCGAACATGACGAAAGGCGGGTGGCCCGAAACCGCGTTGTAGAAACTGTAGGGCGCGAGATTGACGGGGCCCGTGGGCGTCAGCGTCGAGATCCAGCCGATCGGGCGCGGCGAGACCAGGGCGTTGAAGGGGCTGTAGGCCAGGCCGTGGTCGTTCTTATCAGGCGTATAGTGCATGGTTCTCAGAGCGCCCAGCCGGTCAGTTTCGACAGCTGCCCGACGATGCCCTCGCGGAAGACCATCACGCAAACGATGAAGATCAGGCCGTGCAGCACCGTCACCCACGAGCCGAAATGCGCGAGGTAGGTCTGCATCGACACCATGGCGAGTGCGCCGACGATCGGTCCGAAGATGGTGCCGATGCCGCCGAGCAGGTTCATCAGCACCGCGTCGCCGGAGGTCGTCCAGTAGACGTCGGTGAGAGTGGCGAGATGGAACACCTGCACCTTGATGGCGCCGGCAAAGCCGGCGAAGGCGATGGCCAGCACGTAGAGCACCAGCTTGTAGCGAAACACCTTGTAGCCGAGGGATTCGACGCGCTGCTCGTTGCCGCGGATGGTGCGCAGCGCCTCGCCGAAGGGCGAATAGTTGATGCGTTACATCAGCAGCGTGGCGGCGATGAACGGCACGGCGACGAAATAATACATCGACATGTCGTCGGCGAGGCTGAACAGGCCGAACAGGTCGCCGCGCGGCACCGCCTGCAGGCCGTCCTCGCCGCCGGTGAAGGGCGCGCGCAGGCAGATGAAGACCATCTGCGCAAGCGCCAGCGTGATCATGGCGAAATAGATGCCCTGCCGGCGGATGGCCATTTGGCCGAAGACGAAGCCAAGCAGGGCGCCGGTGGCGGAGCCCATGAGGACCGTCAGGAGGCGCGCAACGCGCTCAACCTGCAATGCTGGCAGCAACTCAATGACCTGCTCGCGCAAGCCGAGGACGACGAGGCGACCACGGCCTTTGTCATTGCCGGCGGCCCGCTTGCCTTCTCGGCCGGTGGCGACATGAAAGATGTGCAGGGGCGTGGTGACGGCCTGTTCAAGGACGCCTACCGGCTGCGCTACCTGCAAGGCGTGCTGGCCAGGATTTCCGGCCTGTCGGTCCCGGTGCTGGCGGCCGTCGAGGGGCCTGCCGCCGGCGTCGGCTGGAGCCAGGCGCTGACCTGCGATTTTGTCATTGCCGGCGCCAACGCCGCGTTCAAGGCGCCTTTCGGCAGCCGCAGCCTTGTGCCGGACGGCGCAATCGCCTTCCATCTGGTGCGGGCGGGCGGCCGCTTGCAGGCGAGCGTCATCCTGCTCGACGAGGGCGGGCTCACGCCGTCCGAGGCCCTTGCCTACGGGCTGGTCAGCGAGGTCGTCGAGGAGGGCAGGGCTCTGGACCGGCGGTCGAGATCGCCGAAGCTTTCAAGACGAGGTCGCGGGACACGACATTGATCACGTTGCGGGCTATTCGCCGCGCGGAGGAGATCGGCTGCCGTGCGTTCCTGGAAACGGAGTATGAGCTTGCCTCGCTCAATCTCCACAACCCGCAGGTTGCAAAGTCGCGCATGAGCTTCAAGACCAGTGACGGGAAAGACGGCGAACGATGACGGCGCAGGAACCGCTCGACCAGGACGCAGCGGCAACGGCGACAAGCAGGCGCAGATCATCGCGGAGGCGTGCCGCCTGTTCGCGCAGCGCGGCTTCAACGGCACGTCGATCCGCGACATCGCCAATGCGGTCCGGCCGGCCTTCCGGCTACTGCGCTCGATGCTGAGCAAGGTCGCCATTTTTGATCCTCAATGTGCCGGTCTCCCGGCTCGGGGCGATACCAAGCCTGTTTATCGAACGATTGGTAAGCAGAGTCTGCCGCAGCCCTGGCTCTCTTGTCAATTATGGCGACTGCCGACGTTAAAGGCGGTTTCGTCAGCGATGGCTGACGCATCCCAAATGCCGCATTGCACAATCGCCGGCGACGCGCAAAATGCGGCATGGCTGCAGCATCCCTCGCCATACTGGTCATCGACGAGAACCGTATCCGCGCCGCGATCATCGAGGCGGGGCTGCGTGAGGCCGGCCATGACCGGGTGACGCTGGTGCACGACGTCGCCGGCATTGCCCGGCGTATCGCCGAGATTAATCCAGATGTCATCGTCATCGACCTGGAAAACCCCAACCGCGACATGCTGGAGAACATGTTCCAGCTTTCGCGCGCGGTGAAGCGGCCCATCGCCATGTTCGTCGACCGCTCCGACAGGGCCTCGATCGAGGCGGCGATCGACGCCGGCGTGTCGGCCTATATTGTCGATGGCCTGAAGCGCGAACGGGTGAAGCCGATCCTCGACCTGGCCATCAGCCGCTTCAACGCCTTCGCGCGGCTGTCGCGCGAACTTGACGAGGCCCGCAGCGAGCTTGAGGACCGCAAGGTCATCGAGAGGGCCAAGGGCATCCTGATGAAATCGCGCGGCCTTCCGGAGGCGGAAGCCTATGCGCTGCTGCGCAAGACGGCGATGAACCAGAACCGCAGGATCGGTGAGATTGCGCGCAGCCTGGTCACGGCGGCCGGGTTGTTAGGGCCGGGAGACGACGCATGACGGCCACC
Organism: Mesorhizobium sp. KACC 23794; assembly: GCF_052180275.1. Taxonomy (NCBI): domain Bacteria; kingdom Pseudomonadati; phylum Pseudomonadota; class Alphaproteobacteria; order Hyphomicrobiales; family Phyllobacteriaceae; genus Mesorhizobium; species Mesorhizobium sp. KACC 23794. Next base: position 1,712,318 of record NZ_CP197465.1, read on the forward strand.
CACCAGATTGCCGCCGGTTTCCTTCCGCTGCTCGATAGCGCCCTGCTGGTCGCCGCGCGGGAGAAGGGTTTTGCCGAGGCCGAAGGGGTCGAACTCACGCTGGTGCGCGAGACGTCGTGGGCCAATATCCGCGACCGGCTGGCGGTCGGCCATTTTCAGGTCGCGCACATGCTGGCGCCGATGCCGATCGCCTGCAACCTCGGGCTGACGCCGCTTGCCGCGCGCACCGTGGCGCCGATTGCGCTCGGCCTCGGCGGCAATGCCGTCACCGTGTCGAACGGGCTCTGGCGGGCAATGGCTGCGCATGGCGCGGCGGGCGATCTTGCGCCGCGCGGTGCCGGCGAGGCGTTGAAGGCCGTGTTGGCTGAGCGGTTGCGTTCCGGCCAGCCGCCGCCGCGCTTTGCCGTTGTGCACCCGCATTCGGGCCACAACTACGAACTCCGCTACTGGCTTGCCGGCTGCGGCATTGATCCGGACCGCGACGTCGAGATCGTCATCGTGCCGCCGCCGTTGATGGCGGATGCGCTGGGTTCCGGCGCGCTCGACGGCTATTGCGTCGGCGAGCCGTGGAACACGGCTGCCGTCGCCCTCGGCCATGGACACATCGCCACGGTCAAGGCGGCGATATGGCGCTCCAGTCCGGAAAAGGTTCTGGGCGTCGCGCAATCCTGGGCGGAGGAAAGACCGGAAGCGCTCGCCGCGCTGCTGCGCGCGCTTTACCGTTCTGCGCAATGGTGTGCCGAGCCCGCCAACCATATCGAACTGGCCGGTATGCTGGCGTCGCCGGCCTATGTCGGCCGACCGGCGGAATGGATGCTGCCGGCTCTGTCGGGCCGACTCCGTACCGGCCCGGACTCGACGGTCGATTTGGCGGATTTTTTCGTGCCGCTGGCCAAGGCGGCGACCTTTCCATGGAAGAGCCACGCGCTGTGGTTCTACAGCCAGATGGCGCGCTGGGGGCAGGTCGAGCACAGCGTGGCCAACGCTTCGATTGCCCGCGAGACCTACAGGCCGGACATCTATCGCGAGGCGCTGAGGCCGCTCGGCGTGGCGCTGCCCGGCGCCAACGCCAAGGTGGAAGGCGCGCTGAAGGCGGAAACGCCCGTCGGCTCTGCCGGCGCCAGCCTGACGCTCGGACCGGACGGGTTCTTCGACGGCAGCCTGTTCGATCCCGACCAACTCGACGCCTATATCGCCGTGCAACGCCGACTCGATGTGGCGTGATCGCCGGATGAGCATCTTTGTGCGTCGCACAAGAAATGGGCAGTGTGGCGAGCAATTGACTATCGTTTGACCGCTTGCGCGCCAATTTCGTCCAGTTGCCGGTTGTCGATAAGTAATTGAAATAAAAGAATTATTTCTGATCGCCAAAACTGGCACGATTCGTGCTTGGGTATTTGCGAGGCCCTCGGGCCAAAAATATCGGCGTCCAATGGCGGGCGCCTCTCAGGCAAAGCTGCCGCTCAAGTCGAAACGCGATCCCGGATTTCCGGACGCGAAGACTTGGCCGGCGGCTTTTTTGTTTTCGCGATCCAATCCGGCGTGGCCTCACGCCGCTTAACGGAGCCGACAATGACAGAAACCTTCCCAGCCGCGCCAAGCCAGGACAAAGCCTCGGCTCGCGCGCTTGCCATGTCCACCATCGCCTTCACCGTCTGCTTCGCCGTGTGGACGATCTTTTCGATCATCGGCGTGCGCATCAAGCAGGAACTCGGCCTCAGCGAAACGCAGTTTGGCCTGCTGGTCGGCACGCCGATCCTCACCGGCTCGCTGGTGCGCATCGTGCTCGGCGTCTGGACCGACCGTTTTGGCGGGCGCCTCGTCTACACCGCGACCATGCTCGCTGCCGCCGCCGCGACCTTCCTGCTCGCCTTCGCCCATACCTACACGCAGATGCTGCTCGCCGCACTTGGCGTCGGCCTTGCCGGCGGCTCCTTCGCCGTCGGCGTCGCCTATGTCTCGCGCTTCTATCCTGCGGGCAAGCAAGGGACGGCGCTCGGCATCTTCGGCGTCGGCAATGTCGGCGCGGCCGTCACCAAATTCGCCGCGCCGTTCGTACTGCTGGCCTGGGGCTGGCAGGACGTCGCCGTGATCTGGGCCTGCGTGCTTGCCTTCATGGCGTTGATCTTCTGGTTCGGCACCGAGGACGATCCGGTGATCCGCGCGCGCCGGGCCGGCGCGGCCCGCATCACGAAGAGCTTCTGGCAGGAATTCGCACCGCTGAAGAATCTTCAGGTCTGGCGCTTCGGCCTCTACTATTTCTTCGTCTTCGGCGGCTTCGTGGCGCTGGCGCTGTGGCTGCCGCGTTATCTGATCGGCGTCTACGGTTTCGACATCGCCACCGCCGGCATGATCGGCGCGGCCTATTCGATCCCGGCCTCGATCTTCCGCGCCTATGGCGGCGTGTTGTCCGACCGCCTCGGCGCGCGCACCGTGCTCTACTGGACCTTCACCGTGTCGGCCTTGTGCTGCGCGGTGCTGGCGCTGCCGACGACCGACTATACAGTACGCGGCATCAACGGCCCGATCGCCTTCCACTTCGAAATCGGCTGGCTGGCTTTCATTGCCATCGCCTTCGTGCTGGGCTTCTTCATGGCGATCGGCAAGGCCGCCGTCTACAAGCACATCCCTGTCTACTATCCCGACAGTGTCGGCGCAGTCGGTGGCCTCGTCGGCATGATCGGCGGCCTCGGCGGCTTCGTGCTGCCGATCGCCTTCGGCGCGCTGAACGACCTGACGGGCGTCTGGTCGAGTTGCTTCATGCTGCTGTTCGCGGTCGTCGCGGCCTGCCTCGCCTGGATGCATGCGTCAATCCTGCGGATGAACCGCGTCTCCGCGACGGCGGGCGCGCCATCGCTCGCGGCGGCCGAGTGAATCGGGGGATCGCGACATGACCGAAAAACTCGTCATCGTCGGCAACGGTATGGCGCCGGGCAGGATGCTGGAGCATCTGCTGGAAGCCATGCACGACCGCTACCAGGTCACCATCTTCAACGCCGAGCCGCGTGTGAACTACGACCGCATCATGCTCTCGCCCGTCCTCTCCGGCGAGAAGGATTTCGAGCAGATCGTCATCCATGGCGACGGCTGGTACATCAAGCACGGGATCACCCTCTACAAGGGTCACAGGATCGTCTCCATCGATCGCGAGGCGAAGACGGTGACCTCCGACCACGGGGTGACCGAAGGCTACGACAGGCTGGTCATCGCCACGGGTTCGGTGCCGTTCATCATTCCCGTGCCGGGCAAGGATCTTCCCGGCGTACTGACCTATCGCGACCTCGACGACGTCAACGCCATGCTGCTCGCCGCCCAATCGCGGGCGAAGGCCGTCGTCATCGGCGGCGGCCTGCTCGGGCTCGAAGCCGCGGCTGGCCTGCGCATGCGCGACATGGACGTGACCGTGCTGCATGTCATGCCGACGCTGATGGAGCGGCAGCTCGATCCGACCGCCGGCTATCTGCTGCAAAAGGCCGTGGAGGCGCGCGGCATCAAGGTGATCACCAAGGCGAATACCAAGGCGATCGTCGGCGACGGCAAGGTCCAGGGTGTCGAACTGGCCGACGGAACGGTCATACCGGCCGATCTCGTCGTCATGGCCGTCGGCATCCGGCCGAGTGCGGCGCTGGCGAAGGATGCCGGGCTGGAGGTCAATCGCGGCATCGTCGTCGATGCCGGCATGCGCACCTCCGATCCAGATATTTTTGCGCTCGGCGAATGCGCCGAGGTTGGCGGCAATGTCTACGGCCTGGTCGCGCCGCTCTACGAGATGGCGCGGGTCGCCGCGTCGCGGCTCGCCGGTGACGATGTGGCAAAATTCGTCCACATGGACACGCCGACCAAACTCAAGGTGACCGGCATCGACCTCTATTCGTTGGGCGATTTCGCCGACGGCGACGACCGCGAGGAGATCGTGCTGCGCGACGCCGCCTCCGGCATCTACAAGCGGCTGGTGCTGAAGGACAACCGCGTCATCGGCACGGTGCTCTACGGCGAGACGGGCGACGGCGCCTGGTTCAACGATCTGAAGAAAAAGCAGACCGACATTTCGGAGATGCGCGACACGCTGATCTTCGGCCAGGCGTATCAGGGAGGGTCTCCGCTGGACCCTATGGCGGCCGTTGCGGCATTGGCGGATGATGCGGAAATCTGCGGCTGCAACGGCGTCTGCAAGGGCAAGATCACCGGCGCGATCACCGGCAAGGGGCTGACCGGCCTCGACGATGTGCGCGCCCACACAAAAGCCTCCGCCTCGTGCGGTTCGTGCACGGGGCTGGTCGAGCAACTGCTGAAGTTGACGCTCGGCGACGCCTACAATCCCGCGGCCGTCCAGCCGATGTGCGCCTGCACAACACTCGGGCACGACGACGTGCGCCGGCTGATCAAGGCCAAGGGGCTGAAGACCATTCCCGCAATCATGCAGGAGCTTCAATGGAAGACCTCCTGCGGCTGCGCAAAATGCCGGCCGGCGCTCAACTACTACCTCGTCTGCGACTGGCCGGACGAATATGCCGACGACTACCAATCGCGCTTCATCAATGAGCGTGTCCACGCCAACATCCAGAAGGACGGCACCTATTCGGTGGTGCCGCGCATGTGGGGTGGCATGACTTCGTCGACGGAGCTTCGCGCCATTGCCGATGTCGTCGACAAATTCGCGATTCCCGCGGTGAAGGTTACCGGCGGACAGCGCATCGACATGCTGGGAATCCGCAAGCAGGACCTGCCGGCGGTCTGGGCCGATCTCGGCAAGGCCGGCTTCGTCTCGGGCCAAGCCTACGCCAAGGGCCTGCGCACGGTGAAGACCTGCGTCGGCACCGACTGGTGCCGGTTCGGCACGCAGGATTCGACCGGCCTCGGCATCCGCATCGAGAAATTCATGTGGGGCTCGTGGACGCCGGCCAAGGTCAAGATGGCGGTGTCCGGCTGTCCGCGCAACTGCGCCGAGGCGACCTGCAAGGATGTCGGCGTGATCTGCGTGGATTCAGGCTACGATATCCACTTTGCCGGTGCGGCCGGCCTCGACATCAAGGGCACCGAGGTGCTTGGCCAGGTGAAGTCCGAGGACGAGGCGCTGGAGGTCATCGTCGCGCTGACGCAGATGTATCGCGAGCAGGCGCGTTATCTCGAGCGCATCTACAAATGGGCGAAGCGTATCGGCATCGCGGAGATCAAGCGCCAGGTCCTCGACGATATCGACAGGCGAACAGCCTATTACGAGCGCTTCGTGTTCTCCCAGAAATTCGCGCAGGTCGATCCCTGGTCGGAGCGCGTCTCCGGCAAGGACAAGCACGAATTCCAGCCGCTTGCGGCCGTCGGTTTCGCGCAGGCCGCGGAGTGATCGCGGCCGTGAGATCAGCAAACCGGCCGACGCCACGCGACAAGAGAGAAATGCGATGACCTGGACGCCCATCGGCATGCTCGCCGACATTCCGCAGCGCGGCGCGCGCTGTGTCGAGACCCCTCAAGGCAAGATCGGCATCTTCCGCACGGCGGAAGACCAGGTCTTCGCCATCGAGGACCACTGTCCGCACAAAGGCGGGCCGCTGAGCCAGGGCATCGTCCATGGCGCGGCGGTCACCTGCCCACTGCACAACTGGGTGTTCTCGCTGGAAACCGGCAAGGCGCTGGGCGCCGACGAAGGATCGGTCAAGACGATTCCGGTCAAGGTCGAGGGCGGACGCATCTCGATCGCGCTCGGCGAATTGCTGCTGGCGGCGGAATGATCTCCCTAACGGATGTGACCGAAATGACGGCGTCCTACGTTGCCCTCCTCTGTCCTGCCGGACATCTCCCCCACGAAGGGGGAGATTGGCTGCGGCGGTCTTGGCGCGTCTTCTGCTGCGTTGAAGATTGGCGAAACCAAAGCGGCCGGGCCGATCTCCACCCTTGTGGGGGAGATGTCAGGCAGGACAGAGGGGGGCAATGTTGGGCTCCGTCTGCGAATGCGGAACGTCAGTCGTGATCGCTCCAAACGACGAAGCACGCGAGGTGAGGACCACCTGCCCCTATTGCGGGGTGGGTTGCGGCGTGCTGGCGCGGGTCGCCGCGGACGGCAGCGTTGCCGTCCGCGGCGACCCCGATCATCCGGCCAATCTTGGAAAACTCTGCTCGAAAGGTTCGGCACTCGGCGAGACGCTTGGCCTCAACGGCCGGCTGCTGCATCCGGAGATCGGCGGCAAGCGGACGGACTGGAACGTGGCGCTCGACCTCGTGGCGCGCCGTTTTTCCGAGACGATTACCTCGCATGGCCCGGATTCCGTCGGCTTCTATGTGTCCGGCCAGTTGCTGACCGAGGACTATTACGTCGCCAACAAGCTGATGAAGGGTTTTATCGGCTCGGGCAACATCGACACCAATTCGCGGCTGTGCATGGCCTCCTCTGTCGCCGGCCACCGGCGGGCCTTCGGCGAGGATATCGTGCCAGGTACTTACGAGGATTTCGAGCAGGCCGACCTCGTCGTGCTCACTGGCTCGAATGCGGCCTGGTGCCATCCGGTGCTCTACCAGCGCCTGCTTGCGGCCCGCGCGGCCCGTGGAACCAGGATCGTGGTGATCGATCCCCGCCGCACGGCGACGGTGGCCGACTGCGACCTGCACCTGGCCATCAGACCGGGCACGGATGTGTTGTTGTTCAACGGCCTGCTTGCCCATCTGGCGCGCACCGGCGCGGTCGATGCCGCCTATGTCGCCGCCCACACCGGCGGCTTCGACGAAGCCGTCGCCCTCGCCGGCGCGGACGCGCCGACGGTGCGGCGGGTTGCCGAGGGATGCGATGTCGCCCCCGCTGATATTGAGCGCTTTTACAGTTGGTTCGCGACGACCGGGCGCTCGGTCACCGTCTACAGTCAGGGCGTCAACCAGTCGGCGCATGGCACCGACAAGGTCAACGCCATCGTCAACTGCCATCTCGCCACCGGCCGCATCGGCAGGCCGGGCATGGGGCCGTTCTCCGTCACCGGCCAGCCCAACGCCATGGGCGGGCGCGAGGTCGGCGGCCTCGCCAATCAGCTTGCCGCCCATATGGGCTTTGACAACCCGGCAGATGTCGAACGCGTCGCCCGCTTCTGGAACGCCCCGCGCACCGCAAGACGCGCCGGGCTGAAGGCCGTCGACATGTTCGAGGCGGCTGCCGACGGGCGCATCAAGGCGCTTTGGGTCATGGGCACCAACCCGGCCGTCAGCATGCCCGATGCGAGGCGGGTGCGCGAGGCGTTGAAGCGCTGCGATTTTGTCGTGGTCTCGGATGTCGTCCATACCGACACGACTCGCTTTGCCGACGTGCTGCTGCCTGCCGCCGGCTGGGGCGAGAAGGACGGCACCGTCACCAATTCCGAGCGGCGCATCTCGCGCCAGCGCCCTTTCGTATCCCGGCCCGGCGAGGCCCGTCCCGACTGGTGGACCGTCACGGAAGTGGCCCGCCGCATGGGGTTTTCGGAAGCCTTCGACTATTCCGGCCCCGCGGCGATCTTTCGCGAACACGCCGCGCTCTCGGGGTTCGAGAATGAAGGCGCCCGGCTGTTCGACATCGGCGATCTCGCGGATGTGGGCGACGCCGGCTACGAGGCGTTTTCGCCCCGGCATTGGCCGGCGAGGCGTGGTTCGAAGGCCGCGGATAGGCTGCTGGCGGATGGCCGTTTCCCGACGGCGGATGGGCGCGCGCGGTTCATCGCCGTCCGGCAGGAAGGGCCTGCGCTGCCGGTCGACGCCGCTCATCCGATCGCGCTCAACACCGGCCGCCTGCGCGACCAATGGCACACGATGACGCGCACCGGGCTCGTGCCCCGGCTGATGGCCAACGCACCGGAGCCCGCGCTGGAGATCAATCCGGCCGACGCCGCCGAGATCGGCCTGCGGGAAGGCGACCTCGCGCGCCTCGACAGCCGCTACGGCGGCGGTCGCGCCAAGGTGCGCATCACAGATGGTCAGCGCCGTGGCGAGGCGTTTTTGCCGATGCACTGGAGCGGCCGGTTTGCCGCCAACGCGGCGGCGGGTCCGCTGTCGACGCCGCTCGCCGATCCGCTGTCGGGGCAGCCCGAGCTGAAACACGTGCCGGTGCGGATCTCCCGCGAGCCGGTCGAGTGGGCCGGGGTTCTGATGACCCGCCGCGACCTGCGCCCGACAGGTTTCGTCCATTGGAGCCGCGCCGCCGTTGCCGGCGGATGGGTCTACGAGCTTTGTGGCACCGAGTCCCCAGACCAGGGCATCTTGCTCGCCCGCGGGCTGCTCGATATCGTCCCCCGCGACCAGTTGCTGGAATATACCGACAGGCGCGGCCAGTCCTTCCGCGCCGCAGCCACCGACGCCGCCGGCGGGCTTATGGAAGCGCTGATGGTCGGACGCCCCGGCCAACTCCCCGGACGCGACTGGCTGCTTTCGTTGCTTGCGTCGGGAGAACCGCTGTCGCCGCTGGATCGCCGTGCGCTGCTGTCGGGACGCGCGCCTGTGCCGATGCCGGCGGTCGGCCGCATCGTCTGCTCTTGCTTCAGCGTCGGCATCAACCAGATCGCCGCCGCGATAACGAGGGGGTGCAGCAGCGTCGAGGAAGTCGGCAAGATGGTGCGGGCAGGCACGAATTGCGGTTCATGCCGGTCCGAGATCAAGGCGATCCTCGATATGTCCCGCTTGCAGGCGGCTGAATGATGCCAGCGGCTGTTGACTTTGACCGTCGGAGTCACCAGCCGTCGGCGTCCCTCCAGCAGCCCTTCATTTCGCCGGCTGCGGCTCCGGGAATGTCCACTTGCCGTCCAGGATCTCGGCGCGCGGGCGATAGAGCCGCACGGTGTAGTTCCAGCCCTTCATGATCGGCAGGCAGTTCGCTACCTTGCCGTCGCAGCCGCCGAACTGGATGGCGACCGCGCCGCCATCGCCCTTCTTCGCGGTGATGTTGTTGATCGAATAGGCGCTGTACGGGTTCTTCTCGTAATAACCCTCGGCATCGTAGAGGCTGACCGACCAGAACGCGTCGACCGGCACGTCCTTGACGTCGAGCTTGTAGACCGTGGTGCCGTCGTTGCCGGCGGGCGTGACGTTGAGATAGACCGCGTCCTTGTCGGGATTGCCGCCCCACCCGGCTGCGCTGCCGATCAGATGACGGACCGGATCGACGTCCTCCTTCGTGCCGAATGCCTTCTTGAAATCGGGAAGGGTGCTGTTGAGGACGAGCAGGGCGTCGCGCACCTTGTTCTGGCTTGCCTGGTCCCAAGCGGGAATCTCGAATTTCCCCGGTCCGCCGGGCTGCTCGACCTTGATCGCATCCTGCAGCGCGTGGACTTTCTTCACATCCTCGGGATCCGCGGGGTCGACCAGGGTACGAATACCCGCCACGACGTAGCGCGTGCCCACCTTCTCCTTGTCCAGAGTGTAGCTGCCTGCGCCGTAGTGTACCTCCGGCACGTAGTGATCCTCGTTGATCACCTGCATCGACATGAAGCGGTCTCCCGCATCGGGCAGCGTGATGGTCACCGGCCCGGCGTCGAGGTCGAACAGCGCCGACGAATAGAGTGTGTCGCGGTTGAGGCGGATGACCGTCTGATTGTCGATGCTCGCAGGCTCGCGCCGGTGCCCGATCTTGCCGATGCCACCGTTGTCCCTGATCAGTCCGGCGAAATAGAGGTCCGATTCGGCGCGGACGAAATTGTCGGCGGTGACGGGTACGGAGTCCGCCGCCAGAGCCATCACTGGAATCCAGCCGGCCAGCGTGATCGCGATCGCGGATGAGCAAACGATCGATCTGGTTTTCACGACGATATCCTCCTGTTCATTTCGCACGTTCGAGCGCCGGGGCCTTCCATTTGCCGTCGAGCGCCTCGGGTTTTGGCCAGTAGAGCCGCATCACCGCGAAGAACGGTCCTTTCGGCACCGGCAGCCAGTTGCTTTCCTTGTCGGCGCCGGGCGATTCGTTTTGCAGGTACAGAGTGGTCCCGCCGTCAGCGTCTTTCTTCAAGCCGGGCAGCATCGGCGAATTGATCAGGTAGCGGTCAAGCGCGTTGGCGTAAAGCAGGCTGGACGGCAGTTGGTACAGCGTCAGCGACCAGAAGGCGTTGACCGGTGGCAACTGGCCGGGCGCGAAGCGCATGACGTAACGGTTTGCGCCGCTTGTCGGCTGACGGTCCGCGTCGGTGAAATAGGCGGGATAGATCGCCTCGTCTTTCGAGTTGCCGTAGATGCCGAGCACCGCCGACGCCATGCGGGCCATGTAGTCGTTGTTCAGGAATGCGCGCGTGCCGAAGCCGTCGGCACTGGTCTTCTTCCCGGTATCGAGTTCCGTCGCCTTGTAGTCCGCGAATGCTTTCCAGGCGTCGGCCATGCCGTCCGTCACCGCCTTGCGGATCTCCGGCGAAAGGGCTTCCGGATCGAAGCTCTTGCCGGCGCCGATGCCGAGTTTTGCAAAACGCTCCATCAGCGCCGTTTCGGAAGGGTCCGTCGGGCAGAACTGCAGGATAAAGTTCAGCTCGGTGAAGAAGGCTGGCGATGTCCTCTCGTCCTGGGGATCGAGCGGCTTGAAGAAGTCCATCGATGCGGCCGCCGCGGGCGGCGGGTGGTGGAGGAAGGCCGAGAGCGGCTCGACCTTGTAACCCGCCTGGATTGCCTTGACGTTGTCGATGTCGGCCGGACTGAACAATTGCGTGCGATAAAGAACGAACGCCAGCCGCGTCTCCGACCGGATGACCTCCTTGATGCCGGGCGGCTTCTCGCCCTGCCAGTCAGGGCCGGCAAGCAGATAGCTGCCCGCCTCGTTGCCGGTGGCGCGGCTGCCGACATAGGCGAAATTGAACGTGTACATGTCGACGAATTGCAGGGAGTAGTAACGCTTCTTCTCGACGGCCGGCACCGTGATCACCAGCGGTTCGATCCGGAGGTCGGCGCCGACGAAGGAATAGGGCGTGTCCGAATTGGGCGTCTGGATCGCCTTGTCGTCCGGCGTATAGACGCGCGCGGTATTATTGAGCGTATTCCACGATCCCTTGAACTCCGGATCGGCCTTGTCGACGAAATACGAATACTGGATGCGGTAGCTGTCGACCAGCGGGAAGCCGTAGATCGTTGCCTCCTTGGCGATGGCGCGGGCTTCGTCGGGCGTGATGTCGGCCGCCAGCGTGGGTGTGGTGGCGAAAGCGATCAGGCCAGCCGCGCACGCCGCGACCAAAGCGGTCAATCTCATCGAAACATCTCTCCCTGCTCTTCCACATAGCCGAATCGTCCGGCAGGCAGCTTGTCACTGCGTCGCCTTCTCGACATCCGGCAGTTTCCAGCTCTTGTCAAACAAAGGCTTTTCCGGCCCGTAGAGACGGAACAGCAGTTCGAACGTGCGGTTCGGATCGGTCGGCACCCAGTTCGCCTCCTTGCCGGGCGGCGACCTGGAGCCGAAGAACACGTCGACCGAGCCGTCGGGGTTCTTTTGCACGCCGGCACCGATCGACGCGACACTTGCCTTCGGCATATCCCGGACGAGCGCGTGGGTCTCCCTGTCATAGACGGTCACCGACCAATACTGCTTGACCGGCGCATTGGCGGGCACGGTCAGACGATAGCTGCGGCCGCCGTCGAAGGCGTCGCCATCCTTGTCCTTGTTCACCATCAGATAGAATTGCGCGGTGCCGAGCCGCTTGATGCCGGTAAAGCCCAGCGTATAGGTGACGGCTCTTGCATCGATCGCATAGGCGTTCGGATCGGCATATCCGGTGCTGGCGGCCTTCACCATTTCCGGCATGGCGGCGGGGAACCAGCGAATTCCTTCGTTGATGACGGGAAAACCGTTGTCGTAGCGGGCCGAGAGCAACGAATGGGCTTCCTTGGCCGCCATGTCGAGCGCATCGCGCATTGCCTGATCCGGCTGGAACCGCTTGCCCTTCTCGATGCCAAGCGTCCTGAGCTGGTCGATCATGGCGCGATCGCGTTCGAGCCACGGTTCCTTCTGTACGATTCTGTCGAGGCTGTCGAAGAAGCGTGCATCATACGGAATGGTGGAATCGAACATGACGCCATAGGCGTCCGTGAACCTCGTTTCCGGCGGGTTCGCAGCTTGCGACAGCGGGTAGATCTTCACCCGCTTGCCGTAGGCCACCGACTTCTCGATGTCGGCGTCGCTGTGGCTCGCCAGGTTGGAGCGCAGCAGCGCGAAGCCGCTGAACGTGTCGGACCGCAGCACGATGTAACCTTCCGGCCTTTCGCTCTGGTAGCCGGGCGGCAGGATCAGGTATTTGCCGCCCTTGCCCTCGTCGGCGCCATACGGGCCGGCGTCCTCCAGCGGCATCTGCCAGGCATCGGCGATGTTTCCAGCGATCGAACCGCCGTCGGCCGGCGGAATCTCGATCACCAGTGGCCCGTCCTTCACGTTCCAGAAGGACATGAGATAGATGGAATCCGGGTTGGGCGTCAGCGTCTGGTTCGTCCAGTTGACCGGCCGCGACCAGTAGACGATCTCGTTGGCCTTCGCCGTGGTCGTTGCGAGCATCGCCTGAAGCATCAGGTCGGCATTCACCGCCGGCATTCCCCAGACAACGGCTTCCACCGCGCGGCGCTCGATTGCACGCTTCTCAGGCGCTTCGGACGCAAGATCCTGCGCCAGTGCCAATGGCGCCACGCAAATCAAGGCGAGCGTTGCGAGTAACGCTTTGATCACGATGTCTCCTCCCCGATATCTCGACCGCGACGCTTCGAGCAAGATTCACCGTCGCGCTTCCAGTCACTGTGACGCGGGAAAAATCACCTTCCAGTCGCGTTTCATGCTGATCACCGGCCAGCCCTTGGCCGCGGCCTCGTCGAGGCCCTTGTCGAGCTTGCCGATCTCGGAGGACCGGTCATAGGCATATTCGCGCTCCGCGTCGTCGTGGTGAACGTAGAGCGCCAGCCGTGCCCCCGGGCCGCCGGACACATATTGCAGCATCTGCAGGTCGCCGTCGGAATTGCCGAAGGCGATGATCGGCCAGCGGCCGATATGCTGCTGGATGCCGACCGGCTTGCCGGGGCCGTCGTCGATGAATTGCACTTTGGCGGTCTTGATCAGCTCCGGCTTGCCGTCGCTGGTGAGCTTGAATTCCGTCACGCTCGACGAGCCCATCACCTGCTCGGGCGGAATGCCGTACACGCGTTCCGTCCATGGCCGCATGAAGTCGATGCCGCCACCTGACACGATGAAGGTCTTGAAGCCGTTGGCGCGCAGATACTGCATCACCTCCAGCATCGGCTGGTAGACCAGTTCGGTGTAGGGCCGATTGAAGCGCGGATGCCGTGCGGTCTTCGTCCAGTCCAGCACCTCGCTCGAGAATTCCTCGGTGGTCATGCCGCTGTGCGTAGCAGCGATCACGGACAGCAGGCCCTTCTCGCCGGCCGTCGCCGCGGTCTTCACGTCGCCCTCCAGCAGCGCCTTGAAGGGTTGTTCGTCCTTCCATTCCGGATGCTGCGGCGCTATCGCCCTGACGCGGTCGAAGGCGAAGGCCATCTGGAAATAGAAGGGCTGCTCGCACCACAGCGTCCCGTCATTGTCGAAGGTGGCGATGCGCTCTTCGGCCGGCACGAAGTCCGGCCCGCCCTGTGTGGTCACGCGCTGGACGAACTCGGTGATCGCCGACTTGACCGCGCCGTCGTTCCATGAGGGCAGCGGATCGGCCTGCGCGAGCGCATGAAATTGCGGCAAGGCGATCAGCCCGACGGCAAGCAGGGCTACCAGGAACGTCCGCCTGGTCAGGGAGGCAAAGGAAGACATACGACCCTCTATACCGCTGGGAGTTCGTAGGAGATGCGCACCGGCCCGCCTTGCGGGCGGGCCGGTGCGCAGGCAATGCCTGCTACGGGCTCTGCAACTGCTGCTGGATCATCTGATTCAGCGCGCCGCGAACCTTGTCGAGGTCGAGGTTCTCCTTGAAAGCCTCATTGCGCTTCATGGCATCCATCGTCGTTTCCATGACGTTGGCCGGGTTGAAGCTCGGCGGGAAGGAACGTGGCGGAAAATCCTTGAACGTCGCCACGAACTGGAAGACCTCGTCCATCACCCCGTACATCATGTGGACATGGTTCATCTGCCAGTCCCAGAAGGTGTTGGACGTGATGTCGGCGCGCTCGAACGGATCCTGGAACAGGTTGAAGATCTTCTGCAGGCGAAGCGTGGTGAACGGCTCGGCCCAGACGCCCATCGTGCCTTCCTTGCGCTGCTCGGAGAACACGTATTTGTAGTCGCCCTGACGCATGCCGACGAGCAGGCCGTCGTCGTCGGAGTAGAAGAACTTGTCGCGCGCGCTTTTCGCGCCGTTGTTGTTGGCGGCGCTCCCGGTCACGGTCGTCAGGAAGACCGACTGGTCGTAACCGTCGAGATGCACCTTGTAGTCGATGCCGTTGGCCTTGTAGCCGGCCTTGAGCTTGCCGACGATGTCGGGCTCCCCGGCGATCGAACAGAGCGTCGGGATCCAGTCGTTGTGGCTCATCACCTCGTTGGTGACGGCGCCGGGCGCGATCTTGCCCGGCCAGCGGACGAGGCAGGGAACGCGGAAGGCGCCTTCCCAATTGGTGTTCTTCTCCGATCGGAACCAGGTCATGGCGCCGTCCGGCCAGGTGTTCATGTGCGGCCCGTTGTCGGTCGAATAGATGACGAGCGTGTTGTCGGCGATGCCCATGTCGTCGAGGGCCTTGAGCAAAGTGCCGACGGTATCGTCGTGCTCCATCATGCCGTCGATGTATTCGCTGTCTCCATGGGTATAGCGGCCGCGATGGCCCTCCCGGACATGCGTGCGCAGATGCATGCGGGTCGAATTGAACCAGGTGAAGAACGGCTTGCCGGCGGCCTGCTGCCGTTTCATGAAGTCGATCGCCGCGGCCGAGGTCTCGTCGTCGATCGTCTCCATGCGCTTCTTGGTGAGCGCGCCGGTGTCCTCGATGGTCTGCTTGCCGACCTTGCCGAAGCGCGGATCCTCCGTCGGATCGTCCACGTCCGTCGCCTTGCACCGCAGGACGCCGCGCGGGCCGAACTTGGCGAGATAGGCGGGGTCCTTCGGATAATCGGGCAGTTCGGGTTCTTCCTCGGCGTTGAGATGATACAGATTGCCGAAGAACTCGTCGAAACCATTCACCGTCGGCAGCGACGGGTTGCGGTCGCCGACGTGGTTCTTGCCGAACTGGCCGGTTGCGTAGCCAAGGTTCTTCAACAGGCCGCCGACAGACGGGTCGAGCTGGCTCATGCCCATCGGCGCGCCGGGAAAGCCGACCTTGCTCAGTCCGCTGCGGATGATGTGCTGGCCGGTGAGGAAAGCCGAGCGCCCGGCCGTGCAGGACTGCTCGCCGTAATAGTGCTGGAACTTCAGGCCTTCCCGGGCGATCCGGTCGATGTTCGGCGTCTCGTAGCCCATCAGGCCGTTGGAATATGCGCTGATGTTGGCGATGCCGATGTCGTCGCCCCAGATGACCAGGATGTTGGGCTTGCCGCCTGCGGAAGCGGGCGCGGCAGGCTGTTCCTGGGTCTGTGCGGTGGTCACGAACGATGTCAGGGACGACGTCGCGGCAAGGGCGGTTCCGGCAAAAAGGATGTTGCGCCGGCTTACGTTGATAGTTTGGCCAAGCGCGCTTCCACGCGCGCGGCCGTCGTCGCCTTTCGAGGTGTCGTCCATGTCCTGCTCCTCCTTCTCATGCTCGAGCCGATAGTCCCAAACGGGTCTGCGTCAGTTCCTGGTCACGCAGCGGAAGCCGACATGGCTTGTCGATGTGTCAACCGCCTCGGCGTGGCGGGCAGCCGGGCGGTAGCGGCGGCAGTAGTTCGGCGCGCAGAGATGGGAGCCACCCTTCAGCACTTTTCGCGGTATCCTGATCTCCGGCTGGCGCGGATCGTAGCTGCCGTCTTCCGGTGCGCCGCGCGGATTGAGCGGGACGCAGCAGGCTTTCGCCTCGTCCGCCGGGTGGCGGGTCGACCACCAGTCGGACGTCCATTCCCAGGTATTGCCGATCATGTCGTAGAGGCCGTAGCCGTTCGGCGGATAGCTGCGCACCGGCGACGTCCGTTCAAAACCGTCGGCGAGCAGGTTCTGGTGCGGAAACTCGCCTTGCCAGGTATTGGCCATCTGCTTGCCGCCGGGGGTGAATTCGCTGCCCCAAGCGTATTCGGCCTCGTCGAGACCGCCGCGCGCCGCAAATTCCCACTCCGCCTCGGTGGGCAGATCCTTGCCCGCCCACCGCGCATAAGCCAGTACGTCGGCATAGGCGACATGCACGACGGGATGGTTCTCCTTCTTGAAGATGCCGCTGCCGGGTCCGAGCGGATGGCGCCAGTTCGCGCCGGCCGCGAACTCCCACCAGTTGCTCCAGTTCCGCAGGTCGACGGGACCGGCGGACTTGCGGAAGACCAGCGAGCCGGCAAACAGCATATGCGGCAGGGCGCCCGGATAGTCCTTCGGGTCAGGCACCTGCTCGGCCACGGTGACATGGCCGGTCGCCTTCACGAATTCCTTGAACTGGCGGTTGGTGACCGGTGACGTGTCGATGAAAAAGCCGTCGACGCGCACCTTGTGCGACGGCGCCTCCTCGGGATAGTGGCTGTCCGATCCCATGCGGAACGTGCCGCCCGGAATGAAAGCCATCCCCGGCGGACAGGCTGCCTCGGCAATCTCCGACCCGGAAGCGCCGGCGGCGTTCATCTCCCGCGCCCATCGCGAATCGGCCGTGCCAGGTTGCCCATGACGCGTCGCTCCTCTGCCGGTATTTCCTGCTCGCTCCGACGTTCGCGATGACCATGGCCGCGCGAAGTACATAACAATTACGGCCAGTGATTTTCGTTGGCAAGCAGATTGAGGGTGTCAGTCAAGACTAACGCGGCATTGCCGCGTCAGTCTTTCTTAAGGTTAACGGCGGGGAGCGGCTTTATGGCATCGCTGCCTCCAGCCCTCATGCCGGCCCATCTGGCCGCCCTGGCGCAGGATAAAGGGTAAGCGAATTCAAACGAAGCTGGTGACGTAACGGGAAAGCGGCTTGAAAAACGTGCCGGCTGCGTTTCAAATAGGCATGCCAGCTTGTGGGCACCGCTCTCGTCCGATGTCTCTCACACTGGGCCGGCCGGCGAGGGTGTCCTGTCCCGCAAGTTCGCGCCTGCTCCCGGAGGTTTCAGACCAGATGCGCACCTTCCTGCTCGCCGTCCTGCTGCAAGGCCTCGCGCTCGCGGTGGCCTTCGCAGGACCGGCCACCGTGACCTCGAAGGTCAATCTCCGTTCCGGCCCCGGAACGAGCTACCAGAGCCTCGGCATGATTCCCGAGGACGCCAATGTGGACCTCGCGGAATGCGACGCGGCCGGCGGCTGGTGCGCGGTGACCTATGACGGCAAGACCGGTTTCGTCAGCGGGAAGTATGTGAACGAGGAGGATACCGGCCGCCCCGGCTGGCCGCGTTCCTACACGACCGACAAGGGCGCCGAGATCGTGCTCTACCAGCCGCAGGTCTCGAGCTGGGACAAGTTCACCGATCTCAGCGCGCTGGTGGCGACGGAGTACAAGGCCAGCAAGGACGCAAAGCCGGTCTTCGGTGTCATCGGGCTGACCGGCAAGACCCAGGCCGACCCGGATGCCGGCGAGGTGGTGATCACCGATATCAAGATAACCGAGCTGGATTTCTCCGCCCTCGACCGCGCGCAGCTTGCCGATTTCGCTCTGGAGATGGGCAAGATCCTGCCCACCGGCCCCGTGACGATCACCGAGGAAAGGCTGACGGCCAGCCTCGCCGACTACCAGCGGATGGACGATGCCAAGGGGCTGAAATCCGATCCGCCGCCCATCTTCATATCGAAGTCGCCGGCGGTGCTGCTGCAGACCGACGGCAAGGAAGTCGTCGCGCCGGTCAAGGGCGCGCCGGGCGTTTCCTTCGTCGTCAACACCAACTGGGACCTGTTCAGGATCGACGCGGATCAAACCTATTTCCTGCGCGACGAGAAATCGTGGCTGACCTCCAAGGCGTTGGACGGCGATTGGCAGCCGGCGATGGCGCTGCCGGATGCGCTGTCAAAACTCCCCGACGAGGACAACTGGAAGGACGCCCGCGCCGCCATGCCGCCCGAGGCGTTCGCCGAGGGCGCGGTTCCGAAGGTCGTCTATTCCGCCACCCCTGCCGAACTGATCAATTTCGACGGCGAGCCCAAGCTCCAACCGGTTGCGGGCACCGGCCTGGAATGGGCTTCCAACAGCGACGGCGACGTGTTCTTCCTGAAGGCAAGCCGGACCTGGTATGTGCTGCTGTCCGGCCGCTGGTTCTCGTCAAGATCGCTTGACGGCCCGTGGACCTTCGCGACACCCGATCTGCCGGAGGATTTCCAGAACATCCCCGACGACGCGCCCTATGCCAGTGTCCGCTCTTCGGTGCCCAAGACCTCGGAGAACGCCGAAGCACGGCTCAAGGCCAGCATCCCGCAGATGGCGCGGGTGTCGACCGACGGATCGGTCAAGGTTGAGGTGGCCTATAGCGGCGACCCGAAGTTCGAGCCGATCGAAGGCACGCAGCTCAAATATGCGGTCAACACCAACGAGACGGTCATCCAGGTCGGCGCGAAATATTACGTGCTGAAGGAGGGTATCTGGTTCGTCGGCGACAGCCCGAGCGGACCGTTCGCGGTGGCGACCGCCGTGCCGGAACAGATCTACACGATCCCCGCCTCGTCGCCGGTCTACAACGCGACCTATGTCCGCATCTATTCGACGGAGCCGGATGCGGTCTGGTACGGCTACACGATGGGCTATCTCGGCGCCTACCTCGCCTGGGACGCCTTGGTCTACGGCACCGGCTGGCACTATCCCGTTTATTGGGACACCAACTGGCACGGCGGCTACTGGCCATATTACCCGAGACCCGTCACCTATGGCGTGGCAGCCTTCTACAATCCGGCGCGCGGCACGTTCGGGCGCTATGGCTACGCCTACGGCCCGTATCGCGGCATCGTGGCGGGCGCGAGCTACAACCCCCGCACCGGCACCTATATCCGCGGCGGGGCGGTGGCTGGTCCGGCGGGCGAACGCGGCTTCATCGCCGCCTACAATCCGCGCACCGATACCGGCGCGATCGTGCGCGGCGGCAGCAATGTCTACGGCTCGTGGGGTTCGGCCAGCGTGCGCCACGGCACCGACTGGGCGCGCGCCAGCGGCGGCTCGACGGCAGCCGGCGGGCAGGGTGCCCGCTGGCGCACATCGAATGGCAACCATGGCTTTGTCGGCCAGGGCCAGGGCGGCGACATCTATGCCGGCCGCGACGGCAACGTCTATCGGCGCGACGACGGCCAATGGCAGAAGCGCTCCGACGGCGGCTGGTCGCCGGTGGAGAAGCCGAACACCGACAATGGGAGGAAGCCCGCGCGGCAGCTGGACGGCGACGGCTCGAACCTGGGCGGACGCGTCCAGCAGGCAGCGCCGGCGGTCAACCGGCCGGCCCAGCAGCGCAAGATCCAGCAGGCGGCGCCGGATCACCTGGGCCTCGATCGCGCCGGCCGCATGGCCGGCAACCAGAGCGCGCTCGCCCGCCGTTCGGAATTCAACCCGCAGGTCAACCGCGGCAATTTCGACCGTGGCGGATTCGAGCGCGGCGGCGGCCGCAGCGGCGGCTTCCATGGCGGCGGGGGCGGCGGAGGCAGGCGCATGCATCGCTGACACAGGCGGGTATGTGTTAGGTCCTTCGCCGGGCAGGATGACGGGACAAGGTCTGCCGCGAGGGACAAAACACGGGGACGACGATGCCGATGCGATATGCGGTGTCCCGCGCCGCGCTGTTCGCCATCGCCACTGCCGCAGCAAGCCTGCCGGAGGAGGCTGGCGTGACCGAAGCGGCGATGGGGCGATACAATCATCGCGCCTTCGCCCTTCCCGGTATCCGCATTCTGCCGCCGATCCCCGGGGTCTATTGGCAAGGCGCGAACGTCTATTCCACGGCGACGCCGGCAAGGATCTCCAGATACCGATCGGCTGCAAGACCCCGTTGGGGTCGCACCAACGGTCGAAGTCGACCGTAGCCGGTATCGCGCGGTCCAGTTGAGCCGCGATCTTCAGGTAGCTCGCTCGACGGGACGAAATGGTGCGTAGCTGTTATACTCGGACGCAGGCGCGTTGAGCGCGACCTGCGCGGTTCAAAGCCGGAAAGCAAAAGGTTTTCAGGGAGCGCGGTTCGCAAACCCTGCGGCAGAAATGGTCTGGCAATCCGCGAAATATGCTGCCAGCTTACGACTGGGGGAAGTCGACATGCCGATCGAGCTTTTTATCTCGCGAGAGTGCGCCGGGTCGTTTTCGGCGGCGTGCCAGCCCGGCCGCAAGGGTCGGGCGTCCGCATTGCCGTTCGCGCGGTCGCTCTCCGGACCCGGCGGGACGTGGTAGGATGGAACGCGAGGGTCCAACGGCGCCGTCGATAGCGGCCAAACCTTCGGCCGTCGCGACGGAAGGCGTGGCCGGGACCCCTTCCGCCGTGGCCGGAGACGCTTCGGCAGCCGCTGCGCCGGGGCAAGACGCCGCCCAGACCCGTTGGGTGAGGCCGCTCCGCCTGCATCTCAGCATCGTCATCATCCTGCTTCTGATCGGCATATCCGTGCCGCTGATGTGGCTCACCTATGCGCAGGGACGGCGGATGGCGCTGGCCACCGCCGAAGAGCAGATGAGTCAGCTCAGCCAGCGTACCATCGACCGCTACCGCAGCATCTTCGGCGATGGTTATTCGACCGTGACCGTTGCGTCGGTGCTGCAGCCGCTGCTGTCGCCGCCGTCGGACGACCTCAAGGCCAAGACCGATTTCCTGGTCAAGACCCTCGAAGGCTCGCCCTACACGGACGGCTTCTATGTCGGCTATCCCGATGGCGGCTTCCTGCACGCGGTGGCGGTGGAGCGCAATCCTGGATGGGCGAAAGCCCTCGACGCGCCGGTCGGCACGGTCTTCGCCGTCCGCACCATCGACCGGCCTCCGTCCGGCCCGCTGCAGACCTGGCGGTTCCTGGACCGGGGCGGCGCGGTGATCGGCGAGCGCCAGACCGACAAGGTGTCCTACGATCCGCGCCGTCGTCCGTGGTACAGGGCGGCATCGAGAGCCGGCGCGCCGGTTTCCGTCGGCCCCTACGTGACCGCGACGACCGGATCGCTGGCACTGACGCTGGCGGCGCCGATGGCGGAGAACCGCCAGGTGGTCGCCGGCGTCGACCTCCTGCTCGAAACCATCAGCCGGCTCCTCGCCCGCGCAGCGGTGTCCGAGCATGCGCGCGGCTACGTCTTCGACTACGAGAAGAAGCTCATCGTCCACTCGGACGAGGCGATGATGCAGCAGATCCTCGACAGCTACCTGCCGACGCCGAAGGATGGCGGTCGGTCGCCTGTCGCCGATCCGGCGCTGGAACCGATCCGCGAGCAACTCCGCGTCATCAGCGAGAACCCAGACCGCACGGCGCGTTTCGAGGTGGATGGCGAGCCCTACATCGCCCGCATCTCCTCGGTCGGCTTCTCCGACCTTTTGCGCGGCAACACCATCGTCATCGCCGCGCCGCTCTCGGATTTCACCGCGCCGAGCCAGCGCCTGCTGACCAAGAACCTGGCGATTACGGGAATCGTGCTCCTCGCCGGCATCATGGCCGCCTTGCTCGTGGCCCGGCTGATCAGCCGGGCGCTGCTCGGACTGTCGGAGGACGCGCGCCACATCGGCAACCTGGACTTCGAGGCGCCGCCGGCGAAGCGCTCGTGGATCGCCGAGATCAACACGCTGGCCCGGGCGCTGGCCTCCGCCCGCGAGGCGATCCGCACCTTCGCGCTCTACGTGCCGCGCGAGCTCGTGCGCAACATCGTAGCGTCGGGCCAGGCGAGCGCCGGAAAGGCGGTCCGGCAGGAGGTCTCGGTGCTGTTCACCGACATTCGCGACTTCACCACCATCTCTGAACAGCATTCGCCCGAGGAGGTGGTCGGCATGCTTTCCACCTATTTCGACCTGATGAACCCCATCGTCGAGCGCCACAACGGCGTGATCGTCCAGTATCTCGGCGATTCCATCTATGCCATGTGGAACGCGCCGGTGGCAGACCCGACGCATGTCGACGACGCCTGCCGCTGTGCGCTGGAGCTGAAGGCCGCGATCGACGCCTTCAACGCGGCCAACCGGCAGGCCGGCCGTCCGGAACTGGTGACGCGCTTTGGCGTGCATACGGGCGAGGCGGTGGTCGGCAGCGTCGGTGCGCAAGCCCGCCGGCAATATACGGGAATGGGCGATACGGTGAACGTCGCGTCCAGGCTGGAAGGCATGAACAAGGAGTATGGCACCACGATCCTGGTCAGCGGCACGGTGCGCGAACGCTGCACCGCGCCCTTCGCGTTCCGCGGCCTCGGCGTCGCCAAGGCGAAGGGCCGCAGCGAAGGGATCGAGATTTTCGAGCTTGAAGGAGTGGCCCCCTGAAGTTCGACCGGTCGCGCCGCCTGTCCTCCGGACCGGATCGTGGTGTTGGGATGCGTCAATCCAGACAGCAGTGAGGAATGGGGAGAAGGGAGGCTGAGGCCAGCGTCCTTCTCCTCATCTTTCACGAAGAGGTCGGAAGGACGCCGGCAGGAGGATGAGGAGCGGCTCAAAAGGCCAATGCTGCCGCGAGTTGCCCCTCATGAACAAACGGAACCGGCCAGCAAGACTGCACCGACCGGCTCCGCCCGGGAGAGCTCGGTATGCGTCCGCCAATTCGGCGGCCGTGTTGGGCGGGTCGTGGAATGTGTCGACGTTCTTCGCTCAAGCCTCGATCTTCGTGCCCTTCACGTGGCGCGACAGGTCTCGGCGGTAATCGCTTCCGTTGGTCCTCCTCCGTTCGCCCAACAGCCTGGCGCCTCATCCCAGGCGGGGGCGCCACTCGGCATCATAAGTTGATCATATCTTTTAATTTTATGAGCGGTCAATCGGAATCAGGAACCGCCTCGAGTGAGCCGACACAGGCGTTTCTCAAACTGCTTTTCCAGGTCCGGCGGGGTCGTGCACCGCTTGCGAGGGCATCCGGATTGCGGCAAGCTTGTCGGCCAGGAAACGCCGGGCCAGCAACCCGATACGCCTGGTAGATGCCGTGCTTCTCGCATTTTCAGGCTTGGCGTGAAGCCAAACACGCTCGTTTCAACCGAGCTTTACGATAACCATCTGAAATCCCGGCATCTTTCGGACTTCACGCGATCTTCCGGTGGCGCGCCGTCCTCCATGCCCTGCGCCAGAGCGGACACAAAAATATAGCGAAAACAATTGTTTGACGTCCCTCACGTCGCTGGCGCCATGCCGGGCGCCCGTTCACTGCGGCAGGCGCAGGCCGGTTTTCACCGAACGCACCGGCGAAGGCTTCGCGGTCGTCGCCCGCAACACCAGCGGGCCGTCGATCTTGATCGTCATCGGCTTCATCTTCTTGCCGTGGACGGTCATGTCGAGCAGTGCCTCGGCGGCGCGCTGCCCCATCTCGTAGTTGGGAAGCACCAGCGTTGTCAGGGGAGGGTGGGTGTAGCGGGCAAGTTCCTGGTCGTCGTAGCCCATGATGGTCAGGTCGTCGGGAACCTTGAAACCCATCTCCTGCGCGGCCTCCAGCGCGCCGACGGCCATCAAATCATTGCCGCAGAAGAGGGCGGTCGGCGGGTTGTCGGTAGAAAGCAGGTCGAGCGCGTGCTGGTATCCGCTCAGAGGCAGCCAGTCACCGCTGCGTACTAGGCGTTCATCGAAGCCGATATCGGCGGTGGCAAGCGCCTGGCGGTAGCCTTTCAGCCGGTCGAGCGAGGCATCCATCCATGGCTCGCCATTGATGAAACCGATCCGGCGATGCCCTAGTTCCGTCAGATGCGCGGTCGCCGTGAAGCCGCCGGCAACCTCGCCAGGCAGGATCGCGATGTGTTTTCGCGGCTCCGCGTAGCAGTTCAGCAGCACTGTCGGGATGTCTTCCAGCGACTTGGGCAAGGTCACGCGGCGGGTGAAGATCGACGAATAGATGACGCCGACCACCGACTTGTCGCGCTTCACCGCCTCGATCGTCGCTTCTTCCAGTTCGGGATTGGAGCGGGTCACGTAGGTGGCGACGAGAAAATCCTGCTCGAACGCGAAGTCGCGGGCGCCGTCGAGACTGACCACCGGATGCGGGCTGGTCGAGATCTCGTCGACCAGATAGGCGATGGTGCGCCGGTCCGTCCCCGCCGCGGCCTGATGCCTCGTGCCCGGCAGCTTGTATCCCACCTGCCGCGCCGCGTCGAACACCCGCTGCTGCGTATCCGGCGATATCCGCGCCCCCGACATCTGGTTCAGCACCAGCGAAACGCTCGACTGCGAAACCCCCGCGATCCGCGCCACGTCGGTCATCGTCGGCCGGCCGCGGCGTTTTTCGCTGCCGACATCGTCGGTGGCGTCGCTCTTCGTCATGCCTCTCTCCCGCTTGCCCTCGCTGCCTGCGATCGGCAGGCATGTCCCGCATGCGCATGATTGCGGAGCGCCCAAAGCCAAGGAAACAGGATTATCATGAAATTTGCAGCCCACCCGTAATATTTCTCCAGAGAATTAGGCATAAAATAACTGGAGTACGAATGAGTGGGGAGCGCGGCCCGGCGATTGTGCGAAAACGTCGGCAAGCAGTTCACTGGTTTGGCTGTGGCGCTATGACGGAAGGCGGAGTTGGGCTTCGAAACCATCTTCCCGACCGCGGGCGGGAGATGTCAGGGTGAGCGTCGCCCCCATCTGGCGCGCCAGCCGGTCGACGATCGCGAGGCCGAGTCCGGATCCTTGAACGGAGGACGTGTTGCGCTTGAAGCGCCTGGTCAGTTGCGCAAGCTGCGCGGCAGGAACCACGGGGCCTTCGTTCGTTACGCTTAGTGTTGCGTCTGCGGAAATCGTCACATGCACCGGCCGGTCGGGATCGCCGTGCAGCAGCGCGTTCTCGATGAGGTTCCTGAGGATGATGCCGAGCGCGTCGGCGTCCACCTGCCGGACAAGCGGTGCGTCGCCGGAAATCCCGTCGCGGTTCAGCCGAAGCCGTCCGGCATGGTCCGGCCTCCGGCGGAAATCTTCGGCGACCAGTTCGACGACGGCGGAGACATCGACCGGCATCTTCGATGCGCCGATGCCGGAGTCCGCCCGGGCCAGTTGAAGGAGTTTCTCCGTCAGGTGGCCAAGTTCGGACAACGAGGTCTCGATGGCGCGGGCCCGGGTCTGCTCGGGACCGGGTTGCAGTTCGGCGATCAGCCGCTGCGTCTGGGCGAGCGCGCCGGCGATCGGTGTGCGCAGTTCGTGGGCGCTGTTGGAAGCGAATTCCCGTTCGCCCTCCAGCGCGGTACGCAGCCGCTCGAGCAGCCGGTTCACGGAGATGTTGATCGGCTGCAGTTCGACCGGAAGGCCGTCGACCGCCATGGGCGCGAGATTGGCGCCGTCCCGCGCTCCGATCTCCCGCCTCAAGGCGCCCAGAGGGGCTAGCGATCGCCGGACAAAGTACCAGATGCTGAGCATGCTGAGCGGCGCAAGCAGGACGATCGGCAGCAACAGCGACAGCAGTCCCTCGTTCATCGCCTCGCGCCGCTCGGCCAGATTGTCGGCGACCTGCAGGAAGATCGTGCCGCTGACCGCGTCCGCGGTGTAGATGCGCTGGGTCGCGGTTTCGGAGAAACCACGCCGCAAGGGTGCGTCGAACGGCTCCGGCTGGGCGTCGTGCGAATGAAGCAGCACGGCGCCGCTCGCGTCGCGGACCTGGTAGGTGAGATATTCGTCGCCGTCAGCACCGCCGGCGACGCGCCTCGGCTCTTCCAGATCGTCGCGTTGAAAGAGATCGTCGACGACGAGCGGAATGAGGCGTTCGGCGGTTTCCTGCAGGCTGCTGTCGAATGCTTCGTCGAATTCCTCGCGCATCACGAAGGCGCCGAGACCGGCCGCCAGGATCCAGAACAGGATCGTCGACCCGGTGAGCCAGAGCATGAGCCGGCGGGTCATGAAGCCGCCAATCTGTAGCCGATGCCGCGGACCGTCGAGATCATGTCCGCCCCGAGCTTCTTGCGCAGCCGGCTGACGTAGACCTCGACGGCATTGCTCTCGATTTCGGCGCCGAAGGCGTAGAGAGCATCCTCGATCCGGGCCTTGGAGACGATCGATCCGGGCCGGCCGAGCAGGCTGTCGAGCACCGCCCATTCGCGCGCCGTGAGTTCGATCGGCTCGCCGTCGCGGCTTATCCTGCGCTCGGCCGGGACGATTGTGAGCGGGCCGATCGTCATCTGCGGCTCGCTGCGCTGCCCATAGCGCCTGGCCACCGCATGGATTCGGGCCGACAATTCGCCGAGATCGAACGGTTTCACCAGATAGTCGTCGGCGCCGGAATTCAGCCCTTCGATCCGGTCCGAGATCTGGTCGCGTGCGGTCAGCACGATCACCGGGGTCGTGTCCGCGCGGCCTCGCATGTCGCGCAGGTAGGAAATGCCGCTGCCGTCGGGCAATTGGAGATCGAGCAGAACGAGGCCATAGCTGGCGACATCCGCGAAGCCGCGCGCGTCGGCAAGGGTGGTCGCCCAGTCCACTGCATGCGCATCGGCGGATGCATGGTCGCGAACCGCGCCGCCGATCGCCTTGTCGTCCTCTATCAGCAGGATACGCATGCACGACCTTTCCGTGTCGCCCTACTCCGCCTTTTACACGAGGCTGACGGCGGATGCAGCGCTTTCAGCTTGCTGTCAGGTTCGGATGCCACGAATGCCCCGTCGAATGGTCAGGGGGTTGCGTGTTGAAGGTCGTCGTTGCTGCGCTCGCGCTCAACGCGTTTCCGCTCGGAGCGGTGGCATTGGCCGGTATTGCCTGCGACGTGCCGGTTTCCGAGTGGCGGCCGCGGGAGATCTTGCGGGCGAGGCTCCAAGCCGACGGGTGGGAGGTCCGCTCGATCCGCGCGCAGGACGGCTGCTACGAAGCCTATGGCCGGGACAGGAATGGGGTTGAGGTGCATGCGCTGTTCGATCCGAGGACTTTGAAGCGCGTCGACACGGCCAAGCGGGACGGAGCGGGGTGATGGGTGCCGCAGAGGGGGTGGAAAACATGCCACGGAGCCACAACGAAAGCCTCTTCATGAACCGTCGCGTCAATCTTCTGCACGCCGCGCTGCTGCTCGGCCCGATCGTGCTTGCCATCATAATTCTACCGCTGGTCTTCGGTCTGAGCCGGACGAGAAGCGATGTATGCCTGCAGCTTCAGCCATTCGGGCAGCCTGCGTCGATCCAGTCGAACGAATGTCGCTGACCATGCTGAGCCGTGTCGAAGGAACCCATGGGCTTGACGAGGCGATCAGCGTGGTCGTGCCGGTCCTCAACGAGGCCGACAATCTCCAGGTGTTGATCGGCGAAATCGTGCTGGCCGCCAATCGCAGCCCGATCCGCGAAATCGTGTATGTGGACGATGGCAGCACCGACGAAACGCTGGCTCGGCTGGCCGCACTGATGCACGACGTGCCGATGCTGCGCGTCGTTCGTCACGAGCGACCGCTCGGCCAGTCGGCCGCCTTCCTGTCCGGCGCGCGCGCGGCGAGCCAGGAGGTACTGGTGTTCATGGACGGCGACCTTCAGAACGATCCGGCCGACGTCGCCCTGCTTTTCGAGCGCTACAAGGAGGCCGGCGACGGCGAGGCCGGCGTCGCGGTGCTGGGTCAGCGGGCGGTGCGCAAGGACAACCCGCTGCGCCGGGTTTCGTCACGGCTGGCCAATCGCCTGCGAGCCGCCGTGCTGAAGGATGGGACGCACGATACCGGATGCAGCCTGAAGCTGATTCGCCGCGAAGATTTCCTGGCGTTGCCCTATTTCAATCACATGCACCGTTTCCTCCCGGCCATGTTGCTGCGCAACGGGGTTGCGCTCCGGCATGTGCAGGTGGCCCACCGGGCGCGCATCAAAGGCCGCTCCAAATACGGCTTCTGGAACCGGGCGCTGGTCGGCGCGGTGGACCTTGCCGGCGCCGCATGGCTGCGACACCGTGCATTGCCGGCCGACTACGCGCCGAAAGAAGTGCTCATTCCCACGGAGCATCGATGACATCCTCGACGATCTGGCTCGGCATCGGCCTGCTTGGGCAATGCCTGTTCTTCATGCGTTTCCTCGTGCAATGGATCGCATCGGAGCGAAGCCGGCGCAGCGTCGTGCCGCGGGCGTTCTGGTATTTCAGCATCCTCGGCGGCCTGACGTTGCTCGCCTATGCGATCCGGCAGCGCGATATCGTCTTCATCATCGGCCAGGCGACCGGCATCCTCATCTACACCCGTAACATCTATCTCAGCCGGCCACAGGCGAAGCTGCCAGAGCCGGCTTGATGCGGCTTTCAAGACCGGCCGCTTCCGTCCTGCCTTATCTCCTGCTCGCGCTGTTCTTCCTCGTATCCCTGGCAGTGCGGCCGTTGCTCCCGGTCGACGAGACGCGCTACCTGACCGTCGCCTGGGAGATGCGCCTTCGGGACAGTTTTTTTGTCCCGACGCTGAATTTCGAACCCTATTTCCAGAAGCCGCCGCTGCTGTTCTGGCTGATCGACCTCGCCTGGGGCGTCTTCGGCGCGAGCCGGGCGGCGGCGCTGGCCGCCATTTTCGTCATCTCATCGTCGGTCATCTGGCTGACCCAGCGCCTCGCCGTGGCGCTTTTCCCGGATGTAGAGGGGATGGCGGAGAGGATGCCCTGGCTGACGCTAGGAAGCGTCATCTTCCTCATCTATTCCACCCTGGTCTTGTTCGATCTGCTGCTGACGGCTTGCGTGCTCGCCGCGTTCCTGGCGCTCGCCGCCTTTTCGAGGGGCAGGGGCTGGCGGTATGCGGTGCTGGCAGGGCTGTGCGTGGGCCTGGGCGTGCTTGCCAAGGGACCGGTGGTACTGATCCACATGGCCGCGCCGATCCTGCTCTACCCGCTGTGGCGCGATCCGCGATCCAGCCTGCCCGTCCGCAAGTTTTTCGCCGGCGTGCCGGTGGTGGTTCTCGCCGCCTTTATTCCCGTCGTTGCCTGGCTTGGTCCGGCATTGCATCAAACAGGCCTGGATTTCGCCTACAACCTCGTCTGGCGCCAGGCCGCGGGTCGTGTCTCCGGCTCGCTCCAGCGCGCGCATGCCCGGCCCCTGCATTTCTACCTGTTGCTTTTGCCGGTGGCGCTTCTGCCGTGGGGATTGTCCTTCGACCTCTGGCGCTCCCGCCCCTGGCGGCGGCTCAGCCACGATGGCGACATCGCGCCTCAAGACCGGCGCGTGCTCGGGTTTCTCGGGCTTTGGCTGCTGTCGGTCCTGGTCGCCTTCAGCCTGATCGCGGGCAAGCAGCCCCATTATCTGGTGCCGCTGTTGCCGGCGGTGGTCCTGCTGTTCGGATTTTTCATGGCGGGGATACGGTTCAGCGCGTTTCCCTGGAGCGCCGCTTTCATGCTTGTGGTGTTCGCGGCGGGCCAGATCGTGGCGTCGGCGACGCTGTTTCCCCGCTACGACCTTTCGGGCCTGGCGGATTTCGTTGCCGGGAGAAAGGCGGCCGACTGGGCCTATGCCGGCCGCTACGAAGGCGAGATCACGTTTCTGGCCGGGATCGAAAAGCCGTTCGACATCGTTGCGGAAAACACCGCGGATCAATGGCTGCAGGCCCATCCGGCGGGCTATCTCATCACCAAGGTCGAGCGTTTTCCCGACAACAGCCGACGCGTCGCCTACAGCCATCTGGGCGAACGTGGTTACCTGGTCGTGCTGCGCGGCGAGCAGACGCCATTGCCAGGGCGATAACGGCCTGGCTTCCGCTGGTTTGCGGGCTGAAACGATCCCTGGTCATCCCGCCACGGCCTCGAAACTCGGCCGGGACCGCAACAGGTATTTTCCGAGGCGATCGGCGTCGTTGCCGCGCTACATGTCTGGTGCAGGAACGGCCGCGCCCCGATTGTGGTGGCGCGCAAAAACTTCCCTAGGGCCAGCAGGCTGTTGCGATTGACGAGACGCCCGCTCGGCTAATAACCTCGCCTCCGGAGGTTGGTCTTGAGCCGTGTCCTTGGGAGAGGGGGCGGCGAAGGAGAGTGGGGCGTGCGCCAGTCCAGACAACTTAGCCAGGAAGGCATCGTCCTGGCCACGGCGGCGCTGATCTTTCTTGCGGCGGGCATCTTCTTGCCCGGCTTCCTCAACCCCGACAATCTGGTCTCTATCGTGCGCTCGGTCTCGGTGCTCGGCATCCTGGCGCTCGGCATGGCGATCGTCATTATCGGCCGCGGCATCGACCTCGCCGCCGTCGCCATCATGGCGATGTCGGTCGCCTGGTATCTGCAACTCCTCAACGACGGCACGGCCGACGGCACGGCGCTGGCGATTGTGCTCGGCGGCGTGCTGGTCATCGGCCTGCTCAACGGTTTCCTCGTCGCCTATGCCGACGTGCCGGCGATCTTCGTGACGCTGGCCAGCGGCTCCTTCGTATTCGGCTATGTGCGCTCGCAACTGATTTCGCAGGACGCCGTGCCGGTGCCGCCGGACCACTGGCTGGCGCGTTTCGGCGGCTTGCGCTTCCTCGATATCCCGATCGAGGTGTTCATTTTCGCAGCGCTGGCGGTGCTGATCTTCCTGTTCCTGCGCTTCACCAAATGGGGCCGCTACATCTATTACGCCGGCGACAACCCGGTCGCCGCGCGCAACATCGGTATCCCGGTGCGGCCGATGCTGGTGCTGCGCTACGTTATCTCGGCGCTGATCGCCTTCGCCGCCGGCCTGCTGACCGCCGCCAGCCTGCATTCGATCAACACCCGCGTCGTCAACTCGACGCTGCTCTACGACATCGTGCTGGTGGCGGTGATCGGCGGCATCGGCCTGGCGGGCGGCAAGGGCGGCGTGCGCAACGTGCTGTTCGGCGCGGCCCTCATCGGCATCATGCTCAACGCCATGACCATCATCGACATACCGCTGATCTATCAGAACCTGATCAAATCGACCATTCTGCTTGCCGCGATCATCATCGACGGGCTGGTCAACCCGCGCGACGAGCAGACGGCCCAGCAGGGCGACATCTAACGGTCGGCCGCAAGCCGCCCGCCTGACTTTATTGAAACTGGACAGAAAAAGGGGATTGCCATGAGACTGATGCTAAAACTTCTGGCCGCCGCGGCCGCCTTGTCGATGCCGTTCCTCGCCGTCCAGGCGAAGGCGCAGGAAGATCCCGGCCCGGCCGCCTATGCCGAGGCGATGAAGGGAAAGCGCGTCATGCTCGTCCCGATGGCGATGGGTTTTGACCTGGCGCAGGGCTGGGCCAGCTACATCAAGAAGGAGGTCGACGCGTTCGGCGGCACCTTCGAGACCCGCGACCCGAACTGGAGCGTCGAGGCCGGCGCCCAGGCGATCACCGAGGCGATCTCGTCCGAGACGCGGCCGGACGTGCTGATCGTGCACTCGCCCGACCTCAACTCCTACGCCCGTCTGCTGAAGAAGGCGCAGGCAGCCGGAACCTACGTCATCCTCATCGACAATCCGGCGAACTTCGCCGCCGACGCCTTCGTCGGCTCCGACTGGGACCGCCTCGGCCAGCTTGAAGCCGAAGCCGTGATCAAGGGCTGTGGCCCGAACTCGTCGAAGAAGATCGGCCTCGTGCAGGGCGACCAGGTCAATGCGTCGAGCCTCTACCAGTATGCCGGCATCATGAAGGTCATGGCCAAAAACCCCGACTTCCAGATCGTCGCAAAACCCGATTCCAACTGGGACGCCACCACCTCGCGCAACGTGACGACCACCATGCTCCAGCAGAACCCCGACATCTGCGGCATCATTGACTTCTGGGATGGCGACGCCGTTGGCGCGGCCGCCGCGATCCGCGACGCAAAAATGCAGGACAAGGTGTTTCTGGTGACCACCGGCGGCGGCGAAAAAACCGCCGACTGCGACAAGCTGGAAGACGGCACCTATGGCGCGGTGGTGATGACCGAACTGCACCAGCAGTCGCGCGACATCAACGCCATCATAAAATTCCTGCTGCAGAGCGGCCAGGCTCCCGGCACCTCGAAGACCTACATCTATACGCTGGAGAAGGCGACGACCAAGGCCGACCTCACACCTAACAGCTGCTGGGACCTGAAGGCTCTGCAGGCCGCCGCCGCGCAGTGACGTCAGGGGTCGCTTGACCTTGGAACGTCGCGCTGCCCCTCACCCGGCTGCCGCCACCCTCTCCCCCGCAAGAGCGGGGAGAGGAGCGCTGGCCGCGACCTGGCCGCCTCAATCCGCAACCTTGGCGATTGGCGAAACCGTTGACGACGGCGTCCTTCTCCCCGTCTCTTTACGGGGAGAAGTGCCCGGCAGGGCGATGAGGGGCGGCGCCGACGGTCGAGGTGCAGACCTGTTGGCATAAGGCGTCTAAACACGTCCCACTACCGGCCGGGCTTCCCGGCCGCCCCTTTCCCGAAACCACCGGCGCCCATAGATGACCTTTCGCGAACGCCTGCAGTCCTGGCGCTACAATCTCGTTCCTGATCATCTGGTCGGCGAGATTCTCACCAAGCGCTGGACCGACAATGCGATTCCATTCCTGGCGCTGGTCATCACCGTGGCAGGCTTCGGCACAGCCATCCCCGGCTTCTTCAAGATCGCCTCGCTGCAGGATTCCACTCGCCAGCTCGGCGAGTTCTCGATCGTCGTCACCGGCCTCGTGGTCGTCATGCTGGGCGGCGGCATCGACCTCTCCGTCGGCTCGATCTTCGCGCTGTCCTGCTTCGCCGCCGTTTCGGTCTTCTTCATCTTCGAGCAGCCGGTGTGGATGGCGCTGGCCGCGGCGATTGCTACCGGTCTCGCCTGCGGCGCGATCAATGGCTACCTCGTCGGCGTGCTCAGGCTGCGCGCCTTCCTCACCACGCTGGTCACCTTCATCATCGGCCGCGCCTTATTCGACATTCTTGTCGTCAACTTCGCCGCGCAGATCCAGATGTCGATGGCGATGTCGGATGTCTGGGATTTTATCGGCGACGGCACGCTTTTCGGCTTTTCCATCTCAGTGCTGACGGCCATCGTCTTCGCTATCGTCACCCATATCGCGCTGACACGATCGCGCCCCGGCTGGCATGTGCTGGCCGTCGGCGGCTCGCGGCGCTCGGCCCACAATGCCGGCATCAGGGTCAAGCGGACAGTGTTCCTCACCTACGTCTTCTCCGGCTTCTGCGCATCGATTGCCGGGTTCCTGATCGCGACGCGGCTCAGCGGGGCAGGGCCGGGGACGGGCCTCAACCTCGAAATCCTGGCGCTGACGGCCGCCGTGGTCGGCGGCAACAGTCTTGGCGGCGGCCGCGGCTCGGTGGTCAAGGGACTGATGGGCGCAATCGTCGTGCTGGTCATGACTAACGGCCTGATCCGGCTGGGCTACGGCACCGGCACCAACCAGATGGTGCTCGGCCTCATGCTGGCCGTCGCCGTCATCATCGACATCCGCTGGCTGAAGAACCGCCACAAGGTGCTGAACGAGGTTTATGTCGCGCCGGTCTATCTGAAGATGGGCGAGACACAGTCGGCGGCACCCGGCTCCGGCACGCCCTACGAACTCGACAACCGCCTGTCCGAAACCGACTATATCGGCCTTGGCGAACTCGAAGGCCCCGAGGACGTCATCCTCGACCGCGATGACAATCTCTATTGCGGCACCCGCCACGGCGAGATCGTCCGCTTCTTTGCGCCCGACTACAAACGTTCCGAAGTCTTCGCCCACATCGGCGGCTTCCCGCTGGGGCTCGCCTTCGACAAGTCCGGTAACCTCATCTCCTGCGTTGGGGCCATGGGCCTCTATTCCGTCTCGCCCGGGCGCGAGGTGAAGCGGCTCTCCGCCGAGACCGCGCGCTCATTCACCTCGATCGTCGACGACGCGCGGCTGCGTGACCCCAACGATTGCGACGTGGCGCCGGACGGCCGCATCTATTTCACCGACTCCACCAAACGCTATGACGCCCACGACTGGGCGCTGGATTCGATCGAGAATCGCGCCACGGGCCGCCTGCTGGTTTACGACCCTAGGGACGGCTCGACCAAAACCCTGCTCG
This sequence comes from Mesorhizobium sp. KACC 23794, assembly GCF_052180275.1. NCBI lineage: Bacteria > Pseudomonadati > Pseudomonadota > Alphaproteobacteria > Hyphomicrobiales > Phyllobacteriaceae > Mesorhizobium > Mesorhizobium sp. KACC 23794. Next base: position 1,746,239 of record NZ_CP197465.1, read on the forward strand.
ACGGCTACCGCTACGCCAACGGCGTCTGCATGGCGCATGACGGCAAATCGCTGTTCTTCGCCGAAAGCTGGGCCTGCCGCGTCCACCGCTACTGGCTGGAGGGGCCGAAAGCCGGCACCGCCGAATGCGTCATCAAGGACATGCCCGGCTATCCCGACAACATCAACCGCGCCTCCGACGGCAACTACTGGATGGCCTGGCTCGGCATGCGCACGCCGAGCTTCGACCTGTCGCTGCGCCACCCCGGCATGCGCAAGCGCATGACGCGCCGCCTGCCGCAGGACGACTGGCTGTTCCCCAACATCAACACCGGCGGCGTGGTGAAGTTCAGCGAGACGGGCAATATCGTCGAGACGCTTGGCGACCTCTCCGGCGTCTCGCATCCGATGGTCACCTCGATGCGCGAACACAAGGGGTATCTCTATGTCGGCGGCATCCTGAACAACCGCGTCGGCCGCTACCGAATCCCCGGCGCGGACGAAAGCTGGACCGGGCTGAATTCCTATTGGGGAGGCGGCAAATGATTTTCGAACCGATCCTCAATTTTTTCCGCGGCAAGGCGGTCACCATCCCGCCGCTCGACGGCGCGTTCCGGCCCAACACACGCCTTGACGAGGCCGAGGTTTTCGCCACGCTCGCCGACGCCGACAATCTGGCGACGCTCGGCAAGGCGCTTTTCGCCAGCAGCGGCAACGCCGTGTACGAAATCGCCGCTGGCGCCGCACCGCGTGTCGTCGAAACCTTTGCCGCGCCCGTCACCGCGCTTGCTGTCTCGCCCTCCGGCGAACTTGCCATCGGCCTCGAAACCGGCAAGCTGGTGATCGCCGGCAAGGAGACCGAGCTGCCGTCGACTGACCGCTGCATCACCGCTCTGGCGTTCGGCGGCGACGGCGCGCTGTGGCTGGCGAACGGCTCGGCCAGCCGGACACCGTCCATGTGGAGCGCCGACCTGATGGCGCATGGCCAAACCGGCAGCGTGTGGAAACGCGACCCGGGCTCGACCGCCTTCCGCGAACTCGCCTCCGGGCTCGCCTTTCCCTATGGCCTGCATCCTACAGGCGACGGCGTCGTCGTCAGCGAAGCCTGGCGCCACCGCCTGCTGCGGATCGACGCTAACGGCAAGGCCGAAACTGTCGTCGACCACCTTCCCGGCTATCCGTCGCGCCTCTCGCCCGCCGGCGACGGTGGCGTCTGGCTGTCGATCTTTGCGCCGCGCAACCGGCTGATCGAGTTCATCCTCCAAGAGGAGGACTACCGACAGGACATGATGGCGGAAGTCGAGCCGCGCTACTGGATCGCGCCGTCTCTGTCTTCCAGCCGGAGTTTCCTGGAGCCGCTGCAATGCGGCGGCATCAAGACGATGGGCGTGCACAAGCCCTGGTCGCCGACACGCTCATACGGCCTGGTGGTGAAACTCGATGCGTCGCTGCGCCCGGTCTCCAGCCTGCACAGCCGCGCCAACGGCGTCCGCCACGGCACATGCAGCGCGGTCGAGCTTGGCGGGCGCGTCTATGTCGCCTCGCGGGGCGGCGACGCTGTGCTGGCGATCGATCCGGCGGAGGCCGCCTAACATGGATGCCCGCCCGATGGAAAAGCCGGCCACGGACATCATCGTCCGGCTCGAGAACGTCACAAAGGCCTATCGCGGCGTGCCTGCGGTCAAAGGCGCCAATTTCGAACTCAGGCGCGGCGAGATCCACGCGCTGCTCGGCGAGAACGGCGCCGGCAAATCGACGCTGACAAAAATCATCGCCGGCGTGGTCGATATGAGCTCGGGCAAGATGATCCACAACGGTAGGGAGATCGCCTACGCCACGCCCAACGCGGCGCTGGACGCCGGCATCGCCATGGTCTTCCAGGAGACCAGCCTGGTGCCGTCGATGACAGTGGCGCAGAACCTTTATCTCGGCACCGAGGCGTTCCTGAACCGGCTGCGCGGCATCTATATTTCCGCCCAGCAGTTCTTGCAGTCTTTGAATTTCCCGGTCGATCCGACAGCCATGGTAGAGACGCTGGGCGCCGCCAAGCGGCAGATGGTCGAGATCGCGCGCGCCGTCCACCACAATGCCGAGATCATCATCTTCGACGAGCCGACGGCGACGCTGACGCCGGAGGAAAAGCGCCATTTCTTCGCGCTGGTGCGGCGGCTGAAGGCGAGGGGCGTCTCCATCGTCTTCATCAGCCACGCGCTGGAGGAAGCATTGCTTCTGTCCGACCGCATCACCATCCTGCGCGACGGCGAGATCGTGGCTTCCGGCGATACGAAAACCTTCGACCGCGAAAAGATCATCGCCGCGATGGTTGGCCGCAAACTGTCGGCCGAACTCTACCGCAGCCGCGATGCAGCCCAGCTCAGGCCGGCCGGCAAAAAAGTGCTGTCCGTGCAGGATATCTCCATGGGCGCCATGGTGCGCAACAATTCCTTCTCGGTCTTCGAGGGCCAGATCACCGGCGTCTTCGGCCTGATCGGCTCGGGGCGCACAGAGACTTTCAAAGTCGTCGCCGGCATCCACAAGCGCGACTTTTTGCGCGGCGGCGTCATCGAGCTGGATGACAAGCCGGTGCGCTACCTCGTGCCGGCCCAGGCGGTGCGCGACGGCGTCGTCTACGTTACCGAAGACCGCAAGAGCGAAGGCATTTTCGAGACCATGTCGATCGCCGAGAACCTGTTCTCCGGCCTGCTGGCGGCGGGCCACGAACGCGCCTGGGTGATCAGCCTGAAGGAGATGCACGCGCTGTCGCGCGAGTGGACCGAAAACCTCAGCATCCGCGCCATCAACGACAATGCCCGCGTCGTCGAGCTTTCCGGCGGCAACCAGCAGAAGGTGGTGATCGGCAAGGGTCTGGTGGAGCGCCCGCGCCTCGTCATCTTCGACGAGCCGACGCGCGGCGTCGACGTTGGCGCCATCGTCGAGATCCACCAGATCATCAACCGGCTGGCCGACGACGGCCTCGCCGTCGTCGTCATCTCGTCCTATCTGCCGGAGATCATGAACCTCTCCGACCGTATCCTCGTCTGCCGCCAGGGCCGCATCGTCGAGGAGTTTTCACCGACCGAGGCGACCGAGGAGAAGATCATGTACGCGGCGGTGCATTGAGGGGTGACGGAACGCTACTCCCGCCAATCCTTCTCAAGACTCTTCAAAAACCGGTCAAAGATCGGATCGAACCGGTCCGGCGAATCCCAGAACGGCGCGTGGCCGGATTTTTCGATCACATGCTTCTTCCCCTCCCACAGGTTGGAGAACGGAATGGTGTCGACGAACTCGACATTGACGAACGGCTCGTCGATGCCGTTCAGCACGGCGATCGGCGGCGTGTCGCCCAGAATGATCTGGCTCTGGTCGCGGCCGACGCCTTCCGCGAACTTGCCCAGCATCAGCTTTCGCGCCCGGCCGTCGGTGCGCTTCACCGCGTCGTAGAGAAGCTGGTCGAACGGCTCGCCGCAGGTGCTGTGGGCATAGTTGTTGATGTCTTCCGGCGAAAAATGCTCCTGGCCGGCCAGTCCCATATGCGGGCTCGGGCGGAACCCGTTGCCGAGGTCGGCGGCCGAGACCGGCGGCGTGCCGGTGATCATCAGGCCAAGCATGCCCTTGTAGAGGCCGATCATCTCCAGCCCGATATGACCGCCCAGCGACCAGCCGAAAACAGCGGCGCGCTCATGGCCGAGCTTCAGCATCGCCTCGGTGAAGGCGTCGGCGTAGCCCGGCATGTTGTAGGTGCGGTCGGGGTCGATGGCGTCCGCGGACTCGCCATGCCCCGGCAGGTCGATGGCGATGAGATGATAATCCCGGCCGATCTTGCCGTCGAACTGGTTGCGGAACACTTCCGACGACGAGGAATTGCCGTGGATCATCAGCACCGGGATGCCGGAACTGTCGGTCTCGCGCACCGCGAGCGTGCCGTGACTGGTTTCCAGCTTGGATTTCTTCGTCGCCACTCCGGCCTCCGTTCCTGTTTTCAGGCAATTGCACACAAATCGATCACACGCCGGCGCGCGTTCGCCGGATAGGCAAAAATGCGTGACGGCTATGAAAATATCTTTTCAGATTGAACCGCATGTGCGTAGATTGTCAATCATTCAACCTCGCCTACCACACGCAACAGGGGAACGTGTCATGACTTCCAACGCCGTGGGCCGCCGTGTCCGCCAACTCGTCCTGGGGGCCTCGATCGCCGCGCTGATGGCCGCGACAAGCGCCTCCGCATGGGCCGATACTATCAAGATCGGCCTGCTAGCGCCGCAGACCGGCCCGGCTGCGGCCGACGGTCAGGAATTCCAGCGCGGCGCCCAGCTCGCCATTGACGAGATCAACGCGGCCGGCGGCTTCGACGGCAATACGTTCGAGCTGGTGGTCGGCGACGTCAAGGACCAGTCGGCCGGCGCGGTGACCAGCGCGGTCGAGCGCCTGCTCGGCGACCAGGACGTGCACTTCATGGCTTCCGGCTACGCCAGCCTGACCAATTTCGAGATCGAGAACATGGCCGAGGCCGAGATGCCCTACATCCTCTCGGCGAACTCGCAGCAGACCAGGGACATCGTCGCCCCGGAGCCCGACAAATATGGCTGCTGCTGGTCGCTGACGCCGTCCTTCGACGCCTACAACACCGACGTCACGTCCTTCGTCGAGAAGCTGGCGGCGGACGGCAAGATCCAGTTGCCGACCAAGAAGGTCGCCATCGTCTCCTCCGACAACGCCTATTCCAAGACCATCTCAGAAGGCATGAAGAAGACGTTTGCCGAGAAGGGCTGGACGATCACGGTGGACGAACTCGTGCCGTTCGGCGAGGTCACCGACTGGCGCGCCATCCTGGCGAAGGTTCGCGAGAACGTTCCGGACGTCGTCATCAACACCGACTACCTGCCCGGCAATTCCGCATCCTTCCTCAACCAGTTCCTGGAGCAGCCGACCAAGAGCCTGGTCTTCCTGCAATACGCGCCCAGCGTCCCGGAATTCGTCGAACTGACCAAGAAGAACTCCGACGGCGTCATCTACAATTTGCTCGGCGGCCCGCTGACCACGCCGAAGAACCCGCGCGCGGCCGAGGTCGCCGACAAGTACAAGGCGAAGTACGGCGTCGAGAGCGGCACCTACGGCGTGGCGCTCTACGAGACGGTCTATCTCTATCTCGATGCGCTGAAGAAGGCCGGGGATTACAAGGACCACGCGGGCGTCATGAAGGCGCTGGCCGAGACCGACAAGCAGATCGCCGCCGGCCGCCTGAAGTTCGACCCGGCGACCCACCTTGCCATGCAGGGCGACGAGTTCATCCCGATCACCTTCTTCCAGATCTGGGACGGCAAGCGCGACCTGATCTCGCCGGCGCAATACGCCACCGGCGAGTTCAAGCTCCAGCCGTGGATGCAGTGAGGCATGGCGCTGCTTGAACTGGACGACGTCTCGAAAGCCTTCGGTTCGTTGAAGGCCGTCGACGGCGTCTCCTTCAAGGTCGAGGCCGGCGAGATTTTTGGCATCGCCGGCCCGAACGGCAGCGGCAAGAGCACGCTGTTCAACGTCATCACAGGCATTCCGTTCGGGCCGGATCGCGGCACCATCCGCTTCGACGGCGTCGAGATCCAGCGCCTGCGCGGCCATCGCATCGCAAAACTCGGCTTGGCGCGCACTTTTCAGCGCGAGACCAGTTTTGACGGCCTGACCGTGTTCGAGAACGCGCTGATGGGCTCCAGTTTTGGCGCCGCCAGCCAGCCGGCGGCTGCCGCCCGCGAAGCCGCCGCCGAGGCGCTGGAATTCGTCGGGCTCGGCGCGGCTCAGTTCGGTCGCCCGGCCGGCGAACTCTCCGTCTTCCAGCGCAAATGCCTGATGCTCGCCACCGCGATCGCCATGAAACCAAAAATGCTGCTGCTCGACGAACCCGCGTCCAGCCTCACCAAGCCGGAGATCGACAGCTCGATCGAACTGATCCGGCGGACCGCGGCGCGCGGCATCACCATCCTGCTGATCGAGCACGTGCTGACCTTCTTGATGAGCCTGTCGCAGCATCTTCTCGTTCTGAACCAGGGCACGATGCTGGCGATCGGCGAACCGCGCACGGTGATCGGCGACGAGCGTGTCATCGAAGCCTATCTAGGCACGCGAAGGGCCGCCGCGTGAGTGATCCCATGCTCAACGTCGCCCGGCTCACCGCCGGCTACGGCCGCGTCACCGTGCTCGATGGCATCTCGATGGAGGCTGGGCGCTTCGGCAATGTCGGCCTGTTCGGCCCCAACGGCCACGGCAAGACGACCTTGCTGCGCGCCGTCTCCGGCCTGCTGAAGCCGCGCGGCGGCGCCGTGCAGTTCGACGGCGAGGACATAACCGGTCTCACGCCGCGCGCCATCGTCGGCAAGGGGCTGATCCACGTGCCGCAGGGCAACACGCTGTTCCCCGACCTCACCATCGGCGACTGCCTGGCGCTCGGCGCCTATTCGCCGCGCGCCCGGCCGCACGAGGCGGCCAACAAGGAAAAGGTGCTGAAACTGTTCCCGAAGCTCGGCGAGCGCTGGCGCCAGCGGGTGCGCACGCTTTCCGGCGGCGAAAGGCAGATGGTCTCCATCGGCACCGCGCTGATGAGCCACCCGAAACTGCTCATCCTCGACGAGCCGACGCTTGGCCTCGCGCCGAAGATCAAGGACGAGTTGTGCAAGTCCGTGCTCGACATCTCGAAAAGCGGCGTGCCGCTGATCGTGGTCGAGCAGGATGTCGAGTTCCTGCTCGAACTCAGCAAGCATCTCTATTTCATCAATCACGGTCAGGTGGAGACGGAGATCAAGCCGGGCGAAAGCCTCGCCCACTCCGACATCATGGCCATGTATTTTGGACACTAGCGCAATGTCAGAGCGCATTTGGAACATGCTCGGATGAACACCGCCGCAGACATCCTTTTCGGCGGCCTGTTCCAGGGTTCGCTCTATGCCATGATGGCGGTCGGCCTGGCACTGGTCTGGACCACCATCGGCGTCTTCAATTTTTCCCACGGCGTCTTCATGATGCTCGGCGCCTATCTCGCCTGGCAGTTCGTGGCGCTCGGCTTTCCCGCCTACGTCGCGTTCCCGCTGGCGGTGGCGCTGATGGCCGGCGTCGGCTGGCTGCTGCAGGCGACGGTCGTCAGGCCGCTGATCGGCCGCGCCAACCTCGTGCTGGTCGTCGTCATCACCACGCTCGCCGCCGGCTCGCTGATCGAGAACGGCGTGCTGGTCGCCTGGGGGCCGCGCTCGAAGCAGCTTCCGCCGCTGCTGGAGGGCAACATCACTTTGGGCGGCATCGGCGTCTCGCTGCACCAGATCGCCATCATCGTGATTACGCCGATCATCCTGGCGGCGCTGTGGTTCTTCCTCAACCGCACGCGGCTCGGCCTGGCGCTCAGGGCCGTGGCACAGAACGAGGACGCCAGCCGCCTCGTCGGCCTCAACGTCACCATGCTCTACGCGCTGGCCTTTGGCATCGCCGCCGCGTTGGCCGCACTTGCCGGCATCTTCCTCGGCGGCTACCGCTTCATGACGCCGGTGATGGGCGCCGACCCGCTACTTAAGGCACTTATCGTCGTCGTCTTTGGCGGCATCTCCAGCATTTCCGGGCCGATCTTCGCGGCCTATGTGATCGGCTTCTTCGAGGCGATCTGCAGCTACTATTTTGGCCTCTACTGGACGCCGGCGCTGCTGTTCGCCGCCCTGATCCTGACGCTGATGGTCAAACCCGAGGGCCTGTTCACGGCTAGAAGCGGACGGGGGCTCGCATGACCGCCGCGAACCTGACCGACGCCCAACCCTCCCGCCCGGCGGCGAGCGCCGTCCCGGTCGGCCCCGGTCGCGTGCCATGGCAGCGCGAGGCCATCGCCATGATCATCGGCTTCGCGCTCATGGCGTTGCTGCCCCTGGTCTTCACCGACAGCTACAGCCGCCATATCCTGATCATGGTGTTCATCTACGCGATCGTCGCGTCGAACTGGGACCTCAGCCTGGGTTATGGCGGCGTCTTCAATTTCGGCCACATCGCGCTGTTCGGCATCGGCGTCTACGCCTATAGCCTTCTGACGAAACTCGCCGAAATGGACCCGTGGGTTGCGATGGCCGCCAGCGGGGTGATCGCCGTCATCGCGGCGGTCGCCGTCACCATCCCCATCCTACGGCTGAAGGGCATCTACATCATCCTCGTCACCTTCGGCTTCGCGCAACTGGTGATGCAGGTCATCCTCAGCCAGTCCGACTATACCGGCGGCACGGTGGGCATCGTGCGCATTCCGTCGCTCTACGTCTTCGACCACAACATGGTCCGCGACGGCAAATTCGCCTATTTCTACATCGCTCTGGCGTTGCTGGCAGCGAGCACCGTCTTCCTGCGCGCCTTCGTGCGCTCGCGCACCGGCATCAGCATCGTTGCGCTACGCGACAACGAGGACTACGCGGTCAGCCGCGGCATCTCGCTGGTCAAGCAGCGGCTGATAACGCTGGCGGCCAGCGCATTCTTCACCGGCGTCGCCGGCGCCTTCTACGCCGCCTACCAGCGCAACGCCTCTGTCGAAGTGTTCAGCATGAGCCTCGGCACCATCATCCTGTCGATGGTGCTGCTCGGCGGCACCAGCACGATCTACGGAGCGATCATCGCCTCCTTCGTGCTGACGGTGTTTTCCGAGGCGATGGCGGATTTCGGCGCCTGGCGGCCGATCATCACCGCCCTTCTCATCCTCGTCGTCATGCTCGCCTATCCCGGCGGCATTGTTGGGATGTTGAAAAGCGCGATGGGCGTGTTCTCGCGGCGGGGGTCGAAGGGCTGAGCGACAAGCAAGCGGCTTTACGCCTGCCAGCCTGCACGCCTCCACCGATCATTGCCGACGGCCGGACCCTGTCTCGCCCAGATAACGCTCCGCCAGCGTGGCCCAGTAGCGGATGCCCACCGGCAGCACAGCGTCGTTGAAATCGTAGCGCGGATTATGAAGCTGCCTCGGCGCCGCCTCGCCCTCATCGAGCGAGCCGAGGAAGACGTAGCATCCGGGAGCAGCACCCAGCATGAAGGCGAAATCCTCGGCGCCCATGACCGGCTGCATCGCCGCATTCACGGACGCGGAGACCTCCTGCGCGACATTTTTCGCGAACTCGGTCTCGTCGGCGGTGTTGCGCAGCACCGGATAGCCCCGCTGGAACAAGAATTCGTGGCTGGCGCCGCCTGCCTCGGCGGCATTGCGCACCAGCCGTTCCAGCCCGGCCTCGAATTGGTCGCGCACCGCGTCGTTCAGCGTATAGACCGTGCCGCGCACGACCGCCTTGTCCGGCGTTACATGCACGCTCTGCCGGTCGGCCGGGTTGCCGCTCTGGAACTGCGTGATCGACAGCACGACCGGTTCGGCCGGGTTGACGTAGCGCGCCTTGAAGGCATGCATGTCCTGGACGATGTCTGCCGCTATCAGCAGCGGGTCCGCCACGCCGTATTGCGTGGCCGGATGGGCAAGCACGCTGCCGATGCGGAACTCGAACGTGTCGATCGATGCCAGCATCGGGCCGGGCCGCATCGAAAAACTGCCGAGCGGAGCGGACGGCAAATTGTGCAGCCCGAACACCGCCTGCACCGGAAATCTTTCGAACAGGCCGTCCTTGACCATGAGATTGCCGCCGCAGCGCTCGTCGCCCGTCTCCTCCGCCGGCTGGAAGATGAAATGCACGGTGCCGTCGAAATCGCCGTTTTTGGCAAGGTGTTTGGCCGCGCCGAGCAGCATCGCCATGTGCCCGTCATGGCCGCAGGCGTGCATCTTGCCGTCCACCGAGGAACGATAGCCGACCGCACTCTCCTCATGGATGAACAGGGCGTCCATGTCGGCCCGCAGGCCGACGGCGACCGGGCTGTTGCCCCGCTTCAGCGTGCCGACAACGCCTGTGCCGCCGAGCCCGCGATGAACAGCGATGCCGAACTCCTCCAGTTTTTCAGCGACGAAATCGGCGGTGCGGTGCTCGTCAAAGGCTGTTTCGGGATGCGCATGCAGATGCCGCCGCCATCCGGTGGCTTCTTCGACGAGGCTGTTGTCGAGGGGAGATGAGCTCATATGCGCCTCCTTCGGTTGGGGAAACTCAGGGGACAGTTTACTTTCTTTCGGCAGAAGGACGCGGCCGCCTCAAGGCTGGCGCGGGCCGAAAAAAGTAAACTGTCCCCGGCACTTACCTGACCCCGCACCAGTCGATGACGCTGGCCGCGATGACCTTTGCGCTTCTCACCAGCGATTCGATATCGACATATTCGTCGGTCGAATGGAAGCCGTCGCCGGCCGGGCCGTAGATTACTCCGTCGACGCCGGCGCCGGCATAATGCGCCGCGTCGCAGACGGCAATAAATCCCTTCATCGCCGGTGCCTTGCCGGCGGCGGCCGCCCGCTTCATCAGCGAGGCGACCAGCGGATGGTCGGGCGCGGTGTTCATTGGCGGGAAATGCAGGCCGCCGAGATCCCAGTCGATTTTTATCGGGTTTTTCCTCAGCCAGTCGTCCATGGCGCAGAAGCTGGCGACAAAATCCTCGAAATCCTTGCGGTACTGTTTCGACGTCTCATCCGGCAAAAACTTCATGTCGAGGTCGAGCACCGCGGCGTCTGGGATGATCGCCGGATTGGTCATCACCGTCGGCAGGCCGTTGGCGCCGAGGCCGGTGCCGCCCCACATCACGCCGATGTTGATGGTGTTCATGCCGGCCGGCAGCAGCGGATGCGAGCGGGCGCGTACGCGGTTCTGCTCGAACAGGTGCACCGCCTGGATGAAGCGCGCGGCGATGTCGATGGCGTTGACGGCCGGCGCCAGCCGCTCCGCGGTGTGCTGCTGCGGATAGATCTCGTTGAAGCGGAAGGCCGAATGGCCGTTGCGGCCGCGGATGGTGACGCGTGCCCATTCCAGTCCGCCCTCGGCCGGATGCACGTCGCCCCAGCTCGGCTCGGCCACGAGGATCGCCTTGGCGAGCTTGCCGCGCCTGACATTGTCGATCGCCCCGCCGCCGCCGGCTTCCTCGTCCACGACCGAATGGAAGGCCAGCCGCCCGTCAAGCTTGATGCCGGCACGGTTGATGGCGCGCATGGCCGCCACGCAGGCGGCGACCCCGCCCTTCATGTCGATCGAGCCGCGCCCGTAGAGTTTTCCACCCAAAATCTCGCCGCCGAACGGATCGACCGTCCAGTCCTTCAGCGCGCCGGTCGGCACCACGTCGATGTGGCCGCACAGGATCAGGCTCTTGTCTTCCGAGCCTGGCTTCTCGCCGATCAGGTTCGGCCGGCCGGGCAGGGCGTCGAACTGCTCCGTGGCAAAGCCCTCGTCCTTGAGGATTGGCTCCAGCAGTTTTTGCACGTCGCCTTCACGGTTCAGCGCATCCGCCGTCTCGAATTTCGGGTTGACGGAAGGAATGCGGACGAGGTCGCGCGTCAGGTTGATGACGAAGTCGCGGTCCGTCTCGATGAAATCCTGCAGCGCCTTGATGGTGGCTTCGGTGTCCGACATGGCATCCTCTTTCTGGTCGCGGCCTCAGGCGGCCGGCTGGTATGTTGCGACGATGGGTTCGAGAATGGCGGCCAGCCGATCGGCCCAGGCGGCAACGCCCTCGGGCGTGTCGATCAGGTCGTGCCTGATCTCGATCAGCACGGCCGGGTTGCCGCGATCCGTCCCGTGGACCGGGATGGCGTAGTCGCCCTCGCGGTCGATCCGGTACGGCTCGTTGTCGCCCACCACCAATGTCGGATCGGCGCGCAGCGCGGCGAGGAATTGTTGCGCCAGCTCGCCGCCGTCCTCGTACAGCACGCCGATATGCCAGGGCCGCGCCACGCCGAGGAATATTGGCGTGAAACTGTGGATGGCGACGATCAGGTTTCTGGCCGTCCCGCGCCGGTCGAGGAATTTTGCAACCGCCGCATGGAACGGCTCGAACATGCGCTCGCGCCGCAGCGTCCGTTCGGCGTCGTCCAGTCCCTCATTGCCGGGAATGCGCGTCGCTTCCGAAATCACCGGCATGCTGGTCGGCACGCCGAACGGCCGGTTCAGATCAACCAGCAGTCGCGAATAGGCGCCCAGAAATGCCGGTGCGCCGAGCCGTGTCGCAAGCGCGTGCGTCACCTCCGCCGCGCCGATGTCCCAGGCGATGTGGCGCCGGAGTTCGGACGGCGCGACGCCCAGCCGTTCATAGACGGCCGGAATGTGGTTCGAGGCGTGGTCGCAGACCAGCACCAGCGGCGAATGCGAGCCGGCATTGACGATCTCGACCGGCTCCGGCCAGTCGGCCGTCGGGGCCAGGGCAGGGGCGGTCAATAGCGGTCCCCATAGGCGGCGCAGATTTCCGCTCTGTCCTTGCCCGCCGCCAGCACCAACTCGGCCTGTTTCACCGCGACAAAACTGTCGATAAGCGACTTGGGGAACCAGCCGCGAACGGTCTCGTCCGACTTCAGCGCCTCAAGTGCTGCCTCCAGCGTCTCCGGCAGCCTGTGCAAGCCCTTTGCCTCCAGTTCCGCCTCGCTCATCAGCGTCGGGTCGCCGGACACGATCGGCGGCGCCGGCAGTTTCTGGTCGATGCCCGCCAGCCCGGCCCGCACGATGCCGGCCAGCGCCAGATAGGGATTGGCGGTGGCGTCGGCCGCCCGGTACTCGATGTTGAACTGTTTTGCCGGGTCGCGCCCGCCCATCGTCACCACCGGGCAGATGCGCAGCGTCGCCTCGCGGTCGCGCTCGCCGAGCCAGGTGTAGGACGAACTCCAATTGTGCGGCGCCAGCCGGTAATAGGACGGCGGGCTCGACGCCGTCAGCACGGTCAGCGCTTGCAGGTGCTTTAGCACGCCGGCACAGAAGGAGCCTGCCGCTGCTGACAGTCCGCCGGGCTTCGCGCCATCATAGGTCGCCGGCTCGCCGTCGGCATCCACCAGGCTGAAATGGATGTGCACGCCGTTGCCGACGCCGTCGAGAATCGGCTTCGGCGCGAACGACGCCCGCCGGCCGAGATTGCGCGCCACCTCGCGCGTCACCTCGCGGATGACGACGGCGCGGTCCGCCGCCGCCAGCCCGTCGGTTGGCGCATGCGTCACCTCGAACTGGTCGTTGCCGTATTCGGGCAGCACCATTTCCGGCTCGACACCGGCCTCTTCCAGGCATTCGGCGAGCCGTGGCCCAAACACGCCGGCATCGCGGAAAGCGGTCACCGAGAACGCATGACCCGGCACGCGCAATGGATCGGCGACGGCCGGATGCAGCAAAAATTCCTGCTCGAAGGCGGCAACGACCGAAAGCCCGGTTGCCTTCCTCAGCGCCGCCAGCGCTTCCTTCAGCTGAGTCCGGGTGCAGCCGGCCCAGGGCGAGCCGTCGAGTTCGACGATGTCGCCCATGACGAGATCGAGCGGCGTCTCGGAGCCCGTCGAGCCGGTCGAAGACCGCGAGGACAGGTCAGGCACCAGCCTGACGTCCCCGGCCGAGCCCCACGGATTCTCGCCCGGGATCGAGTTGAACGGCGTCAGGCAGAGATTCGCCGGCACCCAGCCGAGGCCGGTGGCCGCCGCTTTCCCGAGCCGTTCCTCGGTCACCGGCCGGCCGCGCGTGATGCCCGCGAGGTCGGTGGTCACGACATGGGCGAGCGGGGTCATGCCTCGCGCCCCAGCGCCTCGAAGCGCTGCACCACCGTTGCCGTATCCGTCACCCAGCAATAGCCGCCGAACGCCTTCAGGGCGCCGTCGTGCCGCTGCTGCGACGGCGCGGCGCAGGCGTCGGACACGCAGGTCACCAGATAACCCCGGTCGGCCCCGTCACGCACCGTCATGTCGACGCACTGGTCGGTCAGCATGCCGCAGACCACGAGATTGCGGATGCCGAGGTTCTTCAGCAAATAGTCGATATTGGTCGAGTTGAAGATGCCGGAGGACGTTTTCGGCAGCATTATCTCGTCGCCGACCGGTGCCAATTCCTCGGGCGGAAGGCCCTCCTTCAGGCTCGGCGGAACGTGCATCGGCGTCAGCTTGTGGTCGAGCGAGCGGTCGCGGCCGTCCTCGGTCAGGCTCTGGATGATGGTGTGCAGCACTTCGACGCCCGCCTCGCGCGCCGCCTTCAGCAAGGCGACCTGGTTGGGGATCGTCACCTCGCGGGTCTGCCGGTAGATATAGTGGTCAGGTCCCCGCTCGGGATGGTCGGGATCGAGCCCCGGCTCCAGCCAGATGCGCTGCATGTCGACGAGCAGCAGCGCCGTCGCCCCTTTCTGGAACGGCCCGTCTCTGCGCGGAAGCTGGGTCTTGGCGGTCATGAAAGCTCCTGAAATGTCACGATCTTGAAACGGCAGCCGGCGGCGGCGAAATGCGGTCGCCGGGGCTCCTGGTGCGTTCGGCGTCGTCGCCGCCGTCCAGCGTGACGGCATTGGTGCTGCGGATCGCCTCGATGTCTTCGATGCGGGCCCTTATCGACGCGCCGTGCAGGCCGAGCGCATGCGCCAGCACCGCCTCGATCTGCGCCACAGGCGTCGCCAGCGTGTCGAACGGAGAGTCCGCGTCGATCGCCGCCACCATCGTCTGGTCGGCGAACTCGGCGATCGGCGACAGCCACGGATCGCTGAACAGGAGGATGGCGACCCCGCGTTCATGCGCCTGGCGGGCGAAACTCACGACGTCTGCCTGGTAGCGGCGATAGTCGAACACCACCAGCAGGTCGCGCTTGCCCATGTCGATCAGCACGTCGAAATCCGACGGCGAAAGCTGTTCCACGTCGCGCACGCCGCTGCGCAATTGCACGAGATAGCCGGCAAGCATCGAGGCGATGTGGCGGCTGAAGCGGCCGCCGAGCAGCACCACCTGGCCCCTGGCCTCCATGATCATGGAAACGGCGCGCGTATAGGCCTGCGACGGCGTCTGGGTGCGGGTGCGGTCGAGGCTCTCGGCGACCGAATTGTAGTAGCCCAGCGCCGTGCCCTCGCTGGCGTTGGCCGGGCGCTTGGCCTCCATCATCAGCAGCGGAGAATGCAGGCGCGACTCAACTTCCTCCAGCAGCTTCGACTGGAAGTCCGAGAATTTCCCGTAACCGAGCTTGATCATCAGGCGCATGACCGTCGGGTCGCTGACGCCGGCCAGCCGCGCCAGGCGCGTCGCCGTGCCCAGTCCCGACTTCGGATAGTCGGCCAAAAGCACCAGCACGATCTTCTGCTCCGCCGACGTCAGGGCCAATTGCGTGTGCGCCAGTTCTTCCCGGATCGACACCGCTCCTCCCATGTCTCTGTGCCGCTGACGAAGAAATTACAAGACGGGCCAGGATTGTCAATTTTGAAGATTTTTCTACACGGCAGAATTTCACGCTGTTATAACGGCCACGCCACGGGCAAAACGCGCGCATCGAAAACCATGCAAACGCCAAAGGGAACCTTCCAGGCGTTGGCTCCGAACCATCGAACCGGCAGGACGGTGCCCACTCATTCCATAGGCACTTTCATGCCGAGCGGTCGCCGGGCGTCCCATGAGCCGATCGTAGTACCGGCCTTGCAGTATCTGAAACTCATCTGAAATCGAAAGGAGGCTCATATTCCTGGCAGTGCAGCACGGGGCAGGACTGCGTATCGGCCGCGACGATGTAGACGGTTTCCGTCACCTCGCCGCCCTGGCAGAACTGGGCATTGCGGACGAAACGATCGTAGAGCGGATTGCTGCGGCGCGACGTATAGCTGACGATGGCGGCGCCGTCGGCCCGGATCGTTTGCTGGACCCGCGCACAGGCCATGCGATCGGAGGAAAATCGCCCGAGAGCCTGAGCTTCCGTCGCAACGACGAGCGCCAGCGCGAACAAGACAAGCCTTCTCATCAAAATCCCCCGTCGCTGAAGAATTCCAGTCCGCCGAACGTGACCATCGAGCGCGTTCTGCGGATCGGCAAAACTCCGGCCGGCAGGCAAAGGCATCGGAAATCCGCCCAAAATTCTTTCAGGGATGCACAGGTCGTCAACCGGGCATCACCACCGCCACTTTGCAGTTTTGGCCGGAGAACGCAAACCATGTCTGCAGGCAAAGGGGCCGGCTCCGGTCACTTCAGGCCCGCAAGGAACGCGTCCGGACGAGGGCAGGCGCGGCGCCGGCAAATCCGCCGGGTTCCTTTGCCGCAACAGGCAATTTCTGCGGTGACGTTCCAATCCTCACCTGCCCGGACTTCGGCCCGTGGCGGAAGCCATCTCTTCACGGTTCAATATATATCGGGTCCAAGGTCGACCGAACCGCGCAAAACTGCCGCCCCTCGAAACTGTTGGCGAATCCGCCGGAAGCCGCTATGTAGCGTTCTGGCTGGTCCCGTAGCTCAGTAGGATAGAGCGGCAGATTCCTAATCTGTAGGCCACTGGTTCGAATCCAGTCGGGATCACCAGCGAAATCAGTTGGTTAGCGCTTCCGCATCGTGACGCTGCGACAGGTGTGCGAGTTCAATCACTCGCGCGACGTTCACTGGGCTTTCCCGGCGGCGGCGAACGGTCTGTCTCGGTGTTGGCCGGCAGCTGTTTCACCTCGCGCAGGCGGACGCCGACGACGCAGAAATGATTCTTGCCTTTGTGGCTGCGGCCAAAGCCTTGGCAATGCGGCTCGGACGAAGATGCAATGGTTAGCGCTGCCGCCGATAGCGCTGCCGGTCGCGCCTTGCGGAAGCGACCTGTTTTGGATATGGAGGCCGCGCATCGGCGACCGGGCTTTCCGGCGCCACAATCATAGCATTCCAAGGCTTCCGCGAGCCCGGGACAGTCGAACGGGGCATCCGCTTTCCATGGCGCGTATCGTGATGAAATTCGGCGGAACCTCCGTCGCCGACATCAATCGCATCCGCAACGTCGCCCGCCACGTCAAACGCGAGGTCGATGCCGGCCATGACGTCGCCGTCGTGGTCTCGGCCATGTCCGGCAAGACCAACGAACTCGTGGCGTGGACGCGCGACGCGTCGCCCATGCACGACGCGCGCGAATATGACGCCGTGGTAGCCTCGGGCGAGCAGGTGACGGCCGGTTTGCTGGCGATCGTATTGCAGTCGATGGGCATCCATGCCCGCTCCTGGCAGGGCTGGCAGATCCCGATCAAGACCGACGGCGCGCATGGCGCGGCGCGTATCACCGAGATCGACGGCTCTTTCCTCATCAAGCGCTTCGGCGAGGGCCAGGTGGCTGTCATCGCCGGTTTCCAGGGTATCGCCCCGGACAACCGCATCTCGACGCTGGGGCGCGGCGGGTCCGACACGTCGGCGGTGGCGATTGCGGCGGCGGTGAACGCCGACCGCTGCGACATCTATACGGATGTCGACGGCGTCTACACCACCGATCCGCGCATCGAGCCGAAGGCGCGCCGGCTTTCCCGCATCTCCTTCGAGGAGATGCTGGAGATGGCCTCGCTCGGCTCCAAGGTGCTGCAGGTGCGCTCGGTCGAACTCGCCATGGTCTACAAGGTGCGCACCTTCGTGCGGTCGTCCTTCGACGATCCCAACGCGCCGGGGATGGGCGACCTTCTCAACCCGCCCGGAACGCTTATTTGCGACGAGGATGAAATCGTGGAACAGCAGGTCGTCACCGGAATTGCCTATGCCAAGGACGAGGCCCAGATATCGCTGCGCCGCGTCTCCGACCGGCCGGGCGTCGCCGCCGGCATCTTCGGGCCGCTGGCCGAGGCCAACATCAATGTCGACATGATCGTCCAGAACATCTCCGAGGACGGCAAGTTCACCGACATGACCTTCACCGTGCCCTCCGGCGACGTGGGCAAGGCGCTTAACGTGCTGGAAAAGGGCAAGAATTCGGTCGGCTACGACGTGATCCAGCATGACGACGGCATGTCGAAGGTGTCGGTGATCGGCATCGGCATGCGCAGCCACGCCGGCGTCGCCGCCACCGCCTTCAAGGCTCTGTCGGAAAAAGGCATCAACATCCGCGCCATCACCACATCGGAGATCAAGATTTCGATCCTGATCGACGGCGCCTATACCGAACTTGCGGTTCGCACTTTGCATTCCGTCTACGGTCTCGATAAGCATTAGCGGAAGAAATATCCGGCGGGGGATTCGTGCCTTGCCGGGCGGCAGGGCCGCCGAAACCTGTTTGGAGACGCAACCCTTATGCGTGACTCGGTCGTAGGACCACGCGTATTGCTGCGACGGCTCAGGGAGCTCATGGCCGAGCCCCTGGGGCCGCAGGAACGGCTCGACCACATCGTCCGCGATATCGCCCGCAACATGGTGGCCGAGGTCTGCTCGCTCTATGTGCTGCGCGCCGACTCCGTGCTGGAACTCTACGCCACAGAAGGTCTGAACCCCGGTTCGGTGCACCTGGCGCAATTGCGCCTCGGCCAGGGCCTCGTCGGCACCATCGCCGCCAGCGCGCGGGCGCTCAACCTGTCCAACGCGCAGGAGCATCCGGCCTTCGCCTACCTGCCCGAGACGGGCGAGGAGATCTACCACTCCTTCCTCGGCGTGCCGGTGCTGCGCGCCGGGCGCACGCTGGGCGTGCTGGTCGTGCAGAACCGCACCATGCGAACCTATCGCGAGGACGAGGTCGAGGCGCTGGAAACCACGGCCATGGTGATCGCCGAGATGATCGCCGCCGGTGATCTGGCGCGGCTGTCGCGGCCGGGCATCGAGCTGGATCTCAGCCGGCCGGTGTCCATGACCGGCCTTGCCTTCAACGAGGGCGTCGGGCTCGGCCATGTGGTGCTGCACGAGCCGCGCATCGTCGTCACCAACCTGTTCAACGAGGATTCCGAGGCCGAGGTCGGCCGCCTCGAAACCGCGCTGGGCTCGCTGCGGCTCTCCATCGACGACATGTTGTCGCGCCGCGAAGTGGCGTTCGAGGGCGAGCACCGCGATGTGCTCGAGGCCTACCGCATGTTCGCGAACGACCGCGGCTGGGTGCGGCGGCTGGAAGAGGCGATCCGCAACGGCCTGACCGCCGAGGCGGCGGTCGAAAAGGTGCAGAGCGACATGCGCGCGCGCATGGTGCACATGACCGATCCCTATATGCGCGAGCGCATGAGCGATTTCGACGATCTCGCCAACCGGCTGCTGCGCCAGTTGATGGGCCGTTCGCCGGACGACATCGCGGCGGCGCTGCCGAAGGATTCGATCATCGTCGCGCGCTCCATGGGCGCAGCCGAACTGCTGGACTATCCGAGGGAGAAACTGCGCGGCCTGGTGCTGGAGGATGGCGCGATCACCAGCCACGTGGTGATCGTGGCGCGCGCCATGGGCATTCCGGTCGTCGGCCAGGTCAAGGGCGGCGTCTCCATGTCGGAGAACGGCGATGCCATCATCGTCGACGGCGAGGATGGCGCAGTGCATCTGCGGCCGCAATCCGATGTCGAATCGGCCTATGCGGAAAAGGTGCGGTTCCGGGCGCGCCGGCAGGAACTCTATCGCGAGTTGCGCAAGAAGCCCTCCGTCTCCAGGGACGGGGTGGGCGTCGACCTGATGATGAATGCCGGGCTGGCCGTCGACCTGCCGCAGCTGGCCGACGCCGGCGCCGGCGGCATCGGGCTGTTCCGCACCGAGTTGCAGTTCATGGTTGCCTCCACCTTCCCGCGCGCCGAGGCGCAGGAGCGGCTCTACAGCGACGTGCTGGACGCCGCGCGTGGCAAGCCCGTGACGTTCCGCACCATCGACATCGGCGGAGACAAGGTGCTGCCCTATTTCAAGGGCGCCGCGCAGGAGGAGAACCCGGCGCTCGGCTGGCGGGCGATACGCCTGACGCTCGACCGTCCGGGGCTGCTACGCACCCAGGTGAGGGCGCTGCTGCGCGCCGCAGGCGGCCGCGAGCTGCGGGTCATGCTGCCGATGGTCACCGAACTCGGCGAGATCGCGCAGGCGCGCGAGATCATCGACCGTGAAGTGCGGCATCTCTCCCGCTTCGGTCATCATCTGCCGACCAGCCTGAAGATCGGCGCGATGCTGGAGGTGCCGTCGCTGCTCTTCCAACTGGACGAACTGATGCATACGGTCGATTTCGTCTCGGTCGGCTCCAACGACCTGTTCCAGTTTGTGATGGCGACCGACCGGGGCAATAGCCAGCTCGCCGACCGCTTCGACGCCCTTTCCGTGCCGTTCCTGCGCATATTGCGGCAGGTCGCGGAGGCGGGAAAACGTAACGGGACGCCGGTCACGCTGTGCGGCGAACTTGCCGGCAAGCCCATCTCGGCCATGGCCCTGATCGGCCTCGGCTACCGGTCGATCTCGATGTCTCCCGCTGCGATCGGGCCGGTGAAGGCCATGCTCACCGAACTGCCGGTGGAGGCCCTGACGGACTTCATGAACGAAAACCTGGCCGGCATGAGCGCCCGCCTGCCGATGCGCGCGCTGTTGCAGACGTTTGCGGACGATCGGGGGATCCCGCTGTAGGGTGTTGCACTGCCCGCCCCTCAATCATCATGGCGCAGTCCAGTCCTCGACCTGCAAATTGGTCACGCGCTTGAATTCGCGAAGATTGTTGGTCACGAGGACCGCTCCGCGACGTTTTGCCTGACCGGCGATCAGGATGTCATAAGGGCCGATCAGCGTGCCTTTCATTGCCAGGTCGGCGCTGATTTCTCCTGCGGCGCGCGCATCCTCGCGGTCAAAGTCGACAATGGCGAGATCGGACAGCAACAGCCGAAGCGTTTCGAGATTGTGCGCCACCTTCCGGCTCTTGTAGGCGCCAAAGTAGAGTTCGTGGGCGACGATCGAACAGATGCCGATCGAGCCAGGTTCCATCTGTTCGACCCGGCGGAACACGGTGTCGTTGTTGCCGACAAGGGCGATGACCGTGTTGGTATCGAGCAGATAGCCGGTCATCGGAACGCTGCATCCAGGTCGGGCCTTTCCTGCTCATCCGGCTGCTCGCGGCCGCCTTGCATGAAGTCGGAACTGAAACCCCGTTCCATGGCCGCGCGCAACGATGCCCAGGGCGGCTTCTGCCCGGTATCTGGACGCAGGATGATGGCGTCGCCCTCGCGCGAAACCTCGACGCGCTCAACATCGAGGCGGAATTCCTTCGGGAGCCGCACAGCCTGCGAATTGCCGGATTGAAAAACACGGGCGTATCGGGTCATTGGCCACCCTTCGGAAATGGTATATATTCCTCCGTATATACTAGGATCGGCGTGAAACGGCAATCGATACACCAAGACCTCAACCATGTTCGCCAGACGGCGCGTTGAGGTTTGCCGGAAACTTCGCTATTGCCCCGTGCTTGTTTGCCAGGCTGGGCATGGCGAGATGCCAAATGCGAAAGCCCAACGTTTGGATCGTCGACTGCAATCATGATCTCCCTCCCCAATGACCGCATGGACCAGGTCGTAAAGCGCTTCGAGATGCTCGAGGCGCAAATGTCGGCCGGGCCGGAGCCGGACGCCTATGTGAAGATGGCATCCGAATATGCCGAGTTGCAGGAGATCGTCGGCAAGGTGCGCGGGCTCCGCGCGGCAGAGGCGGAGGCTGCCGACCTGCAGACCATGCTGGCCGACAAGACGACCGACGCGGAAATGCGGGAACTGGCGGAGGCCGACCTGCCGGGCGTCGAGGAGCGTGTCGAAGCGCTGCAGCACGACATCCAGATCCTGCTGCTGCCCAAGGATGCCGCCGACGAGCGCAGCGCCATCCTCGAAATCCGCGCCGGCACCGGCGGCGACGAGGCGGCGTTGTTCGCCGGCGACCTTTTCCGCATGTATGAGCGCTACGCGGCGTCGAAGGGCTGGAAGGTCGAGGTTGCCTCGACCAGCGAAGGCGAGGTTGGCGGCTTCAAGGAAATCATCGCGACGGTTTCGGGGCGCGGCGTGTTCGCGCATTTCAAGTTCGAATCAGGCGTTCATCGCGTCCAGCGCGTGCCGGAGACTGAAGGCAGCGGCCGCATCCACACCTCCGCGGCAACGGTGGCGGTACTGCCGGAGGCGGAAGAGGTCGACATCGAGATACGGGCGGAGGATGTGCGCATCGACACGATGCGTGCGTCGGGCGCCGGCGGCCAGCACGTCAACACCACCGATTCCGCCGTGCGCATCACCCATCTGCCGACCGGCATCATGGTGGTGCAGGCCGAAAAATCGCAGCACCAGAACCGGGCTCGCGCCATGCAGATCCTGCGGGCGCGGCTCTACGACATGGAGCGCACCAGGGCGGCGGAGGAGCGCTCCGAATCGCGAAAGCTGCAGGTCGGGTCGGGCGACCGGTCGGAGCGCATCCGCACCTACAATTTTCCGCAGGGCCGGGTGACCGACCACCGCATCAACCTGACGCTCTACAAGCTCGACCGGGTGATGATGGGCGAACTCGACGAGATCGTCTCGGCGCTGATCTCGGATCATCAATCGAAGCTGCTCGCCGAGATCGGCACCGATGCCTGACGGCGATGCGACGACGCTGGAGGGCTTGCTCCGCGTCGGCCGCGAGATGCTGGCCCGGGCAGGGATCGACGATCCGGCGCTGGATGCGCGGCTGCTGGTCGAGCATTTCACCGGCACCACGCGCGCCCACGCCATCACCGCGCCGAAACGGCCTGTGGAAGGCGAGATCGCGTCGCACATCATTGCCGCATTCGAACGTCGGCAGGCTGGCGAGCCTGTGCACCGCATCATCGGCTTTCGCGCCTTCTACGGGCTCGACCTGCTGGTTTCCCCGGCGACGCTGGAACCCAGGCCGGATACGGAAACATTGGTCGACGCCGTGCTGCCCCTCGTGCGGGAGGCCGTGCGGCGGCGTGGGTCCTGCCGCATTCTCGATCTTGGCACGGGTACGGGGGCGATCGCGCTGGCGCTGCTCTCCGAAGTGGGAGAAGCGACTGCCACCGGCACCGACATCTCGGCCGATGCGCTCGCCGCCGCGCGTGAAAATGCCGGGCGAATCGGTCTCGAATCGCGGTTCACGCCGCTGCAATCCGACTGGTTCGAGAATGTTTCGGGGAAATGGGATGTAATCGTCTCCAACCCTCCCTATATACCCACGGAAAGCATCGCCGGCCTGGCGCGCGAGGTTCGTGACCACGAACCGGTAGCGGCGCTGGATGGTGGCGAGGATGGGCTTGACGCCTATCGCCGGATCGCCGGCAAAGCTTTGGATTTCCTGGAAGTGGATGGCCGAATCGGCCTAGAGATAGGCTTCGACCAGAAGCAGTCGGTGACGGCGGTGTTCCTGGAAAACGACTACGGTCTGGAGGGGGCGGCGAAGGATCTCGGCGGCAATGACCGCGTCCTGATATTTGCCACGAAATCTTCACGCGCGGCTGATATTTGACGAAAAATGCCGCCGGAAATATCGCTTGGCAAGCCGGAAGAATGCGGATAGGGTCCGCGCACCGGATGAGACGAAGCAGGCAGTGCTCTGAACAATTCGGTTCCCTGAGAAGCCAGCTGCCTGATCGAGCAAACGATGCTGAAGCTTCGTACGGGGATCGTCCGGGTCGTGTCATGAGACCGAAACAGGATGGCATGTGACGCCAACGCAACCGATGCGGGCGAACACCGTCGGAGGATTACGAACCGGATGGCCGGCAAGGCGCACCGTTCGTGAATTGTTTTTCTAAACGAAGAGAGTCTGATGAGGCCACAACAGCAGAACAGGCGCATGCGCGGTCGCAACAATAATGGCGGCGGCGGCGGCAATAACAACAATAACAACAACAATCGCAAAGGGCCGAATCCGCTCACGCGCAATTATGAAAGCAACGGTCCGGACGTCAAAATCCGTGGCTCCGCGCAGCAGATTGCGGAGAAATATACCACTCTCGCCCGAGACGCCCACAGTTCCGGCGACCGCGTCATGGCGGAAAATTATCTCCAGCATGCCGAACACTACAACCGCATCATCGCTTCGGCGCAGGCGCAGTTCGCTTCCCAGCAGCCGCAGGCGTCTCGTGACGACCTCGACGACGACATGGATGACGGCTCCTACGAATTTGACGGCGGCACGAACAGCGGCGGCGGCGATTCCTACACGCAGCCCACGATCCAGACGCCGGTTCAGCAGCAGCCGCAGGCTGCCCAGCCTCAGCCTCAGCCCCAGCCAGTGAACGGCTCCGGCCCGCAGCCGGTGATCGAGGGTGTTCCGGCCGAGGTCGCGCTGAACAGCGAGCCGGCCGGCCAGCCCAGGGCCGGCGGACGCCATCGCGAGCGGCGCCATCAGCACAACCGCCACAATGGGACGAACGGCGCTTCCACCCATGTGGCGAGCGGGGTCCCGGAAATCGTGGCCGCTGCGCCTGCCGTGGAAGTTCCCACGCCACCTGTCGCGGAAGTTCTCCCGCAGCCTGAGCCGGTGCAGGAGCCGGTTCCCGTTGCTGTCGTCGCCAACGAGGCCCAGGCGGTCGAGGAGCCGCCGCGTCCGCGCCGTGGACGCCGGCCGCGTCGCACCGAAGAAGCGCCGGCAGCCGAGGCCCAAGGCGAATTGCTTGGTGCGCCCGCGGCCACCGGCGAGACGGCCGCTCCCGTCGAAAGCTGATTTTTCCATCCTTTTTGACCACAAGGCGGCCGGGCAGGAATGTCCGGCCGCCTTTCTTTTTGATCTGGCTCAAGGCGATCTTGAGCGAATTCCGCGAGATACCCATATCCGGCAAAGTTGAACCCGCCTCGTCCGAGGGGGTTCGTCATCTAGGCCAAGCCGGTGCCGCAAAGCGGGCCGGTACGGAAAAGGAGACAGGTATATGAACATCGAGAAATATTCGGAGCGCGTGCGCGGTTTCATCCAGTCCGCGCAGACGTCGGCGCTTTCCCGCAACAACCAGCAGTTCACGCCCGAACATATCCTCAAGGTCCTGATCGACGACGAAGAAGGCCTTGCCGCGTCGCTGATCGAGCGCGCCGGCGGCCGTGCCCGTGACGCCAAACTCGGCGTCGAGGCCGCGATCGAGGCGCTGCCGAAGGTCGAGGGCGGCAACGGCCAGCTCTACATGGCGCAGCCGCTGGCAAAGGTTTTCTCAACCGCCGAGGAACTCGCAAAGAAAGCCGGCGACAGTTTTGTAACGGTCGAACGGCTCTTGCAGGCGCTCGCCATGGAGAAGTCGGCCAAGACGTCCGACATCCTCGCCAAGGCCGGCGTCACCGCGCAGGCGCTGAACGCCGCCATCAATGACATCCGAAAAGGCCGCACCGCCGATTCGGCTTCCGCCGAGCAGGGCTACGACGCGCTGAAGAAATATGCGCGCGACCTGACCGCCGACGCGCGTGCGGGAAAACTCGATCCGGTCATCGGCCGCGACGACGAGATCCGACGCACCATCCAGGTTCTGTCGCGGCGCACCAAGAACAACCCGGTGCTGATCGGCGAGCCGGGCGTCGGCAAGACGGCCATCGCCGAGGGCCTGGCGCTGCGCATCGTCAATGGCGACGTGCCGGAATCGCTTAAAGAAAAGAAGCTGATGGCGCTCGACATGGGCGCGCTGATCGCCGGCGCGAAATATCGCGGCGAGTTTGAGGAGCGGCTAAAGGCCGTGCTCAACGAGGTCACCTCGGCGAACGGCGACATCATCCTGTTCATCGACGAGATGCACACGCTGGTCGGCGCCGGCAAGGCGGACGGTGCGATGGACGCCTCCAACCTGCTGAAGCCGGCGCTGGCGCGCGGCGAACTGCACTGCGTCGGCGCGACCACGCTCGACGAGTACAGAAAACATGTCGAGAAGGACCCGGCGCTGGCCCGGCGCTTCCAGCCGGTGTTCGTCGAGGAGCCGACGGTGGAGGACACGATCTCCATCCTGCGCGGACTGAAGGAGAAATACGAGCAGCACCACAAGGTGCGCATCTCCGATTCCGCACTGGTGTCGGCCGCGACGCTCTCCAACCGCTACATCACCGACCGTTTCCTGCCCGACAAGGCGATCGACCTCGTCGACGAGGCGTCGGCGCGCCTGCGCATGCAGGTGGATTCCAAGCCCGAGGCGCTGGACGAGATCGACCGCCGCATCATGCAGCTCAAGATCGAGCGCGAGGCGCTGAAGCTGGAGAAGGACGACGCGTCGAAAGACCGGCTGCATCGCATCGAAAAGGATCTCGCCTCGCTGGAGGAGGAGTCCACCGAGCTCACCGCCAAATGGCAGTCCGAGAAGCAGAAGCTGGGGCTCGCCGCCGACCTGAAGAAGCAGCTCGATGAAATGCGCAACGAACTGGCCATCGCGCAGCGCAGGGGCGACTTCGCCCGTGCCGGCGAACTTGCCTACGGCAAGATTCCCGAGGTCGAGAAGAAGCTGAAGGACGCCGAGGCGCAGGACGGCAAGGTGGGCATGGTCGAAGAGACCGTGACGCCCGACCACGTCGCCCACATCGTGTCGCGCTGGACCGGCATTCCGGTTGACAAGATGCTGGAAGGCGAGCGCGACAAGCTCTTGCGCATGGAAGACGAGATCGGCGTGCGCGTCGTCGGCCAGGGCGAGGCTGTGCAGGCCGTGTCGAAGGCCGTGCGCCGTGCCCGCGCCGGGCTGCAGGACCCGAACCGGCCGATCGGCTCGTTCATGTTCCTCGGCCCGACCGGCGTCGGCAAGACCGAGTTGACCAAGGCGCTGGCCGACTTCCTGTTCGACGACGAGACCGCGCTGGTGCGCATCGACATGTCGGAATACATGGAGAAGCACTCCGTGGCCCGGCTGATCGGCGCTCCTCCCGGCTATGTCGGTTACGAGGAAGGCGGCGCGCTGACCGAAGCGGTGCGCAGACGGCCCTATCAGGTCGTGCTGTTCGACGAGATCGAGAAGGCGCATCCCGACGTGTTCAACGTGCTGCTCCAGGTGCTGGACGACGGACGGCTGACCGACGGGCAGGGCCGCACGGTCGATTTCCGCAACACGCTGATCATCATGACGTCGAACCTCGGCGCCGAATATCTGGTCAACCTCGCCGACGGCGAGGATGTCGACAAGGTTCGCGACGAGGTGATGTCGGTGGTGAAAGCCTCGTTCCGGCCGGAGTTCCTGAACCGCGTCGACGAGGTGATCCTGTTCCACCGCCTGCGCCGGCAGGACATGGGCCGCATCGTCGAGATCCAGCTCAAGCGGCTGGAGAAGCTCCTGACCGACCGCAAGATCGGGCTCGATCTGGATCAAGAGGCGATCGACTGGCTGGCTGCCAAGGGCTACGACCCCGCCTACGGCGCCCGCCCGCTGAAGCGCGTCATCCAGAAGGAGCTGCAGGACCCGCTTGCCGAGCGCATCCTGCTCGGCGACGTGCGCGACAATTCGACCGTGAAAATCACGGCGGGAAGCGACCGGCTGAATTTTCGGCCGCGCGCGTCGCTGACGGCGGATGATGAGGCTGAGGCGGCGTAAGCGCCGCTCTCCTGTACGGGTAGGGCCGAGCCCCAATGAGAAAAATGCCCCGCCGCAAGGCGGGGCATTTTTTGTGCGCCCAGTATGGACACACTCTTGTGCGTGAAAATTCCATCGTGAGCTTGTCATGGCGAGCCAAGTCAAGCCTGACTGCCGGAGGGCGACCGACGTGGGGAAAAGCGCGGAAGCTGCGGCCGATGAACAAGAACCGGATGCGACGCGTTGCCGAGCGGGCAATGAACCGCGAAGCTCAGGGGAAGTTGTGCATTACAGCAGGAGCAATTTCTTCAGGACGGACATGACCTCCTTGTATGGCAGCACGGACGCACCCACCACCGCGAAAGGAATGAGTGCCGCGGCGGCGACGGGCACGACGGCGGCCCTGCTGACGAGGATCGTCGAAAGCTTGCGCATCGCGTCGTAGTGTTTGCCCGGATCCGACAGTTCCGTGTCCGGCTCGGGTGTGGAATCCGAAAAGACATTCCGGCCGATAGCCTTCCGTTCGGCAGATCGATGAAATTGCGTCGCCTGAGCACCCAGAAACGCCAAACCTTGCTCTTTCAACCGATGAAGCGGAGGGGTGAAGGCGGACAACGGATAGGCGAAGAAGCCGATGACGATCGCGAGCCAGCCGCTCATGACCACGCTTAGCGTCGCCGCGGACAGGTCTTCGTGGTGGCTGTACTTTGCGACCGCCGCGGCGATTGCGCAGCTCATTCCAAAGACGAACATGGCATAGGCGTTCGGATACTGCCCCAGGAACGCCAACCCGCCCTTGCCGTCGGGATGGGTCGCGACCAGGCGGAGATCAAGCTTCGCAACCTTGCGAAGCATGCGAGCCCATACAAAGTGCCTCCAAATACCGCGCAGAAAGAGGAAGACGAACAAGGGAAGGCTGAAGCAGATCGACCACCACCCGGCAAGCGAAATCCTGTTGCCTTCCTGCAAATGCTCGACCGCCCATGATGACGCTCCCACCGTGTGAAGATTCAGGTAGGAGAGGATCGAGGCGACAACCGCCAAGGCTAGGCAAATAAGCTCTGCCCCCCGAGAATCGCGCTGGCGAAGCGCCGAGGACACGATAGCCGCGGCAGCCGGGATTGACCCCGGAGCGACGATCGGCGCGCTCAGAAGCTGGGACAGCTTGGCTTTCAAGCCTTTTTCCACCTGTTGCTCGGCCAGAATAAAAGCACCGATCCCGAAGAAGAACTTCGCCCATACCCCGAGATCGGCGAGATAGGCTCCCTGGCCGTGGTCCAGTGAGAAACTGCGCGGCAAGCCAAGCAGAAAAGGAACGCCCCAGGCCAACGACACGAACAGGGCCGCTCGAGACCCGACGCGAAGCGTGTGCTTCTGAAGCAGTTTCAGTTGCACTTGCAGTTCGAAGAAAGGTCCGCCGTGGGACGCAAGAAATTCACCCAGATCGGGAGCGGGGCGCGGGGAAGGATCTCCCGCGTTCACGTCCGCCGAGGCCGGAGTAGCGATCTCGTTCATTGGCAGGCCACTTCTTGAACAGGGATTTTGAAGACGTTGTACCGCATCCGAGATTCCGGCCCGCAAATTCCCGGGCAGGAAATTCTTATCGACGGAATGAGAAATACGGCCAACGGCGTTACTCGGTGGACAAGGCCGCTTCCTCCGCGGCACAGCTTGGCTGGGCAGATGAACCATTTGCCTGCACGGCTTTCACTTCTGCGCGGGCAGCCTCGATATCAGCGAGGAATTCTGCATTGCTATGAAGCTTGGCCACCGCGGCAGCACCCATGATACGCCCTGCATCGACGTCGCTCTGCCAGTGCGCATCGCAAATCACACGGCTCTGGCCGAATTCCATACCGCGCTTGAGCAGATTATTTGCGCGCTCAGGGTTGACTTCGGTCAGCACAAGCGCCCAGGCCCAGCCAGCCGCAGTATGACCCGAAGGGTAGGAACCGTCATGGCGTAGAACTGGCTCCTGGTCGGGCGTGCAGGTGCCCTCGTTGTGGACCACGAAAGGACGCGTGCGATTGAACGCGTTTTTGACGCCATATGTCGACAGGCCCGCGTCCGTCAGCACCTTCTGCATCAGCCGATACAGATGCGGGGTTCCGCTTTCATTGATGTCGACCCCCATGGCGCAGGAGAAGTTCTTTGCCGGCTGTGGAAACTCCAGATCTGCGTCCATGCGCGCCAGGTCCCAGCGCGGCTTGTCGCGCAGCGGTATGGTTGCGCTTCTTGCCGCTTCGTCGCGGGCAAGCGCCGCACTCCCCTCCGCCGGGGGCGGTCCGAGCAATTCAAGGCTATCGGGCAGTTCTTTTTGCTGAAGATAGCCTGGGGATATATGGAAGTTCGGGTCCGTCACTTTGGGTCCAGCGGTATTGTCTGAGGCCGCCGAAAAAGTATTGCTTGCGATTAATGCAATGGTGGACAGAAAGGCTATTTTGTACATGTTTGACGGCACAGAAGAGAGCTCCTACAGGTCAATAAGCTGACGCCAACGCAAATCGATTCGGCTTCGCTGCATGCAGCAATACAAACCGCAGGGGTAAGGTGGCGCCCTTATCCGGCCATATGTGATCATATGAATCTTCTTACTTTTTGTTAAATCTGGCGGCCAAAAACGCGTTGCGCCAAAGGGAAGTAAGGTGGCGAGGGAGACCGGCGATTCCTTCAGATCGGAACGGCGCTGACACTACGTCAATATCGCACAGATGGCCTGGGCCGTGTCGTATCTGAGATCATACAATAGAGACAGATATACGGGTTCCCGGTTTCATTCTCTCCAGCGCACTTGTGCGCGCTTTCCGCTAGGAAACGGCGCGAGCGTGTCAATCGCCTGCCTCTGATCGGGTGGCGTGCGTCTCAAAAAAGGGGATGGATTTCCGGTCCCTCGAATGAATCAAAAAGAGTCTTCCTGTGATTCCATGTGCTTGACGGGCACCTCGCAAAAAATCCGTTCCCATTTATCCCCAACCTCCCCGCGCAGACGACAATCGTCGCGCCTGTGTTCGAAGCAAGGGAGGCGGCGATGGACTTGAGTGCAGTGATCGAGAACCACCGCGCGGCGCTGAGGCGCATCGTGGCCGCGCTCGTCGCCATGGTCGAGATGGGGGGACAGTTTGCTTTGTTTCCGGGGAAAGGCGTGGCCGCCTCAACTCCGGCGCAGGCGGAAAAAAGCGAACCGTCCCCGGCGCCTGGCTTGCCGCGCCATCTCTACCGCGCCGTGCTCAGGCTGCTGCGGCCGGCCGAATCCGCGGCGCGGCGCCTGGTCATCGTGCTGGCGCGCGGTGTCGTCGTGGCGCTACCGCCGCGGCACGCGCGCAAGGCCAAGCCGAAGCCGAGGCCGACTTCCATCTTCGTGCGCGACGGCGTCGGCACCGGCATCGTCTTGCCGCGCGGCGCACCCGTCCCTGCCCATCTGGCCCATCTCGTTCCTCGCAAGACGGCGGCCCGGCCGCTTTCCTTCCCGCTGCTCGATCCGCTGACGCGGTGGAGCCGCCACCGCCGGCGGGCGGTCGCCACCAGCGTGCCGCGCATCTGCATAGCCGGCATCACCCAGCACCTTGCCGTCCCGGCCTGGAAGCCGCCCTCGCCCGACGATCCGCTCGACGCGGGCCGTCTTGGCCGGCGGCTGGCGGCGCTTGCCCGCGCGCTGGACGATTTGCCGGGGCAGGTGAAACGCTTCGCGCGCTGGAAAGCACGGCGCGATCAGGCGCTTGCGGCGGGACGCATTTGCCGCGTTACGCCTCTGCGCGGCGGCCGGCCACCGGGCGGCCGCCTGTCCCGCTACGATCCTGACGCCCCGCCCGGGCGCAACATTCGCGACATCGACGAGATTCTGGCGCACGCCCACGCGCTGGCCCACTACGCGCTCCGCCCCGACACGTCATGACGCGTCGAACGCCCGGGGACAGTTACCTGATTCCGCCCGCGTCAACCTTGAAACGCTGCGTCTTTCTGCGGAATCAAGGAAACTGTCCCCTGAACTTGCCGGGAATGATCAACAGCCAGGCCGGTGAAAATCCGGAGCGTGGCAAGGACCCGTCATGTGTGCGAGAGAGGGGCCATGACCCTCGACGACTACAACGCCTTCTGCGCTTCGCTTTCCGCCACGACCCATGTCGTCCAGTGGGGCGGGGCGCATGTGTGGAAGGTCGGCGGCAAGGTTTTCGCCATTGCCGGCTGGAGCGATGGCGACGCGCTTGCCGTGACCTTCAAGACTTCCGAAATGGCGTTCGACATCTTGAGGGAGCAGCCCGGCTGCCGCCCGGCGCCCTATCTTGCCTCGCGTGGCATGAAATGGATCCAGAGGCAGACGGACGAATCGATGGATGACGCCGCACTCAAGGACTATCTGCGGGAGAGCCGGCGGCGGGTCGTCCTCGGGCTGACGAAGAAGATACGGCGGGAACTCGGGCTGGACAACGCCTGAACTGCCCGCCCGCGCGCCTCTTCGGGCACGGTTCTACGCCGGGCATCGGAAAATGCTGGCGGTCATCTTCATGCCCTGTTCATACTGGAACAACTAGATTCGCAGGCGCGTTACGGTCTATCCGGGCGCGGAACGACGGACGGGAACCGGAGAGAACGACCAACAATGCTTCGCGGGCTGATTTTTCTTCCGGCCATGGCAATGGGTTTGGCGGCAAGTGCCGCTGCCGCATCCGAATCCCCCGCGCCATGGATGCGCGAACCGGCGCGGCAGGCTCCGGCGCAGGGCGAGATCCGGCTCGCGCAATATCGCGACGCGGAAGTCTATTTCGACGGCAACGGCAACCGGGTCATCGTCGATTCGGTGACGGGCGAGGTGATCGCCGTGCAGCCGCGCGAGTTCAACAACCGGCGCGACCAATTTCGGGAGCGCCGCCGCGAGATCCGCCGCCAGGACCGCTATTATCTCGACGATCCGGAAGACATGGCACGGCTCAGGCGCGACGAGGGTTTGAGGGCCGTTCCGTCGGATGACGGCTATGCCATTCCGGACTACGCCCAGCCCGAGGAGGACTATGGCTACCGCGAGCCGGCGCCCGACGAATTCCCGGCTGCGCCGCGCCCGCCGCGCGGCGGACGCGAGGCCCCGCCGGTCATGGCCAGCCAGGAGCCGATCCAGCGTGCGCCGCTCGGCGGCGGGCAGGTCAGCTCGGCCGAATCGGACATAACCGGCACGGTCGAGCCGCGTCCCGACACAACCGTCAGTCCGGCGACGCCGCCTGCGCTAAACTTCACCGCGCGCGAGGATGTCGCGGCAATCCAGGTGCTGATGGACAGGGCAGGGGCTTCGCCCGGCGTCATCGACGGAAAATTCGGTTCGAATGTCGACAAGGCATTCGCCGCCTATCGCGAACTGACCGGCACCAATTTGAAGTCGACGGACACGATCGGCATCACGGCAGCGCTTGCGGAGAGCGGCGGCGATGCCTTGGGCCTGTACGAGATCACGCCCGAGGACGCGGCCGGACCTTTCGTTGCCGCGGTTCCCGCCGACTACAGCGAGAAGGCCAAGCTCGACCATATGAGCTACACCTCGGTCACCGAGATGCTGGCCGAGCGGTTCCATATGGACGAGGGCTATCTGAAGGCCTTGAATCCGGAGGCGAATTTCTCGCGACCGGGGACGCTGGTGCGGGTCGCCAACTTCGGCTCGAACGTCACCACCAAGGTTGCCCATATCATTGCCGACAAGGGCCAGAAGCAGGTGCGGGCCTACGATGCCGGCGGCAAGCTCGTCGCCGCCTATCCGGCGACGATCGGCTCGTCCGATACCCCGTCGCCCACCGGCACGCATGCCGTGTCGCGCGTAGCAATCAACCCGAACTACACCTACAATCCGAAGCTCAATTTCAAGCAGGGCGAGAACGACAAGGTGCTGACCATCCCGCCCGGACCCAACGGCCCGGTCGGCTCGGTGTGGATCGCGCTGGACAAGCCGACCTACGGCATCCACGGCACGCCGGATCCGTCGAAGATCGGCAAGACCGAAAGCCATGGCTGCATACGCCTGACCAACTGGGACGCCCAGGAACTCGCCAAGCTGGTCTCGGCCGGAGTGATTGTCGAATTCGTCGAGTGAGGTCAGCGCCTCAGCCTTTCTCGACCGGGCTCTTCCGGCGTTTCGGCCTGACGGCACGGATGGGTCCGGCTTGACGAGCTTGACGCGATCCGGATCATCCATGGAGCTTGTGCAGGCATATTTTCAGCCTGCTCGCGCCGCGGTCGTGCGGGTCCTAAGGCGCTCGCGGAAAGGGGCATCGGGCGGTGACGGCGGCAACGGTCTTTGATAAAATTCAATCGTCGAAACTGACTGGCCGTTAATCGTTTGGCCTCACGCTTTCGACGACGAGGGCGGGCTGGATGTCGGCAACCGATCTGCATCGGCAGAGCCATTCCAATGGCGACGACCCGGGGATGTGGCCGGCCAAGGTCTGGCGCCGGGTGTTGACCGCCGGGCTGTGGTTGCTGGCGGTGATCGGGCTTTTCGCAATCGTGGCGACCATCGACCTGTACGATCGGCTTTTCGCGGCAACCCGCCTCTATGAAGACTGGGAACTCGACGAGCTCTTGTCGTTGCTGCTTTGCGCCGGCCTGGTCTCCATTGTGTTTCTCGCCATCCGCACCCGGCAGCTCTTCCGCGAAATCGCGCGCCGCGAGGCTGCCGAACGCCTCGCCCATGAGTCGGCCAGGCACGATCCGCTGACCGGGCTGGCCAATCGCCGCCGCTTCGGCGAGGCGTTGCGGACGGCGATCGCGATATCGGAAAACTCGTCGTCGAACTGCGCCGTGCTGTTCATCGATCTGGACGGCTTCAAGCCGGTCAACGACACCTACGGTCATGCGGTTGGCGACGAGGTGCTGATCGCAGTGGCCGAGCAGATCGCCCATGCGGCACCGGAGGGGACCACGGTGGCGCGGCTCGGCGGCGATGAGTTCGGCATCGTGATCCCGGGTTCCACCGGCCGCGAATCGCTGCTGTTTCTTGCGCAGCGGCTCGCCCGCGACATGGCAAGGCCACGGCAGTTCGGCACGTCGAGCCTTGCCGTGGGCGCTACGGTCGGTATCGCCGTGCATCCCGACGACGGACGGGACGCGGAAGCGCTGATCGCCTCGGCCGACCAGGCGATGTATGCCGCCAAGCGGGCCAAGCGGGTCGGCACACCGGGCCGCGGCGACGGACGGATAAAGGCGGCGAGCTGAAGGGCTCGGCGCTTGGTCGTCGAGATGCCATGGCGTAAGCGCGGCTGCTTCCGACGCCCGTGATCTCGGGCCGGCCTCAGGCTGTCGCTTCGAGCACCATGTTGAACGGCGTCGACGTCGCCACCCGTACTTTCCCGAAGCCGCCGGAGCGGATGACGTCCTTCAGCCGGGCCTCGCCGGCCTGCGCGCCGAGTGCTGCGCCTTCTTCCTGCGCCAACGATGTAGGCACGCAGATCATCGTCGACGCCGAATAATAGAGGCGGCCGACCGGATTGAGGTTGGCTTCGAGCCGATCCTGCGCCATCGGCTCGACCACCATCCAGGTTCCGTCCGGTCTCAGCGACTGCCTGACATGCGCCGCCGCGCCGCGCGGGTCGCCCATGTCGTGCAGGCAGTCGAAGCAGGTCACGAGGTCGAGATTTTTGGCGGGATAATCTTTTGCCAGCCCGACCTCGAAGCGCAGATTGCCGGTGCTCCCATGCGCCTTGGCGTGTTCGTTCGCCTCCGCGATCGAGCCTTCGTGAAAATCGTAGCCGACGAAGGTCGAGTTGGGGAATGCCTCGGCCATCAGCATGGTCGAAACGCCGTGGCCACAGCCGACATCGGCCACGCTGGCGCCGCGCTCCAGCTTTTCGACGACGCCGTCCAGGGCAGGGAGCCAGGCCGAGACGAGGTTGTTCAGATAGCCCGGGCGGAAGAAGCGGGCGACGGCGCAGAACAGGCAGCCCTCCTGACTGCCCCATGCGACGCCGTCGCCGGTGCGGAAGGCCGTTTCGACCGATTTCTGGTTTTCGACCATCGCCGCCATCATATCGAAGGCGCCGATCATGTTCACCGGGCTGCCTTCCACGGCGAACACCATGGCCTGCTCCGGCGGGAGCGAAAATGCTCCGGTGCCCGCGTCATAGGCCAGATAGTTCGACGCGGCCTGGGCGCTGAGCCATTCGCGCAGG
The DNA here is from genome assembly GCF_052180275.1 of Mesorhizobium sp. KACC 23794. Classification (NCBI taxonomy): domain Bacteria; kingdom Pseudomonadati; phylum Pseudomonadota; class Alphaproteobacteria; order Hyphomicrobiales; family Phyllobacteriaceae; genus Mesorhizobium; species Mesorhizobium sp. KACC 23794. Next base: position 1,781,558 of record NZ_CP197465.1, read on the forward strand.
TATCGTTCATGGCAGCCGCTGGCCTTGGCGAGCGCGGCCGGCGTCATCGGGCCTTTCTCGTGGAGCGCCCGATACAGTCCAAGCGTGTCGCCGATCCTGACCAGCGGAACGCTGGCCGCGCCGCCGAGATCGGACAACAGCTGCCCGACAAAACTGTTCAGTTTGTCTTCGCTGACCTTATCCTGGCTGATCGCGTCCATCTCGGTCTCCTCCGTTTTTTCCAATGGCGAGGCCGGCGGACCGGGCATGCCATCCCTATTTCGACAAGCTTGGCGCGGCCGCGGCAGGCGGGCCGGCAAAGCGATGGTGCGGTGAGAAAAACGTGCGTCGGAGCGGAGCGCATGGGGCGTTTGTCCCGCCCGTCGTGAAAAACATTCGCCGGTATGGTGGGCCTGTCCCCATCAATCCTTCAGGGCGAGCACGATGGCTTCCGCCCGGCTGCGCACGCCAAGCTTGTCAAGGATTGAGGACAACTGGTTCCGCACCGTCTTCTCGGCCTTGCCCAACTGCCCGGCGATCGCCCGGTTGTCGAGACCGGCGGCGACAAGCGCCAGAACCTCTGCCTCGGCGGCGGTGAGGCCCGCCCGGTCGACGGACGGCCTGCGAAGGGTTTCCGCTTCGGGCGTCAGAAAGCTACGTATCTCGGCCAGGAACTGCAGCCAGGCAGGCTCGGACGGAAGCAGCGTGTGGTTGCTGCTCTCCAGTGGCACGAATCTGGCGTTCTGGATCAGCCCGGCCAGCTTCCGGCCTTCCTCGAAGGGCACGCGCGCGTCTCCGCGCGCATGCAGCACCAGCGTCGGAACCCGAAGCTGCGCGGCCATCGCCGTCACATCGATCTGGTGAAGCTGCTCAAGCGTCAGTGCCGCGATCTCCGGGCTCGTGCTGATGCGTTCGAGGTCGTTCCACCATCGATGCTGCTCCGCCGTCCCGCCTGGGATGAACAGGCTGGTGAACACCTGGCGGAAGGCCGGATTGTCCCGCCCCCAGCCGACGCGGATCAGGTCGACCAAGGTTTTCGCTTCGAGTCGCTCCGCTTCGTTCGTTGCCCGGTGGTGCGCGCCGCGCGCATAGGCGCCGAAGAGGATCAGATGCGAGACCCGTTCGGGATGACGCAACGCGAAGGCGATGGCCAGCGCGCCGCCTTGCGACATGCCGAGCAGCGGGAAGGATCTTTGGTCGATGGTGTCGGCGACCGCTTCGAGATCCGCCAGCCAGGCATCGAACGATATGTCAGCCGGCTGCCGGTCGGACAGGCCGCAGCCGCGCTGGTCGTAGCGGACGTAGGTGTTGCGCTCCGAAAACGCCGTCAGCCATGGCCGCCAGATCGGGCTTTCGAGGTCGTATTCGACATGGCTCAGCCAATGCGCGGCGCGCAGCAGCGGCGGGCCGCTTCCGACGGACGCGACGGCAATCCTGGTCCCGTCGCGCGAGGAGCAGAATTTTATGGTCTGTCGCAGCACCATGCGGGCAACATTATGCGCGGAGCGCCGCCAACGGTAGGTGTCGTCTGCCGCAAAAGCAGGCGATCTGCACTCCAGGCCGATGCTGTGAACAGAATACCAACAGCAGGCAAGCTGGCGCGGCGGGGGATTGCCCCGGCTACTTTCCTGCGCTGGCGACCTTCAGCGCCGAGCCGTCCTTGTCTTCCTTCAGCAAATCGTCAATCCGTTTGCGCTCGACCTGGAAGCGATCGAGGTCCTCGCCCTTCAGGGCGCGGCCCGAGGGCAGGCGCACGCGCATCGGGTCGACCTTGGTGCCGTTGACGATCAGTTCGAAGTGGAGATGCGGCCCGGTCGACAGGCCGGTGGTGCCGACGAAGCCGATGACCTGACCCTGGCGGACGCGCACGCCGGGTCTTATCCCCTGCGCAATGCCGCTCTGGTGGTTGTAGGAGGTCTCGTAGCCATTGGCGTGGCGCACGATGGTCTGGCGGCCGTAACCCCCGGCCCATCCGGATTTTTCCACGACGCCGTTGCCGGCGGCGATGATCGGCGTGCCGCGCGGCGCCGCCCAGTCGACGCCGGTGTGCATGCGCGTAAGGCCGAGGATCGGGTGGTTGCGGCCGCCGAAGCCGGAGCGGAAGACGGCGTTGGGCACCGGCTTGCGAATCAGGAACTGCTTCGAGCTGCGGCCGTCTTCGTCGAAATAGTCGATCGAGCCGTCCGGGAAGGCGAAGCGGTAGAATTTCTGGGCGACGCCGCCGAAATTGGTGGCGACGTAGAGCAGTTCCGAATCGTCCGAAACCGCGTCGCTGTCGTCGGGCTGCGAGAAGAACACGTCGATCTGGTCGGACGGGCTCAGTCGCGACTGGAAGTCGACGTCGGAGGCGAGCAGCTTGATCAACTGGCGCGTCATCGAGCGCGACATGCCGTAGGAATAGGCTGCCTGGTAGATGCCGTCATAGACGGAGGGCAGGGCGCCGCGCGCGGTGATGATCGGCGTGTCGTCGAAGGCGGTCTGCAGGCCGGGATTGGGTTCGGCCTCGGGCGTCGTGACGATGGTGTTCCTGTCGTTGACGGCGACGGTGATCAGATGCTGCGTGCGGTCGTAGACGCCGAGCCGTACCATCTTGGCGTCCTCGCCGCGCACCTCCAGCCCGATGCAGAGCACCGTGCCGGCCTTCAGCGTCGTGGCGTTCAGCCGGTCGGCGACGGCAGCAGCCATTGCCTTCGCATCGTCCCCGGCATAGCCCGCGTCGGCGAGTGCTTCGGTGACGTCGCGGTCGCTGTTGAAGGGGATCAGGTCCTCGGCATAGGCGATGTCGTCGGCGGCCGGCTCGCTGCGCGGCGCGACGGAGACGTTTTCCTGGGTGATGCGGATGCCGTAGGACGCGGCGGCCAGCGCCTGCGCGTCGAGCCCGTCGCCGAAACGCTGCGGATCGACATAGTGCAGCGCGGCGACCTGGATCGCGCCGTCGGTCAGCGCGGCGCCGGTGGTGCGGACCACCTCCTCGACCTCGGCGGAGGTCAGGTCGCTCTTCTCGTCGAAAGCGGCGGTCGAGATCGGGAAGTCGACCGTCTTCAGGCTCATCTCGTTCTCGACCTTCGACCCGTATATCTGCGCGCCGGTGGTTGCGGCGGCCGTGACCTCCGCCGCGCCGTCCTCGGCGAAGACGGCGAGCGGGTCGAAGGGCGGGTAGGAACGGGTGGTCTTGTAGCCGGCGGCGAGCGGCATCTTGATCTGCACAAAAGGCATAGTCTTGATGACGTCGTGATCGCCGACGCGGGTCATCATGGAGACTTCCATGCGCCGGCGGTTTTTGGCGCGCGCCACCTGGCGCGGCGGCACGAGGCGCGTGGTCTTGGCCGCCTCGCCGCCGCTGTCGTCCTGCACGGTGGCGAGGTCGGCGATCTCCGGCGGCGTGGCGAGCTGCTCGCGGCCGTCGAGCGCCACGACAAGGGCGACACCCATCAGAACAGTCGAGGTGACGCCGGTCAAAAACG